>NZ_JAJQPD010000009.1 GCF_021228295.1 Agromyces humatus
CACTCGGGCACTCGGGCACTCGGGCACTCGGGCACTCGGGCACTCGGGCACTCGGGCACTCGGGCACTCGGGCACTCGGGCACTCGGGCACTCGGGCACTCGGGCACCGCGCGATGGCCGGCACCCCGTTCCGCCACCGGGACACGCACACGGATGGCCGGCACCCCGGCGCCGCAGTGCGCGATGGCGCGCATTGGCGCGATCGTGCCCCGTACGCTCGCCCAAAGTCCGCACACGCCCGCCACGCGCGACACCCGCAGCGCGGGCGGCGACCGCGCTACTCCCGCGGCGCGTCGCCGTTCGCCCGGCGGTCGCCCGCGCGCCTGCCGTTGATGCGGTGGGTCTTCGTGACCTCGAAGGTGCGCTGCAGGGGCTCGGTGACGTCGTCGCCGCGGCGCTGGGCGATGCGCACGAACAGGAAGTCGACGAGGGCCAGTTGGGCGATGCGGCTCGACATCGCGCCCATGCGGTAGCTCGACTCGCGCGCATGCGTCGTGAGCACGAAGTCGGCGAGTTCGGCGACCGGCGAGTCCGGCGAGTTCGTGATCGCCACCGTCGTGGCGCCCGCGTCACGCGCGACGCCGAGCGTATGCGTCGTCTCGGTCGTGAGCCCCGAGTGCGAGATCCCGATCGCGACGTCGCTCGGCTTCCGCAGCGCCGCCGAGACGAGGGCCAGGTGCACATCGACCGAGCAGAAGGCCGAGATGCCGATGCGGGCGAGCTTCTGCTGCAGGTCCTGCGCCGTGAGCCCGCTCGCGCCGAACCCGTAGAGGTCGACGTGGGCGCCGCCGACGATCGCCTCGACGACCCCGTCGAGCACCGCTGTATCGAGCCCCTCGACGGTCTGCTCGATGGCCAGTACCTCGTGGAACGCGATCTTCGCGACGACGTCTTCGGCGCTGTCGAGCGGGTCGATGTCGGAGTTCGCGAGGCCGAAGCGCTCGCGCTCGGCGGCCTCGCGGCTCACCGCGCTCGCGACCTCCATGCGGAACTCCCGGTAGCCCGAGTAGCCGAGCGTCTGGCAGAATCGCGCGACCGTCGAGAGCGACGTGCCGCACACGCGCGCGAGGTCGGTGATCGTGAGGTCGACGACGAGGTGCGGGTCGGCGATGATCGCCTCGGCGACACGCGCTTCCGACGAGCTGAGGCGCGGCAGCGCCTCACGGGCGGCGGAGAGCACGTTCGCCGTCATCTATCGGCTCCTCGATCGGTGGTCGGGTTGCGTCAGGATCGGTTCCTGCACGCTGGAGATAGCATCCCGCAGCACTCCATCCTCTGCGGCGAGGCGCGCGAGCGCGACTTCGGGTGCGACCCCGGTCAGGGTGACGAGAATCGCCGCCTTGACCGAGCCGTCGACCGAAACGAGGGCCGACGACGCCGCGGCGGCATCGACCCCGGTCGCCTGCATGACGATCCGTTCCGCGCGCGCACGGAGCTTGGCATTCGTGGCGCGCACGTCGACCATGAGGTTGCCGTGCACCTTGCCGAGCCGCACCATCGCGATCGTCGAGATCGCGTTGAGCACGAGCTTCTGCGCTGTGCCGCCCTTGAGCCTCGTCGACCCGGCGACGATCTCGGGGCCGACGACGGTCTCGATCACGAGGTCGGCGGCCGCACCGATCGCCGAGTCGGCGTTGCACGCGAAGCCCACCGTCAGCGCCCCGGCGCGGCGCGCGTACTCGATGCCGCCGAGCACGTACGGGGTGCGTCCCGACGCCGAGATGCCGACGAGCGCGTCGTCGGGGCCGAGGCCGATCGCCTCGAGGTCGGCCGCGCCGCGGGCCGGCTCGTCCTCGGCGTCCTCGACCGCCGAGCGCAGCGCGACCTCGCCGCCGGCGATGACCCCCACGACGAGCGCGGGGTCGGTGCCGAACGTCGGCGGGATCTCGCTCGCGTCGAGCACCCCCATGCGCCCTGCGGTGCCTGCGCCGGCGTAGACCAGCCGACCCCCGCCGCGGAGTCGTGCGACGATCGCGTCGATCGCGGCAGCGATCTGCGGTGCGGCCTCCGACACGGCGGCGACCGCCTGCGCGCTCTCCTCCTGCATCGCCACGAGCTGCGACTCGGTCGAGAGCAGATCGAAGCCCGCGTACTCCTCGTTGACTCGCTCGGTCGAGAGTTCGCCGAGCAGGTCGCGCAGCGCGACATGTTCGGGCGACTGCTTCGGTGCGGGTGTCATCGGGCCCCTCCCCCGGTTTCGATGGGTTCGCCGCGTTCGATGCGATCGATGCGATCGACGCGGGCGATGGTGACGGATGTCCCGGCCGCGAGCGGCTCGGGAAGTCGAAGTGGCCCCGGGCCCGCCGAGAGGCGCCCGAGCACGCGGGCGGGCGCATCGCGCGCGAGCGCGAACGGCACCCCGTGCCAGCTGCAGTACCCGAGGAACGCGAAGAGCAGCGACTCCTTGAACGCGGGGTCGATGCCGCGATCGGCGCTCGACTCGACGGCGATGCCGTGCTCGGCGCCGAGCGTCGTGAGCCGTGCGATCAGCACCGGGTTCAGGGTGCCGCCACCCGAGCAGATGAGTGCCGCGGGCGGTTCGGACGGTTCGGTCGTGATCGCCTCGATGACGCTGCGCGCGGTGAGCTCGGTGAGCGTCGCGACGAGGTCGTGCACGCCGAGCCCGAACGCGCCCGATGCGACGATCGCCGCGTCGACGAGTCCGAGGTCGAATGTCTCGCGCCCGGTCGACTTCGGCGTCGGCGCCGCGAAGTACGGATGCTGCAGCAATTGCTCGAGCAGACCGTCGTGCACGCGTCCCGCCGCGGCGAGGCGCCCGCCGTCGTCGAAGCCGTCGACGCCGCGGGAATGCCGGTCGACGACCGCATCGATCAGGCAGTTGCCCGGTCCGCTGTCGAACGCGACGACGTCACCGTCGGTGCCGATGAGCTGCACGTTCGCGATGCCCCCCAGGTTGGCCGTGGCGATGCTGCGGCCCTCGGCGCGCGCGTCGGCACCCAGCCAGGCGCGGTCGAAGGCGGCCATGAGCGGCGCGCCCTCACCGCCCGCGGCGATGTCGGCCATGCGCACGTCGGAGAGTACGGGCACACCCGTGCGCTCGGTGATCCACGCGGGCTCTCCGAGCTGCAGGGTGCCACGGGCGTGCCCGGACTCCACCCAGTGGTACACGGTCTGGCCGTGCGAGACGATGAGGCCGGGCACGACGCCCGATTCGCGGATGCCCCGTGCCGCGGCCTCGGCGAACGCCTGACCGAGTCGCGTGGTGAGCCGGGTCCAGGCGCCCGCATCGAGGGCCTCGCCCGCGGCGACCGCGAGGATCTGCGCGCGGAGGCCGGGCTCCCAGGCGACGGTCTCGGCGTGCAGGCAGGTCATCGCGACCCCGGTGGGTTGAGGAGGCGCGCCAGCGCCTCCGTCGCTCCTCAACCCGCTCAGGGCGAACTCGACGACGGCGACATCGATGCCGTCGGCAGAGGTGCCCGATTGCAGTGACAGCACGATCACGCGGGTGCTCCCGAGTCGAGCAGGTCGCGAGCCGCCTCGGCCGCGAGGCGGCTCGCGGCACGCACGTGCAGGGTCGGGAGCGGCAGCGCGGCGCCCGGCATGCCGGCGTTGACGACGATCGCATCGGGTCGGATGCGTGCGATGTTCGCGACCCGGTCGAGCTGAGGCCCGGGCACGCCCACGGCATCGACGAGCACGACGAGCGAACCCGATCCCGGCACCGCCGCGTCGCCCCGCAGCACTGTGCCGCCGGCGGCCAGCGTCGACTCGACGTAGTCGCGATCACTGTCGACCGCGAGGGTCGAGCGGCCGCGCACGTCGAGCACGGTGCGCGGGCCCGGCTTCGCAGGCACCGGTCCCTCGACGCTGATCGCATCGCGTGCGACGAGCGGCGCATCGAGGGACATCCGTTCACCGACGGCCGACCGGGCCACCGAATCGGCGAGCGCGCGCACCCGGCGTGCCGCGCGCTCGAGTGCCTCGACGGGCAGTGTGCCGGCGTCGAGCGCGTCGAAGATCGCGTGCTGTACCTCGCGGAAGTCGCGCACGTCCTGATCGGGCGCCGCGGCCGCGCCGAGGTTCGCCGGGTTCGAGATGCAGAGCAGGTCGGCACCGGCGAGCAGCGCCTGCACGGCCCCGGGGCCTGCGCCGACGGTCTTGCGAACCGCGGCCATGTCGAGCGCGTCGGTCACGATGACGCCCTCGAAACCCATGCTGCGAAGATGGCCGAGGGCCACGGGGTTGAGCGTCGCGGGCGCGTCGCCCCATGCCGGCACGATGATGTGCGCGGTCATCACCATCGCGACGCCCGCGTCGATCGCCGCCCGGAACGGAGCCAGGTGCACCCGCTCGAGCTCGTCGAGCCCGATCGTGAGCGCCGGCGCCGCGTGGTGCGAGTCGAGGTGCGTGTCGCCGTGCCCCGGGAAGTGCTTGACGCACGCGGCTGCGCCCGCCGACTGGATGCCGCGCAGTGCGGCGACGGTGTGCCGGGCGACGAGCTCGGGCGACTCGCCGAACGAGCGCACCCCGATCACGGGGTTGCGGAGGTCGGTGTTGACGTCGGCGACCGGGCCGAGCACGGCGTTCGCGCCGACGGCGAGCGACCGGTCGGCGAGGTGCTGTCCGACCGCCTCGGTCACGGCGAGGTCGTCGAGGTACCCGAGCTGCGCGGCTCCCGGCAGGGTCGAGCCCGAGTCCGCGTCGACGCGAGTGACGTTGCCGCCCTCTTCATCGATGCCCACGAGCAGCGACGGGCGGATGCCGCGAAGATCTGCGGCGAGGGACATCCGGCTTCGAGACGCTCCTTCGTCGCTCCTCAACCCACCTTCAGCGTGGAGGTTGTGCGCGAACAGCACCGCACCTGCGAGACCCTCGTCGAACTCGCGTCGAAGCCAGTCGGGAACGGTGCGGCCGAGGAATCCCGGCCACAGCACCCCGCCCACGAGCGCCCGCAGCGCCCGGTCGTCTGCGGCGGTCATCCCTTGACCGCTCCCGCGACCAGGCCGCTCGAGAGGCGGCGTTGCACGATGACGAAGAAGATCATGACGGGGATCGTGATGATCGTCGAGGCGGCCATGATGTAGCCCCACTCGTTGGAGTGCTCGCCGAAGAACTGCTTGAGCCCGATCGCGACGGTGTAGTTCTCGGACGCGCCGCCGAGCAGCGTCATCGCGAAGATGAACTCGTTCCACGCGGTGATGAACGAGAAGACGGATGTCGCGACCAGGCCCGGCATCACGAGCGGCAGCATGACCGACCGGAACATGCGACCCCAGCTCGCGCCGTCGAGGTACGCGGCCTCCTCGAGTTCGACGGGCACTGCGGCGACGAAGCCGCGCAGCATCCAGATGCCGAACGGCAGCGAGAGCGCCACGTACACGACCATCAGCCCGAGCAGGGTGTTCAGCAACTGCAGATCGCGCACCTGCACGAACAGCGGGATGACGAGCGCCTCGAGCGGCACCATCTGCACGATGAGGATCATCAGCAGCATCGCCGTGCGGAACTTGAAGCGGAACCTGGCGACCGCGACCGAGGCGAGCAGGGCGAGCACGGCGCTCGCGAGCACCGTGACGAGCGCGACGATCGCCGAGTTGCGCAGGAACACGTCGAAGCCGCCCTCGGTGAGCACGTAGGCGAAGTTGTCGAGCGTGAACTCGCGCGGCAGCAACTGCTGGCCGCCGGTGCCGGCCTTGGAGTCGAACGCGCTCGAGAGCATCCAGAACGCGGGGAACAGGGTGAATGCCAGCAGCAGCACGACGAGCACGGCCTTGCCCGCGGCCGAGCGGGTCTTGCGGGCCGAACGTCGGCTCGTGCGTACGGCGGGAGTGACGGATGCCTCGGGGCGGGCGCTCACTGCGACATCCGCCGTCGTATTCGTGGTGGAGACGCTCACAGCTCGTCCTCCTTCAGCATGGTGCGCACGTACACGACGGTGATGGCGAGCAGCACGAGGGTCAGCAGCACGGCGATCGCCGAACCGAAGCCGTAGCGGTTCTGCCCGAAGGACTCGACGTACGACCAGACGCCGAGGTTCAGCGCCTCGCGGTTCGAGCCCGCGCCGCCGGGCATCAGGTAGACCTGCGCGAACACCTTGAAGTCCCAGATGGTCGACAGGATGATCACGACCGCGAACACCTGCTTGAGGTTCGGCACGATGATGCGCCAGAACCGGCGCCATGCGCCCGCGCCGTCCATCTCGGCGGCCTCGAGCATCTCTTTCGGCACGCCGAGCAGACCGGCGAGGATCGTGATCGCCACGAACGGGAAGCCGTGGTGGATGACGTTGAGCAGCACGATCGCGTAGAAGGTGTAGCGGTTCGTGAACCAGTTGACGGGCTCATCCTGCAGCCCGAGCGCCTGCAGGGTCTCGTTGAAGATGCCGCGGTCGGCGTCGAAGATCCACACCCAGACGTAGGTGCCGGTGACCGCGGGCATCGCCCAGGCGATCATGATGGCGCTGCCGACGACGGTGCGCCAGAAGGGGCCGAGCGCGGCCATCAGCACGGCGACGGCGGTGCCGAGGGCGACGGTGCCCGCGACGGCCAGGACCGCGAAGCCCACGGTGTTGGGCAGTACGACGGTGTACAGCTCGGGGCTCGTGAAGATCTCGCCGAAGTTGGCGAGGCCGATCCAGTTGGGCTCGCCCGAGACGATCTCGCGCAGCCCGTAGTCCTGCAGTGAGAAGAGGAACACCCGCACGAGCGGCCAGAGCAGCAGCACCGCGAGCACGGCGAGTGCGGGTGCCAGGAGCAGCCACGGCCTGGTACGGGTCAGGAGGTTCTTGGTGCGGCCGGGCCCGCCGGCCGCGCGGGGAGCCGGGGCTCCCTGCGCGACCGACGGCGCCTGAAGGGTGTTGGTCACTCGATCAGCCGTTCATGATCTCGTTCATCTCCGCGGCGGCGTCAGCGGTGGCCTGTTCGACCGTCTTCTGCCCGGAGAGGATCGCCTGGATGGCGGTGTTGGTGGTCTTCTTCGCCTGCACTGCACCGTACTTCGGGGTCACCGGCACCGTGCCGCCGCCCTCGACGAGCTGCGTGGCGAACGGGGCGACGAGCGGGTCATCCGACTCCATCGTCTCGGCGAGCAGCGACGCCTGGCCGGGGAAGTACCCCGACTGCTGGCCCCACTGGTCGGCGAACTCGCCCGTCGTCATGAGCTCGACGAACTCCCACGCGAGTTCCTTGTTCTCTGCCGTCTCGAACATCGAGAGGTGCGAGCCGCCGAGCACCGACGGAGCGATGCCGCCGTCCTTGCCGGGGATCGGCGTCGCGGCGAACTTGCCCTCGAGCTCGGCGTTCTTCTCGACGATCGCCGCGGGCGTCCACGAACCCATCAGGGCCATTCCGACGTTGCCCTGCGCGAAGTTGTCGAGCACGTCGGTCTCCTTCCACGTGGTGGCGCCGGCCGACGAGAAGCCGTGCTCGGTGGCGAGGCCGGTGTAGAAGCCGATGCCCTCCTGCGACTCCGCGCTGTCGAGACCTGAGGCCCACTCGTCGCCCTCCTGCGTCGCGACCTCGCCGCCGGCACCCCAGACCCACGGGTACACGGGGAACTCGGCGTCGCCCGGAACGGCGAACGGCATCATGTCGGGGTGCGCGGCCTTGATGGCCTCGCCCGCGGCGACGATCTCGTCCCAGCTCGTCGGCGCCTCGAGGCCGAGCTCCTCGAAGATGTCGGCGCGGTAGACGAGCGAGCGCACACCGGCGTACCACGGCATGCCGTAGAGCTCTTCCTCGTAGGTGCCCGACTCGACGAGGCCCTCGACGAGGTCGTCGCCCAGACCTGCCTCGTCGACGAATTCGCCGATGGGCGCGAGCGCGCCGGCGTCGGCGAACTCGGCGGTCCAGGTGGTGCCGGTCTCGGCGACGTCGGGCGTGGTGCCGCCCGCGATCGAGGTGACGAAGCGGTCGTGGGCGTCGGCCCACTGCACGAACTCGACGTCGAGCTCGGCGCCGGTCTCTTCGGTGAACGCCTCGCCGACCGAGTCGAAGAACGCCTCGGATTCGGGGTTGGTGCCTTCCATGATCCAGACGGTGAGCGTCTGGCCTTCGGCGTCGACCCCGCCGCCGGCGGTGTCGTCGGAGCCGCCGGCGCACGCGGTCAGCGCCAGCGCGGCCGTGAGGCCGAGCGCGACGATCGGGAGGGAGCGCTTGTTCATAGGGTTGGTCTCCTCATTGAAACTTGGGGGCAGGACGTGCCCGGGCTGTGGTTCTGGATCAGACTGGTGATCCGTACAGGGTGGTGACTCTGGAAGTAGTATTCAGGAATGAGCGCAATTTTGCAAGAAACTTCCAAGCGTGCGGATTGGGTGCTGGGCATCGACATCGGCGGCTCGGGGAGCCGGGCGGCGCTCGAGCCGGTTTCCGGCGGTGCCGGCGGTGCCGGCGGTGCCGGCGCCGCGGTCGGCACTCGCCACCTGTTCGAGGCCGAGCCGGTGTCCATTTCACCGAATGGAAGCTCCGCGTTGCCTGTGATCGCCTCGCTCATCGAGCGCGTACGGGCCGAACGACCTGATGCCGCGCTGGCGGGTGTCGGCATCGGTGCGACCGGTCTCGCGTCGCTCGTCGTCTCTCCGGCGGCGTCGCTCGCGTCCCTGAGTGCGTCGGCGGGTGCACCTGTCGCGCTCGCGATCGACGCGGTCACCGCGCATCTCGGAGCGCTCGGCGGTTCCGCCGGTGCCGTCGTCGCCGTCGGCACGGGTTCGATCGCGATCGGCACCGACTTTCGCGATGTGTGGCGTCGCGTCGGCGGCTGGGGTCACCTCTACGACGATCGCGGCTCGGGGGCGTGGATCGGCATCGAGGGGCTGAAGGCGGCCATTCAGACTCACGATGGCGTGACGACGGATGCCCCTGCCCTGCTCTCGGCCGCGGTGTCGCGGTTCGGCCCGGCGCCGACCTGGCCGTCGCAGCTCTATACGCGCGACGACCGCGGCGCGGTGCTCGCGGGGTTCGCGGCGGATGTCGCGGGCCTCGCCTCGGTCGGCGATGACGTGGCCACGCGCATCATGGCGACCGCGGGCGCCCTCGTGGCGGGCACGCTCGCTGCGGCGCTCGATCCCGCGCTTCCGGCCCGCGCGGCTGGGGTCGGTGGGGTGTTCGCCTCAGGCGCCGCGTTCACTGCTGCGTTCGCGGAAGCGTTCGCACGCATCGCGCCCGACGCGACGCTCGTGGAGCCGGCGGGTGGGCCGCTCGATGGCGCTGTTGAGCTGGCGCGGCTCGTGGCCGCCGATGAGGTGGTGGCGGCGCATCCGCCGTTCATCTGGCGGTAGCGGCGGCCCGCGCGCCGCCGCTCACCGCTCACCGCTCGTCGCTCACCGCTCACCGCTCTGGGCCGTATCTGCGCCACGTCGGCACCCTCTGCGCCAGTTCAATTGGCGCAGAGGCCACGGAGGTGGCGCAGAGCGAGGCGCTGCAACTCAGCAGCCGGGGCTCGAGGGGTAGGCCGTGCAGTCGCCGACGGTGAGCACGGTGTCGACCTCTCCGACGAGTACTCGCTGCGAGGCGCCGTCGATGGTGAGGGTGCCCGCGATCGGCAGCCAGCCCGACCCGGCGAACCGGTACTCGGCAGCGAGCGCAACCCGGAGCGTGACGGTGTACTCCCCGCTCGCTGCGTACACGTGACTGGTGTCGGTCGGCGTGAACTCGGCGACTCCGAGCGCACTCCATGTCGCCCCGGGCGATGGACTGGTGACGGTCGTCCCATCGGAGTGCACCCACCGGTACCCGACGGGCGTGAACCGCACATCGGCGGGCTGCCCGAGCAGCGTGCCCGACACGACTTCGGGCCTAGCTTCTGCGACGAAGTTCGCCGGAAGTCCGACGACCGCCCACCCGTTCGGCTCCATCACATCGCTCGGCTCCGCCGGTCGGAACGACGCGATGTCTCGCAGCGTCACCGCGGGCGCGCCCGGCGCCGGCGTCGGTGGCGGCGCTGTCGGCGACGACGGGCGGGAGCAGCCCGTCTGGAAGTTCGCGCCGCACAACTGCTCCCAGCCGGGCCCCGACCACACATCGACAACGCCCCGCGGCGGGGGCTCAGTCGCTGTGCCATCACCGTCGCCGCCGCCGCCGTCGCTAACCTCGGATCGTTCGTCGTCTTGGACAAGTGCATCGATGATCACGCGATCCGGTTGAATAGTTCCGGAAGTGTTCGGATGGCAGCCCACAAAGCCCTGCGACGGCGTGCATGCATTCGCGGGTGGCGCCGCGGTCAGCGCGAGAATCAGACCCGCCGCCGCGCCACCTACTAGCAAAAGTCGTCGCCTGGCCAAAGCTCCACCTTGTCCACAAGCAGTTCCTCGGCTGAAGTGCCGACGAGGAATGCGACGAGCGGGCTCCGATCTTTCCGATCCGGCGGAGTCACATCTGCACCACTCGCGTCAAGCACTCGAATGCCCGAGACGTCTCGACATACGTAAATCGATACAGTTGCCGCGTCACCGACTTGTGCGTTCTCGGACAATGAGAACGTGTCGAGCGCGACCGCGCCTTCAATGTGAATGCCTGCTTCGCGATACTGCATGAAGTCGCCCTTCAGCTCAGGGAGGTAGTCCGATGTGACGAGCGATTCAATGCGATGGTCGTTCTGGCCGCCATCCGCAGCGACGGCCCTGGACACATCCTCAAAAGTCGAGTACGCCGCCTCAGCCGCGGCGAGCGCCTCCTCATCCGAGGCGAAGATCGGCGCCGCCTCGGTCGGAGTAGGGGTGGGGGTCGGCGTGGGGGCGCCGACGCAGCCCGTGAGCATGAGCGCGAGCGCGCCTGCCGCGGCGAGCGCAGCGCCGAGACGGCGGGGCGTTCGGCGCTTCGGACGAGAGGTCGGCATGGCGATTACCCTAGGCGAGGCGAACAGGGATCAGCGTCGGTTATCCACAGGGCGGGCCGGTGACAGCGTCGGCGGGTGCGGTGCGAGTACGGACCCGGCACTTCGGCACTTCGGCACTTCGGCACTTCGGCACTTCGGCACTTCGGCACTTCGGCACTTCGGCACCGAGTCTGCATGAGCAACCCCCGCGCGCCCGCGGCGATCTTGCCGCTCCGTCCTCGCCGCTGCGGTCCTCCACCCGCGCCCAAACCACTCGCGGATGTCGGCGGCGCGTCACATGATGAAGGCATGCGCAGGATCACGGTCAACAACAATGTGTCGCTCGATGGCGTGATGCAGGCACCGATGTCGGCGGCTGAAGACACGCGCGGCGACTTCCCCTACGGGGGGTGGGCGCTCGCCGGCAACGACGAGGCCCTCGCCGTCGAGATGGGCGTTGGCATGGATTCGGGCGGCGCGATGCTGTTCGGCCGCCGCACCTACGACAACATGGCCGCGTTCTGGCCGCACCAGACCGACGGCAACCCGTTCACCGAGTACCTCAACCGGGTCGAGAAGTTCGTCGTGTCGCGTAACTCGCACACCCACCTCGACTGGCAGAACTCGACGCTGCTCGTGGGCGACGCCGCCGAAACGGTGGCCGCCCTCAAGCAGGGCGACGGGCCCGACCTCGCGATCCTCGGCAGCGGTGAGCTCGTGCGGTCGCTCGCCGCGGCGGGACTCATCGACGAGTACGTGCTCATCATCCATCCGGTCGTGCTCGGCACCGGCATCCGCCTGTTCGGCGACACCCACCAGGCGCTCGAGCTCACCCGCAACATCACGACCCCGATGGGCGTCACCGTGGCGCACTACCGACCGACCGGCGCGCCCGAGGCGGTGTCGTGAGCGACGAGTCAGCGCACGAGCGACATGCGTCGCTCGTGTTCCGGCCCGTGACCGAGCGCGACCATGCGCGAGTAGTCGGGGCGATCCCAGAGTGGTGGCAGACCCCGAACTCAGAGGCGCTGCCGCTGCTGCTGCCGCGCCTCTTCTTCCAGCACTTCAGCGATACCTCGACGATCGTCGAAGACGGCGACGGCAGGCTCGCGGCGTTCCTCGTCGGATTCCGCTCGCAGTCGCAACCTGAGGTCGGGTACGTGCACTTCGTGGGCGTGCGCCCCGACCTGCGCGGCGCCGGACTCGCGCGCTCGCTCTACGAGCGCTTCTTCGCACAAGTGCGGGCGCTCGGCTGCCGACGCGTCGACGCGATCACCGGCCCCGACAACATGCGTTCGCAAGAGTTCCACCGGGCGATGGGATTCACGATCGGCGGCGACACCGACGTCGACGGCGTACTCGCGTACCTCGATTACGACGGGCTTGGCGAGCACCGCGTCACGTTCACGCGGGTGATCTGAGGGGCGAGCAGCGACCAGCGGATGCCCCGGCTCACGCCCGCGCGAGGATCGCCGAGGTGTCGACACCCGGCGGCAGCGCGCCGTACAGCAACCCGCCGTCGCCCTCGAGGCGGGTGCGCACGAACGCGTCGGCCACCGCAGCTGGCGCGTGCTGCACGAGCAGCGACGCCTGCAGCACGAGCGCGAGCCGCTCAGTGAGCTCGCGGGCACGTGCGGCAGCCGCACCGCTCGTCACATCGGAGGCCACCTCGCTCACGACCGCCCGGGCCCCGGCGAGTGCGAGATCGAACGCCGCGTGCTCGCCGGCTGCCTCTCCCACGACGTCGAAGAACGCCTCGAACGCCTCAGGCTCACGTGCCAGCACCCGCAGCACGTCGAGCGCGATAACGTTGCCCGAGCCCTCCCAGATCGCGAGCAGGGGTTGCTCGCGATACCGGCGCGCGAGCGGGAACGCCTCGGTGTAGCCGTTGCCGCCGAGGCATTCGAGCGCCTCGTACGCATGGCCCGGGCCGCGCTTGCAGATCCAGTACTTCGCGACGGCCGTGGCCAGGCGGCGAAAGCCCTGCTCCGGGACATCCGACGAATCCGGCGCCGCGGCATCGTCGTCATAGGCCCGCGCCAGCCGCATCGCGGTGATCGTCGCCGCCTCGGACTCGAGCGCCAGGTCGGCGACGACCGCCGCCATCGCGGGCTGATCGACGAGCAGGGAGCCGAACGCGCTGCGATGCCGCACATGCCACGCCGCCTCGGCGACCGACTGGCGCATGCCCGCGGCCGACCCGATGACGCAGTCGAGGCGGGTGCGCGTGACCATCTGCACGATGGTCGCGACGCCGCGCCCCTCGTCGCCGACCAGCCACGCCGCCGTACCGTCGAGCTCGATCTCGCTCGACGCGTTCGAGCGGTTGCCGAGCTTGTCCTTCAGGCGCTGGATGCGGAACACGTTGCGCTCGCCGTCGGGCAGCACGCGCGGCACGAAGAAGCAGCTGAGGCCGCCCGGCGCCTTCGCGAGCACGAGGAACGCGTCGCTCATCGGCGCACTGCAGAACCACTTGTGACCGGTCAGTCGGAACTCGCGGCCCCACGCGTCGTCGACACCGGTCGGCTCGGCGCGCGTCGTGTTCGCGCGCACATCGCTGCCGCCCTGCTTCTCGGTCATCGCCATGCCGACCAGCGCCGAGTGTTTCGCCCCGGATCTCGATACGGGTCGCGCTTCGCGTGGCCCCACTCGATCGGCGAGGGCGGGCTCGTACGCGCGGCTCAGCAGGCGGGGCATCCATTCATCGCGAAGAGCGGATGCCGCGAGCTCGAGCGTCGGCACCGCCGCGTGCGTCATCGACACCGGGCACGCGTGCCCCGGCTCGACCTGCGCGAAGAGGAAGAAGACCGCCGCACGGTCGACGTTCGCACCGACACCCGGCGACGCCCACGCCGAGGTGTGCGCACCCGCCCCGATCGCCGCGGCCATGATGCGGTGGTAGGCGTCGTCGTACTCGACCTCGTCGATGCGGTTGCCCCACCGGTCGTGGGTGTGCAGCACGGGCGGATGCGTGTTCGCACGCTCGGCGTCGCGCTGGAATGCGGCCGAGCCGACATGACGGCCGATCTCGTCGAGGGTCGAGACGTCGGGTGCTGCGCGGTGCGTGCGACCCGGCCCCGCGGGCGCGGGCGCGCCCGGGACATCCGCCCGGCCCCATCTCGCGACCGCCTCGACGAGCGGCGCATTCGAACCGAACTCATCGACGCCCTCGCGTGGCGGCGGCTGGTTCAGGACTTCGTGGGTGTTGATCATCGTCGACCTCCGCGTCCCATTCTCGACGAGCCCCGGGACTTGACATGTGCGAACCGTCGCAAGAAGCTAACCCCTAGGGTCCGCAGTGAGCACCAAAGACGTGGCGAACGTCGGACATGCACGACGATGTCGTCACTCACTTTCTGACCGGAGACGGACCGAAGGAGAGTTCCCATGATTGGCACTCGTTCCATTCCGAAACGCCTGGCCGTCGGCGTCGCCGCGCTGGCAATGGTGTTCGCGATCCTCGGCCCAGTCGGCGCAAGCGCCGCCGAGGAGGATGGCGCGCTCGACATGTACACGGCGGACGTGAGCGCAGCCGAGGCGGCCGAGATCGCCGCCGGCGGTTTCGATGTCGCCGACAGCAGGGTCACCGATTCCGGCGTCAGCCTCGACGTCGTGCTCACCGAGCAGGAGGCGAAAGGCCTCCGAGACCGGGGAGTCGATGTCAAGGTCAAGAAGAACAAGGACGGCAAGTCCGCTCGGCAGCTCGCTGTAGAGCAGGCCGCATCGGGCTTCGAGGTCTTCCGTTCCTGGGACGAGCCGGGCGGAATCCGCGACGAGCTCTACGGCCTCGCGAAGGACAATCCGCAGCTGGTCAAGCTCAAGGTGCTCGGAGAGACCTACGAGGGTCGCGAGATCATCGCGCTCAAGTTGACCCAGGGTGCGAGGGGTATCGCAGATGGAACCCGGCCTGCGGTGCTGCACAGCTCGACGCAGCACGCGCGTGAGTGGATCTCCACCGAGGTGAACCGACGCCTGCTGAACTCGTACATCGACGGGTGGCGAGCCAACGACAAGGAGACCAGAGACCTCCTGAGGAACAACGAGCTGTGGTTCGTGGTCGTGGCCAACCCCGACGGTTACCAGTACACGTTCGACACTGAGCGGCTGTGGCGCAAGAACCTGCGCGACAACGACAACGACGGGCAGATCACCCGGGCAGACGGCGTCGATCCGAACCGCAACTACCCCGAGCACTTCGGGTACGACGAGGAGGGTTCGTCGTCGCAGATCTCGAGCGAGACGTACCGTGGACCTTCGGCAGGGTCCGAGCCCGAGACGCAGGCGATGATGTCGCTGTTCGACCAGGTGGACTTCTCGTTCCAGATCAACTGGCACTCCTTCGGGCAATGGCTGCTGTACGCGGAGGGCTGGCAGACCGGCACCCCGAGCGCCGACGACCCGATCTACTTCGCGCTGTCGGGCAACCGCGACAACCCGGCCATTCCCGACTTCGAGCCGGGCCTGTCGTCCGATGTGCTGTACGTGACCAACGGCGAGACGACCGATTTCGCGCACTCCCAGCACGGAACGCTGGCTTGGACGCCCGAGCTCGGCGAAGGCGATGACGGCGGCGGGTTCGTGTTCCCCGACGACGAGGCACAGGTGCAGGCGGAATTCGAGCGCGTTCTTCCGTTCGCGCTCGACGTGGCCAAGTCAGCGGCCGACCCGGCCGACCCGGTGTCGCACCTCGGTCTCGAGACCAAGCCCTTCTACCTCGAGAGCGACGACACCTACAAGGACGGGCTGCCACTGGCGAACTTCACGTTCGAGTACTCCTACGGCGACCCGCAGGAGGTGCGTGTCATCGCACGGCGCAGCCTGGGCGACGTGACGCTCATGTACTCCATCAACGGCGACCCCGCAGTCGCAGTTCCCACCGAGGAGTGGACGGGCGGTGAGAAGTACGGCGGCCAGACCGGCGCCCACTACCGCATCGTGAGCGGACTCGTCACCGGGACCGATCCGGGCGACAGCGTCGAGGTCTGGTTCGAGGGCGGTGGGGAGTCGAGCGACTCCTTCACCTACCAGGCCGTCGAGGAAACCAGCAACGACGTGCTGATCATGGCGGCCGAGGACTACACGGGCGCCTCGCCGGTTCAGGCGGGCGGGCCGAACTACCTCGACTACTACCAGGACGCGCTCGACGCCAACGGCACCGGCTACGACGTCTACGACGTCGACGCTCGCGGGCGCATCGCGCCCGACAGCCTCGGCGTGCTGTCGCACTACGATGCCGTCATCTGGTACACCGGCGACGACGTCGTCACCCGCGAACTCGGCTGGGGTCCGGGAAACGCCTCCCGGTTGGCGATGGACGAGGTGTTCGAGGTCCGAGACTTCCTCAACGAGGGCGGCCAGCTGCTCTACACCGGGTCGTGGGCCGGCAGCCAGTACACGACGAACGTCGGCACGCAGTTGTACGATCCGACGGCGGCGAACGCGCAGTGCACCAGCGATCCGGCAGTGCTGGAGCGGTGCCGGGCGCTCGTCGGCTCGGGCGACTTCACCAACGACGTCATGCAGTACTGGCTCGGCGCGTTCCTCACCATCAGCGACGCCGGTACCACCGACGACGGCCTCCTCGACGCCATCGGTGTCGACACGCCGCTGACGGACCTGGCGTGGGGGTTCAACGGAGCCGACAGCGCTGCGAACCAGGGCCACAGCAACTCGTTCATCACGACGAGCGGCATCCTCGACCCGGCCGTCTACCCCCAGTTCGAGAGTTGGGTCGCGGGCAGGTGGGATCGTGAGGGCGGCCCGTTCGAGCCGCGCACCGGCGAAGCCTACGCCTACTCGCAGCTCGGCGACGTGTCGTACAAGCGTCTGACCAACACGATCGACGTGCCGGCCGGCGGTGCCACGATGTCGTTCTGGACGTCGTACGACACCGAGGTCGAGTGGGACCACCTGGCCGTCGAGGCCCGCACGGCCGGACAGGACGACTGGACGACGCTGCCGGATGCCAACAGCCACACGAGCCAGAGCACTGGGCAGAGCTGTCCGGCCGGCTGGCGCGAGCTGCACCCGCATCTCGACTACTACCAGACGGTCGTCGACACGACCTGCGACCCGACCGGCTCCGACGGCGGCGAGTGGTGGGCCGCATCCGGCAACTCGGGCGGCTGGCAGCAGTGGTCGGTCGACCTGTCGGCGTACGCCGGCGGTGAGGTCGAGGTGTCGATCGCGTACATCAGCGACTGGGCCACACAGGGGCTCGGCGTGTTCGTCGACGACATCGAGGTGTCGACCGGAGCGGGCACGACGTCGTTCGAGGGTGGCGACACGGGTGGCTGGGAGATCACCGGGCCGCCTGAGGGCAGCGCTCCGAACCCGAACAACTTCATCATCACGACGGCTGCAGGATTCCCCGAGGCCGCCGTGGTGGCGACACCCGACTCGCTGATGACCGGCTTCGGATTCGAGGGAATCACGGGCGCCGACACGCGAGCCGAGTGGATGGGGCGTGCATTGGATCACCTGCTCGACTGAGTCGACCGTTGAGCGGATGCCGCGTCACGGGGTCGCCCGTGACGCGGCATCCGTCTGTCCTGACGCAGGCACTGATGCCGGACGGCATCAGTGCCGGAGTCTCATCCGGGATGCGTCGACCGCGCGCCCGGGTAGAGCTCGTCGAGCAGGCCGAGCGCCAGGTCGCTGAGCGCGGCCTGCAGCGCGCGTTCGAGCCGCTCGCAACCGTCGTCGGCGCCCGCGGGCGCGCGCCCGCCTGCGCCGCCGCCTGCGCCGCCGCCGTCGATGTTCGACCGCCGCGCCCACACGGCCGCGAGCTTCGCCTCGTTGGCGACGACCGCATCGACGACGAGCGGTCGCCAGAACGGCGGATACTCGCTCTGCTTCCACTCGCCCCGGCCGCGGCCGTAGTGCGCGATCGCGAGGTAGCGCAGCAGCGCCGACGTGACGAGGCCGTCGAGGAAGGCCTCCTCCCAGCGCAGGCTGGACTCGGTGCGGCCCCGCACGAGGTTGACGCCGCGCGCGACCCCCGCGCCGCCGAGGGCGCCGATGACGGCACCGGCCACCATGCCGGCACCGAAGGTGAGGCCGCCCGCCATGAGGTCCGCGCCCAGCCCGGCGGCCGCACCCGAGAGCACGCCCGACACCACGCCGGCGCGTCCCTCGTCGATGGGGGCGTCGACGCGCACGTCGCTCGCCACGCGTTGCAGCACCTCGTCGGCGGCACGGCCCTCGAGCTCGTGGATCGCGATGAGTCGTTCGGTGCTCGACCGCAGTCCGGCGTCGAGCCGGTCGCTCATCTCACGCGTGGCCGTCGCCTGGGACTGCGCGCGCGCGGCGTTCGGCAGGCCGATCGAGCCGCCGAGCCGCGTCGCGAGGGGCTCGGCCGGCAACACGGCGCGGTCGCACGCGGCCTGGGCGATCGGTTCGGCGAGCGCGGTCATCGCCTGGTCGAACTGGTGCATGCGGCGATCGCGCCAGGCCTGCGAGAGCCGAGCGAAGCCGTCAACGAGGTCGCCGGAGGCCTCGCGGCGCGCCTCGTTGCGCCAGTTCGGCGCGCCCTGCGCCGGTTCAACTGGCGCAGAGGCCGCCGAAGTGGCGCGCCCGGGGACGCCGGCCGCAGGAGTGGCGCGGGAGGAGCCGCCGGCAGCCAGCACCCGCCCGATCGCCGCGAAGAGCGTGAGCTCCTGCACCCAGCACCGGGCGAACGCGTCGAGCGCGAGGACGTCGCGCACATGCGGAGCGTTGGCGAGCGCCGCACGCCAGCGGTCGGCGTCGGCCGCCTCGACTTCGCGCTCGCGTGGCCGGCCGGTCTGATTGAGCAGCACCAGCACCGGCTTGCCGACCCACTCGAGCACCTCGAGCTCCGACTCGAGGTACCCGGCATCGGCAGGCTCCTCGGCCGCGTTCACGAGGTAGAGCACCACGTCGGCCTGCTCGGCCACGTTGCGCACGGCGAGCTGGGTGAGCCAGAACGCCCGATCCCGGTAGCGATCCCACACCTGCGACAGGAACCAGCCGATGGGGCTGCCGTCCTGCCGCAGTCGGCGCACGAGCCGCACGCTGTCGCCGAAGCCCGGCGTGTCCCAGAGGGTCAGCAGGTCGCCCTCTGCCGTCTGCACGAGCGGGAACGGCGTCGCCTCGACGGTGACGTGGGGCGCGTCGCGCACCTCGCCGACGTCGCGGCCGAGCAAGGTGCGCGCGAGCGTCGTCTTGCCGGCGTTCGTGTGCGAGATGAGCGAGAGGGCGATGGCGGCGGGCTCGATCACGTCACCTTCCCCTTCGGCGGCTCGCCGGCGTCGGCCGCGGATGCCGCGGCGAGGTCGGCCTCGGCCGCCGCGAGATCGGGCGACGAGAGATCGAGGAACACCGCGACGGACGCGTGGTCGTCGAGAAACTCGCGCCAGGCCGTGCGGCGGCCGGCGAGGCGCCCGTCGTCGTCGGGCCAGCGGGCGAGGAAGCCAGATTCGTCGATCAGTGCGATGAGCGGATGCCCCGTGGGCACGCCCGTGGCGAGCGCGTCGAGGAACGCGCCGTGCGCCTCCCGCTCGGGCGTCGCGGCGAGGCTGAACAGCGGAAGGATCACGGCGGTCTCGCTCGACGCCGCGCCGGGCGCCGGCGCCGGCGCAGCGGCGCCGGTCCAGAGCCCGAGGAGCGCCTCGTCGTCGCCCCATCCGATCGGCGGGTCGATCGTGGCCGCCGCCCCGCTGTACGCCCGCGAGAGCACGGCGTCGAGCCCCGCCTGCGCCTCGGGCGTCACGCTGTAGCTGTAGGGCACGACGCGCACGCGACCCGGTCCGCCGAGGTAGCCCGAGACGAGCCGCCGGTAGTACGGCTCCGACAGCGGCAGCTCGACACGGACCGCGCGGCGGCGCTCGATCAGACCGGTGATGATCGCGAGCCCGATGCGGGGGATGATGACCACCACGGCCACGGTGCCGGCGAGCAGGTGCATCCACGTTGCCGCATTCTCGCTCGCGGGCGCGCGGATCGCCTCGATCGCCGCCACGTCGGGGACCGGGATGCCCGTGATCCACGACCCGGGCGCGAGGGTCGCGGCGAGCAGCGCGCGCACCTGCTCGGCGCCGAGGAACGTGCTCTCCCACGACGCGCGATACTCGAACGCGAGCCCGCGGGTGTAGAGGCCGGCGACCACGCCGAGCGCGGTGGCCGCGGCGGCGAGGTGGAGCACGCGTGCGGCGCGGGCGCCGTACAACGGTGCGGCGATGCCCGCCCAGTCGGTGGGGAGCGCGGTGAGGATCGATCGGCGCGCGGCGCCGGCATCGTCCGCACGGTGCCGTGTCAGCGGCGTGCGCAACGCCGCGACGCGGATGAGCATGGCTCGCACCGGCCCGGCCCCCGCGCCTCGGAAGGCGACGGAGCGCACGATGAGCGAGAGGTAGACGACGACGTTCCACACCACGAGGGCGAACACCGGTGGCGCGAGCAGGTTGATGCTCGAGCCGCCGCCGATGCGGTCGATGAGCAGCCCCAGCAGGAAGGCCGCGACGATCACGACGACGCCGACCCACGGCCGCCAGCCGAGCGCCCGCACCGTGCGCGGCACGGCGGGCTGGCGCGGGCCGATGCGTTCCAGTACCAGCTGCGCGCGGCGGCCCAGGAAATCCTCGGGGTTCGCCCCCTCGCCGACCACCTCGGCCGCGGCGCGACTCGCCCACTCGCGGTCGGCGTCGGACCAGAGCAGGCGATCGCGGTCACCCGTCTCGACGGCGCGGGCCGCGGTGACGTCGAGAGCCGCTGACTCGTCCATATGCGCGAATTCTATGCCGGTGCCTCGAACGGCTCGGGGCGACGCGTGCACGGGGCATCCGCCCGCATGGATTTCGCCCTCGGTGAACGAGCATGTCGGATGCCCCTGTTCGTCTTGACTCATCGATGCGCCCGTGTAAGCCTCGAATGCTGCAATGTCGCAAGGGGGTGCGACACTGTACCCGCCGTCGGGCAGGTGCCTTCCGTCCACATGTCGTGGGGCTCCGCCGGTCGACTCTCTCCTTCCCGCCCTCCGACCCGGAGACCTCATGCTCGGAAAAATCCTCTTCCGTTACCTGAAGCCCTACAAGTGGTGGCTGCTCGGCGTCCTGGTGTTCCAGATCGTGGCCGCGATCGGCACCTTCCTGCTGCCCAGCCTGAACGCCGACATCATCGACGAGGGGGTCTCAAAGGGCGACACCGCCTACATCTGGTCGACCGGCTCGGTCATGCTCGCGATCTCGCTCGGGCAGATCACGGCCTCGATCATCGCCACGTACTTCGCGGCGCGGGCCGCGATGAGCGCCGGTCGCGACATCCGCAACGACGTCTTCGAACGCGTCTCGAGCTTCAGTGAGCGCGAGGTCTCGAAGTTCGGGCCTGGCTCGCTCATCACCCGCAACACCAACGACGTGCAGCAGGTGCAGATGCTCGCGATGATGGGCGGCACGTTCCTCGTGACCGCGCCGATCCTCGCGATCGGCGGCATCTTCTTCGCACTGCGGCAAGACGTCGGCCTCGGGTGGATCATCGCGATCGCGGTGCCGGCGCTGCTCGTCATCGCCCTGCTCATCATCAGCCGCATGGTGCCGCTGTTCCGCAGCTACCAGAAGAAGCTCGACAGCGTGAACCGCATCATGCGCGAGCAGCTCACCGGCGTTCGCGTCGTGCGGGCGTTCGTGCGCGAGCCCATCGAAGAAGCACGGTTCGGCGAGGCGAACACCGACATCATGGTCGTCGGCCGCAAGGTCGGGTCGCTGTTCGTGCTGCTGTTCCCCCTCTTCATGCTCGTGCTCAACGTCACGGTCGTCGGAGTGGTCTGGTTCGGCGCGTTCGAGGTCGACGCCGGCAGCGTGCAGATCGGCACGCTGTTCGCCTTCATGCAGTACGTCATGCTCATCCTCACCGGCGTGCTGATGGCGAGCTTCATGACGATCATGATCCCGCGCGCCGCGGTCTCGGCCGAGCGCATCGGCGAGGTGCTCGACGCCGACACGTCGCTCATGCGACCGGCCAACCCCGTCGGCACGTTCCCGGCACCCGGCACCGTCACGTTCGCCGAGGCCGAGTTCAGCTACCCCGGGGCCCAGCACCCGGTGCTCTCGGGCATCTCGTTCACGGCGGTCAGGGGCGAGACGGTCGCCATCGTCGGCTCCACCGGGGCGGGCAAGACGACGCTCATCTCGCTCATCCCCCGCCTGTTCGACGTCACCGGTGGCAGTGTCGAGGTCGGCGGCGTCGACGTGCGCGAGGCCGATCTCGAGAAGCTCTGGAGCTCGATCGGCCTGGTGCCGCAGCGACCGTTCCTCTTCACCGGCACCGTCGCATCGAACCTGCGCTACGGGCGCGAAGAGGCGACCGACGAAGAGCTGTGGCACGCGCTCGAGATCGCGCAGGGGCGCGACTTCGTCGAAGAGATGGAGGGCGGCCTGAATGCCCGCATCTCGCAGGGCGGCACGAACGTCTCGGGCGGCCAGCGCCAGCGACTCGCGATCGCGCGGGCCATCGTGCACAACCCCGACATCCTCGTCTTCGACGACTCGTTCTCGGCGCTCGACCTCACCACCGACGCCAGACTCAGGCAAGCACTCTGGAGGGAGTTGCCACAGGTGACCAAGATCGTGGTCGCGCAGCGCGTCTCGACCATCACCGACGCCGACCGCATCATCGTGCTCGACGACGGGCGCATGGTCGGGGTCGGCACGCACGACGAACTGCTCGAATCGAGCACCACGTACCGCGAGATCGTCGAATCCCAGCTCGGAGTGGAGGCAGCACGATGACCGCGCAGACCCCCCTCTCGGCAGAAGAGCAGCTCGAGATCGAGCTCGGCGAGCAGGCACGCATCAACGCCGATGACTGGAGCGGCGCCGTCGCCCCGGGCAAGGCGAAGAACTTCGGCCAGAGCTTCGGCCGGCTCATCGGCCTGCTGAAGCCGCACGCCTTCGCGTTCGCCTTCGCGTCGATCCTCGGTGCGCTCGGCGTCGTGCTCGCCGTGTGGGCGCCCAAGGTGCTCGGCGAGGCGACGAACATCATCTTCGCCGGCGTCATCGGGCAGCAGCTTCCGCCGGGCACGACGACCGGCCAGGCCGTCGATGCGCTGCGGGCCGCCGGGCAGGACGACCTGGCGAACGTCGTCGCGACGGCCGGCGTCACTCCGGGCGAGGGCGTCGACTTCGTGCGCCTCAGCCAGGTGCTCATGCTGGTGCTCGCGCTGTACATCATCGCCTCGGTGCTCACGTGGCTTCAGGGCTACGTGATCAACGTGATCATGGTGAAGACCATGTGGCGCCTCCGCGAGTCGGTCGAAGCCAAGATCAACCGCATGCCGCTCAGCCACTTCGACAAGGTGCAGCGCGGCGAGCTGATCTCGCGGGTCACGAACGACATCGACAACATCACGCAGACGATGCAGCAATCGCTGTCGACGGTCATCACCTCGGTGCTCACCGTGCTGGGCGTGCTCATCATGATGTTCTCGATCTCGTGGCAGCTCGCCCTCGTGGCGCTCGTGTCGCTGCCGCTGATGGCCGTGATCTTCGGCATCATCGGCCCGAAGTCGCAGAAGGCGTTCGGCATCCAGTGGCGCAAGGTCGGGCGCCTCAACGCCCGCGTCGAGGAGTCGTTCTCGGGGCACGCGCTCGTCAAGGTGTTCGGTCGCGAACAGGACTCGCGGGCGAAGTTCCAGGCCGAGAACCAAGAGCTCTACGAGGCGAGCTTCAAGGCGCAGTTCCTGTCGGGCATCATCATGCCCGGCATGATGTTCATCGGAAACCTCACCTACGTCGGCATCGCCGTGCTCGGCGGCCTCATGGTCGCGAGCGGTCAGCTGCGACTCGGTGACGTGCAGGCGTTCATCCAGTACTCGCAGCAGTTCACGCAGCCGCTGTCGGAGCTGGGTGGCATGGCCGCGGTCGTGCAGTCGGGCACCGCCTCGGCCGAGCGCGTCTTCGAACTGCTCGACGCCGACGAGCAGGAGCCCGATGCGGCCGACGCCCCGGCGCCGGTCGAGGGTGACGGCACGATCGTGTTCGACCACGTGTCGTTCTCGTACAACCCCGAGCACCCGCTCATCACCGACCTGTCGTTCCGGGTCGAGCCGGGGCAGACGGTGGCGATCGTCGGCCCGACGGGCGCCGGCAAGACGACGCTCGTGAACCTCATCATGCGGTTCTACGAGCTCGACGGCGGGCGAATCCTGCTCGACGGGCAGAACATCGCCGACCTCGCCCGGCGCGACGTGCGCGCCCGCACGGGCATGGTGCTCCAAGATCCGTGGCTGTTCGCCGGGTCGATCCGCGAGAACATCCGCTACGGCCGACAGACGGCGACCGACGACGAGGTGCTCGCGGCTGCGAAGGCGACGTATGTCGACCGGTTCGTGCACTCGTTGCCCGAGGGCTACGACACCGTGCTCGACGAAGACGCGTCGAACGTCTCGGCCGGTGAGAAGCAGCTCATCACGATCGCCCGTGCCTTCGTCGCGCAGCCGTCGGTGCTCATCCTCGACGAGGCCACCTCGTCGGTCGACACCCGCACCGAGCTGCTGCTGCAGCACGCCATGGCGGCGCTGCGACAGGGCCGCACCTCGTTCGTGATCGCGCACCGTCTCTCGACGATCCGCGACGCCGACCTCATCCTCGTGATGGAGCACGGCGACATCGTCGAGAAGGGCAACCACGACGATCTCATCGCCGCGAAGGGCGCGTACTACCGCCTCTACAACTCGCAGTTCGAGCAGGCCGCGACCGACCTCGACGCCGAAGAGGCGCTCGAAGACGGCACCGTGGTCAGGTCCGAGGCGCCGAACGCGCTCGAGTCGGTGATCACGGCCGCGGGCGAGTCCGAGCTGTAGGCGCAGGCCGAAACTCCACGCCACCGCACCGCGAACCGAGCGGATGTCCCACACGGGGCATCCGCTCGTTCGCGTTCACGCGTTCACGCGTTCACGGCGAGGAACGGCTCGTGGTGGTAGCCGCTCTCGTCGAGAATCGCCACGGTCGACTCCGGCACTTCGAGGAATGCTCCCGGCAGTTCATTGAGGGGCTCCGAGACGACGACGTGGGCGTGCCGGCCGAAGAGCTTCAACCGTTCGATCTCGGGGTACAGCTCGCGCAGGGTGTCGATGTCGGCGGAGTGGAAGAGCGACCGCGACCGGCCCTGGGTCGAATAGCGGAACGCCCAGATCGTCGCGCCGTCGGAGAGCGCCATCGTGCCCTGCATCGGGAAGCGGATGCCGTGCTCGCGGCCGACCGACTCGACCATCTGCACGGCCTTCGTGATGCCGGCGATCGGGTCGTCGCGAAGGCCCAGGGTGAGCGCGAGGTGGAAGACCACCTCCGAGTCGGTCGTGCCGTGGATGTGCGGGTACAGCGACGGGTCGACTGCGAACACGAGGTCTCGCTTCATCTTCGCGAACTCCGCGAGGAAGCCGTTGTGCATGAACATCCAGTTCTCGTAGCGGAACGGATGGCAGTTCGTCTGCTGGATCGGCGGGCCACCGGCGGCGCGCACGTGACTGAAGAACAGCGGGCTCTCGATGGCCTGCGTGAGCTCCCGCAGGTTCTGGTCGTTCCAGGCGGGCTCGATGCTGTGGAACAGCGCCGGCCGACTGCCGGCGACCGAGCCGCTCGGATACCAGCCGAACCCGAAGCCGTCGCCGTTCACCGTCTCGGCGCCGAGCGGCGAGTTGAGCGACTGCTTCACGAGCGAATGCTCGGCGTCGAGGATCAACGTCGACGGGTGGAGCGGTTCACCCGAATATGCGAGCCAACGGCACATGTCCTCATCCCCCTCGCAGCGCCCCCCGGCGCACCCACATGCTAGCCCCGCGCGGGCACGGCGTCACCACTACCCCCGGACTACGCTGGAAGCGACCCGGGCCCCGCCCGCACCACCATCCGCGACACCCGAAGGCCGGCCCGTGATCACGCTGCCCCCGCTCCCGCGCCCATGGCGCATGTGGCTGCTCTGGGGGGTCGGCGTCGCGGCCTACGTGCTGTCGGTCACGAACCGCACGTCGCTCGCGTCGGTCGGCGTCGACGCGGCGGTTCGATTCGATGCGGATGCCTCGACGCTGTCGATGTTCGCGGTCATCCAGTTGGCCGTGTACGGGCTCATGCAGATCCCGGCGGGGCTGCTGCTCGACCGCTACGGCGCTCGCCCGATCATCACGATCGGCATGGTGCTGATGGCGGCAGGCCAGCTCGTGATGGCGTTCGCGCCCAGCGTGGGCATCGCGATCGTCGCCCGCATGCTGCTCGGCGCGGGCGATGCCGCCGTGTTCCCGAGCGTGCTGCGTGTGATCGCGACATGGTTCCCCGACCAGAAGGCACCGGTCATGGTGCAGATGACGGGCGTCCTCGGCCAGGCCGGCCAGCTGCTCGCCCTGCTGCCCCTCGCGGCGCTGCTGCACGCGACGACGTGGAGCGTCGCCTTCGGCAGCCTCGCGGGGCTCTGCGTGCTGTTCGCGGTGCTGACCTACGCCGTCATCCGCAACCGTCCGCCCGGCAGGGACGCCGATGTGTCGGTCGACACCTCGACGGGCGTCATCCGTGCCGTCACGTCGTCGGCCGACCTTCGAGAGGGCTTCCGCGAATCGTGGGCGCACCCCGCGACGCGCCTCGGATTCTGGTCGCATTTCACGACGCCGTTCGCGGGCACCGCGTTCGTGATGCTGTGGGGCTTCCCGTTCCTCACGGTCGGCCAGGGCTTGTCGACCTCGCTCGCGTCGCTCGTGATCGCGGTGTTCGTGGTGTTCGGCATGTTCGCCGGACCGGTGATCGGGGCGCTGTCGAGCCGGCACCCGATGCGGCGCTCGAACATGCTCGTGCTGCCGACGGTCGCGATCCAGGTCGTCGCGTGGCTCGTCGTCATCGCTCTGCCCGAGCCGGCGCCGCTCTGGCTGCTGTTCGTGCTCGCGTGCGCGCTCGCGACGGGCGGCCCCGCGTCGATGATCGCGTTCGACCACGCACGCACCTTCAATCCGAGCCACCGGCTGTCGACCGCCACGGGCATCGTCAACGGCGGCGGTTTCCTCGCGGGCCTCATCGCGATCTTCCTGATCGGCCTCGCGATGGACCTGCAGGGCGCCGGCACTCCCGAGACCTACAGCCTCGAGGCGTTCCGGGTCGCGTTCCTCACCCAGGTGCCGCTGTGGCTGCTCGGTTCGGCGTTCATCGTCATCGAGCGCAAGCGCACTCGGCTGCACATCGGCCTCGACGAGCGGCGCCCGCGCCGCCGCGACCGCGGGCAGATCTGACAGGGCACGCAGCGAGGCCGGGAAGCGAGCGGGTGGCGCTGCGCCGCCCGCACACGCGAAACGGCCCGGGCGACTCGCCCGGGCCGTCCCGCATTCCCCGCTACTTGATCGATGCCGCCTCGAAGGCCCGCTCGATCTCCTGGCTGAAGGTGTTGCCCGCAGCGTCGGTCGCTGTGACCCGCAGGTCGACCCAGCCCCCGGCATCCGGCACGCGGATGTCGGCGTCGTAGGTCGTGAGGTAGGCACGTGCCTCGGGGAAACCATCGACCGGCGGCTCACCGGGGCCCGAGTCATCCGCCGACGTGACGTCGAGGTCGACGCTGGTCCATGCGCCGCCGGCGACGCGCGCTTCGAGCGTCGCACCCGTGATCGCGCCTGATCCGACTGCGCCGGCCACATGTCCGAGCTCGAGGCCCAGCTTCACGGGCTTGCCCTTCTTGCGGTCGTCGCCGACTCGGCCCGAGTCGTCGAGGTCGACGTCGTAGTAGGCCTGCAGCATCGGCAGGATCTGCCGCGTGTAGTCGGTCGAGTCCCACGTCGATGAGAACGCCCATTCGGTGCGGGTCATGGTCGACGACGGAGTCGCACTGCCATCGTGCGTCGCCGTGTTCACCACCCGCACGTCGTGCTCGCCGTCGACGATGCCGAAGAGGTTCAGACCCTGGAACTGCGAGGTCTTCACGAGTTCGCCGTCGAGGTGCAGTTCGATCGACTGCGCGATCCCCGGGATGCCGGCGTACGTGTCGAATGCGCCGGTGCGTTCGGGCGAGTCACCGTCGGACCATGAGGGCAGGTTCAACTGCACCCCGTCGCCCGACCGCAGCGGCGCCCAGTACCCGGGCCCGACGTACGGGCGCACGACCGAACCGAAGTAGCTCGCCTCGGCGCGCTCGCCCGGCTCGTACGCACGAACGATGTCTCGGATGTCCCATCCCCAGTCGATCGCGTTCACGTTCTGGTACCACTCGACCTGGTCGGTGTTCACCCACTCGGCCCGTTCGATGCCGCGTGTGGTGCGCATCGGGAACCCGGTGCCGTACTCGGTGCTCGGCACGAAGTCGTACCGGTACTCGCCGACGGTCGCGCCCTGCTCGCCGTGGTAGGTGGTGTCGATGCGCGCGAGCTCCTTCGGCGTGTAGGCGAGGTTCTCGGGTACCGATCCGTCGCTGTACCGGGCGATGTCGAAGACCTCGTCGGCGACCGGGATACCCTCGCCCCTGACCGTCGTCGGCTTCGCGGCGATGGTCTCGAGCACCTGCCGTCCTTGCACGCCGCTGATCGCGGCGACGGGGATGGCGACGTCGGCGGTGTAGTCCTCGGAGCCGACCCACTCGCTGAGTTCGCCGTCGCCGTCGTTGACGACGATGAGCAGCTTGGCTCCGGCCGCGGCGGCGTTCGCGGCGCGTGCCGATGCCGGCACCGTGTCGGAACGCGTGACGACCGCGACCTTGCCCTTCACGTCGACCGCCGCGAACTCCTCGACGCTGCCGAGGCCGGCGTCGACCGCACGGGCGCGGATCTCACCGTCGAGCAACGAGGATCCGACCTGCGGAATGAGGTCGAGCTGCACTTTGCCCGCCTGCAACGCGAGCAGCGGCTGCTGCAGGCGCCAGCGGGTGGTGAAGTCGAAGCTCTCGGCCTCGGGGGCGTCCATCGGCTGGGCGTAGAGCTCGTCGATCCACACCGGGGCGAGTGCGCTGCCGCTGAAGCCGTCGACCGTGAAGTCCATGCGGCGCACGACCGGCTCGAGGCCGTCTTCGCCGACGTCGACAGTGACGGGCTTGGTGGCACGGGCGTCGAACGCGACCGTCGCAGCACTGTCGAGCACGACGTCGGGGTCGCCGACGAGCGCGATCGTCTCGGTGTCGGCCTCACGTGCGACGTCCATGAACGACATCACCGAGTAGAGGCCGCCGGGCAGGCGCAGGGTGGTCTCCCCGGCGACGCCGAACGACGTGTACCAGCCGGTGGCGGCGTTCCAGATCCATCCGTAGGTCTCGAGCGGCTCGCCCTCGAAGTCGGTCGCGGTGACCGTGAGGTCGTAGCGCTCGGCCTCGGCGATGATGCCCAGCGCAGTGCGGGTCACGGCGGTGCCGTCGACCGTGGCGGTGAGCACGCCCGAGTACTGCGCGCCCGCGGGCACCTTCGTCGGGTCGGCCGTGAGGGTCACCGAGCGGGTCTCGCCTGCGGGGATCGTCACCTCGTCGGCGTCGATCGCGAGCACGTCGGAGGTCGCAGTCGCCGACATCGGCACCGGGCCGCCGTCGCCGCCGGGTGTGGTGTCGGTGAGCGTCGCTCCGACAGCAAGCACGACCTCAGCGTCGCCGCGGTTCGCGTACTCGATAGTGCGCACGACCGGCTCGGCCGCCTCGCCCCACGAGAGCATCCCGAAGTCGCCCGAGCCCGAGGCCACGACCGTCGACTCGACGGCGTTCGCGACATCGACCACGCCGGAACCGACCTCGTAGGGGGTGAGCCCCACGTCGGTCGCGGTGCTCACGAGCGCCGCGCGCAGTTGCGCCGAGGTGTACTCGGGATGCTGCTGCTTCACGATCGCGGCGGCACCCGCGACATGCGGGGTGGCCATCGAGGTGCCGCTCATGCCGATGTAGGCGCCGTCGCCTGCACTGTCGGCCGAGCGTGCCGCGGTGACGTCGTTGCCGGGGCCCGCGAGGTCGGGCTTCAGCGCGCCCGAACGCACGAGCGGTCCCTGGCTCGAGAACCACGAGAGCGCGCCGGTCGGGTCGTCGATCGAACCGATCGTGAGGGCGCTCGCGGCGGCGCCGGGCGAGCCGATCGTCTCGGGCGCGGAGGAGTTGCCGGCCGCGACGACGAAGAGCGCATCGGTCTCGGCCGAGATCGTGTCGAGCGCCTCGGACATCACGTCGAGGCCGTCGGAGCCCTGCCGGGTGCCGAGGCTCATCGACACGATGTCGGCGCGCTCGGCGGCCCACTCCATCGCGGCGATGATCCACGAGTCCTGGCCCGAGCCTCCGGCGTCGAGCACCTTGCCGACGAGCAGGTCGGCGCCGTCGGCGACTCCGCGGTGGGTGCCGTCGCTCGCGGCACCCGTGCCGGCGATCGTCGAGGCGACGTGCGTGCCGTGACCGTTCGGGTCGTCGGCGACGTCTTCACCGGGCACGAAACTCGTCGACTCGCCGAGCACGCGGCCGGCGAGGTCGGGGTGGGTGTCGTCGTAGCCGGTGTCGAGCACGGCGACGGTGACGCCGTCACCGGTGTAGCCGGCGGCCCACGCCGTCGGGGCGCCGATGTAGGGCACGCTCGAGTCGAGGGTCGCCTCGACCTTGCCGTCGAGGTGGATGGCCTCGATGCCGCCGCCGAGCGAGGCCTCGGAGGGGTCGGCGCTGAAGGCGCGGGGACCGGCTGCAGGGGCATCCGTCAGCGTGGCCCACGTCGTCGCAGCGCTCTCGTGATCGGCGGTCGCGGCCGCGCCGCCGATGCTCGCGAGCGGTGTGCCGATCTCGACGCCGGGCACGGGGGCCGGCGCCGACCGGCGCGACGCCGCACCGTCTTCGAGCTCGACGATGATGGGCGTCGCATCGACCGAGGCGTCGTCGTAGCCGAACTCGATGAGCTGCGACACGTTGAACAGGTCGCGGTCGAGCACGCCCGCCGCGAGGTAGGGCATCGCGGCGGCCGGCAGCACGTGCAGGTCGCCGGCGACCTCGATGGTCTGCACGCCCGCACCGGGTTCGGCGGTCTCGATCTCGACGGCGTGCGTGCCGTCGGAGAGGTCGGTGACCCGCACCCGGTCGCCGGTGATGAGCGTGACCGCGTGCTCGTCGGTGGGGGCGGCGGCGGCGGGCGCGTTCGGGACGCCGCCGCCACCACCCGGGTCACCGGGATCTGCCGCCGCCGGGAAGGCTGCGGCGCCGATTCCCGCGACGCCGATCGCGATGCCGCTGATGGCGGCTGCGATCGAGCGTCTGCGGCGTGATGCGGGTGATCTATTGCTTCGTGGCATGTAGGGATACCTCTCGCATGTCGGACGTGACTTGCCATGCACGCTTCCACACGGCGTTGGCTAGGGTGGTGGCGGAGAGATGCCATGGCCTCGATCCGCCACGACGGTGCCGACGTCGATGCGCGTCGTCGTGGGCGGTCGTGGCAGGGCGGAACGGAAGGCTCGCGTGCTCGAGGCGATCGGACTGGACGACGAGCACACCGCGGTCTACCGGCAGATCCTGCGTGTGCCGTCGGCGAGCGTCGACGAACTCGCCGCCGCTGCCGGCATGACCCCGAGCCTGGTCCGGCAGATCATCGAAGATCTCGAGGGACTCGGGCTGCTGGCCCGGCAGGCATCCGCGCCCGACCGCGTGGTCGGGTCGCCCCCGTCGCTCGCGCTGCGCCCCATGCTGCTCGAACGCGAACGACGCCTCACACAGGCGCACGAGGCGCTCGTGCAGTTGAGTGAGCTGTACCGACAGGGTGCGGCGCAGCGCGACGCGCCCGACGTGGTCGATGTGATCCTGGGCACCGATGCGGTGCGCCAACGGTTCGCGCAACTGCAGGCCTCGGCCGCTCGACAGGTGCGCGTCTTCGTGCTGAACGAGGTCGCATTCCTCGACGCGAGCGAGAACGAGGAGGAGGAGCGTGCCCTCAGACGTGGCGTGCGCTACCGCGTGATCGTCGAGAAGGCGGTGCTCGAACGGCCGGGGTTCATCGACGCGGTCCGCGAATCGGCCCCGCACGGCGAGGAGGTGCGGGTGCTGCCGACGCTGCCGACCCGCCTCATCATCGCCGACGACCAGGTGGCGTTGCTGCCGATGCGGTCGCACGGCGACGAGCGGGCGTCGGGTGCGTTGCTCGTGCACCCGAGCGGCCTGCTCGATCTCGTGATGGCGATCTTCGAGGAGTTCTGGGCGGTGTCGACCGAGTTCGGCTCGGAGGGCGAGATGCCGGGCTCGCACGATGGCATCGATCGCGACCTGCTGAAACTGCTGCTGCTCGGGCTGACGGATGCCGCAGCCGCGGCGCAGCTCGGAATCTCGCTGCGCACCGTGCAGCGGCGGGTGGCCGAACTCATGGAGACGGCCGGCGTGACGACGCGAATCCAACTCGGCGCCGAGGCCGTGCGACGCGCGTGGGTGTGAGGTGGGTCTGACATGGCCTGACGTCGCGCAGCATGCCGTGCGCGGCATGTAGGTGCGCACAGGTATGCACGACGCCGCGGCGCCGCGACGGCAAGCTCTCAGAAGCGTCCGCCGCGCGGGCCCTTCGGTGCGCCCGATTTGGCGGGGGCCACCTCGAATGCACGCACGATCTGCTGGCTGAACGTATTGCCCGCGGCATCGGTCGCGGTCACCCGCAAGTCGATCCACGCGCCCGCGTCGGGTGCCGCGATCGCTGCCCGGTACGCCGAGACGAAGGCACGCGACTCGACGAAATCGTCGGCGCCCGGGTCGACAGGCCCGGACGGAGCATCCGTCTCGCTCGCTTGCAGCTCGACCGGTGTCCACTCGCCGCCGACGACTCGCTTCTCGAGCGTTGCGGCGGTGACCGTGTCGCTGTCGATCGCGCCAGCGATGTGACCGATTTCGAGCCCCAGCTCGACCGGCGCGCCCGCCTTGCGACCGGCACCGACGGTGCCCGCAGTGTCGAGATCGACGTCGTAGAAGGCCTGCAGCATCGGCAGCAGCTGCTCGGTCAAGTCGGTCGAGGTGCCCGACGAGCGGAAGGTCCACTCGCTGACGGTCTCGGTCGACGACGCGAGGTAGGTGCCGTCGTGCCTGGCGGTGTTGCGCACCCGCCAGGCGGTCTCGCCGTCGGGCAGGTCGAAGACGGTGGCCGCCTGCCACGGCGATGATGAGAACAGCTCGCCGTCGATCCACACCTCGGTGAGCTGCGACCGATCGGTGCGCCCCGAGAAGATGTCGAACGCGCCGGTGTGCTGTGCGCTGCCGCCGTCGCCCCACGACGGTACGTTCACCTGCGCCCATCCGCCCTGGCGGTTCGGCGCCCAGTAGCCGGGGCCGACATACGGGCGCACGATCGGGCTGAACCAGTTCTCGGTCGAGACCGATCCGGGCTCGTACGCCTGTCGCAAGCCGCGCACCTCCCAGCCCGCGTCGAGCGCGAGCGCGAACTGGTACCACTCGACCTCGCCGGTGTTCACCCATTCGGTGCGCTCGATGCCCCGCTCAGTGCGCTGCATGAAGCCCTCGCCGTACTGCACGCCGGGAGCGTAGTCGTAGCGGAACTCACCGACGGGCTCGCCCGCGTTGCCGTGGTAGCTCGTGTCGATGCGGGCCAGCTGCTCGGGACGGTAGTCAAGCTTCGCCGGGATCGAACCCTCGGTGTCGTTCGCGATGTCGAACGTCTCGGTCGCGGTCGGCACGCCGAGACCCGTGATCGTCACCTTCTTCGCGGCGATCGCGTCGAGGAGCCGGGAGCCCTGCACCCCGCTCATCGCGGCGACCGGGATGGCGACGGACGTCAGGTAGTCATCAGAACCCACCCACTCGCTGAGCTCGCCGTCGGCGTCGTTGACCACGAGGAGCAGCTTCGCTCCCGCGGCGAGCGCGTTGACCGCACGCGAGTGCGGCGAGACGTCGTTCGATCGGGTGACGACCGCGATCCTGCCGGCGACCGCCGACCCGAGGGCGGCGAACTCCGCGGCGCTGCCGGTTCCCGCGTCGACGGCGTCGGCGCGCACCTTGCCGTCGAGAAGGACCGAGCCGGCCTGCGTGATGAGGTCGAGTTGCTCCTTACCGGCGGCCAGCGCGAGCGTGGGCTGCTGCAGACGCCACCGGGTCGTGAACCCAAAGTCCTCGGCCTTCGGCGCCTCGAGCGGCTGGGCGGTGAAGCCGTCGATCCACGGCAGGCCGAAGATGCTGCCCGTGAACCCGTCGACGCGGTAGGACATCTTGCTGAAGGCGGCTTCGAGCCCGGCCTTGCCGACGTCGACGGTCACCGGCTTCGTGGCACGCGCGTCGAAGGCGACCGCTGCAGGTGCGTCGAGCACGAGGTCGGGGTCGCCGACCAGGGCCGTCACCTTGGAGTCGGCTTCGACGTCGACGTCCATGTACGACATCACCGAGTAGCGCCCGCCGGGCAGGCGCATGGTCTGTTCGCCCGCAACGCCGATCAACTCGAAGTATCCCGTCTCGACCTGGTAAAGGATGCCGTAGGCGTCGACGGGCTCGCCGTCGAAGCCGGTGGCCGTGATCGTGAGGTCGTATCGCTCGGGCTCGGCGATGATGCCGATCGCGGTGCGTGCGACGGCGGTGCCGTCGATCGACGCGACGAGGGTGCCCGAGTACTGCGTGCCGCCCGGCACCGCGGCGGGGTCGGCCGTCATCGTGACGGTGCGGGTCTCGCCGGCCGGGATCTCGAGTGTGTCGACGTCGATCGCGACCACGCCCTCGGGTGCACCGCCGAGCGACGCCGACAGCGTCAGTACGACCTCATCGGCGGTGCGGTTCGTGTAGTCGACGGCGCGCACCACGGCCTCGGGCGCCTCGCCCCACGCGAGCGTGCCGAAGTCGCCCGAGCCCGCGGCAACAACCGGTGCGTCGAGTGCCTGCTCGATGTCGACGACGCCGCTGCCCGTCTCGTACGAGGTGAGTCCGACGTCGGTGGCGCTGCTGATGAGCAGCGAGCGGATCTGGTCGCCGGTGTACTCGGGATGCTGCTGCTTGAGGATCGCCGCAGCGCCCGCGACGTGCGGCGTCGCCATCGACGTGCCGCTCATGCCGATGTAGCTGCCGTCGCCGGGGCTGTCGGCCGATCGGGCCGCCGTGATATCGCTGCCGGGGCCCGCCAGTTCGGGCTTCAGGGCGCCCGAGATCGCGAGCGGTCCCTGGCTCGAGAACTCCGAGCGCGCTCCGCTCGGGTCGAGGACCGAGGCGATCGTCAGCGCACGCTCGGCGGAACCGGGTGAGCCGATCGTCTCGGGCGCATAGGAGTTTCCCGCGGCGACGACGAAGAGTGCGCCTGTCTGCTCGGAGATCGTATTGAGCGCCTCGGACATGGGGTCGTTGCCGTCATCGGCCTGCGACGAGCCGAGGCTCATCGAGACGATGTCGGCGTTGGCGCCCGCCCATTCCATTGCCTCGATGATCCACGAGTCCTGGCCCGAGCCGTCGGCGCCGAGTACCTTGCCCACGAGCAGGTCGGCGCCGTCGGCGACGCCGCGGTGCACACCCTCGCTCGCGGCGCCGGTGCCGGCGATCGTCGAGGCGACGTGGGTGCCGTGACCGTTCGGGTCGTCGGCGACGTCTTCGCCGGGCACGAAGCTCGTCGACTCGGGTAGTACCCGTCCGGCGAGGTCGGCGTGGGTGTCGTCGTACCCGGTGTCGAGCACGGCGACCGTGACACCCTCGCCGGTGAACCCGGCTTCCCAGGCCTCGCGGGCGCCGATCCACGGCACACTCGAGTCGAGCGTCGCCCGCACCTTGCCGTCGAGGTGGATCGCGTCGATGCCACCGCCGAGGGCGACCTCGGTGCTGAATGCGCGCGGGCCGGATGCCCCGGTCAGGGCGTTCCACGTCACAGCGGCTGTCGCGTGCTCGGCGGTGGCTGCGGCGCCGCCGACGCTCTCGAGCGTCGTGCCGACCTCGACACCGGGCAGCGGTGCGCTGTGCGTGGTGGGCCCATCGGTGTACTCGACGATGATCGGCGTCGCGTCGACCGAGGCGTCGTCGTAGCCGAACTCGATGAGCCGCGTGACGTTGAAGAGGTCGTCGTCGACGACACCCGCGGCGAGGTACGGCATCGCCGACCGCGGCAGCACGTGCAGCTCTCCGCCGAGTTCCGCGGTCTGCACCGCGGCACCTTCGACGGCCGTCTCGATGCGCACGGCGTGAGCGCCGCCCGCGAGATCGGTCACGTGCACCCGGTCGCCGGTGATGAGGGTCACGGTGTGCGTCTCGCCCGCGGCAGCGGCTGGGGAGGTGTCGGATGCCGCGGGCGGAGCGCCTCCCCCGGCGGCCGGATCGGCGACCGCGGGGAGCGCGGCTGCGCCGACGCCTGCGACGCCGATCGCGAGGCCGCTGATGGCGGCCGCGATCGAACGCCGCCAGCGTCGCGCGGATGGTGTGCTGCTTTGTGGCATGGGTGAACCTCTCGCATCTGTGGCTGGCTTGCAAGCACGCTGTCACACGCGCGTGGCTAGGGTGGTGGCGAAGAGTTGACATGGCCGCGACTCGCCACGGCCCCAGCCATCGGAGGCGCGTGTGCTCGACGCGATCGGACTCGACGACGAACAGTCCGCCGTGTATCGGCTGCTGCTGTCGACGCCGTCGGCCACGATCGACGAGATCGCGGCTGCCGCGTCGATGCCCACGGCCCACGTACGGGCGGTCGTCGACGACCTCGAACGGCTCGGCCTGCTCGCCCGGCAGGCCTCGGCGCCAGATCGGGTGGTCGCGTCGCCACCGTCGCTCGCGCTGCGCCCGATGCTGCTCGAACGCGAGCGTCGACTGACCGAGGCGCATGAGATGCTCGCGCAACTCAGCGAGCTCTACCGCGAGGGCGCACTGCGACGCGAGGTGCCCGACGTGATCGACGTGGTGCTCGGCCCCGACGCCGTGGTGCAGCGGCTGGGTCAGTTGCAGGCCGCTGCGGTCCAGCGTGTCGACGTCTTCGTGCTGCGTGAGGTCGCTCTCGTCGGTGGCGACGAGAACATCGAGGAGGACCGCGCGCTCGCCCGCGGTGTCGCCTATCGGGTGGTCGTCGAGGCTGGCGTGGTCGAGCGCCCCGGGTTCCTCGACCAGGCGCGGTCGGTGATGCCCCTCGGCGAGGAGATCCGCGTGCTGCCCACCCTGCCGACCAGGCTGTTCATCGCCGACGGCGAACTCGCCCTGCTGCCGATGTGGTCGCACGGCGACCAGAAGGTCTCGGGCGCGCTCCTCGTGCACCCGAGCAGCCTGCTCGATCTCGTCAACGCGATGTTCGAGTCGTCGTGGCGCTCAGCCACGAGGCTCGTCGAGACAGGTTCGCTCGCTGCCGACGACGAGGCGGTCGACCGCGAGCTTGTAAAGCTCGTCATGCTCGGGCTGACCGATGCCGCGGCAGGCGCCCAGCTCGGCATCTCGGCGCGCACGGTGCAGCGTCGGCTTGCCGACCTCATGGAGGCGACGGGCGTGCTGACCCGCCTGCAACTCGCCGCCGAGGCGGTTCGACGCGGCTGGGTATGAGACGCGTTCGCCCGCTGGCGGTTGACGCGCCTCGGTGCCGAGTCCAGTATGAGGAAGGTTCGGGTGGGGACATCCGCCTCGCTCGAATGATCGTGGACCACCGTCACCGAACGTGCCCATCGGCACAAGGGGGTTATGCCATGCTCCGTCAGCTCGCCATCGCATCAGCGGCAGCGCTCATCCTCACCGGCCTCGTGGCCGCGCCGAGCGCCGCGAGTCCAGCGCCACCACCGGGTGGCGACGATCCACTGGCCGTGTACACCGGCACCGTCGATCGTGAGGGCCTCGCCGCCATCGTCGACCTCGGCGTCGACCGGCACGAGCTCGTCGCGACACCGATCGCCGAGTCATCCGACCGGGTCGAGGTGCAGGTCATCCTGAGCGGTGACCAAGCCGCCGCGCTCAATGCGCGGGGCGCCGAGCTCTCGGCGAAGCAGCCGGCCGCGCAGCGGCGTTCGCTGCAGGCGACCGACGGGGTCTACCGGCAGTACTACCCCGAGGGCGGGCTGCTCGACGAGATCATGAGCCAGGCCGCCGCGCATCCCGGCATCGCCCAGTTCCGCGTCATCGGGCAGACGACCGACGGCAACGACATCGGCGCGGTGCGGGTCACCGGCGACATCGCGAAGCAGAAGAAGGACGGCAAGCGGCCGACCACCATCTACGTCGGCGCGCAGCACGCGCGCGAGTGGATCACGCCCGAGATGGTGCGTCGCCTGCTCGACCTGTACCTGAACTCGTACGGAACCGATGAGCGCATCACCGACATCATCGACTCGACCGAGCTGTGGTTCGTGCCGGTCGCGAACCCCGACGGATACGACTTCACGTTCACCGAGGGCAACCGGCTCTGGCGCAAGAACCTGCGCGACAACAATGGAGACGGCGTCATCACCACGGGTGACGGCGTCGACCTGAACCGCAACTTCGCCACCCGCTGGGGCTACGACAACGAGGGCTCGTCGCCGAACCCGGCGAGCGAGACCTACCGCGGCCCCGGGCCGAACTCCGAGGCCGAGACGCAGGCGCTCGACTCGCTGTTCGCGACGACGACGGCCGAGTTCCTCGTGAACTACCACTCGGCGGCCGAGCTGCTGCTGCACGGCATCGGCTGGCAGGTGTCGACCCCGTCGCCCGATGACGTGATCTACGAGGCGATGGTCGGCGACGACGCGGACCCGGCGATCGAGGGCTACGACCCCGATATCTCGGCCGAGCTGTACACGACCAACGGCGACACCGACACGCACGCGCAGGAGGAGTACGGCACGCTCGGCTTCACCCCCGAGATGACCACCTGCGAGACCGTGTCGAACTCGATCCCCGACGACGAGTGGGTCGCCGACGACTGCCAGAGCGGCTTCAACTTCCCCGACGACGAGGAGCTGATCCAGGCCGAGTTCGAGAAGAACATCCCGTTCGCCCTTGCGGTGGCCGAGTCGGCGCTCGATCCGGATGACCCGGTGTCGGTCGTCGACCGCGAGGCCGAGGACTTCCGCGTCGACAGCTTCGAGGTGTCGTACGGAGACCCGCAGCCCGTCGCGGTGACGGCCAAGCGCAGCCTCAAGGCGAAGTCCATGTTCTACTCGATCAACGGCGGCGCGACCGTCAAGGCCAAGCTCGACGAGTGGGCCGGCGGCGAACGCTACGGCTTCGAGAACACCGACTACTACGCCGAGTACCGGGGCGTCGTGACGGGTGCGAGCCCGGGCGACAGCGTCGAGGTGTGGTTCACGGCGCAGGAGACTGCAGCCGATGTCGGGCCGGGCGAGAAGCCGGGCAAGACCGAGAGCGAGCACTTCACGTACGAGCTCGCGCAGGACTCGGGCAGCCCGGTGCTCGTGCTCGCGAACGAGGACTACACGGGCGTGAACCCGACCTACCCGGCCGGCTCGACAGCCCCGAAGTACCTCGACGAGCATGTCGCGGCGCTCGAGGCCAACGGCGTGACCCCGGCCACGTGGGATGTCGACGCGCAGGGCGTGCCGCACGACCTCGGGGTGCTCTCGCACTTCGACGGCGTGATCTGGTACCTGGGCGACAACCGGCTGACGCAGGATCCTGAGGACTTCATCACCGACACGTTCCTGTTCGGCCCGTTGCCCGACCTCGCGGTCGCCGAACGGCAGCAGTACCTGACGATGTCGGTGCGCGACTACCTCAACGAGGGCGGCAAGCTGGCGCACTCGGGCGAGACGTCGGCGTACTTCGGCCTGCTCGGCGACCAGATCGGCGGCATCTACTACGGCCTCGACGGCGCGCCCGAAGAGGACTGCGTGATCTCCGGGGACTTCTTCTCGGACTGCCTGCTGCTCGCCGACGACTTCACGCAGTACTGGCTGGGCGCCAACTCGCGCACCGCCAGTGACTTCACCGGTACGACGGGAATCGCGCCGCCGCTCGAGGGGTTCACCGGCACGTTCGGCGGGCCCGCGACGGTCGACAACCCCGTCGACGAGGCGGGCGCGTTCGTCGCGACGAGCGACGTGCTGCCGGTCGACGAGTTCCCGCAGTTCGCGAGTGAGGGCGCCGCCGAGTACGCGAGCCCGTACGACGCGGTCGAGGGAGAGTGGGCGGCAGCCGCCGGCCACGTCGACTTCGGCTACCAGCGCCTCGCCCGCACGTTCGATCTCACTGGCGTGAGCGCGGCCGATGCTCCGGCGTTCGAGGCGCAGATCGCGTTCAACACCGAGCCGAGCTACGACAACGTCATCGTCGAGGTGCACACCGTCGGACAGGACAACTGGACGACGCTCGCGTCGCCCGGTGAGACCACCTCGAGCATGCCCGCTGAATGCGCGGCGGGCTTCCTGCTCGATCTGCACCCGTTCCTGCTGAACTACATTACGCCCGGCAGCCCGTGCACGCCGGCGAGCCCTGGTTCGTGGAACCGGCTCACGGGCTCGACGAACGGCTGGATCCCGGTGTCGTTCGATCTGTCGGCCTACGCGGGCCAGCAGATCGAGCTCGTGGTCAGCTATGTCACCGACCCGGCGAGCGGCGGGCTCGGCGCGATCATCGACGACACCAAGCTGGTGGTCGCGGGCAACGCGACGCAGGCCGAGGGCTTCGAAACGGGTCTCGGCGCGTGGCAACTGCTCGGCGCACCTGAGGGCAGCCCCGCGAACCTGAGCGACTGGGAACGCGCGCAGGGACTCGCGACCCTGCTGTCGACGGTCACGACGCCCGATTCGATCCTCTTCGGGTTCGGGTTCGAGCAGCTCGACTCCGATGCGGCACGTGAAGACGTCGTCGCGCGGATCCTGACGCACTTCGCCGGGTAGCGAAGCGCCGAAGAACGGATGTCCCGCCGCGGGGTTGCCCCGCGGCGGGACATCCGCTTCATGGGTCTCGATTCGGCGCCGGCACGCGTATCGATTCCCCGCGGGACATCCGTTCAGCGGATCCCGCGCCGGAACAGCAGTAGCGGCGTGCGCTCGGCGTACTCGCGATACTCGTCGCCGAACGCGTCGAGCAGTCGATACTGCTCGACGTGCGCCTTGATCACGAGGACGACCGTGAGCAGCACCCACACCAGACCGAGTTCGGGACGTGCCCGCCACAGCACCCACCCGGCCGTGGCGAGGATCAGGCCGAGGTAGATCGGGTTGCGGGTGAACCGGAACACGCCGGTGGTGCGCAGCGAGGCGCCGGACTTCGGCGCGACCCACACCACGAGTTCACGGCCGAGGCTGACCGCGCCGGCGATCGCGAGCGCGGCGCCGAGCAACAGCAGCAGCGTGGCGACCGCGGTGATCGGCGGGGCGCCCCACAGAGGCGGCCCGGGGAGCACGAGCAGGCCGAGCAGCACGAACTGCGCCCACACCAGCCAGTTCGCCCGATCGGCCACCGGTTACCGCCTCGCTTGTGTCGGGCTACGCCGGGCGGTCGCCGACGAGTTCGGCGCGGTTCGCCTCGTACTTCGGCCTGCCCACCCATCGCCAGACGAGCCGCACGGGCGGAGGCAGGTGCTTGCGCTGCCACTCGGCGCCGCCATCGGGCTGCGCGGCGAGGATCGCCCCGAGCTGGAAGAACATGCGCCCCTTCGGCGTGGCCTTGCGACCGTGCTCGCCGAGCGCGTCGACCTCGGTCTGCGTGAGCACCGCCTCCATGACGGGGACGATGTTGTGCTCTTCGTCGCCCAGATGCTCGTAGAGCGCGGCGTTCACGCCATCGAGCGCGACGCCGAGCCTCGCCGCATCGACGGACCTTCCGCTCGCGCGCCAGGCCGGGAGCGCGGCGTCGAGCGCCGTCAGGTGCACGAGCAGCTGCGCATGCTGCGCCTTCATGCGCTCGACGTGCGGCGCACACGCCGGTGAGCGCTGTTCGAGGGCACCCCAGAGCATGCTGTCTTCGCCCTCGTGGTGTGCATGCAGCCCGGTGGAGAGCATGGCGAGGTGGTCGGCCACGACGCCCGCGTGGGCCGTGTTGCCCTCGCGCACTCCGTCGATGAGGGCGCGGGCCTCGCCGAACCCGACGCGGAACATGCGGTGGATCTCGGCCATGCCGCTCGCGTCGCAGATCTTCGCGCCGGTGGGCAGGTCGCCGCTGGGAGGCAGTGCGGTCGCGGGCATGACGGCTCCGTTCGTCGACGTTGAGTGCCTTCGCGCGAAGGATACGGCGAAGTCGGATGCCGCGACAAGACCCCGTACGGGCCACGGCACCGGTGTCATGCGCGGCGAGTAGCATCGCGCACATGCGCATCCGCTTCACCGCTTCGATCTATGAATGGGCGGCGCGACGCAACTGGTTCTTCGTCGACGTGCCGCCCGAGCCGAGCGCCGACATCGCCGACCGGCCCCGCATGCCGCGCGGCTTCGACTCGGTGCGCGTCACCGCGACCGTCGGAACGACCACGTGGAACACGTCGATCTTCCCCGGCGGCGGCACCTATGCGCTGCCCCTGAAGGCCGCGGTGCTGAAGGCCGAGGGCATCGGCCGCGGCGACGAGATCACGGTCGATCTCGACGTGCACGACGGGTAGGCAGGCGAGTCGGGTAGCGTGCTCGAATGCACGTCACGCAGCTTCGGATCTACCCCGTCAAGTCCTTCGCCGGCCTCGACGTGGTCTCGGCCGAGGTGCTGCCGTGGGGACTCGCGGGCGATCGTCGCTGGGGCGTCGTCGACGTGAACGGCGTGCCCGTCACCGCCCGCGAACGCAATTCGATGCTCGGTCTCACGGCCGAACCGCTCGTCGACGGCGGCCTGCTGCTCAGCGACGGCGGCGGCGGCCCGCTGCGGATCGATGTGCCGACGGATGCCTCGCCCATCGACGTGGGCCATTCCCGCCAGGGCACCGCCCTGGCGGCGGGCGACGAGGCCGACGAGTGGCTGAGTGCTCGCCTGGGTGCGCCCGTGCGACTCGTGTGGCAGCCCGATCCGCGCGCCCGCAGCGTGAACCCGAACCACGGCGGACTCCCCGGCGAGGTGCTGACGCTCGCCGACGCCGGCCCGCTGCTGCTCACGAGCGAGGCATCGCTCGCCCGTCTCGACGCGTGGACCGATGATGCGACTCCCCCGCTCGACATGCGACGGTTCCGCCCGAACGTGGTCATCGACGGTGACGAGCCGTTCGCCGAGGAGCGGTGGTCGCACATCGACCTCGGCGGGTTGCGCTTTCGGGTGGCCTCGCACTGCGACCGCTGCGTGATGACGACGATCGACCCCGACACGCTCGCCCGCGGCAAAGAGCCGATCCGTACGCTCGCGAAGCACCGCCGCCGTGACGGCAAGACCTGGTTCGGCGTGCGGCTCGTGCCCACGACGCAGGGCACGATCGGCGTCGGCGACGTGGCACTGGCTTCGTGAGCCCGGTTGGCACGGTTGGCCCGGTTGGCCCGGCGCGCCGACTGTTGCGCGGATCGGCGCGCGAGGCCCGTGATGTCGGATGCCTCGGCTAACGTGGCTCCAACCTCGCAGCACCCCTTCTCGACCCGAAGGATCCCGCCGATGGCGACGTCGAACTCCGCGCTGGCCCGAGCAGCGCCATCCGGGGCTCGCCATCGCGCCGAGCGCGCGCCGCTTCCCGCCCCGGTCGCCGACGAGGCCGGGGCCCGAGCGCTCGCCGCGCGCATCCTCGACCCGCAGCGCACCCGGCCGCTCGTGGTGCTCTCGTCGGAGTTCGCTGCGGCCGGACATCCGCTCGCCTTCCCGATCGACGGCGATCAGGTCCTGCACGAAGCCGGCGACGTCGTCGAGGTCGCCCTGTTGCCGACCGGCGACCTGTCACGTGTCGTCGAGTACCTGCTGCCGCCGCGTGCGCAGGTGTTCGGCGGCGCGGGGCGGTCGTATCCGGTGGGCTTCGGGGTCGATCCCGACTGGCGCACGTCGCCCCTGCGGTTCCCCACGAGCTCTGCCGAGCGCGCGACCGCCGCGGTCATCGCCGACGCGCTCGGCCACGCGCACGCGGCCGGCCTGTTCGAGCGCGAGTCGTCACGATCGCATCGCGTCGTCGGCTCGGTCACCGGATTCGCTGCCGGCGACTCCCGTGCCATCGTCGCGCTCGACGGCGGCGGCATGGCGATGGTGTCGGCCGAGCTCACCTATCCGCCGACGCCGCTCACGTGGGTGCTTGCGCGGGGGCAGCGCCTCACGGCGGCGCTCGACGGCGGCACTCGGCGACTCACGCTCACCGAGCGCACCCCGACGAACGGCGAGCTCGCTGACGCGTTCGCGCATCTCAGCGTGACGCTCGCGCTCGTCGAGCACGTATCGCCCGGTCGTGCTCGGCTCGCGTTGCATCCGCGTCGCACGTTCGAGATCGCACGTTCCGATGTCTCGCCGAATCCCCATGACACCCTCGACCTGCTGCTCGCCGAGGGCGAGGTGGTGCGCGTTCGCGTCGTGCACCTCGCCGGCGATGGGCTGCACCTGCGACTCAGCGATGTCGATGACGACGAACCGGTCGTGCCGCCGATGCCGCTCGTCGAGGGTGGGCCGGCGTGGCTCGTCGAAGGGCGCTCACTGCCGGGTCGTCAATCCCTGCGCGTCGAACCGCTCGAAGCCGATCCGCTCGCAGTCGATCCGCTCGCGGCCACCGTGCCCGTCGCGGCCACCGCGGCCACCGCGGCCACCGCGGCCTCCGCATCGTCGCCGCCGGTGCCACGCCCGATGCCCGGCCCGGGGCTGCACCGCGTGAACGAGGAGCCGCGATCCGCGACATCCGATGCACCGCCGCAGCCCGCTTCCGCACCCGCACCCGCACCCGCACCCGCACCCGCTCCTGTGCCAACACCGGCATCCGCACGGCCACCCGCACCCTCACCACCCGGTGCCGCCCACGCCCACACCGTCGCCCTGCATGACACGCAGCTTTCGCTCACGCGGGCGAAGCAGCGCATCGCGGCGCTCGAGCAGCAGTTGTCCGATGCGGGTGCGACGGACTCCGACATCGCCCAGCTGCGGGAGCAGCTTCGCCTCACGCGGCAGCAACTGCGCGACACGAAGGCCGATCTCGGTGAAGAGATCGCGCGAAACGCCGCGCTGCGCGAGAGCAAGACCCGCGCGACGACCGCGCTGCGTCAGACCCGCACCCAGCGTCGTCCGACCGCCATCGCCGAGTCGGGGCGCCCCGCAGACCGTCGCACCGCGTGGCCCGACGACGAGTCGTGGATGCGCCACGAGCTGCTGCTCGCATGGGTCGAACGCATCCCGGCCGCCGAGAAGCCGACCCTGCCGATGCCCGCGTTCACGATCGGACCTGAGCTCGCCGCCACGATGCTCACGCTCGAGGCCGGTCAGTTCCGCAAGGCCGTCAAGGCCGCGGTAGACGTGCTCACCGGTCGCGCCGACCACATGCCGGGACGCGACGCGCACCGCCTGCGCACGTCCGACGCCGGCGGCAGCCCCTACCGCACCCGCGACGACGGCTCGCATTGCATGCGCGTCGCGATCGAGCAGAACACGCCGGCCGCGCGCCGCCTTCACTACTGGGTGAAGCCGGGCGGCGGCATCGAACTTGCGCGCGTCGTGACGCACGACGAGATGGCGGCGTAGGCAGGCGCGCCCGGTCGCCACTTCCCCGGCGGCGAGATCAGCAGGCAGATCGACTGATCCGCGGTCGCCGGGACGGCACGCCCGCCACGCGTCCGCGCACGCACGCCCGCGCCATCACGCGGCCGGATCCGGTCTTCGTTCGAGCTGGTCTGCGATCCTGGTCGGTGATTTGGTGGCGTCGCGCCATCCGCCGCCGGGGTCGAGCCATACCGGTGGGCGGATCTGCGGGACCCCGTGCTGCATGCGGATGCCCCATCCCGACGTCTCGATGGTGCGGTGGTGGAACCAGCAGACGAGTACTCCGTTGTCGGGATGCGTCGGCCCACCGTCGATGTCGGGGATGACGTGGTGGATCTCGCACCATGATGCGGGTACGGAGCAGCCGGGGATGAGGCATCCGCCATCGCGGACCGTGATCGCGCGTCGTTGCTGCGGGGTGAAGCAGCGCTCTGGCGAGCCGAGCTCGATGATGCGACCGCGATCGTCGAACCCGACGCGCTGCGTGCCGCCGGTGCACATCAGTTGACGCACGGCCCGCAGCGAGATCGGGGTCTCGACACCGTCGGCGTGGCCGGCGCCGCGACCGGCGGCGAGGTCGGATGCGCGCACGCTCACGAGCACCGTGGGCGGGGCACCGCCGAGGCTCGGATGCGCACCCGACCGGGCTGCGGTCTCGATGATCGCGGCGAGCACGTCGTGGCGTTGCTGGTCGGTGGTGCGTTGCTCACCGGAGACGTCGAAGTGCGCGGCCTCTTCGTCGGTGACGAAGCCGGTGCTCGATCTCGGTGAGAGGTGCGCGTCGAACAGCCGGGTGAGCCCGGCCGCGACCTCGGGCATCAGGTCGCCGCGGATCGGGATGAGCCCGTCGCGGGCACGCCCGAGGCGCACCCCGCGTCGCAGCATGGCGTGATCGTCGTCGGGTTCGGGGCCGTCTTGGTCGAGGAACGCGGCCCATGCCTGCGCCTGCACCCGCAGTTCGTCGGCGGCGCGCCGAACCCTGCCGCCGCTCCCGTCGCCGACGCCGCTCCCGTCGTCGCCGCCGCCGGTGCCGGTTGCCGCGGCCACGAGTTCGCGCTCTGCCGCAGCGAACGTGACCGGGTCGGCGATGCGCCGGGGCCGATCGAGTTCGCGGACGATCGTGGTCGCGGCGTCGGCTCCGAGTACCCCGTCGGCGAGCGCGGTGGCGACACCCGGGAACTCTGCTTCGAGCGGCTCGCCCGTCAATCCGACGCGGCCGCGCGTCGCCGCCCCCAACGTGATGCGCCGCCGCGCCTCAGCACCCGACACCTGGGTCACCCGCTCGATGAGTTCTGACACCGATCGGCAGCCGCGCCGCGCCGACAGTCGCTCGCCGCCCAGCTCGACCCTGGATCGCTCGGCGACCTCGCCGGCACACGCCGCCCGATGCGCGTCGATGACGCGCCCGACCGCCTCGATCGACGCCGTCGCCGCGAGCAACTCGTCGTCGGACCACCGTGCCGGGTCGTCGAACCGCAGCCCGTCGAGGAGCGACGAGCGAACCTGCTCGAGAGCTTGGGCGACTGCGGTCATGGCTCCATTCTGCCGCGACCCACCGACATTCAATCCAACCGGAAACCGCAGATCAGCCTGTGAATAACTCCACCAAGAACACGCCTGTCGAGGACAAGTGGAGCACGGATGGGGCGCCCGCCACCGTTGAGGACAAGTCGGCGCGGATACTCACTCCCAGCGCACCCAGCTCAACCGCGCCGCAACCGCACCGTCACCAGCTGGAACGGCCGCACCTCGAACACCCACGACCGGTCGCCCTCGGGCACGAGCACCACGCGCGACTCCCCGCGCGACTCCTCGAACGACCGCTCGAGCAGGTCGGTCTCTTCAGCCACCGCGTCGAACGACGCCGAGAGGCGCACTCGCGAACGCCCGCCGATCGCCTCGTACAGTCGCACGACGACATCGCCCGACCGGTCCTCGGCCAGCTTCACGCATTCGACGACAGCGCCGTCGACCCGCACGAGCGGCTCGATCATGTCGACTGCGGCGTCAGGCACCGATCGGAGCGGCAGGTTGAGCCGATACCCCTCCTCGACCGCCTCGGGGATGCCCGCGCCGGGCGCGATCGACACACGCATGCGGTGCTCGCCCTGGTCGCTCGCAGGGTCGGGGAACAGCGGGGCCCGCAGCAGCGAGAGTCGCACGGTCGTGACGGTCGCCCCGCGTTCGCCGATCGAGCGCCGCACGTCGTGTCCGTAGGTCGAGTCGTTCGCGACGGCGACGCCGAAGCCCGGCTCGCCCACGTGCACCCATCGGTGCGCGACCGTCTCGAAGCGGGCGGCGTCCCACGACGTGTTCACGTGCGTCGGGCGGCGGACATGGCCGAACTGGATCTCGGACGCCGCCGACTCCGCGTGCACGTCGAGCGGGAATGCGAGCTTCAGCAGCTTCTGCCGCTCACGCCAGTCGATGTCGAAGTCGACCTCGAGCGCTCGCGCCCCGGCCGCGAGCGACACGGTCTCGACCAGGCTCGACGCGCCGAAACGCCGCACGATGCGCACGCTCGCGGTCGCGGCATCCGACTGCACGATCTCGACCGTCTCGGCGGCGCGCAGTTCCTCGACATTGCGCACATAGTGCGCGTCGATATCCCAGGCATCCCACTGGGTGGGGGTGTCGCGGAACAACTGCAGCAGCTTGGCCGGATGTCCCGTGGGCACGGATTCCCGTCGGCTCGCGAGGTCGCGCAGCGAGACGAGCAGGCCGTCGGCGTCGAGCGTCGCCTCGAGGTGGGCGTTGGCGAGGGTGATGCGGGTCGTCTTTCCCTCGCCGGTCGAGTACGCGCGCAGCGCCATGTCGAGATCTTCGTCGCCGCTCGCGTGGTGTCGGTACGCTCCTTCGTCGCTGCTCGACCGACGAGCGCCACCGAGCGGCGCAACCCCGTCGACCTCGAACGGCCCGGCGTTCAACCGAATCGTGCGAGTACCCGACCCGGCGAGCGCGCGCGCCGACCGATCGATGATCGCCGTCAGCGCGGACGCGACCTCGTCGTACCGGCGTTCGGCCTCGCGATGCACCCAGGCGATCGACGAGCCGGGCAGGATGTCGTGGAACTGGTTCAGCAGCACCGTGTGCCACGCCGACTCGAGCTCGTCGTAGGGGTACGGCGCGACCCCGCGCACCGCGGCCGTCGCCGCCCACAGCTCAGCCTCGCGCAGCAGGTGCTCGCTGCGACGGTTGCCGCGCTTCGTGCGCGCCTGCGACGTGTAGGTGCCGCGGTGGAACTCGAGGTACAGCTCTCCGGCCCACACGGGCGGCGACGGGTACTCGGCCTCGGCGGCCTCGAAGAACTCGCGCGGCGAAGACATCCGCACGCGCGGTGAGCCCTCGAAGTCGGCGGTGCGCTCGGCGGCGGCGATCATCTCGCGGGTCGGCCCTCCGCCCCCGTCGCCCCAGCCGAACGGCACGAGCGAGGTGTTCGCTGCGCCCTTCTCGGCGTACTGGCGCTCGGCGCGGGCGAGCTCGGCGCCCGACAGTTCGGCGTTGTAGGTGTCGACCGGCGGAAAGTGGGTGAACACCTCGGTGCCGTCGATGCCCTGCCACCGGAACGTGTGGTGGGGCATCACGTTCGTCTCGTTCCACGAGATCTTCTGCGTGAGGAACCAGCGCGACCCCGCCGCCCGCACGATCTGCGGCAGCGCCGCCGAGTACCCGAACGAGTCGGGCAGCCACACCTCGAGGGGCTCGATGCCGAACTCCTCGATGAAGAACTTCTTTCCCGCGATGAACTGCCGTGCCAGGGCCTCACCGCCGGGCATGTTCGTGTCGCTCTCGACCCACATTCCCCCGGTGGGCACGAACGACCCCTCGTGCACGCGCCGCCGGACGCGTTCGAAGAGCTCGGGATAGTCGCGCTTCAGCCAGGCGTACTGCTGAGCGGATGACGCGGCGAAGACGAATCCCGGATGCGCGTCGATCAGCGCATCGACGTTCGAGAACGTGCGTGCGACCTTGCGCACCGTCTCACGCACCGGCCAGAGCCAGGCGCTGTCGATGTGGGCGTGCCCCACGGCGTGGATGCGATGCGAACTCGCCCAGGCCGGCGCGGCGAGCGCAGGCGCCAGCACCTCACGGCCGTGCGCTGCGGTGCCGGCGACGTCATCGGGGTCGACCACGTCGACGCAGTGTTCGAGGGCGCGCAGGATGTCGGCCCGACGCGGCAGCGACTTGGGCAGCTGGGCGTACAGGCCGCGGAGCGTCCACACGTCTTGCAGCAGCTCCCAGACCGTGACATCGAGCAGGGCGATGTCGACGCCGCGCAGCACGTAGGCGGGATCGCTGCCGGCGCTCTCCCATTCGCCGAGCGCCGTCGGGGCGAACGACCACTGCCCCGCGACATCCGGATTCGACGCGCCCTCGAGGTAGAGCTGGAACGCGCCGCTCGCGGGCACCGGCACCGCGCGGTTGCGGGGCTCGACCGCCTTGATGACGATGCCCTCGGTCGACCAGGCGAGCGCCTCGGCCTGGAACCCGGGCTGGGCGGCGGTGAAGCCGAGGTCGACGACGAGTTCGGGGCGCACGCCGTCGATGTCGGCCCAACCGTTCGGTACGTCGCCCGACACCCGGAACCAGGTCGTGCCCCACGGCCGCCCCCACGCCGTGCCCGGCGCGATGGGCGCGAACGACGCGGCGGCGGCTTCGGCGAACGGAACCGGCTCACCGGGCACCTCCCAGAATTCGACGCTCGCCGGCACGCGCTCACGGTGGACCGCCGGCGTGAGCCGTTCGGCGACGAAGCGCGCGATGCGCTTCTCGACGAGCGCGTGGTCGTCATGCATGGCGGTGATCACCTATCCCTTGACGGCACCCTGCAGGGCGAACGAGCCACCGATGCCGCGCGACACGATGACGTAGAGCACGATCACGGGCAGCGAGTACAGCAACGAGTATGCGGCGAGTTCACCGTACGCCACCGTGCCGTACTGCCCGAAGAAGCTGTAGATGCTGACCGCGGCCGGTTGCTTCGCCGGACTCAGCAGCAGGATGAAGGGCACGAAGAAGTTCCCCCAGGCCTGGATGAACACGAAGATGAAGACCACCGCGATTCCGGGTCGCATGAGCGGCACGACGATGCGGCGCAGCGTGCCCATGGCGGATGCCCCGTCGACCCAGGCGGCCTCCTCGAGGCTCACGGGCACCGAGTCCATGAAGTTCTTCATCATCCAGATCGCCATCGGCAGGCTGGTCGCGGCGAGGAACGCGGTGACCGCGAACAGGTTGTCGAGGTAGCCGAGCCGCACGAACAGGCTGTAGACGGGCACCATGATCGCCGTGATCGGCAGGCAGGTTCCGAAGAGGATCGCGTACATGTACGGACGGTTGAACCGCGATTGGTAGCGCGACAGCGGGTATGCCGCGAGCACTGCCACGACGACCGTGATCGCTGCCGATCCGGTCGACAGCAGCAGGCTGTTCCAGAGCGGCAGCAGGGTGCCCTCGACCGTCAGCACCGCGGCGTAGTGGTCGAACGTGAACCCCTCGGGAAGGCGCGCCTGCTGGCTCGGCCGGGTGTCGATCGACGCGAGCACGAGCCACGCGAGCGGCAGCAGGAAGCTGAGCCCGATGATCCAGAGCACGAGATTGCGGGCGGCCGACGCCACCGCCTTGCGTGGCGAGGCGAGGTCGCGTCGGGTCGCGGCGGTGCGCACCGTCTCGGCCGCGGTCATCGCTGCGCCTCCGGTCGAAGCGCACGGATGTACGCGATGGAGAACGCCGCGCCGATGACGATCATCACGACGGCGATCGCCGAGCCGTAGCCGATCGCCTGGAACTTGAACGCCTCTTGGTAGGCGAAGATCGGCAGCGTGGTGCTCGCGACGCCCGGCCCGCCCTTCGTCATGACCCAGATCAGCGTGAACACCGCGAGGGTCTGCAGGGTGATGAGCATGAGGTTCGTCGCGATCGCGCCGCGGATCATCGGCAGCGTCACCCACACGAGTCGCTGCATCCCGCTCGCGCCGTCGACCGTCGCCGCCTCGGAGATCTCGGGCGGCACGTCGCCGAGAGCCGCCTCGTAGACGAGCATCGAGAATGCGGTGCCGCGCCAGACGTTCGCGAGCACCACCGCGAGCATCGGGTACTCGAACAGCCAGTTCGGCCCGTCGATGCCCAGGCCGGCGAGCAGCTGGTTGAGCGTGCCGTCGTCGGCGAAGTATGCGTAGGCCGCGAAGGCGGCGACGATCTCGGGGAGCACCCACGCAGCCACGACCGCGGTCGAGACGAGCGCGCGCGTCGTGCGATTCACGCGGCCGAACAGCAACGCGAGGCCGAGGCCGAGCAGGTTCTGCCCGATGATCGCCGAGCCGATCACGAACGCGATCGTGAGCAGCAGCGACAGTGGGAAGGCCGGGTCGGCCAGCAGCCTCGTGTAGTTGTCGAGGCCCACCCACTCGGGGTCCTTCGCGAACCGCCCGGTGAGTGCCGAGTTCGAGAACGAGATGACGATCGCCCAGACCACCGGACCGGCCATGAAGAGCAGCAGGAGCAACACCGAGGGGACGACGGGCAACAACCGCACTATCCCTCGTGACCGGCGGCGGCCGACACGCGCGCCGGAGTCGTCGCGTGTCGGCCGGTCACCGCCTCGCACCGCAGGTGCGTGGGCCGTGACCATCCCCCTACCCGGTCACGTTCTCTTCGCCGACGATGCCGACCACCGCCTCGTCGTACGCCGCGGCGGCGTCCTCGGGCGACATCTGCCCCGTCATGACGGCCTCGGTGGCTGCCTGGATCTCGGCCGAGATCTGCGGGTAGTCGGCCGTGGCCGGGCGGAAGTGGGTGTAGGTCACGAGGTCGGTGAAGAACCCGATGAACGGGTTCGCCTCGAGATAGGCGGGGTCGGATGCCACGTCGGAGCGCACGGCGATCTGCGAGTTCGCGATGTTGTACTCGAGCGCGTTCTCCTTGTTGAGCGCCATGGCGAGGAAGTCGAACGACGCGTCGGCGTTGCCGGTGTTCGCGCCGACCGCGAGGGTCCATCCGCCGGAGAGGCTGACCGCACCGTCGCCCTGGCCGTTCTGGGTCGGGAACGCCGCCACGCCGATGTCGTCGACGTACTCGGGCCACTCGTACTGGCCGCCCTGCTTCCAGAACGACGGCGACCACGAGCCTTCGATGGTGCCGGCGATCTGACCGCCGGGGAACCACTCGCCGAAGAGCTTCTGCCACATCGACCCGTCGAGCGCGACGTCGGGCGCCGGAGCGAGCCCCTCGCCGTAGAGCGTCTCGATGAACGCGAGCGAGTCGATGAATCCCTGCGACCCGGTGACCCACTTCTGGCTGTCGGCTTCGTAGAGGGTGTCGTCGGTGCCGTACATCAGCATGCCGAAGCCCTGCATCACCGAACCCTCGCCGGCCGGCTTGCCGGCGTAGGCGTTGAACGCGACCTTGTCGGGCGACGCTTCTTTCACCTGGCGCGCCGTCTCGAGGATCTCGTCCCACGTCTTCGGCTCCCACGGCAGCGCGACGCCGGCGGCCTCGAGCAACGACTTCGAGTACCAGATTCCGCGGGTGTCGGTGCCGAGCGGCACCGCGTAGATGCTGCCGTCGTCGGCTCGCCCCGCCTCTTTGGCGCCCTCGTTGAACTGGTCCCACTCATCCCATTCGGCGAGGTGGTCGTCGAGGTTCAGCAGGTAGCCGGCGTCGACGTCGCTGCGCACGCGGAACGTGTCTTCGTAGAACACGTCGGGCGCGGTGTCGGGGCTCTGCTGCATGAGTGCGAGCTTCGTGGCGTAGTCGGCCTCGTCGGCGACGATCGGTTCGAGCTCCACCGTGACGCCGGGGTTCGCTTCTTCGAACTCGGGCTTCACCTTCTGGAACAGTTCGTCGAGCGCGACGAACCCGTCGGTCTTCTGGTAGACGACCCGGATGGTGTCGGCATCGCCGCCACTGTCGGCGCTGCAGCCGATGAGCGCGAGGGATGCCGCGGTGACCGCGATCATCGCGATGGTGGCGCGTGTGCGACGCATGTGGTGCTCCTTTGCTCCTGATGTGGCGACGACGCTGTGCGGCCGGAGCCGAGACCAGCCCCCCGGTGATCGGCTCCGGCCGGGCCCGTCGAGATGAATCGCACGGGCTTGGCAAGATAGTAAATCGAATGGACTTAGTCGACAAGGCTCCGAGCGCGGCCGAGTGCGGGCGTTACCGGACTGTGACCTCTCCGGGGGTCAGTGGGCCAGCAGCAGCCGCGCGGCCGACGGCGTGAACGTGCGCTCGAGCACCAGGCACGCAGCGCCGATCGCGCCGACGTCGTCGCCGACCCCCGTGCCGACGACGGGCACGCGCCGCAGCGCACCGGTGGCGCTGAATGCGTCGAGGTGGGGCGGGATGCGCTCGAGGTACCGCTCGCTCACCCGCTGCCACATCGGCCCGCCGAAGACCACGCGGTCGACGTCGAGCAGGTTCGTGAGCACGGCCACGGCGCGCGCGGTGTGCTCGGCGGCCCGATTCAGGATGTCGCCGGCCGCGGCGTCTCCCCCGGCGGCGACACGGCACAACCGGGTGAACTGGGCGTCGACGTCACGGGCGTCGCGCAGCAACGTCGCCGCATGACGGGTCTCTGGAATGACCTCGGCGCGCTCGGCCTCTTCGACCATCGCCTGCGGCGTGCACGTCACCGCGACGCATCCCCGCTGCCCGCACCAGCAGACCGGCCCCTCTGGGTCGGTGACGATGTGCCCGACCTCGCCGGCGTTGCCCGAGACGCCGCGCATGAGTTCGTCGTGCACGACGAGGCCGGCGCCGACCCCCGTGCCGAGGTACACGAAGACGAACGACCCGGCACCGCTGGCCCCGCCTGCCCACGTCTCGGCGACGGCCGCCGCCGTCACGTCCTTGTCGACGAGCACCGGCAACCCGGTCGAGGTCTCGAGCGCATCGCGCAGCGGCACGCGATGCCAGTCGACGAGGTGCGGCGGGTCGACGATCGTGCCGCGTTCCTGATCGATCGGGCCCGGCGCGGCGACGCCGACTCCGACGATCTTGTCGCGCGGCACCTCGGAGTCGGCGATGAGCTGCTCGATGCCGTCGTGGATGAGCGCCATCACCCGCTCAGGGCGATTCGCCTTCGGCGTGCGACGCCTCGAGTGGGCGACGACCCCGCCGACGAGGTCGAGCACGACGAAGGTCATCACCGCCGGGTCGATGTGCACCCCGACGGCGAACATGCCGGTGCGGTTCAGGCGAAGCAGCGTGCGGGGCTTGCCGATGCCCGCGCGCTCCTTGCCCGCCTCGACGACGAGCTCCTGCTCGAGCAGCCACCTGGCGATGTTCGACACCGTCTGCGTCGACAGCCCCGACATCTCGACCAGCTCGACCCGACTGCGCCCTTCGGGGGCGCGCCTGATCGCGTCGAAGATCACCGATCGGTTGAAGTCGCCCATGCGCGGCAGGTTGGTGCCCCGACGCGCGGTCGCCACGTCGCCCATTCCGCCTCCCAGGGGTTAGTCCGGTCGATGGACAAATGATACGCGTGCGGTCGACGTCGTGGAGTCGTCCTCGAGTCGTCCTCCCCATCCGCACCGCGAGCGCCGGATTCCACCGCTGGCCGCCGCGCAGGCGAGAATCTCCAACCGGTACGAATACGGTTGGCGCTCGAACAGCTCGCGGTCTCGCGTGATCGCTCGCATCGTCAGCGACGAGAGGCGTGTGCCGAAAGACGCCGTCGAGGACCTGATGACCGCGGTGCTGGGCGTGACCACGCCCGACGCCCTGCCAGACGAACCGCAAGCCCTGGCGATGACGGAGTCGCTGCGCTCGGCTCTCAGTCGTCTGCCGAGTTCCCGTGTCAAGCCACGCCCGACGACCCCGGCAGACATCGATCCCACACACGATCAGATGCTGCGAGCCGTCAACGTGGCGTACCGGCGCGGCGGCGTGCTGCTGCGCACTCGCGCCGGAGACGACGCGCTCGCCGACCCACACGAGCTGCTCCGCAGATGCGCGGCCACGTATTGGTCGCTCAAGGGTGTCGACGACGTGAACGTGTACGTGGCACTGGCGGTCGCCGAGGGAATACGTGGCGCTGCGCTCATCGAGCGTGTCACCGTCGCGGCCGGGCGGCAGATCGACGGCGCAGACCGAGAGATCGCCGAGTGCCTGCGCGAGCTCGAGACGTGCGGTGGCATGGCGGTCGAACCGTTGACCGGCGCGGCCCTTCGGTCGTTCGCGAGTCTCGTGCTGCAGGCGTGACGCGTCTATATAGTGGTCTATATGGAAAGGGGGAACCGTGGCCATCACGTCGATCGACATCGACGCCGACGAACTCCGCGTCGCTCGGCAGCTGACCGGCGCGTCCAGCAATCGCGAGGTGGTCGACATCGCCCTTCGCACGCTGATCGCGATGCGGCGCCAGCCCGCCGCCGTCGAGCGGCTCATCGCGCGACGATTCGACGACGATCAGATCGACGCTCCGACAATGCCACCGGCCACAGATGCGTCGGCAGATCCGACCTCGCACACTTCCCGTCGCACGGTCGACCCGTGAGCACCTACCTCGTCGACAACAGCATCTGGCAGAAGGCCGGCCGCAGCGATCGCATCGCAGCTCGCCTGCGCGCCTTGTCGCCGCAGCACCTCTTCATCACCTGTCCACCTCAGGTGCTCGAGTACTGCCACTCCGCTCGGAACCCCGAGGAGTTTGCGAGCCTACGGCGCGACATGGACGACCTCTTTCCGGCCCCCGTGCACCCGACCGCATCGGATGCGCTCGACCTGCAGCAGCAGCTCTGGTCGACCGGGTTCGTACGAGCAGCCGGCGCACTCGACTGTCTCATCGCGGCGTACGCCGTGGTCAATGACGCGATCCTGCTCCACGGTGATCGTGACTTCACGTACATCGCAACCGCCACCGAGGGTCGACTACGCGAGGAGTACGTGCCGGCCGGGTGATGGTCGGGCGGTCGATACCCGCCAGAGATGTCGCGACTACCGCCCCCGCCGAATCGGAATCAGCGTCTCGGGCGGCTCGGGCCCCAGCAGGAACTCCTCGATCACCCCGGCCACGAACCCCGGTCGTTCGAGCACGACCGCATGCGACGCCCCGGGAACCACGCACAGCTGCCCGGCCGGCAGCGCCTCGTAGAGCGCGACCGCGTGGTCGAGTCGCACGAGGTCGTCGTCGCCGACGAGCACGAGCGTCGGATGCGCGATCCGCGCGAGATCGTCGGGAGTCAGCGTCGGTTCGGTGCTGGCCATCGCCATGAACTTCTCGGCCACGACCGGAAAGTGGTCGGCCCCGTCGGGAGACCGCGCCGCATACGCGTCGAGCATCACCGCAGGCGGTGCGGCATCGCCGAAGTCCAGCGGGTGGATGCCGTCGAAGTGGAAGTTCACCCCGATGAGCGAGAGCCGGTCGACGAGATCGGGCCGGCGAAGCGCGACGAGCATCGCCACGATGCCGCCGTCGCTCCATCCCACGAGATGCACCGGCGCCGCAACGCCGGCACCGCCCCCGGCACCGCCCCCGACCCGCTCGAGCACCGCGATCGCATGCGTGGCCATGTCGTCGTAGTGGAACGGCGCATCGGTATCGGCGGTGTACCCGTGGCCGCGACGATCGAACGCGACGAGACGGAATTTCTCGCCGAGCGTTGCCCCGATCGAGTCGAGCAGGTCGTCGCTGTTGCCGAGCCCTCCGTGCAGCAGCACGATCGTGTGCTCACCGCTGCCGCGCCTCTCGGTCCATGTGCTCAGACCGTCGATATCGATGCGTGCCCCCACGATGACTCCTCGCTCGGCGAAACGGATCAGGCCCCGAGCGGATCCGGACCGCAGTGCTGCAATGGTGACGCCGATTCGTCGACGCGGCAACTGATGACCGGCCGATGCCACGACTCGACCCGCGAGCCAACCCCGCATCGACGGACTCATCTTCCCGTACTCTCGTCACCGTGATCTCGCTCGCTCATCTCACGGACCTCGTCGATCGTCGTGCCGCTGAGACGGGATTCTCCGGAGTCGTGCGCGTCGATGTCGCCGGCGAGCCGGTGATCGCCCGCGCGTACGGGCTCGCGGACCGGGCGAACGAGATCGCCAACACGACGGACACCCGGTTCGGTATCGCGAGCGGATGCAAGCCATTCACGGCCCTCGCGGTGCTCAGCCTGATCGCCGAAGGCACGCTCGACCTGTCGACCACCGCACGCTCGGTGCTCGGCAGCGACCTTCCCCTGATCGACGACGAGGTGACGATCGAGCAGTTGCTCTCCCACCGCTCCGGCATCGGCGATTACATCGACGAGGAGGACCCGAGCCTCGACCTCGCGGACTACGTGATGCCCGTGCCTGTTCAGCAGCTGGCGACGACCGAGCAGTACCTCGCCGTGCTCGACGGCTTTCCGCAGAAGTTCCCTCCGGGCGAGCGGTTCTCATACTGCAATGGCGCCTACGTCGTGCTGGCGCTGATCGCCGAGCGGGCGAGCGGCATCGCGTTCCACGAGCTCATCGAAGCACGGGTCTGCCGCCCGGCGGGGATGACGGACACCGCCTTCCTGCGATCCGACGAATTGCCGCGCCGGGCCGCCCTCGGCTACGTCGAGATGGACGGCGCTATCCGCACCAACGTGTTCCATCTGCCGGTGCGCGGCTCAGGAGACGGCGGGATCTACTCCACGGTCGCCGATGTCGCCGCCTTCTGGACGGCGCTGTTCGAGCGGCGACTCGTGTCCGAGGCGTGGGTCGCCGAGATGATGCGCAGCCGCAGCGACGACGCCTCCGACACGTCGCGCTGTGGGCTCGGCCTCTTTCTGCACAAGACGCGGGACGTCGCGATGGCGGACGGTATGGATGCCGGCGTCTCATTCCGCTCGGTCCACGATCCGGCCATGTCGACCACGCATACGGTGATCTCCAATACTGGCGACGGCGCTTGGCCGCTGACGCGCGCACTTGACGACGCGCTCGACCTCACTTGAGTCGGCTCGGCCGCGGCGCATGTCCCCTGCGCCACAGCTGACGCAGGGACATCCGCTCAGAACAGGCGAGCCTGCGCGACGACCGCCGCCCCCTCGTGCTCGAGCAGCCGGCGCTTGCGCTCGAGCCCGCCGGCGTACCCGGTGAGCGATCCGTCGGCGCCGACGACACGGTGGCACGGCACCACGATGCTCAGCGGGTTGCGGCCCACCGCGCCGCCGACGCGCCGGGCGAGATTGCGATCGCCGAGGCGCGCGGCGAGCGCGCCGTAGGTCGTCGTCTCACCGAATCGGATGTCCCGCAGCATCGCCCACACCGCGTGCTGGAACTCGTCGCCGATGGGCGCCAACGGCAGATCGAACGTGGTGCGAGCGCCCTCGAGGTACTCGGCGAGCTGCTCGCCGAACCGCGTGATGAGCGCGTCGCCGCGGGCGTCGACCTCGACACCGATGGCGTCGGCGGCCGGCGGATGCCGGTGCCCCGGAAAGTAGATCCCCGCGAGGGCGTTGCCGTCGGCGACCACGAGCAGGTCACCGAGCGGTGTCGTCAGCGTCGCGTGGCGGCGGGTCATGACTCCATCATCACTCGCCGCCACCCCGCCGCGCCCGCAACCGGAAGCGGGTATCGGACCTAGACGCCGGGTGCCGCGACCGGCGCTGCAGCCCCGACCCGCGTCGACCCGCGCCACGGACCGGTGTTGCCGAACGCGAGCAGCGCACCCCAGACGAGGGGGACGAAGAAGTAGAGCACCGCCCAGCCGCCGCCCTTGCCGAAGCCGAGCCCGATGCGATGAGCCGCGATGACGACGAAGACGAGTGCGACGATGTTCGCGCCGGGCACGAAGACGAGCAACGCGAGCCACCCCGGCTGACCGCCGAGCTCGAGCAGCCGCCACGAGTTGTAGACGGGCACCCAGGCCGGCCATCCCTCGGCACCGGTCTTGGCGAAGACCCTCGAGAGGAAGACCCCGTTGAGCACATAGGTGGCGGCGCCGTAGACGGCGAGACCTGCCCAGAGCACGAGCATGGGGACGAGTACTGCGGCGATGTCGATGACGGGTTCTTGCATGTCGTTCACTCCAGGCCCTCGCCCGCCGGAACGAGCGCGATGTACAGCAGGTCGCGCGCGGTCGCGACCGTGTCGGCGCGCAGCGCGTCGTCGGCGCATTCGACGTAGACCATCGCGCCCTCGCCGATTCCCGCGAAGGTGCGGGCCACCGCGGTGGCCGCGAAGCCGTCGCCTGCGAAGGCGACCTCGACGGCATCGACCGTGCCGAATGCGCCCGCTCCGTCGCCGGCGTCGAGGCTGCCGTCGATGACCTGGCTCGGGTCGACCGTCGTGCTGAGGGCCGATTCGATGAGGGCGATGCTCGCTGCACGGTCGCCGTTGGCGACGTCGACGTCGGCACCGACTGATCCGTTCGTGTGCCAGACGTAGCATCCGGTGGTCGAATGCTCGTACTCGAAGACGTTCGCGTTCGGATCGGCTTCGGTCAACGCGACCCATTCGTCGTTCGCCGGGAAGCCCGACATCATCGCGACGTAGGCGGGACCGGTCACCTCGACGTCCCAGGGGAGCTCGACGGGGAAACTCGACCCGGCCGCCCCGTCGACACCGGTATCGCCGGTGACCTGTTCGCCCGCATCGACAGCGGCGAGCGCCTGCTGCGTCTGCGTGAAGGAGGTGGCGACCAGCCAAGCCCCCACGACCGGAACGACGATCACCGGGATCGCCGACACGATGATCGCGAGGGTCAGGGCAACGCCGAGTCCCTTCGCGCGTGGCGGCGACGTCGGCCCGGTCGGGGGCGCAGGCGGCGGGGGTGCAGCGGCGGGAGGCGTTGCCGCCTCGGGCGACGACGTGTCGAGGGTCACGTGGCTCCATCGGGTCGGGTTGCGCGGACCTGCGCAGGATTCCGATCGTAGTATTCGCAGCGCGCTGATCCGGAACGAACCGACGGCTGTGGAGAACCGCATCCGGCGGCTGACGGCACGGAGCATTGACGCACGACCGCACGGCGATCAGGCTGGCGGCATGGCGGACTCCACTCCCGAGAACTGGCGACGCGTCGACCAGTACCTCGCAACGACACTGATCGACGACGACCCGAGCCTGACGGCCGCGGTCTCCGACGCCACCGCCGCGGGCCTGCCCGCGATCGAGGTCACGCCCCTGTCGGGCAAGCTGCTGCACCTGCTCGCACGCATGTCGGGCGCGCGGCGCGTGCTCGAGGTGGGCACGCTCGGGGGCTACTCGACGATCTGGCTCGCACGCGGCATCCCGAACGACGGACGGGTGGTGACCCTCGAACTCGAACCGCGACACGCCGACATCGCCCGCGCGAACCTCGAGCGGGCCGGCGTGTCGCAGAAGGTCGAGATCATCGTCGGGCGTGCCGCCGACAGCCTGCGGCGCATCGCCGAGCGCGGCGACGAGCCGTTCGACCTCGTGTTCATCGACGCCGACAAGGAGTCGAACACGATCTACATCGACTGGGCGATCCGCCTCGGACGGCCGGGCACCGTCATCGTGGTCGACAACGTCGGACGCACGGGCGAGGTCGCCGACCCGCACAGCACCGATGCCATGGTGGTCGGCACCCAGCGGGGGCTCGAGTTGCTGGGTGCCGATCCGCGAGTGGATGCCACGGCGTTGCAGACCGTCGGATCGAAGGGGTGGGACGGGGTCGCGGTCGCGATCGTCGTGTGACGCCGCTGCAGGCCTCACGGGAGGAGCGAGAACCCCTCGCGGACGGCCGCCACCGAGAGCTCACCGTCGAATGCGGCGAACGTCGAGCACGTGGGCTCGATGAGCCGCGCCGCCCGTGCGCTTGCAAGCTGGACGGCGTCGTACGCCCGAAGTCCGTGGATCGCCGTGAGCTCAGCAGCACGCTCGAGGATCTCGTTCGTCAACTGCAACGTGACGAGCTATCGGCCACGACCGACATTCGGCCCAGCCGCCGGGTGGGCCCTGGCGCCGCGAGACTCAGAACCCGCCGCCGTCGCCGCCGAAACCCCCGACACCCCCGTCGAAGCCCCCGACGCCCCCGTCGAAACCCCCAGTGCCGAACCCACCACCGCCGGAGCCTGCGATCCCACCGCCGCCGTCGCCTGCGAAGTACCCGCCCACGAACCACCTGCCGGTGTCGCCGGTCAGCGGCACGCCGAACCTGGAGTCCTCGCCCCGCTGCAGCAGCCCGCCGCCGACGCGAATGGGCTGCGACAGCCGGGTTGCCATGAGGCCGAGGCACGACGCCAGGCGATCCGCCGAGAACGGGGCCGACGAGCGGTACCAGGTCGGCACGGTTCCCGACGTCTCGGCGACCTCAGCGAACCGTCGGATCACGGATGCCTCGTCGAACAGCACGGCCCAAGGCAGCAGCTGCTCCCCCGCGGCCACGGTCGCGACATCCGTGCTCGCGACGACCTCACCCAGCTGGTTCGCCCGCTCACGGAGTTGCAGCCCGGCCGCGTTCAGCGGGATCCAGCGTGACAGCAGCACGCGCAGCCCGAGCGCCAGCCCGCCGATGACGATCGCGCTCCACGAGATCGAGTTCGTCAGATCGTCGCGAAGGCCGAGGGTGATGAACCCCAACACGACTCCGAGTGCACCGCCGATCGTGGCGGCCCTGAACCGGCCGGCCGGGCGCGGTTCGCGGTACCAGTCCGCCGCGTCGCGGAACCCGTTGCGCGTCACCGTGAGGAGGGCGGGGTTCTCGTTCACGACGCGGTCCACGTCGACGCTCGAGCCGCGCGCGACGGTGCGCGTGCCGGACGCGAGTCCCGGCGTGAGCATCGCGAGCACGGTGTCGTCGGTGATGTCGCCGGACTCCCTGTTCCACCCGACGACCATCGGATAGTCGCCGTCGAAGACGAGGTGGATGTCCTGTGCGCGGCCCACCTCGCCGTCGCGAACGTCGCGCCGGTCGCGGATGGCGATGACGCCGCTGCCGGCGAGCAGCATGACGGTCGCCGGCAGCCAGCGTGCCGACGCCGGGCCCGACACGAATCCGACGGAGAGCAGTCCGGCGGTCTCGGGGTCGGTGACGGCGACCGCGGTGTCGGGGTCGGGCTTCCGCAGCCACGCCACGATGAGGGATCCGACGCAGACCGCCGCGGTCAGCGCGCCGGCCAGCGCGAGCAGCGGCAGCAGGGACGTGCCGAGGGTTCCATTCGCAGCTGCCGCGAACGACTCGGTGCGGGTACCGGCGTTCGCGAGGTCCACGACGACCTGATGCAGCGCCGAGACGGCCATTCGTCCCATGTGCGGAGGCTACTCCCGTGGAGCCCGACGGGGCTATCGCAGCCCACGCCGAGCGATGCGCAGGGTCATTTCTGTACAGTTCGGGCCGATGCCGCCGGCGCCGAGCCCGTCGTCATCGGCTCGCACCGGCACGCCGATGCCGTGCTCGTTCCGTTCGCTCGATACCGCGAGCTCACCGCGACCGAGCGAAACCCGAGCCCCTTCCTCCCCGAGCTGCAGCGCCGAGGCGCGACCATCGCGCGGTTGGCGCGGGCGAACCACGCCGACAACGTTCGCGTGTTCGGCTCGGTCGCGCGCGGTGACGACGGGCCGACGAATGACGTAGATCTCCTGGTCGATCCCGACGACGAAACGACCCTCTTCGACCTCGCGCAGCTCGAGATCGACCTCGAGACGCTTCTCGACCGCAGGGTCGATGTCGTGTCGAGCCGGTCGCTCGACCCGATCCGCGACCGTTCCATCTTCGACGACGCGCTGCCGCTGTGAAGGCCGATGCGCGCATCGATCGCCGGCTCAGCGACCTTCTCGCGAGCCTGGAAACCGCAGCCCGACTCGTCGATCGAGGACGCGCGGCCTTCGACACCGACCCCGCGATCGCACTCGCATTCGAGGCGCTGTCGAACCGGGTGGGCGAGATCGCGAAACGGCTGACCGCAGCGGACGCGACCCGGTTCAGCCAGCCGATCTGGGCACAGGCCGCGCGCAATCGCGACGTCGTCGTGCACCATTACGACCGCATCGATCGCGACGCCCTCTGGAAGACGGTGACCCTGAGCTTCCCCGAACTGCGCGCCGCCGCAGCTGCCGCTCGCGCCTGAGCCGGGTCGATCTCAGCAGAACGGCTCACCCATCCAATCCACGATCGCTTCGATGCGCAGGCGACGGGGATCGTCCCCATTCGAGACCACGGATGCCGCGAACTCGCGCCGCACGGACGCGAGGGGTGTGCCGTCTTCGGCCACGGCGTCGCTGCCACTGGTGAGGTCGAGCAGTGTGTCCTCGCGGCAGTACGCGAAGTGCACCCGCGCACCATCCGTGTCTTCGATGCGTCGCAGGACGAAGGCATCGCTCACCTCGACGCGTATCTCGACCGGTGTCGGCCCATGCAGGGTCGTGGGGAAGTGCGCACGCACTTGATCCTCCATCGCCGGCGTGAGAATGTCGCTCAGGTCGCCGCCGTGCGGATCTCCGTTCCGTGTGATCGAGTGGTACTCGTCGGTGTAGGCATCGAGCACCGCCACTGACGTGGCGAGCGCATCATCGTCGTCGGCGAAGAATCCTCCGGTGAGCTCGGTATACGGCTGCTCGTCACCGAGACCGCCGCCGGTGACGGTCAAGCCGTCATCGGGGTCGCCGTCGATCACTTCCCGCGCCGGCGCGGCGGGAGCAGGGTTCGGCGGCGGAACGCATCCAGTGAGGAAGAGGCTGACGAGCAGCACCGCTGCCGCGCCTGAGCGCAGGCGCCGGCCGGTGATCGCGAATTCGTGTGGCATGTCGCGAAGCTAGATGCCGCTGGGCATACCCGGTCGGGTTCGGAGGCGTCGGGTGGAGAATTCAGACGGGGCGCGCGCTGTGGAGGACGGGTTCGCCCGGCGCGTCGGTCGGCAATCGGACGGGAGGGCGCCCGGGCTTGGGCACTTGGGCACTTGGGCACTTCGGCACCCGGGCACTTGGGCACTTGGGCACTTGGGCACTTGGGCACCGCCTCCCAGGCGATCTCCCTGGTCACGGCGATCAACACCCCAGCACGCGAGCGCGCAAGCACGCGAGCACGCGAGCACACGAGCACGCGAGCACACGAGCACGCGAGCACACGAGAATCGAACCGTGACCTCACCCCGCGAACGCTTCCGCCTGCGCACCAGCCTCCTCGGCAGCGACCCTGAGATCTGGCGCATCATCGACGTCGACGGCGACCTGCGCCTCGACGAGTTGCACGACGTGATCCAGGTCGCGTTCGGGTGGCGCGACTCGCATCTGCACGAGTTCGGCGAGCTCGATCCGTACCCCCGCAGCCGCGATATCCCTCGCATCGGGCGCAAGCCGCGGCGCTGGATGCCCGCCGAAGAGCTCGCCGAGCAGGACGACCACACATTCCCTGGCGCGGTCGAATACGCGCTCGTCGACGAGCACGACGCGCGCGTGGCATCCGTGTTCGATTCCCTCGACGGCCCGCTGTATTACTGGTACGACTTCGGCGACAGCTGGCACCACGCGATCGAGCTCATCGAGCGAGAACGATCGGATGACCCGCACGCGTCGCAGCCGCCGTGGACGCGCCGCGCCGAACTCGTGCGCGGCGAGCGCCGCGGTCCGCTCGAGGACTCGGGCGGGGTGGGCGGCTACGTCGAACTGCTCGACCGGCTCGCCGATCCGAACTCGCCCGAGCACGCCGACGCCGACGGCTGGGCGAGATGGATCGCCTGGCCCGAGCCCGAATTCGACGCCGACGCGTTCGACGTCGCCGGCGTCGACCACGAACTCGCGCTGCGATTCGAACTCGACAGCGACTTGTCAGGGGTCGTCGTCGCCGGCGAGGCGTCCCTCGCGTCCGACGCGGCCATCGTCGGGGTTCTCGAGCGGCTGCCCGAGCCGCTGCGTCGCGAACTGCGGCTGCGGCTACGACGCACCGGTGCGCTCGCGCCCGTCGCGATCGAAGCGGATGTCGCGGGGCGGATGACGCGCCCGTACGCGTGGCTGCTCGAGCGGGTCGGTGATGGGCTGGCGCTCACGAAGGCGGGATGGATGCCGCCCGCGGTCGTGCACGAGGGGATGGTCGAGCTGGGGTGGGCAGACGATTGGATCGGCGAGTCGAACCGTGAAGACGTGACCCCACCGATGCGGCTGCTGCGCGAGCAGGCCGTGCGGCTCGGGCTCGTGCGCGTGCTGAGGGGGCGTCTCATCGCGACGGCGGTCGGCAAGCGACTGCGCGATGATCCGGTGGCGCTCTGGCGGCATCTCGCGTCGGCGCTCCTGACGCGGCCGCGCGACGAGGCATCGCGCGATGCCGCGCTGCTGCTCGCGATCGAGATCGCGTGCGGCGGGCACACCGAGTTGCGCGGCTACGACCAGGCGATCACCTGGGGACTCGATGCGCTCGACTGGTCGAACGGCGACGGCAGTGAGCTCGCTGAATCCGACGCCCACGACCTCACGTGGGACGCGTGGCGCGTGCTCGGCCATCTCGGTGTGCTGCGCCGCAAGCGCTGGAACGACGGCCGACCGACCGACGAGGGCCGCGCGTTCGCACGCGCGATGCTCGGGGCGGAGTGAAGGGCGACTCCGTTGCGAGTCGTCGATCTGAGAGCCATTCAGTCGTCTATTCGAGAGCAGCTGGAGTCGGGTAGCGATATCCGGCCGATTCACAGCCGGCGGATGTCACAACTCGCCGCCCTCGACCGTCGTATGTAGTGAACGACGAGTGAGGAGCAGCACATGCGCAGAAACGCGACCGCGGGCGGCGAACGAGCGCCTCGCGCCTCGGTCACCGACCGGCTCGCCGCCCGCGTCGGCAACGCCCCTGTCTTCGGGCGGCGCGTCGCCGACATCAGGGCGGAGCTTCGTCGCCGCACGGTGCCGAACCACTGGACGAACCTGTTCGGCGCGGTGACCCTCGCCTGCATCGTGGTCGTCACCGTCACCGGCGTGCTGTTGATGTTCTTCTACACGCCCTCGAGCGATGCGACGACCTACACGGGCAGCTACGTTCCGCTGCACGGTGCCGAGGTCTCGAAGGCGTTCGCGTCGACGATGCAGCTCTCGTTCGACGTGCCGGGCGGTCTGCTGCTGCGGCAGGCGCACCACTGGTCGGCGCTGCTGCTGCCGGCCGCGATCATCGTGCAGATCGTGACCACGTTCTTCACGGGCGCCTTTCGGCGGCCGCGCCGGGGCATGTGGGTGCTGCTCGTCCTGATCTTCATCGTGAGCCTCGCCGGCGGCTGGAGCGGCTACGCGCTGCCCGACGACATGCTCTCGGGCACCGGGCTGCGCATCACCGAGGGCATCGCGCTCGGCATTCCGCTCGTGGGCACCTGGCTCTCGTTCCTGCTCTTCGGCGGCGAGTTCCCGGGTCGGATCATCGAGCACCTGTACCCGCTGCACGTGGCGGTCGTTCCGGCCCTGCTCATCGCGCTCGTCGCGGTGCGCGGGCTCGCAGCCTGGCGCCACGGGCCGCCGCAGTTCCCCGGTCGCGGGCGCACCGAGCAGAACGTCGTGGGCGTTCGGCTGCCGGTCGCGGCCGCTCGTGCCGGCGGGCTCTTCGTGATCGTCACCGGTCTGCTCCTGCTGGTGTCGGCCGTCGTCACGGTGAACCCGGTCTGGTTGTATGGCCCGGCCTCGCCCGGAGACGCAGGCGCCGGCAGCCAGCCCGACTGGTACACGGGCTTTCTCGACGGCGCGCTGCGCCTCGCACCGGCCGGGTGGGAGTTCGTCTGGCTCGACCGCACCTGGACGCTCGCGATCCTCGTGCCCCTCGCGGTCGTGACCCTCTACCTGCTCCTCATCGCCGTCTACCCGTTCGTCGAGGAGTGGATCACCGTCGATCGCCGCGACCACCACCTGCTCGATCGCCCGCGCAACGCGCCGACGCGCACCGCGATCGGCGTCGCCGGCATCGTCTTCTACGCCACCCTGTGGGTCGCCGGCAGCGCCGACCTGATCTCGACGCACTTCTCGGTGAGCTTCGAGGGCGTGATCGGCGTGCTGCAGGCGATGGTCGTGTTCGGCCCCGCGGTCGGCTTCTTCATCGCGAAGCGCGTGTGCCTGGCCCTGCAGCGCAAGGATGCGGAACTGCTGCTGCACGGGTACGAGACCGGCCGTATCGTGCGTCTGCCCGGCGGTGAGTACGTCGAGGTGCATCGCCAGATCAGCGAGTACGAGCGCTGGCGCCTCACCTCGGTCGACACCCCTCGACCGCTCATGCTGCGGCCCGACGAGCGCGGCCGGCTGACCGTGGCGCAGCGGGTGCGGGTGCGGCTGTCGCGATTCTTCTTCGAGGACCGCATCGAGGTCGGGGCGCCGGGTGGCGCCGTCGACGCGGGCGACGGTTCGATCACGAAGACGGATGTCCCGAACAACGCAGATGCCCCCAACACGGCGGATGCCCCGACCGTCGGTCCGATCGCGACGCCGCGCTGACGTTCCGCTCGGCGTGCCCACCGGGTGCTGCACATCCCGCGGTCAGGTCGGGCGCGTACGGTTCAGCCCGTGAGACGGCACCGTCGCCCGACGGCGCCCGCCTCACCCGGAAGGGTCGCGACATGACCGCCCGCAGCGCAACGGAGCCTCCGTGGACCGTCGCACAGATCCCCGACCTGACCGGCACCAAGATCATCGTCACCGGCGCGAACAGCGGCATCGGGCTCGAGGCCACGCGTGCGTTCGCCGCCCACGGCGCCCACGTCGTGCTCGCCGTGCGAGACGAGGGCAGGGGTCGGGATGCCGCGGCCACGGTCGAGGGATCGACCGAGGTGCGACGACTCGATCTCGCCGATCTCGCGTCGGTGCGTGCATTCGCGGAGAGCTGGCGGGGCGACATCCGTGTGCTCGTCAACAATGCCGGTGTGCTCGTGCCGCCGTTCGGGCGCACGCGCGACGGATTCGAGTTGCAGTTCGGCACCAACCACCTCGGGCACTTCGCGCTGACGAACCTGCTGCTGCCGTACCTCACGGGCCGCGTGGTGACGGTCGCGAGCAGCGCCCACCGCACCGGACGCATCGACTTCGACGACCTCGACTGGTCGACTCGCCCCTACCAGGCCGGTTCCGACGCCTATGCGCAGTCGAAGCTCGCGAACCTGCTCTTCACATTGGAGCTGCAACGCCGGCTCGAGGCATCCGATTCGCGGGTCATCTCGACCGCAGCGCACCCGGGCATGGCGGCCACGAATCTCGGGGCGGGCACCGGCAACGCGATGCTGAAGCTCGTCGGCAGGTTCGCCGTGCGGTGGGTCGCCCAGTCGGCGGCCGACGGGGCGACGCCGATGCTGTTCGCAGCCACCGCGCCGATGCCGGGAGCCGGCTACGCGGGCCCGAGCCGTCGCGGCGAGATGACCGGCCCGCCCATGCTCGTCGATCGCGCCCCCGCGGCGAAGGATGCACGCACGGCCGAGCGCCTCTGGAGCGTGTCTGAGGAGCTGACGGGCGTCGCGTTCCCCTGGTAGCGGCAGGCTCAGCCGACGGCGACCACCGGAACGCCCAGCGCGGCGGCAGCGTCTGCGAGTTGCGTATCGAACGTCGCGAGCGGATGCCCCGACTCGACGGCCGCGTCGAGCACGCAGCAGTCGGGCAGCTTCAATCCCGTGTCGACGAGAACGGTGGTACACCTCGCGAGGGGATCGACGCCGGCGAATGAACGGAGGAGAATCGGTTGAGGGACGGTTTTGCCCGTGTTCCCACTCGGGGAGGGAGGACGTCATGACTCGACGCAACCGCGACGAGGTCGAAGAGGGCTACGAAGAGATGCAGCGGGTCGAGGGCGAGGACGTGTTGCCTGGCCCATCGCGCGCCGACGAAGACGGTCGCAACGCGGCCCGTCGCGCGGCATCGGGTTGGGGCGCTCCCTGGGTCTCGAGCGACGACGAGCGCTGACCCAAACGCACGAAATCCGGTCCCAGCGCCAGGGAGCACCGCATCACCTGGGCCGGGGAGGCGTCGTGACCCACGCGTGCGGCGATCGCAGCCCTACTCCTCGGCACCGCCTGCGCCTGAACGGCGAGCCGATCGAGGCGGACGCGACCGCATGTGCTGCACGACACCACCGAGCAGGCGCGTGAGCTCAACTCGGTCGGCGCCATCGAGCGCATCGACGAGAACGTCGCGCACCACGTCGACATGGCCGGGAAGGACGCGCTCGAGCGCGGACACACCCTGCGGCGAGAGCGTCACGTTCACGCCGCGCTCGTCGTGCTTCGACGGCACTCGTACAACGAGTCCCGCCTGCTCGAGCCGGTCGACCTGGTAGGTCAGGCCGCTCTTGCTGTGCACCAGCCGGTCGGCGAGGTCGGTCATGCTGCGCGGCGATGACGGGTCCTCGCCGAGGATCGCGAGGATCTGGAACTGCACGAAGCTGAGCCCTCCGTCGCGCCGCAGCTGACCCTCGACTCCGTGCTGCACGAGGGCACTCACTTCGAGCAGTGCGAAGTACACGCCGAACTCCGGGGGCAGGCTCGGCGGAACGGTGGCATCCGGCATGCCCGAATCCTATGACACGCAATTTGGTTCGAATTGGAAATAGATGAGGCTTGACGCGTGTTGTCGACCATCACAGGTAGTTCGAATTCGAAGGAGTTGTCCCGACATGACCGATCCCGACCGCAGCACCCTCTACGGCGGCGGCGAGCGCGGATACACCGACTACCCGCGACTCGCGGCCTGACCCCACCACGAAAGGACACACCATCATGCGTGCTATCCAGTTCACCCGATACGGCCAGCCGACCGTACTCGAGACCGTCGACCTGCCCCGATCCGAGGCGGGGCCCGGCGAGGCGCTCGTCCGCGTCGCCGGCACGACCTTCAACCAGGTCGACGCCACCATCCGTGCCGGCCACCTCGCGGAGGCGTTCCCGGTCGACCTGCCGCACGTGCCGGGCATCGACGTCAGCGGCACGGTGGTCGCCGTCGGCGAGGGTGCCCCGGCCGGCCTCGTCGGTCAGGACGTCGTCGCCTTCCTCCCGATGACCGGACCCGGCGCCTCAGCCGAGTTCGCGATCGTGCCCGCGGAGCTGATCGCCCCTGCACCGCAATCGATTCCGCTGGCGGATGCCGCGGCGCTGGCCTCGAGCGGACTCACTGCCTGGCAGGCGATCGTCGAGCAGGCCGACGTCCGCGCCGGGCAGCGTGTGCTCGTGAACGGCGCGGGCGGCGGGGTCGGCGGCTTCGCCGTGCAACTCGCGGCCTCGGCCGGCGCGACCGTGATCGCCACCGCCAGCGCCCGAAGCCGAGAAGCAGTGGAGGCGACAGGCGCCTCCCAGATCATCGACTACACGACCACGGCCCTGACCGACGCCGTGACCGAGCCGGTCGACGTGGTCCTCAACCTCGTGCGCACGTCGCCCGCGGAGACAGAGGCGCTCGTGTCGCTGTTGAAGCCCGGGGGCACCTTCGTCACCACGACGACGCCCGGCGTCGTGCCGCCAGGCGCCGACATCCGCACGGTGAGCCTCTTCGTGCGCAGCGATGCCGCCCAGCTGGCCCGTTTGGCGCAGCTCGTCGACGCCAGCAACCTGCGAATCGATGTGAGTGCGCGTCATCCGCTCGAGGAGCTCGCCACAGTGCACCGCCTCGGTGAGGCCGGCGAGCTCCGCGGCAAGGTGGTGCTCACTCCGACGCGCGACGGCGCACACGTGTAGGGCGAAGCTGATCAGGCCCGGTGCAGAGATGAGGTCGTTGCACCGGGCCGACCCCCTCGCCGCGCGTACGGCAGGTCGGTACGCTGGACGTGGAACCGAACCGGGGAGGGTGGTGAGTTCCATGTCTGCGACGAAGCAGTGGAGCATCACCGTCGACATCGACGAACAAGAAGACACCACGCTCGCGAACGTGAGCCTGCGAACGCCGACAGGTCACGAGGTGAGCGGCGTCGGCCACGCACAGCGCAATCCGCTCGATCCGAGCGTGCCCGAGATCGGCGACGAGCTCGCGGTGTCGCGCGCGTTGCGCAACCTCGCCGAGCGACTGCTGCACACCACCGAGAAGGACATCGCGGGCGCCACCGGCGAGCCGGCGCACCTGCACCGGTAGCACCGAGCCGGCCAGACCAGCCACGCGCAACTGCGTCACTGATGCGGATCCGGCATCAGTGACGCAGCGCGTCGCGATCGTGCGCTACGCCACGGCGACCTGTCGCTCGGCCTTCGCGAGGTTCGCGATGAGTTCGTCGCGGGTCTGGCGAGCGACGTAGGCCGGCTGGTCGCGCTCGACGCGCCAGCTCGCGGCGAGCGGGCCCACGTTGACGGTGTCGAAGCCAAGCTGTTCGTAGAGATCGGTGACGAGCTGCGCGGCATCGTCGAAGTCGCTCGACGTCGCCAGCGCACGCCGGTCGGACGATCCGGCCGGCCTGCCGTCGGTGGTGATCTGCGCCGCGGTGATGTGGTTGAAGCCCTTGGCCACGCGGCTCGTCGGCAGGTGCTTCTGCAGCATGCCCGAGACCGTGTCGCGGCCCGCGTCGAGCGCGGGCACGTGGCCGTCGCGCTCCCAGTAGTAGTTGTTCGTGTCGATCACGATCTTGCCCGCGAGCGGCTCGGCCGGGATCGACGCGTAGGCCTTGAAGGGCACGGTCACGACGGCGACATCCGCCGCGGTCGCGGCATCCGTCGCCGTTGCGGCACGCGCCTTGGGGCCGAGCTCGGCGACGAGGTCGGCGAGCGTCTCGGGCCCGCGCGAGTTGGCGATGACCACGTCGTAGCCCGCTCCGATGGCCGCCCGCGCGACCTGGCTGCCGATGTGTCCTGCTCCGATGATTCCGATAGTCGTCATGGTGAGGCGAACCGCTGTCGGGTGCTCCCTGTTCCCGGCGGAAGTCGGGGGCGAGCCGCGACGCTCCCTCTTGCGGTCCCATGCAAATGGCGCTACCGTGCATCTAAACCGGTTTAGTCGCATCATCGCCGATGCTCTCCACGCACACGGCTGTGCCCCGAGGGGTCGATGACCACCGACCGGTCGACGGAGGACCTGATGAGCAATGACGCGGAACGGCCGGCAGCACGCCCGACGATCACCGACGTCGCACGCCATGCCGGCGTCAGCAAGGGGCTCGTCTCGTTCGCGTTGAACGACCGCCCGGGCGTCAGCGCCGAGACCCGCGCCCGCATCCTCGCCTCGGCGCGCGAGCTCGGCTGGACGCCGAACCTGCGAGCACGCTCGCTCAGCGTCGACCGGTCGTACGCGCTCGGTCTCGTCATCGGGCGCAGCGTCGACGTGATCGCCGCCGACCCGTTCTTCCACTCGTTCATCGCCGGCGTCGAGAGCGAGTTCTCGACCGCCGGTCAGGTGCTCGTGCTCGCGCAGGCGACCCCGGGTCGCGAAGAGACCGCGACCTACCGCGGCCTCGCGGCCGACAAGCGCGTCGACGGCGTCTTCCTCAGCGACCTGCGCGCCGGCGACGACCGCGTCGCCCTGGTGCGCGAGCTCGGCCTCGCCGCCGTCACGCTCGGCCGGCCCGACGTCGAGTCGCCGTTCCCCTCGGTGAGCGTCGACGACGGTCGTGGCATCCGCGCCGCGGTCGAGCACCTCGCCGCCCTCGGGCATCGCCGCATCGCGCATGTCGCCGGCCCGTCGACGATGCTGCACGGCCGCCGTCGCGCCGAGGCGTTCACGACGGCCCTCGTCGCCGCCGGACTCGAGCCGACAGCGATCATCGAGACCGACTTCAGCGCCGTCGACGGCGCCCGCGCCACTCGCGAGCTGCTCGGACTCGGCGCCGACCGGCGCCCGACGGCCATCGTCTACTCGAACGACCACATGGCCTTCGCCGGACTCGCGGTCGCGCAACGCGCTGGCATCCACGTGCCGCACGACCTCTCGATCACCGGCTTCGACGACACCGAGCTCGCTCGGCACACGTTCCCGTCGATCACCTCGGTCGCGACCGACGCCTTCGACTGGGGCGCCCGGTCGGCGCGGCTGCTGCTCGCGACGATCGCGGGTCAGCCGGTCGACGACGTCGAGCTCTCCGAACCGCGACTCGTCGTCAGGGAATCGACGACGACCGCCCCTGAATCCGAATCCGCGCGGCACTGACGCCGCACTCTGAAAGGAACTGGCCATGCGCCGACGAATGATGATGACCGCCGTTGCGGCGGCGGGGCTGCTCGCCCTGACCGCCTGTGCGGGCGGAGGTGATGACGGCGGCTCCGAGGGCCGTGGTGACATCACGATCTGGTACTCGAACAACGAAGCCGAGATCGCCTGGGGAAAGCAGATGGTCGAGGCGTGGAACGCTGAGAACCCCGACGAGCAGATCCGGGCGCAGGAGATCCCCGCCGGGGCCTCGAGCGAAGAGGTCATCGGCGCGGCGATCACCGCCGGAAATGCGCCGTGCCTCGTGTACAACACGTCGCCGGCCGCGGTGCCGCAGTTCCAGAGGCAGGGCGGACTCGTGAACCTCTCGGAGTTCGACGACGGCGACGGCTACATCACCGAGCGCACCGGCGACATCGCCGACCAGTACCGCTCGGCCGACGGCGACTTCTACCAGATGCCGTGGAAGTCGAACCCCGTGATGATCTTCTACAACAAGGCGATGTTCGCCCAGGCCGGCCTCGACGCCGAGAACCCGCCGCTCGCGACCTACGACGAGTTCCTCGAGACCGCTCGCACGCTCGTCGAGTCGGGAGCTGCGCCGTTCGCGATCAACCCCTCGCCCACGAGCGAGTTCTTCCAGAGCTGGTTCGACTTCTACCCGCTGTACGCGGCCCACTCGGGCGGCACGCTGCTCGTCGAAGACGGCGCCGCGACCTTCGATGACGCCAACGGCACGGCCGTGGCCGAGTTCTGGTCGACGATCTATACCGAAGGGCTCGCCGGCAAGGAGCAGTACCAGGGCGACGCGTTCGCCGACGGAGTGGCGGCGATGTCGATCGTCGGTCCGTGGGCGATCTCGGTGTACGGCGACGACGTCGACTGGGGTGCCGTGCCGGTGCCCACGCAAGACGGCATCGCCGCTGACGAGACCTTCACGTTCAGCGACGCGAAGAACGTCGCCATGTTCACGGCCTGCGACAACCAGGCCACCGCGTGGGACGTGCTGAAGTTCTCGACGAGCGAGGAGCAGGACGGCATCTGGCTCGACGAGACCGGGCAGATGCCGCTGCGCCAGAACCTCACCGAGACCTACCCCGACTACTTCGCGGCGAACCCCGCCTACGAGCAGTTCGGCGACCAGGCCGCTCGCACCGTCGAGGTGCCGAACGTGCCCAACTCGATCGAGATCTGGCAGACCTTCCGCGACGGCTACTCGAACTCGGTGATCTTCGGCGAGGAGCCGGTGGCGGACTTCCTCACCGGTGCCGCTACTGAGATCGACGAGCTCGCCCAGGGCTGATCGGAGGTCCGATCATGACCACCGTCTCAGCCCCGCCGAGCGCTGCCGCGACAGGGCCCGATGAGACGCCCCCGAGCCGCCGCCCCCGGCGGTGGCTCGGGGAGAACCCGCTCGGCCTGCTGCTGAGCGCGCCGTACCTGCTGTTCATCGGGCTGGTCTTCGCCTACCCGATCGTGTTCTCGGTGTGGATGTCGTTCCAGGACTACTTCTTCGCCGCGCCCGGCGCCGAGGTCGACCGCCCGTTCGTCGGGTTCGACAACTACATCGCCGTGATCCAGGACCCCGCCGTCTGGCGGTCGTTCGGCAACGTCGGCATCTTCCTGCTGATCAACGTGCCCCTGACGGTCGGGTTGTCATTGCTGCTCGCGACGGCGCTCGACAAGGTCGTGCACGCCCGCACCTTCTTCCGGGTGAGCTACTACGTGCCGTACGTGACCGCCTCGGTCGCCGTCGTCGCGGTGTGGCTGTTCCTGTTCAGCACGGGCGGCCTGGTGAACCAGATCCTCGGTCCGCTCGCGCCCGAGCCGTCGTGGCTCGTCAACTCGGCCCTCGCCATGCCCACGATCGCGCTGTTCGTCACGTGGAAGGGGCTCGGGTTCTACATTCTGCTCTACCTCGCGGCCCTGCAGAACGTGGGCAAGGAGCTCTACGAGGCGGCGTCGGTCGATGGCGCCGGCGCCGTGCGACGATTCTTCACGGTGACGGTTCCGGGCGTGCGCCCGGCGACCGTGCTCGTCTTCCTGCTCGCCACCATCACGGGTGCGAACCTCTTCACCGAGCCCTACCTGCTCACCGGTGGGGGCGGCCCGAACGGCGCATCGACCTCGCCCGTGCTGCTCATGTATCAGCGGGGCATCGAGCAGGGCAATCCCGACGTCGCGTCCGCGCTCGGGGTCATCCTCATCATCTTCGTACTCATCATCGCGTGGCTGCAGTACCGATTCCTCGGAGGGAGGGAGTCATGACGCGCACCAGAACGGCACTGCGCTACCTGCTCTTGGCGGTCGGGGCGTTGGTCTTCCTGTTCCCCTTCTACTACATGATCGTGGGCTCGCTGCAGACCGCACCCGACCCGACGATCGCGGGCGCGTTCCCGAATCCGGCCAACGTCACGGGCGAGAACTACGTCGCGATCAACGAACGGGTGAACCTGCTGCAGGGGCTCGCGAACTCGGGCATCTTCACCGGCGGCGTGATTCTCGGCACGGTCGTGTTCGGCACGATCGCGGGCTATGCGCTCTCGGTGCTGAAGTGGCGCGGCCGGGGGGCGACCCTCGTGCTCGTGCTGCTCGTGCAGGTGATTCCGTTCCAGCTGCTGATGATCCCGCTGTACGTGATGATCGCCCGCGACTACGGCCTGTCAGACAGCTACCTGGGCATGATCCTGCCGTTCCTCATCAACTCCACGGCGGTGCTGATCTTCCGCCAGTACTTCCTGCAGCTGCCGAGAGAGCTCTTCGACGCCGCCCGCATCGACGGCGCCGGCGAGTTCCGCATTCTGTGGTCGGTGGCTCTGCCGCTCGTGCGGCCGGCGCTGCTCACCGCGGTGCTGCTCACCTTCATCGGTCCGTGGAACGAGTTCCTCTGGCCGTTCCTCATCACCAAGGAGGCTGCGCTCCAACCGCTCGCCGTGTCGCTCGCGAACTTCATCTCGAACGTCGCGGCGTCGACGTCGAACCCCTTCGGGGCGATGATGGCCGGCGCGGTCGTTCTCGCCGCCCCGGCGGTCGCCCTGTTCATCATCTTCCAGCGCTATTTCGTCTCGAACGATCTCGGCTCTGGAGTGAAAGGCTGAAATGTCCAACCTCACCACCTCCACCACCGTTCCCTACACCCTCACCCGCGTCGGCGTCGTCATGCGTCCCGAGCCGGGCAACCTCCAAGAGGCCGAGGGCGTGCTCAACCCGGCGTCGGGCCGCGCGCCCGACGGCACGGTCTACCTGCTGCCGCGACTGGTCGCCGAGGGCAACGTCTCGCGCGTGGGTCTCGCCCGTGTCGAACTCGACGGCGGCGTGCCCGTTGGCGTCGTGCGCGAGGGCGTCGTGCTCGAGCCCGACCGCGGTTGGGAGCGCGGCGCCGAGAACGCCGGCGTCGAGGATCCGCGGGTGACGCGCATCGACGCCCTCGGCTGCTGGGTCATGACGTACGTCGCCTACGGTCCGCTGGGGCCGCGCACCGCCATCGCCGTGTCGAACGACCTGCGCGAGTGGCGCCGGCTGGGGCCCGCGCTCTTCGCCTTCGACGACGCGCTCGACATGGATCTCAACCTGTTCCACAACAAGGACACGACGTTCTTCCCCGAGCCGGTCACCGCGCCCGACGGCACGCTCAGCCTCGCGGTGCTGCACCGCCCCATGTGGGATCTCGGCGAGATCAAGCCCGGGCAGGGCGTGCGCGTTCCGGCCGGCATCGACGACACCCGGCAGTCGATCTGGATCGCCTACATCCCGCTCGAGGCGGCGCTCGCCGACATCAACGCGATCACGCTGTGGCACCAGTCGCGGCTGCTCGCGGCGCCCGAGTTCCCGTTCGAGGCGCTGAAGATCGGCGGGGGTCCGCCGCCGCTGCGCGTGCCCGAGGGCTGGCTGCTGCTGCATCACGGCGTCACCGGCACGATCGATGACAACCCCTTCGCCCAGCAGCAGAAGGTCAACTATGCGGCGGGCGCCATTCTGCTCGACGCCGACGACCCGTCGATCGTGCTCGCGCGCACCGCCGAGCCGCTGCTCGCCCCCGAGACCGAAGAGGAGCGCAGCGGCATCGTGCCGAACGTCGTCTTCCCGACCGCGATCGAAGCGATCGAGGGCGAGCACTACGTGTTCTACGGCATGGCCGACTCCCAGATCGGCGTCGCCAGGCTCGATCGCGTCGAGGGAGCATCATGAACACGGATGCCTTGCGCCGAGGTTCGTGGGTCACGATCGCCCTCGGCGCGGCCGCGGCGCTGATCCTCACCGGCAGCGTCGCCGCACCGGCACAGGCAGCACCGCTGCCGGCCCCGCTCACGAACACCGCGCACCTCGACTTCCTGCTCGACACGGCGACGCCGACGCCCGAGCCGGGGCACACGACCTACCGCCTCGCCGCCGAGCCCGAGCTCGTGCTGCCGTGGACCTATGCCGACGCCCGCGCCGGCGGCACGTTCGAGCGGGTCGGCGGCGGGCCGCTCGATCCCGCCACGGGCGACTGGGGCCAGGGCGCCTACAACGCCGACGACGTGTCGCGCGCCGCGGTGGTCTACCTGCGGCACTGGCAGCAGACCGGTGACGACGCGAGCCGGGCGAGCGCCTACGAACTGCTGCGCTCGCTCGCCTACCTGCAGACGGTCGAGGGCGAGCACGCCGGCAACGTGGTGCTGTGGATGCAGCCCGACGGCGACCTGAACCCGAGCGCCGAGCCGGTCGAGCTGCCCGATCCGTCCGACTCCGATGCGAGCTACTGGCTCGCCCGCACGATCTGGGCGTTCGGTGAGGGCTACGCGGCCTTCGCCGACACCGACCCCGAGTTCGCCGCGTTCCTCGCCGAGCGTCTGGGCCTCGCCCGCGAGGCGGTCGATCGTCAGAGCCTCGACCGATACGGCGAGTATGAGACATCCGATGGCCTGCGGGTTCCCGCATGGCTGATCGTCGACGGTGCCGACGCGACCGCCGAGGCCGTGCTCGGACTGTCGGCCTACGTCGAGGCGCAGCCCGGCGACGACGCCGCGCGCACGACGCTCGCGCGCCTCGCCGAGGGCATCGCCGAGATGGGCGCGGGCGACACGCGGGCGTGGCCGTATGGCGCGATCCTGCCGTGGGCGCAGTCGCGTTCGATGTGGCACGGGTGGGGCTCGCAGATGCCCGCGGCGCTGGCCGAGGCATCCGTGGTGCTCGACGACGCGACCCTGCTCGAACCGGCGATCGCCGACTCGACGGGATTCACGACGACCCTGCTCACCGCCGGCGGACCCGACAACGGCTGGTTCCCGACTCCGGCGGACCGGGTGCAGATCGCCTACGGTGCCGACTCGCGCGTGCAGTCGCTGCTCTCGGTGGCCGATGCGTCGGGTAGTGCCGCGTTCGACGAGCTCGCCGCGTTGCAGGCGGCCTGGTTCTTCGGCGCCAACCGCGCGGGCGAGTCGATGTACGACCCCGCGACGGGCATCACCTACGACGGCCTGCAGCCCGACGGTTCGATCAACCGCAACTCGGGTGCCGAGAGCACGATTCACGGGCTGCTCACGATGATCGCGCTCGACGACCGCCCAGCGGTCGCCGCTCGCGCGACGACGGTGACGGATGTCGCATCGCTCGACGGCCTTCGCGTCGTCGAGGCCGAGTCGGCGACGTCGACGACCGGCACCGTGCAGGCTCCGGCCTCGGCGTGGACCGGGGAGTCGCTCTACAGCGGCGACGTGCTCGTGCTCGACCGCGGCGAGGAGGCGACCTTCGACCTCGGCACCGACGACGTGCGGCGCTCGGTCGAGCCGGTCGCGTGGCTCGCTTCGGATGCCCGGGCGCGGTCGATCTGGAAGGCGGGTCGCGCGCCCGTCGGCGTGCTCGACGGCAGCGGCGAAGCACAGGGCATCAGCCCGGTGCCCGGCGTGCTGCTTCCGCGTACACTGCAACTGCCGGTGGCGGGGTGGAGCTCATCGGTCACCGCCCGCGTGCTGACCGGCACGGTCACCCTCGACGCGCTGCTCGTGCGTCCGGAGCTGTCGCGCCTCGTGTTCGAGGGTTCGGGCAAAGCGACCGAGCTCGTGCACTCGACCGCCGAGGTGCGGCAGCAGGCCGACGTCGGCTTCGCCGGCGTCGAGTCGACGGCGCGGGTGTACGACGACCGCGGTGTGCTCGTGAGCGAGCAGACGCTGCAGGGCGAAGGCTCGGTGCAGATCCCGGCAGGCGGGTTCGCGGTGGTGACGCGGTAGGGGTCGGTCGCCCCCGTCGGCCGAATGAGCACCGAAGGCGCGTATCGAGACCCACGCCGGTCTCGATGCGCGCCTCTCCGCCGGCGATGTCTCCGTTGCGAAAGTTCATTGAGGAGATGATCGTTCGGCGCGAACGCCTGTCCGACCTGCCGGCTATCGTGCCTCATTTCGATCCCGCCGAAGACTCAATTGCGTCGCGAGACTCTAAGCTGCAATCAACGCCTGCTCAGGAACCTCGTGGAGTACCCGTGAAGAAGCAAATCAATGTCGTCGGCGCAGTCGTCGTGCGGGATGACACTATCCTGGCTGCGCAGCGGAGCGCGGCGATGGCACTTCCAGGCATGTGGGAGTTCCCCGGCGGCAAGATTGAGGCTGGCGAAACTCCTCAGCAAGCGCTCGCGCGTGAGATGAATGAAGAGCTCCGCTGCACTGTCGAGATCGGCGAGCACCTCGAGACGACAAGCCACGAGTACGATTTCGGGGTCGTCACTCTCACGACCTACTACGCGACGCTTGTGGACGATGAGCCGCAGCTTACCGAGCACTCTGAGATTCGCTGGATACCGGCATCGGCCCTCGACAGCGTGGAGTGGGCGCCTGCCGACGTACCGGCTGTCGAGCGCATCATGCGTGACTTTTCCTCTGGGGCGGCGTGAGCGGCCCGGCTTCGTGAGCACAGTCCCGGGCCAGATCCGCCTCGACAACGCCTTTGGCTTCATCGATTCAACGCTGGAGTCTGATCAGATTTTCCATCCGTTGCTGGTGTCGAACCAGGGCACCAACACGATGCTGAAGTCGATCCGCGACGAGCTTCGCCGCTCGAAGCGCTTCGTGTTCTCGGTTGCCTTTGTCACTCCCAGTGCGATCGCCATGCTCAAGCAGGCACTGCTCGAATTTGCTGGCGAGGGCACGATCATTACCTCGACGTACCTGGGGTTCAACTCGCCGGCCGCGTTCCGTGAGTTGCTCAACCTGCCGGGCGTCAAGGCTCACATTCATAGGGCGCCGAAGGGCGGCTTTCACGCGAAGGGGTACCTCTTTGATCAGGAAGAGAGCCTCACTGCAATCATCGGCAGCTCGAATCTCACGGACACAGCGCTACTCACAAACCATGAGTGGAACCTAAGGTTCTCTGCGCTGCCGGGTGGCGACATCGTTGAGCAGCTCCGCCAGGCCGTTGGTGTGCAGCTGGAGGAGTCCACTCCGCTGACCTCCGCCTGGGTCGATCGCTATGAAGCGACGTATGTTCCACCGCCTCGACACACGCCCATGACCCCGGACGCCGATGACGACCCGATCCTCCCAGGTACCGTCGTCCCGAACGCGATGCAATCGGAGGCGCTCGTAGAGATCCAACAACTCCGCGACGCCGGCGAGCGGCGCGCGGTCGTAATCTCCGCGACGGGAACAGGAAAGACGATCCTCTCCGCTCTCGATGTGCGCGCTGCCAACCCTGATCGCATGCTCTTCGTTGTTCACCGTGAGCAGATTCTCGATCGCGCGATCGACGAGTTCCAGCGCGTGCTTGATGCGCCAGCATCCGATTTCGGAAAGCTCGTCGGCACTCGACGCGAACTCGACCGCCGATACGTGTTCGCCACAATCCAGTCACTATCCAGACCCGAGAATCTGCAACTTGTAGCTCCTGATGCCTTCGACTACGTGCTCATCGACGAGGTACATCGCGCGGGTGCGCGGTCCTATCAGCGGTTGATTGATTATCTTCGTCCCGACTTCCTTCTCGGCATCACGGCCACGCCCGAGCGGACCGATGACTTTAACGTCTTCGAGATGTTCGACTTCAACGTGCCGTATGAGATTCGACTTCAGAAAGCACTCGAAGAGGACATGCTCGCGCCCTTCCACTACTACGGTGTGACCGACTTCGAGACCAAAGAAGGTGAGGTCATCGATGACGCAGCTCAGCTGGGCCAACTCGTCGCCCCAGAACGCGCAGACCACCTGGTCCGGGCAATCACGACGTACGGGCACGCCGGAGTTCCAGTGCGAGGCTTGCTCTTCTGCAGTCGCAAAGATGAAGCATCCGAGCTCGCACGGCTGCTCAATGAGCGAGAAGTGCACGGCAAGCGACTCCGCACTCGCGTGCTCACTGGCGATGACACGATCGCGGCGCGCGAGGCAGCGGTCGACCAGTTAGAACGCGGCGAGCTGGACTACATCGTGACGGTCGACGTCTTCAACGAAGGCATCGACATTCCCACCGTCAACCAGGTCGTGATGCTGCGGCAGACGCAGTCGAGCATCGTCTTTACTCAGCAGCTCGGCCGCGGACTGCGCAAGGCGGCCGGCAAAGAACATCTGATCGTGATCGACTTCATCGGCAATTACACGAACAACTATCTGATTCCCATCGCACTCTTTGGCGATAGCAGCCTCAACAAGGACTCGATCCGGAAGAAGATCATCGATGCGCAAGAGGCCGGAGCGATCTCTGGCCTTTCCAGCGTCAACTTTGACAAGATCGCGCGCGAGCGCATTTTTGACTCTCTCGCGAAGACCTCGCTCGACGGTATGCAGAATCTCAAGCGCACGTTCGTGGAGCTTGAGAACCGGCTCGGCCACGCTCCACGCCTCATGGACTTTGCCCGCTTTGAAGCTGCGGACCCCACTGTCGTAGCCGCAAAGCGCGGCAACTACTGGAATCTGCTTTCGGCTTTGAAGCGGGCTGACGATTCACCGAGCCGAGCGGAAGAAGCTGTACTGACGTTCTTGTCTGCCGAACTGCTGAACGGCAAGCGCCCGCACGAACTGCTCTTGATTCGCTCCCTCCTCGACCGAGGTGTCGCTCTCATGGAAGCCGATTACGTCGCCCTGCTGAAGAAGAACGAGTGCAAGTCTGACGCCGCCACCGTTCGTTCTGTACGGCGGATCCTGTCGCTTGAGTTCTTTACCGAAGCCGAGCGCCGGAAGTATGGTGACGCTCCGATCGTTTCGCTGGTCGATGGGGTATTCCGTCTCCGCCCCGAGGTTAGTGACCTTCTGGCTGCCTCCGACACGTTCGCTGCCCATGTAAACGATGTGATTGAGACCGGCCTGTATCTCGCCCGGCACCGTCATCGGTGGACCGGGACACTCGAGGTTGGGCGACGATACTCCCGCAAGGACGCGTGCCGCCTCTTGAACTGGGACTCGAACGAGCAGAGCACAATCTACGGTTACAAGGTCGATTACCGCTCCAACACGTGCCCGATTTTCATCACCTACCACAAGGACGATGACGTTTCGGCGAGCACCCGCTATGAAGACGAGTTCATCAATGAGTCCGCCCTCACCTGGTACACCCGCAGCCGCAGGACCCTGCAGAGCAAGGAGGTGAAGGCGATCGTCGAGAATCGCATGCCGCTCTACCTGTTCGCAAAGAAGGATGACGCGGAAGGCACTGACTTCTACTACCTCGGCCAGGCCCGCTCCACCGATGCGCGCCAACAACAGATGCCGGGCGACAACGGCACGCGGTTGGATGTCGTCACGATGAAACTCGGAATGCAGTCGCCAATCGAGTCGAGTTTGTACGAGTACTTGGTGACTCGATCCGGGTCGTCGGTGCCGATGGGATAGCACTCACATCACCTCATCAACTCCGCGGACATCCCGTGCGACGCTGACAGAAGGTTGCTCGCTCTGGCCCACCGATTCGATCTCGCGGTAAATCGAACACGGCGCTTCGACGAAGTCTCGGCGGTGACCTTCAGGTTGCCTCGAGAGTCGCCTCGAACGGTAATGGCGAAAGTAGGTGGTCGATGCCTCATGCCGTCCGTGTCACAGCACCCGACCTTCTTGCTCATTCCGAGGTGGCAGCAACTGGTGAAGATACGTACGAAGACCCGAATCGCAAACGTAGACGTAGGTTCCTCGCATCCCGCGCGTGAGCAGCACCGCGTAGATGTTCCGGATGAACTGCAAGAGGTCATGGTCGTCGTATGTGATGCCGAGGGTCGGGTTGTTCTCCTTGCCCTTCGTGTCGTGGTACGAGCGGCGGTCAGCGTGGACGCGACCGGTGGTGGGGTCCAGGCGAAGGTCCTGACCGATGATGACGCCGGCGTAATTCAGGTCGTAGCCCTGCACTGTATGGATCGAACCGACCTCGTCGATCGAGCCCGGTGGGTTGATCCAGTCGACAGCGGTACCGTTCCACCGCAAGGCGATGCCATCGAGCTCGATGTCGAATTTCGAAGCATCCTTCCGACTCCTCCACGGCCACGCATAGCCGGCGACCAAACGCGCGAGCCCGTGTTCGCGATCCCTCGCGCGAATGCTGTCGTGCATCTCACCAAGGTCATCAAAGACCCGGAGGTCGTATCCCGGGAAGTTCCTCGGCTCAGTCGCCTCGGCTCGGAGGATCCGTCGGATGTAGTCGATGTAGTCGGCGCCGCCCGCCACGCGCATCTGGGAAGCCAGCGGGTAGAAGCGCTGCGCCGTCTTCGCGTCCTGCACGAGCGGAGTGAGTATGCGAGCGGGAAGGTCGGCAGGCCGAACGCTCTGGGCTTCGTCCAGGAGGAAGACTTGATGGCGGCTCTTCGACCGGATCCAGTCGAGTTGAGTCTTCGAGAGGTCGTCATCGCCGTACAGCCGGAGATTGTTTTCCTTGAACTTCTTGTTCAGCACCCCGGTCGGCTGGTTGGCACGCTGGTTGAGCCGGTGGGTCTCATCGACCACGAGGAGGTCGAAGTCCTCGTCCGACGCCCCGACATCGAACGGCGTCAACACGAGATTCCGCGCCAGTCCAGGGGTCTTGGCGAACACCTTCTGGATGGACTTCCGTAGGGACTGCTGAGGCACGACGATGCCGATCCGGAAGTCGCGAAGCAGGTCAGCGTAGCCCTCCAAGAAGAAGTCAGAGAAGAGCGAATCTGATTCGGGACGGTCGTCGGGGTTCGAGTTCTGGATGTCGCGAAGAAGCTTCATCAGGAAGACACCGACAATCGTCTTCCCGGTGCCGGGATCGCCTTGGACAACGATGGTGCTCCGGCCACCATGCTCCAAATCCTCGAACAGCCCCTCGAGGATGCCCTCCATGGCGACGGCTTGCTCTTGGTTGAGCGCCTTGAATGGCGAGAGCTTGAACACGTCGCTGTTCTCGATCTCCGGGATGTCCCGAGTGAACATTCCCGCTGCGCGGAGCTGCTCGAAGATCTCATCGAACGTCGCCCGGTATCGGACGCGGTCGTAGTAGTCGGCGTCGGTGATGCCCTCGTTGCGGTTCACGACCTTGTACTTGCCATCGCCGGCGAAGAGCCGGATGAGGTACGACTCAAGGTCGAGGCATACGGACTTATTGAACGTCTCGTCGATGACGATGCGAACTGCGCTGAGATGCTTCTTCGTCTCAGAGTCGAGGTGCTGACGGAGCCGCCCGATTCCGTTCACTGTCTCTCCGACGTAGATGTCGCCGTCGCTGCTGAGCGTGTACACAACGGGCCAGTTCGCATGCCGCCCATCTGGCTCGGCCCACGTCTTCACCGCGTGTTTCGAGAATGGAAAGTGCTCGATCCTAAAGCTGGTCATACTTCGTGCTCCGCCCACGCGATTGATCTGCCGGGTACTTCACGCGCGTGACTTCGAGCTTGTCGAGGACGATCTGGTCGGCGTCGACGTCGAGCTTGTCCGCGAGTAGGAGGCAATAGGTCAGCACGTCGGCAAGTTCCTCGGTGACGCGCGCATGATCGGTGGAGTCATCCCACTGGAAGCACTCGAGGAGTTCTCCCGCTTCGATACTGATACTCTTCGCGAGGTTCTCCGGGGAGTGGAATCGGTCCCAATCGCGCTCCGCGACGAACTGACTCAAGGCAGTGTGCACCGGACGGCGCTCGTGCTCGTCACTTCCCTGTTCCCTGCCCTCACGATGCTCTGGATCGCATATCAAGCTCTCACGCTTGAGAATGGCCGAGACGATCTCAAGGTCACGATCCCGGTCGCGGTCGATCGTTCTCCCCTTGAGCGGGAAGTCCGTCGCTGAGATGGTGACCAGTCGCAATCCGTGCTCAGGAATGAGGAGCCTGCGCCGGTCATCGTAGAGAGCGCGCTGCATGCCGCGATGAACGCCAGACACGGTCAGGACATCCGGCTTGTCAAAGTGCGGTGTCACCTCTGTGTGCTGGGACTCGGCGAACTCCACCACCAATCGTTCCGCTTCCCAATAGCCATCCACCGGCAGCGCGACGCGTCGCCCGGTCGCAGGTGATGTGTCACCACGCAACCACTCGAACCGGTGCTGACGTGAGCATTTGGCACCAATGACCTGGTCACAGAGATCGAGCACATAGTGCTCATCGCTATTCGCCCGTCCCGCCATGATCGGAAGCATAGGGCTCGCTCGAGAAGTCTCGCACGGAGCCGCGCCCACGGGCCGGGCGCCGCTCGCTTGACCCTCGTAGATCAGCGCGAATTGGTTGCCCCGCGCAACAGCTTCTCCCACTGCTCTTGAAAGTTGCCGGCGGGATCTAGGTGGCGAGCAAGCTCGGCCAGCTCATGTTGGACTACTCTCAACCTTTCACTCGACGAAGCAGAATCCAAGTCTCGTTCGAACGCTGCGAACCAAGTCGAGAAGGTGGAGTCGTAGTGTTCGGCAAAGGTCGCATACCCGATGGGCCCGGCGCTGGCGTCGCCCGCTCGCATCTTCTCAGCGATCGCTCGTTGTTCCTCTCGCCATACCATGAGTCGCCGATCGTCATAAAGATCAGATGCGAAAGCACTCCCGACTGCTCGAAGAGTCGCGGCCACAGGACGCGTAGTGTCGTCCGCCTTGAATCGTCCCATCCCTATGTTGTCGTAGATCGTCTCGACGATGCACCAGTATCGGGCTAAGCGGTACATGGTGCCCGAACGCGCAATCTTCTGGCGGGATGCGTCCGCACCAGACAGGTAGAAGAGGAATCCCCGATTTCGGATGTTGTCGATGCGATCCCCAAGATCAAGGGCGGCCGCCAGCAGGGGCTCCCGGATGCGATCTAGTTCAGTCCTTGCGGATACTTCCTGCTCTTCGCGGCGCGCCTCTTGGTCCAACTCTGCCTTATATCGCGCAACGTCCATCTCAAGGTGCCGTTGCTTTTCCACGAGCTGGCGGTTGGCATCCACAGTTCGTTGATCTCTCAGAAAGCTGACAACCGAGTTGATCAGCGCGACGACGAGTGAAACAACTGCTGCAACTAAGGCGATCAGCACGCTGGTGTCCATGGCCACAGATAACAGGTGTCGGGAACGCGCCGTCAAGGCGCAAACTTATGGTGTTGCCTCCATTTCGCTCTGGCGGGCCTTCGTCACACCTCCTCTCGCCGACGCGTCGCCTTCCCACGAAGGATCACACGCTCGAACTAGCTGCTGGATCGAGGAACCATGGACGAGTGCGAAGCGCTCGTCGCACGGCGGGATCCATCTGACCGGGTCGGAAGATCACCGCGCGCCGTTTAGTCGTGCACGTGGGCCTGGTGAGAAATCTTGGCCGTTATCGCCCAGCCCCCTCCAACTTCCGTCGCCGACCGTGCCAGCATGTTTGCATGCCAGGAACGAAGCGTCTTCGAGTTGACTACATTCCGAGCGCATCGGTGGTCCCGGTAATCACTGTCAAGGAGTCCGACGACCTGAGCCTCGCGCGAACGCTCATGGAGCTGTATGGCTTCTCGCAGCTTCCCGTGATGCGCGGCAAGCGCCCGGTCGGTGTTGTGAGCTGGGAGTCGATCGGCAAAGCACTCCTTAGGAATCCGACCGCAGGACTCTCGGATTGCATCGATCGCCAGGTAGAGATCAGGAAGCAGGGCGACGACCTGTTGGACTCGATAGCTTCAATCAGCGCCAGGGGATACGTCCTAGTCGAGAACAACAATCGAAGCATCTCCGGCATCATCACGAGTGCCGACCTAGGGGAGGCGCTCGGTGATATTGCAGGCCCATACTTACTCCTTTCGGAGATTGAGGAGATCCTCCGCGACATCGTAGGCGCACTCCTCGCGACGGGCGACCTTACTGAGGTTGACATCGGGAACGCACTCGCAGATGAGACCAAAGGGTTTGGCGGCGACCCTGCCTCGCTCACGCTCGGCGAGCTCGCAAATGTCCTAGCCACCGACGTTGCATGGCAGGCGCTTGACACGAGCTACGATCGGTCGACAGTGAACCGCACAATCGGCGATGTGAGCAAGCTCCGAAATCAGGTCATGCATTTCCGGGTGTTGGACGATGCCGACAAGGACCTGTCGAAACGGCTCCCATTCGTCCGAGACGTCCTTCGAAACCTGTCAGAGGAGTTCGGGTCCATCGGGCCGCTCGGCGCGGTCGCGACCTACGTCTCGACCACCGGCGTCGTCGAGGCGACAGTGCCATAATCGCGCCCGGGCACTGCCTCGATACGAGGTGCAGCACCGTGCCCACCGCAGGTGCGATCGCATCAACGTCGCGCATAGCCGCCATCTGATTGTGGGTGGCCAGTACGCTCGACCGTGTGCACACCGCCGACCTGATCCGCCTGTACCCCGAGGTGTTCCACATGGCCGTCGACGGGAGTTGGCCGTCGATCGAACGACATGGCCTCCTGTCATCGGCGACGATCGTAGAGCAGTGGGAGGTCGCCCCTGATGCACGTCGCGAACGGCTACTCTCCGAGCGCCGCGACGAGTCGTACGTACTCGAGCATCCGATACACGGAGGAGTTGCCGTCGTTCGCGACCAGAAGCCCATCCACGAGCCCTCACTCGCCGAGGCACTCGACGACATGGCTCCAGTGGATTGGTACGACGAACTGAACTCGCGCGTCTTCTTCTTTCTGCAGCGACATCGGCTCATCGGGCTGCAGGGCGCACGGTCGTACCGCAAGGACATCCACACCGTAATCACGCTGGACACCGCGACCCTGGTCGAGCGCTACGAGTCGTCGATCGAGCTCTGCGCCATCAACTCAGGGTTCGCGCAACCTCACAACAAGGCTCGGCGCGGATCGAAGACCTTCCGATCGATCCACGACTACCCCCACCCCGAACGGGCGGAACCGCGACAAAACGGATATGACGTTGCGGAACTTACGGTTCGTGGCGGCGTGACAGATCTCGATGGCCTCGTCGTCCGGGTCGACCGCATGCACGAAGGCGACGTGATCGAACGCCTCGTGTGAGTACGACGCCGCGTCCTCAGTTGCTGGTGCGTGCGCGCGACTGAAGCGAGCGACCGCGGGGTTCTACTCGGATGACGTACCGACGCGGATGACCGCGAACCCAAGTCCGTCGAGCAGCTTGGCGACCGTAGCGCTTCCGCCACTGAAGTCGCGGGCCTTCAGCGCAGTCCCGTGCTGATGAAAGTGTGCCGCGCCGACGATTGCCTTGGAGTCATACCGCTCCCCGGCGAATTCAAGGAAGTACTCTCTTGCCTCGCGAAATCCGTACTTCTCGAGGAACGCGGCACGACCCAGTCGATCGAACTCCTCGATCGCGTCGAGAACGGATTGACGGTCGGTTACGTCGGAAAGAGCCATATGGTTCACGCTACGCGGAGCGCACCGAATCTGACCGTCAGCCCACGAGATCGCCGAGCGCCGCCCGCAGCGTGAATCGCACCTCCTCGGCGATCTGACGCATCGCCGCCGGCACGGGCGAGTCGTCCTTCGGTGATCGACCGAGCCTGCTGAAGAAGTCGCCGACACTGCTGCCCCGAGTGATCGCGCGGTACGCGTCAGGCAGAGTGTCGACATGCGCGCCGCCATCGTGGTGGGCGAGCCAAAGCACGACATCACGGCGCGATGCCTCGGTGGCCTGATTGTCGAAGATCCGCGGTATCTGCCACCAGTAGTTGAAGCCCACCCGGTGCGGGCCCAAAGGCACCTGATGGAACGCCGGCAACCATGTCGAGACCGACTCACTCGGGATGACCGTGAGCAGCGACCCGACCGGGGCGACACCACGTTCCTTCGCCAGCCTGACCACCCGTGGCCCGCTCGGGATCGTGCCATCCGCCCACGGCAGAATCTGCGTCATCCCCATTCGAGTGAGCAGACCGGTGCTGACCGTGGTGTCGTAGGCGAGCACTCGTACCGCGATTGCCAGGCGTTTCGCTTCGGCATGAGTGCCGGCGTCGTAGCGCTCGCAGCTCGCGTCGATGAACCCGAGTTGGTCGCGAAGGTGCTCGAGGTGCTCATCGGAGATCGCCAGATCGGGTCTCAGGCGCTCCCAGCGCCGTATACGCCGAGCCGCATCCGGCCTGCTTGCAGGCGGCGTCGGAGTCGGTGGGTCGGCACGCTCGAGCGCGTCGAGGATGGAGACCAGTTCGTCCATGTCCTCTGCTCCATAGATCTGCAGGTCGCTGAGGGTCAGGCCGTCGTCGGCTCGCCAGTACTCGTCTGCCACGCTCCGAACCTACTGTCGGCCCGAGTCTCGGGGTCCCATTTGCTGGCAAGGACGCACCCCACCTTCGGGGGATTCCGCGGCCCTGATTCGTCGGTGAGTCGCGGAGAACGAGTCCCGTTACCTGTCTCGCCGAACCTTCCGCATCGGTCAGAAGGTGATCACGGCCCCGACCGGAGCATGGTCTCCGAGCTTGCCGCCGAGGCCGCTCTCCTTCTCCATGGGAACTCGCTTCTTGCCGCACAGGGCGATGATGTGGTCGATTCGGCGGAGCTTCTCCGATCCGCCTCCGCCGGTCACGATCGAGAAGCCGAGGCTCCGCGGGAACGGCGGCAGGGTCTTGCTCCACACGCTGCGCGTCAGCGAGTCGGGGCCGGTGTTCAGGTCTCCGGCGAGCAGCCAGGCGATGCGACCCGCCGCGGCGTCCTGCAGCTGCTGCGTGACCTGGGGCTGATTGCGCAGGCCCGCGAGCTTCGCGACCGCGACCTTGCTCGCGCCGGGCGCGGCCAGCGCCGTCGCTGACGGCCACCGGGCGACGCGGTCCGCCGCGCCATCAGGCGTCACATGCCACGAGTAGGCCCGCAGGGGCTTGCGAGTCAGCAGGTTGTCGAAGCCGGCCGTGAGCGGCGGGTTGTCCATCGCGAACATCGGATTCAGCCGCACCGGCGGCCGGACGGTGCGGGTCCTCGTCGTCTGCTCGAGCACCGGCTCCCAGGCGTAGTTGACGTCGAAGTCCGGGCCATCGGTCAGCCGCAGCACGTGAGGGTTCCAGATCATCAGGTAGGCGTTCTTGCTCGAGTGCTTCGGCCCCTCGTCGGGGCTCAGCCACCACTCCCAGCCGTTCGTCGTCAGTGCCTGGAGGAAGACGTTGTATGGCGTCAATGCGCCCGCTGCATGCTGGCGCGAGGCCTCCTGGATGAGCACGAGATCGTGGAAGGCCTCGTGGCTCGGCGGGCCCCAGACGAGTTCGGCGATGCGGTCGAGTTTCGCGTCGGTCGCCGACGTGGTGCAGTTCCAGGTCGCGACGTACAGGTCGTTCAGGTCGCTCGTCGGTGGGACGGCAGGTCGCGGGGTGTACGTCACCACCATGCGTCATCCGCGCCGAGCTGGAGCGTGTGCGGTACGAGCGGGAGGTTTCCGTTGTCGACACTGGCAACGATCTTGTCGTTCTTCCGCACGCTGATGCGGTCGATGAGCTGCCAGAAGTTCACCACGACCGGCTTCGTCGAGGCGTTGGTGAAGGTCTGCACGACCGTGCTCGTGGACTCCTCGCGCACCGAGACGGTGTCGGTGCGCTGACTCGTCTCCGACATCGATGCCGAGGCAGACGCAGAGAACGGCCCCCATCCGGCGGAGATGTCGAACCCGATCTCCTTCGTCGCCTCTTCAGACTTCGATGAGCTCGAGCTCACGCCCGACGACTGCCTGAGCAGCTTCTCGAGCCGTGCACCCGGAGGCAGCGAGAAGGAGTCGGGCGTCTTCCGCCAGAACTGCTCACGAGTGAACGTGACGACGACTTTCGCGTCCTTCGGTGTAGGGAACCGCCCGATCCCCACGAGCCACGGCGCCGTGTCGGTCGGCAACGGTTGCGCTGCTGACGCCACGGGCGGTGGCGGCACCGTGTTCGGCGCCGCGAGCGTCCACGGGGCGGCGGTCAGGGTCGCCTTCGACGCATAATCCTCCACGATGATCGCCCCACTCGTGTGCACCGCGAGTCGGATGGTCGGCTCCGACACGAGCACCTTCGTGCCGCCGCCCGGCTCGACGGTCTCGATGAAGCGAACGACGGTGACCCCGTCGACGGTCGAGACGGCGAACGCGTCGACCGCAAGCGAGAGCAGGTTCGACACCGTGACCACGATGGGCGCGGGTTCGGCAGGCGGCGTCGCGCTCGACGCGTCTGCGGATGCCGCGCCCGGCGCATCCGCGAATGTCGCGCCCGCGGCATCCGTCGACTCCTTACGCGTCGAACCGTTTGGTGTCGGCTCGATGCAGGGTGCCGCACCCGATGGTGGGAACGTGCCGCCGGATGTGTCGTACGCGACGGGGATCGACGGCGGGATCGCCGTCTCGATCATCGCCTTGAGCGTGAACCCGGGTGCCTGGATCGCGTATTGGTCGATGAGCTGCCAGAACAGCACGATCTCCCCGGCCGTCGTTTCGTTGCGCAGTTCACGCACGAGCGTCGCCTCGGTCTCCTCCGTGATGGTGACCTCCGATGACGTGGAACTGCTCCTCGACATCGAGGCCGAGAGCGACGCCGAGATCGGACCCCACCCGGCGGAGGCCGTCGCCCCAACCTGCGTCGCGGTCACCCCCATCTCGCTCGACGAGGTCGTCAGGCCGTTCAACTGAGAGGTGGTGACGTTCAGCGACGAACAGCCGGGCAGCGATGTGGAGTCGTCGGACTTGCGCCAGAACTGGGATCGCACGACGACGAACCCGTTGTCGAGCCAACCGGCCCCGACGAGCACCGGTGGCGAGTCGGCGGGCAGCGGCGACCCCGCGTTCTGCGGCGTCGGTCGAATGCCCGGTTCCCCCGGTAGACCGGGATTGTTGACCGGCTGGAGCAAGCTGGAGCCGATCGTGTGCGTGTCTGCGGGCGACGCGCTGAACGTGACGACGTATGCTCCGGTCACCGCCTCGATCGCGACGTACGTAAAGGTCCCGCTCGCCGGCGGGGTGATCAACTGCTGCGTCGGTTGCGGCACGATGCGGCCGTTCTTGTCCTTGGTGTACGAGGCGCCCTTGATCTCGGAGACGACGAACCGATGCTCGTCTTCCGCGATCATGAACAGCCGAAGCTTCACCGGCAGCTCGTTGACCAGAGTCCAGGATGCGTCAACTGCTGGTTCGATCAGCGACGGATCGCCAGCGAGCCAGGCCGCTCGCCGCTGCTCGTCGCTCGGCGGTGGAACCGGTGCGAAGCCATCGCCCGCAAGGCTCCACCGCCCGTACAGCGCTACGTGCGCAGGAATGATGTCCACTCGCCGTCCCCCTCGGCTCTCGAGCCCTGCGGGTGCGCACCTGATCCGGCGGTCCGGCGTCGTCGGCGGCCGCGGTGAGGTTCGCCACGACCCGGCAGTCGTCGTTCCTCCGGGAAGTTGCACCGCAGCGACTTCGCTCCGGTCGCCCGATCGCCCCCAAACGGTGCGGTGCGATCCTGTCTGGTCGGTACCCTAGCCCTGATCCTGCGGAGGCGTCCACCTCCCCACGCCCAGGAAACCCAAGCGAATGAGCGCGGCCACGATCATCGATGCCGGTCGAGGCATCCAACTACGCCGACATAATGATGTTCCCGTCGCGGTCGATGAGGAAGCCGCCCGGCCACGATCGGCGGTCGCCGTCGACGACCAGGTCGAGCGCGCGCTTCGGCGTCAGGCCGGCGCGGCGGAGCGGAAGCCAATCGGTCCAATGCTCGGCGATGAGCGCGATTGTGCGGTACTCGTATCGCGTGGTGTCGATCACGAATCGGCCGTCATCACGGGCGAGCAGCTTCTCGATCCGCCGGTCGATGCACAGTCGCAGGACGTACCAGTCGGCAGCGCTGAACCCGATGCGATGGAAGTCGTCGGCCTGCCACGCCCATTGGCCCACGGCCTTCGAGACCTTGTCCTCCCGGATCGTCCGGGCCGTGAACGCCATCCACGCCGCCCCCGGGAAGAAGGTCGGGAAGTCGAGCAACGCCCGGCACCAGTCGAGCCGGAGATGCTGCGGGACGTCGCCCCACGGGTTCCGCTCGCGGTCCGGCGAGTAGCCGGGCGATCGGCGCAGGGCCTCGCGTGCACTGACGAAGGGCGGCCGCTCGGAACCTGCGTTCTCGAAGTACTCGTCTGCGGGCATGGGTGAGCTCCTCTCACTCGGAGGCGCGTCACCTCCGTCGACTTGCCCGAGACGGATGCCGCGGGCCGGTTCTTCCCCTGGGGCACCCCGCTCGACGGAGGGGGTTGCCGGGCAGCCGGCCAGGTACCGACAGCTGCCACTCGTGAACCTGGATCACACGGTAGCGGATGGCGCCGACATCCGTCGCCGGCCGTCGCCCCACCTTCGGGGGATTCCGCGGCGCGGCGGCGCTTGGAATGATCGAGCGACCCTGCCGTGACCCGAAAGCACCTCAACGTGAGCGAGCCCACCACCATCCAGTCCCTGGGCCACCGCCGCCCCGCGACATCCGTCATCGCAGAATGCCTGCGCGTGCAGGCGACCGTGCCTACGAACACCGCGGTGCAGCGCTTCTTCGGCGTCTCGCCGCTCGGGCGCGAGGCCGAGCCCTGGTTCATCGGCGCGCTCGGCGAGCACGAGGTAGCGCGGCGCCTCGCCGCTCTCGGGCCGGGGTGGTTCGTGCTGCACTCGGTGCCGGTCGGCACCGGATCGAGCGACCTCGACCACGTCGTGATCGGCCCGGCCGGGGTGTTCACGATCAACACGAAGCATCACCGCGGGCAGAACGTGTGGGTCGGCGGGCGGCGCATCCTCGTCAACGGCCAGCGCACCGACCACCTGCGCAACGCGAAATACGAGGCGAAGCGCACGTCGAAGCTGCTCTCGGTCGCCGCACGCATGCTCGTCGACGTCACGCCGATCATCGCGGTCGTCGGAGCGAGGCGGATGACGGTGCGCGAGCGTCCGTTCGACGTCGCCGTGGTGCGCGAACACGAGCTCGTGCGCTGGTTGCAGCGCAACCCGGTCACACTCACGCCCGAGCAGGTGCAGCACATCGCGACGGTGGCGGCGCAGCCGGCCGCCTGGCAGCGGACGCCCGAGACCGAGCTCGTCGACCACGCCGCGTTCGACCGGCTGCGCCGCGACATCGGGCGTGCCCGGCGCCGGCGCGGGCTGTGGGTCGGTGTGATGATTGCGGCGATCCCGGTTGGGGTCGTGGCGTTGTTCGCTGCGGCGGTCAGCGTGCTGGCGAGGTGACGCGCAGGGCGCGAGATCCGCTCGCGCACCGGCAGCGCGACGCGGGCCACCCGGGTGCTCGAGGTCGCCGCTTCGCGCGATACGCTGACAAGATTGTGCGCCCCGACGTGGCGCTACCGATCGATTGAGATAGGCCGCTGGTGGAAACCGCTTCGATTCTTGCTTGGACGCTTCAATCCGAGATCCCCGTGCCCGCAGACGTCACCGCACTCCTCGTCGAGGGGGAACAGGCGGTCGCATCGTTCAAGACGTTCCGCGATTCCGCCACTTTCACGACGAAGCGGCTGATCGTACGGGACGCGCAGGGCATCACTGGCAAGAAGGTCGAGATCTACTCACTCCCGTACAGCTCGATCAACATGTGGTCCACCGAGAACGCCGGCGGGATGCTCGATCGAGACGCTGAGGTCGAGCTGTGGACGCGGGCCGGTCACATCAAGGTGAAGCTCACCAAGGGTGCCGACGTGCGACGTATCGATAGCCTGCTTGCTTGGGCCGTTCTTCAGCGCTGATGCGTGTCCTGACCTGTCGTTCAGGGGCACGGGATCGGCTCGAAGTGCCGACCCTCGGTGTCGATCATGCCGTAGCCGTTGTAGTTGCGGCACCCGGTGTAGGTGGATCCTCCACCGTCACTCGAGCCGCCACCGCCCGAGCTGTCGTTTCCGTCTGACGTGGTGTCGCCTGAGTACAGATCCTCGGCGGCCGCGGCTTGTTCCGCTGCGCGACGAGCAGCATCTGCGGCTTCCGCCGCAGCCTTCTCGGCGGCTGCCCGCTCTGCTGCGGCTTTCTCCGCCGCAGCCTTCTCGGCAGCCGCCTTCTCGGCAGCAGCTTTCTCCACGGCCCGCGTGGTCACGAGCGCGGCGTCCGCAGTGACCTCGAGACTCGAGGCGTTCGTCCTCAGATCCGCGAGAGCGGCGACATAGTACGATCGCGCATCCAAGGGCAGCCACTTCATCGCCGTCAGGGCTGCCTCGGCGGTCTCAACGGCCGCGACCGTTGCGACAATGCCTGCCAGCGCGCTCTCGATTCCGACGGAGTCGACGGGCAGCGGCGCGGCGGCGGCCGCGAGCTGCGCCTCGACAGCGGCGACGGCGGATGCCGGTGAGCACGCAACTGCCGGATCGTAGAACCCTCGCTCCGACGCCTGAGCCTGCCGCACACCGTCCTCTACGTCGCTCAGGAAGCGATCGTTGTCGCCATAGAACGCAGCACCGCCGAGGCCTCGCGCGGCGAGTTCGGCGTTGACAAGTACGTCGTCTGCAGTGCGGACCGCAGCCAATGTGCGGCCGAACCGATCGATCCGCACCACGTCATAGGCAAGGGTCACGGTGCTGCCGACCGGGATGAGAGTCGCAAGGGCGTCGCGCGCTTCCTCTGCCAGGCATTCGGCCTCGCCACCATTGAGTTCGGGTGTGTTCACGTTAAGTAGCCGTACCCGTTCGGTGCGACCGCCGACCGCGACGTCGACGGTGTCGCCATCGACGATCTTGACAACGGTCGCGTCTTCCGCCCACGCCGGTGCCGAGGCCGCGACACCCCCGATGCCGATCACCGCGATCGATGCAACCGTCGCCACGGCCAGGAATGAAACGCGCCTCTCGCGGTACCAACGCGCCAGAGCATGCGTACTCCAGGGCGAGTATGCGCTCCGGTTGGCGACCAGCGTGCCGCGCTGGAGCCGACGAAATGCTCTGACCAACCAAGCGAGTGCCAGGATCCAAGTGAATGCGATCAAGAACTTTGCAACCGGATCAGCCGGGATCTGATCACTGGGTGTGCCGAGCGACACGAGATGACTGCGGTAGAGCGCGAACAATGAGATCGCCCCGAGGAACGCGGCGGCGATCAGCAGAAGCTCGCCGCGATACTGCGGTACGGCAACCTTGGGGATCTCATGCCCCGGCCATACGAGGCGCGCCGGCTTCTCGCTCTGGTTGGCGTAGTAGTACCGGTGCTCGTCGAGGCTCATTACGCGCGTTCGCTTCATGAACGCGACGACGCCCACCAGCGCGACACCGGCGATGCTCAAGCCCCACAGTACGTTCACAACCAATGCGGCTGGCTCGCCGGCCGCCATGGCGAATGGGCGTACCAAGGTGAGCACAACCAGGGTGATGAGCGCGACACGCATTCGGGAACCTCAAACTCGGGTAGGCACGCGCTGGGGTTGCGAGCAATTCGGGACGTGCAATTGAACATACCGCCTCAGCAGGTTACCGCGTCGCATCCGGGCAACTGCTCCTGTCGCAGCACGCGATCACCCGCTCGCTCGGGCTGCGCCGCCCCGGCCGGGGTGTTCACGATCAACAGGAAGCATCACCGAGGCCAGAACGTGTGGGTCGGCACGCTCGACGGATGCGCGCCAACAACAGATGCTCGGCGATAACGGCGTGCGGTTGGATGTCGTCACGATGAGGCTCGGAATGGAATCGCCGATCGAGGCGGGTCTGTATGAGTATCTGGTCACTCGAACCCCCTCGCCGAGGCCGTCACGTTAGCCGCCGACCCCATCAAGGTCGTTATCCGCGCCTGCACGTTACATCGCCGATGGTTGGTACCAGCACGCCAACTGAGAAGCCGGACGGCGAGGACGCGATCCGACGAGCGGGTGACAGAATTCTGTTGAATCGCACACAATTCTGCGCGATCGCGTAGAATTGTGCGGAGTACCGGGACAGGAGACCAACATGATCCTGCAGCATCCGTTCGAAGCTCTCTCAACCTCGGTCGACGGTGATTGCTTGGCGGTCCTCGCGGGGGCAGATCACGACTTCTCGGTTTCGCGCATCGTGCCGTTGCTTCGACGTAAGCGCTCGATCACCGGCGCGCGCAACGCTCTCGATCGTCTTGCAGACCAAGGTGTAGTCAATGTGCGAAGCGTCGGCAACGTCAAGAGCTACAGCCTCAACCGCTCGCATCTGCTCGCGCCGGCAATCATCCAGATCGCCACCGCCCGATCTCGGCTCATCGATCGGCTGGGCGAAGAGCTGCAGAAATGGCAACCACAGCCGATCTACGGCGCCCTGTTCGGCTCGGCCGCTCGAGAGGATATGCGGGCAGAGAGCGACATCGATGTCTTGCTCATTCAGCCCGACAGCGTCGATCTCGACTTATGGAGCGGAGCCGTCAACCGCCTGCAGACGCTCGTCACCTCTTGGACAGGAAACGACACGCGCGTACTCCAGTTCGCCGAATCGGAGATCGCCGAACACCGCATCGACGACCCCGTCCTGCGCGAAATAGCACGCGAAGGCATTGCTCTGATCGGACCCACCAGCTGGCTACGCCGACGGACGACAGGAACACGATGACGCCGCCGACGAGTTCGCCGAGTGCCCGATCCGGGCGCCTTCGGAAAGCGGAGGCATTCAGAGAGGCGGCTGAGCTCATCGAACAGTTCATGAATGATGGCACCGACCTGCGCGATGCGTACGTCACCATGTGCGTGCACGCCGGAATAGCTGCCGCAGATGTCATCTGCATGGGCGCTCTTGGCGAGTATTACACCGGGCAGAGGCACGACCAGGCGACGAAGCTCCTCGAAACGGTCGACCCTGCACTCGCGCGACAACTCGCGGTGCTACTCGGCATGAAGACGAAGGCAGGATATAGCGACATGCCAGTCTCCGCCGAGCAGATCACTCGGGCGAGGCGAGCGATGGACGCGCTCGTCGACCGAGCCTCCTGAAGGCGGCCCCTACGTGGTTGGCGCTGAACAGGCGCGCGCCGCTTCCGCTGATTTCTTCTGAGCGGCGGCGCGCATGTGCACATGGCTACCAGAACGAACCGGATGCCGCGACCGGCGCAGCGTTCGACGATCACCCCGCCGCGTACACCCACGCTTCGCCACCCGAGGCGAGTTGCGCGCGCACGCGCCGGTAGTCCACGACCTCATACGCATCCGACGCCGCGAGCTGCTCGGCCGTGACCTCGAGCACGACACCGTCGACCCGATCGTGGGGGTCGTCCGTGCGCTCGAGGATCGGGTGCTCGGCGGCGCCGCTCAGCGCGACGACGTCGGGGGCGGTGATGCGCAGCATCCGCAGCCGCCACCCCACGAGCGCGTCGGACCTGGTCGGCAACTCGATGCCGAACAGCTGCCGTTGCACGTGCGGCAGCCGCAGGGTGCCGTAGCTGAAGAGGCATTCGGTCGCGGGCATGGGTCGAGGGTAACCGCCACGGTCCACCGCGGGCCCGCCGAGGCGATATCGGCTCAGCTCACCGACACGCGCCCGTACGCGTCGACCCGCACGATGCGGGTCTCGATCCTGCGGTTGACGACGCGGATGATGATCACGATCAGCCAGAGGCCGGCGGTGATGATCGTGAGGATGAGGTTCCAGAACCAGCCGATGCGCTTCTTGCGCTGCAGCACGCCCTGGCCGGCCGAGACCGAGCTGACGGTCCAGCCCTGGTTGGCATAGCGAGCGACCTCTGCGTTGAGCACGGCTGCGCGGGCGGTGTCGTCGAGCGGGGCGGGGGCGGGGTTCGGAGTCGGAGTGGTCACGGGGTCGAGAGTACGCGCCGCATGCGGCGGCAGTCACGCACCACCCGGGAACTGAAGCGGCATCCGAGCGCGAACGCGACGGCTCGGTTCACCCGAGCGTGACCACGATCGCGGTCACGAGGCCGATCCCCACGAAGTGATACGCGCCCGTCACCGCGCCATAGATGAACGGATGCCGCATGTTCGGCGTCATCGCGTTCGTCACCGAGACCGCGGCCGCGACCCCGACACCCAGCGCGACCGTGAAGAGCGCGCCGTCCCAGAACCCGTCGAGTCCGACCGCCTCGACGAGCCACGCGGTCGCGGCCGCGATGGCGATGCTACTCACGAGCGGCACAACGTAGTACGACACCGGGAACCGCTCGCCCGGTCGCCGTTCGTGCCCGACCGCCCGATCCCACACACGCCCGAACAGTGGCGAGAACCACAGTGCGCCGAGCACGAAGTAGGCGAGCGCGCCGAGCGCCGCCACCCACCAGTTCACGGCACCGAACGCCTCGATCATCGAACCCTCCTCGCCATCGACATTGCGACCGCCTCCGCCATCGCGGATGCGTCGATCCTCACCGACGCCGATGGTCCTCGTCTTGCAGAAATGCGACCGCCCGATCGCCAGAATGGGCGTATGCCGCAGACCGCGCCGGCGCCCACGGGGCATCCGATTCGCCCGGATGAGCGTTCCGGCATGCTGCATCCGCGCAACGCCGAGCGGTTCGCCGCGACCTGGCTCGACCCGCATCCGTCGGTCGCCGACGTGGTCGACCGCTACTGGCACGTGAGGTGGGCGCTGCCGGCGGGTGAACGCATCGACCAGCGCATCATCGATCACCCGGCGGTCACGCTCACGATCGAGTCGGGCGACGTGCCCGCGCCCCTCGTCGTCACCGGCGTGCAGAGCGGGGCATGGCGGCGACGCATCACCGAATCAGGTTCGGTCTTCGCGATCCGGCTGCGCCCTGCGGGCCTCGCCGTCGTCAGCGACCTCGACGTGCGCGAGCTCGCGGATGCGACGACGCCGGTCACGCCGGCGCTCGACGACCGGCTGCACCGTCTGCTCGCGACGATCGAACCGGCAGCGGATGCCCCGGCGCGAGCGCTTGCGGCCGACGCTGCGATCGGCGCGCTGCTGCACGAACGGCCCCTCGATCCGGAGCTGCAGCTCGCGAACGCCGTGCTCGTCGAGCTCGCCGACCGCGTGCGCCGCCGCACCGGCACGACGCTCGCCGCGCGGTTCGGCGTGACCGACCGTGCGGTGCAGCGCGCGCTCGCCCGCACGGTCGGACACGGCCCGAAGTGGGTCGCCCGGCGGGTGCGCCTGCAAGAGGTGGCACGGGTGCTCTCGACGGATGCCTCGGTCGAACTCGCCGACCTCGCCGTGCGCCTCGGCTACGCCGACCAGTCGCACCTCAGCAACGACTTCCGCGGGGTGGTCGGGCTGACCCCCGGCGCGTACCAGCGATCCGTGCGGGAGGCAGCTGCGGCAGCGGTGACCCTCCCCCAGTAGTGGGGTGGTGACCGCCGCTCGACGGCGACGGCGTGCCACACTGCAGTGGTGCGGCACCAACGACGGTGGGAGCTGGCGGGCTTGGCCATGGCGGTCGCGCTCGCAGTGAGCGCGTGTACCGGCGATCCTGCGCCTGCGGCGGCACCGCGCACGCCATCATCCGCCGCGGCGGTCGACCCGGTCGCCGGCTCTGCAGGCGCGTGCGTTCCCGATGCGCAGCGCGTCGCAACGGCGAAGGACACGCAATCGACCGAGCCGATGCCGGCCGAGCTGAGCGCTGACTACGACGCCGCGGCATCCGCCGTCTTCGAGCGGGTGAAGGACTTCGCCCCCGCCGTCATCGTGGGGGTCCGCAGCCCCGAGGGCACCTGGACCGAGGCGTACGGTGTCGCCGACCTCTCCACCGGTACCGCGGCTACCACTGACATGCACCAGCGGATCGCGTCGATCACCAAGACCTTCGTCGGCACGGTCGTGCTGCAACTGGCCGACGAGGGAACGCTCTCGCTGGATCATCCGATCGACGACTACGTGCCGAGCGTCCCGAACGGTTCCCGCATCACGCTGCGCGAGTTGATCACGATGACCAGCGGACTGCCCAACTACTCGAACAGCGCGGAGTGGGGCGCCGAGTTCCTGAGCGACACCGCTGCGCAGTGGACCCCTGAGCAATTGCTGGCCGACGCCTGGGCGATGCCCACGTCATTCGCGCCCGGCAGCAACATGGAGTACTCCAACACGAACTTCGTGTTGCTCGGAATGGTGATCGAACACGTGACCGGTCAGAGCGTCGGTGACGCCGTGCAGTCCCGCATTCTCGAGCCGCTGCAATTGGAGGCCACGGACTATCCGTCGGATGCCGCATTCCCGAGCCCGCATCTCAACGGCTATACGTTGCCCCTCACGGTCTACAGCGGAGCCGATCCGACCGATGTGTGGGTGAATGCCGCCGACTGGAACCCCTCGTCCACCGGTGCAGCGGGCATCATGACCAGTCGTGTCGACGACCTGCTCGTTTGGGGCCGAGCACTGGCCACGGGCCAGGGGGTGCTGTCGGAATCGGCTCAGGTGCTGCGCCTGGGAGCCTTCGCCACCGCCAACCTCGGGGCTGGCGAGTTCTACGGCGAGGCCCTCATGTGCAAGGACGGCTGGATCGGGCACAACGGAAACATGCCCGGCTACAACTCCATGGTGCGCTACAACCCGCAGACCGACACCACGATCGTCGTTGCGGCCACCGGGCTCGACGCCACAGGCACGCCGCCGCGCGTCTTCGTCATCGAAGAGTACGCCGCAGCGCTGGCCGACACCGCCGGGCACTCGTTCTCAGCCGATCTCGTTCCGCCGGCGGCACAGGTCCAAGGGCTCGTGCCGCACCTCTGACCGCGGCACGACCGGTCGGAGTGCAGGCGCCGCGAGTGCGGCACGCGGAGCAAACGACCGATGCGATGGCGCGCCCGCCGTGTCACCATCGAAGTATGAGCGACCCGACGAGGGCGCCCGCCGGGTGGTACGAAGACGGGTCCGGCGCGCGCCGGTACTGGGATGGCGATGCCTGGACGCAGTACGTGGCGCCCGGCCCCGCGACCGAGCCCATTCCGCAGGTCGGGCAGGACACGGCGGTCACCGCGGTGCTGCCCGTCGGCGACGAGAATCCGACGATTCGGTTCGTCTGGGGGTCGCAAGGGTCGGATGCCGCGGGGTCCGGCTATGGCGTCGCCCCGACGGCGTCGCCAGGGTGGAGTGATGCGTCCGGCGCGAACCCCTATGCCACGACGGAGAGTTACGGAGGCCTGCCCACGACGACGCTGGCGGGGCATCCGTTCACCGAGCCGTCGAAGCCAGGGCCGAACGTCGTGGGCATCATCGCAATCCTCGTCGCGATCGTGGGATTCCTGCTCGTGTTCCTGCCCGCCGCGAGCGGCTTCGCGTGGATCTTCGTGACGGTCGCGTTCGTGCTCTCACTCATCGGCCTGTTCCTGCGCAGCGCGAAGTGGCCGGCGGTCATCGGGCTCGTCATCTCGATCATCGCCGCGATCGCCGGCATCGTGTTGTTCGTCACCTTCCTGATCGGGTCGGTCGGCGCGGTGATCGATGACGCGATTCCCGAGGTGCCCGTTTTTCCCCTGCCGGCGCCGGATGACCCGGGCACGGACCCCGATGCCGGGCAACCCGAGCCTCCCGTGGCGGGCAACCTCAGATTCGGCGAGACGATGACGTGGGACGACGGCGTCGCGCTCACGGTCTCGGTGCCCGAGCCGTACACGCCGAGCGAGTTCGCGGTCGGTGCGACGCGGGCGAACCACGTCGTGTTCACCCTCACGATCACCAACAACTCGACCGAGGATCTGCCGACGCTGCCGCTGCCGACGCTCTCGGCGGGCGATCAGGAGGTGAGCCAGATCTTCGACATCGGCAGCGAAGTCTTCGAGCCCGGCGATGACGTCGGCTTTCCCCCGACCGCCACGATCGAGCCGGGCGGGTCGGTCACCTGGCAGGCCGCCTGGTCGGTCGACGACCCGGGCGCGCTCACGCTGGAGGTGGCGCCGAGCTTCGTGTACCCGAGCGCGACCTTCACGAACGTGCCGTAGCGGGCTGCGATCGAAATGCGTCGACGTCGCGCCGCGCCAGGTACAGGGCTTCGCCTGCGAGATCGGCCACACGCCGGGCCATCGCGATCACCCGATCTCGGTGGTTCTGGTCCGTCAACGGGATGGTCGCGGCGGAGCCGCCGAGGGAGTGTCCGAGATCGATCCGGATCCGCTCAGACTCGGCCAACCGCATCAGTGCTTCCGCCCCGATCCAGCCAGGGTGGTCGGCGATCGCATCGCGGGCCGCATCGAGCTGGCGGTCCGCGTGCCTGATCACCTGGTACACGTGGCCGGCGGGCGGAAGCTGGCGCGTCGCCCGCTCGCGTGCCGCCGAGGTCGCGGCATCCAGCGCCGCATGCGCCTCGCGCAGTCGATTCAGGTGGGCGAACGGATGGGTGTTGACGCCGACCGGCGGCAGGTCGGCGAGGGCCGCCCGCAGCTCGGAGCTCGCGTTCGCGACTGCGTGCGACTGGGGCTCCTCGAGCGCCACGGCGAGCTGTCGACGCGACTGCTCGGCGACCGCGCCCAGCGTCGCCTCGGCCCGCAGGGCCTCGACCTCGAAGGTCTCCACCACGTCGAGGAGGGTCGCCGCTCGTCGCACCGATGCAGCGGATGCCTCGAGCGCGACACTTGCGTCGCCGCGAAGTCCGGCTTCGCGCCGCCGTTCGGCCACGCCGAGGCTGTGCTCGGCGAATGCGAGCAGCTGCTCGACCTCTCCGAGGTTCTCTTCGACGTCGACGAGCGCCTCGCGCGCATACCGGGCGGCGAGTCGGTCGATGGTCTCGCGGGCGTACGGCGTGCGGGCGCGCAGTCGCTCGGTTTCGGCTCGCACGAAGGCGATGATCTCGGGGGCGCGCCGCGCCCGCGACATCCGATCGGCGAGCGCCGAGGTCTGCTCATCGAGCACGTCCTCGATCCATTCGCACAGCTGCACGATGCGCAGGTTGCGAGCTCGCACCTCGTCGGCGGAGCCGGGGATCGCATCGTGATTGAGCCGGTTCAACCGGAATGCGTCGCTCAGCTGTCTGCGCGCTGCCACGAGCGCCTCGCCGAGAAGCATGGTCGCGCCGGCCTCGAGTTCCGCCTCGGCGAAGCCGAGTTCGTCGGCGGTGGCGCGGATGCGCTCGTCGGCGGCGAACAGGGCCGCCCCGGCCCGCTTCGCCAGATCGGCGTCGTGGACCTCGAGTTCGTGCGCACCGCGTCGGCGCCTGACCCGGAACCCGGCCATGCCCCGATCCTACGGTCGCCGCGCGGAGCCCGCTACGGCGCGGGTGAGGTACGTAGGTTCAGGTCTCGTCGATGCCCGTCTCCTCGACGAGATCACACAAGCGCCGGCTGATCGATTCGAAGACCGAGGTCCAGTACGCGGCGACGATCCTCACCGAGACCCGCGCGCGGGATCTCCTGAAAGCCGCTCACCGACTCGTGGATGGCATGGACCAGATCCTGCGGTCTGCCTGAGCGATGTTGTGGGTGCCGGCACTTGGGCACTTGGGCACTTGGGCACTTGGGCACTTGGGCACTTGGGCACTTGGGCACTTGGGCACTTGGGCACTTGGGCACTTGGGCACCGCATTTCTCGGGAGCACCCACCCGAGCGCCGCGTTACGGCGATAGCCCGACGTGGATTGTGGGCGACCCACAACCGACTCGCTCAGTGCGCTTCGATCGAGCAGGATCGGGAGCATGCGCACGACTCCACGACGCCTCGCCACGGTCATGAGCCTGTGGATCCCGAACCTGTTCAGCGGCATCCGCGTGAAGCGGTTCTCAGACGATTGGACGCGCGCGACCGTCGAACTCCACGTCAACGTGTTCACCCGCAACTACGTGAAGACCGCGTTCGGCGGATCGATGTCGGCGATGACCGACCCGTACTTCTTCATGCTCGTCATGCACCAACTCGGCAACGACTACGTGGTGTGGGACACCCGCGGCGAGATCGAGTTCCTCAAGCCCGGTCGCGGCATCCTCACCGCGCACTTCGAAGTGCCGACGCAGAAGGCGACCGAGCTCCGCGAACGCGCCCGCGGCGGCGCGAAGGTGCTCGAGTGGTTCGAGACCGAGATCACCGACCGCGACGGCGACGTCGTCGCGCGCGTGCGGCGCGAGGTGTACGTGCGCGAGAAGCAGCGCGTGACCGAGGCCGCCGCCGCGACCGCACTGGGCTGAGCGCCGCGACTCGACTGGCGCCGAGGTGTGAACCCGCTCGCTGCTGCGCCTCAGACGGTGCCGGCCGGAGGCCAGACGCCGATGATGAGGTGCCCGCGAGAGAATCGCCGCATGACCGCGAACGCCAAGTCAGTGCACGCCGAGCTCGCCCACGTCATCGACGCGATGCCGCTCGTCGACCATCACGCGCACAGCCTGCTGCGCCCGCCGCTCGCCGAGGGCGACCTGCTCGACGCGCTCACGCAGGCCGAGCACGCCGCCGACCGTGCCGCCGTGTTCGACAGCCAGCTCGGCTTCGCGCTGAGCCGTCACTGCGCCCCGGCGCTGGGTCTGGCGGCGTTCGCGGATGCCGCGGAGTACCTGGCCGCTCGCGATCGGCTCGGCTTCGACGAGGCCACCCGCAGGCTGCTGCGGGTGTCGGGCATCCGCACCTACCTCATCGACGACGGACACGCCCCCGAGCGACTGCTGCACGACGCCGAGCTCGAGCAGCTCGCCGGCGAGCGCGTTCGGTCGCACCGCATCATGCGTCTCGAGACGCTCGCCGAATCGGTCATGGCGCACGCCGCGTCGGGCATGGACTTCGTCGAGCGCCTGCCGGTCGCGCTCGAGCGCGCTGCGGCGAGCGCGGTCGGATTCAAGACGATCGCCGCCTACCGCGGCGGGCTCGCACTCGCTGCTGCGAAGCCCACGACCGCCGAGCTGACGGATGCCGCGACGGCATGGTTCGCCGCGAGCGCCGGGGCAGCGGCGACGGGGCGGGGAACCCGTGACCCTGGGGCATCCGCTCGCCTCACCGACCGCATGATCATCGCCCACCTCGCGTGGTGGGCGATGGAGCGCGGTGCCGTGCTGCAGGTGCACGTCGGCTTCGGCGACCCCGACCTGCGGCTCGATCGTGCCGACCCGTTCCTGCTGCAGCCGTTCATCGCCGCGACGCAGCACACCGGCGGACGGCTCGCGCTGCTGCACTGCTACCCGTACGTGCGCGAGGCCGGCATGCTCGCCCACCTCTACCCGCACGTGCACCTCGACGCGGGGCTCGCGCTCGCCCAGGTCGGCGCGAACGCCGACACCCTGGTGCGCGAGACCCTCGACCTCGCCCCGTTCTCAAAAGTGCTCTTCTCGACCGACGCGTGGGGCGTGCCCGAACGGGTCCTGCTCGGCGCGCGTGCATGGCGCGACGCCACGGCACGCGTGCTGGCGGCCTACGTCGCCGATCACGGCTGGCCGGTCGACGAGGCGATCCGGGTCGCCGAGCTCATCGCCTGGCGCAACGCCGAGGCGCTCTACGGTCGCGTGTTCATCGAGCACTGAGCGGATGTCGCGACCGCGCTCAATACCGCCAGCGCACGACGTCGGCGACCGCCTCGGGCGGCAGCTCGCCGTACGCCTCCCACTCGTGCCGCCGCGTCGCGAGGTAGGCGTCGAGCAGCACGTCGCCGAACACCCCGCGGGAGAACTCGCTCGACTCGAGGCGGTGCAGGGCCGAGCCGAGGTCGGCCGGCAGGGAACGTATGCCGGCGGCCTCGCGTTGCTCGGCCGTCAGGGTGCTCGGGTCGACGTGCACGGGTGCCGGCAGCGTCAGCTCACGGGCGAGGCCGTCGAGGGCCGCGGCGAGGATCGCAGCCACAGCGAGGTAGGGATTCGCCGCGCCATCGACCGGCTTGACCTCGATGTTGGCCTGCTCGGCGCCGTGGCCGGCCTGCCCGCCCACGTACCGGATGGCCGCCTCGCGGTTCGCCGGCCCCCAGCAGACGTCGGAGCCCGCCCATGAGCGCGGGCGCAACCGGGTGAACGAGAGCACGCTGCCGCCCAGCAGGGCGACGCCCTCGTCGAGCCGGTCGAGGATGCCCGCGATCATGCGGGCGCCGTCGTGTGACAGGCCGTGCGGGCCCGACGGTTCGGCGCCCGATGGCTCGGCTTCGGCGAACACGTTGCGCGCGTCGCGCACCGCAGACACGTGCACGTGGCATCCGTTCGTCGCGCCGCCCACGATCGGAACCGGCGCGAACGAGACCCGCAGGCCGTGTGCCCGCGCGACCCTGACGAGCACGATGCGGGCGAGCGCGAGGTCGTCGACCGCCCGCACCGGGTCGCGCGGCGCGAAGGCGAACTCGAGCTGACCGGCGCCGAACTCGGGGTGCATCTGCTCGACCGTCACACCCGCAGACTCGAGCGCATCGAGCGCGGCCATCGCGAACGGCTCGACCTCGAGCAGGGCCCGGGTCGAGTACGCGGGCGCGGATGTCGCGGGCTCGAGCGACGCGAGCCCGCCCGTGTGCGGCTCGTCGCGGAACACCGTGCACTCGAGCTCGATGCCGACCGTGAACTCGAGGTGCTCGGCCAGCGCGTCGTCGACCACCCGGCGCAACGCCGAACGGGTGCACGTCGGGTGCACCGTGCCGTCGAGCGCGTACAGGTCGGCGGGCGCCCACGCGAGCCCCGACTCGGCGTCGAGCATCGCGATCGACGAGATGTCGGCGACGCCGCGCAAGTCGCCCACGACGGGGTCGAGCGCGGCCGTCGCGTTGAGGTGGTCGTCGACCGAGAACAGGAATCCGGCGCTGTGCGAGATCGTCACGCCGTGGGTGCTCGCCGCGAGCAGCCGCCGGTGCGTCAGCACCTTCACCCGCGAGATGCCGGCGTTGTCGATGTGCGAGACGAGCAGTGCACGGATGTCATCGAACCCCACGGGACGATCCATCGGAGCCTCCTCAACCCGGATTCAGTCGAAGATGCCGTCGAGGATGCTGCCGATGACCAGGCCGCCGAGGATGCCGCCCATCATGTCGGATCCGCCGCCGCGGCGCCCGCCGCCACCCCAGCCCGGGCCGCCCCACTGGCCGGGATCCTGCGGCCGGGACGAGTTGATGTCGCGCTGTGCGAGCTGCAGGGCTTCGCTCGCGAGGTATGCGACACGGCGCGCCATCGCCATCGACTGTTCGCGGTGATCGTCGCCGATCACCGTCGCGGCCGCCGCTGATGTGCCGAGGTAGCGGTCGAGGTCGACCCGGATGCGCTCGGCCTCGGCGAGCCGGGTGCGCGCGTCGGCGCCGATCCAGCCCCGGTGCCCGGCGATGACGTCGCTGGCGACGGCGAGCTGCCGATCGGCGTCGTCGATCGCATGGCGAACGTGCTCGAGCGGCGGGATGGGACGGGCCGCACGCTCGCGGGCCGCCGCGATCGCGGCATCCAATCCGGCGTTCGCCTCGCGAAGCCGGTTCAGCTGGGCGAACGGGTCGGTGTTGACGCCGGCCGTCGGGAGCGAGGCGAGCGCGGCCTGCAGCTCGCCGATCGCGGTGGCGACACCGGGCGAGTGGGGCTCCCTGAGTGCGACGGCGATGTCGCCACGCGAGTCCTCGACGATCGCCGACAGCGTCGACTCGGCCCGCAGCGACTCGACCTCGAACGTCTCGACCGCGTCGAGGAGGGTCGCCGCTCGGCGCACCGATTCAGTGGACGCCTCGAGCGCGAGGTTGGCCTGCTCGCGCTGCCCGGCCTCACGCCGCCGCTCGGCCACGCCCGCGCTGTGCTCGGCGAATCCGAGCAACTGCTCGGCCTCGGCGGGATTGACCTGCACCTGGGCGAGCGCCTCTGGCGCATAGCGGACCGCGAGCCGCTCGACGGTGTCGCGGGCGTGCGGGATGCGCGCGCGCAGAAGCACGATATCTCCTCGCACTCCGGCGATGATCTCGGGAGCCCGCCGCGCCCGCGCGATCTTGTCGGCGAGCACCGAGGTGCGCTCGTCGAGCACGTCTTCCGCCCATTCGCACAGCTGCACGATGCGCGCGTTGCGGGTGCGCAGCTCTTCGGCGGTGTCGGGGATCTCATCGTGATTGAGCTGGTTCAGCCGGAACGCGTCACCCATATGCTGCCGCACCGCGGTGAGCGCCTCGCGCAGCTCTTTCGTCGCGTCGGGCCCCAGCTCGGCCTCGGCGAAGATGAGCTCATCGGTCGTGACCCGCACACGCTCGTCGGCGGCGACCAGGGCCACCCCGGCCCGCTTCGCCAGGTCGACGTCGTGGGCCTGCAGTTCCTGCTGATCACGTTTGCGCTTGCCCCAGAACCCAGCCATGCCTTCGATCCTATGGGCGTCGACAGGACTGTCCCCCAATCGGGGCGGCACAGAATATATTCGACCGACCTGTGACCTTCCCCCCACCCCGCGACATTCCTAGAGTGAAGGGGGGTGTGCACGTGGACGAGAGCGATGGCACCGACGCCGAGCTCCTCGAGCGCTTGGCGAGTGGCGACCAACGGGCGATGGCGGTCGTGTTCGATCGGCATGCCCCGGCGGTGACGCGGTACGCGTGGGCGATCGCGCCGAGCCGGATGGATGTCGAAGAGATCGTGCAGGACACGTTCCTCACGGTCTGGCGCAAGGCGGCGGAGATCATGATCGCGGAGGCGTCGCTGCTTCCGTGGCTCCTCGTCACGTGCCGCAACTTCGGAATGAACGCCGTGAGAAAGGCGGCCCGCAGTCGGGCCGAGCAATTCGACGACGAGGCCCCGCAGGGCGGAGCCGACGTGGTCCGCGAACATCACGATGCCGAGGCGGCGCGGGACGACCTGCGCTGGGTCCTCGACGAGATCGAACGACTCGAACCGATCGACCGGCAGGTGTGCGAGCTCTGCCTCGTCGAAGGCCTGCCCTACGCCGAGGCGGCCGAGCGGCTCGACCTGAGCGTCGGCGCAGTCAAGCAACGCGTGTCCCGAAGCCGGGCCCGATTGAAGAAGGCGGTGACCCTCGATGAAATCTGAACCTCCCACAGGAGACGAACTGACGCGCCTCCTCGGCTCGATGAAGCGCAACGTGCTCGAACGGGTCGCGCAGGAACCGGCGCCCGCGAAGCGGAAGTCCGTGCGCCACATCTTCGGGCTCGGGCTCGGCGTGGCCGCGCTGCTCGGCGTCGGCGCCGGAGCCGCATTCGCGCTCGGGGTGATCACCGCGCCCGAGCAGGACGCGGCGACCGTGGCGACGGATGCCCCGAACACGCCGTCGACGGCATCGCAGCCGACCGCGCCGGCGACGAGCGAGTACTCGGTCACACCGGGCCAGCCCGCCTCGCGCTACGGCCTCGACTGCGCCACCCTGGTCGATCCCGCGCTGGTGTCGGGCCTGTTCAGCACCGAGGTCGCTGCGATCGACCCGATCGTGTCCGAGTCGGGCGTCGGCATCGCGATCCCGCGGCGCGCGGCGATCCTCGCCGTCGGCGGCTCGGTCTGCGAGTGGTCGAACGGCGTGCCGATGAACGAGCAGTACGGCGTCGAGCCCGACTATGTGGGGGTCACGATCTCGGTCGTCCCCCGCGCAGCCGCCGGCTGGAGCGAGCTCGCCACCCAGCACGGGATGCCGGCTGACGAGAGTCAGTGCGCCGACACCTGGTGCTGGGCGAGCGCAGCGGTCGGCGACGCCTGGGTCACGATCTCGGCGTACGGCGGAGCAGAGCTCGCGACAGACCCGTCTGGCTGGCAGTCGCTCGTCGACGCGGTCACCGCAGCAGTGGGCGCGGCCGGGCCGGCGGCCGCGTCGACGATCACCGAGCGGATGACCCTGCCGGGCCCCGAGGACTGCGACGCGATCATCCCCGTCGACCAGGTGGGATCGATCACCTCGACCCCCGGCGTGCAGGTGATGATCGGCTCCGGAGGCTGGAGCGAATGGGCCGAGGCCAGGCTCCACGCCGATGCCGTGGGCTGCGGCTGGGGCGTCGACGACCTCGGCCAGGCGGCCCGGGTGGACTGGCTGCACGAGGGGCGCTGGGCGTACCTGCGGATGCTCCACGCCGACGCGTCGACGCCGATCGAGCTCGCCGGGCTCGCCGCGGGCGGCGTGGCATCCGTTCGCTGCGACGAGCGGTTCGGCACGACGTGCGCCGTCGACCTCACGGTCGGGCAGGACTGGTACAACGTGTCCGCGAACGACGAGGCCACGGCGATCGCGCTCGCCGAGGCGGTGCTCGCCCGGCTCGGGGGGTGATGCAGGGCCGGCACCGACACGAAATGCCGGTTCCCCGTCATCGGTGAGGGGGAACCGGCATTTCGATGTGTCCGCGGTGCCGCGACCGGATCAGTCGCCGCCCAGCGCCTCACGTGCATGCCGGTACTTCTCGGCGAGCCGCTGCTGCGTCTCGTAGTCGAGCTTGCGCACGCGCCAGGCCGCCGAGTTGTCGTCGACGTCGGCGAGCTTCACGCGGCGGGCGAGCGGGTGGCGGCGGATGCGCGCGTAGTACTCGTCGACCGCGACATCCGCCGTGCGTGTCAGCAGCACCACGATCTCGACGATCTCGGGCAGCACGCCCGCCTCGAGCAGTTCCCGCGCGGTCACCGTGCTGTCCTCGAGCACGTCGTGCAGCCACGCCGCGGCGGTCGGCACTGGCTCGGCGAGCGCGTCGAACCGCTCGGCCACGCGTCCGGGGTGATCGATGTACGCGGCACCGACCTTGTCGACCTGGCCGCGGTGCGCCACGAAGGCGATGCCCTTCGCGAGCGCCACCTGCGCGGCCGCCTCGACGGCGGCACTCGGTGTCGGCTGCGGTTCGGCGGGCGCCGCGATCGGCGATACGGATGCCTCGAACGCGCGCACCTCGACCGGGTTCGTCATCATCACCACTGGGTTGGTCTCCTCGTTCGCGTCGGGGGCAGGGGTCGGGGTCGGCACTGGGGCCGGCACGGGGGTCGGCGCGGGCTCCGGCACGGGCTCCGGCACGGGCTCGGGCTCGGGCACGGGCTCGGGCTCCGGCTCCGGCTCCGGCTCCGGCTCCGGCTCCGGCTCCGGCTGAATGGTCTCGGCCCATTGCATGAGCACCGGCACGATCTTGAGTTCGCGCTCGGGCGCCGGTGCCGGCGCCGGCGCCGGTTCGGGCTCGTCGATCATCACGGGCTCGTCGGGCTCGTCGGGCTCGACGGAATCGGCCGGCGCCGGGACATCCGTCGCCGTCTCGATCTCGATCACCGTCGCGATTTCGGGTGCGGCGGGTGCCGGCTCCTCTGCGAGCTCGGCGATCGGATCGCGACCGCGCAGCGACCGCACGAAGTTCAGCTCCGTCTCGAGCTCGGCCATCTCACGAGCGTCGAGCTCGAGCATCGAGCGGGCGTCGCCGAGACTGCGGCGCACGAAGTAGTACTCGTCGACCTCGGTGAGGCGCGCTCCATCGCTGGTGGTGAAGTACCGTCGGCGCGCTCCGTCGGTGACGGCGACGATCACCTCGACGTAGTCGCCGCTCGGCACCTCGCTGCAGAGGTAGTAGCGCTCCATCTCGGGCGCGGGCGAAGACGCGGGCGTGGCTGCCGGTACCGGCGCAACCGTCGGCCCGACGACCGGCGGCGTCCAGGCGCTCTCGGGCATGCGGCGCGGCCGCAGGGTTCCGCCGTGCTCGGCACTGCGACGGGCGGCGCGGGACTCGAGCTCGGCGGCCGGCGAGACGAACCCGGGCGGGGACTGATCGTCAGCGGGGATCGTCAATCTGGCTCCTGGGGGTGGGCGCCTGGCGGGCATCTCGATGGCGGCCGATCGGGTGCGGCACGCCCATTCGATGGTAGGCGCTTCGAGCGCAATCTCCACGCGGGCGTGCCGGATCCGGGTAGGGTGCTGGATCCGGCACGAAGGCCGGGCGTCCGGCACGAGGGCCGGCGCCGGGCACGTGAGCGGCTCGAGGGGGGGTTGAGCCTGCTGCAGCCCGGAACGCCGGCCAGGGGACATCCCACTCGGGGGAATGTGGGTCATACGTCCCACATGAAGCTCATCACCCGCCGCTGGGAGCAAGCACGACGCCCGCTGAACGTTGGCCGAGAGCGCGACCGCCTACCTGAATCTTCGACTATCGGATGTCGATCCCCGAGTTGCCCGTTCGACGCATGAGTGAGGGTTCCCCAACGGCGCCCCAGACGAGAGGATCGACCCGTGACCCAGTATTTCCTGACCATGCCCCACGACTCCGCGACCGAGCCGACGATGGCGTCGATGCAGGAGTTCGACCCCGCCGAGCTCGCGGCCGTGATGGCCGCAGTCGACGAATTCAACACCGCCCTGAAGGAATCGGGCTCGTTCCTGTTCGCAGGCGGACTCAACCCGCCGTCGACCGCGAAGACCGTCGACGTCTCGACTGGCGAGACCCGGGTGCTCGACGAGCCCTTCACCGAGGCGCCGGCCTACGTCGGCGGCTTCTGGGTGATCGAGGCGGCCGACGAGGCCGCCGCCGTCGAATGGGCGACCTGGGCGTCGCGCGCGCTGCAGAGCCGCATCGAGGTGCGCGCCCTGCAGGAGGCGCCGGCCGAGTAGCTCGCGCCGCACGGCCCGCGCATCGTGGATGCCCGACGCACGTGGGCACTCGGGCACTTGGGCACTTGGGCACTTGGGCACTTGGGCACTCGGGCACTCAGGCACTCGGGCACTCGGGCACTCGGGCACTCGGGCACTCGGACACTCGGGCACCGGGCACTCAGGCACTCAGGCACTCGGGCACTCGGGCACCGGGTTTCACGGGCGGGCTCCCGACCGACGCAGCCGCGATTGACGCCCCATTCAGATCTGACAGTTCCCCCTCATCGGATGAGGGGGAACTGTCATTGCGTTCTCCCGTTTACCGTCGGGTCGGCGCCACAGCAGGATTGAGAAGCTCGGCGCCCTGCGCTGAGAAGCGCTAGGCTCCCACAGCCGCGTCGAGACGGGCCACCGCGTCGGCCGCCGTCAGGTCGTGGTGCTCGGCGACCAACGCCGCCAGCGACTGCGCCTCCTCGTGACACGCCGCGCACCCCAGCAGATGCGCTCGGAACCCCTCAGCCAAGGGAACGGTCGAACCGAGGAGCGCCTCGACAGCGGCATCGACCTGATCGAAGCAGTCGTCGCACGAGAGCCACGGCTCGGTGTTCGCCGTCAATCGGGCGACCGCCTCCCGGCTCAATGAAACGTGACCGGTCATGGGTTCACCTCCTTCGGGCCTCGGGCCGACATGAATCCCCGCTCCGAGAGGAAGGCCCGCAAGCGCTGACGGGAATCGTGCAGCGTCTTGTACAGCGCACCGCGACTCGTGTTGAGTCGCTCGGCCAGCACATCGATCGGCACCTCATCGACGAGCAACGCGATCGTGACGCGTCGTTGATGCGCAGTCAACGCCTCGGCGATGCCCTCGCGGACCGCCTCGGCGAGTTCTCGCACCTCGGCATACGTCTCTGGCGAGGACATGTCCGAATCGCGTTGCTCGGGCACGTCGGACAGGTCGATCTCGCGATCGCGCCACGCGGCACGCCGCACCTCGACACCCGCGTGCAGGATCGCGAACTTGTACGCCCACGTCGTGAACCTGCTGCGGCCCTCGAACGCACTCAGACGCGACAACACCGACACCGTCGCCGCATCGGCCGCCGAATGCACGATCTCGTCGCGCCTGGCCGCACCGAGTCCGGCTGCGTCGGGCATGCGTGCGACCTGGTGCCGTGCAGCGCGCAGCATCAGCTCATGCAGCCGCCGCACGGCGACCTCGTGTGCGCGCCCGGTGGCTGAGAGTCGAGGGATCCACTCCGCGTCGAGGAACAGGCCATCGTCGCGCGAGTCGATCGGATGCCGGTACTCAACCATGAGGCTGTCCACGTCGCCCTCCTCACCCACCTTGCGGTCGCCTGGTCGCGTGAGGTGAGTGTCGCCGAGCTGGCCACATCTTACCGAGATCGAGGAATCTCGTTCGCGCCGGTATGACCTCGGCGCACTCCCGTCACCAACGGTGCAAGAACACTCCTGAAAGGAAGGGCATCATGCGCACCCATCACGAGGCGACGTTCCGCGCCTCCACCGTGTCGTTGCTCGCCGCGCTCGCGCTGACCGGCGGTCTGCTCACCGCGTGCAGCGCCAACGCGAGTGCCGAACCGGCCTCGTTCGCGACGCACTCCCACTCCGGGTCATCCGAGTCGGCCAGGCAGGCCGAGCCTGCAACGGCCGAGACGCAGCTCTCCAGCGCCATGCGCACCCTGTGGGACCAGCACATGGCGTGGACCTGGTCGACGGTCGTCGCGTTCGCCGAAGGATCACCCGGGCTCGACGCGACCGTCGCCCGGCTGCTGGCCAACCAGGCCGACATCGGCGACGCGATCGCCCCCTTCTACGGTGACGACGCGGCGGCCCGGCTCACCGAACTGCTGCAGACCCACATCACGCAGGCGATCCCCGTGCTCACCGCAGCCGAGGCCGGCGACACGACGGCGCTGAACGCGGCGCTCGACGACTGGTACGCGAACGCCCGCGACATCGCGGACTTCCTCGCCGACGCCAACCCGAACTGGGCGAAGGGTGAGCTGCGCAAGATGATGAAGACCCACATCACCCAGACCACCGGGTACGCGGCCGACGTCCTCACAGGCGACTACGAGGCCGCCATCACCGCCTTCGACGGGGCGCACGCGCACATGGCCCACATGGCCGACGAGCTCAGCGCAGGCCTGATCGCCCAGTTCCCGAGCAGGTTCTGAGACGCACCGAGCGTCGGTGACCGGATGTCGCGACCCGCGCCCTCCCAGCGCGCGAGCCGCGACATCCGCACCGTCTGGCCGTAGGCTTCGACGGCAGGAGGTGCCGAATGACCAGACGGATGCCGAAAGCGCTCTACGAGCGCGAGCTCATGGCCCTGCAGGCGAAGCTCGTCGACATGCAGGCGTGGGTGCAGCAGTCGGGTGCGCGCGTGGTCGTGATCTTCGAGGGGCGGGATGCCGCGGGCAAGGGCTCGACGATCAAGCGCGTGACCGAGTACCTGAACCCGCGCGTCACGCGCATCGTGGCGCTGCCGACGCCGAGCGCCCGCGACAAGACGCGCTGGTACTTCCAGCGGTACGTGCCGCACCTGCCTGCAGCGGGCGAGATCGTGCTCATGGATCGCTCCTGGTACAACCGCGCCGGCGTCGAGCGCGTCATGGGGTACTGCACCAACGAGGAGTATCACCGATTCCTGCACCAGGCGCCGATCTTCGAGCGGATGCTCGTGGAGGACGGCATCATCCTGCTGAAGTACTGGTTCAGCGTGTCGGACGTCGTGCAGGAAGATCGGTTCCGTTCGCGCCTCGAGGATCCGATGCGGCGGTGGAAGCTCAGCCCGAACGACGTGGTCTCGATCACCAAGTGGGAGGACTACTCCCGCGCGAAGGACACCATGTTCGTGCACACCGACATCGCCGACGCGCCCTGGTACGAGATCGAGAGCGACGACAAACGACGCTCGCGCATCAACATGATCGCGCACCTGCTGTCCAAGATCCCGTACAAGAAGGTCGAGCCTGAGCCGATCGAGATCCCGCCGCGGCCTCCCGCGGGCGGGTACGAGCGGCCGCCACGGGAGTGGACGACCACCGTGCCGGACTACGCCCAGCAGCTGATGGAGCGGCACGCAGCGGGCGACTGAACCCGAATGCGGCGTGCGGGATTTCAGCCGCCCGACGGCGAGGGCGACGGCGACGGCGACGCGGTTGCCGGGGTCGGCACCACCTCGAGGCCGATGACGTGTCCCTCGGCGCTCAGGTCGTACTGCAGGCCGCCGAACCCGAGCGTCACGAGAATGCCCGTCGTCATCTTCGGGAAGACGTTCGAGCGGGCCAGTTCGTCGCCCGAGTCGGCCTCACACAGCACGCGCCCGAACTGCCGTGCCCCCGGATTTGGGCACTTGGACACTCGGGCACCTGGGCACTCGGGCACCTGGGCACTCGGGCACTTGGGCACTTGGGCACTTGGGCACTTGGGCACTTGGGCACTTGGGCACTTGGGCACTTGGGCACCCGATTCTCAAACGGACCCACCACTCATACCGCGACATCCCGACTTACTTACGTCGAGGAACAGCCAAAAGCAGGAATGCGAACTTCCGAGTATCGATGCTTGGCCATTGACATCTGCCAAGTCACCGCAATAGTCTCGTCCTGCCAATATGTCGGATGCGGCAACTTATTCGCCCCATCCGCCTCAGCCGGCCTCCGTAACGGTCCAGCTCGAAGGGGAGCATTGCAATGAAGCAACATGTCCAACGCGTCATCACCGGGGTCTGTGCCATCGGTGTCACTCTCAGCCTGGGAATCGCGGCGGCGCCCGCGATCGCCGCCGACGACGACTACGAAGTGCTGGTCGTCGGCGAGACCCTCGGCTTCCGTCACTCGCACATCGACGACACGACGAACGCGATCATCGCGCTCGGCGAGCAGAACGGGTTCAGCGTCGACGTGTGGGATCCGCCCCAGGGCAACTCCCCCGGCCAGCCCGCACTCACGCTCGCGAGCTCGCCGTTCACAACCGCGGCCGACCTGTCGAAGTACGCGACGATCATCTTCGCTTCGCCGGTCGACGCCACCAACAACCTCGACCCCAACCGGCCGCGCCTGCTGAACGACACCGAGCTGGCCGCGTTCCAGGGCTACATCCGCGGCGGCGGCGGCTACGTCGGGCTGCACGCCGCGACCGACTCGATGCACACGGTGCCCTGGTACAGCGAGCTGACCGGCGGCAGCGCGCGCTTCCGCAACCACCCTGCGCAGCAGACCGCGACCATGCGCGTCGAGAGCCCGGGGCACCCCTCGACCACGATGCTGCCGGCCGAGTGGGTGCGCTTCGACGAGTGGTACAACTTCACGGCGAATCCGCGTGAGGACGTCCACGTGCTGATCACGCTCGACGAGTCGACGTACAACCCCGGAAGCGGCGCGATGGGCGCCGACCACCCGCTCGCCTGGTGCCACAACTTCGAAGGCGGGCGCTCTTGGTACGAGGGCGCGGGCCACACGGATGCCTCGTGGTCCGACCCGCTCTTCCTCAGCCACGTGCTCGGCGGAATCGAATGGACGGCGGGCATCGTCGAGGGCGGCGGCGACTGCGTGACCTTCGGCGAGGTCGACAAGCTCGTCACCGGGCTCGCCGGCGACTCGCAGAAGAACACCCAGCTCGGGGGCGACGTCACTGCGTACCTCGAGACCGCTGAAGCCGCGGCCGACGCGGGCGACCACGCAGCCGCGATCGCCGTGCTCAACCAGGCCTGGGCCAAGGCGCACGGCATCCAGGACGACACGCTCGTCGAGAAGATCGGCGACCTCATCGAGTGGCAGGAGGCCCTCGTCTCCTGACCGCCAACCGTGGCCCGAGCATTGTTCTCGGTGTCCACCCGCAACGGGCTCTGCCGCACGGCGGGGCCCGTTCCGGTTTCCATACCCGACCGATTCGAGTTAGATGGAGGGCAACGTGCGGGTCCGCCGACGAACGGCATGACGAGGCTCGCTGATCCCTTCAACGAAGACGAGGTATGCGGATGACGGCGATGCGACGGTCTCTCGGGGTCGGAACGGTGCTCGTGCTCTCGCTCGGCCTGGCCGCGTGCACGGCGTCCGCCCCCGAGCCACCGGCGCCCACGAGCCCCATCGTGCAGCTCGGAGCGCCAGGCGAGCCGAACCAGACGCTCTCGCCCGAAGAGGCGGCCGAGCTCGGCTCGCCGAAGCACGTCGAGGCCGACGAGGAGTTCATGCTCGACATGATCCAACACCACGACCAGGCCATCGTGATGACCGGCTTCGTCGACGAGAACACCGACGACCGCGACATCCAGTTGCTCGCCGAGCGCATGAAGGTCAGCCAAGAAGATGAGCTCAAGGTCATCACGCGGTGGCTTCAAGATCGCTTCGTCCCGGTGAACGACGGTGCGGGCCACGGGCACGACGGCGACGCGATGCCGGGGATGCTCACCGATGACGAACTCGCGGCTCTCGAGGCCGCCAGTGGCGCGAAGTTCGACCGGCTGTTCCTCGAGTCCATGATCCGGCACCACCAGGGTGCGGTGCAGATGGTCGACGAGCTCTACGCCGCCGGGGGCGGCAACGAGTCCGAGGTCGACCAGTTCGCACGTCACGTCGAATCCGACCAGGGCGTCGAGATCGCCCGCATGCAGCAGATGCTCGCCGACCGCGCAGGCTGAGTCGGCCTCAGCGCAGCGAACGCACCGCCCGAACGCGAAGGTGCCCGACGGTCAATGACCGTCGGGCACCTTTCGTGGTTGCGAAGAGGCCGACCAGCGCCGGCCCCCTCGCACGCATCAACGGAAGGTCGCCGCCAGTGCGTTGAGCCCCTGCACGACGTCGGAGTCGGCTGCGGCTCCCGACTTGCGGGCGGCGTTGTCGAGCTGCGTTGCGACTGCGCTGCCTGCGGCGGGGCCGTCGGCGAGCTTCTCGGCCTGGTCGATGTGCTTGCGCACCTCGCTCAGGGCCTTGCCGCTCAGGGTGCCGGCTCGCTCGGCCTGGTCGACGTACGACCGTGCCACGGCGAAGCTCGGGTCGTGCACGAGCATCGTCTGCAGCTGAGCGTTGAACTCGTCGAGTTCGATCTCACCGGCGGCGGCGATCTCGTTCACCGACATCCAGTCGCTCGGGAGCAGCCCCAGGGTGTGGAAGCCGCGCGCGATCTCGCTGCCGAGCACACTGCCGTTGTACCAGTAGGTCGACCAGTAGCCGCCCAGGTTGAGGGCACCGGCGTTCGGCTCATCGATCGGGCCGCGGTCGAGGAACGCGATCTCGGTCGGGTTCGCCGTGTCGGTGAAGTCGATCACCGACACACCGCCCTGGTACCACGCTTGCACCATGATGTCGCGACCCGGCACCGGAACGATCGAGCCGTTGTGCGCCACGCAGTTCTCCTGCGAGGTCTGCACCGCCGGGAGCTTGTAGTAGCTCGCGAACTCCAGCTTGCCGTCGACGATGTCGAAGAGCGCGTTCGCGCCCCACTCGGGCTGGTCGGTCTCGCGGCAGCGAGCCTGCGTGCCGCCGCCCCACTCGTCGGTGAAGATGACCTTGGTGCCGTCGTTGCTGAACGTCGCCGAGTGCCAGTACGAGAAGTTCGGGTCGGAAACCGCGTCGATCCGCACCGGGTTCACCGGGTCGGAGATGTCGACGAGGAGGCCGTTGCCCTGGCACGCACCCGCGAGGAGCCCGATTTCGGGGAACGCGGTGACGTCGTGGCACGTGTTGGTGTTGGGGGTCGGGGAATACACCGTGCCGCTCGGGTGGAGCGCCGTTCCGGGGAGGGTGTTCTGGAGCCCGTTGAAGGCGCCCGTCTCGGAGTCGGTGAAGATCCTCGGCTGGCTGACGACCGCCGCGGTCTCGGGCGCCGCGAGCGGCACCTGGATGACGTCGATGCGCCACTGCGTCGGGTCGCCCGTGGTCACCGGGTCGGTGGTCAGTGCGGCGTTCTCACAGCCCGCGAGCTCGAGCGGTGACCGGACTCCGGCAGTACCCGAGTTGTAGATGTAGACGTTCTCAGCGTCATCGGGGTCGGTCACCAGCGTGTGCGTGTGCGATCCGCGGCAGGTCTGCACGCCCGGCAGTTGAATCGGGTTGTCGATGTCGCTGATGTCGAAGATGCGCACACCGCGGAAGCGCTCGGCGTTCACGGCGCCCGGCGCACCCTGCGAACCGCAGTCGATGCGGCCACGGTTCTCTTCGACCGACATGAACAGCAGGTCGCCGAAGACGGACACGTCACCCTGACCGCCCGGACACACGAACGACGAGCGCAACTCGGGCTCTGCGGCATCGGATACGTCGTAGACCTGGAAGCCGTTGAAGTTGCCGACGATGGCGCTGTCACCGCTGAACGCGAGGTCGGAGTTGACGAACCCGAAGTTGCCGGGAGGCGCGTCGAACGGAGCGACGCGGGGTAGGTCCCCGAGCATCTCGATGTTGCTCGCCGCGACCCCGGGGTCGAAGTAGCCCGGGTCGAGGCCCTCGCGCGGGTCGTCTTGGGCGGAGGCCGCCGTGACGGTCATCAGGGAGGCGCCGAGCACGAGTGCTCCGGCTGCGGCGAGTGCGCGTCGGCGCCATCGCACGGGACGCTGGATGGATCTCATCGGTAGTGCCCTCTCTTCTCTCGCTTCTTCGGCGATCGATGCCCTCCGACGGGCGAACGGCACAACCTCGAGCCGCTCGCGGCCCCAGAAGGCCGACCAATTCCCCAAACGTATCCACAACCGGAGTACGCCGCAGCAAAAAATTTGAGATGGACTCGACAGTTGCGTGGCGGGCGACGACGTCACCGCGACAGGCACTCGACCGGCAGGTCGAACCAGCGCAGGTGCTCGAAGTCGTCGGAGAGGCCGGGAAGGCTGCCGTCGTCGGGAGCATCGTGCGCGGCCGCGGCCGCCCCCGCGGCGACGGCGAACCTCGCTTCGGCCTCGGTCAGGTAGCCTCGCAGCGCTGACTCGGGCGCGCGATCGTCGTGCTGAGGGTACGTGAGCCGGCCGTCGTCGTCGTACCCGACCTGGCTCAACCGCAGGGGAGGTTCGGCCGGCCCGCGGCGGTGCCGCCACAGGCCCGTCTCGGGTTCGAAGACGTAGTCGGGAAGCATGCGCCAGCCCTCACGGGCGACCAGCCGCACCGCCTCGACGAGGTAGTCGAACACGCCGGGCGAGATGAAGTAGTTGAAGTTGATGCGCACCCAGCCCGGCTTGATGCCCTCGCAGCCGCGCGCGATCTCGCGCTCGAACTCGTGCGAGCGGTCGAGATCGATACCGAGCAGCAGGTGGCCGTACGGCCCGGCACATGAGCAGCCCCCGCGAGACTGGATGCCGAACAGGTCGTTCAGCAGGGCCACCACGAAGTTGTGGTGCAGGTACCGGCCGCTCGGCGCCCGCACCACGAACGACACGATCGAGAGCCGCTCGGCGTCGAGGTTGCCGAGCACCTCGAGCGCGGGCTCGTCGTGCCAGGCCGAGATCGCGCGGCGCAGGAAGTCGTGCTCGAGCGCCCGGATCGTGTCGACGCCGACCGCGTCCTTCAGCCCGAACACGAGACCCGCACGGATCGCCTCGACGATCGCGGGCGTGCCGCCCTCCTCGCGTTGGGCCACGTCGTCGAGATAGCGGTGCTCGGTCGGGTTGACGTAGAGCACGGTGCCGCCACCGGGCACGTCGGGCACCCGGTTGTGCGCGAGCTCGCGACGCAGCACGAGCACCCCGGGCGTGCTCGGCCCGCCGATGAACTTGTGCGGGCTGAGGAAGATCGCGTCCTTGTACTCCCCCGACGCGAGCGCCGCCTCGGCGGGCCCGTGGTACATCTCGATGTCGACGTACGGCGCGGCCGCGGCGAAGTCCCAGAACGACAACGCGCCATGTTCGTGCAGCAGCGCCGAGATGCGCGGCGTGTCGCTCACGATTCCGGTGACGTTGCTCGCCGCCGAGAACGAGCCGATCTTGAGCGGTCGTTCGGCGTGGCGCATGAGCTCGGCCTCGAGGATGTCGCAGTCGATGTGCCCGTCGACGTCCTGCGGGATCACGACCACGTCGGCGATCGACTCGCGCCACGGCAGTTCGTTGGAGTGGTGCTCGAACGGCCCGATGAACACCACCGGTCGCTCGGCAGCTGGGATCCCGTCGCCGAGATGGTAGCGGTCGGCCAGCTCCGCCGGAACGCGGAGTCCCAGCATCCCGACCAGCTTGTCGATCGCACCCGTGCTGCCCGACCCGGTGAAGATGACGACGGTGTCGTCATCGCCGCCGACCGCGCGCCGGATGATCGCCCGCGCGTCCTCGCGCAACCGGGTCGTCTGCAGCCCGGTGCCGCTCGATTCGGTGTGCGTGTTCGCGTAGCGGGGCAGCACTTCGTCGCGGATGAAGTCCTCGATGAAGCTCAGGGCACGACCCGACGCCGTGTAGTCGGCGTACGTGACACGGCGCGGACCGTACGGCCCGGGCATGACCTGGTCGTCGCCGATCACCGACTCGCGGATGCGCCCCAGCAGCGGCGACCTGCGTATGACTTCGATGTCCACACGGCGGAGGGTACTCCTGGTCGACGCGTGCGGCCACCACGCCTGGGCGAGAGACTGCCCTCGGGGCTTGCGGCACCTCGGCACCTCGGCACCTGCGGCACCTCGGCACCGATTGCGAACGGATGACCCGGGCGCGAGCCCGGGTCATCCGATCGCTTTGCAGCAGGAATCAGGCGACGGCGAACACCTCGTCGCGCGCCGCGTCGAGCGTTGCCTCGTCATCCGCGTCGAGTGCATCCTCGTCATCCGCGTCGAGCGGGTGCGCGATCTCGTCGCGGGTCATCCGTGCCGCGATGATCGCGACCAGCCCGATGACGAGCGGCGCGATCCCGGCGATGAGGAACACGACCGGCAGCCCGAGCGACTCGCCCGCGGGGCCGGCGAACGCCATCGACACGGGCATGAACGCGAGCGAGACGAAGAAGTCGAGACTCGAGACGCGGCCGAGCATGTGCGGGGGAACACGGCGCTGCAGCAGGGTTCCCCAGATCACGACGCCGCCGTTGAACGCCGCGCCGACGGCGAAGGCCGCGATCGCCATGACCCAGATCTGGTCGGTCAGTCCGAAGACCGCGAGCGGGAGGCATCCGAACGCCCACAGCAGGTTCATGACGGTCAGGTAGCGGCGCGGCAGCTTGAGCGAGGCGACGACCATCGACCCGACGGCTCCGCCGATGCCGAACGCGGCGAGGATCAGCGCGTGCTCCTCGGGGCCGCCGCCGGCGGTGTCCTTGATGACGAACGGCACGAGCACCTCGAACGGCCCCATGATCAGCAGGATCAGCAGCGACGCGAAGGTCAGGGTGCCGAGCAGCCACGGCGTGCGCACCATGTAGACGAAGCCCTCGCGCACGTCGACGAGCAGGGCGATGGCCGGATGCCGCTGCTCAGCGGTCGCGGAGTCGTGGCCGCCCTGCTGGGCGCCGGCCTGCTCGGGGGCGACCTGCTCGGCGCGCACCGGCGTCTCGGGGAGCTTCAGGATGCAGACGGCCGCGACGACGCCGGTCAGGGCGGTCACGGCGAGCGCGGCGCCGGGCGACGAGATCGCGATGAGCGCACTTGCGAGGGCCGGGCCGCCGGCCTGCATGAGCACCGGCCGGGCCATGCCCTCGAAGCCGTTCGCGGCGAGCAGCTGGTCCTCGGGCACGACGCTGGGCAGCAGCGCCGAGTACGCCGGGTAGTAGAGCCCGGCCATCACGCCGCCGACGAGGGCGACGGCCACGAGCTGCCACACCGCCAAGCCGCCCGTCAGCGACGTCAGGGCGACGAAGCCCACGCTCGCTGCGCGGACGACCTCGACCACGAGCAGGATGCGCCGCTGCGGGATGCGGTCGGCCAGGGCGCCGCCGAGCAACGTCGTCAGCAGCATCCCGATCGCCGAAGCGCCGGCGACCAGTGAGAGCTCGGCCGCGCCGCCGCCGATCGCGACGATCTGCCAGACCAGCGCGACCATCCAGATGCCGGAGCCCACCAGCGACGATACGAGCGCCGCGGCAAGCCACCGGTAGGCCGGGTTGCGCAGCGGCCGAAGTGCCCGGGGTGTTGACATGATCCTGTCTCCTTCTTGGGAGCCGATGCTTCAGAAGCGGGGTGCCTCTACTCATGCGTCGAACCAGGAGGGGCGAGATCGACATGTCGGTTCGAATCGGTGCGGACGTCTTCTCGGGAGTGGTGTTGCCACCGGGGCGGCGACATCCGTGTGACGCCGAGGCTGGCGACATCCGTGTGCGCAAATGGCAGTTCCCCCTCATTCGATGAGGGGGAACTGCCATCCGGATTCTGCGAACGCGTCGAGAGCGCGGGAGCGGTGCGTCACCGCACGACGTCGAAGACCTGCTTCACGATCCCGTTCGAGTAGGCCTCGTGCTCGACGAGCGCCAGCTTGCCGGCCTCGCGACCGCTGAAGAGGCGCTTTCCCTCGCCGAGCACGACCGGGAAGGTCAGCAGGTGGTAGCGGTCGACCAGTCCGGCTTCGCCGAGCGCCTGGGCGAGGGTCGCGCTGCCGTGCACGATGATCGGGCCGCCCTCGCCTTGCTTGAGCTCCGCGACCTCGTCGATCGAGCGGAGCACCGAGGTGTTGTTCCACTCCGGGCCGGTCAGGGTGGTCGACACGACGTACTTCGGCATGGCGTTGTACTCGGCGAACTCCTCCTCCATGGTCGGCCAGACGGGGGCGAACTCGTCGTAGCTGACCCGGCCGATGAGCATGGCCTCGGCCTCGAGCTGCTCGCGACCCTTGATCTCGTAGGCCTCCTCGACGAAGTCGACCTCCTTGAAGGACCAGCCGGCCCGCGGGTGGTCACCGCCGCCGGGCGAGTCGACGACGCCGTCGAGCGTGATGAATTCGGTGACGATGAGGGTGCGCATGACGATCTCCTGTGTTCTCTGAGTCGGTGGGTCCGCCTCTCATTCTGGACGTCGAACGGGAGCGGCGTCAGATCGACATCGAGCGTGGAACACTGTTGGGGCAGAGGAGTGACATGACGACGAAGCGCAGTGCCGACCTCACATCGATGCTCGGCATCGACCATCCGATCGTGCTCGGCCCGTTCGGCGGGCTCTCGTCGGTCGAACTGACCGCTGCGGTGAGTGATCTCGGCGGGCTCGGCTCGTACGGGCTCTACGGTTACGACGCCGGCCGCATCGCAGAGACGGCGGCCGCGATCCGTGCGGCGACGAACCGGCCGTTCAACCTCAATGTCTGGCTGCCGCTGACGGATGACCCGACCGACGCCCCGCTCGCACCCGGCGGCTTCGAGGCGGCCGGCGACGCGTTGCGCCCGTTCTTCGACGAAGTGGGCATACCCGCACCGAACGAACCGCCGGCGCAGTACCTGCCCTCGTTCGAGGAGCAGTGGGCCGCCGTGCTCGAGGCGCGGCCGGCGGTGGCGAGCTTCGTGTTCGGCGTGCCACCGGCCGACGTGGTCGAGAGCGCGCGGGCACGGGGCATCCGGCTGGTGGGGGCCGCAACGTCGGTCGACGAGGCGGCGGCACTCGAGGCGAGCGGCGTGGATGCGATCGTCGCGACGGGGCTCGAGGCCGGCGGGCATCGGGTCTCGTTCCTGCGTCAGCCCGAGCACTCACTCGTGGGCTCGATCTCACTGATCCCGCAGGTCGTCGATGCGGTCTCGGTGCCGGTGATCGCCGCCGGCGGCATCGCCGATCGGCGCGGCGTCGCGGCCGCCCTGGCGCTCGGGGCTGCCGGGGTGCAGGTCGGCACGGCGTTCCTGCGCACGCGGCAGTCGGCGACGAACGACGCGCACCGTGCGGCGATCGCGGCGACGGCAGCGCACGAGACCGTGCTCACTCGCGCGATGAGCGGGCGGCTGGCGCGCGGCGCGGCCAACCGTGCCGTCACCGAGATCGAGGGCGGCGGCGTGATCGCGCCGTTCCCGGTGCAGAACTGGATGACCGGCAAGTTCCGCGCCGAGGCGATCCGCCGGGGGCGTGCCGACCTGCAGTCGCTGTGGATGGGGCAGTCGGCGCCGCTCGCGGTGCACGACGACGCGCACGAGGTGTTCGAGGAACTCGTCGCCGGGACCGTGGACTGAGCCGGATCGGACGCCCGGCTACGGCGAGTCGACCTCGGTCGACCGAACCCGCGCTGCAGCGAGCGATGCATCCTGCTCGGCGCATGCCTCTTCGGGACCCTCAGCCGCCACCGGCTCTCGCCGGCGACGAGTCACGAGGAACGACCCGGCGAGCACGAACACGAAGCCGACGATCGTCCACACGGTGACGCGCTCGCCGAGCACCACCACGCCCGCGATGATGGCGACGGCGGGATTGACGTACGTGATCGCGGTCGCCTTCACCGGCCCGATCTCAGAGACGAGCGCCACCATGAGCAGGAACGCCAGGGCGCTGCAGATCACGGCGAGCACGACGATCGACAGGATGACCGACGCCGACGGCATCACCGTCGGCCAGCCGCCCGTGAGCAGCACGAACGGCACGTAGACGACGGCGGTCGCGGCCAGCGACACGGCGACGACGCCGACGCCCGGCAGGTCGGACATCCACCGCGCCAGGATCGCCGGGCCCAGCGCGTAGCCGATGACGACGACCGCCATCTGTGCCACCGCGATCAGGTCGGAGCCCGCGATGTCGAGGCCGACGAGCGCCGCGACGCCGAGCATGCCGAGCGCGATGCCGAGCCAGTTCGCCCGCGAGAGCCGCTCGGGCCGGCCCATCGCGAACGCGATGCCCACGCCGGCGAGCGGCACCGTGGCGAGCAGCAGCCCCGCAGTCGAACTCGGCAGGCGCTGCTCTGCAGCGCTGAGGAAGTACCACGGGAGGATGATCTCGACGATCGTGTACGCGAGCATCGGCTTCCACCGACGCACGACCTGGGCCACCTCGCGCCGGAAGAACGCCAGGGGCAGCAGCAGGATCGCCGCGAGGCCGGATCGCGCCAACACCACCATCGCCGGCTCGAGCTCGCTCACCGCGATCTTGATGAACAGGTACGGGATGCCCCAGGCGATGCCGAGCGCCGCGAAGAGGATCAGCCCGCGTCGAGTCACCAGCTCATTCTGCTCGCCGCCACCGACAGCGGGTGACGTAGGGCTGCCGCGTGCCCGCGAAATCCCGCCAACCACGAGAAGGCGAGCGGGTGCCGCGACGCTCCCGCCGCGACATCCGATCGCCCGGTGACGAACCGTACTCAGCCTGCGGCGAGCAGTTCCAGCGTGTCGACCACGCGGTTCGAGAAGCCCCACTCGTTGTCATACCAGGCGACCACCTTGACGTGCTTGCCGCTCACGCGGGTCAGCGCGGCGTCGAAGATCGACGAGGCGGGGTTGCCGGTGATGTCCGACGAGACCAACGGGTCGTCCGAGTACTCGAGCACGCCGGCGAGCGGACCGTCGGCGGCGGCGCGGTAGGCCTCGAGCACCTGCTCGACCGTGACCTCGCGCGAGACGGTCGTGTTGAGTTCGACGATCGAGCCGACGGGCACGGGAACGCGAATCGAGTCACCCGACAGCTTGCCGTCGAGGCCGGGCAGCACGAGCCCGATCGCCTTCGCAGCTCCGGTGCTGGTCGGCACGATGTTCACGCCGGCGGCGCGGGCGCGGCGCGGGTCGCGGTGAGGGCCGTCCTGCAGGTTCTGCTCCTGCGTGTACGCGTGCACGGTCGTCATGAAGCCGTGCTCGATGCCGGCGAGGTCGTCGAGCACCTTCGCGAGCGGGGCGAGCGCGTTCGTCGTGCACGACGCGTTCGAGATGATCGTGTGCGTGGCGGGGTCGTAGGCGTCGGTGTTCACGCCGTACGCGAGGGTGACGTCGGCGCCGTCGGCGGGCGCGCTCACGAGCACCTTCCGGGCTCCGGCGTCGAGGTGGGCGCGGGCGGCCGACGCCGCAGTGAATCGACCGGTCGACTCGAGCACGATGTCGACCTCGAGCTCGGCCCACGGCAGGTTCGCGGGGTCGCGCTCGGCCAGCACCGTGATGCGACGTCCGTCGACCACGAGGGTGTCGCCGTCGACCTCGACGGGGCGGCCGAGCCGCCCGGCTGAACTGTCGAAGCGCAGCAACTGGGCGAGCGCCTTCGGGTCGGTGAGGTCGTTCACGGCGACGACCTCGAGGTCGGAGTCGCGTTCGAGGAGGGCGCGAAGCACATTGCGGCCGATGCGGCCGAATCCGTTGACGGCGATGCGAGTCATTGAGGGGGATTCCTTTCGTTCCGGACTACCCTCGCCTGCCGACGGATCTCGCAACAGTGGCCGTGACGACAGTGTGCGCAAGGATCACGCCACGTCGTGACATCCGCTCGCGCTCGGCGCCCGTCATGCGCCCGCCGGCCGTACGAAGGTGTGCCGGGTACTCGCTCGGCGACGTGCCGAGGATGCGGTGGAAGTGCAGCCGCAGGTTCGCGCCCGTGCCGAGCCCGACGCGGGCCGCGATCTGCTCGACGCCGAGGTCGCTGCGCTCGAGCAGTTCGCGCGCGACATCGACCCGGGCGCGCAGCACCCACTGCATGGGCGTATAGCCGGTGTCGTCGACGAATCGGCGCGAGAACGTGCGCGGCGAGACGTTGGCATGGCCCGCCAGGTCGCCGAGCGTGAGCGGATCCTCGAGCCGGGTGAGCACCCACTCGCGCGTCGTGGCGAACACCTCGCCGAGCGGCTCGGGCACGCTGCGCGGCACGTACTGCGCCTGCCCGCCGCTGCGGTACGGCGCCGCCACGAGCCGGCGCGCGACGTGGTTCGACAGGCCGACGCCGTGGTCGCGGCGCACGAGATGCAGGCAGAGGTCGATGCCCGATGCCGCCCCCGCCGACGTGAGCACGGCCCCCTCGTCGACGAACAGCACGTTCTCGTCGACGCGAACGAGCGGATGCCTCGCGGCGAGCGCTCTCGTGTAGTGCCAGTGCGTCGTGGCTCGGCAGCCGTCGAGCAGTCCCGTCGCAGCGAGCGCGAACGCCCCGGTGGAGATCGCCGCGAGGCGTGCCCCGCGCTCGTGCGCCGCGCGAAGCGCCTCGATCACGGGCGCCGGAGGGTCCTCGCGATCGGGGTGCCGGTAGCCCGGGATGAACACGGTCTCGGCCCACTCGAGCGCTTCGAGTCCGTGGGCCACGTGGTACGCGAGACCGTCACCGCCCGTGACGGGCCCGGGCGACGCGCCGCATGCGCGCACCACGTAGGGCATGCTCTTCCGGGTGCTGAACACCTGCGCCGGGATGCCGACGTCGAGGGGCTTCGCCCCCTCGAGCACGAGCACCGCGACGCGGTGGTTGCTGCGAGCCATGCGACCTCCCGAGACCTGGCGCGATCATCATGCTGCGCAAGGATACCGCCAGGGTACGTCTCGACGGCGCGAGGTGCACGCTCACTACCGACCCGCGCAACCGGACAGACCTGCCCGGGCGAGGGGATCTGCGACATGAGGTCGCTCATCGCGGACGGCGCCGGGAATCACCCGTTCGGGGGCCGCGCGATCATTGCAGCCTCGGCTAGCGTCAGAATCGCGGGACACCGGACACGGACCCTGTCGGCGCAGTCTGGGTTCAGGGCCGCAGAGACGACCGAGGTGCGGGTGCCGGTTGGGGGGAGGCATCCGCACCCCGGTCGCCGCACGCCCGCGCCGTTCCGCGCAGCCCGCAGCCCACAATCAGCCGCCGCGCCTACGCTGAGCCCTATGAAGCCGCGTCGCGCCTCCGAGCCCATCTACAGCACGGCGATCGTCGCCGGGCGGGCGCTGTTCGGCGGCCTGAGACTCAAGCGCTCGGTGACCGGCGCCGACAACATTCCCGCGACCGGCGGGGCCGTGCTCGCAATGACCCACTTCGGGTATCTCGAGTTCGCCCTCGTCGAGTGGGTCACGTGGCTCACGACTCGTCGGCGCGTGCGGTTCCTCGCGAAGCAGTCGGTGTTCGACAAGCCCGTGGTCGGCTGGCTCATGCGCGGCATGCGGCACATCGCCGTCGACATGAAGGCCGGCGCCGCAGCGTACGCCGCCGCCGTGCAGGCGCTGCGCGACGGCGAGATCATCGGCGTGTTCCCCGAGGCAGGGGTGAGCGCGTCGTTCAGGGTGCGCGACCTGAAGACCGGCGCGGTGCGCCTGGCAGCCGAAGCGAGCGTCCCCGTCATTCCGGTCGCCGTCTGGGGCGGGCAGAGGCTGATGACCAAGCGGCACCGCGTGCGCTTCGGCGAGCGCTTCGGGGTGCCGGTGTCGTTCGCCTTCGGCACGCCGCTGCACCCCGAACCGACCGCCGACGTGCACGCCGCAACCAACGAACTGCGTCAACGGATGCAGCAACTCGTCGACGGGCTCCAACGCGACTATCCCGTCGACGGCACGGGCCAGTGGTGGCAGCCGCGCCATCTCGGTGGCACGGCGCCGACCCCGGCCGAGGCCGCGGCGGCCGATGCCGCGCGCGAGGCCGCGCGCGAGGCCAAGCGCGAGGCATCCGCGAACTGAATTCAGCCGGTCGCCGCTTCGACCGACCGGATGCGCTCGCGGCGCCCCGGCACGCCGTTCGTGACGCGCACCCACGCGCCGTCGCGCCGCACGTCGTAGGCGCGGAACGCGCACGCGATGCCCGTCGCCGTCAGGAGGTCGGGCGAGTCCATGAGCTGGAAGTGCAGGTGCGGCGCCGTCGAGTTGCCCGTGTGCCCCACCTTGCCGAGGAGTTCACCGGTCGACACCCGCTGGCCCTCGGTGACCGCGACCGTTCCCGGCGCGAGGTGGGCGAACCCCGCGTAGACATCGGGCGAGTCGAGCGAGCGCAACAGCACGTGGTTGCCCATGATCGACGGCAGCTTCTCGGGCGTGAAGGTGACGGCGTTCGTGACCGCGTGCGCCAACTCGCGGGCCGGATGGATCCACTCGCGCTCGGTCATCCCATCGGAGGCCTTCACGACCTCGGCGTCGAACGGCGCGTGAATCGGTGCGCCCCACGCGTACGACTCCTTCGTGCGACCGCCGAAGAGCTCGCCGCGCAGCGTGCCGGCCGGGTGGTGGTGAACGCCGTTGCGGGAGTCGACGATGAGCAGGTCGTAGGCGTAGCGCTGGCCGAGCATGTCGGTGCCGTGGCTGGGCACGCGGTGCGCGGGCGTCGTGACGGCCATCCAGCCGTCGCCGCGCAGCGGGAACTCGACGACGACCGGATTCTCGAGTGTGTGCTCCATCGACGCGATGCTAGCGGCGAGGGTTCGGCAGACGCATCCGACCACGGTATGAGACACGACGAGCGGATTCCGCGGCCCTTCGCCGCGGCATCCGATCGAGTCATGGCACTCCGAGCAATCGAGGATCACCGGTGGGGCGAATCGCGATCCGCCGACAGGGTGCGCCGCCGGATCGGCCTCGGGTTCGGCAGCTCGTGGCCGCCTCACTCGTATGTGTACAGTCATTGATAACAATGTCCTGCAATCGGGGCAACAAGCGACGCTTTGACTAGTCAGATTGTAAGATTCTTGCGAGAGTTTCACGCGAACGGAGGTTCATATTGAGCAAGCTCGATGCCACCGACCGGCGCATCCTCATCGAACTCGACGACGACCCGCGCCTGCCGACGGTGGTCATCGCACAGCGACTCGGGCTCGCGCGGGCGACCGTGCAGAGCCGGCTCGACAAGCTCGCGGCATCCGGACTGCTGCGCGCGAACAGCAGCCGCGTGCGACCCGACTCGCTGGGCCGGGGCATCGCCGCCTCGGTGCGCGCCGAACTCGACCAGCACCTCATCCACGACGCGATCGAGGCGCTCAAGCTCATCCCCGAGGTGCTCGAGTGCTTCGCGCCGGCCGGCGACGACGACCTGCTGCTGCGCGTCGTCGCCCGCACGCCCGACGACCTCTACCGGGTGAGCGAAGAGATCCGGCTCTGCCCCGGCATCGTGCGCACCTCGACGAGCCTGTTCCTGCGCGAGGTCATTCCCTACCGCATGTCGGCACTGCTCGCCGCGCCCGACTGAGCGCCGGCCCGCCCGCGGCTATCGCGCCACGATGTCGCCGGCCTCGCGGGCGACCCATTCGACGAGCGGGAGCATGCGTTCCATCAACTCGTGCCCGCGCTCGGTGAGCGAGTACTCGACGCGTGGCGGCACCTCGGGATAGGACGTGCGGGCCACCAGGCCGTCGGCCTCGAGCGTGCGCAGCGTCGAGGCGAGCATCTTCTCACTGATGCCCTCGACCTCGCGGCGCAGCTCGCCCCAGCGATGCGTGCCGTCGGTGAGCGCGAGCAGCACGAGCACGCCCCACTTGCTCATGATGTGGTCGAGCACGACGCGCGTGGGGCATCCCTCGGTGAATACTTCGCCGGATCGCTCTCGTATCTGCGCAAGACTTACCACCATGTGGGTACCTTACTTCAAAGTGGGTACGTCCGCGAGGGAAGGTTGCTTCGCTCCCGCCGGTTCTCCCCGGTGAACCCACTGAAAGGATCGCATCCCATGACCATCCTCGTCACCGCCACGAGCGGCCGGCTCGGCTCACTCGTCGTCGACGCCCTGCTCGAGCGCGGCGCCCCGCCCGCAGACCTCGTCGCCACCGCCCGCGACACCGCCAAGATCGAGCAGCTCGCGGCACGCGGCATCCGCACCGTCGAACTCGACTACGACCGCCCCGAGACCATCGCGGCCGCGCTCGACGGCGTCGACGCCGTGCTGCTCATCTCAGGATCCGAGCCGGGCAGCCGTGCCGCCGGCCACCGGAACGTGATCGACGCGGCCAAGGCCGCCGGCGTCGCGAAGCTCGTCTACACGAGCGTTTCGAAGGCGACCACCGCCGACCTCGCGCTGGCGCCCGATCACAAGGCCACCGAAGAGGCCATCGCCGCGTCGGGCGTGCCCGCGGTGATCCTGCGCAACAACTGGTACATCGAGAACTACGCAGCGGATGTCTCGCGCGCCGCGTCGACCGGAATCATCGCCGCCTCCGTGGGCGACGGACGTGTGGCCGGCGCCGGCCGGGCCGACTTCGCCGCGGCCGCCGCGGCCGTGCTGCTCGACGACGGGCACCTGGGGCAGGTCTACGAGCTCGACGGCGACGCGGCGTTCGGCTACGACGAGCTCGCCGCTGCGGCATCCGTGGTTCTGGGCCGGGAGGTCGCCTACCAGCGCCTCACCACCGACGAGCACATGGCCGCACTCGAGGGCGCGGGCCTCGACGCGGGCATCGCCGGGTTCGTGGCCGCACTCGACGACGGGATCCGCCGCGGCGTGCTCGGCGACACCGACGGCACCCTGTCGCGCCTGATCGGTCGCCCGACGACGTCGCTCGTCGACGGGCTGCGTGCCGTCGTCGAGGTCGAGGAGCAACCGGCGGCCTGAGCGACGGGGGCCACACGCGGGGCCGCTGCGGGCGTCCAGGCCGCTGCGGCGCCCGGCGCCGCCCTGCCCGGCCCCGGGCTGCGACATCGGAGTAGAGTCCGGTCCCGGGAGGCTTCGTGAGTCGAGAACTCGTACTGGTCACCGGGGGCACGGGATTCATCGCCGCGCACTGCATCGTGCAGCTGCTCGAGGCCGGGCACCGCGTGCGCACGTCGGTGCGCTCGCTCGCCCGCGCCGACGAGGTGCGCGAGATGGTGCGCACGGGCGGCGCCGAGCCGTCGGGCATCGAGTTCGTCACGGCCGACCTGCTGCGCGACGACGGATGGCCCGCCGCCGTCGACGGCGCCGCGTTCGTGCTGCACGTGGCCTCGCCGTTCCCCATGCGCCAGCCGAAGGATCACGACGACCTGGTCGTGCCGGCCCGCGACGGAGTCCTGCGGGTGCTTCGCGCCGCACGCGACGCGGGCGTCGAGCGGGTCGTGCAGACCTCGTCGTTCGCGGCGATCGGGTACGGCGCCGATCCGGGACGTCCGTTCACCGAGGACGACTGGACCGACCTGTCGAACCCGCACCTCACGGCCTACGTGAAGTCGAAGACGATCGCCGAGCGCGCCGCCTGGGACTTCGTCGAGCGCGACGGCCGCGGCCTCGAACTCGCCGTGGTCAATCCGGTCCCCGTCTTCGGTCCCGCGCTCGGATCGTCGCTCTCGACCTCGGTCGAGTTGCTGCGCTCCCTGCTCAACGGACGGGCGCCGGTGGTGCCGCCGGGCACCACCACCGGCGTCGACGTGCGCGATGTCGCCGAGCTGCACGTGCGCGCGATGACGCATCCGGATGCCGCGGGCCAGCGGTTCCTCGCGGTCGCGGGCGACCCCATCACGTTCCACGAGCTCGCGACCCTGCTGCACGAGCGCCTCGGCGCCGATGCGAGGCGCGTGCCAACCCGGGTGCTCCCTCGCTGGCTCCTGCGCGCGGGTGCGCTCGTGAACTCCGACCTGCGTGCGGTCGTGCCGCAGATCGACCGGCGTCAGGGCGCATCGCACGCGAAGGCGAGGCGCCTGCTGCACTGGGATCCGATCCCCACCGAAGACGCCATCATCGCGTCGGCCGAGAGCCTCATCGCGCGCGGGCTCGTCAGGCCCTGAGCGCCCGCGCCCGCCGTGCACACGCCGGGCCGTGCGTGCACGCGCGGAGTCCGATTGTGGTTTGACACAACGCGCGCCGCCGCCGGGGCGCACGCATGAGTCGAACCCGAAAGATCCCGGCCCACGCAAGAATTCCGGGGTTAGGCTGCGGGAATGAGTGAATTCCGCCCTCCCGTCGCCGACCTCACGTTCGCCCTCGAGCACGTCGTCGGATATGACCAGATCGCACAGCTTCCGGGCTTCGAGCACGCCGATCACGACACCGTCGTCGAGATCCTCTCCGAGGCCGGCGGCTTCATGGCCGAGGTCGTCGCCCCCACCAACCGCGCCGGCGACCTCGAGGGGTCGCGTCTGAACGCCGACGGCACCGTCACGACGCCGACCGGATTCAAGGAGGCCTACGCCGCATTCGTCGAGGCGGGCTGGGGCTCGGTGCCGCTGCCCGAGGAGTTCGGCGGCGGCGGTTTCCCGCGCACGATCGGACTCGCCCTGCAAGAGCTCGAGATGGAGGCCAACATGGCGTTCGCCCTCGCTCCCCTGCTCACCCAGGGCGCGATCGAGGCACTCCTGGGCTACGGCACCGACGAGCAGAAGCAGCAGTGGCTGCCCAAGATGGTCAGCGGCGAGTGGGCCGGCACCATGAATCTCACCGAGCCGCACGCCGGCTCCGACGTCGGCGCCCTCACCACGAAGGCCGTGAAGCGCGCCGACGGCACCTATGGCATCACGGGCCAGAAGATCTTCATCACGTTCGGCGACCACGACCTGAGCGAGCAGATCGTGCACCTCGTGCTCGCTCGTACCCCTGATGCGCCGGCCGGCACCAAGGGCATCTCGATCTTCATCGTGCCCAAGTTCCTCGTGAACGACGACGGCTCGCTCGGCGAGCGCAACGGCGTGCACACCGTCGGCGTCGAGCACAAGATGGGCATCCACGGCTCGCCCACGTGCGTGCTCTCGTACGAAGACGCCACCGGATACCTCGTCGGCGACGAGAACATCGGCATGCGCATCATGTTCGTCATGATGAACAGCGCCCGCCTCTCGGTGGGTACGCAGGGCCTCGCCGTGGCCGAACGCGCCTACCAGCAGTCGCTCGACTACGCGAAGGAGCGCGTCCAGGGTCGCGCGATCGGCGCCACCGAGTCCTCGCCCATCATCGACTTCCCCGACGTGCGTCGCATGCTCATGACGCAGAAGGCCTACATCGCCGCCCTGCGCCGCATGATGCTGCTGAATGCCGTGAACGTCGACATCTCGACCCACCACCCCGACGCCGCGACCCGCGCCCGCGCTGACGAGATCGTCGGGCTGCTCACGCCCATCTGCAAGTCGTTCGGCACCGACCTCGGCAACGAGCTCACGTCGCTCGCCCTGCAGATCCACGGCGGCATGGGCTTCATCGAAGAGACCGGCGTCGCGCAGCACTACCGCGACGTGCGCATCGCCGCGATCTACGAGGGTACGAACGGCATCCAGGCTGCCGACCTCATCGGCCGCAAGCTCCCCGTGCGCGACGGCGCCTCGGCCCTCGAGTTCATCGCGTCCATGCGCGAACTCGACGGCGAGCTGGCCGCCGCCGGCGAGGAGTTCGCGTCGATCCGTACCCAGCTGACCGCGCAGCTCGACACGCTCGAGCAGACGACGATGTGGATGCTGCGCACCGGCCCCACCGACCCGAACTCGGCACTCAGCGGCTCGTCACCGTACCTGCGCATCTGGGGGCTCGTGGTCGGCGGCTGGCTGATGGCGAAGTCGGCCCTCGGCGCGCGGGGACTCGACGCCGACGGCATCGCCGAGGCACAGCTGCCGCTGGCCCGGTTCTACGCCGAGCAGCTGCTGCCGCAGGCCGCCGGCCTCGTCGGGGCCGTCACCGCCGGGTCGCACGACCTCTTCGCCCTCGACGCCGACACGCTGGCCGACCGCGCACCGAGCCGGGCGCGCGTCTGACGATGCGCGTCTGACGTTCGACCGAGCGGATGCCGCGGCGCGAGTCGCGGCATCCGCTCGTCTTTCGCACCCACCGCCACAGCAGGAACATCTGCCCAACACGCCGGCGGCGGACGCGTCCGACACGCCGGTCAACCCGCGGTTCTTCCTGCACTGGCCGCTCGAAGCCTCACGAGTTGTGGGTGTCGCCGCCGGGGACACCCGACCGGAATGCGGCGAGAATGGGTGCATGACGACTCCCCCGCCCGACGACGAGCCGCGGCCCGACGAACCACCGCGCCTCGGTGAACCGCCGGTGTAGGGCGGCGACGCCATCGACGGGCCGGGCTGGTCGGGGCTGCTCGCGTTCACCGGGCTCATCCTGGGTACGGGCGCATTGCTGTTCGCCCTGTTCGCACCGATCGGCGACCGCGGGCCGGCGAGCATCGCCTGGATCGCGATGTTCGGGGCGCTCGCGATCGGTGCAGGGGTTCCGGGTGCGGCACGGCACCGACGACTCGGGGGCGGCAGGCTCGGGGTGCAGATCGGATGGCTCGGCGCGACGCTCGGCGCCCTCGCGATGCTGCTCATGATCTACGCGTACGTCGCCGTGCTGCTGATGGGCGGTGAGGGCCTTCCGGTACTGCCTGCGTGGGAGGCTCCCGCCGAGCCGCCGCCCGACGACGTGATCACCGCGCACGGCTGAACGGGCCGGCCACCACGGCCGACCCGTTCACGACGAGCTCGCCCTCCCGCGCGATCACGCCGGCTCTGCGCGCCAGACCGCCTCGCCCTCGCCGCGAACGACGCCGTCGACCACGGTGAACCGCGCCGACCGGCCGTCTGGCGCCGTGACCGTGACGCCCGCGTCATCCGTCGCTCCCGGATACAGCCGGACGGTGAGCCCGTCGAGGTAGTCGTAGTCGGGTCGGTCGACCCGGGCGCCGATCGGGAGCACGGCACCTTCGCGCACGTAGAGCGGCAGGCTGGTGAACCCGTGCACCTCGCTGCGCCAGGCGCCGTGCGAGTCGACGACCTCGCCGGTCCACCAGTTCGTCCAGCGGCCGGCCGGCAGGTAGAACTCGACCTCGCCGGATTCCGTGAACACGGGCGCCACGAGCAGCGACGAGCCGAGCATGTACTGCCGGTCGAGGTACTCGACGCCACGGTCGTCGGGGAATTCCAGCACCATCGGGCGCATCACCGGCAGCCCGGTCGCCGAGGCGTCCAGACCGAGCTGGTACAGGTACGGCATGAGCGAGAGCTTCAACTGCGTGAAGGTGCGCGTCACCTCGACGGCCTCCTCATCGAACGCCCACGGCACCCGGTAGGAACCCGAACCGTGGAAGCGCGAGTGCGTGCCCAGCAGGCCGAAGGCAACCCAGCGCTTGAACACGCCCGGGTCGGGCGTGCCTTCGAAGCCGCCGATGTCGTGGCTCCAGAACCCGAATCCTGAGCACGCAAGCGACAGCCCTCCCCGCAGCGTCTCGGCCATCGACTCGAACGTCGAGGTCGAGTCGCCGCCCCAGTGCACGGGCAGCCGCTGCCCGCCCGTCGTCGCCGAACGCGCGAACACGACCGCATCGCCGGCGCCGCGCTCCTCCTCGAGCACCGCGAAGACGGCCTCGTTGTACAGCTGCGTGTAGAGGTTGTGCATGCGATCCGGCGACGAACCGTCGAAGTACTCCACCTCGAGCGGGATCCGTTCGCCGAAGTCGGTCTTGAAGCAGTCGACGCCCTGACGCAGCAGCGTGCGCAGCTTCTCCTGGAACCAGCGGGTGGCATCGGGGTTCGTGAAATCGACGAGTCCCATGCCGGCCTGCCAGAGATCCCACTGCCACACCGAGCCATCTGGCCGCTTCACGAGGTAACCGGCGGTGGATGCCTCGGCGAACAGCGGCGACCGCTGCCCGATGTACGGGTTGATCCACACGCAGACCCGCAGGTCCTTCTCGTGCAGGCGCGACAGCATGCCGTCGGGGTCGGGGAAGGTGCGCGGGTCCCACTCGAAGTCGCACCAGTTGAACTCGCGCATCCAGAAGCAGTCGAAGTGGAAGACGCTCACGGGCAGTTCGCGCGCGGCCATCTCGTCGACGAAACGCGTCACCGTGGCCTCGTCGTAGTCGGTCGTGAACGAGGTCGAGAGCCAGAGCCCATACGACCAGGCCGGCACCTGCGCCGGACGGCCGACGAGCTCGGTGTACCGCTCGAGCACGCCCGACGGGGTGCCGCCGTACATGACGAAGTACTCCAGCGACTCGCCGGGCACCGAGAACTGCAGCCGCTCGACCGCCTCGGAGCCCACCTCGTACGACACGTGGCCGGCGTCGTTCACGAGCACGCCGTACCCGCGGTTGGTGAAGTGGAACGGCACGTTCTTGTAGGCCTGCTCCGATGACGTGCCGCCGTCGGCGTTCCAGATGTCGACCGTCTGCCCGTTCTTCACGAGCGGTCCGAACCGCTCGCCCAGACCGTAGACGAGCTCGCCGACCCCGAGCGCGAGCTGCTGGTGCACGTAGCCGGATGCGAGCGCACGCCCGGTGCCGCCACGCGCGTTGCCGACCGGGACCCCGTCGAGTTGCGCGTCGGGTCGCACGCGGAGGTGGGCGATCGACTTCTCCCCGGCCGTCGTGAGGACACGCCCGTCGGCCTCGAACGCGAGCTCGAACGGAGCCCCCGCTCGCACCCGAGCGGTGAGCCGCCCCGAGGTGAGCGTCCCCCCGGTCTCGTCGATCACGACGACGCCCTGGTCGAGCTGCGCCCCGACGAGGTCGAACCCGAGCGGGCGCGTCCCGCCCGAGTGGTGTTCGATCCGCACGCCGATCACGTCGGGCAGCGGCGACCACAGTGTGATGGTCAGCAACGGACGGTTCAGGATGTCGCCGCGCTTCGAGATCACGCCGTTGGTCGCGAAGACCTGCAGGCGGTGGTCGCCGTCTGGCCAGACGTCGTGGACTTCACGGGCGTAGATCGGCTCGACTCCGGGGCGGAGCTGCCAGAACCCATCGGTGAACTTCATGGTCGGTGCATGTCCTTTCGAGCGGATACCGCCCTTGCGAGTGGATGCCGCGGCATCCGAGTCACTTCACCGCGCCGGCGGTGATGCCGCGCGTGAGCGTGCGCTGGAAGATGAGGAAGAAGATGAGCGTCGGGATGACGCCGAGCAGCGCCGAGGCACTCGTGGTCGTGACATCCATCAGCCGGTCGCCCTGCAACGTCGTGATCGCAACCGGCACCGTCTGGTTGTCGTTCGACACCAGGAAGGTGAGCGGAATCAGGAACTCGTTCCAGGTCCAGATGAAGAAGAAGATGAGCAGCACCGACAGCGTGCCCTTGCTGATCGGCAGCACCACGCGCACGAGGGTGCGGATCTTGCCGGCGCCGTCGAGCGCGGCCGCCTCGAGCAACTCCTTCGGGAACGTGCCGAACACGCTCGAGAGCAGGTAGGTGCCGAACGCCGCCTGGATGACGGTGAAGATGATGATGATCGCGAGCTGCGTATCGTAGAGGCCCACCGACTTGAACATGTAGTACAGCGGGTAGAGCAGCGCCTCCTGCGGGATCAGGTCGGCGAGCAGGAACAGCAGCAGGATGCCCGTGCGGTACTTCACCCGGCCGATGCCGAGTGCATAGGCGTTGATCACCGACAGCGCCACGGCGAGCACGGCCACCGACCCCGAGATGAGGAAGCTGTTCCACAGCTTCTCGGGGAAGTCGACGCGGTTCCAGAAGTTCACGATGCCGTCGAAGTACAGCTCGGTCGGCAGCATGAGCGGCCCCGACGTGTTGTAGTCGGTCGGCGACTTGAACGAGTTGATCAGGATGAGGATGAACGGCACCGCTACGGCCAGGCCGAAGAGGATCGCGAGGCTCAGCCACACCCAGTCCTTGGCGGACTTGCGCTCGTGCGGCGCCTTGCTGCGGCGCGGGCGACGCGCCTCGGGCTCGACGACGAGGGGCACGTTGCCCGCATCGGCGATCGAGAGCGGCGACAGCTCGGCGACATCCGCCGCGAGACCGCGCTCGGCGTGCCGGTCGATCTTGGTGTCGGACATCAGCGCGTACCCTCCGCACGTTCGGCACGTACCTGCAGTCGGATGAACCCGATCGCGACGAGCACCACGACGATGGTGAGCGCCGTCGAGATCGTGGCGCCGTAGCCGACCTGCTGGCTCTGGAAGAACTCGATGTACGAGTAGTAGCTCGGCACGATCGTCGCCGTGCCCGGCCCGCCGCCCGTGAGGGCGTAGATCGGGCCGAAGACCTTCAGCGCCGCGATCGTGCACGTGAGCGTCACGACGAAGATCTCGGGGCGGATGGCGCTCACGGTGATGTATCGGAACCGCTGGAACCAGCCGGCACCGTCGAGCTCGGCGGCCTCGTAGAGCTCGGGGTCGACCCGCTGCAGCGCCGCCATGAAGATGACCACGGGATAGCCGATCTGCACCCAGACCATGACGACCATGATCGACGCGAGCGCGGTGTCGGGGCTGCCGAGCCAGTTGTGCGCCAGCTCGCCGAGGCCGATGTTCTCGAGCACGGTGTTGAGGGCGCCGTTCTCGGGGCGCAGGATCCAGCCGATCACGATCGCGGCGATCGCCACGGGAAGGATCTGGGGGAGGTAGTACGTGGCCCGCAGGAAGCTGGCGACGCGGCCGCCGAACTTGCGGCCGATCACGTCGAACAGCAGCGCGGCGAGCACGAGGCCGAGCAACGTCGGGATGATGACCATCGCGACGATCATCGCGATCGAGTTGCGGAACGACGCCCAGAACTTCGCGTCGCCGACGAGCTCGATCCAGTTCTCGAGGCCGATGAACTCGGGCGGCCGGATGCCGCGGTACTCGGTGAAGCTGAGGAAGACGTTCCACACCAGGGGGATCAGGATGATGAACGTGAAGAGCAGGAGGCCGGGGATGAGGAAGAACCAGAACCCGCTCGAGCGGGTTCCCGAGATCGCGCTCATCCCGTCGGTGCGTCGCGACGGCCGCGTGGGGCGTGCTGGTCGCGGTGCGAGGATCGAAACCATGGTGGGAGCCTTTCGGTCGGCCCGGCGTTCCCCGCCGGCCGGTGCGGTGCGGTGCATCGATGCTTCGATGCTTCGGTGCGAGGCACCGACCGGCCGGCGGGAACGTCAGGACCGGGTCATCCGGTGATGTCGGCGACGCCGTCTTCGTACTCGACGCCGAGCTGCTCGAGCGTCTGCTCGGGCGTGAGCGAGCCGTTCACGAGCTCCTGGAGCGCACCGACCAGCTGGTCGTAGAAGTTCGGCGTGGGCCAGTCGGGGTAGAACGCGAGGCCGTCCTGCTCGACCACCGTATTGAAGTCGGTGATGAGCTTCGCCGACTTCTCGTCAGTGATGTCGGCCGGGTCGGCCGCGACGGGGATCGAGCCGTTGTTGCCGATGAGGGCCTGGATCTCGGGACTCATCGTGATGTCGATGAACTCGTACGCGAGCTCCTTGTTGGCGGCGTTCTCGGGCACGACCCAGATGTTGCCCGAGGAGCCGGGCACGAGGTCGGCGCCGGGGAAGAGGAACGTGTCCCACTCGAAGGTCGTCGCCTCGTTGATGACGCGACCCGCCCACCACGAGCCCGAGACCATGATCGGGTACTCGCCGCTCATGAAGCCGACGCCCATGTCCTCGGCCTTGAGGCCGGTCGAGTCTGCCGAGATCCAGCCCTTGTCGACGTACTCGACGACCTTGTCGGCCGCGAACGTGAGCGCGTCGTCCTGCCAGTCGACCGGGTTCTCGTAGAGCTGGTAGTCGTTCACGAACTGCCGGTCGGCCTGCGTGAGCGCCAGCTGGTAGAACAACTGGCCGAGCGGGTATTCGGCGCCGGCCTCGGCGATCGGTGTCTGGCCTGCCTCGACGAAGGCGTCGAGCACCTGCTCGAACTCGTCGTAGGTGGTCGGCACCGAGAGGCCGAGCTCGTCGAACGCGGTCTTGTTGTAGTAGACGGTGACGTACTCGCCGTAGTTCGGCACGCCGTACCAGGGGCCCGAGCCCATGATGCCGGCCTCGTCGTACTTCGCGGTGGTCTGCAGCGAGGGGGCGAGCATGTCGTCCCAGCCGTACTCCTCGACCGCCTCCGTGATGTCGGCGAGCAGCCCCTGGCTCGCGAGCAGGCCTGCGGTGGCGTTGCCCTTCGGCGACTCCATCACATCGGGCGCCTCATTCGAGTTCAGCACCTGGCTCGCGGTCGAGCGGATCTGCTCGAAGCTCTTGTCCTCGTACTCGACGGTCGCCCCGGTCTCCTCCTCGAAGATCTCGATCGCCCTCTCCCAGGCGATGCCGACATCGCTGTCGGTGCCCTCGAAATGCCAGAGCTTCAGCGTGTTCGGGTCGGATCCGGCTCCGCTCGAGCAGCCGGTGAGGACTGCGGCCGTGGCCGCGAGTGCCACGGCGGCGACGATGCCGCGCTTGGGGATTCTCATGGTGCGTTTCCTTTCGATGGCCCGTCGAAGCGCTTCGACAATGTTCGCGCTGCGTGGGTGGAGGGGTGGGGGTGGGGTGAGTGCTGCGGTGCCGGGTGCTGCGGTGCGGTGGGTATCGGGGTGTCGGATCCGTGTCAGCGGCCGGGTCGGGCGACCGACCCTCGGTCCTGGTAGACGGGCGCGATGAGCTCGACGCCGGGAGCGTCGATGCCCTGCACCTGATGCAGGGCTGACTCGACCGCGATGCGGCACATCTGGTCGAGGGGCAGTGGGATGGAGCTGAGCGCGGTCGGAAGGTGCTCGGTGTCGTAGCTCGCGCACGCCGCGAACACCGAGAGGTCAGTGGGAACCTCGAGCCCGAGGTCGCGGATGCGGCGCAGCACCGCCTCGACGACGGGCTCGTTGCAGTGGAACAAGAGCGCGGTCATGTCAGGCAGGCCCGACGCGAGCTCGTCGTATGCGCGCTCGGCCGCACCGCGGGCCAGGGTCGGCGAGGCGACCTGGATGCGGATGCCGCGACGCGACGCCGCGCGCTCGAGCCCCGCGTTGAAGCGCTGCACGAACCCGGTGTCGCGCTCGAGGTAGCTCGGCGGGTGACCGATGACGCCGACCTCGCGATGTCCTGCGTCTGCCAGCGTGCCGATGGCCAGTTCGCCCGCCCCCTCGAAGTCGAGGTCGACGCAGGCGAGGTCGTCGCCACCGCCCGGAACGCCGATGAACGCGGCCGGCAGGCGCAGACCGCGCACCAGGTCGACGCGATCGTCATGGGCCTTCACACCCATGGCGACGACCCCGTCGACGAGCGACGACGAGGCGACGCGGCGGATGCCCGACACGTCGTCGTCGGTCGCGAGCAGCAGCACGTCGTAGTCGTGCTGACGGGCTGTGTCGACGACGGCCGTGACGAATCGCATGTGCGTCGGCAGGTGCCCGTCGTCGTGGATGGGCGCCGACAGCGCGAGGATGTTGGTCGTCGCGCCGGCGAGCATTCGCGCGGCGGCCGAGGGCTCGTAGTCGAGTTCGCGGATCGCCGTCTCGATGCGCCGACGCGTCGTCTCGGTGATCGAGCGCTTGCCCGAGAGAGCGTACGAGACCGTGGAGATCGAGACGCCGGCAGCCTTGGCCACGTCGCTGATCGTCACCATCGCCCACCTCCTCGACCTCGTCGTCCATCGAATCGCATACGTTTCGAAGCGCTTCGATGATGTGTGAAAGCGAGCATACGCACGGCCCCGCCTGCAGCGCAAGTCTTATGTTCGAATTGACAACAATTGTGCGCGAGACATGGCAGTTGCCGCCGAACCGGTGCGACGACGACCCACTCGGGACTAGCTTCGAGTCATGGTGGACCCGATCGTCGCGACCTTCGTCATCCTGGCGCTTGCGATCGTCGCCTTCCTGAGCGGCCGGATCCCCATCGCGATCGTCGCCGTCGGGGTCGCGCTCGCACTGTGGGCCACCGGCGTGATCACCCTCCCGCAGGCGCTGGCCGGCTTCGGGGATTCCACCGTGATCTTCGTCGCGTCGCTGTTCGTCGTGAGCGAGGCGCTCGACGCCACCGGCGTGACCGCATGGGCCGGCCAGCAGGTGATCGGCCGGGCCGGCACCTCCCGCCGGCGGCTCACGGTCGTCATCGCGCTCATGGTCGCCGTCCTGACGGCGTTCATCAGCCTCAATGGAGCCGTCGCCGCCCTGCTGCCCGTGGTGGTGGTCGTGGCACTCAAGGCCGGCATCGCCCCGTCACGACTGCTCATCCCGCTTGCGTTCTCGTCGCACGCCGGCTCCCTTCTCGCCCTCACCGGCACCCCCGTGAACGTGATCGTGTCGGACGCCGCGGCCAACGCCGGGGGCCGGGCCTTCGGGTACTTCGAGTTCGCGCTCGCGGGGCTTCCGCTGCTCGCGCTGAGCATCGCGATCATGGTCGCATTCGGCGACCGGCTGCTGCCCGACCGGAAGGCCGACCAGCTGGCCGAGGGCGCGCCAGCCGATCCGCAGGTGCACGCGCAGGAGCTGCGCCGCAGCTACGACGTCTCGCTCGACACCGACACGTTCTACACGCCCGATGAGGGTGTGGCCGAGGTGATGATCACCCCACGCTCCGAATACATCGGTCGCAAGGTGTTCCCCGGGATGACCACGCTTCGCGAGCACCTCGTGATCATCGCGATCCGTCGCACCGGCGAACGCCGTTCACCCTCGACCGCCGATGACGACGCTGCTGCGCTGCGCCCCGGTGACTCGCTGCTCGTGCGCGGACCCTGGGACGCCCTCGAGCGGTACGTGCGCCTGCCGGGCGTCCTCGCGGTCACGACGCCGCAGTCGCTGCGGCGGGCTGTGCCGCTCGGGCGCGGCGCCAAGCGGGCCATCGGCATCCTCGTCGTGATGGTCGCGCTCCTCGCGTCGGGACTGGTGCCGCCCGTCGTGGCCGGCCTGCTCGCGGCCGGATCGCTCGTACTCGCCAAGGTGCTCACGGTGCCGCAGATGTTCCGCTCGATCCAGTGGAGCACGGTCGTGCTCATCGCCGGCCTGATCCCGCTGTCGACCGCGTTCATCGAGACCGGTGCCGCAGAGCTGGTCGCGGACCGGCTGCTCGACGTCGTCGGCACGACGAACCCGCACCTCGCCCTGCTCGCGCTGTGCCTGTTGACGCTCGTGCTCGGGCAGGTGATCAGCAACACGGCGACGGTGCTCGTCGTGCTGCCGATCGCCGTCTCGGTCGCGGCGGCCATGGACGTCTCGGTGCAGCCGTTCATGATGGCGCTGACCGTCGTCGGCGCGGCCTCCTTCTTCACGCCGATCGCGACCCCGGTCAACCTCATGGTGATGGAGCCGGGCGGCTACCGCTTCGGTGACTACTGGCGCCTCGGCCTCCCGCTCGCCCTGGCCTATATGCTCATCGCCGTGCTCTGGGTTCCGCTCATCTGGCCGTTCTGAGCGAGCAGGTACCGACGATCGCGCCCTGCATCAGCCCTGCGGGGGCTGCTGCCACCACTTACCCGCCGCGTCGAGCGTGTCGACGTCGCCTCGGTCGCCCAGCAGCTGCCACCGCAGCAGCGACATCGGCACGTTGCCGTTGCGCCAGATCGCGTCATGCAGCTCGCGCAACGAGAACGGGGCACCCTCGAGCTCGGCGGCGACCGCGGCATCTGCGACGAGTCGCTGCACCTCGTGCTTGCCGACGAGATACGACATCGCGAGACCGGGCGTCGCCACGTAGTAGGCGGTCTCTTCGGTCGCGGTCTCGACGTCCATCGGCACCTGCCGCACGAAGAAGTCGACCGCCTCGGGCAGGCTGAATGCGCCGGTGGCGAGGTTCACGTCGACGATCACGCGCAGCGCGCGCAGCCGCATGAAGTTGTGCACGACGGACTGCGAGTGCGGAGCATCGGCGAAGAGGCCGGCGGTGAGCATGAGCTCTTCGTTGTAGTGCGCGATGCCCTCGTTGGCGATCGAGTCGATGAAGTGCCGGCGCATTGGCCTCGGATTCGCCCATGACAGTGTCAGCTGCTGGCTGTGCGCACCCTCATGGATGATGCCGAGCCGCGCATCGCGCGCGTTCGCCGCGTCGAAGTACGGCAGGTCGGCGGCCGGAACCGGCACGTAGTGCGTCGAGTCCTCGTCGCGGCGACGGATGCTGCCGAGGTCGTCGTTCACGCCGAGGAACGCCAGCGGGCCGAGGTAGGCGGGCGTCGGCGCGAACCTGTAGCGCCGAAGCGAAGGCGGCTGCGAGAGCAGATCGGATGACTCGTAGAACGCCCGCACCTCGGCTTCGGCGGCGGCCTCGTCGAGCGACTCGGCCTCGGCGCTCGCGGCGAGCGGCCGCTCGGGGAGATCGCGATACCGGGTGCGGGTCGCGAGCTCGGCCACCACGCTGCGCCGATGGTCGCCCATGGCGGCCCGCACGAGCTCGTCGGGCTCTGCCGTGATGAGCGCCACGTGTCGCAGGTACCAGGTGAACGCGTCGCGGCCGACGATCGCCTCGGCCGAGAGCCGGTCGGCGGATGTCTCGAGCCATGCCCGATACCGTTCGAGCGCGTCGCCCGCGGCCGGTCGGGCGGCTTCGAGCGCGGCCGCGGTCGCGGCATCGGTCAACGCCGCCGCCTCTGCCACCGAAGTGGCCAGCCGATCGCCGATGTCGCGCAGATCGGCCGCCGCCACGCGCGCGAGGGCGGCGACACCGGCCCGCTCGAGGTTGGCGATGGCCTGGTCGACGGCCGATGGCACCGCCGCGAGCACCCGCACGAGGCCGGCCTGGCGCGACGACTCGAACGGCGGCGGCGGGAGGAGCAGGTCGAACCATGGACCGAGCACCTGCGAGGTGAGGAACACGGCGTCGCGCTCCCAGTTGCGCAGCACGTCGAGCTGCCAGTGCGTTCGCGCGAGCGCTGCTCCGAGCAGCCGATGATCGACCTGCACCTCGACGGGAAGCGCCGCGAGCTCGACAGCATCGAACGCGCGCCACCGTGCCGTGAAGTCGGCGAGCGCACGCCGGAACCCGTCGATGGCCTCGGGGTCGAAGCGCGGCAACCAGCCTGCGGGGCGTTCGACCCGCGGAATGTCGTCGGACGTGCGGAACGAGGTGGCATCGTGCCACCGCCAGAACTCGGCGCCGAGAAGATCGAGGTCGGTTGCGAGCGACGTCATGCAACCACGGTAGTCACGCCCACCGTCAGGATGGGGGCGCGGTGGTCTCGATGCCCGTCGCCTTCGGCGGCGCTACTCGACCGGCGACACCGCGTCGAGCGCCGCGAGCACGCGCGGCATCGAGCCGCCGAGGTTCCACGCCTCGGCGAACCCCTCGGCGGCGGCTCGGCGCTCGCCGGTGACGGGCTCGAGCCGGGCGTCGAACTCGCCGAGTTCGAGGTCGCGCACGACCTCGACCACCGTGGGCGCCACCTCGAGATAGGGGCCCGCCGCCGCGAACTTCGCGCGCATGCCCGCGGCCATCGGCGTGGCGGCATCGGCCGCCGCCGCGATGATGCCCTCGAGGTCGGCATACTGCTTCAGCAACGAGGCCGCGGTCTTCTCGCCGACGCCGGCGACACCCGGCAGCCCGTCGGAGGCGTCGCCGCGCATGACCGCGAAATCGGCGTACTGCTGCGGCAGCACGCCGTACTTGCCGACGACCGTCGCTTCGGTGAGCACCTCGAGCCGGCTCATGCCGCGAGCGGTATAGATCACGCGAACGGATGCCGCATCATCGACCAGCTGGAACAGGTCGCGGTCGCCCGTGACCACGTCGACGGGCATGCTCGCCCCCGTCGCGAGCGTGCCGATGACGTCGTCGGCCTCGTGCTCGGCCGCGCCGACTCGGGCGATGCCGAGCAGCGCGAGCGCCTCGCGGATGAGCGGAACCTGCACGTCGAGCGGGTCGGGCGTCTCTTCGACGTCGACGCCGCCGGGCACGGCCGCCTCGACGCGGTGCGCCTTGTAGCTCGGGATGAGGTCGACCCGCCACTGCGGGCGCCAGTCGTCGTCCCAGCACGCGACGAGGTGGGTCGGCTCGAAGTCGGCGACGAGTCGCGCGATGATGTCGAGCAGCCCGCGAACCGCGTTCACGGGTGTGCCGTTCGGGGCCTTGAGCGAGTCGGGCACGCCGTAGAACGCGCGGAAGTAGAGCGAAGCGGTGTCGAGGAGCATCAGTCGGTCGGCCACACCCGATCATGACACGACCTGCCGACGACCCCGACCCGTTGCTCGGGGCATCCGGGCGCGCATCGAGAATGCGGGCCCGACGGCTAGCGTGGTCCGCATGGGTTTCATGGACACGTTCCGCGCGTCCAGGCGGCTGCCGGTGCTGCAGGTGCTCAAGGCGTCGGTCGCGACGATCGCGGCGTGGCTCATCACGAGCTGGCTGATGCCCGGCCCCCTGCCGATCTTCGCGGCGATCGCGGCACTGCTCGTCGTGCAGCCGAGTGTGAACCAGTCGTTCGGCAAGGCGATCGAGCGCTCCATCGGGGTGATCCTCGGCGTGATCGTCGCGACGGGCCTCTCGCTCGCGTTCGGCGAGCACGCATGGGTGGTGCTCGTCGCCATCGTCGCCGCGATGCTCATCGCCTGGGGCCTGAAGATGACGCCCGGCACGTCGAACCAGGTCGCGATCAGCGCGATCCTCGTGCTCGCGCTGGGAGCGGCCTCGCCCGAGTACTCGCTGCAGCGCATCGTCGAGACGCTCATCGGCGCAGCCATCGGCGTCGTCGTGAACGTGCTGATCGTGCCGCCCGTCGCGGTTGCCCCGGCACGACGCGACCTCGCCCTGCTGGGGGGTGAGCTCGCGGCATCGCTCGACCGCCTCGCAAGCGCCCTCGAGTCGCCGCAGTCGCCGGCGCAGGTGCAGCAACTGCTGCTCGAGGCCCGGCTGATGCGCCCGATGCGCGACGCCGCCGACGCGTCGATCGCCGTCGGCGAGGAGTCGCTCACCCTGAACCCGCGCCGATCGTCGCACCGCACCGAGCTCGCCGAGATGCGTACGCTGCTCGAGCGGCTGGGCCCGATCGTCACCCAGGTCATCGGCATGACGCGGGCGTTCTTCGACCACTACGACCACTCGGTCGCCGACGAGCCCGCCGTGCAGGCCATCGCCGAGCAGCTGCGCCGCGCGGGCCACGACGTGCGCCTCGCCGTGCACCTCGCCGACGTCGACCCCGAGCCGCCCACGTCGGCGATCCCGGCCCTGACCGCGCCCCTCGTGGTGCGCCCGCCGGCGTCGGGCCATTGGATCCTCGTCGGCTCGCTCATGGAGGACCTGCGCCGCATTCGCGCAGAATTGGTCACCGACGAGACACCGAGCTGACGAATCACGAGTTGATGGAAGGCGAGCGACGATGACCCCGGGTGCCTCAGGATTCGACTTCTTCGCCGCGGGGGAACTTCCCGCGCCGTCGTTGGCCGCCGCCGAGGTGGCCGCGATCGCGGCAGCCGAGTGGGGGCTCGAGGTCGTGCTCGATCCGCTCGGCAGCCAGCAGGACCAGAACCTCCTCGCACGAGCGGCAGGCGACCCAGGCACGGTGCTCGGTGTGGTGAAGATCACGAACCCCGCGTTCACCGGGTCGGAACTCGCTGCGCAGGAGGCCGCGACCGCCCGCATCGCGGCGGCCTGGCCCGAGCTGCGCGTGGCGACGACGACGGTCGACGCGGACGGCGCCGCGCGCTGGGCGACCGTCGAGACGACCGAGGGCGCGCTCACCGTGCGCCTGCTCGAGTACCTCCCCGGTGGCACGCTCACCGGAAGCCGGTACCTCTCGCCTGCGGTCGTGGCCCGCATGGGCGAGCTCGCCGCGCGCACGAGCCTCGCGCTCGCCGGCTTCACGCACCCCGGCCTCGACCGTGTGCTGCAGTGGGATCCGCGCCACGCCGACCGCGTGGTCGAGTTGCTCGCACCCCATCACCCCGATCCGGCGAGGCGATCGCGGGTGACGGATGCCGCGACATCCGCCTGGGAAACCATCGCGTCGCTCGCCCCCGACCTACCGATGCAGGCGGTCCACCTCGATCTCACCGACGACAACGTCGTCTGCCGGGTGGATCGCGGCATCCGCGTGCCCGACGGACTGATCGACTTCGGCGACGTCACCGCAAGCTGGGCGGTGGCGGAACTCGCGATCACGATCTCGTCGGTGCTGCACCACGCCGGCGCCGAGCCGGTGTCGGTGCTCCCTGCGGTGCACGCGTTCCACGAGCTGCGTCCGCTGTCGGCGACCGAGGTCGCGGCGATCTGGCCGCTCGTCGTGTTGCGCGGCGCGGTGCTCGTGGTGAGCGGCGAGCACCAGGTGCAGCTCGACGGCGGGGCGAACGCCTACGCGGCCGCCGGAGTCGAGCGCGAGTGGCGCATCTTCGAGCAGGCCGTCTCGGTGCCGAGTGCGGTGATGACGGGTGTGATCGCCGAGGCGCTCGGCGTGCCCGCTGGTCGACTGGCGCCGGGGTTTCGAGACGGTCGCTCCGCTCCCTCCTCAACCCACCCAACCGCGGGTCGAGGAGCGCCGGCGCGAAGCGGCGACGCGTCTCGAGACCTGGACGGTCGCTCCGCT
>NZ_JAJQPD010000010.1 GCF_021228295.1 Agromyces humatus
CATCGCGACACGGGCCCCACCGACCTCAGCAACGGCGTCATGCTCTGCTCGTTCTGCCACCACCGAATACACCGCGAAGGCTGGCACATCCGCGCCACCACGACCGACGTCTGGTTCATCCCACCCCCGCACATCGATCCCAGCCGAACCCCACGACTCGGCGGCAAGGCCCGATACGCCCTACCCGACACCGCAACGGCCGCGTGAGAGGTCGACTCTGTACGGCAGCACTGGCGCTTTCTGAGCATGCGAGATCGCGTACCAAGCAATGAGCTGCCGGTGGGGTGGAACCGATCAGACGAAGTTGCATAGCGTCCGGCTCCGATGGAGCCCACCTCTGGACGCGGCGCAGGCCATCCCGAGCATGCTCGTGGTAGAACTCGGGCGCGAACACGCTGGGGAGCCAGAAGAGTGTGAGTGGCGTGCGTCGCATTCGTCCGTTGCGATCTGACCAATGAATCCACGCGAACTCCGTGACTCGACGCACTCGACGACGCGAGACGTTGCGGGATCACAACAGGCCGCGCACGATGATCCAGTCGGCTTCGAGGACCACCGAGTAGTTCCATGCTCGGACGCAAAGCGCGACAGCGACGGCGGTCGCTGTCGCGGCCAGCCACCACCAGCCTCCGCCGTGCTCACGAGCGAATACGATCGGGACGACGATCATCAGCAGTACGGCCGGAGCCAGGTTGGCAACGCGGGTTGTCGGCCGAGGGCGCAAGACAACTGAGTTCGGAGGCCGCCGCACGCCAGCTACTTCTTCGCGTCCTTCTTCTCGGTGTCGCCCGAGAGCGCGGCGATGAACGCCTCTTGGGGCACCTCGACGCGACCGACCATCTTCATGCGCTTCTTGCCCTCCTTCTGCTTCTCGAGCAGCTTGCGCTTGCGGCTGATGTCGCCGCCGTAGCACTTCGCGAGCACGTCCTTTCGCATGGCGCGGATCGACTCGCGAGCGATGATGCGCGCGCCGATGGCGGCCTGGATGGGCACCTCGAACTGCTGGCGCGGAATGAGCTCACGCAGGCGTCCGGTCATGAGCACCCCGTAGGCGTACGCCTTCTCGCGGTGAACGATCGCGCTGAATGCGTCGACCTGCTCGCCCTGCAACAGGATGTCGACCTTCACGAGGTCGGCGGCCTGGTCGCCCGTGGGCTCGTAGTCGAGCGAGGCGTATCCGGCAGTCTTCGACTTCAGCTGGTCGAAGAAGTCGAAGACGATCTCGCCGAGGGGCATGTTGTAGCGGATCTCGACGCGGTCCTCACCGAGGTACTCCATGCCGAGCAGCGTGCCGCGGCGCGACTGGCAGAGCTCCATGATGGTGCCGACGTAGTCCTTCGGCGCCAGGATCGCGGCGCGCACCATGGGCTCACGCACCTCGGCGATCTTGGCTCCGGTCGGGAATTCGCTCGGATTCGTGACCGTGACGGTCTTCTTGTCTTCGGTCGTGACCTCGTAGATCACCGACGGTGCGGTGTTGATGATGTCGAGCCCGAATTCGCGGCGAAGCCGTTCGGTGACGATCTCGAGGTGGAGGAGCCCGAGGAATCCGGCGCGGAACCCGAAGCCGAGGGCGACCGAGGTCTCGGGCTCGTATACGAGCGCGGCGTCGGAGAGCTTCAGCTTGTCGAGCGCCTCGCGCAGTTCGGGGTAGTCGCTGCCGTCGATCGGGTAGAGACCCGAGAAGACCATGGGAAGCGGTTCGGTGTAGCCCGCGAGCGGCTCGGTCGCCGACTTCGCCGCCGTCGTGACCGTGTCGCCGACCTTCGACTGCCGCACGTCTTTCACGCCCGTGATGAGGTAGCCGACCTCGCCGACGCCCAACCCTTTCGTGGGCAGCGGCTCGGGCGCGCTGACGCCGATCTCGAGGATCTCGTGCGTCGCCCTGGTCGACATCATCTGGATGCGCTCGCGCGGGTTCAGATGGCCGTCGATCATTCGGACGTAGGTCACGACGCCGCGGTAGCTGTCGTACACCGAGTCGAAGATCATGGCCCGTGGCGGGGCATCCGCGTCGCCGATGGGAGCCGGGATGCGCTCGACGACCCGATCGAGCAGCTCTTCGACGCCGACGCCGGTCTTTCCCGAGACCTTCAGCACGTCGTCGGGCGAGCCGCCGATGAGGTCGGCGAGCTCCTTGGCGTACTTGTCGGGGTCGGCGGCGGGCAGGTCGATCTTGTTCAGCACCGGAATGATCTCGAGGTCGTTCTCGAGTGCCAGGTAGAGGTTCGCGAGCGTCTGCGCCTCGATGCCCTGCGCGGCGTCGACGAGCAGGATCGCCCCCTCGCAGGCGGCGAGAGAGCGCGAGACCTCGTAGCTGAAGTCGACGTGCCCGGGGGTGTCGATCATGTTGAGCGCGAACGACGTGTTGCCCAGCTGCCACGGCATGCGAACCGCCTGGCTCTTGATGGTGATGCCGCGTTCGCGCTCGATGTCCATGCGGTCGAGGTACTGCGCGCGCATGTCGCGATCGCTCACGATGCCCGTGATCTGCAGCATGCGGTCGGCAAGGGTCGACTTGCCGTGGTCGATGTGCGCGATGATGCAGAAGTTGCGGATCAATGCGGGGTCGGTGGCGGCGGGCACCGGTGGGGTTACGGCTCGAGGGGACATCCTGTCGATTCTCCCATGAGTTGCGTTGCTGAATTGCGTTCCGACTTTCGACGGATGCCTCGCGCGAAACGCTCCGGCTACGCTCGGAGGCATCATGACCGTCATCGAGCCCACCGATGAGCGCATCGCCGCTTCGGCCCTGCGTCCCGTGTTCACGGCGCTGCGGCTCGGCCTGCACCTGCTCGTCGTCGGGCTCACCCTCTTCGTGGTCGTTCGCTCGCTGCTCGCCGACGACCCGTCCGAAGTCGCGATCACCGTGCTCGCCGTCGCGTTCCTCGCCTGCTACGGCGCGGGTATCGCCGCCGCTCGCCGCCACCTTCCCACGTGGGTGCGCGTGGTGTGGCTCGTCACACTGCTCGCGCTGTGGGTGGGCCTGTCTGCGCTCACCCCAGACGCCGCGTTCCTCGCGTTCCCCTTGTTCTTCCTCGAGCTGCACGTGCTCGCCGCACCCATCGCGGTGCCGCTCGTCGTCGTGACCTTCGGCCTCTCGGTGTGGGGCACGGCGACGCACCTCGGTCTCGAGATCGGATCCATCCTCGGGCCGCTCATCAGCGCGGGCGTCGCGATCGTCCTCGGCCTCGGCTACCGCGCCATGTCGCAGGAGACGCACGAACGGCAGGCGCTCATCCTCGACCTCGTCGCCACGCGCGAAGAGCTCGCGACGGCGAGCCGCGAAGCCGGAACCCGTGCTGAGCGCGAGCGGCTCGCCCGTGAGATCCACGACACCGTCGCCCAAGGGCTCTCGAGCATCCAGATGCTGCTGCACGCGGCCGAACGAGACGTGGTCGACGATCAGGTGCGTGAGCGACTTCGACTCGCACGTGAGACGGCCGCCGAGAACCTGAGTGAGACGCGCCGGTTCATCCGCGAGCTCACTCCCCCGGCACTCGATGTGCAGACGCTGCCCGCCGCCCTCGGCCGGCTCGCGCGCGCCACGACCGCGCAGGCCGAGCAGGCGGGGTCGCGCGTGCGCGTCGACTTCGTCGTGAGCGGCGACGCCGTCATGCTGCCGATGGCGACCGACGCGGCGCTGCTGCGCATCGCGCAGGGATCGCTCGCGAACGTGCTGCAGCACGCCGACGCGACCGTGGCGTCGCTGACGCTCAGTTTCCTGGGCGACGAGATCGCCCTCGACGTCGTCGACGACGGCGTCGGCTTCGACCCTGTGGGCATGGGGGCACCCGCTTCCTCCTCCGAGATCGGCGACTTCGGGCTGCGGGCCATCCGCCGACGGGCGGAGCAACTCGGCGGCACACTCGAGGTCGAGAGCGCGCCGGGCGAGGGCACGGCGCTCTCGGTACGCATTCCGGTGGTGACCCCGTGATCCGGCTGCTCCTCACCGACGACCACCCGGTCGTGCGCGCCGGAATCCGCGCGCTGCTCGAGAGCGAGTCCGACCTCGAGGTCGTCGCCGAGGCCGCCACCGCCGAAGACGCCGTACGCCTCGCACTGACGGCCGACGTCGACCTCGTGCTCATGGACCTGCAGTTCCCCGGCGCACTTCAGGGCGCCGAGGCGACCCGGCGCATCCGCTCGCAGGCCGGCGCTCCGCGGGTGCTCGTGCTCACCAACTACGACACCGACGCCGACATCATCGGCGCCATCGAGGCCGGCGCAAGCGGGTACCTGCTGAAAGACGCCCCTCCGGCCGACCTCATCTCGGCGGTGCGCGCGGCCGCGGTTGGCGAATCGGCACTCGCGCCCGAGGTCTCGTCACGGCTCGAGGCATCGCGCACGTCGAACGAGCGCCTCACCGCCCGCGAGGCCGAAGTGCTCTCGCTCGTGGCCGAGGGCCGCACGAACCGCGACATCGGCCGCACGCTCTTCCTCAGTGAGGCAACCGTGAAGTCCCACCTCGTGCACATCTTCACGAAACTCGGCGTCGGTTCTCGTACCGCAGCGGTCGCGAGGGCTCGCGAACTGGGTGCGATCAGGGCGGGCTGACCGATGCCTCGCGCCCGCGTCGTCCTCGTGCACGGTCTGCGCACCTCGGCGACGATGTGGCGCCGCCAGCTCGCAGCGCTCGCTCGGCACGACATCGAGGCGGTCGCGATCGACCTTCCGGGTCACGGCTCCCACATCGGCGAGCCGTTCACCCTCGACGAATCGATGCGCGTCCTGCGCGAGGCGCTCCCCGCCCGCGACGGCCGCGACCCCTCGCGACCGGCGACGCCGCCACCGACACTGCTCGTCGGCCTGAGTCTGGGCGGCTACCTCGCCGTCGAGTTCGCGGCGAGGCATCCGGGTCGCATCGACGGGCTGGTGGCCGCCTCATGCGGCGCCCGCCCGAGGGGGGCAGGACTCTCCGGGTACCGGCGCCTCGCCGACCTCATCGGCAGGCTGCCCGACCGCGGCAGGGCGATGAACGACGCCATGGTGCGGATCTTCCTTCGCGGCGACGCCGTCGACGACGTGCTGGCAGGCGGCGTGGCCCTCGACGTGATGGCGCCGGCCCTCCTGGCGGTCGGAGAGCTCGACCCCGAGGCGGCGCTCGCCCGCATCGACGTACCGGTGTGGTTCGTGAACGGCCGATTCGACCACTTCCGGTTCGAAGAACGTCGGATGCTGCGTGCCACGCCGTACGGTCGACTCGTCGTGGTGCCCGGTGCCACCCACCTGGTCAGCCTCAGCCGCCCCGACGACTTCACGGCCGCAGTGCTCGGCGCGGTCGCCGAACTCGAGGCCCGCGCGGCACGACGCCGACGCTTTGGCAAGGCCGTCACGTAGCTGGTATCGTTGCCTGTTGGCTTCCGTGTGGGTCCCACCCCGCACGATTCGCCGGCGAGGCCCCTCTACCTACGCCCGGCACAACCGGTACCCACACGACAACGAAAGACGAACCACGTGGCAAACATCAAGTCGCAGATCAAGCGCATCCGCACCAACCGCAAGGCCGAAGAGCGCAACAAGGCCGTGAAGAGCGAACTCAAGACCGTCGTCCGCGCCGCCCGCGAGGCGATCGCCGGCGGCGACAAAGACAAGGCCACCGACGCCGTTCGCGTCGCGTCGCGCAAGCTCGACAAGGCCGTGTCGAAGGGTGTCATCCACCAGAACCAGGCCGCGAACCGCAAGTCGGCCATCGCGAAGCAGGCCGCAGCGCTCTGAGTCGCGCAGCTTCGAATGAGGGCCCCGCTTCGGCGGGGCTTTCGTCGTCTGCGAGGTGAGTTCGGCTGAGCGGCGGCTACGCGCGTCCGCGTGCCGCGATGATGCCCACGAGTCGCTCGAGCGCGAACACCGGATCGCGCTCGGCGCCCTTCACTGCAGCATCGGTCGCCGCGAGCGCCTCGATCGCGACCCCGATACCGGCATCGGTCCAGCCGGCGAGGTCGCGCCGGGCGCGGTCGACCTGCCACGGCGCAAGGCCGAGCGAGGACGCCAGCTGCGCACCGCCCCCGCGTGCGCCCGATACCTTGGCCATCGTGCGCACCTTCATGGCGAACGCCGCGACCATCGGCACCGGGTCGGCGCCGCTGTCGAGTGCGTGCCTGAGCGCGATCAGCGCCTCGCCGTAGCGGCCGGCGATCGCCGCGTCAGCCACGGCGAACGCGTTGGTCTCGACCTGCCCGCCGTAGTACTTCGCGACGACCGCTTCGGAGATGTCGCCCGGGCTGTCGGCGATCAGTTGCCGGCACGCCGCCGAGAGCTCGCGCAGGTCGTCGCTGAACGCCGCGACGAGTGCTCGCAACGCGCCCGGGCTGATCTTGCGCCCGGCCGCACGGAACTCGGCGACCGCGAAATCCTGCTTGTCAGCGTCGCGCTTGAGTTCGGCGCAGACGATCTCGATGCCCGCCCCCGTTCCGGCACGGATCGCGTCGAGCAGCCGCTTGCCGCGCTGCCCGCCTCGATGACGCAGCACGACGGTGGTGGCCTCGGCGGTCTGGCCGAGGTAGTCGAGCGCATCGAGCAGGAAGTCATCGCTGGACTTCTCGACGGCACTCACACGGATGAGTCGCGGCTCGCCGAACAGCGACGGGCTCGCGAGCGTCAGGAGTTCGCCGCGCCGATAGCCGTCGGCCTCGAGGTCGCTCACCTCGAGCGACGGGTCTTCGGTGCGGAGGAAATCTCGAAGCATCGTGATGGCCCGCTCGGCGAGCACGTCTTCGGGACCGGTCACCAGCACGATCGGTGCCGGACGCACCGCGCTGAACGCCAATTGCGGGATCGCCGTCTTCGACCGTGCCGAAGCGGCCCCTGTGCGTGCTGCCACCCGTGCCTCCGTTCCGCGTCAAGTCTACGGTCGGGCACCGACGTCCTCGTCGGCGCGCTCCGTCCACAGCGAGAACCCCGCCTCGTCGGCGGTCAGGAGGAGCGTGCCCGAGCGGTCGGTCCGCACCGCGGCCGTGCCCGTACCCTCGAGGAGTTCGAGGAGCCGGTCGGTCGGATGCCCGTACCCGTTCTCAGCCCCCACGCCGATGATGCCGACCGGAGCGTTCAGCCGCGAGTAGAGCTCCTCGCTCTGGTCGGCCGAGCCGTGGTGCGCCACCTTGACGAGATCGACGGCACCGATCGGAGCGGCCGCGAGCAGGCGGCGCTGCGCCCCCTCGCCGAGGTCGCCCAGGAAGATGCCGCGATACTCCGGAGTCTCGACATCGAGCACGACGCTCGCATCGTTGCCGGGCGCCGCGCCCGGCTCGGGCCAGAGCACCCGCCAGCGCGCATCGCCCAAGAGCCCGCGATCACCCGAGGTCACTTCGATGGCCTCGGCTCCGCCCGCGATGAGCGGGTCGCGTGCACGGCTCGAGCGCTCGTCGTCGAGCGGACCGTGGATGACGATGTCGACGCGTCCGACCACGGCGGATGTCCCGCCCGCATGATCGGCGTCCCAATGCGTCAGCACGAGCAGGTCGATGCGGTCGATCGAGAGGAAGTCGAGGCACCGGCGAAGCGCCGCGGGATCGGGGCCCGTGTCGATGAGCGCCGTGGTGCCACCCGATCGCAGCAATACCGCGTCGCCCTGCCCGATGTCGCATGCCGCGAGATCCCACGACCCCGGTCGCATCGCCCTCCCGAGCGTCGGGGCTCCGACGCTGACGCCGACCGGGACGGCGACCGCGATGAGCAGGAGCGACACTGCCGCGGCACGCACCCGCACCCGCGGTGAACGATCGAGGACCAGCCAGAGGGCGAGCGCGGTGCACGCGACGAGCAACACCGCGCCCGCGGCATCCGGCAACCAGGGCAGTCGCCCGAAGGGGAGGGCGGCGCCTGCGTGCGCGACGAGCGCGATCCAAGCCGCGGGCACCCATGCGAGCTGGAGGAATGCGAACCCGACCGAGGGCAGCAGCGGCATCAGCAGGCACCCGATCAGTCCGGCGATCGTGCCGACCGGGGCGGCAGGAGCGGCGAGCAGGTTCGCCGGCACGCCATAGAGCGCGAGTGCGGGGTCGAGCAGGATCAGCACCGGCTGGCAGGCGAGCTGGGCCGCGAGCGGCACCCCGAGCACGATCGCGAGCGGGGTCGGCATCACCCGTGCCATCGCGCGTGCCAATGGGCCGGCGAGCAGCAGCAATCCGGCGGTCGCGCACACCGAGAGCGCGAAGCCGTAGTCGCGCGCATACCACGGGTCGACGCAGAGCAGCACGATGACGGCGACCGCGAGGGCGGCGATCCCGCCCCCGGGACGGCCCCACGCGAGCGCGATCAGCACGACGACCGCCATCGCTCCCGCTCGCACCACACTCGACTCGGGTGTCACGAGCACGATGAACCCCACGAGCGCGACGAGCGCGACCAGCACGCGCGCGCCACGCCGGAGGCCTGCGGCCCCGGCGAGGGCGAACGCGGCTGCGGTGACGATGGCGCAGTTTGCTCCGGAGACGGCAGTCAGATGGCTGAGCGAGCTCGCCTTCATGGCGTCGTCGAGTGCGTCGCCGACCGCGCTCGTGTCGCCGATCGCGAGCCCCGGCACGAGCGCTCCCCCATCGCCGCCGAGTGACGTGGCCGCCTCGGCGAACCCGATGCGCAGGGCTCCGCTCCACGCGAGCCAGACCGGCGGCGCGGATACATGAACGTCGCCCGCGACGTTGAGGCGGAACGCCGCTGCGTCAGCTGCGGGCAGCGTGGCGGCGTTCGCGTCGAACGACAGCGTCGTCCCCAGCTGCAGCTTCGACGGCGCGACATCGACCGTCGCGGTGACCGGAACGGACTCGACGCCGATGCCGTCGACGGCGACCACCCGTCCCTCCACCCGCTGCGGCAGCTCGGTCGTCGCGCCGTCGGCCCCACCGTCGAACCAGGGCGCCGACATCGCCCGGGGTGCAGCCGTGAGCTCGACGACGACGCTCACGGCGGATCCGCTCAATGCCGCCTCGGCGAGCGGCGAATGCGAACGCGCCTCGAGCGCGACTGCGGCGGAGGTCGCCACCAGGCCGGTGGCCGCGAGCGCGATCAGCAGCATCGCGCACCAGCGCACCACGGCACGCAACACGCGATTGCGCCGGCCACCGGGCCGCGTGGCCCGAGGGAGCCGCACCGCCTGCGCCTGCACCGAAACGAGCGCCACCAGCATCACCACCGCGGCCACCCAGATCGCGATGACCGTCGGCCATGCCGGGATGCCCGCATCAGGCGCCGCGACCGCGAGCCACGCGCCGGTCCACGCTGCCATCGCGGGCGCCACGAGCCGGAGGTCGGGCATCATGGAGCGACCTTGTCGGCGAGGCCCGCGAACACCGCGTCGCCGATGCCCGCCACGTCGAGCAGCTGTTCGGCGCTCGTGAACGGGCCGTTGGCATCGCGCCACTCGATGATGCGCTGCGCGAGCGCCGGTCCGATGCGCGGCAGCGTGTCGAGCTCGGCGACATCGGCCGTGTTGAGGTGAACGAGCCCGTCGCCTGCAGGAACGCCCCCGCCCGGAGCGCCACCGGTGGCCACCCCGGGTTGCGGAACGGCGCCGACCACCGGCACGACCAATTGCTCGCCGTCGACCACCGGCCGTGCAAGGTTCACACCTGCCGGATCGGCCTCGGGCGTGAGCCCGCCCGCGGCTGCGACGGCGTCGACGACCCGCGCGCCCGCTTCGAGCTCGACGAGGCCTGGTTGTGCCACCGCACCGAGCACATGAACGAGCAACGGCGCTCCCGAGACCGCGACGTCATCGGATGCGGATGCTCCGCCACCCCCACTGGGGTTCTCCACGCGGACCGTCTCGCCGATCGTGCCCTGCGCCCCACCACCCGTCGCACTGAACGACAGCACCGCGGCCAAGGCGACGGCAGCGATGAAGAGCACCACCGCAGCCCCGACGCTCACGCGCAGACGTGGCGACGCTCGCCTCGAAGCGGGATCGAGCGCGCCCAACGGATCGGGTCCATGGGCTGCGGGCATACCCGCACGCTATGCGCGGTGCAGACCCACTCGGGAGCCGGTCAGCACACCTGTCGACGGAACCGCCCGCGGGGGCCGCTGTCGAGGACGAGTGGAGCCGAGGGCAGCTCAGCCCCTGGTCGCGATGTTCACGAGTCGCGGTGCGCGCACGATCACGTTCACGATCTCGCGCTCGCCGACCGATCGCGAGACCGCGTCGGATGCGCGTGCGAGCGACTCGAGCTCGTCGGTCGAGATCTTCGGCGAGACCTCGAGCCGGTCGCGCACCTTGCCGTCGACCTGCACGATCGCGGTGACCGACTCCTCGACGAGGAGCGCGGGATCGGCCTTGCGCCACTGCACGAGCGCGACGGTCGGCTCGTAGCCGAGACGCTGCCACATGTCTTCAGCCGTGTACGGCGCGAACAGGTCGAGGATCATCGCCGTGATCTCGGCGGCCTCACGCACGGCGGCATCGCCCGCGCCGGCGCCCGAGTCGATCGTCTTGCGCGTCGCGTTGACGAGTTCCATGAGTCGTGCGACGACCACGTTGAACTTGAACGCCTCGACGAGACCCGGCGCGTCCGCGAGCAGGCGGTGCGTGACGCGACGCAGCGCCGCGTCGCCGGACTTCCACTCGACGTCGGGCGACGAGGTCACCTCACCCGAGATGCGCCACGCGCGGGCGAGGAATTTCGCGGCACCCACCGGCGAGACATCCGCCCAGTCGATGTCGTCTTCGGGAGGACCCGCGAAGGCGAGCGTCACGCGCAGCGCGTCGGCGCCGTGCGCCGACAGCTCGCTCGCGAACTCGACGAGGTTGCCCTTCGACTTCGACATCTTCGCGCCGTCCATGATCACCATGCCCTGGTTGAGCAGCGAGGTGAACGGCTCGGTGAAGCTCAGGTAGCCGAGGTCGAAGAGCACCTTCGTGATGAATCGCGAGTACAGCAGGTGCAGGATCGCGTGCTCGACGCCGCCGACGTACTGGTCGACCGGCAGCCACTTCTCGGCCTCGGCGACGTCGAACGCATTGGTGTCGTCGTTCGGGCTCAGATACCGCAGGTAGTACCACGAGCTGTCGACGAACGTGTCCATCGTGTCGGAGTCGCGCCGCGCCGCGCCGCCGCAGTTCGGGCAGGCGACGTTCACCCAGTCTTCGGCCGCACCCAGCGGACTCGAGCCCTTGGGCTTCAGGTCGAGGCCGGCGGCCTCGGGCAGCCGCACGGGCAGGTCGCTCTCGGGCACGGGCACCTCACCGCACTCGGCGCAGTGGATGATCGGGATGGGCGTGCCCCAGTAGCGCTGGCGCGAGATCAGCCAGTCGCGCAGGCGGAAGTTCTTCGCCGCCCGCCCGAGTCCGCGTTGCTCGAGCACCTCGATGACTCGGCGGATCGCATTGGACTTCGAGAGCCCGTCGAGCGGGCCCGAGTTGATGAGCCGCCCCTCGCCGCCGAGTGCGATGCCCGTCGACGCCGGGTCGAGCGGCGGCAGGTCGTCGGGCATGATCGCGTCGCCCTGCTCGTCGAGCTGGATCACCGGGATCACACCCGTGACCGGCGCGTTCGTGTCGACGACCACGCGGACAGGAAGGTTGAACGCGCGGGCGAAGTCGAGGTCGCGCTGGTCGTGCGCGGGCACCGCCATGATCGCGCCGTGACCGTAGTCGGCCAGCACGTAGTCGGCCGCCCAGATGGGCAGGCGCTCGCCGTTCACCGGGTTCACCGCGTAGCGCTCGAGGAACACGCCGGTCTTCGGCCGGTCGGTCGCGAGGCGATCGATGTCGCTCTCGGCGCGAACCGTGTCGAGGTAGTCGGCGAAACGCTGCTGCACCTCGGCGGGTGCCCCGCCCACGAGGTCGGCTGCGAGCTCGGAATCCGGCGCGACGACCATGAACGTCGCACCGTAGAGCGTGTCGGGCCGCGTCGTGAACACGCTGACCCGCTCGTCACGGCCTTCGATCTCGAAGTCGACGTCGGCACCGGCCGACCGGCCGATCCAGTTGCGCTGCATCGACAGCACCTTGCCGGGCCAGGCGCCCTCGAGCTGGTTGAGGTCGTCGAGCAGGCGGTCGGCGTAGTCGGTGACGCGGAAGTACCACTGGGTGAGCGCCTTCTTCGTGACGACGAAGCCGCATCGTTCGCAGTGACCGTCGATGACCTGCTCGTTCGCGAGCACCGTCTGGTCGTTCGGGCACCAGTTGACCTGGCCGGCCTTGCGGTAGGCGATGCCCTTCTCGTAGAGCTTCAGGAACAGCCACTGGTTCCACTTGTAGTACTCGGGGTCGCTCGTGTGCAGCTCGCGGCTCCAGTCGAACGACGGCGCGTACTGGCGGAACGACCGCTTCTGCTGCTCGATGTTCTCGTAGGTCCATGCGCGCGGATCGATTCCCCGCTTGATCGCGGCGTTCTCGGCCGGGAGGCCGAACGAGTCCCAGCCGACCGGGTGCATCACATCGAAGCCCTGGTGACGCCAGTACCGTGCGACCGTGTCGCCGTAGCCGAACGCCTCGGCGTGGCCCATGTGCAGGTCGCCCGACGGGTAGGGGAACATGTCGAGGATGTACTTGCGCGGCCGAGTGTCGCCCGACACCCCGGCGCGGAACGGCGCGAGCTCGTCCCACTCGGGAAGCCACTTCGCCTGGATCTCGGCGAAGTCGTACGCGCCGTTGTCGGCGTGTGCAGGGTCGTGATCGTGTGCCACGTGACTCTCAATCGTGTGTCGGCGGGGGCGTCGCCCGAAGTTCAGGGCACGCTGCATCGCGGCGCGCTCGAACCTCAAGCCTACTCACTCATCGCCGGGCGTCGCCGCCCCGAGTACTGCGAGCAGCGCCCGCGCCTTCACCCGCGTCTCCTCGATCTCCTCATCGGGGTCGGAGAGCGCGGTGATGCCACCGCCGGTGCCGATGCTCGCCCCGGCGGGCGTGAGCACGATCGAGCGGATGACCATCGCGAGGTCGGCGCTGCCGTCGACGCCGAGGTACCCGAACGCGCCCGAGTACACCCCGCGAGGTCCTGCCTCGAGGCCGTGCAGGATCGTCATCGCGCTCACCTTCGGCGCCCCCGTCATCGATCCGGCCGGGAACGCCGCCCGCACGACGTCGAGCGCGGTGAGCGGATGACGCAGCCTCGCTTGCACCGTCGAGACGAGCTGGTGCACGTGCGCGTACTCCTCGACGTCGAGGAGGTTCGGTACCGAGACACTCCCGAGTTCGGCGATGCGCCCGAGGTCGTTTCGCATGAGGTCGACGATCATCAGGTTCTCGGCACGCTCTTTGTCGCTCTCGACAAGCTCGCGCCGGAGGGCGGCGTCGCTGAGCGGATCGGCGCCACGGGGACGCGTTCCCTTCATCGGCTTCGTCGAGACGAGACCGTCGGCGTCGACGTGCAGGAACTGTTCAGGCGAGGCGCTGAGGAGCGCGAGTCCGCCGAACCGGATGTAGCCGCCGTGGTGGCTGGGGCTCGACGCGCGAAGCGCGAGGTACGTCGCGGCGGGGTCGGGTCGGGTGTCGACGTCGACACGGTTCGTCAGGCAGAGCTGGTAGGCGTCGCCACGCACGATCGCCGCCTGGCACTCGGCGATGAGTTCGGCGTACCGCCCCGGTCGGTGGCGCCAGTGCACGGTCGGAAGTTGCCCGGTCACCTCGACGACATCCGCCGGGAACCGGGCGTCGTCGAGCGCAGCCACGGCGAGTTCGACTTCGTCGGCCCACACCTCCCCGGCGGTGACCGGCTGGCCCTCCAGCCACACGAGGCCTACGGAACGGGCGCCGTGATCGAAGACGACTGCACGGTCGACGAAGAGGAACGCGGCGTCGGGCGTCTCGGCCTGATCGGCCGGCACCTCGTTCACGAGTGCGCCGAGCTCGTACCCGAACCAGCCGTACCAGCCCAGCGGGCCGGGCACCTCCGCGCCGTCGCTCTCGGCTACGGCGTCGCGGAGCCCGTCGGCCAGCACCTCGAAAACGGAGGCCTCGTGCGATACCCCGCGCGGATCCGCACCGGCCGGCATGCTGCGCATAACGGTGCCGCGCGCGGCGTCGACCGTGACGAATTCGCTCGTGGCGTGGGCGGCGGCGAGCACGCTGATGCCTGAATCGGCGTCCGATCCTCCGTCGAGCCAGACTGCGTAGGCCGCATCGGCGAACAGGCCCCGGAAGACGAGTTCGGGGTCGCGCCACGCCGCGAGCGGGCGGAATCGAATGCGACGCGACACCCTCCCAGCCTAGGACGCCGGAGAAGACTGACGGGGCGGGTCGATCGCTCGCCCCGCCCCGTCAGTGCCGATCATCAGCGGAGCGCGCGGCTGCCCTTGAACTCCCAGTCGATCTGACCGACCGCCTTGCCCTTGCCCGTGCCGTTGACCGCGGAGGACGTCTCGGCGAAGGTGAGGGTCGAGTGCGCGATCGCATCCGCCATCAGGTCGAGGGTGTCCTCGTTGAGGTTCATGATGTCATCGCACGCGGCGTGGTAGCAGGGGTCGTACGCAAGGCCGGCGGTGCCGCCGAAGATCGCGGCCTGCTCCGCGGACTTGATGCCCTCGGCTCCGGTGAAGAGGCCGCCCGCAGGGATGCCCGCCTCGATGAAGCCGAAGTAGTCGCTGCGGCCGTCGAAGTCGGTCGGCGCGGTCGGCTCGCCCTGGCCCGCGAAGAAGTCGGTGAAGACGTCTTCGATCACACCGGATCCGTTCGGGCCCGAAATGCCGAGCGCGTCACCGTCGCCGTCGTAGACGAAGTTCACCGAGTTCGGCGAGCCGACCATGTCGAAGTTGAGGTTCAGCGCGGTGCCCTTGATCTCAGCAGCCGAGAGCTGCGAGACGTAGAAGCTCGACCCGATGAGGCCGTCCTCTTCGCCGCTCCAGAAGGCGAATCGCACCCGGTTCTCGGGCTCGATGCCGAGCTCGGCCATCTGCAGCGCGGTCTCGAGGATCGAGGCAATGCCCGATCCGTTGTCGTTGATGCCGGGCCCTTCCGCGACGCTGTCGAGGTGTCCGCCGACGACGACCGTGCGGTCGGTGCGACCAGTGGTGGTGTCCGCGAGCAGGTTCTCGGTGGTCACCTCGACGACCTCGGCCTCGAGGTTCAGCCGCATCTCGAGCCCGGCCGTCGTCACCCACTCGGCACCGAGTGCGTACGGTGCGCTCACGACGGGGATCGACCGCACCGGCTCGTCGAGCGTGCCGCCGAAGAGGCTGAGACGGTCGTCGCCGGGAACGACGTTGCCCTGGTTGAAGATGATGACCGCGGTTGCTCCGGCGGCAGAGGCGTTGTCGGCCTTGTCCGCGAAGGCGCAGGTACCGCGCTGGATGAGCGCGATGTTCCCGGCGGGGAAGGCTGCGAAGTCGGCCGCCTCGCACCCGCTCGTCGACGCGTGGTCTCCCGTGATGTTCACGTCGACCGCGGTGACCGGCGCGGTGACGTCGCCGTCACCCGAGAAGTCCATCGGGAAGAAGTCGACCCCGAGCACGTAGTCGACGGCGTTCGGCGCGAGCTGCTGCAGCGCCGAGTCGCCGAAGTCGGTGCGTTCGTACGTGAACTCCTGTCGCGTGGTGGTGTACCCGGCCGTGTCGAGCAGGCCCTCGACGTAGTCGACGGACGCGTCGTGGCCCGATGTGCCGGCCGCACGGTTGTCGCCGTTTGCGTCGGCGATCGCCTGGAACGCGTCCAGATGCTCCATGACGGCTTCGACGGTGACGGCATCGCGCAGCGGCTGGGTGTTCGTCTGAACGGCCGCCTGGGCGGGCACGGCAAATGCGAGCGCGCCGCAGACCGCGACCGATGCCGTGATGGCGCCGACCCTGAGACCGGTTCGAGTTCGATGATTCACCATTGCTCCTTCGTCGCAGCAGTTATGGGTGCGGACCCGGCGTGCGGGCGCCGCGCGGCCTGATCTGTGCAGACCAGTGCCACTTCGGGCGACGTTAGCGCACGCCGGAGGCTTTCGATAGAGGGATGCGCGACACGGCGCGCCCTTCCTCGAGCATCACGACGCGATCGATGAAGGACTCGTCGACCGACGCATGCGAGATGAGCACCACCGAGCGGCCCGATCGGCCCGCGGCCTCGGTGATGTCGCGAATGAGCGCATCGGCGCGCGCCGGGTCGACGCTCGCGGTCGGCTCGTCGAGCACGAGCACGGGGAAGCCGGCGAGCAGAGCTCGTGCGAGGGCGATGCGCTGCGCCTGACCGCCCGAGACGAGCGCGCCGCGCTCCCCGACCCTCGCATCGAGTCCGCCGCGCTCATCGAGCCATCCGCCCAGGCCGACGCGGTCGATGACCTCCCGCAGCTCCTCGTCGGTCGCTGAGTCCCTCGCGAAGAGCAGGTTCTGGCGCACGTCCTCGTCGAACAGCCACGGTCGCTGCTCGACCAGTCCGACGATGCGGCGGACGGCGCCGGGTTCGAGCGCTGACGCCTCGACGCCGCCGAGACGATACGACCCTGCATAGTCGAGGAACCGTACGAGCACATGCGCGAGCGTCGTCTTGCCTGCGCCCGATGCGCCGCGCAGGAGGAGGCGTTCACCGGGCGCGATCGTCAGGTCGACGCCCGCGAGCGCGGCCGGCGGCGCATCGACGACCAGGTCGGGATCGACGTCGGCCAAGATCGGCCATTGCGCGCGAACGCCGCGCAGTTCGATGGAAGGCGTCGGATGCACCGCCGGCGGCGTCGCCGGATCGGTCGGCGGCACTGGAATGCCCGTCGGCACCTCGTCGGGCACCGCATCGGCGACGCGCTCGGCGCTCGCCCGTGCGAGGCGGAGCGCACTCATCGCGAGCGGAATCGCCCCGGCCACCTCGGCGATGGCAAGCGGCACGAGGCACAGCACCGCGAAGGTCGGGCCGTCGATGCGACCCGACTCGAGCAACGGCGCCGAAGCACCGAGACTCGCGGCTACGGCGAACCCGCCAACGGCGACCATCGCGGCGGAGGCGGCGCCGCCTGCCGCGGCCCGTGCCCGCGTCGCCTTCGCGAGCCGTGCCCCGATGGCATCGATGCGACTGCGGCCCGCTCCGGCCGCGTCGAACGCGACGAGCACGTCGAGCGACTGGGCGTGTTCGACGACCGCCGCCTGCAGTTCGCCGCGCAGCGGCGCGAGCGTGCGCTCGGCGTGGATCGCCGCGCGGCGCTGCACCAGCAGGGTGGCGCCGATGCCGACGACGAGGCAGACGAACACCGCCCACCCCGATTCCGGGGCGATGAACGCGACGCCCACGACGGCGAGCACGAGGATGATCGCGGCACTCATGACCGGCTGCACGACACGCAGGGGCACGTTCTGCAGCTCATCCACGTCGTCGACGAAGCGCGCGAGCAGGTCGCCGCGTCGGCTCGCGACAAGCCCGTCGGGCGCGATCGGTACGAGGCGCTCGAAGACTCCGATCCGGATCGTCGCGAGCTGACGGAAGGATGCGTCATGCCCGGTCAGCCGCTCGAGGTAGCGGAACACCGCTCGTCCGAGTGCGAACGCCCGCACGCCGACGATGCCGAGTGAGAGGTAGAGCACGGGCGGCTGCTCAGCGGCGCGCGCGATCAACCAGGCCGAGCAGGCGAGCAGGGCGATACTCGATCCTGCCGACGCGATGCCGAACAGCACCGACGGCAGCAGGCGCGAGAATCTCGGAACGGCGCGGCGCAGCGTCTCAGTCGTTCGATCACGCATACGTCACCGCCAGGTCGATGCGTCGGTCGGCGATCTCAGCGAGTCCGGCGCGGTGAGTGGTCACGAGCACGATGCGCCCCTCGCTCGCGAGTTCGCGCAGGCGTCGCGCCAGCCGCAGCTCGCGCGCCTCGTCCTGGGCCGACGCGGGTTCGTCGAGCAGCAGCAGTCGCCCGTCACGGGCGAGCAGGCGGTGCATCGCCCGCGCGGTGGCGACCCGCTGCGCCTGGCCGCCCGACAGCCCCGCGCCGCCCGGCCCGAGCACACGACTTGGGTCGAGCTCGACGCCGGCGAGGTCGAGGGCACGGGCGAGCAGTGCGGGATCGGCGCCTTCATCGCCCAGCCGCACATTCGTTTCGATGGTGCCGGCCAGGAGCGACGGAGTCTGCCCCGCCCACGCGATCGCCGACCGATCGCCGGGCTCGAGGCGGAAACCGTCGAGCATGACACCGCCGGAGGCATGGGCGAAGCCGAGCAGCGCGGCGAACAGGCTCGACTTCCCCGACCCGCTCTCGCCCGTGATGGCGACGACCTCGCCCGACCGTGCCTCCAGCCCGAATCCGTCGAACACCGTCCGCTCACCGTGACGTAGCGTGAGCCCGTCGATCACGAGCCCATCGGCGGATGGTCCCATGGCAACCGAAGCCGGGTCGTTCCCGCCGTCGACGCGGCCGCGACGATGCTCCCGCGCCGCGGCCAGCAGGTCGAACGCATCGCCCGACGCGGTGACGCCCGCCGCCGACGCGTGGAACGCGGCGCCGACATTGCGCAGCGGCAGGAACACCTCGGGCGCGAGCACGAGCACGAACAGCCCGGCCACGAGCGTCATGTCGCCCCCGACCAGCCGCAGCCCGATCGACACGGCGACGAGCGCGACCGAAAGGCTGGCGGCGAACTCGAGCGTGAACCCCGAGAGGAACGTGATGCGCAGCACCTTCATCGTGCGTGAGCGATAGTCATCGGTGACCGCGCGGATGCGGGCGGCCTGCCGCTCGGCACGACCGAACGCGACCAGCGTCGACAGCCCCCCGACCACCTCGAGGAAGCCGCGCGAGAGCGACGCGAGACTCTCCCATTGGCGCCGCTGCACGACTTCGGTCGCCATGCCGATCAATGCCATGAAGATCGGGATCAGCGGCAGCACGATCACGAGCACGAGGCCCGACAACGGGTCGGCGATCCACACGGTGACGATGAGCACCGGGGTCGCGACGACCGTGAGCACGAGTTGCGGCAGGTAGGTGCCGAAGTAGGCGTCGAGCGCGTCGAGGCCGGCACCGAGCAGCGTGGCGACACGCGCGGTCGGAAAACCCGGCACCCCCGTCGGCCGCGATTCCAGCGCAGTGAGCAGTTCGGTTCGCAGTTCGGCCTTCACTCGCATCGCGCCCGACGAACCGACGAGGTCCCATCCCCAAGCGGCAAGTGCTCGAACGGATGCCGCGACCACGAGGATGGCGAGCAACGGCCAGGCACGGGGCATCCGCATGCCGTCGATGAGTCCCGTGACGAGTGTCGCGAGCGCCCAGGCGAACGCGATCGTCGATGCGGCCTGGACGAGCGCGAGCCCACCGCCGGCAACGAGGAATGCTCGGGCGGCTCGCGAACGCCGGATGAGCCTCGGATCGAGTGGCCTCACGTCAGTGCACTGCCGCCTCGATCGATGCCCGGGTGACGCGCTTGCGGAACACCCAATACGTCCAGCCCTGATACAGGAGCACGAGCGGCAGGGAGACGAGCGCCACCCAGCTCATGACCGTCAGCGTGTACGTCGAGCTCGACGCATTCACGATCGTGAGGCTGTTCGCAGGGTCGTTCGACGCGGGCATCACATCGGGGAAGAGCGACGCGAACAGCGCGAACACGGCCGCAGCCACCGTGACCGCGAGCAGCGTGAAGGCGACGCCCTCGGATCCGCGGGCGTTCGCCAGCCAGCCGGCGATGAGGGCGACGGCCGAAACGGCCGCAAGGATCCAGAACCAGAGGCCGCCGTGCGCCAGTCCCGTCCAGACCAGGAACACCGCGGCGACGACGATCGTGATGACGCCGGCCCGCGCGGCGAGGCGCCGGGCCCGCTCGCGCAGCTCGCCCTCGGTCTTCAGCGAGACGAACACGACGCCGTGCGTGAAGAACAGCAGCAGGGTCGTGAGGCCGCCGAGCAACGCGTACGGATTCAGCAGGTCGAACAGCGATCCCGTGAAGTTGTGGTCGGCGTCGAGCGGCACGCCCTGCACGATGTTCGCGAACGCGACACCCCACAGCAGCGCCGGCACGGCCGAGCCGACGATGATCATGCGGTCGAACCACGCCTTCCACTGCGACTCGGGCCGTTGGTGTCGGTACTCGAACGATACGCCGCGGGCGATGAGGGCGAGCAGGATGAGCAGGAGCGCGAGGTAGAACCCCGAGAAGAGCGTCGCGTACCACTCGGGGAACGCGGCGAACAGTGCAGCGCCCGCGACGATGACCCACGTCTCGTTGAGATCCCACACCGGCCCGATCGTGTTGATGAGCACGCGGCGGTCGATGTCGTCCTTTCCGAGGAAGGGCAGCGACATGCCGACGCCGAAGTCGAACCCGTCGAGCACGAAGTAGCCGACGAAGAGGAACGCGACGATCCAGAACCAGAGCACCGTGAGATCCATGTCCATTGCCTCCTAGTACACCGTCGTTGCGGGTTCGTGCCGACCGGTCTCGGGGTCGGGCTCGCCGACCTCGGGTGGTCCCTTCTTGATGGCGCGGATCACGAGGCGCACCTCGACGACCGCGAGCGCGCCGTAGACGAGGGTGAAGGCGATCAGCGAGATGAGCACCTCGAGGCCGGTCACGTTCGGCGAGACGGCCGACTCGGTGAACATCTGGCTGAAGACGATCCACGGTTGCCGGCCCATCTCGGTGAAGACCCAGCCCACGATCATGGCGGCGAGCGAGAGCGGGAAGCTCCAGATCGCGATCGTCCATATCCAGCGCTGCTCCGGAAGCCGGCCCTTGCGGGTGAGCCACAGGCCGACGACGGCGACGAGCACGTGCGCCAGGCCGAGTCCGATCATCCAGCGGAACGACCAGTAGGTGACCCAGATGATCGGGGTGTAGTCGCCAGGGCCGAAGAGCTCCTGGTATTGCGCCTGCAGGTCGTTGATGCCCTCGACGCACCCGTCGAAGGTGTGCGTCGAGAGAAACGACAGCAGGTATGGTACGCGGATCGAGAACAGCTCGGTCGACCCGTCGGGGGTTCCGAGCGTGAAGATCGAGAACGAGGCATCCGCACCGCAGACGGTGTCGTACGTCGCTTCGGCGGCCGCCATCTTCATCGGCTGCGTCGCGACCATCGCGAGGCTCAGCTGGTCGCCGAAGAGGGTGGTGAGGATCCCCGAGCCGACCATCACCCAGAGGCCGAACTTCAGCGCCGGCCGCATCGTGTCGAGGTGCTGATTGCGGGCCAGGTGCCATGCCGCCGCGCTGATGACGAGGCCGGCGGCGACCATGAAGCTCGCCGCGATGGTGTGCGGGAACGCGGCGAGGGCGACGGGGTTCGTCAGCAGGGCGCCGATGTCGACGAGCTCGGCCCGCCCCTTCTCCTCATTGATCTGGAACCCGACCGGGTTCTGCATGAACGCGTTGGCCGCGATGATGAAGTAGGCCGAGACGATCGACCCGATGGCCACGCACCAGATGGTCGCGAGATGCAGGCCCCGAGGCAGCTTGTCCCAGCCGAAGATCCAGAGCCCGATGAAGGTGGCCTCGAAGAAGAACGCGAGCAGGCCCTCGAGGGCGAGCGGCGCGCCGAACACATCGCCCACGTACCTCGAGTACTCCGACCAGTTCATGCCGAACTGGAACTCCTGCACGATGCCGGTGACGACGCCCATGGCGAAGTTGATGAGGAAGATCCCGCCGAAGAACCGCGTGATCCGCAGGTACTCGGCCTTGCCGGTGCGGTACCAGGCGGTCTGGAACACGGCCGCGGTCGACGCGAGACCGATGGTGAGAGGGACGAACAGGAAGTGGTAGACGGTGGTGAGCCCGAATTGCCAACGGGCGAGGAGCAGCGGGTCGAGCAGCTCGTTCACGGATGCCCCTTTCACGACCGCAGTCGTCGAAGAATCGTTCGTCTACAGAGCGTAGAGCACTTCTCTACCGCACGTAGAACACTTCTCTCGATGGCGATATTCTTGCTGTATGGCGAACCTCGGCGAACTTGAGCGCTCCGTGATGGACGTGCTGTGGTCGGGCGAGGCCCTGCTCACGGCCAACGAGCTGCGCGACGCGCTCGCGGTGCGCGACGGCGCGCCGAGCAAGTCGGTGGCCACGACGACCGTGCTCACAGTGCTCTCGCGGCTCGAGCGCAAGGGGTTCGTCAGCCGGCAACGCGACACGCGACCGCATCGGTACCACGCGCTGCTCTCGCGTGAAGAGCACACCGCCGAGCTCATGCACGAGGTCCTCGACCGCTCGAGCGATCGCGACGCTGCACTCGCTCGCTTCGTCCGCACCGTCAGCGACGGCGAGGCCGCCACGCTGCGCCGCCTGCTCGACGAACACTCACGCCCCTGACCGTGCTCGTCGTCGCGGTCCTGCTCGGAATCCTCGCCCTCGCGCTGGCGTGGCCGGTGCCCGTCGCCCTCGCGGGTGCCGCCTGGCCTGCCCATTCCCCCGGGGTCGCACTGGCGCTCTGGCAGGCGATCGCCGTCGCCGGCGGCGTCTCGATGATCGGCAGCCTGCTGTTGTTCGGCGCCGCGCCCGCCGGATCGCTGTTCGGCGCATGGACGGCACTCGCACCCGCGATGTTCACGGGCCCCCTGCCGGCAGGCTTCGGGGTCGTGCATCTCGCCGCCCTGACCCTCGCCGCCGGACTCGCGGTCCACCTCGCACTCAACCTCGCGGTCACGGCCGTGCGAGCCGAGCGCGAGCGGCGTCGCCAGCACCAGCTCGTCGCATTGCTCGGCGATCCGATCCCGGGCGAGCCCCGCACCCGCGTGCTCGCGCACCCGGTGCCGCTCGCGTACTGCGTCCCCGGCATTCGCACGGCGACCGTGCTCACCGATGGACTGGTCGAGACCCTGCGCGCCGACGAACTCGCTGCCGTGATCGCGCACGAGCGCACGCACCTCGACCAGCTGCACCACCTCGTGCTCCTCGCCTTCCGCGCCTGGCACAGCGCGCTGCCCTGGTTCCCGATCGCGAATCGCGCCGAGCGCGCCGTCGCCCAGCTCACCGAGATGCTCGCCGACGACGGCGCGCGGCACGCCACGGGTGACGACTCGGTACGCCGCGCCATCATCCAGGTCGGCTCGGCCGGCGAGCCGGGCGCCTACGCCGACGCGGGCGGGGTGAGCCCCGACCTCGCGATGCTCGAGGCACGGCTCGCCCGACTCGCGCCGTCGACGGCGCAGCACACTCAGAATCCTCCCCGAGTGTGACGCGCAGCACCCGCGTCGTCGATACGCTCGAAGGATGAACGAGATCCTCACATGGATCCTCGACACCGTCGAGAGCGTCGACCCGGTGCTGCGCACCCTGCTCGCCGGCATCGGCATCATGCTCGAGACCTCGGTGCTCATCGGTCTCATCGTGCCCGGCGACACCATCGTGCTTGTCGCCTCCACCGCCGTTGACGGCGTCGGCGAGTACTTCGCGCTCGCGTTCGCCGTCATCGCAGGCGCCCTGATCGGCGAGAGCATCGGCTTCGCCCTCGGACGATGGTTCGGCCCGCACATCCTGCATTCGCGCCTCGGCCGCAAGATCGGCGAAGACCACTGGCACCGTGCCCAGCGCTACCTCGACCGTCGCGGCGGGCCGGCGATCTTCATCTCACGGTTCTTGCCGGTGCTGCACTCGCTCATCCCGCTCACGGTCGGCATGAGCACCATGCGGTACCGGCGATTCATCGCGTGGACGCTGCCCGCCTGCGTCATCTGGGCGTTCGCGTACGTCACGGTCGGATCACTCGCCGCGGGCAGTTATCGCGAGCTCAGCCGGAACCTGCACTGGGCCGGGTACGTCTTCGTCGCCATCATCGCGGGGTTTCTGCTCGTCGCGTGGGGCCTCAAGAAGCTGATCGTCCGCTCCGAGGCCAAGCACATGGCGGCGATCGACGAGATCGGCCGACTCGACGACGACTCCGGCGACGACGACCTCGACATCGTCGAGGCCGGCCCAGACGACGAGGGGTCGGATGCCGTGGCACCCGACCCCTCGAACCTCGACGCCGAGCGCTAGAAGAGCGACTTCTCGGCGAGCCAGTCGGTCGCGATCTGCTCGGCCGACTGCTGTTCGTCGATGCTGAGCGCGTTGAGCGCGACCAACTCTTCGGCGGTGAGCGCAGCACTCACCGTGTTGATGACCTCGGCGATCTCATCGGTGACCTTGTCGCTCACGACCGGGACGACGTTCGACGCGAGGAAGAGACCCTCGGGGTCTTCGAGCGTCACGAGATCGCTGGAGGCGATCGCCGGGTTCGCGCTGAAGATGTTCACGATCTGCACCTGGTCGTCTTCGAGCGCCTTGAGCGTGAGGGGTCCGCCGCTGTCTTCGATCGGTGTGAACGCGACGTCGACGCCATAGACCTCCTTCAGCCCGTCGGGACCGTACGGCCTGGTCGCGAGCTCGGAGTTACCGCCGAGGGTGAGCGGTGTCGTGACGTTCGCGAGATCGGCGAGACTCGTGACGTCGTTCGCGTCGGAGAACTCCTTGGTGACGTTGTACGAGTCCTGGTCGGTCGCGGGTGCCTCCTCGAGTACGCGCAGGCCCTCGGGCAGCGACGTCTCGAGTTCGGCGTAGACGTCGTCGCTCGTCGTGGCCGTCGTGTCGGGCACGTAGAACTGCAACAGGTTGCCCGTGTACTCGGGGAACACGTCGATCGCCCCGCTCTCGATCTCGGGGATGTAGACCTCGCGCTGGCCGATGCGGAACTGCCGGTCGACCGTGTGCCCGTTGGCCTCGAGCGCCTGCGCGTAGATCTCGGCGATGATCTCGTTCGAGTAATAGTCCTGCGAGCCGACGACGAGCGTCTCGGACGAGCCGCCGTCGTCTGTCGACGCACTGTCGAGCGGATCGCCCGACGCACACCCTGCCAGGGCCACTGTCGCCCCGACCGCGACCGCTGCGAGCGCAACGAGCCGGCCTCTTCCTGCTGTGATCATTTCTGATTCCCTTCGATGATGGGTTGCCCCACGACCGCTCGCGACCGGGTCGGCCGCGAGCGGAGCTCTCTGGTGCGGGATGCCCGCACTCCCGCGGGCACGACGAGGCGCTGGATGACGGCGAACAGACCGTCGATGACGAGCGCGAGGATGATGACCAGGATCGAACCGCCGAGCATCTGGGGGAAGTCACGGGTCTTCAGGCCCTCGAAGATGAAACGCCCGAGCCCCTCGTTGGCGACGTAGGCCGCAAGGGTCGCGGTGGCGATGATCTGCAGGGTCGCCGACCGGATGCCGCCGACGACGATCGGCATGCCGAGCGGGAGTTCGACCTTGCCCACGATCTGCGACTCGAGCATGCCGACCGCTCGGGCGGCATCGATGGTACGCCGGTCGACCGACTCGAAGCCCGCGTAGGCACCGGCGAGCAATGGCGGAATCGCCAGGATGACGAGGGCGATGATCGGGGCTGCGAGGCCGATGCCGAGCCAGATGCCGAAGAGTGTGAGCACGCCGAGCGTGGGTAGCGCGCGCAGCCCTCCGGACACTCGAACCGCGGGCTCGCGGCCCCGGCCGGTGTGGCCGATGACCGCACCGACCGGCAGCGCGATCGCCGACGCGATGACCAGCACCAGGGCGGTGATCGACACGTGCTCCCACAACCGCTGCGGAATACTGCCCGGCCCGCTCCAGTTCGCGGGGTCGAGGATCCACGCGATGCCGTCGAGGAAGAGGTTCATGCGGGATCCGCCTCGATCGAGCGCACGTCGGAGAGCGCGGGCCGCCGTGACCGGCGGGGACCGGACCACGGCATGAGCAGTCGGCCGGCCATGACGCACAGCCAGTCGAGGAGCAGCGCGAGCAGGATCGTCGCGACGATGCCCGTGATGATCTCGGCCTCGATGCCACGCTGGAACCCGTCGGTGAAGAGACTGCCGAGGCTCTGCACCCCGATCACCGCACCGACCGTGGCGAGACTCACCGTGCTGACGACGACGACCCGCAGCCCTGAGAGCAGCACGGGGCCGGCGAGGGGCAGTTCGACCCCCCAGAATCGGCCCGCCGCCGAATACCCAAGTGCGGTCGCCGACTGGCGCACATCGGATGCGACGGAATCGAAGGCGTCGGCGGCCGTGCGCACGATGACGGCGATGCCGTAGAGCGTGAGGGCGATGACCAGGTTCACGGGCGATCGCAGCCCGAGACCCGTGATCGGCGGGAGCGCGACGAACATGGCAAGCGACGGGATCGCGTAGAGCAGGGCGCAGAGTGACAGCAGCACCCCGCGCGACCACGCGTAGCGGTGCGCGAGCCACCCGATCGGTACCGAGATCACGAAGCTCAGTATGATCGCCGGCACCGACAATGCCAGGTGCACGAGGATCAGTTCGCCGACCAGGTCGAGATTCGACCAGAGCCAGGTCACGAGGCGAGCACTCCCGCCGCGCGACCGTCGCCGTCGAGCACGATGCGCCGACCTCCGACCTCGGTGATGTGGAGCGCACGCTTGCCGCGGTCGGCGCCGACGAACTCGGCAACGAAGTCGTCCGCGGGGTTCGCGAGGATCTCTGTCGGCGAGGCGGCCTGCGAGATCTTGCCACCGTGCTGCATGATGACCACCTGGTCACCGAGCAGAAACGCCTCGTCGATGTCGTGCGTGACGAAGACGACGGTCTTTCCGAGCTCGCCCTGCAGGCGCAGCAGCTCCTGCTGCAATTCGGCGCGAACGATCGGATCGACCGCGCCGAACGGTTCGTCCATGAGCAGGATGTTCGGGTCGACCGCGAGGCCGCGTGCGACGCCCACGCGTTGCTGCTGCCCGCCCGAGAGCTGACTCGGGTACCGGTCGGCAAGTGATCGGTCGAGGCCGACGGTGTCGAGCAATTCGAGCGCATGGGCGTGCGCGTCGCGCTTGCGCGCGCCGCGAAGCAGCGGCACCGTCGCGACATTGTCGATGACCGTTCGGTGCGGCAGCAGCCCTGAGTTCTGCATCACATAGCCGATGCCGCGCCGAAGCGCGACCGGCTCCCGGGTCGCGACATCGGTGCCGTCGATCAACACCTGTCCGGAGGTCGGGTCGACCATGCGATTGATCATTCGCAGCAGCGTGGTCTTGCCCGAACCCGACGAGCCCACGAACACCGTCGTCTTGCGAGGCGGAATGACGATGTCGACGTCGACTACGGCGCGCGTGCCGTCAGGGAACGTCTTCGACACGCCTCGGAACTCGATCATGCTGCCTCAATCCACGTCGGCGACGTTCGCTCGAACGGCGGATACCAGCCAAACACCATTCGCGCGTCGAGGCAACGCACGAAGCACGGCGCGTCGTCAGGCCGCGTTGTGCTCGGCGCGTCGTCAGGCCGCGTTGTGCTCGGCGCGCGCCTCACCGAGATGCTCGGCGAGGTAGTCGTGCACGAGACGGCGGGCTTCTTCGAGGTACCGCTCGTCGCCGGACTCGTCGCGCTCGAATGCACGATAGATCAATGCACCGCCGAACTCCATGGCGACGCCCAGCCGGAACCGCAGCTCGGCCTGGTCGGCGTCCGCGCCGAATTCCGCCTCGATCAGCTGAGCGAAGCGGTGTGCCAGCTCGGGCTCGATATCGCCTTCGGCGAGCTCGCGTTCGGCGCCGTGCACGACCGCGAACCCCGGCTCATCACGGTACATTTCGGCGCTCACCATGATCGAGAGATCGATGACCGACCACCACGTCTCGAGTTCGGTGCGTTCCAGCTCATCGGCGAGGCGTTCGCGGAATCGGCGTACCGAGCGCTCGCGCAGGGCGTGCAGCACGGCGACGCGATCGGGAAAGTAGCGATAGACGGTACCGATGGACGCGCCAGCGCGCTCGGCGACCATCTGCGTCGTCAGCCGCTCGAACGTGTATTCGTCGACGATCTCGGCGGCAGCGTCGAGCAGCGCGTCGAGGCGCTGGCTGCTGCGTCGTTGGGTGGGCTCGGTTCGGACAGCCCGCTTGCGGCTCGGATCGGCCCCAAGGATCAGGTCGACATTGGACACGAAACCTCCTCAGTTGCGGCCTCAGTCTACTCGGAGGCGCCGGGCGTCCCGTGCACCACGCGGTTTCGCGACCCGAGCGGCGCTCATGACAGACTGAGTGAATGCCGGCGAGCACCCCCAACCCGACCGGATCCCCCGAACCCCAGATACGACACCGTGCTGCGCGCATCGAGGACCGGATCCACGACATCAGGGAACGCTGGGCACGTCGGCGCGGCCACATCCCGACCGTCGTTCCATACACGGGGTACGGTTCGACCGAATGGGTGCGGGTCTTCTGCCGCGTGCTGCTGAGCCGCCCGGTCGCGCCCGATGAGCGATCGAAACGCCGTCGGCGACGCGGCGAGCAGGGCATCCGCGGCTGGCGCAGCTTCACGAGCGTTCCGGTCGGCGAGGTGCCCGTGGTCATCGAGATCGGCGGTGCACGCATCGAAGTGCTCGCCGACCGCGGCGGCGTCGTCGACACCCGCATCCCCGTGGCCCTCACCCCGGGCTGGCACGAGGCCCGGCTGCACACCGAGGGTTCGAAGGTCGCCGATGCCCCGATTCGCATCGTCGGACCCGATGTCGACTTCGGCATCATCTCCGACGTCGACGACACCGTCATGGTGACCGCGCTGCCGCGACCGCTGCTCGCGTTCTGGAACACCTTCGTGCTCGACGAGCACGCCCGAATCCCCACCCCCGGGATGGCCGTGCTCTTCGAACGCCTCGCCCGGGCCCATCCCGGTTCGCCGGTCATCTACCTCTCCACCGGCGCGTGGAACGTCGCGCCGACGCTCACACGATTCCTCTCGCGCAACCTCTATCCGGCCGGCCCGCTGCTCCTCACCGACTGGGGACCCACGCACGACCGGTGGTTCCGCAGCGGTCGCGCGCACAAGGAGGAGAACCTCCGTCGGCTCGCCTACGAGTTCCCCGGCATGCGGTGGCTGCTCATCGGCGACGACGGACAGCACGACGAGGAGCTGTACGCCCGTTTCGCTGCCGAACACCCCGATCGGGTGGCTGCCGTCGCGATCCGTCGACTCTCGACGGGTGAGGCGGTGCTCGCAGGCGGTCGCACGAAGGCGGAGCAGCACGGTGCCGACGTGCCCTGGGTGTCAGCGAGCGACGGCTCGCGGATCGCCGATCAGCTCGCCGAGGTCGAGGTGCTCTGACGCCGGAGCGCCAGCAGGCCCCGGTTCACCTGCCTCGCCCACAGCGGCCCTCGGTAGATGAAGGCGGTGTAGCCCTGCACGAGCGTGGCGCCCGCGTCGAGGCGCTGCTGCACGTCGGCCGCGGTCTCGATGCCGCCGACCGAGATCACGCACAGCTGCGCCGGCACGTTGGCGCGCACGATGCGGAGCACGTCGAGCGAACGCTGCGCGAGCGGCGCCCCCGAGAGGCCGCCGGCGCCGATGCCTGCGACGACGGATGCCGCTTCACGAAGCCCGTCGCGCGAGATCGTGGTGTTGGTCGCGATGATGCCGTCGAGCCCGAGACGCACCACGAGTTCGCAGATGCGCACCACCTCGTCGTCGTCGAGGTCGGGCGCGATCTTCACGAGCAGCGGCGTCGTGCCCGCCACCGCACGCACGGCCTCGAGCAGCGGGGCGAGTGCGTCGAGCTCCTGCAGGCCCCGCAACCCGGGGGTGTTCGGGGAACTGACGTTCACCACGAGGTAGTCGGCGTACGGCGCGAGCAGGCGGGCACTGCGCTCGTAGTCGCCGATGGCGTCGTCGACCGCGGTCACCCGGCTCTTGCCGATGTTGATGCCGAGCACCGGCCGACGGGTGCGGCGCGCGAGCCGCGAGAGACGCCCGGCAGCGGCATCCGCACCGCCGTTGTTGAAGCCCATGCGATTGATGAGCGCTCGATCGCCGACCAGGCGGAACAGCCGCGGCGCGGGGTTGCCGGGCTGCGCGATCGCCGTGATGGTGCCGACCTCGACGTGGCCGAACCCGAGGTTGCCGAGACCGCGCACCGCGAAGCCGTCTTTGTCGAACCCGGCTGCGACGCCGAAGGGCGACGGGAAGGTGAGGCCCAGCGTCTCCACCGCCAGAGAAGGTTCAGGTCGGGTGAATCGCTCGACGAGCCGGCCGAACCCGAGCGTCGGGAGAGCGCGGATGAACCGGAACGCGAGGTGATGGGCCGCCTCGGGGTCCATTCGGGACAGGAAGGCTGAGAAGAGGAGTCGGTACATGCCGGACTCAGGCTATCGGAGCCGTCGGGGCTGTCGCGTCGCTCACTCGACGGGCCGCGCAGGCAGCCGGCCGTGCTCGGCGCGCAACTGCTCGATCGCGCCCTCGAAGTCGTCGAGCGAGTCGAATGCCTGGTACACGCTCGCGAACCGCAGGTAGGCGACCTCGTCGAGCTCGCGCAGCGGCGAGAGGATCGCCAACCCGATGTCGTTCGCCTCGATCTGCGACGCACCCGTCGACCGGATGGTCTCCTCGACCTTCTGGGCGAGCACCGCGAGGTCGGAATCGGTGACCGGGCGGCCCTGGCAGGCCTTCTTCACACCCAGCACGACCTTCTCGCGGCTGAACGGTTCGATGACGCCGCTGCGCTTGATGACCGCGAGGCTCGCCGTCTCGGTCGTCGAGAACCGCCGGCCGCACTCGGGGCACTGTCTACGGCGCCGGATCGAGAGCCCGTCGTCGCTCGTGCGGGAGTCGATGACACGGGAGTCGGGGTGGCGGCAGAAGGGGCAGTACATGGTGCCCCCCAGCCTAGTGGCGGGCGGTCAGGCGCGTTCGAACCGTGCCGTGACCGCGTCGCCGTGCGCGGGCAGGTCTTCCTCGGTCGACAGTACGGCGATCGCCGACGCGACCTCGCGCAACGCAGCCGCGTCGTAGCGCACGACCTGCTGCGGGCGCAGGAAGGTGGCGGCCGAGAGTCCGGCGGCGTATCGCGCCTGGCCGCCGGTGGGCAGCACGTGGTTGGAGCCGGCGGCGTAGTCGCCGAGGCTCACCGGCGAGTACGGCCCGACGAAGATCGCACCGGCGTTCTCGATGCGGGCGAGCACCGCCTCGGGGTCGCCGACCTGGATCTCGAGGTGCTCGGGGCCGAAGGCGTTGGCGAAGTCGGCGGCCTGATCGAGGTCGTCGACGAGCACGACCGCAGACTGTACGCCCTCGACTGCGGTGCGCACCCGAGCCGAGTGCTTGGTCGCCGCCACGCGGACCTCGAGCCGTTCGACGACGCGAGCGGCGAACGCGGGCGAGTCGGTGACGAGCACGGCTGCCGCGAGTTCGTCGTGTTCGGCCTGGCTCACGAGGTCGGCGGCGACGAAGTCGGCATCGGCCGAATCATCGGCGATGACGAGGATGTCGGTGGGTCCGGCTTCGGCGTCGATGCCGGTCGCACCCTGCACGAGCCGCTTGGCCGCGGCCACGTAGACATTGCCCGGGCCGGTGACCCGTTGCACCGGATCGAGCCCGAGGCTCGGCACGCCGTAGGCGAAGGCTCCGATCGCGCCGGCGCCGCCCATGGCGTAGACCTCGGTGATGCCGAGGAGTGCGGCGACGCCCGCGACGGTGGGGTGCACGCGTCCGCCGAACGCGGCCTGCGGCGGTGAGGCGAGCGCGATCGATCGGACTCCGGCGACCTGGGCGGGGACGACATTCATGACCACGCTCGACGGGTAGACGGCCTTGCCGCCCGGCACGTAGAGGCCCACACGCGCGACCGGCTGCCACCGCTGTTCGATGACCGCGCCGTCACCGAGCACGGTGCGCTCAGGGGCTGGGACTTGCGCTTCACTTGCGGCACGCACGCGCTCGATGGTGCGCTCGATCGCGTCGCGGATGGCGGGCGCGAGCTCGTCACGGGCGCGCTCGAGCTCGTCGGCGGGCACCCGCAGGTGCGGCGGGCGCACCCGGTCGAGCCGCTCGGCCTGTTCGATGAGCGCGGCCTCGCCCTGCTCGCGCACCGCGTCGATGAGCCCGCGCGCGGGCTCGAGCGCGGCCGAGACATCGGTCGCGGCGCGCGGCACGAGGGCGAGCAGCTCGCTCGGCGAAGGACGGGTTGCGCGCAGGTCGATCGTTCTCAGCATGACCGCTCCAGCCTATCGACCACCCCGGTGAGCTGCGCTCGGACCCGTCACACGAGGCAGTTCGGCCCGAGCAGGCTCTTCAACTCACCGTAGAAATCGGCCGTGACGCGCACCGGGTACGGCAGTTCGAACACGCGCGCAGTGCGCCCGCGGATGAGCCTGAGCCGCACCTCGGTGTCGCCGGCGTGGCGGATCAGCACATCGCTCAGGGCGGTGATCGTGTCGGTCGTGGCACGGATGTCGGGCAGCGAGATGACCACCGGGCCCGATTCGTCGCCCTGCCCGAGCTCGGGCGTGAACACGCTGTACGCGTGCAGGTTCATGCCGTCGTCGCGCAGGCTCACGCGCCCGCGCACGACGACGATGGAGTCGCTCTGCAGTCCGGGTGCGAACTCCTGGTAGGCCTTGCCCATGAACATGACCGTGATCTCGCCCGAGAAGTCCTCGACCTGGATCATGCCGTACTGGTTGCCGCTCTGCCGGGCCACGCGGTGCTGCACGCTCGTGACGAGCCCCGCGATCGTGACGGTGTCGCCGTCTTGCGTGGAGTCGGAGCCCATGAGCTCAGTGACCGTGGTCGACGCATGCTTCGCGAGCGGCACCTCGAGTCCGGCGAGCGGATGGTCGGAGACGTAGAGCCCGAGCATCTCGCGCTCGAAGGCGAGTTTGTCGCGCTTCGACCACTCGGGGCGGTCGGGAACGAGCGACACGGGTGCCGCATCGACCTGGGCGAGCAGCGAGTCGAAGTCGAAGCCCGCCTGTCCGGTCGCTTCGACACGCTTCTCGCCGACCGACGACTCGACCGCACTCTCGTGGATCTCGACGAGTGCGCGCCGCGTGGCGCCGAGCGAGTCGAACGCGCCGGCCTTGATGAGCGACTCGACGGTTCGCTTGTTCGCGACCTGCAGCGGCGACTTCTTGAGGAAGTCGTGGAACGACTCGAATCGCCCCTTCTCGTTGCGGGCGGCCCGGATGGCGTCGACCACATTGAAGCCCACGTTGCGCACCGCGCCGAGGCCGAAGCGGATGTCGTCGCCGACGGCGGCGAAGTAGCCGATCGACTCATTGACATCGGGCGGCAGCACCCTGATGCCCATGCGTCGGCATTCGTTGAGGTAGAGCGCGAGCTTGTCGCGCGCGTCGCCCACGCTCGTGAGCAGGGCCGCCATGTACTCGGCCGGGTAGTGCGCCTTGAGGTACGCCGTCCAGTAACTGAGCACGCCGTACGCGGCGGAGTGCGCCTTGTTGAACGCATAGTCGGAGAACGGCAGCAGGATGTCCCAGAGGGTCTTCACCGCGGCATCCGAGAAGCCGTTCGATTTCATGCCGCCCGAGAAGCCCTCGTGCTGCTTGTCGAGCTCGGACTTCTTCTTCTTGCCCATCGCGCGACGGAGGATGTCGGCCTGACCGAGCGAGAACCCGGCGACGCGCTGGGCGATCGCCATGACCTGCTCTTGATAGATGATCAGGCCGTAGCTCGTGTCGAGGATGTCCTTCAGCGGCTCCTCGAGTTCAGCGTGGATCGGCGTGATCGGCTGCAGCCCGTTCTTGCGCAGGGCGTAGTTGATGTGGGAGTTCGCGCCCATGGGCCCGGGCCGGTACAGCGCGATGACGGCCGAGATGTCCTCGAAGTTGTCGGGCTTCATCTGCCGCAGCAGGGAGCGCATCGGGCCGCCGTCGAGCTGGAACACGCCGAGCGTGTCACCGCGCGACAGCAGTTCGTACGCCTCGGTGTCGTTGAGCGCGAGGTCTTCGAGCACGGGCCGGAGGCCCCGGTTGGCCTCGATGTTGTCGAGGGCGTCGTCGATGATCGTGAGGTTGCGCAGCCCCAGGAAGTCCATCTTGATGAGCCCGAGCGACTCGCATGCGGGATAGTCGAACTGCGTGACGATCTGCCCGTCTTGTTCCCGCTTCATGATCGGGATGATGTCGATGAGCGGGTCGCTCGACATGATGACGCCCGCGGCGTGCACACCCCACTGGCGCTTCAGGTTCTCGAGGCCGAGCGCCGTTTCGAAGACCGTCTTCGCCTCGGCGTCGGTCTCGATGAGGGCTCGGATGTCACCGGCCTCTTTGAAGCGGGGGTGCTGCGTGTCGAGGATGCCCGAGAGCGGAATGTCTTTGCCCATGACCGCAGGCGGCATCGCCTTGGTGAGCTTCTCGCCCATCCCGAACGGGAACCCGAGCACGCGCGACGAGTCCTTCAGCGCCTGCTTCGCCTTGATCGTGCCGTAGGTCACGATCTGGGCGACGCGCTCGTCGCCGTACTTGTCGGTGACGTACTTGATGACCTCACCGCGACGACGCTCGTCGAAGTCGACATCGAAGTCGGGCATCGACACGCGATCGGGGTTCAGGAAGCGCTCGAAGATGAGCCCGTGCTGCAGCGGGTCGAGGTCGGTGATGCGCATCGCGTAGGCGGCCATCGAGCCGGCGCCCGAGCCACGGCCGGGGCCGACCCTGATGCCGTTGTTCTTCGACCAGTTGATGAAGTCGGCGACCACGAGGAAGTAGCCCGGGAAGCCCATCTGCAGGATGACGCCGACCTCGTAGTCGGCCTGCGTGCGCACTTCGGCGGGAATGCCGTTCGGGTAGCGCACCTCGAGGCCGCGATCGACCTCCTTGACGAACCAGGTCTCTTCGCTCTCGCCCTCGGGCACGGGGAAGCGCGGCATGTAGTTGGCGTTCGTGTTGAACTGCACGTCGCAGCGCTCGGCGATGAGCAGGGTGTTGTCGCATGCCTCGGGGTGATCGCGGAACACGTGCCGCATCTCGGCCGCGGTCTTCAGGTAGAACTCGTCGGCGTCGAACTTGAACCGGTTCGGGTCGTCGAGCGTCGAGCCCGACTGCACGCACAGCAGGGCGGCATGGCTCTTGGCGTCGTGCGCGTGCGTGTAGTGCAGGTCGTTGGTGGCGACGAGCGGCAGGTCGAGCTGTTTCGCGAGACGCAGCAGGTCGTCCATGATGCGCTTCTCGATGCCGAGGCCGTGGTCCATGATCTCGGCGAAGTAGTTCTCGCGGCCGAAGATGTCACGGTAGTCGGATGCCGCTCTCACGGCTTCGTCGTACTGCCCGAGCCGCAGACGCGTCTGCACCTCGCCGGAGGGGCATCCGGTCGTCGCGATCAGCCCGTCGGAGTACTGCGACAGCAGTTCGCGATCCATGCGCGGCTTGAAGTAGTAGCCCTCGATCGACGCCCGGCTCGAGAGGCGGAACAGGTTGTGCATGCCCGCTGTCGATTCGGACAACAGGGTCATGTGGGTGTATGCACCGGAGCCGGACACATCGTCGCCGCCGCCGGAGCCCCACCGAACCCGGGTCTTGTCACCGCGGTGCGTTCCGGGCGTGATGTACGCCTCGGTGCCGATGATCGGCTTGATGCCGGCGTCGGTCGCCTGCTTCCAGAAGTCGTAGGCACCGAAGACGTTGCCGTGGTCGGTGACCGCGACGGCCGGCATTCCCTCGTCGCTCGCCGCCTGGATGAGCTCGCCCACCCGTGCCGCTCCGTCGAGCATCGAGTACTCGCTGTGCACATGGAGGTGGACGAAGGAATCGGCGGCCACGGAGCTCCTCACAGCGGGTTCGACGGGACTTCCAGTCTAGGGTCGAGCGCCCACGCTAGTCCCCGCGCAACTGCTCGAGCGCGCCCGCGAGATCTGCCGGGTACTCCGACTCGAACGTGGTCCACTCCCCCGTGCCCGGGTGGGTGAGCGAGAGCCGCTTCGCGTGCAGCCACTGCCGCTCGAGCCCGAGCCTGGCCGACAGGGTCGGGTCGGCGCCGTACATCGCGTCGCCGGCGCACGGATGCCGCTGCGCGGCCATGTGCACCCGGATCTGGTGCGTGCGACCGGTCTCGAGGCGGACCTCGAGGAGCGACGCGTACGGAAACGCCTCGAGCGTCTCGTAGTGGGTGATCGCGTGCTTGCCGTCGGCCGTGACGGCGAACTTCCACTCGGACCGCGGGTGCCGACCCACCGGCGCGTCGATCGTGCCGGAGAGCGGATCGGGATGCCCCTGCACGACGGTGTGATAGATCTTCTCGACCTCGCGGTCGTGGAACTGGCGCTTCAGCTCGGTGTACGCGCGCTCGGACTTGGCGACCACCATGAGTCCGCTCGTGCCGGCGTCGAGTCGATGCACGATGCCCTGGCGCTCGGGGGCACCCGAGGTCGAGATGCGGAACCCCGCGGCGGCGAGTGCGCCGACGACCGTCGGCCCGTTCCACCCGAGCGAGGGGTGCGCGGCGACGCCGGCCGGCTTGTCGACGACGACGAGGTCGGCGTCGTCGTGCACGATGCCGAGGTCGGGCACGGCGATCGGCTCGATCTCGAGTGTGCGCGGCGGCTGCCAGCTCACCTCGAGCCAGCTGCCGGCGCGCAATCGGTCGGACTTCTCGACGGATGCCCCGTCGACGAGTACCCCGCCGTCCGAGGCGATCTCGGCTGCGAGTGTGCGCGAGAATCCGAGCAGCTTCGCGAGCCCTGCATCGACGCGCGTGCCGTCGAGCCCGTCGGGAACGGGAAGGGACCGATGCTCCATCAGGCGTCGGTGGCGAGTTGCGGATTCGCCGTCGGTGCGGGGCCGTCACCGGGGGCAGCGGTGCCGGGGGCAGCGTCGCCTGCAGGCCGCGTACCCTCGGCGGCATCGGCAGGAGTCTTCGCAGCCCTGACCTCGCGCGTGCCGTCGAGCCCGACGCCGCGGATCGTGAGGATCATGAACAGCACCATGCTCGACACGATCGCGATGTCGGCGATGTTGTAGATCGCGGGGATGAGCCACGGTGTCGCGATGAAGTCGATCACGTGACCGAGGCCGAAGCTCGGCTCGCGGAACAACCGATCGGTGAGGTTGCCGAGCACGCCACCGAGCAGGAGCCCGAACACGAGCGCCCATGCGACCGAGTGGATGCGCCGTGCGAACCAGACGATGAAGGTGATCACGCCGGCGGCCAGGATCGTGAAGATCCAGGTCATGCCGCTCGCGAGCGAGAATGCGGCGCCCGGGTTGCGCACGAACTGCCACTGCAGCACGCTGCCCAGCACCGGAACGATCTCGCCTTCGGTGAGGTTCGAGACGACCAGGTACTTGCTGAACTGGTCGAGGCCGTACGCCGCGATCGCGGCGCCGGCCAAGACCAGAAGCGCAGTTGTGGTGCCGACCCTGGCGGCGCGCTCAGCCTCCAAAGCCCTGGAAGGTCGGTGCAGGCTGCTCGGCCGCGGACGAGAAGCCCTGGTTGCCCGAGACGGAGACCGGCGCGGCGGTGTCGAGCTCGCGCAGCTGGCCCTCGATGTAGCTCTTCAGCTTCTGGCGGTAGTCGCGCTCGAAGGCACGGAGCTCGTCGACGCGCTTCTCGAGCGACAGGCGCTCCTGGTCGAGGATGCCCATCTGCTGGCGCTGCTTGGCCTCGGCTTCGGCTACGACGCGCGCGGCAGTCGCGTGGCCTTCGGCGATGAGCGCATCGCGCTTCTCGACGCCTTCGCGGACGTGCTCCTCGTGCAGGCGCCGGGCGAGCTGCAGCAGGTTGGTGGTCGACGTCTGCTCGTCGAGGTCGGACTGCGCCTGGCCGACCTGCGTCGGCACGGCCACGGTCGGCGGCGGCGACGCGGGCTCGGTGTAGACCGCAGCGGGCGTCGGAGCGGAGACAGCGGCGGCGGACACCGACGCGGACTCGGATGCGCGCGCCTCGGCTGCTGCCACCCGCTGGCGCAGCTCGTCATTCTCTTGATTCAACCGGCGCAGCTCGACGACCACTTCGTCGAGGAAGTCATCGACCTCATCCTGGTCGTAGCCCTCCCGGAACTTCGTCGCCTGGAAGCGCTTGTTGACCACATCTTCCGGAGTTAGCGCCATGGCTTCCCACCCTCAAATCTGTCGAACGGTTCGATCACGTTCTGCTAACGGTAGCAAAGACATCCTGAGAGACGTGAGAGCCGAGTGTCTCGGTCTGTCACGAATTCAAGAGATCCTCACGCCGCGGCGGCTGCCGCGGCCAACCATGACACTACGGTCATGGCGATGATGACGACGAGCATCGCGAGGCTCCACCCGAGATCGAGTGCAACCTGCCCGATGCGAATCGGTGGAACGAGCCGCCGGAAGAAACGCACCGGCGGATCAGTGACACTGTAGACGGCCTCGACCACGACGAGCCAGAAGCCTCGCGGCCGCCACGATCGATTGAACGTGCGCACGAGGTCGAGCACGAACCGCCCCCACATCACGAAGAAGTAGATGAGGAGCAGCGCGTAGAGGAGATTCCAGACGATCAGCAGTGCGCCCACGGCGGCTACGCGTGCGCGAAGAACGACGCGTCGACGTCGCCCTCGGCGTCACCCGTCTCGCCGGAGACCACGACGTGCGCGGGCGACAGCAGGAACACCTTGCTCGTCACCCGCTCGATCCTGCCGTGGAGCCCCTGGGAGAGCCCGCTCGCGAAGTCGATGAGTCGACGGGCATCACCGTCGGACATCTGCGAGAGGTTGATGATGACCGGCACGCCCTCGCGGAAGGACTCGGCGATCACCTGCGCGTCACGGTATTGACGCGGGTGGACGGTCAGGATCTCGTTCATCTCCGCCTGCGGGGTGCTCGGTTGGACTTGGTGCTTTCGCAGCGGGGTCACTGCTGCACCGGACTTGGGTGCGGGCGCCGGCGCGGCGTGCACGACGGGCGCAGGAGCGGGGGCCGGCGTACTCGCTTGCTGGTTCTCGTTCTCGAACTCCTCATCGGCGAGTCCGAGATAGACCATGGTCTTCTTGAGCGGGTTCGACATCGATGCCTCCGTCTGGGTTCCGTCTCTTCGAGGCTAACCGGCGACCGGCCGATTCCCGGTGATTGCGGATCCGATCCGCAGGTGTGTCGCACCCTCCAGAATCGCATCGCGAAAGTCGTGGGACATCCCCATGGACAACGAGGTCGCCGCCGGTGCGATCGCTCGCACGCGCTCCGAGAGCCGACGTACCCGGGCGAACGCCGGTCGGGCCGGCTCGCCCAGCGGCGCGACCGCCATCAGGCCGAGCAGGTTGAGGCCGGGCGTTGCGAGCACGTGTTCCACGAGCGGTTCGAGACCCTCGCTCGACACCCCGCCTCGACCCGGATCGTCGGTGAGGTTCAGTTGCACGAAGCAGTCGACGGATGCCTCGTCGGAGCGCAGCGCGTCGACCAGCGCGACTCGATCGACGGAGTGGATCACCTTCGCATAGGCGCGCACCTGCTTCGCCTTCTTGCTCTGCAGCTGGCCGACGAAGTGCCAGCGGATGCCGAGCCCCTCGAGTTCGGCGGCCTTCGCCTGCGCTTCCTGATGACGGTTCTCGCCGATGTCGAGTACGCCGAGCGCCGCCAGTTCGGCGACGAGCGACGCCGGGTGGAACTTGGTCACGACGATGGTCGTGATGCCCGATGCCTCGCGCCCTGCTTCGGTCGCGGCATCCGCGACGCTCGCACGCACGACGGCGAGACGGTCGGCGAGGTCGCTCATGCACCCCGCCGCCCGTCGTGGCAGCGCCCGGTCACTTGAGGAAGTCGGGGATGTCGAGGTCGTCGCTGTCGTCGCCGAACGCGGGGTCGGAGACGATCTGGTCGGCCGTCGAGGTCTCGACCTCGCCCCAGTTCGCGGTCTCGACGAGTTCGTCGATGTCGATCTCGCCCATGACGTCGGCGGCCGACTCGCTGCCGAGCGACGATCCGCCGCCGACCGCTGCGCCGACCGCTGCGGGCACGAAGTTCGTGCGCCGCGCCTCGACCGGCTTGGCGTTCGGCTCGCCGCCGTCGAAGCCTGCCGCGATGACGGTGACTCGCACCTCGTCGCCGAGCGTGTCGTCGATGACGGCACCGAAGATGATGTTCGCTTCGGGATGCACCGCCTCCTGCACGAGACGTGCCGCGTCGTTGATCTCGAAGATGCCGAGGTTCGAGCCACCCTGGATCGACAGCAGCACGCCATGAGCGCCGTCGATGGACGCCTCGAGCAGCGGACTGGCGACCGCGAGCTCAGCCGCCTTGATGGCACGGTCGGCTCCACGCGACGAGCCGATGCCCATGAGCGCCGATCCGGCGCCTTGCATGACCGACTTCACGTCGGCGAAGTCGAGGTTGATGAGGCCGGGCGTGGTGATGAGGTCGGTGATGCCCTGGACACCGGCGAGGAGGACCTGGTCGGCGGTGGCGAACGCCTCGAGCATCGAGATGCCGCGGTCGCTGATCTCGAGCAACCGGTCGTTCGGCACGACGATGAGGGTGTCGACCTCTTCCTTCAGGCGTGCCACGCCCTGCTCCGCCTGCGTCTGCCGGCGCTTGCCCTCGAATCCGAACGGCTTCGTGACCACACCGATGGTGAGCGCGCCGATCGACTTCGCGATGCGCGCGACGACGGGGGCGCCGCCGGTGCCGGTGCCGCCGCCCTCGCCGGCCGTGACGAAGACCATGTCGGCGCCCGCGAGTGCCTCTTCGATCTCCTCGGCGTGGTCTTCTGCGGCGCGGCGGCCGACCTCGGGGTCGGCCCCAGCCCCGAGGCCGCGGGTGAGGTCGCGGCCGACGTCGAGCTTGACGTCGGCGTCGCTCATCAGCAGGGCCTGCGCGTCGGTGTTGATCGCGATGAACTCGACCCCGCGCAGGCCGAGTTCGATCATTCGGTTGACGGCGTTGACACCGCCGCCGCCGATACCGACGACCTTGATGACGGCGAGGTAGTTCTGGTTTGTCGACATGACCGGCCTTCCGTGCGAACTCTGAACCCTGAACCTCTAGTCGAAGGTTAAAGTTTTGCTGAGTATGCAATTCCTGAACTTGACGGTAGGTGCCCTCGCGCACGCTCCGCGCAAGGCTCGCCCGCGTGTCGCGAACCGCGGGCCGAATCGCACCGTTCCGCCGGTCGAGGAGCGACGCGGGATCGTCTCGAGACCCCCTGGATCTCGATACGGCGCTGACGCGCGCCGCCTCGATCGACGGCGATCGGCGTTCAGTACGTCACGGCGCTCTCTGGCGACGACACGTCGTACCCCGCCACTGAATCGGGCGGCGCGACGGCCATGAGCCTCGAGAGCACGACCGCCTTCACCGCCGACTCGCTCGCGCCGCCCCACACCACGGGCACACGACCGGCGAGTTCGAGGCGCACGTCGTCGGCCGTCTCGGCCGAGGCCGCGACGAGCTGCGCGCGCACGTCGGCCGGAAGGCTGCGCACGACCGCCGCCACCGCGCGGAAACCGTCGCTGCCGATGCCGCCCTCGACCGTGATGAGCGGCTGGCCCTCAGGACGCTCGGCCGGGCGCTCGATCACGACCCCGGCCCCGTCGACGAGCGCCAGCCCGCCATCGGTCTCGATCACGCCGACCGGAGTCCGCTCGACGATGCGCACGACGAGGGTTCCCGGTGGGATGGTCTCGGTCGAATAGGTCTCGATGAGCGAGAAGTCCGCGAGCGCGTCGTGCACGGCGTCGCGGGCGATCATCGGCAGCGGGGTGCCCAGTTCACCGTCGAACGCCGCGACGATCTCGGCCGCAGCGATGCGCTGCGCCCCCTCGACGCGCACCTCGCGCAGTGCCATCAGCGGGGAGTAGGCGCCCGCGACCACGCCGATCGTGACCAGCGCCACCGCTCCCCCGGCCACCCACCACGCGATGCGGCGGCGACGCGATCGCTTCGTGAAGCGCCGCACCTCCTGGCGTTCGTAGCGGCGTCGCTCACGCGCGGCCGCGGCGAGAGCCCGCTTGGCCGCCCGCGAACCGGTCGAGGTTGCGGCCGGGTCGGACGCTGCGGAATTCGCCGGTGACGATCCACCATCCTCCGGCGCGCCGGCGGCGCGCCGAAGCGTGCCGAGCTCGAGGGGTTCGGTCGGCACGCGGTCAGGATCGGCACCACGCTCGCGATCGCGCGTCGTGCGGGCGCCGGCCTGCGTCGGGGCTGCCGCAGGCGGGGCCGGCGCGGTTGGGACATCCGATCGCGCCGCCGATGGCGCCGAGGTACCCGAACCGGTACCTCGCGGGCGCGCCGCGGGCCGGTCGAATCCCTGCGGCCGCTTCACCGGCGGCTCGCCGTCATCCGCGCTCCTGCCCGAGCGATTCGAGCAGCTGCGGCACGATGCGGTACACGTCGCCGCAGCCGAGGGTGATCACGAAGTCGCCCTCACGCGCGATCTTCGCGGTGAGGTCGGCGGCCTCCTGCCAGTCGGGCACGAACGCGACGTGCGAGCGGTCGGTGAAGCGCTCGCTCACGAGCGCGCCCGTCACGCCGGGCACCGGGTCTTCGCGGGCGCCGTACACATCGAGGACGACGGTCTCGTCGGCGTACTGTTCGAGCACGTCGGCGAACTCCTGCGCGAACGCCTGAGTGCGACTGTAGGTGTGGGGCTGGTGCACCGCGATGATGCGGCCCTCGCCGACGACGGTGCGCGCCGCGGCCAGGGCGGCCGCGACCTCGGTCGGGTGGTGCGCATAGTCGTCGTAGACGCTCACGCCGCCGACGGTGCCGTGCAGTTCGAAACGGCGGCCGGTGCCGGCGAAGCGGGCGATGCCCGCGAGGGATGCCGCAGGGTCGAAGCCGAGCCCGACGAGCACCGCGAACGCACCGGCCGCGTTGATGGCGTTGTGCCGCCCGGGGATCCGCAACGTCGCGCGATGGTCGACCCCCTGGTAGGCCACCGCGAACGAGACGGGGCCGTCGGTCTCGATGGAATGCACGCGCACCGTGGCGTCGGCCGCCTCGCCGAACGTCACGACGTGCTCGTGCGCGAGTCGATCGGTGACTCGCTTCGCGCCCGAATCGTCGGACGAGATGACGACGAGCTCGCGAGCACGGTCGGCGAAGTCGACGAAGGCCTGCTCGAAGGCGTCGCGGGAGCCGTAGTGGTCGAGGTGGTCGGGGTCGACGTTCGTGATGAGCGCCACCGCCGTGTCGTAGAGCAGGAAGGAGCCGTCGGACTCGTCGGCCTCGACGACGAACAGGTCGTCGGAGCCCGCCGCCGACGAGACGCCGAGCTCCTCGATGACGCCGCCGTTGACGAAGCTGGGATCGACGCCGAGCGCGAGCAGGCCCGTGATGATCATGCCGGTCGACGTGGTCTTGCCGTGCGCGCCCGCGACCGACACGAGTCGCTGACCCGAGATGAGCCAGGCGAGCGCCTGCGAACGGTGCAGCACCGGCAGGCCGCGCTCGAGGGCGAGCTGGTACTCGGGGTTGTCCTGCCAGAGCGCCCCGGTGACGACGACCGCCTCGGCATCGCCGACGTTCGCGGCGTCGTGGCCGATCGCGATCTCGGCGCCGAGCGCGCGGAGCGCCGTGATGTTCGCCGAGTCGCGCACGTCGGATCCGGTCACTCGGTGGCCCGCGTCGATGAAGAGTCGAGCGATGCCGCTCATGCCCGAGCCGCCGATGCCGACGAAGTGGACGGCGCCGAGCTCGGCGGGGATCTTGGCGGTGAGGTCGGGCTTGATGGTCACTGGAGCGTTCTTCCTCGGATGCGGTCGCTGCGGGAGTCGGGTGGCCGGCGGGCCGATTCGTCGATCTGGCGGATGCCGCGACATCCGCTCACTCCAACGTTACGCGCTGCTCGGCCGGCCGCCGGCTGCCCCGCCGAGCGCCGCGTCGACGAGCGCCACCATGCGGTCGGTACCGTCGAGCACGCCGGCGGATGTCGCGGCGCGCGCCATACGGTCGACACGCGCCTCGTCGGCCAGGAGCGGGACGAGTTCGTCGCGCACCCAGGCGGGCAGGAATCGCGCGTCGTCGACGAGGATGCCGCCCCCGGCCCCGACCACGCCGGCGGCGTTGAACCGCTGCTCGCCGTTGCCGACGGGGTACGGCACGTAGACGGCGGGAATGCCGAGCGCCGCGAGCTCGCTGACGGTCGCCGCCCCGGCGCGCGACACCGCGAAGTCGGCGATCGCGAGTGCGAGGTCCATGCGGTCGGCGTACTCGACCATGCGGTAGTCGGCGATGCCGGGGTCGGTCACCTCGGACTTCGCGCCGGTGATGTGCAGCACCTGCCAGCCGGCGCCGGTCAGCTCGGCGGCACTCTCGACCATCGTGCGGTTGATGCGACGCGCGCCGAGCGATCCACCGGTCGCGAGCAGCACGGGTCGTGCGGCGTCGAGTCCGAAGAACGCGGCGGCCTCGTCGCGGAGCGCGCCGCGATCGAGCCGCTCGATCTCGCGACGCAGCGGCATGCCGACGACCATGGCCTGCGGCAACGGCGTTCCCTCGAAGGCGACGCCGACGGCACCTGCGTTTCGGGCGCCGAGCCGGTTCGCGAGGCCGGGCTTCGCATTGGCCTCGTGGATCGCGACCGGGATGCCGGCGCGTCGAGCAGCGAGGTACGCCGGCGTCGAGACGTAGCCGCCGAAGCCGACCACGACGTCGACCGCGCGTTCATCGATGATGCGACGCACGTCGGCGATCGACTTGCGGAACCGCGACGGGAAGGCGACGGCGGCGCGGCCCGGCCGTCGCGGGAACGGCACCTTCGCGATCGTGAGGAGCTCGTACCCGCGTGCCGGGACGAGTCGGGCTTCAAGGCCTTCGGCCGTGCCCAGCACGAGCACGTCGGCGGCGGGGTCGCGCTCACGCAGCCGGTCGGCCACGGCGAGCAGCGGATTGACGTGGCCGGCGGTGCCCCCGCCGGCGAGCAGGTAGACGGTCATCGCGTCGCGCGTCCCGCCTTCGCCGCCTTGCGCGCGGCGACCCGCGCGGCAGCACGCGCCGGAGCGCCGGGGTCGCGCGCGACCGAGAGCACGATGCCGATTGCGAACAACGTGGTGAGCAGCGCCGTGCCGCCGGCGGAGACGAGCGGCAGCGGAACACCGAGGACAGGGAAGACACCGAGCACGACACCGATATTGACACACGCCTGCCCGATGACCCACACGAGCACCGCAGCGGTCGCCGCCGTCGCGAACGGCGTGCGCGCTGAGCGCAGCACGCGCACGAAGGCGACCGCGAGCAGCGCGAACAGCCCGATCACGACCACCGCGCCGATGAGGCCCAGCTCCTCGCCGATGATCGCGAAGATGAAGTCGTTGTCGGCCGCCGGCAGCCACGACCACTTGGCCGCCGAGTTGCCGAGGCCCACGCCGAACACGCCGCCGTTCGCGAGCGCATACGTGCCGTGCTGGATCTGCCAGCAGGTGTTGATCGCGTCGCCCGTGCCCCCTGCCGCGCAGTCGGCGTCGAGGAACGACGTGATGCGGCGCATGCGGTTCTCGCTCGAGACCGCGACGACGGCGAACACCGCGGCGGCGGCGATGATCGGGAGGAGCAGCAGTCGCAGACGCACGCCGATGAGGAAGAGGGCCCCGAGCAGCATTCCTCCCATGACCATGACGGTGCCGAGGTCGCCGCCGAGGAGCACCAGGCCGATCGCTCCGCCGCCGACGAGCACGATCGGGAGGATCCCTGTGGTGAAGTCGCCGAGGTGCTCCTGCTTCTTCGTGACGATGAGCCCGAGCCACATGACGAGTGCGACCTTGATGAACTCGGACGGCTGGAACTGCACCGGACCGATCGCGAGCCAGTTCGTGTTGCCGCCGACCTCGATGCCGAGCGGCGTCGCGACGACGAGCAGCTGCAGCGCGCACGAGGCGATGAGCACCGGCCACGCGATACGCATCCAGAACCCCTCGGGCATGCGGCTCGCGAGCAGCATCGCCGGAACGCCGACGACCGCGAAGACGGCCTGCCTGATCGCCTGGTCGAGGAACCCGCCGTCGGCGATGTAGGACTCGACGAGCGACGACGACAGCACCATGACGAGCCCGAACACCACGAGGAAGAGCGTCGTGCCGAGGAGGAGGAAGTAGTCGGCCGACTCGACGCGGAAGACCCGCCCAAGTCGAATTCGGGCAGCCGAGATGCCCGAGGCCTCAGGCTTCGCGGGGCGGGTCGTGCGGGGCGGAGTCGCCATCCGCCTCACCTCCCAGCATCGATCTGACCGCTTCGTGGAACCGCCTGCCTCGATCGCCGTAGTCGGCGAACTGGTCCATCGACGCCGCCGCGGGCGCGAGGAGCACGGTGTCGCCGGCTTCGGCGACCGCCGCAGCCAGCGCCACCGCGTCGGGCATCACCTGATCAGTGTCAGCCGCGACGACCTCGAACACGGGCAGTTCGGGCGCGTGTCGCCCGAACGCCGCGACGAGCGCGGCTCGATCGACCCCGATGACGATCGCCGCTCGAAGGCGCGCGACATGCGCCGCGACGAGCGAGTCGACGTCGACGCCCTTCAGCAGGCCGCCGACGATCCACACGACCGTGCCGAACGCGGCCAGCGACGCCTGGGCGGCGTGCGGGTTCGTCGCCTTGGAGTCGTCGATCCAGCGGATGCCACCGGCGAAGGCCACCGTCTCGATGCGATGCGCGTCGAGGCGGAACTCGCCCAGCGCATCGTGGATGACCGCCACCGGAACCCCGAACGAGCGGGCGAGCGCGGACGCGGCAAGGATGTTCGCGACCACGTGCGGCGCCGCCAGGCCGCGCGGTTCGAGCTCGTCGAGCGTCGTGATCTCGAGGGCGGCGGTTCTACGGTCGTCGAGGAAGGCGCGGTCGCAGAGGATGCCGTCGACGACGCCGAAATCGCTCGGCCCCGGCACATCGAGCCCGAATCCGATCGCGCGAGCGCCCTCTTCGACCTCGGCGTCTTCGACCATCTTGCGCGTCGCCTCGTCGGCGCGGTTGTACACGCACGCGATCTTGGCGTTCTCGTAGACCGTCGCCTTGGCCGCTCGGTAGGCGTCGAACGACCCGTGCCAGTCGAGGTGGTCGTCGGCGATGTTCAGCACGACGCTCGACCACGGGTGCAGCGCGCCCGGCCCGGTCTTGGGCAGGTGGTGCAGCTGGTAACTCGAGAGTTCGACGACGAGCACGTCGAAGCCGCCGGGATCGCGCACGGCGTCGAGCACCGGGACGCCGATGTTGCCGCACGGTGCGGCCCTCAAGCCGTTTGCGGCGAGGAACGTCGCCGTCATCTGCACGGTCGTGGTCTTGCCGTTCGTGCCCGTGACGAGGATCCACTCGGCCGTGTTCACCTTGTCGCGCACGCGCCAGGCGAGTTCGATGTCGCCCCACACCGCGACCTCGGCGCCGCCGGCCCACTCGAACACGGGGTGGTCGGGATGGAATCCGGGCGAGGCGACGATCACCTCGGGTGCGAACGCCACGAGCTCGGCGGGCACGTGATCGAGCGGATGCCGCAGCAGGCGCGCCCCGATGACCTCGAGGATCCTCGCCCGGTCGTCGTCGACCTCGGGCGCGACGACGAGCACGTCGGCACCGAGCTCGGTGAGCGTGTCGGCGACCGCGAACCCGGTGACCCCGACGCCGAGCACCGCGACCCTGAGCCCGGCCCAGTCCGCGTTCCAGCTGGTCAGCCCATCGAGCCTCGAGGCGCTCGACGCTGGGACGTCGCCCATCAGCGCTGCAGCCATTCGAAGTAGAACGCACCGACGCCGGCGGCGACGAACAGGCCGCCGATGATCCAGAAGCGCACGACGATCGTGACCTCGGCCCAGCCCTTGAGCTCGAAGTGGTGGTGGATCGGACTCATGAGGAAGATGCGCTTGCCGCGCGTCAGCTTGAAGTACGCGCGCTGCACGATGACCGAACCGGTCTCCATGACGAAGAGTCCGCCGATGAGGATGACCAGCAGTTCGGTGTGACTCACGATCGCGAGGGCGGCGAGGGCACCGCCGAGGGCGAGCGACCCGGTGTCGCCCATGTAGATCTTCGCCGGATTGGTGTTCCACCAGAGGAATCCGATGAGGCCGCCGACGATCGCGGTCGCGACGATCGCGATGTCGAGGGGGTCGCGCACGTCGTAGGCGCGATAGGCGTCGCTCGGGTTCAGGTTCGGACTGAACTTCGATTGGTTGAACTGCCAGAACCCGATGATCACGAACGAGCCGATCGCGAGGATCGACGCACCGCCGGCGAGGCCGTCGAGCCCGTCGGTGACGTTGACGCCGTTCGAGGCCGCGACGGTGATCAGGCAGATCCACACGACGTAGAGCACGATGCCGACGACCGTGCCGAACACCATGAAGTCGAGCGGCAGGTCTCGGATGAACGAGATCTTCGTGTTCGCCGGTGTGACGCCCTCGTCGCTCGGGAACTGCAGCGCGAGCAGTGCGAACGCGGCCGCGATGACCACCTGCCCGAGCACCTTCGCCCAGCCGCCGAGCCCGAGGCTCTGTCGCTTGCGGGTCTTCAGGAAGTCGTCGACGAAGCCCACGAGCCCGAGCCCGACCATCATGCCGAGCACGAGCAGTCCCGACGCGGTCGGTCGCTCGCTCGAGAAGAGGAGCGTCGCCGCGAAGTACCCGAAGAGCGAGCCGAGGATGAAGATGATGCCGCCCATCGTGGGCGTGCCGCGCTTGACGTGGTGGCTCTGCGGCCCGTCGTCGCGGATGAACTGACCCCAGCCGAGCCGCGTGAACAGCCGAATGAAGAGCGGGGTCAGAAACAGCGTGAAAGCGAGCGACAACGCCCCGGCGGTCAACAGTGCTCTCACGCGAACCATTCTCCCAGTCGATCGCCCAGCAGACGCAGACCCGCCGCGTTCGACGATTTCACCAACACCGTGTCGCCCGGGCGCACGGAGGACACGACGAGGTCGAAGGCCTCGTCTGCGGTCTCGACGAAGGCCGACTCGCCGGCCCACGATCCCTCGTTGATCGCGGTGATGTGCAGCCGCCTCGCGCCCTGGCCCACGACGACGAGCTGCGAGATGCCGAGCCGCACGGCGAGGAGGCCGATGCGATCGTGCTCGTCGCCCGAGAACTCCCCGAGCTCGCTCATCTCGCCGAGCACGGCGATCGTGCGCGTTCCGGGCGCCCTGACCTGTGCGAGCGTCTTCAGCGCCGCCGACATCGAGTCGGGGCTCGCGTTGTAGGCGTCGTTGATGATCGTGATGTCGTCGCGTCCGCCCATGAGCTGCATGCGCCAGCGTTCGGCGAGGGTCACCCGCTCGAGCGCATCGACGATGTCGGCGAGCGGCACCCCGAGTTCCAACGCCGCGGCGGTCGCGGCGAGGGCGTTCATGACGTGGTGCTCGCCGAGCACCCCGAAATGCACGCGAGCGACTGCGCTGGTCCGGGCTGGCCCGTCGGGGACCGTGATCGTGAACTCCGTGCCACGCGCGTGCACGACGAGGTCGGTCGCGCGCACGTCGGCCCGCTCGCCGAGGCCGAACCAGACCACTCGCGCCGCGGTGCGTTCGGCCATCGACGAGACCCGCGGGTCGTCGGCGTTCAGGATCGCGACCTCGTGGGCGGCGAGCCCGGTCACCATCTCGGACTTCGCGAGCACGGTCTGCTCGATGCCGCCGAACTCCCCGGCGTGCGCGAGGCCGACCTTCAGCACGATGCCGACGTCGGGGTGCGCCATCTTCACGAGACGAGCGATCTCTCCGACCGCGGAGGCGCCCATCTCGGCGACGAGGAACTCGGTGTCGTCGGTCAGCTCGAGCGCGGTGATCGGCCCTCCGACCTCGTTGTTGAACGACTTCCGCGACGCGACGGTGGCGCCATGCCCCTGCAGGATCGCGCGCAGCAGGTTCTTCGTGGTCGTCTTGCCGTTCGATCCGGTGACGCCCACGACCTTGAGGCGCCCGTGCGATCGCACGCGTCGCACGACCTCGGTCGCGAGGGCCCCCAGGGCGTCGACCGTGTCGGCGACCACGATCTGCGGCACGGCGAGGTCGAGCGGGTGCTCGACGACCAGGAGGGCCGCACCCTGCTCGGCAGCGGACGGCGCGAATCGGTGCCCGTCGTCGAACTCTCCACGCTTGGCGAAGAAGACGTCCCCATGGCCGATCTCGCGGGAGTCGGTCGTGACGGTGCCCGAGACGACGGTCTGCGGCGAGGCATCCGTGCCGTCGAGATGCAGGGTGCCGCCCGTGGCCGACGCGACCTCTGCCAAGGTGAGGTCGATCATTCGAGCCACCCCGCATCGCGCAGCGCCTGCTTCGAGTCTTCTCGCGCCGAATAGGGCAGCTTCACGCCGCGCACCTCGTGGTAGTCCTCATGGCCGGGGCCGGCATACAGGATCGAATCTCCTTCGTCGGCGAGGGCGAGTGCGGTGCGGAACGCCTCGCGGGGATCGGCGATCTCGTGGATCTCACGGTCGGGCACCGCAGCGCGGGCGCCCTCGATGAGGGCGGCTCGGATCGCGGCCGGGTCCTCGAATCGCGGATGGAAGTCGGTGACGACGACCACGTCGGCGCCGCGCGCGGCGATGGCCCCCATCTCGGCCCGCTTCGTGGTGTCGCGGTCGCCGTCGGCGCCGAAGACCATGACCACGCGTCCCGTCGTGAACCGGCGGATCGCCGCGAGCGTCTGCAGGAACGCGTCGGGACTGTGGCCGTAGTCGATGTAGACGATCGGGCCGCGGTCGCCCGAGATGCGCTCGGCACGGCCGGGGATGTAGGCATCGATGCCGCCGGCGCGCTCGAGCACCTCGGCGATGCGGGCGAAGTCGTAGCCCGCGTCGACGAGCATGACGATCGCGAGCGCCGCATTCGCGGCCATGTACCACCCGAGCAAGGGCACGCGGGTCTCGAGCCGACGGCCGTCGGCACCCTCGAGCACGAACGACGTGTACGCCGCCTCTTCGTCGAGCACGGTGAGACGCCAGTCGGCTGCGACATCGGCACGGGTCGTGAGCGTGGTCACCGGGATGCCCGACTCGCGCGCGAGCCGCTCGCCCCACGCCGAGTCGACCGTGACGACGCCACGGCGAGCTCTCCCGGGCTGGAACAGCTCGAGCTTGGCCTCGAAGTACTCTTCGAGGGTCGCGTAGTCGTCGAGGTGGTCGTGGCTGAGGTTCGTGAAGCCCGCGATGTCGAACACCAGGCCGTCGACGCGATGGCGCGACAGCGCCTGGGCGGAGACCTCGATGCCGACCGCACGCACGTCGACCTCGCGCATGCGGGCGAGCAGTGCGTGCAGTTCGCTCGCCTCTGGGGTCGTCAATGAGCTGGTGACGGCCTCGTCGCCGATGCGTCGCTCGGCGGTCGACGTGAGCCCGGCGATGACGCCGAGCTGGCGCAGGATGCCGTAGAGCAGGTACACGACGCTCGTCTTGCCGTTGGTGCCGGTGACGGCGAAGAGCGTCGCGGGGTTGTCGGCGGTGCGGTGGATCCACGCGGCGACGTCGCCGAGCGCAGCGCGCGCGTCGGCGGTCACGAGGATCGGCAGCCCGGCGTCGGTGGCGAGGGCGGCGCCGGCCTCATCGGTCAGCAGCGCCACGGCGCCGGCCTCTCGAGCGGCGACGGCGAACTGTGCGCCGTGGGCGTTGCGGCCGGGGACGCCGACGTAGAGATCGCCGGGGCGCGCCGCCGCCGATGAGAGGCCGACGCCCGTCACCTCGAGGTCGCCGAGCTCGCCGCGCACGTCGAACCCGAACTCGTCGGCCAGGCCGCGGAGTGATCGGGGGCTCGGGTGCTGCGGCCGGAGGGCCGTGGGAGGCGATCCGGTCACGAACCCAACTTTCTCACCAGGTGGCTGGCAGTTCGGGCGCCTGGGCGCCGGATGGAACGGTCCGATACTTCTTCAGCACCTGGCTCATCACCTCTTGGAAGACGGGCGCGGATGCGGCGGACGAGTTCATCTTAACGGGATTCATGATGCTCACCGAAACGACGAACTCCGGGTCATCCGCCGGAGCGAAGCCCGAAACCGACACGAGATAGCCGCTCAGGTAGCCGCCCTGGCCGTCGGGAACCTGCGCCGTGCCGGTCTTCGCTGCGACGCGGTATCCGGGGATGTTCCACGTGTCGGCGAGCCAACCCTCGGCGTACACGCGCTCGAGCATCGCGCTCGTCTCGTCGGCGGCCTTCTCGGAGACGACCCGCCTGCCCTCGGACGTGGTCGCGGTCGTCTCGCCGTCGGCGGTTCGGCAGCTGTCGACCAATGACACCGGCATGCGCACACCGCCGTTCGCAAGGGTCTGGTACACGCTCGCGATCTGCACGGCGGTGGTGGTGAGGCCCTGCCCGAACATGGTCGCGTACTTCGTCTGGTTGTCCCACTCCCCCGGTCCGCCATGCAGGTCGCCCGGCTCTTCACCCGAGAAGCCCACCTCGGTGCGTTCGCCGAGCCCGAACTTCAGCATGTCGTCGTACCGCTGCTGGTCGGTGAGCCGCTCGCCGAAGATCGACATGCCGGTGTTCGACGAGTCGATGAGCACCCCGGTCATCGTGTAGGGCGTCGGCCCGTGGAAGAAGCTGTCGTTGATGTTCGCGCCGTTCGGCGGCAGGTATCGGTAGTCGGCCGTGATGCGGCTGAGCGGGTCGCCCTTGCCGGCATTGATGACGGATGCCGCGGTGAGGGCCTTGAACGTCGACCCGGGCTCGAACGGTGCGGTGAACGACCGCGACCCGCGATCGTCCTCGGCCGTCGCGTCGGGATCGTTGGGGTCGATCGTGGGAACGTCGGCGACGGCGAGCAGTCGCCCCGTCTTGGCCTCCATGACCGTCACGGTCGCCCAGTCGGCGCCGACGGCCCGGCGCTGCTCCTCGGCGATGCGCTGCACGAAGAACTGCAGGTCGGCGTCGATCGTGAGCTGCAGGGTGCCGCCGTCGTGCGCCTCCTTGTGCACCACTTCGGTGCCGGGGATCCGCACCCAGTCCTTGAGACTGTGCAGGTAGCTCGCCTCGCCGTTCTCGCTCGCGAGGCAGTCGTTCTCGGAGAGCTCGAGCCCTGCGAGCGGTTCGCCGTCGTCTTCGCGAAGGAAGCCGAGCAGGTTGCCGCCTACGGCACCGTTGGGGTACCGGCGACTCGGGTGCTGGTAGGGGACGACCCATGGGATGTCGAGCGCCTTGACCGCCTCGTACGTCGTCGTGTCGACGAGTTTCGCGACGTACGCGAAATCGGATTCGGGGTTGTCGGCGAGCGCGGCGGTGATGATGCCCTGCACCTGGTCGGCGGTGAGCCCGACCACCGAGCCGAGCTCGGCGGCGACCTGCTCGAGCGGAACGTCGACCTCGGTGGTCTTGGCGGGATCGGCAGGATCGGGCACCTCGCGGGTCACATCGCCCTTCATCGCCTGCTTCGGTGAGAGCGCGATGTCGTAGCGCATGACGGTGTCGGCGAGCACCTGACCGTCGGCATCGACGATGTCACCGCGCGCCCCGTAGACCGTCACTGGCACCGACCGTGCATCCTGCGCCTGCACGTTCAGCGCTGATGCCCTGACGATCTGGACGTCGACGAGCTTCACGACGAACACGCCGACGAGTACGACCATCACGACCGCGAAGACGAGGATCCGCCGCATCGGGTACCGGCTGGTTCGGTTCATCCGCTTCAGGTTCCCTCGTTCGTCGGATCGTGCGCTTCTGCTCGTCAGTGGGTCGCGGGTGTCGGCAGGCTGCCGTCGACCGGTGGCGGTGCCGGCGCTCGGGCGGGAATCGCCTCGCCCGCATTGCCGGCCGCACCCGGTGTCTTCCCCTGCGTCGGAGTCTCCCCGGTCGGATGCTCGGTGACGAGCGGCACGCCGTCGATCAGCGCATTCGGAACGAGCGGCGCGGTCGCCTCGGTGCCGGCGCCGGCCGCGGCGGGATCACCGGTCACCGCCCCGTCGGAGAGCCGAAGGAAGACCGGATTGGCGTTCGGCACCATGCCGAGCGCCTCGGCGTTCGCCGCGAGGTACTGCGGCGACTGCACACGGTCGAGGTCCTCGCGCAGCTGCTGCTGCTGTCGATCGAGTTTCGCCTGTGCGATCTGGTACTTGTCGACCTCGTAGGCCCCCTGCGTGACCGCGATCGAGAGCAGCAGCTGCGCCACGACGATCGCGGCGACGCCCGCGACCGCGATGATCGCGTACGCGAGGCGAGGTTTGGCCCGGCGTACCGCCTCTGGCGCAGGCCGCAGCCAGCGCGGGCGCCCGGGCGTCCGTGCTGGCGCCGGGATGGATTGGGCCGGCACAGCGCTCATGACGGCCTCCTCACTCGTTCAGCGGCGCGCAGTCGCACCGGCTTCGCACGCGGGTTCTGCGCCTGCTCGGTCTCGCTCGCCAGTTCGGCGCCCCGTACGAGGAGCTTGAACTGCGGACGGTGTTCGGGCAGCTCCATCGGCAGCCCTGCGGGCGCCGTCGAGCTCGACGCTGCCTGCAGCACCCGCTTGACGATGCGGTCCTCGAGCGACTGGTAGGCGAGCACGACGATGCGGCCGCCCACCGCGACGGTGTCGAGGGCTGCGGGCATCGCCCGCTCGAGCACCGAGAGCTCCTCGTTCACCTCGATGCGCAGCGCCTGGAACACCCGCTTGGCGGGATGGCCCTGCCGCGCCACGGCAGCCGGCGTCGCCGCCTGGATCACGGCCACGAGCTGCGCCGAACGGGTGATCGGGACCTCGGCCCTTGCTCGCACGATGGCGCGCGCGTAACGGGCGGCGAGCTTCTCCTCGCCGTAGTCGAGGAAGATGCGCCGCAGCTCGTCTTCGCTCGCCTCGGCGATCACGTCGGCCGCGGTGCGACCGCTCGTGGAGTCCATGCGCATGTCGAGCGGCGCATCCTTCGAGTAGGCGAACCCGCGCTCGGCGCGGTCGAGCTGCAGCGACGACACGCCCAGGTCGAAGAGCACGCCCTGGACCTCGCGGAAGCCTTCGGAGCGCACGGCTGCAGCGATGCCGTCGTAGACCGTGTGCACGAAACGGGCGCGCTCGCCGAACTTCGCGAGGCGTTCGCGCGCGATGGCGAGCGCGTCGGTGTCGCGATCGAGTCCGATGACCGTGAGATTCGGGAACCGCTCGAGGATGGCCGCGGCGTGACCGCCCATGCCGAGGGTGGCATCGACGAGCACGGCGCCGTCGGCGTCGAGGGCCGGTGCAAGCAGTTCGAGCGTGCGCTCGAGCATGACCGGGGTGTGAATGCGTTCGATGTCCATGGTTCCGCCTTGTCTTCGTGGGCCTCTGGTCCTGATCCCCACCCGTTCGTCCTGATGCGGGGAAGTGCACCAGGCCCGGCCGGCTGGGAGTCGGGGCCCGAGGATCAGAAGAGTCCGGGGATCACCTCCTCCGCCGTTTCCGCGAAGGCCGCCTCCTGCTCGGCGAGGTAGCTCTGCCACGCCGCCGCATCCCAGATCTCCACCCGACTGCCGGCGCCGATGACCGTGAGGTCCCGGTCGAGCCCCGCGTAGCCGCGGAGGTTGGCTGGGATGGTGACCCGATGCTGCTTGTCGGGGGTCTCCGCGGATGCCCCCGAGAGGAAGACGCGCATGTAGTCGCGCGCCTGTTTGCTCGTCACCGGGGCTTGGCGGATCTTGTCGCTCATGCTCTCGAACTCACGTGCACTGAACACGTAGATGCAGCGCTCTTGTCCCCGTGTGAGCACGAGTCCGTTCGAGAGCTCGTCCCGGAACTTGGCCGGAAGAATGACGCGGCCCTTCTCGTCGAGCTTCGGCTCGTAGGTCCCGAGGAACACCGCACCACCCCCTTTCCTCCGGCCAGGATCCAGGTGAGCCCCACTTTACTCCACTCTCATCCACGCTTCAACGACATTCGCTCGTTTTTGTTGGAGCACCGGCGCAGAACCCGCATGAATCCGGGGAAGAAGGGCGGTGGAGTGGAGTGGAGGGAGATTGCTGGGAGTTCGACGCGAGGCCGATCGCCACCACTGATGCCGCCGACGGATGCCGCGGGGTCCTGCCATTCCGGCACTGATTCCCCGGCGCGCACGACGAAACGGGCCGATCCCGCGATCGACCCGCTGAAGTGGCGCGAAGTGGAGGGGTTGGGTGGCGCGAGGTGGAGGGGACGAGAAAACGGGCCGATCATCCGATCGACCCGTCCGTGTGGTACGAGGTGGGAGGTGCCCCTAGTCGTGGCCCTCCTGGCGGCGATCCCAGCGATCGTTCATGCGGTCCATGAACCCGCCGCCGGAGCGACGCTTGCCCTGCGGCGCCGACGCCTCGGTCGGAGCGGGCGCGGCAGCACCGCTCTTGCCCGGAGTGATGGCGATGAGCACGCCGGCGAACATGAGCGCGAAGCCGACGATGCCGACGACGAGCAGTTGCAGCGCGACGCCCGCAATGAGTGCGCCGACACCCGCGACGGCGAGCAGCACGCCGAGGACGATCGCGCGGTAGTTGGGTCGACGACCACGTACTCCACCGACCGCATGCACGAAGTCGGCATCGTTGCGATAGAGGTTGCGCTCCATCTCCTCGAGAAGACGTTGCTCCTGCTCTGAAAGCGGCATCTCATTCCCCTCAGGCTCGGGATCGACGCATCCGAGTCCATTCTAGCCCTGCCTCGCCTCGGTAGGCTAGGCGGGTGGCTCATGGTTCCCGTCTGGTCGATCTGGTGCACGAACGCATCGAGGAGTTCCTCGCCGAACGTACCTCCATTCTCCGCTCGATCAGCCCCGACCTCGACCCGGTCGACGGGTTCTCACGGCGGTTTCTCAGCGGTGGCAAGCGCTTCCGAGCGCTGTTCTGCTATTGGGGCTGGCAGGGGGTGCGCACGAACGCGTTCGACCCGTTCGAACCCGACGGCGCAGACGACCGCTACCCGGTCGTCTCGGCGGCAGCCGCCCTCGAGCTCTTCCACGCCGCCGCGCTCGTGCACGACGACATCATCGACCGTTCCGACACCCGCCGGGGCGCGCCCTCCGCGCACCGGTTGTTCGAGGGCCTGCACGCCGAGAACGGCTGGGCCGGAGACGGTGCCGAGTTCGGCACCGATGCCGCGATCCTCCTCGGCGACCTGCTGCTCGGCTGGAGCGACGAGATACTCGATGAGGGGCTCGACCCGCTCGCCGATCGCCGAGCCGCCCGCGCGGCTCGGCGCGAGTACATGCGCATGCGCACCGAGGTGACCGCCGGACAGTACCTCGACATCCTCGAAGAGCGCGCGTGGCTCACGAAGCCCGACCACGAGCAGCGGTTGCGCGCCGAGCGCGTGATCACGTTCAAGTCCGCGAAGTACAGCATCGAGGCCCCGCTGCTCATCGGCGCAGCCATCGCCGGCGCTTCGTCGGCGCAACTCGAGGCGCTCCGCGACTTCGGGCTCCCCCTCGGCATCGCCTACCAGCTGCGGGACGACCTGCTCGGCGTGTTCGGCGACCCCGACGTCACCGGCAAGCCGAGCGGCGACGACCTTCGCGAGGGAAAGCGCACGATGCTCGTCGCGATCGCCCGCGAACGACTTGCACCCGGGCAACGCCGGCTGCTCGACGAACTGCTCGGCGACGCCGAGCTCACCTCCGAGCAGGTGCGCATGCTGCAGCGCACCATCACCGAGTGCGGAGCGGTCGACGAGGTGGAGCGCATGATCGCCGACAACGTGGCGCGTGCGACCACGGCGCTCGAGGGAGCGCCGCTCAGCCGCGCGGCGCGCGACGAGCTCGGCGAGCTCGCCAAGACGGTCACGCGACGCGCCCACTGAGTCGCGACCTCGGTGGTGAACCCGGCCTCGGGTCGGAGGTCGCCTCGAGGTGGGATCAGGCGAGCGCCTGCGCCACCCGACGCACCTCGGACTTGCGCCCGGCCCGCAGTGCGGCGATCGGCGTCGTGCCCAGGCTGTCTTCCTCGGCGAGCAGCCAGTCGAGCGACTCCGCATCGCTGAACCCGGCGTCGGCGAGCACGATCGCGGTGCCGTGGAGCTCGGGCACCGGCGCGTCATCGCGCAGGAACACCGACGGCACCTTCAGCACGCCGTCGACACGCGCGGCGAGCAGGTGCCGGTCGTCGATGAGGCGGCGGATGCGGCTGGGGGTCTGCCCCGTCAGCTCGACGAGGTCGGGAACAGTCAGCCAGGTGGTCTCGGCGGCATCGGTCACGAAACCAACATTGCCATGCCGGATGGCCCGACGAAAGCACTTGCCGTCGAGTCGTCGCTCGCCCGCGCGGGAGATTGACTCGCCACACCTGCTGTGCGACCGTGACGCGAGAGGGGCCGGTGCACGCATCGGCGGAGGGGGAACCATGGTCGACCACGTCGACGGCGTCGGGGGGCGCACGGCGAACGACGACGAACGACGTCGACCACGCGCCATCCGCGGCGCACTTGCGCTGCCGCTCGCGATCGCGAGCACGATCGCGGTGACCCTCGGCATCGCCCAGCCGGCCGAGGCCGCACCGCACCAGGTCAAGCGCCAGCCGAAGGCCAAGGCGCAGACGGGCGCGACCACGCAGGCCTCGACCGTCGCGACGACCGCGGTGCCGTCCGAGATCGTGGTCGCCGACGGCGACACGGTGAGCGGCATCGCCGAACGCTACGGACTCTCGACGGCCGAGGTGCTCGCACAGAACGGACTCGGCTGGTCGAGCCTGATCTTCCCCGGGCAACGACTCGCCCTGCCGGGCGGCACGTCGCACGCCGCTCCGCCGCCACCGAACCCGTCAGCCGAGATCGTGAAGCACACCGTCGTCGCGGGCGACACGGTGAGCGGCATCGCCGCGCAGCACGGACTCGACCTCGATGTCGTGTTGCGAGCCAACGGACTCGGCCGCCAGTCGCTCATCTTCCCGGGTGAGACGATCGTGCTGCCGTCGACGGGGATCGCGCCGGTGCCGACCGAGGCGCCGCCCGAGCCGGCGGTCGAGGCCCCGTCGGCGGCGGCCGCACCCTCGCCGACGGTGGCGTCGGTGACGGTGCTGCTCACCGACGAGATGCGCGCGAACGCGATCATCATCGTCGAGACCGGCCGCCGCCTCGGGATTCCCGACTCGGGGATCGTGGTGGCGCTCGCCGCGGCGGCGCAGGAATCGAGCCTGCGCAACCTCCATCGCGGCCACCTCGACTCGCAGGGCCTCTTCCAGCAACGGCCGAGCGAGGGCTGGGGCACCGTCGACGAGGTGCTCGACCCGGTTCGTGCGACGACGGCGTTCTTCGGGGGTGACGCCAACCCGAATCCGGGACGCACTCGCGGGCTCCTCGACATCGCGGGGTGGGAGTCGATGACCGTCACCGAGGCGGCCCAGGCCGTGCAGCTGAGCGCACATCCCGACCACTACGCCAAGTGGGAGGTCTCGGCGCGGGCGTGGCTCGCCGAGCTCGGCTGACGCATCACGATGGCATTGCGATCAGGGGGTCGACGGCGTTTGCAACGGCCGCGGCATATGGACTTTCGTAGACTCTGAGCGTGACCACCGCGCCCGTCGACCCCATGATCGGCCGTCTGATCGACGGCCGCTATCAGGTGCGCTCGCGGATCGCGCGCGGCGGCATGGCCACGGTGTACCTCGCGACCGACCTGCGTCTCGAGCGCCGTGTGGCCCTCAAGATCATGCACGGCCATCTCGCCGACGACAACACCTTCAAGACCCGCTTCGTGCAAGAGGCCCGCTCGGCCGCGCGCCTCGCCCATCCCAACGTCGTGAACGTGTTCGACCAGGGGCAGGACGCCGATATGGCGTACCTCGTCATGGAGTACCTACCGGGCATCACCCTGCGCGACCTGTTGAAGGACTACAAGCGGCTCACCGCCGAGCAGACCGTCGACATCATGGATGCCGTGCTCTCGGGGCTCGCGGCCGCGCACAAGGCCGGCATCGTGCACCGCGACGTGAAGCCAGAGAACGTGCTCCTCGCCGACGACGGTCGCATCAAGCTCAGCGACTTCGGGCTCGCGCGCGCCGCGAGCGCCAACACGGCCACCGGGCAGGCGCTGCTCGGCACGATCGCCTACCTCTCCCCCGAGCTCGTCACCCGCGGGGTCGCCGATGCCCGCAGCGATATCTACGCGGTCGGCATCATGATGTACGAGATGCTCACCGGCGAACAGCCGTACGTCGGCGAGGCGCCGATGCAGATCGCCTATCAGCACGCCAACGACTCGGTGCCGGCACCGAGTTCGAAGAACCCGGCCGTGCCTGCCGAGATCGACGAACTCGTCGCGTGGGCGACGTCACGCGACCCCGACGAACGGCCCCGTGACGCCCGCGAGATGCTCGACCGCCTGCGCGAGATCGAGCCGGGAATCCGAGCGTCGCACCTTCCGATCACCACACAGGCGACGATGGTGCTGCCCGACGTGTCGGCCATGACCGCCGGCGCGACCGCCGACACGCAGGTGCTGGGCGGTGCCGCGCTCGTCGCCACCGCCACCCACGAGACATCCGACGTCGACGACACGGCGGCGCTCTCGACGAGTGCCGCCCGCCGACGCCGCCGCGGATACTGGCTGTTCGCGCTCGTGCTGCTGCTCACCGGCCTCGCCGCGGGCACCGGGTGGTACTTCGGCGCCGGCCCGGGCTCATTCGCCACGGTGCCGAACACGTCGACACTCGCTCCCGACGTGGCGACCGCGGCACTCCAAGAGGCCGGCTTCGTGGTCGAGCCCTCCTCGCGCACCGATCCGGTCGTCCCGCAAGGTCAGGTGGCCGACACCGACCCGCCGGGCGGCAGCCAGGCTCAACGCGGCTCGACCGTCACACTCTACGTCTCCGAAGGGCCCGAGATCCTCGAGGTACCCGCGGTGATCGGCACACCCGAGGATGCGGCACGCGAGGCACTGGACGCGTTCACCGTCGCAGAAGCCGCGACGCAGCAGTTCTCGGCCGAGGTCGAGACCGGATTCGTGATCGCCGCACTCGACGCCGACGGTGCCGCGCTCGGCGCGACCTACCCCGAACGCGGCGCGATCACGCTCGTCGTCTCGGTGGGGCGGGTTCCTCCGGTCGAGGGGCTGCCGGTCGGCGACGCCGAGGCGAGACTCGACGCCGCAGGACTCGAGGTCGAATTCGCCGAACCCATCTTCCACAATGAGGTGGCGAAGGACAGCGTGGTGACCGCCGACTGGCTGAACGACCCGATGCGCCCCGGAGACACGGTGAGGCTCACCGTCTCGAAGGGCCCCGACCTGGTCGCGGTGCCGAACGTCGTCGGGTTGAACTGGCAGGAAGCCGGCACGCAGTTGCGCGACGCGGGATTCGACCTCGACTACAACATTCTGGCCGACGTCGCGCCCGGGGCATTCGTCGTCTCGAAGACGACTCCGGCCGCCGACGAGACTGCGCTCCGCGGTTCCACCGTCACGGTGAACTTCGCCGGGTTCTGACCGCCCGAGCAGTCGCCGCCGACGTCGGCGGCGCACTTCGGGCCCCGATACGACGAGGCGGGACATCCGATCGGATGCCCCGCCTCGACCGATGTCAGCGTGCGGCGAGCTCTTCGGCGACGAGGAACGCGAGCTCGAGCGACTGCATGTGGTTCAGTCGCGGGTCGCAGAGCGACTCGTAGCGGGTCGCCAGTGTCGCTTCGTCGATCTGCTCGGAACCGCCGAGGCACTCGGTGACGTCGTCGCCCGTGAGCTCGACGTGGATGCCGCCGGGGTGCGTGCCCGCGGCCCGGTGCGCCTCGAAGAAGCCCTTGACCTCGTCGACGACGTCGTCGAAGCGACGCGTCTTGTAGCCGTTCGGGGTCGTGATGCCGTTGCCGTGCATGGGGTCGGTGACCCACAGCGGATTCGCGTCGCTGCGCTTGATCGCCTCGAGCAGCGGGGGCAGCGCGTCGCGGATCTTGCCGGCACCCATGCGGGTGATGAACGTCAGGCGGCCCGGCTCGCGGTTGGGGTCGAGCTTCTCGACGAGCTCGAGCATGACCTCGGGCGTCGTCGTCGGCCCGAGCTTCACGCCGATCGGGTTGCGCACCCGCGACAGGAAGTCCACGTGGGCGCCGTCGAGCTCGCGTGTGCGCTCGCCGATCCAGATGAAGTGGCCCGACGTGACGTAGGGCGTTCCGGTGCGCGAGTCGATGCGCGTCATGGGGCGCTCGTAGTCCATGAGCAGGCCCTCGTGGCCCGTGTAGAACTCGGTGTACTTCAGCGCCTCGAAGTCGGCGCCGCACGCGTGCATGAACTTGACGGCGCGATCGATCTCGCGCGCCAGCGACTCGTAGCGGGCGTTCGCGGGGTTCTGGGCGAAGCCCTGATTCCACGAGTGCACCTGACGCAGGTCGGCGAACCCGCCCTGCGTGAACGCACGGATGAGGTTCAGGGTCGACGCCGCCGTGTGGTAACCGCGGATCAGACGCTGCGGATCGGCCGCACGCGACTCGGGCGTGAAGTCGTAGCCGTTGACGATGTCGCCCCGGTACGCCGGGAGCTGCACGTCGCCGCGGGTCTCGGAGTCGCTCGATCTGGGCTTCGCGAACTGGCCCGCCATGCGGCCCATCTTCACGACGGGCATCGACGCGCCGTACGTGAGCACGACGGCCATCTGCAGCACCGTCTTCACGCGGTTGCGGATCTGGTCGGCGGTGGCCCCCGCGAAGGTCTCGGCGCAGTCGCCGCCCTGCAGCAGGAACGCTTCGCCGCGCGAGGCCGAGGCAAGGCGCGCGCGCATCGTGTCGACCTCGCCCGCGAACACGAGCGGCGGCAGGGTCGCGAGCTCAGCGGATGCCGCGTGTGCCGCCTCGGGGTCGGGCCACGCGGGCTGCTGCTTGATCGGCAGCGTGCGCCAATAGTCGAGCCCCGCGATCACGGAGGGATCTGCGAAGACGACGGGCTCGGCGAGCTGTACCACGGGAGTGTCCTGGAGGGTCGGGCGCGAGTGCGCCGGAAACGAAACGGCGACGCAGGTCGCGCCGCCGCATTCCGAGCCTACCGCGACTGCAGGGCCCGTTGCTCCTTGACCGAACTCGCGTAGACGTCGACGTACTCCTGGCCGCTGAGGCCGCGCAGCCGGTACACGAGTTCGTCGGTGACCGAACGCAGCACGAACCGGTCGCCCTCCATGCCCTCGAAGCGCGTGAAGTCGATCGGCTCGCCGATGATGATGCCGATGCGCCGCACCTTCGGGAGACGAGTGCCGATCGGCATCACGTGCTCGGTGCCGATCATGGCCACCGGGACGACCGGGACGCCCGACTCGAGCACCATGCGCGCGACGCCGGTGCGACCGCGGTAGAGCTTGCCGTCGGGGCTGCGCGTGCCCTCGGGGTAGATGCCGAGGATGCTGCCCTCGGCGAGTACCTTGAGACCCGTGTTGAGCGACGCCTCGGAAGCCTTGCCGCCCGAACGATCGATCGGCAGCTGGCCGGCCGCCTGGAAGAACACGCGCGTCGCCCAGCCCTTCAGCCCCTTGCCCGTGAAGTACTCGCTCTTCGCAAGGAAGACCACGGGCCTCGGTACGACGAGGGGCAGGAAGATCGAGTCGATGAACGAGAGGTGGTTCGAGGCGAGCACGACGGCACCGGACTTCGGCACGTTCTCGAGGCCCACGATCCACGGTCGGAAGATCGCCAGCAGGATCGGACCGACCACGAGGTGCTTCATGATCCAGTAGAACACCGTGCGTTCCCTTCCCCGTGACGCAACACCTCAGCCTAGCGCCGGCACGTCACGCGTGCTCGTCGACCCACACCCGGGCGAGGTCGGCCGCTCCAACCACGCCCGCATCGTTCACGAGCTCGGCGATGACGAAGTCGGGCTCGGGGTGATAGCCGCGTGCCGGAAGGTGCTCGGCGTAGGCCTCGCGGATGGGCTCGAGCAGCAGCTCACCGGCTTCAGCGACCCCGCCGCCGAACACGAACCGCTGCGGGTCGAGGATCGCCGAGAGGCTCGCCGCCGCCTGGCCGAGCCAATGACCGAGTTCGCGCAGGGCCGTCAGTGCACCCGCGTCTCCGGCCATCATGAGCGATCCGACGAGTCGCCCATCGAGCGTGCCGTGCTCGTCGCGGGCCTTCGCGAGGGCCCGCCCGACTCCCCCGGCATCGGCGACCTCGTTCGCCATGCGCAGCAGTGCGCGGCCGGAACCGTACTGCTCGAGGCATCCACGCTGCCCGCACCCGCACGCGAGCCCGTCGGGGACGACGCGCATGTGGCCGAGTTCTGCGCCGGCGCCGAAGCCCCCGCGGAAGAGTCGGTCACCGGCCACCACGGCGCCGCCGACGCCGGTGCCGATCGTGAGCATGACCATGTCGCTCACCATGCGGCCCGCGCCGAAGCGGAACTCCGCCCATCCGGCGGCGTTGGCGTCGTTGTCGACGACGACCGACTTGCCGACACGGGCCTCGAGCTTCTCGCGGAACGGTTCATTGCGCCAGTCGATGTTCGGAGCGTAGTAGACCATCGACTGGGCCGCGTCGATGAACCCGGCGGCGGCGACGCCGACCGCCGCGACCTCCTCGTCGGCCGCGAGCGAGGTGATCATGGCGACGACGGCGTCTTCGAGCTTCGCGACGTCCCCGGCAGGGGTCGGGACGCGCTCGCTGCGCACGATCGCGCCGAGTTCGTCGACCACAGCTCCGGCGATCTTCGTCCCGCCGATGTCGATTCCGATCGCGTGCACCCGGGGAGCCGCCTTTCAGGGGAAGGATGAGGCAGAGGCGTGCCCGGGCAGTAGCCAACGCGAGCAACGACTAGAGTGTAGACGACCCCAATGCCGAGGCCGCGCAGAGACCCGACCACGGCGCGACACGCCCGGTGCCGAAGGAGCTACCGTGATCGAATTCACCACGCCAGCCGTGGTTGCCCCAGACCCTGAGGCGAACGCCACCGACCTGCTCGTCGATCGCGTCGCCGCGACGCCCGACCTGGTGTTGTTCTCCCTGCCGACCGCCGACGGCGGCTGGTCCCCAGTCACCACACGCGAGTTCTACGACCAGGTCATCGCCCTGGCCAAGGGCCTCGTCGCAGCCGGCATCCAGCCGGGCGACAAGGTCGGCCTCATGTGCAAGACGCGATACGAGTGGACGCTCATCGACTTCGCGACCTGGTTCGCCGGCGCCGTGCTCGTGCCCGTCTACGAGACGAGTTCGCCCGCGCAGGTCCGCTGGAACCTCAGCGACTCGGGCGCCGTGGCGATGATCGTCGAGACCCCCGACCACTTCGCGCGCTTCGACGAGGTGCACCCTGATCTCCCCGCGATCCGCAACACCTGGCAGATCGACCTCGGCGACCTCGACAAGCTCGCCGCTGCCGGCGCCGACGTGCCCGATGACGAGATCGAGCGGCGCCGCAACCTCGCCGTCGGGTCCGACATCGCGACCCTCATCTACACGTCGGGCTCCACCGGCAAGCCCAAGGGCTGCGTGCTCACTCACTCCAACTTCGTCGAGCTCTCCCGCAACTCGGCGGTCGCGCTCAACGAGGTGGTGCTCGACCCGAACGGCGCCTCCACCCTGCTGTTCATCACGACGGCGCACGTGTTCGCCCGGTTCATCGCGGTCCTCTCGGTGCACGCCGGCGTGCGCGTGGGTCACCAGGCCGACACGAAGCAGCTGTTGCCGTCGCTCGGCAGCTTCAAGCCGACGTTCCTGCTCGCCGTGCCGCGCGTGTTCGAGAAGGTGTACAACGTCTCCGAGCAGAAGGCAGAGGCCGGTGGCAAGGGCAAGATCTTCCGTGCGGCTGCCGACGTCGCCGTCGAGCACTCGACGCTGCTCGAGGAGGGCAGGAAGGTCCCGTTCGGGCTGAAGGTCAAGTTCGCGTTGTTCGACCGGCTCGTCTACTCGAAGCTGCGCGCGGCCATGGGCGGCAACGTCAAGTACGCCGTCTCGGGTTCGGCGCCGCTCGGACCCCGCCTCGGCCACTTCTACCACTCGCTCGGAATCACGATCCTCGAGGGCTACGGCCTCACCGAGACCACCGCGCCTGCAACGGTGAACCTCGCGACGAAGTCGAAGATCGGCACGGTCGGCCCGACGCTGCCCGGTGTCTCGGTGCGCCTCGCCGACGACGGCGAGATCCAGGTCAAGGGCATCGACGTGTTCAAGGAGTACTGGAACAACCCCGAAGCGACTGCGGCGTCGTTCGACGGCGACTGGTTCAAGACCGGGGACCTCGGTTCCTTCGACGACGATGGCTTCCTCACCATCACCGGGCGCAAGAAGGAGATCATCGTCACCGCGGGCGGCAAGAACGTCGCGCCGGCCGCCCTCGAAGACCCGATCCGCGCGAACCCGCTCGTGGGCCAGGTCGTCGTGGTGGGCGACAAGAAGCCCTTCATCTCGGCGCTCGTCACGCTCGACCCCGAGATGCTGCCCGTGTGGCTCAACAACAACGGCGAAGACGCGGGCATGTCGCTCGACGAGGCGGCGGTGAACCCCGCCGTCAATGCCGAAGTGCAGCGGGCGATCGACGCGGCCAACGAGACCGTGTCGCGTGCGGAGTCGATCCGCAAGTTCACCATCCTCACCACCGAGTTCACCGAGGCCAGCGGCCATCTCACCCCGAAGATGAGCATCAAGCGCAACGTCATCCTCGACGACTTCTCGTCGCACATCGAGGCGATGTACTCGGGCGCACCGGCCACCGAAGGTCACTCGATCGTGAGCTGAGCTTCTGAACCTGCTGAGGGGCCCCGCGGAATCCTCCGCAGGGCCCCTCGGTCGTTCCCGATCACGGCCCGGCGTCCACGATCACGGCCCGGCGTCCACGATGCCGGCATCGGCGTGCGTCAGAACCAATCGGACTCACGTACGGCCTTCATCGCGCTGCGGCGTTCGTCCTTCTCGAGCCGGTCGAGGTAGAGCAGCCCGTCGAGGTGGTCGACCTCGTGCTGCAACGCCTGCGCCATGAGCCCGTCGCCCGCGAGTTCGATGTCGTTGCCGTCGAGATCGATGCCCCGCACGCGGGCGAACGGGTAGCGCGGGGTCTTGTGCCAGAGGCCGGGCACCGACAGGCACCCTTCGTCGATCAACTGCTTGTCACCCGACACCTCGACGATCTCAGGATTGAGGATGTAGCCGACCTCGCCGTCGACGTTGTAGCTGAACGCACGCAGGTTCACCCCGATCTGCGACGCGGCGACGCCCGCACGCCCGGGAATGCGCACGCAGTCGACCAGGTCGGTCACGAGCGCGCGCACGCGATCGTCGACCTGTTCGACGGGGGCTGAGACGGTCTTCAAGACGGGATCGCCGAACAGGCGAATGGGACGTTCCGGCAATTGCGCTCCGATCAGTGCCCGCGCTCGGCGGGCAGGCCTTCCACCACGAGGGCGGCGAGTTCTCGCGCCGCGTGCTGCGTGACGGGGCGGAGTTCCTTCCAGTTCACGACGGAACCGGCGGCGAGCTGGGGGTCGTATGGGATGCGCACGATCTCGCGAACGCGCGATTGGAAATGCGCCTCGATCTCGTCGACCTTCACGAGGTGGGTGCCCTGGGTTGCGAGGTTGATCGCGACGACCGCGTTGCGCACGAGTTCGCCGAAGCCGTTCGCCTCGAGCCACGTGAGCGTCTCGGACGCGAGTCGGGCCTCGTCGACGCTGCCGCCCGAGACGATGACGATGGAGTCGGCGCGCTGCAGCGTCGCGCGCATGACCGAGTGCACGATGCCCGTTCCGCAGTCGGTGAGCACGAGCGAGTAGTACCGGGCGGCGAGGCCCGCGACAACGTTGTAGTCGTTGTCGTCGAACGCCTCGGAGAGCGTTGGGTCGGTGTCAGAGGCGAGGATGTCGAGGCGCGTCTCATCGCGGGAGACGAACTTCGAGAAGTCGGTGTAGCCGCCGATCGACGACGCCTTCACGACGACGTCGCGCACCGTCTCGCGGGTCTGCCGGTCGACGCGCTCAGCGAGCGTGCCGCGGTCGGGATTCGCGTCGATCGCGATGATGCGGTCGTCGCGGGCGTCGGCCAGCGCCATGCCCAGCAGCGCGGTGATCGTCGTCTTGCCGACGCCTCCCTTGCGCGTGAGCACCGGCACGAACCGGGCGCCGCCCTCGAACCGCTTCTGGATGCGCTGGCTCAGCGCCTTGTGCGCGCGCACCTTGGCGGAGTCGCCGAGGTTCACGAGATGCAGCGAGGCCTCGTAGACGAAACGGTTGAGGCCGCCGTGCGGCGCAGGGCGGGTCGTGCGGTTGAGGTCGATCAGGCGGTCTGGGGTGAGTGATTCAGCCGTCTCGGGCACCTCTGCCGGAACCGGTGCCTCACCCGGTGTTTCGACGACGGCGACTTGCGCTGCCGCTTCGTCGTGAAGTCGCTCGCGCCGTGCCCGCGAGGCGTCGGCCGCGAGGAGCGCACTGTACGGCGAATGCTCACGGCGAGCGGGATTGCGGTATCCGCCGCGCGAGAGCGCCGGCGTGATCACCTCGACCGACCGCGTCGCGGAATCACCGTCGACGAGGGCCGTCGGGTTGACCGAGACGTCGTCGATGGCGACGGCGACCTCGTCTTCGGGTACTTCGCGCATCGGCGCGGGCGGGAGGTCGAGCCTCAGGTTCAGGTTGTCGGTCGCCCGCGTCGCCGCGTGCGCCCCCGTCGTCGGTTCGGGTTCACCGTGGTCGGCCGCCGCAGTGCGCGCGCCGCCGCTGCGGCGCGCCCCGGCTCGGTCATCTGTCGTGTCGTCAGCCACCGAGACCCCTCCTCATCAGCGCCATTCCACGGGACAGCCTATCGTGCACGCACCACCACGAGCAGATCGCCGGCCTCGACCTGCTGCGTCTTCGGGATCGCGACCCGCTCGACGACGCCGGCGACGGGTGAGGTGATCGCCGCCTCCATCTTCATCGCCTCGATGGACGCGACGCTCTGACCGGCGACGATCTCGGCGCCGACCTCGACCTGCAGCGTGACCACGCCCGAGAACGGCGCGGCGATCTGGCCGGGCTGCGAGGCATCCGCCTTCTCTGCCGCTCGCGACTCGACGACGATGCCGCGATCGCGCACGAACACGGGACGCAACTGGCCGTTGAGGATCGTCATGACGGTGCGCATGCCCTTGTCGTCGGCCTCGCCGATGGCCTCGAGACCGGCGTAGAGGCGCACGCCCTTGGCGATCTCGACGACGTGCTCGGAGCCCGGACGAAGACCGTAGAGGTAATCGACCGTGTCGACGACGGACAGGTCGCCGAAGAGCTCGCGGATCTGCTCGAACTGCCGCGTCGGGGCCGGGAACAGCAGCGCGTTCAACGTCGCGCGCCGCGTGATGCTGTCGGCTTCGAGGGCGGCTCGCTGGTCGTCGGTGAGCTCGGTCACGCCGATGCGCACATCGCGGCCGGCGAGCACCTTCGTGCGGAACGGCTCGGGCCACCCGCCCGGCAGGTCGCCGAGTTCGCCGGCCATGAAGCCGATGACCGAGTCGGGAACGTCGTACTTGTCGGGGTTCTCGGCGAAGTCGGCTGGGTCGGCCTTCACCGCGGCGAGGTGCAGCGCCAGGTCGCCGACGACCTTCGACGATGGGGTGACCTTGGGGACCCGCCCGAGGATGCGGTCGGCGGCGGCGTACATGTCCTCGATGAGCTCGAAGTCGTCGGCGAGGCCGAGCGCGATCGCCTGCTGGCGCAGGTTCGAGAGCTGGCCTCCGGGGATCTCGTGGTGGTACACGCGGCCCGTCGGCCCCGGCAGACCCGACTCGAACGGCCGGTACAGCCGTCGCACGGCCTCCCAGTAGGGCTCGAGGTCGGAGACCGCGTCGAGCGAGATGCCGGTGTCACGCGGGGTGTGCGCGAGTGCGGCGACGAGCGACGATGCCGACGGTTGGCTCGTGGTGCCTGCCATCGGTGCACTCGCGACGTCGACCGCGTCGACGCCGGCGTCGGCCGCCGCGAGCAGCGTCGCGAGCTGGCCCCCGGCGGTGTCGTGGGTGTGCAGGTGCACGGGCACGTCGAACCGCTCACGCAGCGCGCCGACGAGACGGGCGGCCGCCGAGGGCCGCAGGAGGCCGGCCATGTCCTTGATCGCGAGCACATGCGCGCCGGCGCCGACGCTCTGGTCGGCCAGGCGCAGGTAGTAGTCGAGGGTGTACAGGTCTTCTGCCGGGTCGAGCAGGTCACCCGTGTAGCAGAGCGCCACTTCGGCGATCGAGTGCCCGGTCTCGAGGACCGACTCGATCGCCGGCCGCATCTGCTCGACGTCATTCAGCGCGTCGAAGATGCGGAAGATGTCGACGCCGGTCGCGGATGCCTCGCGCACGAACGCGTCGGTGACCTCGGTGGGATAGGGGGTGTAGCCGACGGTGTTGCGCCCACGCAGGAGCATCTGGATGTTGATGTTCGGCAGCGCTTCACGCAGCGCTGCGAGGCGCTCCCAGGGGTCTTCGCCGAGGAACCGGAGGGCGACGTCGTAGGTGGCCCCGCCCCAGGCCTCGACCGAGAGCAACTCGGGGGTCATGCGTGCGACGTAGGGGGCGACCGCGACGAGGTCCTTCGTGCGCACGCGCGTGGCCAGAAGTGACTGGTGGGCGTCGCGGAAGGTCGTCTCGGTCACTGCGAGCGGGGTCTGCGCCCGCAGCGCGGCGGCGAACCCGGTCGGACCGAGTTCGAGCAGGCGCTGACGCGATCCCGACGGCGCCGGCTGAGCGAGATCGAGCGCGGGCAGCTTCTCGACAGGGCTCACGCTGATGGGGGCCGGGCCGTTCGGCTGGTTCACGGTGACATCGGCGAGCCAGTTGAGGATCTTCGTGCCGCGGTCCTTCGACACGCGTCCGCGCAGCAGCTGCGGGCGCTCGTCGATGAACGAGGTGCTGAGGTCGCCGGCCACGAACGCCGCGTCGTCGAGCACCGCCTGGAGGAAGGGGATGTTCGTGGCCACGCCGCGGATGCGGAACTCGGCGAGGGCGCGCTTGGCACGGGCGACCGCTGCCGTGTAGTCGCGGCCGCGGCAGGTGAGCTTCGCGAGCATGGAGTCGAAGTGCGGGCTGATCTGCGCGCCGGGGTTGATCGTGCCGCCGTCGAGCCGGATGCCGGCGCCGCCGGGCGAGCGGTACGTCGTGATCTTGCCAGTGTCGGGGCGGAACCCTGCCGTGGGGTCTTCGGTCGTGATGCGGCACTGCAGCGCCGCACCGCGCAGTCGGATGGTGTCTTGCGTGAGCCCCAGTTCGGCGAGGGACTCCCCCGCCGCGATGCGCATCTGCGACACGACGAGGTCGACGTCGGTGACTTCTTCGGTCACCGTGTGCTCGACCTGGATGCGCGGGTTCATCTCGATGAACACGTGCTGGCCGGCGCGCTCGCCGACCGTGTCGAGCAGGAACTCGACCGTGCCGGCGTTCACGTATCCGATCGAACGCGCGAAGGCGATCGCGTCGTGGTAGAGGGCGGCCCGCACGTCGTCGGAGAGGTTCGGCGCCGGTGCGATCTCGATCACCTTCTGGTGGCGTCGCTGCACCGAGCAGTCGCGTTCGAACAGGTGCACGGTCTCGCCCGAGGCGTCGGCGAGCACCTGCACCTCGATGTGACGGGGCCGCAGCACCGCCTGCTCGAGGAACATCGTGGGATCGCCGAACGCACTGTCGGCCTCGCGCATCGCCTCTTCGAGGGCGGCGCGCAGGTCGTCCTTGGAATCGACGCGTCGCATGCCGCGCCCGCCGCCGCCGGCGACGGCCTTTGCGAAGACGGGGAATCCGATCTCGTCGGCCTGTGCGACGAGCTCCTCGATGTCGCGCGAGGGCGGCGTGGACTTCAGCACCGGCACTCCGGCGGCGATCGCGTGCTCCTTCGCCGTGACCTTGTTGCCGGCCATCTCGAGCACATGCTTCGGCGGGCCGATGAACGCGATTCCGGCTTCTGCGGCCGCCTGCGCGAGCTCGGGGTTCTCGGAGAGGAACCCGTAGCCCGGGTAGATGGCGTCGGCGCCGGACTCCTTCGCGACCCGGATGATCTCGCTGACGTCGAGGTAGGCCCGAACCGGATGCCCGGGTTCACCGATCTGGTACGCCTCGTCGGCCTTCAGCCGATGCAGCGAGTTGCGGTCTTCGACCGGGTACACCGCGACCGTCTTCGCACCGACCTCGACGGCGGCACGGAACGCGCGAATGGCGATCTCACCGCGATTGGCAACCAGGATCTTCGTGAACATGCAAGCCTTTCCGACCGGAATCCGCACAGCGAACGTTTAGGTATCGCCCGAGTAGTAAAGGTAACGTATCTGTTCGTGCACGTTCTCTCCGTCAGCTCCCTCAAAGGCGGCGTCGGCAAGACCACCGTCACGCTCGGACTGGCGTCGGCGGCCTTCGCCCGCGGCGTCCGTACCCTCGTCGTCGACCTCGATCCGCAGTCCGATGTGTCGACCGGCATGGACATCCAGGTCGCCGGCCACCTCAACGTCGCCGACGTGCTCGCCTCTCCCAAAGAGAAGATCGTGCGGTCGGCGATCGCCCCGAGCGGTTGGACGAGGTCCAACCCGAGCTCGACGATCGACGTCATGATCGGCAGCCCTTCAGCGATCAACTATGATGGCCCGCACCCGTCGATCCGCGACATCTGGAAGCTCGAAGAGGCGCTCGCCAATGTCGAGGCCGACTACGAGCTCGTGCTCATCGACTGCGCGCCATCGCTCAACGCGCTCACCCGCACCGCGTGGGCGGCGAGCGACCGCGTCGCCGTCGTCACCGAGCCCGGCCTGTTCTCGGTCGCCGCCGCCGATCGCGCGCTGCGCGCGATCGAAGAGATCCGCCGCGGCCTCTCCCCCCGACTCCAGCCGCTCGGCATCATCGTCAACCGCGCTCGCGTGCAATCGCTCGAGCACCAGTTCCGCATCAAAGAACTGCGCGACATGTTCGGCCCGCTCGTGCTCTCGCCTCAGCTCCCCGAACGCACCTCGCTGCAGCAGGCCCAGGGTGCGGCGAAGCCGCTGCACATGTGGCCGGGCGAGAGTGCCGAAGAGATGTCGGCGAACTTCGACTCGCTGCTCGAGCGAGTGCTGCGCACGGCTCGCATCGGCGAGTATGCCAACGCCGCACCGCTCGCGGTCGAATCCCACGTCATCTGACCCGGGGCGTTCTCGCCGTTCAGAACCGAACGGATGGCCCCTCACGAGGCACGCCCGTCGCCGTCGAGCGTGACGTTCTGTGACGAACCATGCGCGTGAAGCGCTCGATCAGGAGATCTTGCGCGACTTCGCGCCGCGCCGAACGGCCAGCTCGTCCATGGGGTCCGCGGGCTGCGTGTCGAGTTCGACGAGCGTCGACTCGACCTCGCGCAGCACCTTGCCGACCGCGATGCCGAACACGCCCTGCCCACGGTTGACGAGGTCGATGACCTCGTCGTCTGAGGTGCACAGATAGACGCTCGCGCCGTCGCTCATGAGCGTGGTCTGCGCCAGGTCTTCGACGCCCGACTCGCGCAATTGCGTCACCGCGGTGCGGATCTGCTGCAGCGAGATTCCGGTGTCGAGCAGTCGCTTGACGAGCTTCAGCACGAGGATGTCGCGGAATCCGTAAAGCCGTTGCGAGCCCGATCCCGCGGCACCGCGAACCGTGGGCTCGACGAGCTGGGTGCGAGCCCAATAATCGAGCTGACGGTAGCTGATGCCGGCCGCGCGCGCAGCGACCGCGCCCCGATAGCCGGTGCCGTCTTCATACTCGGGCAGGCCGTCGGTGAACAGGAGTCCGAGGTCGTAGCGCGAGGGTACGGTCTCACTCATCTCGTCGCCCCTCGCTCTCATGCCGGCTCCCCGACTACCGGCTCCCCGACGGCATGTGCACAACGCTACCGACGAGGCAGGCATCGGCCAAACACATCGGGCCGAACGTCACGGCGTGTCGCGCGATCAACGCGCGAGTCGCGAGAGCGTCGCACGTACGACGCTCGAGTGCACGGTCTCGAGATGCCCGGCGAGTTCGCGGCCCTGCTCGGCGGCACGGGCCTTGTCGGACGCGTCGGCGCGTCTCGACGGCGCGATCGCGCGCTCGACGAGCGCCGCCTCGCGCTCGGCTGCGGCACGCACGCCACGCAGATGACGGGGCTCGATGCCGACGCCTCGAAGCGCGACGAGCGAACGCAGGACGCCGAGCGCCTCGTCGCCGTAGTGCTCGGCCGCGGGCAGCAGCGAGGCCGAGACCGCATCGTCGAGCAGGGCCCGGGTCGCTCCGGCCTCGGCGATGAGTTCTTCGCGTCGCAGCCGGCGGGCTGCCCCGAGGAACGCCGCGGCGCTCGTGGCGCCGGGCAACGCGGGCGTCTCGCCGGCGTCGATCGCCTCGAGATGCGTGCGGATGACTTTGAGCGGCAGGTAGTGGTCGCGTTGCATGGCGAGCACGACCGTGATGCGCTCGACATCGGCGGGCGAGAACTTGCGGTAGCCGGCCGCCGTGCGCGCCGGGGAGACCAACCGTTGCTCCTCGAGGAAGCGCAGCTTCGATGGCGTCAGCTCGGGGAATTCGGGCTGAAGCCTCGCGAGCACCTGGCCGATGCCGAGCAGTGGTTCCTGGCCGCTCGCGCGCGACGACGCAGCGGTCCTCGCCACTACTCGCTCGCTACCGGGGCCAGGTCGCGTCGTGACGCGTAGAACGTGAGTCGGTACTTGCCGATCTGCACTTCTGCGCCGTCGCTCAACAGGGCGGTCTCGATGCGCACACCGTCGAAATAGGTGCCGTTCAGCGAGCTGAGGTCTTTGACCTCGAACGCGGTGCGATGACGCACGAACTCGGCGTGCTTGCGCGAGACGGTGACATCGTCGAGGAAGATGTCGGCGTCGGGGTGCCGGCCCACGACCGTGACATCGGTGTCGAGCAGGAACCTCGCACCGCTGTTGGGACCCCGGCGCACGATGAGCAGCGCAGAACCCGACGGCAGCGCCGCGATCGCCTCTTGCTCTTCGGCAGTCGTGTCGGCATCGAGCGCACTGAGTTGCGCCGCCGCGTCACGGCTGAACCCGATCGTCGTGTCTCCGTCGTCGTCGTCGGCGATGCGGTGCTCCGAGGTAGGCGTTGACAACCCGTCTCCTGTCTCGTTCGCATCGTCGGGCTGTGTCATGTCGGAATCCGCCACGGCTAACCTCCTTGTCCCAGCGTATCGGATCGAGAGTCGTCTGCCACCCGGGGAATACGGATGACCCGCGAGGTCTCGATCGCGTAGATGATGCCCGCCCACCAATAGAGAAAGGCACCCCAGAGCGTGATCGCCCAACCGATCGGTTCGCTCACGGGAGCGATCGTCGGGAATGCGAGCCCGAGCATGATCACCGGAAGCCCGAAGAACAGGGCGAACGTCGCCACCTTGCCGAGCTGGTGCACCGGCAGCGGACCGAACCCGTGGTTGGCGAGGACGACGCCCAGTATCAGCAGGAACACGTCGCGAGCGACGATGATGACGACGATCCACCACGGCACCAACTGCTGCGCGGCGAGGCCGACGAGGGCGGCGAAGATGTACAGGCGGTCGGCCGCCGGGTCGAGCAGCTGCCCGAGGCGGGTGATCTGGCCGAGCCGGCGCGCGAGGAAGCCGTCGAGCAGGTCGGTGAGGCTCGCAACCACGAGCACCACGAGCGCCACGACGTAATCGCCGAGCACGATGTAGACCAGGAATACCGGCACGAGCGCGAGCCGGAGCATGCTCAGGATGTTCGGGATCGTCCAGACCTCCGAACCGATCTCCCCCGACCGTTCCCCTGCCACATCACGATCCTATCGAGCCGTACAATTCGGCCATGAGTCCCCTGCTCGTGTGTCTCGTCATCGGCGTTGCGATCGCACTCTCCACCTGGGTCGCCTCGCTCATCACCCGCGAGTACTCGTGGGTCGACCGCATCTGGTCGATCGCCCCGGTCATCTACGTGTGGGTGTTCGCCGCGGGCGGCGAATTCACCCCTCGACTCCTGCTCCTGGCTTCGCTCGTCACGCTGTGGGGCATCCGATTGACGTTCAATTTCGCCCGCAAGGGCGGCTATCGGCCAGGCGGTGAGGACTACCGCTGGGCCGTGCTGCGCGGTCGGATGTCGCAGCCGCAGTTCGCTGCGTTCAACCTGCTCTTCATCTCGATCTACCAGAACGCCGTCATCCTCGCGTTCACCGTGCCGGCGTTCACGGTCGCGGAGGCGGGCACGGCACCGTTCGGCGGCTGGGACATCGCGCTCGCGGCATGCTTCCTGGCGTTCCTCGTCGGCGAGACGGTCGCCGACCAGCAGCAGTGGGAGTTCCACCGGTGGAAGACGAGTGAGCGTACGGCCGGCCGCACCCCGCAGCCGGGATTCCTGCAGACCGGTCTCTTCCGGTACTCACGGCACCCGAACTTCTTCTTCGAGCAGGCGCAGTGGTGGGTGTTCTACGGGTTCGCGGTCGCGGCGACCGGCGTCTGGCTGCACTGGACCGTCGTCGGGGCGGTCATGCTGACGACGCTGTTCATCGGCTCCACGATCTTCACCGAGAGCATCTCGCGATCGAAGTACCCCGCCTACGACGACTACCGGGCGCGCACGTCACCGCTCGTGCCGTGGTTCCCGCGCCGCCCGGCGGCAGCGGGCGAGCGCACGGCCTGAGTGGAGATCAGACCTGCACCGCGAGCGCGGGCCAGGACTCGGCGAATCGCGGGTGCAGGTCGAGCTCGGTGACCCGATCGACGGAGATCCAGCGAAGCTCGATGCTCTCGGGGTCGCTGACCACGGGTTCGAATCGCTCGGTGGCGTCGGCGACGACGGTGGTGTACGACCAGTAGCCGAGGTCGAGCACCGACGTGAACCGCACCACGATCAGGTCGGGCGGCACTCCTGCCTCTTCGCCTGCTTCGCGCACCGCCGCATCGACGGCACTCTCGTGCTCGTGCCGCGCACCCCCCGGCACCCCCCAGGTGCCCCCGAAGTGACTCCAGTGCGCGCGGTGCTGCAGCAGCACCTCGCGCTGCGGGCTCACGGCGAGCAGGCCGGCGGCGCCGTAGCGCCCCCAGTAGCGTGCGCCACCCGGACCTTCGACCCAGGCGTCACCGCTCTTCGCACCCATGCCTCCAGCATGCCGCACTCGGCTGGGATCTCGGCAAGAGCCGTAGGCTGGTGATATGAACGGCGACTCACCGGTGCGCATCGATGCGTGGTTGTGGGCAGTGCGTCAGTTCAAGACCCGATCGGCCGCTACGGCCGCATGCCGAGCCGGGCATGTACGCGTGAACGGCGAGCGTGCGAAGGCGGCGCAGCCGGTGCGTCCGGGCGACGAGGTACGGGTGCGCATCGCAGGGTTCGACCGGCAGCTCATCGTGCGTCGCACGCTCGTCAAGCGCGTGTCGGCGGCGGTCGCTGCCGAGGCGGTCGACGACCGCACTCCCCCGCCGCCTCCGCGGGAGTCCGTGGCCGCGGAGGTGACCCGCGATCGCGGCGCCGGTCGCCCGACGAAGCGCGAGCGACGCGACCTCGACCGCCTCCGCAGGCGCTGAGCGCGGACGGCGTAGCCTGAAGGCGTGCGCAAGGAACTCAGTCACGAGCCCGATGCCCGCCGCTACGTGCTGCGGGTCGACGGCGGCATCGCGAGCGTGCTCGATTACCGAGTGCTCGGCGAGGCGGTCGCCTTCACCCGCACGTTCACGAATCCGACCTATCGCGGGGCCGGCCTGGCCGGAGACCTCGTCGAGTTCGCGGTCAACGACGTCGAGGCGACCTCGAGCCGCCACATCGTGCCCAGCTGCTGGTACGTCGGCGAGTGGTTCGACCGGCACCCCGATCGGCGGTCGATGCTCGACGAACGCCTGATGTGATGGTCGCCGGGTACACCGCCGCGCAGGTTCGAGCGGCCGAGAAGCCTCACCTCGACCGTGGCGAGCCGCTCATGCGCATGGCCGCGGCAGCGCTTGCCGCGGTCGTGCGCGAGCAACTCGCTCGTTCCGCCGATGCCACGCCCTCGGTGCTCGTGCTCGCCGGCAGCGGCGACAACGGCGGGGATGCCCTGTTCGCCGCTGCGGAGCTCGCGGGCGACGGCGCGCGCGTCGAGGTCGTTCCGACCGGCCCACGGTTGCACGCCGAGGCGCGCGCCGCTGCCGAGCGGTCGGGCGTCCGCATCCTCGGTGAGGTGGATCCTGCGCAGATCGCGCGGCTCGCAGCCGGGGCATCCGTGATCGTCGACGGGATCCTGGGCACCGGAACGAGCGCCGACCCGGCACTGCGCGGTCGCGCCCGTGAGCTCGTCGTCGGAGTGCTCCCCGTGCTGGCCGCGGCCGACCGGCCGATCGTCGTCGCCGTCGACCTGCCGAGCGGGATCCATCCCGACGACGGTTCGGTGCCCGACCGGGCAGTGCTCGCCGCCGACGTCACCGTCACGTTCGGCGCCGCGAAGGCCGGCCTGCTGCTCGAGCCCGGAGCCGACTACGCCGGCGAGCTGCGCGTGATCGACCTCGGACTCGGTGCGGAGCTCGATCGGTTCACGCCGCTCGTCGAGCGCGGGTGACCGAGGCCGGCGAACCGGTCGATCAGTACCAGTTGACGGACTGCGAGTGCCCCCATGCACTGCACGGGTTGCCGTAGCGGTCGGCGATGTAGCCGAGACCCCAAGCGACCTGCGTCGCGGCGTTCGTCGCCCAGTCGGAGCCGGCCGAGGCCATCTTGCTGCCGGGAAGCGCCTGCGGAATGCCGGTCGCGCCGCTCGATGCGTTCATGGCCGTGTACGACCAGCCGGACTCCTTCTGCCACAGCTGCACGAGGCACTGGAACTCGCCCTCGCCCCAGCCGTACTTCGAGGCCCCGATCTCGCGGGCTGCCGCCTTGGCACCCTCGGGGGTGTTCTGGCGCGCGAGCGCCTCAGCCGCGGCCTTCGCCTTCTCGGCCTGCACCCGGTCGTACTCGGCCGCGGCGATCCGGGCCTTCTCGGCCTCGGCGCGGGTCTGGGCTGCGAGATCGACGACGTCGTCGATCGGGAGGGTCTCGTATTCGCCGAGCGAGGCGACCGACGAGGCGAGGCTCGACGCATCGACCTTGCCGTCGACGGCGGCCAGCGTGGCGTTGGCGGCCGTGATCGTGTCCTCTGCGTTCGCACGCGTGCGCTCGGAGGCGATCGTCGCGTACGCGTCGAGCTGCTCGTGCTGCACGCCGGACGACTCGGTGAGGGCCGTCGTCGCGTCGATCGCGGCCTGGGTGGAGATCGCAGACTGCACCGTGAAGCCGGTGCCGACGACGAGGCCGGTCGCGGCGATGGCGCCGGCGATGATCAGGCGCTTGCGGTTCGTGCGTCGGCGGCGGGCGCCGCGGCGGGGGTGGAGCGAGTCGAGTTCGGTTTCGGGCGTGTCAGAAGTGTCGTTGCGCATAGGTTCAGTGGGTCGCTCGGCTGTGATGTGGTTGGGGGACGGCCCCCGAGCGCGGGCACAAGTCAGACACTCTGCCGGGTGAATCTGGACAGATCCTCGGTTTCACCTGTGCAGACCATGGGTGCCCCGCTCGATACTTGAGGCATGCCCACTGCCGAACCCCCGCCTGCGCCGGCTCCCGGTGACCGCTGTCCGTGCCTGAGCGGGGAGGTCTTCGGCGCCTGCTGCGGGCGGTTGCTCAGCAGGTCGGCGCTCGCCCCGACCGCGGTGCAGCTCATGCGGTCGCGCTACACGGCGTTCGTCATCGGCGACGCGGGATACCTGCTCGCGACGTGGCATCCGTCGACCCGCCCGGCAGCACTCGAGACCGATGCGTCGCTGCGCTGGTACCGCCTCGACATCGTGCGCACCGACCGGGGCGGCCCACTCGACACCTCGGGCGTGGTCGAATTCGTCGCCCGCTACCGCGCCGACCGCGACCGGGGCGAATTGCACGAGACGAGCCGCTTCACCCGCGAGGAAGGCCGCTGGTACTACGTCGACGGCGACGTCTGATCAAGCTGAACGTAGGCACGTTCGACCGCACTGACGAGGAAGTCGAGCGGGATCGGCCAGTCGTGGTGGCGCGCGAGCGCCTCGACAGCCGTGAGACCGTCGTCGTGCGCGGCTCGCAACCGGTCGGCGACGAGCCGCAGCTGACCGGCCTGCCGGGAGACGAACGTGCGATCGACGACGCGGCCGTGACCGGGAATGACGAGATCGCGCGGCGCCATCTCGTCGGCGAGGGCGGCGAGGACGCCCGGCCACTGCAGCGGAAAGCTCCCTGAGCCGTACATGGGCGGCCCCGACTCCTCGACGAGGTCGCCGAGGATCCACACCCGCTCGGCCGGGGCGAACACGACCAGGTCGGTGTCGGTGTGCGCCGGCGGCTGCGGGAGGAGATCCACGATGCGACCGCCGAGATCGAGCGTCGTCGGCGTGCCGACCGGATGCGTCGGCGGCGTCAGCCGCACGTCATGCCAGTGCCGCCCGGGCTCCCGCGTCGGGTCGGCGCGCCACGCGGCGAGCCGCGGCTCCTCATGCTCGGCGAAATGGATCGCGATGTTCTCGTGACCGTGGATCGCGGCATCCGTCGCCGTGTCGGGGCCGAAGACCTGATTGCCGAACGTGTGATCGAAGTGCGCGTGCGTGTTCACGATCCACCGCACCGGGCGGTCGAACCGCTCGCGCACGTCGTCGCGCAGCGCCTCCCCCTCGCCGGGCTCCGCCCGGGTGTCGACGAGCAGCACGCCGTCGTCGCCCTCGATGACGACGATCGAGATGTCGAAGGGGTCGTAGCGGCGTTGGTGGATGCCCGGCGCCACGCTGTGCCATTCAGCCATGACTCGAGCGTAGCGATCAGCCCGCAGCGAACTCCGGGGTCGAATCAAAGGGAACCCAGAGGATCCCGCCGTACGGTGGAGCACGTGACCCCGCTCGACGGAATCCAGTCAACGAGACATCCGAAGACCCCGCCCATGCTCACCGACCGCGCCCAGCGCACCCTCGAGACCATCGACGGGCAGACGCTCGACGAGATGCGGGCGCTGCGCGACGAGACCGAACGGTTCATGCTGCGCTACAAGTTCGGCATGGACGAGGTGATCACGAAGCTCTCGATCCTGCGCGAGGAGTTCAGCCAGACGCACGATTACAACCCGATCGAGCACATCTCGAGCCGGCTGAAGAGCCTCGACAGCGTCATCGACAAGATGCGGCGCAAGGGCATCGAGCCCACGTTCGACACGATCCGCGACACCATCACCGACATCGCGGGCGTTCGCATCACGTGCAGTTTCGTCTCCGACGCGTACCGCATCTTCGAACTGCTCACGGCGCAGCGCGACATCCGTGTGCTCAAGGTCAAGGACTACATCAAGGAGCCGAAGGAGAACGGCTACCAGAGCCTGCACGTGATCGTCGAGGTGCCGGTGTTCCTGTCGACGGGCGCGCACCCCGTGGCCGTCGAGGTGCAGATCCGTACGATCGCCATGGACTTCTGGGCGAGCCTCGAGCACAAGATCTACTACAAGTACGACAAGCAGATCCCGAAGGAGCTGCTCGACGGGCTGACCGACGCGGCGCACACGGCTTCAGAGCTCGACGCACGCATGGAGCGACTCCACCGCGAGGTGCACGGTGCGCCCCGGCTGCCCCACGCGAACCGGGACATCGCGGTCTGAGTCGAACCGCGGCCACCGCGGCCGTAGATCAGGCGAGCGCGGCGAACTGCGCCCGACCTTCGGCGGTGACCCGCAGGGATCGGTCGCCGGCCACGCGCGCGACCCATCCGTCGTCGAGCAGCCGCACGAGCAGGTGCGCACCGAGCCTTCCTGCGATGTGCGGCCGGCGCTCGGTCCAGTCGAGACAGCCGCGCACCGCCGGCCGTCGTGAGGCGATCGCGATCGCCGACGCGATGCCGAGACGGGCTGCGAGCGGGCCGCGAGCATCGAGGACGGCCCCCGGCGTACCGGCGACGAGCGGGGCGAGGGCGCCCTCGGCGACGAGCGCATCGGCCAGGTCGAGCGCGACTCGGCCCGCGAGGTGGTCGTAGCACGAACGCGCCTCGGCGAGCCGTGAGGTCGCCTTCGACTGCGAGTACGAGGTCACCTCGCGGCGCGGTGCGAGCAGCTGGAGCGCCTCGACGGCGTTCGCCACCTCTGGTCCCGCCAGCGAGAAGTAGTGGTGGCGACCGAGCCTGCGGCCGGTGACCAGCCCGCCCTCGACCAGTTGCGCGAGGTGCGCACTCGCGGTCGAGGGCTTCACCCCGGCGATCCCCGCGAGGTCGGAGGCGGGCAGCGCACGGCCGTCGAGCAGTGCGAGCAGCATCGCGGCACGTGCGGGCTCCCCCATGAGCCGGGCGGGCGTGGCGAGGTCGGCGTCTCCGTCCATGCCCCCACGATACGTCGGGCACACTTCGATGGGCGCCGAAACGTTGCGGTCGTACGGTGGCACCATGACGATCATCTCCGATCCCGGCCAGGTCGAACGCATCCTCACGGATCCGGGATTCCGAGTCCCCGAGGCGGATGTCGCGGCGACGGGCCCATTCGATCGATTCCGGGCAACGGTCTCGCGTTTCGCGAACGGCTCGATCCACGATGGCCGGCGCGCGCAGCTCGACGCACGCCTCACGCACCTGAACCTCGGAGCGCTCGCCGACGCCGCCACGACGCGAACGAGGCGCGCGCGGGCGCTCGCCGATCGCACCGCCCACGACGCGGCCGCCCTGGCCGCTCACGTTGCGCGCGGCGTGCCCGTCGCGAGCCTCGCCGACATGCTCGGGTTCGACGAGGCCGACGGGCTCGCAGAACTCGTGGCCCTCGTCGCCGATCGGTATGCCACCGGGGTCGCGGACGACCCGGTCGCCGAGGATGCCGCGATCGAGCGCCTGCTCGCGCTCGCGCCGGGCGCCGACGCCGGCACCCGCGCGCTCGAGGTGCAGCTGCTCGTACAGGCGTGGGCGGCCACTCGCGCCGTCATCGAGAGCGCGATGCGCCTGCTCGCGTCCGACGACCACGCCCGGCACTCGACCTTCGAACTGCTGCGCGAGGCACTCGAGCAGGACGCCCCCGTGGCGGTGACGCGCCGAGTCGCACCCAGCGGTGAGCTCGTGGTCCTGCGCCTCGACGGAGCAGACCTCGCCTTCGGGACGGGCGCCCGTCGTTGTCCGGCGCCGCACCACGCCATCGTCATCGCGACGGCGGCGGTCGATGAACTCAGGCGACCGCTCGACGTCCGCGACGCCGTGCCCGCCGAACGCGAGGAGGGATCGCCCGATGCTGACGCCGACTGAGTTCCGAAACCTCCACCGGCCCGGCTCGCCGCTCTTCCTTCCGAATGCGTGGGACCTCGCTTCGGCGCGCTGGCTGCACGCGTCGGGTCATCCCGTCGTGGGGACCACGAGCCTCGGCGTCGCGTTCACTGCCGGCCCGCGCGACGGTGCCGGTGAGATCGCGGAGGACACGCTCGGCCTCGTGCGGAGGATCGCCGGCGCGGGAATCGCGGTCACGGCCGACATCGAGGCGGGCTTCTCGAGTGATCCCGCCGAGGTCGCGTCGTACGTCGCCGAACTGGCCGGCCTCGGGGCGGTCGGGGTCAACATCGAGGACTCCGACACCGCCGGTCAGCTCGTCGATCCATCGCTCGCGGCCGCGAAGATCTCCGCGATCGCCGCGGCCGTACCGAACCTCTACCTGAACGCGCGTACTGACGTGTTCTGGATCGGCGGCGACGCCGACACGGCCTCGAGGCACGCCGACGCGGTGGCCCGCGCCGATCGCTACCTCGCGGCCGGGGCGACGGGGGTGTTCGTGCCCGGCGTGCTGGCGCCGGCCACCGTCTCTGCGCTCACCGCATCGATCGCGGCGCCGCTCAACGTGCTCGTGCAGCAGCGCATCCCGGTCGCGGAACTGGCCCGCCTCGGCGTGGCGCGGGTCAGCACCGGCTCGCTCCTCTTCCGCGCCGCATTGGGAGCACTTGCCGAGACCGCGACCTCGTCGGGCGAAGGCGAGTTGCGCCAGCCGACCAGCACTCCGAGCTACGACGACGTCGTCGCGCTCGACTGACGACCCGGCTCGGTCCTCTGCATGCGAAGGTCAGGCCGCGACGAGCTCCACCGGGAGCGACGACCAACCCCTGAGCGTGGTGTGCAGGAACCGACGCTGCTCGCCGGCCGGTCGCAACTGCTTCACTCGCGTTGCGAGTGTGGTGAGCAGCACCTCCATCTCGAGTCGTGAGATCGGCTGGCCGACGCACTGGTGGATGCCCATCCCGAAGGCGAGGTGGCCGCCCGCCTGGCGATCGATCGTGAATCGCGCCGCGTCGTCGCCCCACTGCTCGGCGTCGCGATTGGCGGCACCCGGGAACACGAGCACCTTCGTCTCGGCGGCGAGTTCGATGCCGTGGAAGACGGTGTCGACCGACGCCGTGCGGAAGAACGACTGGAACGGCGACTCGATGCGAAGCGCCTCGTCGATGGCGAACCTCACGAGGCGGGGGTTCTCGTGCACCCGCGCCCACGCGTCGGGGTCGGCCAGCAGGCACGCGAGTGTGTTGCCGATCGCCAATGCCGTGGTGTCGAGCCCCGCCGAAAGCAGGGCGCGCACGAGCAACGTCGCCTGATCCGAAGTGATGCGCCCGGCGTCGGCGTGCTCCCAGACCTTCGCTCCGAGCCCGTCGGGCATCAGGTTCTCGCGCGCGCAGTTCATCATGACCCAGTCCCGGGTGCCCTCGCCATGTGCGAAGTACGCACGGGAACGCTCGTTGTCGGGCCCGAATGCACTGAAGTTCATGGCGCCATGGGGCAGGAGGTTCTCGGCGCGCCCCTCGCGCGGAATGCCGACCGCGTCGCCGAACGCATGGATCGGAAACACCTCGGCCATATCGCCGACCGCATCGACCGTGCCCCGCTCCACGAGGTCGTCGACCAGTTCGTCGGCGAAGACCTGGAACCGGTCACGGAGCGCACGCACACCGCGTGGCGAGATGACGTCGACCATGGCGGTGCGCATCGCCGTGTGGATCGGAGGATCCGACTCGAGGATGCCCTGCGGCCGCCATGCCGGTTCATGGTGGAGGTTCTTCGGGCCCACACCGGCGCCCGAGACGAAGGTGTCGTGATCGACGAGGATCTCGCGGACGGGCGCGTGCCGCGTGAACGCGGCCACGCCGTGGCGCGTGAGCCAGACCGCCGGGCCCGCGGCGCGCATGCGTTCGAAGAGCGGGTACGGGTCGGCGAGATTCGCGTCGTCATAGGGGTCGTCGTCGAAGTGCGGCAACTGCTCGGGGGTCGTCATGGGCGTCACCGTAGCCCGCGGCGGCGACGGGCCGCCAGCGCGATTCCCAGTGAGTGAGAATCGCTCTTGTCAGTCCGCTCGTTCGGGGTCGAGCATGGTGCATGACGAGGACGAAGTGAGGTGACCATGGCCGAGTCGCTCTCGAGCCGCGATGCGTCGGCGTCGGCGGTGATCGGTGCCGACTCCTCGCTCGAGCGCGGCCTCGCGATCCTCGAGGTGATCGCGGCACCGGGCGAGCACACGCCGGCCGCCATCGCCGCGGCGGTCGGACTGCCGCCGAGCACCACTTACCGATACCTGCGCCGGTTGGGCGAGCGCGGCTTCGTCGCGGCCGCCCATGGCCGCTACGAACCCGGCCCGTCGCTCATCGGCCTCGCCGGCGGCAACTTCGCGACCACGTTCCTGGCGTCGGTCGCACCGGCGGTGCTCGCCGGGATCGTCGACGAGGTCGGGGAGACCGCGGTGATGATCGTGCGGGTCGGCACGCATGCCGTGTGCGTGAGCCGCGCAGAACCCGACAAGGCGATCCGGTACACGTTCGCCGTGAACCAGTTGCTGCCGCTGCATGCGGGCGCGGGGCAGCGGGTGCTGCTCGCCTGGGCGCCGCCATCGATCGTGGAGCGAGTGGTCGCGAGCGGGCTCACGCGGTACACCGATGCCACCCTCGACGCGGCACGGTTGCGCGCGAGCCTGCATGCCACCCGGCAAGCGGGCTGGACGGTGTCACGTGGCGAATACGACACGGGCTCCGTCTCGGTCGCGGTGCCCGTGTTCTTCGGCGGTGAGGCCGTCTGCTCGCTGAACGTCGCCGGCCCCGAGTCGCGCTGCGGCTCCCGCGAATGGGTCGCCCGCGTGCGAACCCTCCTGAGCGACGCGGCACGGGACCTCAGCGAGTCCCTCGAGGCATGGTCGCCGCCGACACCGGCGCCAACCGAATCGTCCACCCCGATCGACCCGGAGATCACATGACCGCACCCACTCCCCTGCTCATCGGCGATCGTCCCACCAGCGTCGACGACCTCGTCGCCGTCGCCCGTGATCGCCGTCGTGTCGCTCTTGATCCGGCATGCCTGTCGCGCATGATCGCGAGTCGCGCATGGGTCGACGACCTCATGCGCGGCATGGCCGCCGGAGAACCCGTCGAGCCCGTGTACAGCATCAACACCGGGTTCGGGTCCCTCGCCGGCCGCGCGGCGTTCGATGACCCGGCCGATGCGGCAGAGCTCAGCCGTCGGCTCATCCTCGCCGACGCGACCGGGGTCGGTCGCACGGTCGATGAGGAGGTCGTGCGCGCGACGATGCTCATCCGCGCGGTGAGCCTCGCACAGGGTCACTCGGGTGTCGACCCAACGCTCGTGCAGGGCGTCATCGACATGCTGAACCATGACGTCTACCCGGCCGTGCCGGAGTTCGGCTCACTGGGCGCCAGCGGCGACCTCATCCCCCTCGCTCATATCGCGATCGTGCTCACCGCACCGCCGACGGGCGACGACGATCCCCTCGACTCGGGCGAGGCGATCGTCGACGGGCATGTCGTCAGCGGGGTCGAGGCCATGCGGCACGCCGGACTGACACGCGTGCGCGTGACCGCGAAGGACGGCCTCGCCCTGCTCAACGGCACCTCCTTCTCGGCAGCCCAGGCGGCGCTCGCCCTCTGGGATGCACGGGTGCTGCTCGAGACCGCGCAGATCACGGCGGCGATGTCGATCGAAGCCCTGCTCGGGTTCGGCGACGCATTCATCGCCGAGTTGCACGAGGCACGAGGGCAACGGGGGCAGATCTCCGTCGCCACCCGGATGCGGCAGCTCCTGGCGGGCAGTCGCCTCGTGACGGGCGACCGCGATCACGATCCCATGCGCCAACCGCCGCAGGACGCGTACTCGCTGCGATGCGTGCCGCAGGTGTACGGGCCCGTCGCAGACACCCTCGACTTCGTCGAGGGAATCCTGCAGACCGAGATCAACGCGGCCACCGACAACCCCCTGATCTTCCCGTCACTGCCGGCGTCGCGGTCGCTGAAGGCCGTGTCGGGCGGCAACTTCCACGCCGAGTACGTCGCCTTCGCCGCCGACTTCCTCTCGATCGTCGTCACCGAGATCGGCAACATCACCGAGCGACGACTCTTCCGTCTCGACGACGGCACCCTGAGCCGGGGCCTGCCCGACATGCTCGTCGCCAGCGCCAAGGTCGGACTCGACTGCGGCTACATGCTCCCGCAGTACCTCGCAGCAGCACTCGTGTCGGACTGCAAGACGCTGGCCCACCCCGACAGCGTGGACTCGATCCCGACCTCGGCGAACCAGGAGGACCACGTCTCGATGGCCAACAACGCCGGTCGTCACGCGCGCCAGATCGTACAGAACATCCAGCATGTCGTCGCGACCGAGCTGCTGATGGCAGCACAGGCGCTCGAACTTCGATGCGCGATCGACGGGGTCGGCACTCACTCCGCCGACGACATGGGCACCGCGAGCCGCGCCGCCCTCGCCCTCGTTCGCGCGACGCCCGCGAGCGACGGGCGGCCCATCGGCCACCTTCGCCGCGATGTCGCGCTGTATCCGCGACAGCGGGCGGCGCACGCGCTCGTCGCGCAGGGCGAGGTCGTCCGCGCGGTCGACGCCGCCCTCGACGCCGTCGCCGGCCCCGGCTCCGGCTCCGGCTCCGGCCCGAGGGACGACTCATGACCACGACCGTGTCGGCCAATGCCCTCCTCGCCCTCCGGGTCGTCCGCCTCGAGCCCGCCGCAGCCGGGGTGCGCGCGATCACGTTCACCCGGGACGACGGCGGCGCGCTTCCGCGATGGCAGCCCGGCAACCACCTCGAACTGCGGCTTCCGGGCAGGCTCGTGCGCCACTACTCACTCTGCTCCGATCCCACGAGTCGCGACGTATGGCGAATCGCCGCACTCGACGAACCCGACGGACGCGGCGGCTCGGCGTTCCTCTGCCGTGAACTGCGCGATGGCGACGTACTCGAATCCTCACCCCCGCGCGACAACTTCCGCTACCGCGACGGCACGCATCCGCAGCTGTTCGTCGCCGGCGGCATCGGAATCACTCCGCTGGTTCCGATGATCGCCGCGGCCGAGGCATCCGGTGCGCCCTGGAGGCTGTTGTACCTCGGACGCAGCCGTGCCTCGATGGCGTTCACGGCCGACCTCGATCGCTTCGGCGATCGGGTCATGGTGCACCCGAAGGATGCGGCCGGCTCGCTCGACCTCGGCACCCGGCTCGATGCGCTCGACGCCGAGCTCCGCTCGACGGCCCCGGCCGGCGAAGCGGCTCAGCTCTACGCCTGCGGTCCGACCCGACTCATCGACGCGGTCGTCGGCTGGGCCTCCGCGAGCCCCGACCGGGCGACGCGGGTGCATGTCGAGCGCTTCACCGGTGTCGACGCATCGCCGCGACTCGACGACGCCCCGTTCACCGTCGAACTGCCCGATGGCACCGAGATCGCGGTCGCCGCCGACGAATCGATCCTCGAGGCCGTGGGCCGATCCGGGATCCCCGCCTTGAACTCCTGTCGCGAGGGAGTGTGCGGCACCTGCGAGACCCCGGTGATCGATGGCATGCCCGATCATCGCGACCACCTGCTCAGCGACGAGGAACGGGCGAGCAACGAGACGATGATGATCTGCGTCTCGCGGTGCATCGGTGCACGGCTCGTGCTCGACCTCTGACGGCGCGGTCAGCCCTTGCGCGCGCGGCTCGGCTGCACGCGCATCGGCTCACCGGGCATCTTCGGGAAGTCGGGCGGGAACGGCAGTTCACCGAGCCCGTCATCGAGGTCGCGTTGCCACCACTCGAGCACCGTGTCGATGCGGCCGGGGTGCTCGTGCATCGTCGCCCAGGGGTCGCCGTGCTCGGCCAGCCGCGCCGGGACGCTGCGAATCGTGTGCTGCCCGGGGTCGGTCGCCTCGACCTCATCCCACTCGATCGGGCACGACACGGTGGCGGTCGGAAGCGGGCGCGGGCTGTAGGCGCCCGCCATCGTGCGGTCGCGGTTCGCCTGGTTGTAGTCGATGAAGATGCGGTCGCCGCGCTCCTCCTTCCACCATTTGGTGGTGACCTCGTCGGGCATGCGTCGCTCGAGCTCGCGCCCGAGCGCGATCACCGCGTGGCGCACGTCGAGGAATTCGTGCTCGGCGTCGATCGGCGCGAAGACGTGGATGCCGCGGCTGCCCGACGTCTTCACGAACGCGGTGAGGTCGACCTCGGCGAGCAGCTCGCGAAGCGCGAGGGCGACCGGCACGGCTTCGGCGAATCCGGTGCCGGGCTGAGGATCGAGGTCGATGCGCAGCTGATCGGGGTTGTCGCTGCGCCCGGCGCGCGACGCCCACGGATGGAACACGATGGTGTTCATCTGCGCCGCCCACACGGCGGTGGCCGGCTCGTCGATGACGAGCTGCGGGTGGCTGCGCCCGCTCGGATAGGTCACCGGCACCGACCGCACCCACTCGGGTGCGCCCTTCGGCGGATTCTTCGAGAAGAACTGCTCGCCGTCGACTCCGCCCGGGAAGCGTTGCAGTGAGATCGGCCGATCGCCGTTCGCCGCGACGAACGCATCGCCGACGGCGACGAGGTACTCGGCGAGTTCGAGCTTGGTGATGCCCGTCTCGGGCCAGATCACGCGTGACGGACTCGAGATGCGCACGGTGCGATCGCCGTGCGGACCTGGGACAGTGATCTCGATCGCGTCGGCGGCCATGCCAGCGACGCTACTCCCCTTCGTGCGCGGTGCGCAGCGACCCCGCCGCGTGCCTATGCGCTCGCGGGCAGCTCCGCGTAGCGACGTGCGGCGCGGGCACGTGCCTTCGCCGCCTCGACGTCGCGGTCCTTCGGCGGGGCCGTGGTGACGAGATCGTCGAGCAGGTGCTGCGTGATGTGCGCGATCTCGGCGACGGCACGTTCGAACGCCTCGGCGTTCGCCTTCGACGGTTTCGTCGACCCGCTCACCTTGCGCACGTACTGCAGCGCCGCCGCGTGCACCTCGTCGCTCGTCGCGGCCGGTTCGAAATTGTGGAGGGTGTGGATGTTCCTGCACATGCCCCGATGCTAACCCCGCAACACGGGAGCCGGGTCGGTTCGGGGGGAACCGACCGCGCGATCGGCACGACCGCCGCGACCCAGGGTGCGGCCTCGAATCGACCGAGCGCGACCACACCGAGCCCGATGACGCCGACGAGAGCGCCGACGAGCTGCATGCGGGTCGGTCGCTCCCGCAGCGCCAGCGCACCGATGATCAGGGTGAAGATCATCTGGCATTGCAGCACGACGGCGGCGAGTCCTGCCGGCAGGCCGAGGTGCATGGCGGTGAACAGCAGCCCGAACTGCCCGGCACTCATGAACAGCCCGATGCCGATGATGACCCGCCACGGCGCGTTCGGCTTGGGCACGAGGAACACGAGGGGCACTGCGACGAGCAGGAACCGGTCTCGCAGCAGGTGAAGAAGCTCGAACGCGAACTCGACGCGGTCCTGCTCGAGCGACGCGGGCGCGGCCTCGCTCGTCGAACTCGCCCGCGACGGAGTCGCCATCGCCCTGGTACCGCGTCTCGGCCGAGCTCGGCTCCCCGCCGGTGCGGTCGCCCGTCCACTCAGCGACCACAGCCAGGTGCGCGAGGTGCGCGTCGCCTATCGCCGCTCGATGGCCGACAGTCCGGTCATCCGTCGCGCGGTGCGCCTGCTCGCCGAATCAGGCGCGCGCGCAGGCCGCACCGAACCATAGGCCCCTCACATCGCGGGGCTGCGGCGGTCGGCGACCGGACGCAACAGGAAGAGCCGGACGACACGCCCCGAATCGCGTTCGTAGTGTCGGTACCCGGGCCATTGCGACTCGATGCGCGCCCACGCCTCGTCGCGCTCGTCGTTGCCGACGAGAGTCGCCCGCACCGGCATGCGCCGGCCACGCACCGTGATCGAGGCATCGGGGTGCGCGATCAGGTTGTAGGTCCACCCCGGATGCCGCTCCTGCGCGAACGTCGTGCCGGCGACGATCGCCCGACCGCGGCCGTCGGCCGTGTACATCAGGTGGGTGTCACGTGGCTCTCCCGATCTCGCGCCGATCGTGTGCAGCACGAGCGACGGCACGAGCAGTCCGCTCAACTGCACGCGCCCGCCCGAGATGCGCCCGACGACCCACTCGAGCGGCGGCAGCACCACCGGCGCGAGGGCCCGGAACACGCGGGTGCGGGTCAGCGGCGCGATGACGGAGCGGACGATCTGCTGCACGGTGGGCATCCGCCCAGTCTCGTCGCCGACGAGACGCCCCGGAAGGCCCGATCTCAGGCTCACCCGCTTCGCGATGCCGCACGCTCGCGCTCGACCGCGGCTCGGGCATCTGCCAACTCGGCCGCCGCGATCGACGCGCGGCGCTCCGCGCGCTGCATCCGCCGGATCGCAGCGGTCGGGGCGCCGTACCGGGCGCTCACCCGATCACGCTCATCATCGATGCCGGTCACGATGTAGGCGGCGGCGATCAGGATGACCTGAGCCGAGAGGTTGAACCACAGCAGCAGCGCGATGAGCGACCCGAACGATGCGAGCAAGGGGTTGGCGGTCGCTCCGCCCACGAAGAGGCTCGAGAGTTCCTGCAGCCCGGTGAGACCGATGCCGCCGATGACGGCGCCGCTCCACAGCGAGCGCGCACTGGGCCGAAGGCCGGACAGGATCCGGAACATGGCCGCAACGACGACCGTGTCGATCGCGAAGATCAGGACGATCGAGAGCACCCGGAGCGTGCCGTCGTACGCGGGATCACGGGTCGACACGCCGAACCAGCCGAACACAGTGTCGACTGCCGCCGTGCCGAAGAAGGTCACGGCTGCGGTCGCGGCGAGCAGCGCCCCGAATCCGATCGCCAGCACGAGATCGCGCGCGAGGACCCAGACGAAGAACGTCTGCTCGTCGGGAAGGTCGCCGAGGGTGCGGAACGCGATGCGCAGCGACCCGATCGCACCGATGGCCGCGCCGACGAGGCCGAGGAGCGCGAGTGCACCGGCGATGCTGAGCGTGAGCGGCTGCACGAGATCGTCGGGGTGGATGAGCCCTTCTTCGCCGACGAGTCCCGGAATGACGGCGTCGAGGGTCTCGATGAGTGCCCGCATCGCCTCGGGGCGACCGGCGAGCCACAACCCCGCGATCGCGAAACCGAGGAACACTCCGGCGAACACCGAGAAGAGCGTGCGATACGTGATGCTGTCGGCGAGCATGGCGCCGTGGTGCTCGAGGTAGCACAGCATCGCCCGCACCGGCTTCCTCGCCAGCGCCCACGCCGTCACTCGCTCGGTCAACGCGATGACCCCGGCGAACGGCCCACCCGGTCGCTTCTGCTTCTGATCGTCCCCCACCCCATCAGGCTACTGAGCCGAGTGCGGAGCTGGGCAGGTCGCCATGCTCGACGACCATCCTGACGATCGCGCGCTCACAGCGAAGTCACAGCGGACAGGGGTGTGATGCGGAACAGCAGGGCGCCGTCACCCGTTCTCCCTGATGACGCGCGAGCACTCACCGATGGTGGGTGCCCGGCGTCGAGGCGCCGCAGCCAGCGTCGCCGATGAAGGAGGAACGACCTTGTCAGAGGATTACCGCAAGACTCAGGAGGCGGTCGCCCGTCTCACCCCCGAGCAGTACCGAGTGACGCAGGAGGATGCGACCGAGCCCGCCTTCCGCAACCGGTACTGGAACCACCATGAGCCCGGTATCTATGTCGATGTCGTCTCGGGCCAGCCGTTGTTCGCATCGACCGACAAGTACGACAGCCGATCGGGCTGGCCGAGCTTCACTCGGCCGATCGATGCCGACGCGGTCACCGAGAAGGTCGATCGCTCACTGTTCATGAAGCGGGTCGAGGTGCGTTCGGCGGGTGCCGACAGCCACCTCGGCCACGTCTTCGACGACGGGCCCGCCGACGCCGGCGGCCTACGCTATTGCATGAACTCGGCCGCACTGCGATTCGTGCCGCTCGCCGAGTTCGAGGCGCAGGGGTACGCGCAGTACCGCGACCTGTTCACGACGACGGATGCCGCGTCCGCGACATCCGAGAAGGAGGACGCATCATGACCGACCGCACCGAGACCGCCATTCTCGCCGGCGGGTGTTTCTGGGGCATGCAGGACCTGATCCGCAAGCGCCCGGGAGTCGTTTCGACCCGCGTCGGCTACACGGGCGGGCAGAACGCGAACGCCACGTATCGCAACCATCCCGGGCACGCCGAGGCGATCGAGATCGTCTTCGACCCCGAGCAGACGAGCTACCGCGACATGCTGGAGTTCTTCTTCCAGGTGCATGACCCGTCGACGCTGAACCGTCAGGGCAACGACATCGGCACGAGCTACCGCTCGGCGATCTTCCCGCAGAGCGGCGAGCAGCAGGAGATCGCGCTCGATACGATCGCCGACGTCGACGCATCGGGGCTGTGGCCCGCGAAGGTCGTCACGACGATCGAGGAGGCCGCCCCGTTCTGGGAGGCCGAGCCCGAGCACCAGGACTACCTCGAGCGCTACCCCAACGGGTACACCTGCCACTTCGTGCGGCCCGGGTGGAAGCTGCCCAGGCGCGATGCCGAGACGGTCGCGTAGCCTCGACTGAACGACGAAGGGCCGCGGTGGATGCGATCCACCGCGGCCCTTCCGCGTTCTCGTGAGCGCTCTGGCCTAGTACCAGCCCACCGACTCCGAGTGGTCCCACGCCCCGCAGGGGCTGCCGTAGCGGTCGGCGATGTAGCCGAGGCCCCAGGCGATCTGCGTTGCGGGGTTGGTCTGCCAGTCGCTGCCGGCCGAGGCCATCTTGTCGCCGGGCAGCGACTGCGGGATGCCGTACGCGCCGCTCGAGGGGTTCTGGGCGTAGACGTTCCAGCCCGACTCACGGTCCCAGAGGGAGACGAGGCAACCGAACTGGTCGGCGCCCCAGCCGCGCGCGGCGAGCATGTCGCGGGCGATCGCCTGCGCGCCGCTCGGGTTCGAGGGGCCTGAAGGACGTGACGTGCCCGAGGATCCCGAGTTCTGCTCGGCCTCGCCTGCGGCGGCAGCCTCGGCTGCAGCCTTCGCCGCGGCCGCGGCAGCCGCAGCGGCCTTCGCCTTCTCGGCGGCGACGCGGTCGGCTTCGGCGACGGCGGTCGTCACCTCGGCGGCATGCTCCGCGGTGACATCGGCGAGCTCGAACACCCGCTCGGGGGCGAGCAGGCGGAAGTCGCCCAGTGCCGCGACCGACGATGCGAGCTCGGTCGCGTCGGCCTTGCCCTTCGCCTTGGCGAGCGTGTCCTTGGCACCGGTCAGGGTGTCCTGCGCGTCCTTCACGGCGCGCGCCTCGAGGATGCCGGCGTGGGAGCCGAGCTGCTCGACGCGCAGGTCGGTCGCTGCGCTGAGCGCCTCGGTCGCGGCGATGCTCTCGTTCTGCGCGGCAACGGCCGACTGCAGGGCGAAGCCGCTGCCGACGAGGGCACCGACAGCGACGACGGCACCTGCGGCGATGACGGGTCCTCGGCGCCAACCGCGACGGCTGCGCAGCGCCCTGCGGGTGAGCACCGGAGTGCCCTCGGAAGGCGGGTTGGGGGTGTTGTGCTTGGGGGAATCAGGGGAAGAAGACTGGTTCTGCATAACTTTCACGTGGCGGTTCGTGATGCTTGGCGCGCCACGATCCTTCTCTCGACGTTCCTCAGACGCGGGGGCGCCTGGGCGAAGTGGCCAGTCTGACGAGATGTTCTGGACGAAACCTCATATATTTCTGTGAAAGTCATCCGAACCTGGTTGCGGTCGGTGCCCCCGATCGTCGAATGCCGGGCACCCGACCGTCTAGTACCAGCCGTTGGCCTCGACGTGCGCCCAGGCGCCGCAGGGAGTGCTGTAGCGGCCGGCGATGTAGCCGAGTCCCCAGATGATCTGGGTGCGCGCGCTGGTCGCCCAATCGGCTCCGGCGGAGGCCATCTTCGAGCCGGGCAGCGCCTGCGGGATCCCGTACGCGCCACTCGGATTGCTGGCGTAGACGTTCCATCCCGACTCGTAGTTCCAGAGCGCCACGAGGCATCCGAACTGGGCCGGACCCCAGCCGTACTGGGCCGCCATCAGGTCTCGCGCAATCGCCTGGGCCTCGCTCGGGTTCGCCGGCGGAGCGGGCGACGACCCCGGTCCTGCACTCGACTGGTCGGGCGAGGACGGCTCGTCCTGCGCGGCGGCCGCCCGCTCGGCTTCGGCGCGCTCGGCGGCCGCGCGCTCGGCCGCCGCCTTCTCGGCCGCGGCCTTCTCGGCGGCGATGCGGTCGAACTCGGCGACCTCGGCACGCACCGTCGCGGCCTGGGCGTCGGCGATGTCGACGAGTTCGAAGATGCGTTCGGGCGCGAGCAGTTGGAACACCCGCAATGCGGCCACGGATGCCTCGAGCTCGGCGGCATCGGATTTGCCGCGTGCCGCGGCGATCGTCTCGGCGGCCCCGTCGAGGGTGATCTCGGCATCGCGGGCCGCCCGGGCGGTGAGCATGAGTCCGTGAGCGTCGAGCTGGTCGGCGGCGAGGTCGACACTCGCGGTCAGCTCCTCGGTCGCGGCGATGCGCGCGGCAGTCTCGTCCGCCGCGGTGCGCACGAGCAGCCCGGTGCCGGTGGTCGCGGCGATCCCGACGACCGCGCCGATCGCGAGCACCATCCGCCAACGATCCCCGCGCGCCCGGTTCGGTCGTGGCGCAGCCTCGCCCGCTGGTTCGGACGCGGACGTCTGGGGGTTCTGGGGGTCGTCTCGCATGTGGATCACCGTGGAATCGCGCCGCTCACGTGCCGATCGATTCCGGTCGCTCGGTCCACGAGCGCCTTCCGCTCGCGGGAGTTGCCAATATCGGCGAAAGAATAGGGAGCCTTCCTCAGGTCCGCAACCCCCGGTACAGCCGGCGTTCAGCCACCGTCCCCACCGCTCACAGCCGGCGTCGAGGCCGCGATCCGACCGTGCTCAGGCAGGGACGCCGAGACGGTCGAGGGCGTCCTGCACGATCGTGAGCCCGCCGAGGCCCGGCATCCCGCTGATGCTGTCGTCCACCTTGCGCGCCGCGCGGCGCCCCTGGGGGCCGCTCATGAGGTGGGTCATGACGTGTCGCACGTCGTCGACCGAATTGATGCTCGAGCCGACCGGCGCCCAGAACCGGCTGAGCGCGAAGCGTGTCGCCTTCTGCGCCTTCGTGCTCGCCGTGAGCCGGTCGCGCGCCTGAGAGGTGTAGAACGCGACGTGCCTGGCCTCCTGCTTCGCGATGCGGCGCAGCAGTTCGGCGAGCACCGGATGCTCCTCCAGTTCCGCCATGCGCTGGTAGGCCGTGATCGCCGACCACTCGTTCGCGGCGCCCCACGACATGTGCACGGCGACGAAGTCGGCGCCGACGAGGGAGCCGAGGACCGACTGCTTGATGGGGTCGAGCCGGTCCTTCCAGCCCAACTTGAGCCGGTTCGCCTTGAGCACGTCGTAGTCGACCGCAACGCCGTGCATCGCGAGCACTGCGGCGAGCGCCTCGCCGTGCCAGAACTCCTCGCGGTTCCACATCGTCATGAAGGCGCTGACGTCGGGCTCGCGGTGCGACGGCGTGGTCAGCAGGTCGCGGGTGTAGCAGACCGTGTGGTATTCGACGTCGGCCATGTACCGGAGCGTGCGAAGCGAGCGCTCGGGCAGCGGGTGCCGCCGGAAGTCGTCGAGGTCGAGGTCGTCCCAGTGCACGCTGACGGACGTCGCGGTGTACCTGTCGATGTCGAACGCCACTGGGTCCCCTTCGGCTTGCATCCATGCACTCAGTCGGCCGCGTCGCGCGCGAGGCTCGCGCGGACGGCCGACGCGGCGGATGCCCCGATCCCCGGCAGCTCGGCGATCCGCCGTTCGAGCGATGAGAGGCGCTCGGCGCCGGCTGCGCCCGACCAGGCGAACCGCGCCAGCGCCCGCAGGCGCACGGGATCGATGGCGGCGGCACCGAGCGGCCACGGCGAGCGGCGCAGTTCGCGGCGCGCGAGTCGCGCCGCGCTCGGCGAGGCCGCGAGCCGGCGGCGGGACTCCTCCTCGAAGAATGCGGTGTGCCGTGCTTTCACCGCGAGGATCGTTTCGATGACGGCGGTCAGTGCGCCGCCGTCTGCGGCGTCGCTCGACAGTCGCTCGTAGACGTCCTGCAACGCCCAGTCGTCGACGAGCCCCGCCATGGTGTGCGCGCCGACGATCGGCTCGCCCTGGACGAATCCGGCGAGCGCCCGTCGTACCGGTCCGCGCGCGTGCCGGGTGCCACGACGCGTGGCTGGGGCATCCGCGACCCCACTCGACGCGGACGACCCCCCGGCGTTCGCGTCGACGATCGCGCCAAGCGCGTCGGCGATCCAGAACTTCTCGAACGCCCAGGTCACGAGGAACGCGGTCACTCGGGCGTCTTTGTGCGTCGGCGTCACGAGCACGTTGCGGAGGTGCGCCATCGTGGCGCCCTCGAGGTCGCCGAGCGCCCCGAGCACGACCACTGCCTCGGGTGCGAGCGGCGCTGCGCCGAAGCTCGTGAGGTCGAGCTCGTCGCGCAGGCTGCCGCGGGCCGTGCGAGTGAACTCGCCGACATCGAACTCCCGCGTCCGCATGCCGTTCAAACTACTCCAACCGATCGGAAGCCAAACCCCACCCCCAGATGGGGGATATTGAGGCCGCACGCGCGCAACCGTAGGATTCGAGCGTGTTCGAGGAAGCCCCGGCACCACCGACGTCAGCGGTCGAACTCGACCGACTCCTCCTCGACGCGAAGCTCACCGTTCCCGATCGTCCGGCACGAGGCTGGGTGAGTCGCGCCGCGCTCATCGACTCGGCACGAGTCAGCGGCCTTCGGGTCGTCGGGGTCACCGCACCGGCCGGATACGGCAAGTCGACGCTGCTCGCCGAGTGGGCGCATCACGAGCACAGGCCGGTCGCGTGGGCATCGCTCGACCGCTTCGACGACGATCCGGCGGCGGTGCTCGCACTGCTTGCATCGGCCTACGCAGGCATCAGGCCCGGCATGGACCACCTCGCGGTCGACGTGCGCGGCCACGGCGTGTCGGCGTTGGGTCGCGCCGCGCCCCTGCTCGCCGCCGCATTCCGCGCAGCACCCACGCCCTTCGTGCTGATCATCGACGACCTGCACGAACTGCGTTCGCCCGCATGCCACGACGTGCTGAGCGTCGTGCTCGCCGGAATCCCCCGCGGATCGCAGGTGGTCGCCGCGAGTCGTGGCGAGCAGCCGCATCTGCCACGCCTTCGCGCCGCGGGTGATGCGTTCGAGATCACGGCAGGCGATCTCGCGCTCGACGCGTCGGGCGCCCAGCAGATCTTCGCGGGTGTCCAGGTGCCGCTCGACCGAGACGACGCCATCGGGGTCGTCGAACGTACCGAGGGCTGGCCGGTCGGCCTGTTCCTGGCAGCTGCGATCGCCCGAGACGGTGGCGGCGCCATGGCGGTCGCCGGCGACGACCGCTACGTCGCCGACTACCTCTATCGCGAGTCGTTGGCGAAGCTACCCGAGGAACACCGACGATTCCTGCGCCGCACGGCCGTGCTCGATCGATTCACGGCGCCGCTCTGCGATGCCGTGCTCGGGACCGGCACCGCACCGGACGTGCTCCGCGAGCTCGAGGCATCCGATGTCTTCCTGGTTCCGCTCGATCGTCGGCGCGAGTGGTACCGGTACCACGCACTCTTCCGCGAGTTCCTGCTCGGCGAACTGCGTCGTGTCGAACCCGACACGATCGTCGGACTGCGACTGCGGGCCGCGGACTGGTTCGAGCTCAGCGGCTCGCCGGCGATGGCCATCGAGCACCTGCTCGACAACGACGCCGAGCGAGACCGGGCGACCCACCTCGTTTCCTCGATCGCGCTCACGACCTACCAGACCGGGCAGCTGGCGACCGTGCAACGGTGGTTCAGGGCACTCGGCGATCGGGCGATCGGGGCGCATCCGCCGCTCGCCGTGCTCGCGGGATGGATCGCCGCACTCACCGGGCAGGCGAACGATGCCGAACGCTGGGCTGCGGTGCTCAGCGCTGCGACCTTCGATGAGACGCCCGATGACGGCTCGTCGTCGTTCGCGTCCGCCCGCGCGATGCTGCGCTCCATCATGTGCGCCGACGGCCCGGCGCAGGCGCTCGCCGACGCGACATACGCCGTCGCGTCCGAGCCGGTGTGGAGCCAATGGCGCGATCAGGCCCTCGTCCTGCTCGGCGAGGCGCAGCTGCTCAGCGGCGCACGTGACCAGGCACAGGTCTCCTTCTCCGAGTGTTCCGCCACGGCTGAGGCGCGCGGCAACGCCGACGTGCTCATCGTGAGCGAGTCCGAGTTGGGCCTGATCGCGCTCGACGACGGCAGGTGGGACGAGGCGGCGAGCCACGTGCATGCCGCGCTTGCCGCGATCGACCGCTACCGCATGCACGACTACGCGACCGCCGTTCTCGCGTTCGCGGGTGCGGCTCGTCTGGCGATGCACGATGGCGACCTGGCCGAGGTGCAGCGTCAACTGACGAGAGCCATGCGCACCCGGCCGACCTGCACCTACGCGATCCCATACCTCGCCACCCGTCTGCGACTGCAGCTGGCCAAGCTGCACTGGGGGCTGGGCGATCACGCGACCGCGCGGCACCTGCTACGCGAGATCGATGACATCCTGCGACGCCGTCCGGCGCTCGGTATCCTCGTCGACGAGGTCGCCGAATTCCGGGTGTCGATCTCGTCGACCGAGGTCGCCGACCCGGCCGGCGGCCCGCCCCTCACTCCCGCTGAACTGCGGCTGCTGCCGTACCTGCAGACGCACCTGTCGATCCGCGAGATCGGCGAACGCCTCTTCATCTCGCGGAACACGGTGAGTTCGGAGGTCGGTTCGATCTATCGCAAGCTGGGCGTCTCGACGCGCAGCGACGCGGTCGAGCGTGCCGTCGTGATGGGCCTGCTCGGCGCCTGACGGTTCGCCCCGGTCCGGTTGCCGCTCACCGAGTGCCGAACCCGCCGAGATCACCGAGGTCGTCGAGGTCGTAACCGAGCGCCATCGCGACTTTCGGCGCCGCCGCGACGATGCGTGGGAGCCCGACGACGGGGATGACCCCGACGAGGACGTCGACGATCTCGTCGGGGGTGGCCCCGGCGCTGACCGCGGCGTCGACGAGTGACCCGAACGACGGTTCGGCGCCGCCCACTGCCGCGAGCGCGGCGATTCGTGCGAGTGCCACGACGCGCGGCTCGACGCCGACCTCGCCGAGGGAGACCTCGCCGATCTCTCCGTCTCCCAGCCGCTCATCGTTGATCGCGAGTCGCCGCAGGCGGTCTGTGTAGTCCAAGGCGTCGCCCCCTCGTGCGTCGATTGCGGTAGAAGGTGTTGCAGCCGGTCGGGCCGATCTGCGACCCCGCGGCGGGCTCGTCCTGGCAGAAGCCAGTCCACGGGACATCCGCTGCCGCCGCATCATGCAGATGACGTGATTCGATCGCGGATCGCCGGGCTGCGGTGCGGTTCGTCCGATCTGCATGATGTGAGCGGGATGCCCCGGCGCTACGGTTCGGGCAGGCAGACGCCGAGTGGCGGCGTCGCCGAGGTGAAAGGGGCCTCCCATGTTGAACTCCTTCTGGGATTTCTTGGTCTGGCTGTTCTGGTTCTACATCGTCATCGCGTGCATCTGGATCTTCATCTCGGTGATCGTCGACATCTTCCGCGATCGCACGCTCAATGGCTGGGCGAAGGCGCTCTGGGTGCTCTTCCTCGTGTTCCTGCCGTTCCTCGCCGCGTTCATCTACCTGATCGTTCGCGGGCGCAGCATGGGCGAGCGGAGTGCAGCGATCGCACAGCAGGCCCAGGCCCAGAACGCCGACTACATCCGCAGCGTTGCAGGCAGCGGCGCGTCCTCGGCGGCCGCCGAGATCGAGAAGAGCAAGCAACTGCTCGATTCCGGCACGATCACGCAGGCCGAGTTCGACGCGCTGAAGGCCAAGGCCCTGCAGTCCTCGTAGCCCAGGCGCTGCTCAACGGTGAAGGCCGGTCGTCCCGCGGGACGACCGGCCTTCACGTGCGTGTCGCGACATCCGAGTGACGCGACCGCGATTCGCGGTTGCTACTGCCGCGCCATCGCGACCCGCATGCGCTCGTCGGGATCGATGAAGTGGTCGTGGTCGTCGTCGCCGAGGTCGATCTGCACCCAGTGGATCTTGCCCGTGAAGCGGCTGGTCTGCGGGGTGTAGTCGGTGCTGACCGCCGTACCCGACTCGTAGCCGATGTCGGTCGTCTCGTCGGCGGAGAAGACCATCGGCTGGGTGGCGCCCACCCGGCCGTTTCCGGCGACTTCGCCGTCGTGGTACAACGTGACGTCGCCGCCCTTCGCGAGACCGCCGCCGTCATAGGCGAATTCCACGCGCACCTGATGCGTTCCCGCCGGGATCGGCTGGTCGGCCTCGGTCGCGAATTCTTGGATGCCGAGCACGTTGTAGACGAACTTCGCCCTGCCGTCCTTGACATAGAGGCTCCAGCCGCCGAAGCGACCGCCCTGCGCGATGATCACGCCGTTCGCGCCGCCGTCGGGCACGTCGACCTCGGCCGTCACCGAGAACGACTTGTTCTTGATGCTGACGACGCTGTTCTCCGAGAGCCGGCCCATCCCGGGAAAGAACTGCTGGGAGGTGCCGCGGATGAGCGTCGGACGCCCCGCGATGTCGGCGTTGAGCCGGTCGGCGGTGCGGTCGTCGATCGGGAGCACGTTGTACTTCACGGCCTCGATCAGGAAGAGCCGTTGCAGGTCGTGCAGCTTGTCGGGATACTCGGCAGAGACGTCGCGGGACTGGCTGTAGTCGGTGCTGCCGTCGTAGAGCTCCCAGACGTCGTCGTCGAACGCCGCCAGCGTGCCGCCGACCATGACCCACGGCGTGCGGTGCTTGGTGACTGCGCTCCAGCCCTTGTAGTACACGCCGCGGTTGCCGAACATCTCGAAGTACTGCAGATCATGGCGCTCTGCCGCATCGGGCTCATCGAAGGAGTAGAGCATGCTGGTGCCCTCGATCGGCGATTGCTGCACTCCGTTGACCATGGTCGGCTCGGGCAGCCCGGCGGCTTCGAGGATCGTGGGCGCCACGTCGATGCAGTGCGTGAACTGCGAGCGCAGGCCGCCCTTCTCGGTGATGCCCGCCGGCCAGTGCACGATCGTGCCGTTCCGGGTGCCGCCCCAGTGCGACGCCACCTGCTTCGTCCATTGGAACGGGGCATCCATCGCCCACGCCCAACCGACCGCGTAGTGGTTGTACGAAGTCGGAGTGCCGAACTCGTCCATCTTCGAGAGCATGAACTCGGGCGTCTCGAGGGCGGCCATCCCGTTGAAGTTGGCCATCTCGTTGAAGGCGCCGTTCACGGTGCCCTCTGCCGATGCACCGTTGTCGCCGATGATGTAGTAGATGAGCGTGTTGTCGAGCACTCCGAGGTCGTCGATCGCGTCGATGACGCGGCCCACATGGTGGTCGGTGTGCTCCAGGAACCCGGCATAGACCTCCATCTCGCGCTCGAGCACGGGCTTGAGTTCGGCAGGCATGTCGTCCCATGCGGGGATCTCGGCGTGCCGAGGGGTGAGTTCGGCGTCGGCCGGGATCACCCCGAGCTCCTTCTGCCGTGCGAACGTCTTCTTCCGCTGCACATCCCAGCCGTCGGCGAACGTTCCCGTGTACTTGTCGGCCCATTCCTTCGGCACGTGGTGCGGGGCGTGCGTCGCGCCGGGCGCGAAGTACACGAAGAACGGCTTGTCGGGCATCAGCGCCTTCTGCGTGCGGATCCAGCTGACGGCGTGATCGGCGAGATCCTCGGTCAGGTGGTAGCCCTCCTCGGGAGTCGCCGGCGGCTCAACCGGAGTCGTGCCCTCATAGAGCGCCGGGTCCCACTGGTTGTTCTCGCCACCGATGAATCCGTAGAACGCCTCGAACCCGCCGCCCCCCGACGGCCAGGCATCGAATGGGCCCATCGGCGACGACTGCCACACGGGCACCTCATGGCACTTGCCGAACTGCGCCGTCGAATATCCGTTCAGCTTGAGCGTCATCGCCAACGGCGCCTTGGTGTTCGGCTTGAGTGAGCTGTTGCCGGGCGCCGACGTCGCCGTCTCGGTGATGCTGCCCATCCCGACCGAGTGGTGGTTGCGTCCGCTGAGCATCGCCGCACGGGTCGGCGCGCAGAGCGCCGTCGTGTGGAAGCGGTTGTACTTCAGGCCGCCTGCGGCGAGCTTCTCGGCATTCGGCGTGGCGCACGGACCGCCGAACGCGCTCGACGCGCCGAACCCCGTGTCGTCGATCAGCACGATCAGCACGTTCGGCGCACCCTCGGGCGGCAGGAGCGGCTCGATCGGCGGGTACGCCGTATCGGGATCCTTGGCATCGTAGGTCGTGAGACCTGGCGACGGCCGATCCGGGATCGGCAGCATCGTGCGGGCGTGACGGTCGGGACGCATGACATTTCCTCCCGTGGGGTCTGTCCGCGTCAGTCTCACTGCGGGTACGACCGCCCGCATCACGCAGACCGCATGATTGCCGGTGACGGATGCCGCTTCGCCCGGGCCCGGCGCAGTGAGCGACCGCGTGGTTCGCACACCTTCGCGCAGCTCACGGTCGTGCTGGCCACGCGCTCGGACGGTTCACGTACATCGCCTGGCCGCTCTGGCTGGTCGTCACCGGAGTCGCGCTGCCCTTCTGATGCAGCTACACGTCCACCTTCTCGGACTCGGTCACCGATCGACGCGACCGTCGCGCAACGCGAAGCCTTCCGAGCAGCATCGGCCCTACGCCCATGAGCAGTGCGAGTGCGAGGATGACGACCGAGATGGGGCTCTCGAGCATGATCGAGAAGTCACCCTGACCGAGCGCGGACGTCTGCACGAGCGCCTTCTCGAACAGTGGACCGAGTACGAGGCCGAGCACGAGCGGCGCGACCGGCATGTCGAGTTCCTTCATCACGTAGCCGAGCAGGCCGAAAATGAGCACCAGCACCACGCTGAACATGTTGTTGCTCACCGCGTAGGCGCCGATGAAGCTCGTCAGGAGGATGATCGGGTACAGGAAGCCGTACGGGATCCGGAGCATCTGGGCGAAGACCGGCGCGAGCGGCAGGTTCAGGATGAGCAGCAGCACGTTGCCGATGAAGAACGACACGAGCAGACCCCAGACGAGGGTGGGCTGCGTCTCGAAGAGCAGCGGGCCCGGCTGGAGACCGTAGATCGTGAATGCGCCGAGCAACACGGCGGTGGTGCCGCCACCCGGAATGCCGAGCGCGAGCGTGGGAACGAAGTTGGCGTTGGCCGCCGCGTTGTTCGCGCTCTCGGGGGCGGCGACGCCCTCGATCGCGCCCTTGCCGAACAGGCGGCGGTTCTTCGAGACCTTCTTCTCGATGCCGTACGACATGAACGACGCGAGTGTCGAGCCGGCGCCGGGCAGGATGCCGAGCGCGAACCCGATGCCGCTGCCGCGCACGATGGGTCCGGCGCTTCGCTTGAGTTCGTCCTTCGTGATGAGCATGTCGCGGAACCTGGCCTTGATCGGCTCGGCCGCCCCGATGCGAATCTGGTACAGCACCTCGCCGACGGCGAAGATGCCGATCATCACCTCGACGAACGGGATGCCGCCCAGCAGGTCGATGTTGCCGAAGGTGAAGCGCGCATCGCTGAAGCCCGTTGCCACGCCAACCGTCGAGATGAGGAGCCCGGCCGCGGCCATCATGAGCCCGCGGGCCATCGAACCGCCCGCGAAGCTGACCACGATCACGAGACCGAGGATCATGATGGCGAGGTTCTCGACCGGGCCGAAGTTCAGCGCCAGGTCGGCCAGCGGCGGCGCGAGTGCCATCAGCAGGGCGAGCGAGATGATCGCGGCGACGAACGAGCCGATGGCGCTGATCGCCAGTGCCGCGCCGGCACGCCCCTTTCGCGCCATCTGATAGCCGTCGAGCGTGGTGACGACGCTCGCGGCCTCGCCTGGTGTCGAGATGAGCACTGACGTGATGGTGCCGCCGTACTGCGCGCCATAGTAGATGCCGGCGAGCATGATGAGCGCGGTGACGGGCTCGAGCGTGAGCGTGAGCGGGATGAGGATCGCGACACCAGTGGTCGAACCGAGGCCCGGCATGAGGCCGATGATGGTGCCCATGAGCACGCCGATGAAACACCAGAGCAGGTTCTCGGGCGTGAGTGCCGTCTGGAAGCCGAGGAGGAGGTTGTCGATCATGAGCTAGAGGATTCCCAGCAGACCCTGGGGCAGCGGCACGCGCAGGAAGACCCCGAAGATCAGGTAGGCCGCGGCGAGCGCCACGACGGAGACGATGACGGACGAGAGCCAGGCACGGCGCTCGACGAGGACCGCGATCGCGACCAGCATCAGGCCGAACGCGAGGATGAAGCCGAGCACGTTCACGAGCAGCAGCGTGACGACCAGAATGCCGATGACGGCGACGAGCTGGCGATTGCGGAATCGCTGCGAGCGCCCGAAGATGTCGACATCGAGCTTCGTTTCGTCTTCGAGTTCGTGCTCGAGCGCCTCGAACGACGACGTGTCGAGCGCGAGCTTCGCGTCCCGGTTGGCGACGACCGTGTGGCGCACGCGCTGCATGATGTCGATCAGGGCGAAGATCAGCATCAGCCCGCCGGCGAAGATCGGCATGAACCCAGGCCCGACGAGGCCGGCGTCATCGACCGCGCCGTACCCGAGGCCGCCGACGACCGCGGCGGCGCCGACGGCCGCCAGCACCGCGGTGAACGCGATGCCGGCGACCTGGAGTCGTGGCGATTCCACTACTGCAGCACCTTCTGGAGGTCGGCGTTGTTGCCCTCGAGGTAGGTCACGAAGTCGTCGCCGTAGACGGCGTTCGCCTGCATGACGTTGCTCTCGATGTACTCGGCGTATGCGTCGGACTGCTCGAACTCCTTTGCGGCGTCGATCCAGTACTCACGCGCCTCGTCGGTGATGCCGCCCGGCGCGATGAAGCCGCGGAACTGCGCGAACGACACGTCGACGCCCTGTTCCTTCGCGGTCGGGATGTCGGCGAGCTGGTCATACTCGTAGCGCTCCTCCGAGAATGAGCACAGTGCCTTCAGGTCGCCGGATTCGAGCTGGCCGAGCACCTCACCGGGATTCAAGGAGGCGACGTCGATCTTGCCCCCGAGCAGCGACGCGAGCACCTCGGACCCGGATTCGAATGGGACGCGGTCGAAGCTCACGCCCGTGGCATCCTCCACCAGGGTGAAGACGATCTCGTCGAGGCTCGTCGCGCCCGAGACCGCGGCCACGACGCGCTCCTTCTCGGCGGCGTCGACGACATCGGTGCAGGTCTCGTACGGCGAATCAGGTGCCACTACGAGCAGGGTGAAGTCGTCGCCGAGCTTCATGATCGGCGTGAAGCTCGTGTAGTCGAACTGCACGTCCTGCGTCAGGGGCAGTGCGAGCATGGCGGTCTCGGCGGCGAGCAGGTAGTTGTCCTTGCCCTCCTGCGCGAGGAAGTGCGAGTAGCCGACGGCGCCGGAGCCGCCCTCGCGATTCTCGACCGAGATGTTCACTCCCGTGACCTCTTCGAGCCCTGCGGCGATGGCGCGACCGCTGAGGTCGCTTCCGCCGCCGGCGCTGAACGGCACGATCATTCGTGCATCGCCTGAGGGCGCGAATCCACCCTCTTGATCGCCGCTCGTCGAGCCAGCAGCAGCGCTGCTGCATCCGGTGAGGGCGAGCAGGGTGACCGCACCGATCGCGGCGAATTTGGCCGTGGTTGACGCCATTGTCTATCTCCTTTGATTTCTCGGGTTGCCCTCGTGTTAGTCGAGGGAGAGTGTGGCTCAATCAAAGATCCTATCGGATTTATGATCTTGCCGGGCTGCAAGTTGCCGATCGAGCGATCCGCTACCCCGGAAGGACGTCCTCCGCCGACAGCGCTCGCAGTTCGAGTGCCTCCCCCGCGACGCGAACGAACGCGGAGGGGTCGTGCGCGAACCGGCCGAGGAAGAGTCCGTCGACGCCCGGGAGTTCCCGCAGCAGTCCGGGACCCGCGCTGCCCCCGTAAATCACGGCGACGTCGGCGTCCGACCCGGAGGTTGCGTGAGCGACATCCGGTCGCTCAGCGTGCAGCGCCGCGCGGAGTCCTGCGACGACCGCACTCACGTACTCGGCGGGCGCCGGCTCGCTCGCGCCGATCGCCCAGATCGGTTCATACGCGAGCACGACCGAACTCAGGGCGTGGCGCGAGTCGCCGAGCGCCGAGGCCACCTGGGCTCGGCAGAACTCGACCGCATCGGCGACAGTGCCGCGATCGGTCTCGCCGATGCAGAGCAGCGGCGTCAGCCCCGTGTCGAGCGCAGCACGCACCTTGCGCGCGACGATCTCGTCGGTCTCGCCGAAGTGCGCACGACGTTCGGCGTGGCCGATCTCGACGATGCCCACGCCCATCTCGGCCAGCAATCCGGCCGAGACCTCACCGGTCAGCGCGCCGCTCCCCCAGCTCACTGTCTGCGCTCCGATGACGACACCGCGCGGTGAGAGCCGCTCGAGCGCCGCGGGAATGAGCGGGAATGCGGGGATGACGAACAGGGTCACCCCGCCTGACGCCAGCGACGGCTGGGCATCGAGGCTTGCGGCGATGCCGTCGAGCCAGGACACGGTCTGCGCCTGGCCGAGGTACGCCTTGGTACTCACGCCGATGAAACCGCGCGGCCGATCGGATGTCGCGACCTCGGTCAGTGGCTCACGCATCGAGCAGCCGCTCATCGAGTCGGTAGATGCGCACCGCGTTCGCGAGGAACGCCGCCCGCTGCTCGTCGGCGCTCCACGACTCGGCAATCGTGATGAAGCCGCCCATGATGTCGCGATAGCTGCCCGTGAGGCCGTCAACGGGAAAGTTGCTCGCGAACATGATGCGCTCGGGGCCGAAGATCTCGGCCGTGCGTTCGACGATCTCGCGATTGCCCTCGACGGTCCAGGGCACCCCGGCGAGGCCGATGCCCGAGATCTTGATCGACACGTTCGGCGCCGCCGCGATCTCGGTGAGCGCCGCGGCCCATCCTTCGATGCCCTCCCGTGACCGATCGCTCGGCAGCGCGGCGTGATTCAGGATGATCGGCGTCTCGGGATGTCGACGGGCCAGCATCAGCGCATCGTCGAGGTGCCACCACGCGGTCTGCAGCTCGAAGTCCAGACCGTACTTCGAGAGCAACGCGTAGCCCGCCTGCCACTGCGGGTCGACCAGCAGCGTCGTCGTCGACGCGGCGAGCGCAGCGGACGCCGCCTGACCGGGCTTGTGCCGCACGCCGCGCACGAGCGAAATGCCCGCCAACCGCTCGAGCGTCGCCTCAACCTCTGGGGCGTCGAGCGTCGCGGCGGCCACAGCGGCATTCGGAAGGCCGAACCGCTCGGCGATGCCGATCATGTGGGCCATCTCACCGACCTGGTCGTCGCTGTCCCACTCGGTCTCCATGGTCACGGTTCCCACGATGCGGAACCCCGCGGCATCCGCCAGCAGGTCGTCGGGCAGATAGTCGCGCTTGATCTCGTCGTAGGCGCCGTAGCGGAACGGGATGGCCGCCTCGGGCAGCAACCAGGGGTTGCGCCCGAGTGACGGCTCCCAGAAGTGGTGGTGGGCATCGACGATGCCACCCTCGTAGCGAGTCATCGACCCGATCCGATGGTCTCCGCACCCGCCTCGTCGACGGCTGCCGCGTCGCCTGTGCGGTCGCGCGCATGCGCCATCGGCTTGCGAAAGTCGATGAGCATCGAGCCGAGCAGATAGACCGTGGCGCATACGCCCAGGAACACGAACGAGCCCGCAAAACTGCCGCCGCTCGCCCCGATGGCGAAGCCCATGACGATCGGCGCAAGCGCACCGCCGCCCGACGAGGCCACGTTCATGACGCCACCTACCGTGCCGACCTGCTTCTTGGGTGCCAGCCAGGCGGGAATCGCCCAGTAGAGACCGCCGAAGTTGATGAAGAACACCGCCGTGCTCAGTAGGGCGAGGGCGACGGCGCCATCGGTCGCGCCTGGCAGCGAGAAGATCGCAATGGCCGTGCCAAGGCCCGAAACACCGAAGATCGTCTTCATCACGAGGTTGAAGCGAGGGGTCGCCTGACGCCAGCGGTCTGCGGTGTAGCCGGCGACCAACTGGCCAACGACGCCCATGCCGTAGACGAGGAACGTGCCCCAGCCGAGTCCGGCCAGATCGAAGTCGAGCGCCGTTGAAAGGTACGACGGCGTCCACGAGATGATGCCCCACCATACGGTCGCCCAGCCGAGACGCCCGAACATGAGACCCCAGAACGAACGAGAACGCAGGTAGTCGGCGGCGCGGGGCAGCGGGCCGGTCGCAGTGTCGACAGATGCCTCATCACTGCCGATGTGCGCGAGCTCGGCCTCGTTGACGCCTTTGTGCTGGGCAGGAGTGTCGCGCAGGTAGAGGGCGAACAGCGCAGCGACGACGATCGTGATGGCACCGGTGACGATGAACGCCATGCGCCATCCTCCGAAGGCACCGATCATCAGGGCGACGATCAGTCCGCCCACGGCAGCGCCGAACGGGCCCGCGGCGTCGACGAACGTGGCACCACGGGCGCGCTCCTTCGCCGGCAGCCAGTTCGCGTTGAGCTTGGCGCCGGCGGGGAAGACCGGTGCCTCGGTGGCTCCAAGGCCCAGACGGGTGAAGGTGAGGAACAGCCCGCTCGTCGCGAACCCGCCGATGAGCTGGAAGAACCCCCACACCACGCCGGCGCCGCCGACGATCCTGCGCGGCCCGAACCTGTCGAGCAGCCAGCCACCCGGGATCTGGAAGAGCAGGTAGGTCCAGAAGAAGGAGCCGAGCAGCACGCCCTGCGCCTCGGGGGTGAGCTCGAGCTCTTCGGCGATGAACGGCATCGCGACCGAGAGGGTCGCACGGTCGATGAAGTTCAGCAGCACGAGGATCCAGAGGATCGAGAAGATCTGCCAGCGCACCCAGGTTCGCTTCGAGGTCGTGGCCTTGGTCGTGGTCGTGGTCATGACTCGGCCCGCAGCTTCTGGTTCACGACGCCGACGGCGAGGTCGAACGCATGCTCGGTGGCGCCGGTTCCGGCGATTCCCTTGCCGACGATGTCGAACGCGGTGCCGTGCGCCGGGGTCGCGATGACCACCGGAAGGCCGCCCTGTATCGTGACGCCCTTGTCGAACCCGATGAGCTTCATGGCGATCTGGCCCTGGTCGTGGTACATCGTGACGATGCCGTCGAAATCGGTTCGCTTCGCGGCGAAGATCGTGTCGGACGGGAACGGGCCGTGCGCGTCGATGCCGAGCGCCTTGGCCGCCTCGACCCCGGGGCCGATCTCGTCGATCTCCTCGCGGCCGAAGTTGCCGTTCTCGCCACCGTGCGGGTTGAGCGCAGCCACCCCGATGCGCGGAGCGGTGTGCCCTGCACCCTTGAGCGTCTCGTTCAGCAGTTCGATGGCCGCGGTCACGCGCGGAGCCGTGATGTTGGCCGCCACCTCGGACAGCGGGATGTGCGACGTGACGCGGGCAGTGGTGAGCTCCTCGAGCACGTTGAGCTCACTGGTGACGCCCGTGAAGCCGAGCTCGTGTGCGAACCAGCGCAGCTCGTCCTCGTGATCCATGCCGGCCAGTTTCAGACTGGTCTTGTTGAGTGGAGTGAACACGATCGCGTCGATCTCTCCGGCGTTCGCCATGCTGAGGGCGCGCGTGAGCTGGTGGATGGCGCGAGCACCTGCTTCGACGCTCACCTGTTGGGCGGGGATGGGATCGCCGGGCAGCGAGTCGTCGTCGAGCAGTGTCGCGTAGCCGACCGATGGAGTGTCGGCGAGGGGAACTTCGACGCCGGCCACCTGCGCGGCCACTGCCAGCTCGGCGGCGTCGGCCAGCACGTAGACGTCGGCCTGCGCCGTGGTCTCGGGGCGGGCGAGCAGTTTGGCGGCGAGCTCTGGGCCGATGCCGGCCGGATCGCCGAGGGTCAGCGCGATGCGGGGGCGGCGGGCGGTCATGATGCGGCCACCTCGTAGCTCTCGATGGCCTCGACCTTCGCGGCGGACGCCGAAGCGGGGTCGAAGCGATAGTCGAGCCACTCGCGCACGAGTCGCTTGGCGAGTTCGAGCCCGATCACACGCTGGCCCATGGTGAGCACCTGGGCGTCGTTCGAGAGCACGCTGCGCTCAACCGAGAAGGAGTCATGCGCCGTGACCGCGCGAATGCCGGGGACCTTGTTCGCTGCGATTGCGACCCCGAGTCCGGTGCCGCACACGAGGAGAGCCCGATCGGCCTCACCGGCGCGGATCGAACGGCCGGCCGTGACGGCGATGTGCGGATAGGCGGTGTGCCCGTCGGCATCGACACCGACGTCGGTGACTGATGCGACACGAGGGTCGGCTGAGAGCAGCGCTTTCAGCGCCTCCTTGTATTCGTATCCGGCGTCATCGGACCCGACGACGATTCGCAGTGGTTCAGTCATTGATCTTCCTATTCTCTCAAGTGTCGTGGGGGTCGGTCAGGCCTGCAGCGACTGCCCGACGGCGGTGACGATGCGAGCGAAGCTGACGGCTCCGGCATCGGGATGTCCCAGGCTCCGCCGCGCGTGGGTGCGGGCTCGCCCCAGGGCAGGCTCGAGCTGTGCGGTGGCATCTGCGGCAGCCTGCGCCGCGTCCGCGGCCCGCGACCATGCCGCGGCGAGCGTTTCGCCGCGGTCGACGGCCGACATGAGCTCCACGGCGAACGGCGCGAACGCGTCGATCAGCGTTTTGTCGCCGACCTCGGCCTTTCCGAGTCGCTGCACTCCCGCGAGGGCCGCCGCGACCGCGCGCGCAACCGCCCGCGCGTCGGGTGCAGCATCCGCGGCACCGGCACCGGCAGCGCTTTCAGTCCGGTCGGCGGCGATACTCGTTCCGGCACTGGCGAGCGCCATGCCCCAGAGCGCGCCCGAGGTGCCCCCGCCGTGCTCCGACCACGCCTCGCCGCTCTCGGCGAGCAGGCGCACGATGCCCCCGCCCTGCGCGACGACCCGCTCGCCCGCGGCGAGCGCACCGGTGACCCCTCGGCTCATGCCGATGCCGTGGTCGCCGTCACCGGCGACAGCGTCGATGCGTCCGAACTCCTCGGCACCTTCGATGATCGCTGCGTGGGCGGTACGGAGCAGGTCGAGTGCGGATGCCGCGGCGCGCTGCTGCTCGGCATCGTCGACCTCTCCCGCAGCGCCGGTTGCGACATCGGCGACTTCGATGGCCGCGTCATCGATTTCGGCGTCGATCGCGCTCCTACGGAACGCGGGTGAGTCGGCCGGCGCCACCCAGAGCTCGGCGAGCTCGTCGGTGACCCAGAGCAGGGTGAGCGAGACGCCCGACATGTCGAGGCTCGTCACGAGTTCGCCGCACACGGCGTCGACGACATCGACTCCGGCGGTCTCGAGCTCGGATGCGACCGCGCCGAACACGGTGAAGAGTTCTTCGTACTTGAAGGTGCCGAGGCCGTTGAGCAGCACGACGGCGCGGCTGCCGCGAGCCTGGTCGACGCCGTCGGGCAGTTCGGCGAGCAGCCGGCTCACCAGCAGTTCGGCGAGGCCTCGCGCGGTCGGGGCGGGCAGGTCTTCGAGGCCGGGTTCGCCGTGGATGCCGAGGCCGACGGCCATCATGCCAGCCTCGACGGTGAACAGCGGCGCGTCGGCGCCGGGCAGTGTGCACCCGCTGAATGCGACGCCGAGCGACCGCGTGCGCTCGTTGGCGAGCCGGGCGAGGCGCTCGACCTCGTCGAGCGACAATCCGGCCTCGGCCGCGGCACCCGCGATCTTGAACACGGTCAGGTCGCCCGCGATGCCCCGGCGGCGGTGACGCTCGGAGGCGGGCGCGCTCGCGATGTCGTCGGTGACGACGACGGTGCGCACGTCGTAGCCCTCACCGCGCAATCGCTCTTCGGCCTGGCCGAACTGCAGGACGTCTCCGGCGTAGTTGCCATAGCTGAGCAGCACGCCCGCGCCGCGTTCGACCGCCCGGGCGACACGCGACACCTGGCCGGTGGCAGGCGAGGCGAAGATGTTGCCGCAGACGGCGCCGGCGGCGAGGCCCGGACCGACCACCCCGGCGAACGCCGGGTAGTGACCGGAGCCGCCGCCGACGACGAGGGCGACCCGTCCACGGGGGATCACGGTCGAGCGCACGACTCCGCCGTCGACGCGGCGGACGTAGCGGGGGTTCGCCGCGACGAATCCGTCGATGGCGTCGGCGGCGAAGGTTGCCGCGTCGGTGATGAGATGACTCATGCCACGTTCTCCTCTGCTTGCTTCTCGGTGACGTGGGTCGGGGATTTCGCTTGCGCGGCAACGTCGACCGCGTCGAGTTCGGGCGCGGCGACGACCGTGGCGGCGGATGTCGCGGGCAGCAGTGTGCGCAGGTAGCGCATGTTCATCGCACTCACTCCGAGCCCGTCGCCCCCGTAGTGCTCGCAGCACAGCACGCCGTCGAATCCTGCGGCGACCGCGTCGCGGATGGCGTCGCGGTAGTTGATGACACCCAATTCGAGCGGAACAGGGTGCGTACTGACCACGCCGCCCGACGCCTCGACGCGGGTGTAGTTCTTCACCTGCCAGTAGTTCGTGTACGGCAGCATGGCGGCGAGCATCTCGCGCCAGTCCTCGATCGGGCGGTGCAGTCGCACGATGTTGCCGAGGTCGGGGTCGAGCCCGACGTTGGGGAGGTCGATGTCCTCGACGAGTCGCACCGCGCTCGACGACGTCCCGAGGTAGGTGTCCTCGTAGAGCTCGAGTGAGACGAGCATGCCGTAATCGGCAGCATGCTCGCCGATTTCGCGGAACCGCCGCACGGCGAGATTCCACGTGTCGGCATCACCCTCGGGGTCGCTGTGCCCGGGTTCGGTCCAGAACCAGAGCGCCTGTTGCTGCGCCGCGGTCAGTGGGCGGTGCAGACCGAGCGAGAGCACGCCGACGCCGAGCTCTGCGGCAGCCTCGAGGGTGCGGTGCGTGTAGGCGAGATTGTCGTCGCCTGCCATCGGATCGATGACGCTGCGCCGGGTGATCGAGAGGGCGGGAACCGCGAGTCCGAGGTGCTCTGTGACGACCCGGAACTCATCGCGTCGCGCCCGCGTCAGATCGCCGATCTTCAGCCAGTTGTCGGTGAGGTCGATGGCGTCGAACCCGACGTCCTTCACCTGCTGCAGGTCGGAGAGCCAGCGCGAGGCGCCCGCGTGCTGGACCTCGGAACGGGCGAGTTGATGGAGTGCGGCCGCGATCGGCCAGGTCTCACGGGTATGGGGCATTCGTACACCTCGTTGTGTGCCGTCGGGAGTTCCGATCGGCCAAATCATGTTTCCTATAGGATACATGAGAGGAGATATCCGTCAACCGCACCGTCCGACTCCGCACCCGCCGTCGAGTCGGCGAGCGTGACTACTGCTGCTGGGAGTCGGCGATAGAACGCAGACGCACACCGCAGATGTGGTCGTGCATCGTCTTTCTGGCCAGCTCTGCATTGCCCGCGCGCATGGCCGCGAGGATCAGGCCGTGCTCGGCGATGGCGTGCGAGGCATCACTCACCCCGAGTCCCCCGAACAGGCGGAACCGCTGCACGTGCCCGCCGAGGGCCGTGTACGCCGCCAGCAGGAATCGATTGCCCGCGCCTTCGGCGATCAACCGATGGAATCGCTCGTCGGCCTCCCAGTAGGGCTTGATCGATTCGCCGCCTCGGTCGACCGGCGCCTCACGCAAATCGGTGATCGACCGCTCGAGCTCGTCGAGCAGTCGCGCTGACGCAAGGCCGCACGCACGGAAGGTATTTTCGGGTTCGAGCAGTTCGCGAGCCTCCATGAGCTCGTTCAACTCGTCGATCGTGAACAGTGGCGCGACACGATACCCACGCAGCGCCGCCCGCACGACGAGCCCGGTCGACTCGAGGCGCGCCAGCGCCTCACGGATCGGCGTCGGCGAGATCTCCATCTCACGGGCGAGCGCATCGATGTTCAGTGGCGAATCAGCCTCGAGGCGACCGTCGACCAGCGCGAGCATGAGATCGTCGTAGACATGGTCGGCCAGAACCTGCCGCTTTGACGCACCTCGAATGGTAGATCCTATAGCCATGGTCACAGACTAACGGCCAGCACGCATGGCGGTCAGGAGGCGCGGGCGAGGGCCCGGTCTTCGTCGGGCACGCGCAGGCTGCCGTACCGCTCCATGCGGTGCCACCGCAGGTGCACGCCTGCGAAGGCGGTGAACACCGACTGAATGACGACGAGGTACATCAGCTGTCGGTACACCACCTGTTGCAGCGGGAGCGTCCACAGCGGTCGCAGTGACTCCCGGTCGAGCCTGAAGGCGTACACGGCCATGATCAACTGCACTGCGAGGAACGCGAGCCAGACAGCGGCGATGCGCAGTGGGTCGAGGAAGATGAGGCCGAACACTGCGAAGAGGTCGACCACGGGTGCGAACAGCGGCAACAGCACCTGCAGCACCAGCAGGTAGCCGAGGCCTCGCCGGCCGAGCTTGCCGGCCGCTCCCCCCTGGACAACGGCGCCGCGGTGCTTCCACATCGCCTGCAGGGTGCCATAGCACCAGCGGTAGCGCTGGCGCCAGAGCGCCCCGAGACTGGCCGGGGCCTCGGTCCAGGCCCGGGCGTCGTCGCGGTACACCACCCGCCACCCGTCGCGGCAGAGCGCCATCGTCAGGTCGGTGTCTTCGGCGAGCGTGTCGCCACTGACGCCCCCCACACGTTCGAGCGCCTCGCGCCGGAAGCCGCCGATCGCGCCGGGCACCGTCGGCATGCACTCGGCGATGTCGAACAGGCGGCGGTCGAGATTGAAGCCGACGACGTACTCGATGTGCTGCCAGGAACCGAGCACGCCGTCGCGGTTCGCGACCTTGGTGTTGCCCGAGACCGCGCCGACGCGAGGATCGGCGAAGGCCTGCACGAGCGCGTGCACGGTGCCCGGCTCGAAGACCGTGTCGCCGTCGACCATGACGATGAGGTCGTGCGCGGCGGCGCTCAGACCCGTGTTCAGTGCGGCCGGTTTGCCGCCGTTCTCCTGGCGGATCACCGTCACGCCGGGCAGTCCGAGGCCTTCGGCGAGTGCTGCGGTGTCGTCGGTCGATCCGTCGTCGACGACGATGATCTCCACGGGGTGCGTCGATGCGGCGATCGAGCGGACGGCGGCCTCGATGCCGGCGGCCTCGTTGTGCGCCGGAACGATCACGCTCACGGGCTCGCCCACGATGTTCCTGGGGGGTGCGCCCGGCGCATGGCGCCCACGTCGTGTCGAGCGGTGGTGGCGCCGGGCGACGCCCACGACGAGCACGGCGCGCACCACCATCACGATTCCGCTGATGACGAGCGCCCAGCCGATCAGGGTGACGACGAGATCGCTGAGCCGGATGCCCCACGCGAAGGCCGCGCCGGCGACGCGCTCCACCGCGGTCGCCGGAGCGGTGCTCTCGACGCCGAGGGCGTCGCCCACAGTCGTCACGCGGTAGCCCTGATCGGCGTAGCGGGCCAGCATCCGATCGAGCGATTCGACCGTCTCGCTGCGGTCGCCGCCGCCGTCGTGCATGAGCACGATCTGCCCCTCGGTCCCGGTCGGGGTGAGGTTCTGCTCGATCGTCTCGACCCCTGGTTGCCGCCAGTCCTCGCTGTCGAGGGTCGTGAGCACGGTCAGGTATCCGTCTTCGGCACCGGCGCGGATCGCTGACCAGGCACCGTCGGTGACGGCATCGTTCTCGGAGCTGTACGGCGGCCGCATCAGCGCGGTCTTGGATCCCGTGATTCCCACGATCGCCTGTTGCGATCCCTGCAGTTCGAGCTCGCGCTGCCAGGGCGGCGCCGAACCGAGGTCGGCGTGCGTCAGGGTGTGCACGCCGAGCTCGTGGCCCTCGTCGACCATTCGGCGAACCAGGTCGGGGTGGTCGATGACCGCCGTGCCGACGACGAAGAAGGTCGCATGCACGTCATGCCGCTCGAGCACGTCGAGGATACGAGGCGTCCACGTCGGGTCGGGACCGTCATCGAAGGTCAGGGCGATCGTCTGCTCGGGCGGGCCGGCGGTGCGCACCTCGGCCTCGCTCGCATCGATGACGGGACCGCCGTCGTGCACCTCCGGTGGCACATGCTCGGCCGAAGCCGTCGAGGGCACCGAGTCGTTGCTGATCGAAGCGAGGTGGTGCGTGTAGCCCTGCACGAGGAGCGCGACGCCGAGCGCCAGCAGGACGGCGCCGAGCACGATCCAGTGCGTTCTGACGCGCGACGCTGCGAACCGCTGATGGAGACCGCGCGGCTTCACGGGCGCTGCGGGTGCTCGGGAGTGTTCGTCTTGCCGGGAGCGGTCTCGCTCTTGCCCGGCTCATCGGCTGCCGGTTCATCGGCTGCCGGCTCGGTCGGAGCGGGCTCGGCCGGCGTCGGTGCCGCCGCCGCCGGCTGTGGGGCGACCAGGTCGGGCGCCGCCGGAGTGGGCTCGGCCGTCGCGTCGGGCACCACCGACGGCGCTGCGCTCGGCGTCGGCTGCACGGCAGGGAGTTCGCGGGCGGCTTCGTTCGCGGCGGCCGGCTTCGGCAGCAGGGGCGTCACGACGTCGGGTCCGCCGAGGAACACCGTCGCCACGAGCCCGAGATAGCCCGCGACCGCGCACAGAGCCAAGCCGCCGATGATCCGCGCACGGCGCCGGCGGCGACCGGACGGATCGACGAAGACCGGCCCGACCTGTGATTCAGCGTCCCCTGACACGCCTGCTGTCGGGGTATCGGGTCGGTCTTTCATCGGGGCCGAGTATATGCGGTCGATTCGACCGCCCGCTGACCCGGGGACAGCTCGCGAACGCCACGTCGTCCACGGCTCGCCGCTGCCCGGTCCCGTCTTCGTCGTAGGACCGCGCGCTCGCCCTCCCCAGCCTCACTGCCCTTCCGCACGGTGCGCCCGTGGCCCGCTTTCGCGTGCGACGCGGGCGACCCGCGCGAGCAATCGGCGTGTCGCGACGATGTGAGTACCCAGTCCCATCAGCAGCATCCGGTATGCGGCGCCACCTGCCCCCGGAAAGATGGCGCGCGTCTCGGCACGAAGCCGGCTGCGGCCGGCGCCGAGGTCGTCGATTCGGAAGCTGAGCTCGTAGTCGGAGAATCGGTGGCGCCCGGCGAGCGCGAGCAGCGACGGACGTTCGGCGGCGGTGATGTGGAAGCCGGGCACGCTCGACGACCTCTCGAGGGGGCGGGGCCCCGACGCCGTGACATCTTCACAACCCAGGAGTGTGGCGAACCATGGCGCGCCGGTGCGCTCGACGACACGTTCGAGCGCCGACCACACCGTCTCGCGGTCTGCCGCGACGGCCACCGCGTGCTCGTCGACGTACGGCAGCGGCGGGATGATGCCGGCCATGCGCAGGTGGTCGACGAGGTGTGAGGTCAGCCGCAACGAGTGCAGTTCGTCGGCCGAAACCCACCGTGCGTCATCCGCGTCGTCGCCATGACCGAGCACGCCGCCGGCGACCGTGGCCGCGAAGTCGTGGACCTCGTACTCGCGCCCGTCGCCGGTGGGCACGCGCACGGTCCAGAGCTCGCGGCCCACCTCGACGTGGAGGCCGGTCTCTTCGAGCGCCTCCCGCGCGGCGGCCGCCTCGAGCGCCTCGCCCGGTTCGACGTGCCCGCCCGGCACCGACCATCGGCCCCGCTGCGGCTCCCTGCCGCGCTTGACGAGCAGCAGCCGCCCGTCGGGGTCGGTGATGACCGCGCTTGCAGCGAGCACGAACTCCATGTCATCACCGTACCGAGCTAGGGTTGCACCAAGCCGAGGTATCCCAGGACACCGCCGACGAAGGGGGCCGACATGGCGACGACGAAACAGCAGCGCTGGAGCGATCTCAGCGATCAACAGAAGACTTGGACGCTCGTCGCGGGATCCGTGCAGGTGGCTCTCGCCGCGACCGCATGGACCGACCTCGCGAGACGCCCGGCCACGCAGGTGCGCGGCGCGAAGCCGCTGTGGGCGGTGCTCATCGCGGTGAACTTCATCGGGCCGATCTCGTACTTCATCTTCGGGCGCACCCGCTGATCTGGGCCGGTCACCAACGGGCGCGACGCGCACGCGCGGCGAACGCGTCGAGCGCGGCGAGCACCTCGGTCGCCTGCCACACCCGATAGCGCGCACCGCCCGCGGCACGCGTGAGCACGCCTGCCCCGGCGAGTTTGTCGATCGACGTCTGCGCCGCGACTTCGCTCACTCCGATCGCCTCAGCGACCGACGCTGCCGTCACGAGCGGATGCTGCAGCAGGTGCGCCTTCACCCGATGGACCGAGGCATCCGATCGCGCTCGAACGAGCGCATCCCAGCTCGCGGCGATCTCGTGCAGTTCGCGCACCAGCGCACGGCCGTTGGCCACCGCCCGGAACGCGGCGTCGGCGACGGTCTCGACGATGACGTCAGGTTGGCCCTGCCGGTACCGGGTGAGCGCCAGGAAGTAGGCGTCGAGATCGCCCAGCAGACCCGCCGAGACCGGCACCGCCACGTTGCGGGTGACGTCGGCGGCGCGGAGCATCCCGTGCAACAGCGCTCGCCCGGTGCGCCCGTTGCCGTCGGGGAACGGGTGGATCGTCTCGAATTGGGCGTGCGCGATCGCGGCGTGCGCGAGCGCCGGCACGTCGGCGCGGTCGGCGAACCGCACGAGATCGGCCATCAGCCTCGGCACCCGGTCGTGATGCGGCGGCACGAACGTCGCGTGATGCGGCGAGAACGACCCGCCGCCGATCCACACCTGCTGATCGCGCCACCCGCCGATGAAATGCGGTGCGGATGTCTCGAGCAGGGCCTCGTGCATCGCGATGACAGCCTGCTCGTCGAGGCGATCGGCGAGCGCGATCGCCGCCTGCATCGCGCGAACGTTCGCGACGACGAGCTGCGCGTTCGTCGAGTCGGATCGATCGAGTTCGGCGAGCGCGACCTGCTTCGCACTCGCGGTGAGGTGCTCGACCTCTGAGCTCGAGGCACTTTCAGTGCGCAGCAGGATCGCGGCGAAAGGGGCTGCGAATGATCCGGCCTCGGCGTCGAATCGCGTGAGCTCCTTGCTCGCGTCGTCGGCGATCGCCAGCGTCTCGGGGCGCAACGGCACCTCGCGATCGGCGATCAGCGGTACCAGCGCGGCACGATACTCGCCGACGGCTGCGCGGAGCTGCCGGCGCGAGGCCACCTCGTTCTCGGCGCGGTGCCACGGCCGCGGCTCGCTGTCGACGGCCGGCCATGGTGCATCCACGAGCGTCATTCCGCCATTCTAACCAAAGCTTCGACTGTTATCCTTTGATTAGCGCTGAATCCGTCAACCTTATCGTCGCCGTGGTGTGCGAGAGTCCGGGTCATGACTTCCCTGCACCTGATCGTCGGCGCCGGCCCGATCGGAACCGCCTTGGCAGTACGACTGGCTGACGACGGACATCGCGTGCGCGTGGTGACCCGCTCCGGAGGCGGCCCCGCGCATCCGGCCATCGAGCGCATGGCGCTCGACGCCTCGGACGCGACGGGTCTCGCCGCCGCGGCCGCGGGCGCAGCAACGTTGTACAACTGCGCGAACCCGGGCGCGTACCCGCAGTGGGAGCGCGTGTGGCCGCCGCTCGCCGCGTCGATCCTCACCGCGGCCGAGCGAAGCGGAGCGGTGCTCGTCACCATGAGCAACCTCTACGGGTACGGCCCCGTAGACGGGACGATGACGCGCAGCACGCCGCTTCGCCCGTCGGATCACAAGGGCGTGCTTCGGGTGCGCATGTGGCAGGACGCCCTGGCCGCTCACGAGGCTGCCCGCGTGCGGGCCACCGAGGTGCGGGCCTCGGATTACATCGGTCCTGCCCTGACGCCCGCCGGTTCCCTGCTCGCCAGATATGCGAGCGCCACGCTCGGTGGGAAGGCCGCGACGGTGTTCGCCGACCCGGACCAGCCGCACACGTGGACGGCGGTCGACGACATCGCCGCGACCCTCGCCGTTCTCGGGCGCGATGAGCGAGCGTGGGGCTCCGCGTGGATCGTGCCCTCGAATCCGCCCGCGACGGTACGCGACGTCCTGCAGGGCCTCGCCGCTCGAGTGGATGCCGGCGAGCCGCGGCTGCGACAGCTGCCCCGCTGGGCGCTCAGCGCAGGCGGTGTCGTGATCCCCGTGCTGCGCGAAGTGGCCGGAGTGCTCTACCAGTTCGAGCGGCCGTTCATCGCCGACGGAACCGACACCACCGAGACCTTCGGCATCACGCCGTCACCGTGGAAGCCGCTGCTCGAGGAGACAGCCCACGCCTGGCACGCGCGAGCAGCCGGCACCTGATGCGTGTTCGAAGCCGGCGACATGCCGAGCGCGTCACGCGGACCCACTGACGCCGCCGCCGTGCACGGCGGACCGGCCAGATCGATCAGATCGAGTTCGCTGCCCGACGGTCGCTCGACCGCGGCATTCCGCGTCGATGGTTCAGGGTTCGACGACCTTGCGTTCGTCCCACTCGACGGCCCACCCCAGGTCTTCGAACATGCGTGACAAGACCCTCGCCGTGAAGCCCCACACGACCCTGCCGCCAACGGCGAACGCGGGCGAACGATAGACCTCGCCAGCGAACCGGTGTTCGGTCATCGCGCGGTTGGCCGGATCGACGAGGTCGGCGACCGGAACGCGGAACGTCTCGACCGTCTCGGCCGAGTCGACGGCGGCGACCTCCGACGGGCGACTCCACCACGCGGGCACCGGCGTCACCAGGTGGTTGCTGACGGGCACCGGGAACGGCGTCAACGTGCCGAGCACGTCGACACCCCTCGGGTCGAGGCCGGTCTCCTCGACGGCCTCACGCAGTGCTCCGGCAGCGGCATCCGAATCGGTGGGTTCGAGCCGGCCTCCGGGGAAGGCGATCTGTCCGGCATGGCTCGAGAGCGTCGCCGCCCGCCGCTGCAGCAGCACATCCAGGTCGCGCGCGACCGCATTCGACGCGCCGGCCGGAACGGAGTCGAGGACGCCGAAGAGCACGAGCACGGCGGCATCCCTGAGCGGAGCCTCGTTTCCCCAGACTGGCTGCTGGCCGAGTCTCCAGTCGATGCCGCGCTCGCACAGCGCCACAAGATCGGCACGGGCGTCAGTCGAGGCGGGCGGCATGCGGCCAGCCTATGGTGCGCAGGTCTCGGAGCACTCGCGCACCAGGGGCGTGCACGCGACAATGGGAGGCATGGCCGAGAACAAGACCCAGCCGACGGATGCCTCCGTCGACGACTTCCTCGACGCGGCGACACCCGCCCGCCGCCGCGACGACGGCAAGGCCCTCGCCACGATCTTCCGCGAGGTGACCGCCACCGAACCCGTCATGTGGGGTCCGTCGATCGTGGGCTACGGGAGCTACCGCTACGCGTCGCCGGTGAATCCTCGCAACCAGGGCGACTGGCCCAAGACCGGGTTCTCGCCACGCAAGTCGCAACTGTCGATCTACGGAATCAAGGACCTCCCCGAGGGCGCCTCCCTCCTCCCCCAGATCGGCACGTACACCGAGGGCGCTGGATGTGTCTACGTGTTGAAGCTCGACGACATCGACCTCGACGTGCTGCGCCGGCTCATCGCGATCGCCTGGTCGCGCGGCGACGACCCCACGTCATGACACAGGAAACGCTGTCGGAGACGGTCGGCGAGGTCATGGTCGAACTCGCCGCACTCGACGACGCGAAGATGCGCGAAGTGAACGAGCGGCGCGGTGACGATCACGGCGTGAGCCTCGGCAGGCTGCGCACTCTGGCGAAGCGAGTGAAGACGCAACACGATCGCGCGCGCGCACAGATCGGCATCGAGCACGTCGAGCTGCGGGTCCGCGCGATCGACATCGGCGAACGACTGGAAGTGCTGAAGGACCACCCGACGCCGCCGAACTGCACCTCGCCATTCGCGCCCACGTGGATCGGCGAGATGGCGCGCCGGCAGGGGGCGGCGTAGAGGTCACGAACGAACGGAGGAATCAGGTGAGTTCAGCTACGGGATTCGAGGTGCGCCGCGCGACGACGGCGGACGCATCTCTGGTCGGGCGGTTGCTGTTCGACTTCAACACCGAATTCGAGTCGGTGACGCCCTCGGCTGAGGAGTTGGGCTCTCGATTCGGAACGCTGCTCGGTCGTGAGGATGTACTCGTACTGCTGGCTGAGGAGGGGGCGTCGGGCGCGCCTGCCGTGGCGTTCGCGTATCTCACGTTCCGTCCGACGCCCTATGGCGACGGCCCGATCGCGCAACTCGAGGAGCTCTACGTTCGCCCGGAACTGCGCGACCACGGCATCGGCACCGACCTGCTCGCCGCCGCGCTGGCCGATTCCATGCAGCGCGGGGCGATCGAGATGTACATCAACGTCGACGAGGTCGACGTCGACACCCGCCGATTCTATGAACGGCACGGGTTCGTGAACATCGAACCCGGTGCCGACTACCGCATGCTCTTCTACATGCGAGAGTTGTGACTTCTGGCTGCACGCGTTCTGCTCATGCTGCCTCGAGGTAAGACTTCAATCTCGGCAGATGGTCGCCGTCCGTCTCCGGATTTGACCCGATTCATCGTCCCCTCTTCCTGAGCCGAGTTCTCCCGGCATCCACTCACTGAATGCGCTACGACAAGCACAGCCTTCCGTCTCCGTATGTCCAGGCGTAGTGCCGCCGGGTCAGGTTCGGCGGTGACCCTACGGCACTACTGCGCGTTCACGATGGGGCGCAGGCTGGGACGAAGTCGAGTACCCCGAACACGTGAGGAAATGAGAAATGAAAGCCATCAGAATCGTCGTCGTGGCCGTGATCGTCGCCGCCTGGGTCGTGGCATTGGGAAGCTTCATCAACAGCATCGCCGATGTCTCCACCTTCCCCGACGTGGCACGGAGCGTCCTGAGTCTGTGGCCAGACCCCGACACGAGCACAGGTACGGTGATCCGGTTCGGAGCGGTGGCCGTGGTGATCGCCGGGATACTCGGCTTCCGAGCCCTTGGAAAAGCTGGTGCGCGCCGCGAGCATGCGCGCGACGACTCCGATCAAGTGCCCCTGTCCCAGGAATAGAGTTGCCGGGTGAGCACGCCCGCGACGCATGCAGCCCGACGGCGTCTTCGCGCGCAGAACAGCCGCGGTTATGTAGTCGCACTGGTGGCGATCGGGTTCGCCGGCGCTCTCAGTTCAACGGGTTGGCAGGACGCGATTCTGGTGGTGCCGAGTCTGGCACTGGCTGCAGCCGTGCTGTTGACGGTCCGGGATCGCCCACCGAATCCGCTCCTGATGGTCGGCTCGGCCGTGGTCGGCGTCGCGACGCTGGTGTGGGCTGCGCTCGAGCAGGCGAACCCTGCCGGGTCGGCGGGCATCGCGATCACCGCCGCCGTATGGCTGACGCATCGCCGTGCCGGACGCGCGGCGCTGCTCGTTTCCACGTGTCTGGGCATCCTTGCCGTCGCATGCCTTGCCCTTCTCGCCGGCGGGCCGGATGCTGCCGTCACCGTGGTCCTGCTGACATTCGTCGGCATCGGCTGGGTGCTCGCCGTCGTCGAGAGCGACAACGAGAATCGGCTCGTCGACCTTCTGGAACAGGCGAAGGACAACGAGCGCGAGCTGTCGATTCTCCGTGAGCGGAACCGTTTCGCCGCCGACCTGCACGACATCCAGGGCCACTCGCTGCATGTGATCAAACTCAAGGCTGCCGTGGCGAAACGGCTCCAGCTCACCGACCCCGATCGCACCGCTCAGGAACTGACAGCGATCGAGCGCTTGACGGCAGAGACCATCGATCAGGCGCGCCGACTGGCAAACTCGACACACGCGCTGGTGCTCGCCGCGGAGTTGGCCAACGCCGTCGAGCTGTTCGGTGCCGCGGGAATCCGCACGCGGGTCGATCATCCGCAACGTGCGCCCGGTCCCCACGAAACGGAGTTCGCACTCACTCTCCGTGAAGCGACGACCAACATCCTGCGCCACGCCCGTCCCACCCTGGTCACCATCTCCATAACGCCTGACCGCCTTGTCGTCCGCAACGACGGTGCAGACCGCGGAAAGGACTCACCCTCGCGGGGCCTCGCCACGCTGGGCGACCGCATCCGCGAGGCCGGCGGCGTCCTCGATGTGGATCATGCGGATGACACGTTCACACTTTCAGTGAGCTTCGAAAGGGGGCTGTCATGACCGTCGCCGTGCTCCTCGCCGACGATGAGCGTCTCATCCGCTCCGCTCTTGCGACCCTCCTTCCGCTTGAAGGAGACATCCGCGTAGTCGCTGAAGCCGGCACCGGAACAGAAGCCGTGTCCGCATTCGAACGTCATCGTCCCGATGTCGCGGTACTCGACCTCGACATGCCCGAGCGAGATGGCCTGGACGTCGCAGGACACATCCTCAGCACCTCTCCGGGCCACGCCGTCCTCCTCCTCACGCGTCACGCCCGCCCCGGGACATTACGCAAAGCTCTCCGGCTCGGTGTCCGCGGCTTTCTCGGCAAAGACGCGGATCCAGCACTCATCGCCGCCGCCATTGTCGAGGTCGCAGCCGGTGGCAGGTACGTGGATGCCACCATCTCCGCACAAGCGCTCATCAGCGACATCCCACTCACCGAACGGGAAACCGATGTGCTCCGTGTGGCCAGTGACGGGTATTCGGTGCAGGACATCGCTCGCATCCTGCACCTTGCCCCCGGTACGGTCAAGAACTACCTCTCGAGTGCCATCGGCAAGACCCACACCACTACCCGTCACGACGCCGCCCGCTATGCCCGTGAACACGACTGGCTGTGAGCGGATACGGCCGCACCCGAATGCCGCGCCCGGAGCGTTGCGAGGGCCAGCGACCACCAGCCGCCGGCGCCGGGGACGCCCGCAGACCACGAACTCAAGCCCGCTCTGCCCCGGCTACAGCCGCAGCTGACCCAGTGGGTGGATCAAGTACCGGAGCGAGTACGCGAGGATCTGTGACCGCCACAGCTCGACCGGCTCGGCGATCGAGTTCGAGGGCAAGAGCCCGCCGGAACCCGCCATGAATCCGATGTGGCGATCGCATCGACACGTTGCGCATCCGTGTAGGTCCGCTCGCGTGGCACGTGCCGAGCGTAAGGCGCACCTCGGGCATCCGCCTCTTCAGCGCGGTGTCGCGAGAGACGAGAAGGGACCGGCTGGAGCCGATCCCTTGTCACAACGTCGGGATGACAGGATTTGAACCTGCGACCCCCTGACCCCCAGTCAGGTGCGCTACCAAGCTGCGCCACATCCCGATGTCATCCGCTTCCGCAGAAGACAACTTGACTATCATAGCGGCATCCGCAGGGGTGCTCGTGCACTCGGCGCGACCACGGGACATCCGATCAGAGGTACGTGCGAACCTCATCCATGAACCGCTGCGGGTCGTCGACCCAGATACGCACCGCCGTCACGGCCTGGTCGCCGCCATTGGCTCCGTGCCCGGGCAGGCGCACCACCGTGGGCCGCTCGAGTTCGATCTCGATATCGGTCTCGTCGTTGATGCGCATCACGAGCGTGCGAGAGCCGTCGGCCTCGACGAATTTCGGCGACTTGGGCTGGTCGACGCGCCGGTTGCGTGCCACCGACGCGATGTCGTCCCAACTGAGCACGATGTCGGTTTCGAGCCCGCCGCGCACGCGAATGCCGTCGGGTCCCACCGTATGGGGCCGCATGAGGTAGGCGCAGAGCAGCCCGATCATCCACGTGACACCCCAGATGCCGAGCACCAGCAGCGGGATGCGCACGCCCGGCCACGGGTGCACGATCAGGTCGATGATGGGGATCTCGACGGCCGAGAGCACGATGAAGACGATGAGGATGGTGAGCACCGGCTTGTGGAAGCCGAAGCCCACCGCGCCGTGCGGAATCGCCGGACGCCGCGCCACGAATCGGGCGATGCTCGCATAGATGCGCAGTTCGAACATCAGCACGCGTTTCGCGAGCCTGCCGACGCGACGCCAGACGGATGTCTCGGGGCGGGACGTGATCGTCATGGTCGCGGGCTCGCTTCGCCTTCGGCAGCGACGAGCTCGCGCAGACGCCCGGCGATCGCCTCGATGCCTCGCACGAGCGCATCGCGATCTGCGGGGGCGACGGCGCCGAGCAGGTCGGCTGAGAGCGCGGCGTGGTCGGCCTGCATCTGCTGCATCATCTGTCGAGCGGATGCCGCGAGCGAGACGATGATCGCACGCCGGTCGGTCGGATGCGGGGTGCGAGTGACGTAGCCGCCCGCCTCGAGCGCATCGACGAGCCCGGTGATGTTGCGGGCACTCACCTCGAGCCGTTCGGCGAGCGCGTGCTGCGTCGACGGGCCGGCCGCGACGAGATCCCAGAGCACCCGCACGCGTGCCGTGGTGAGCGGCGTGCCGTCGAACGCACGAGCCACGTCCTTCTGGAAGAGCTCGCTCACTTCGAGCAGCCGGTCGAGCACGGTGATCTCGGGAGTCATATTAGTGATGATAGTACATTGTTACCTATCTTCACGATATCTCCCTCGGGTGATGCTGAATGTCGCTGGTCACCGATAGCGTTGCCGCATGATGACCGAGGTGACCGACGATCTCGAGCCGGCGCCGCTGCGCGTCGTTCCCGCCGACACCGCACCGTTCGCAGATGTCGAGGCGGTGTTCGGCACCAAGGGCGACCCCGCGCACTGCTGGTGCCAGTGGTACAAGATTCCGGGCAGCGATTGGCGCAGGTTCGGCGACGAGGCATTGAGCGACCGGCTCGAGGCGCAGCTGCACTCCCCCGGCGCCGGCCCCGGTCTGCTCGCCTACGACGGCGACGTGCCGGTCGGGTGGTGCGCGGTCGAGCTCAGAGCCAATCTCACTCGGCTGAAGCGCACGCGCATCGTCGCCGACCACACGCCGAATCCCGACCTCGACGAGCCCGAGATCTGGTCGGTGTCGTGCTTCGTCGTGCCGCGTGCCTATCGACGACGCGGAGTCGGTCGCGCGCTGGCCGAGGCGGCAGTCGAGTTCGCGCGTGCGAACGGCGGCCGCATCGTCGAGGGCTACGCGATCGATCCGACGAAGCGCGAGAAGATCCCCGCGGCCGATCTCTTCCACGGCACGGTGTCGATGTTCGTCGACGCCGGCTTCACCGAGGTCGCGCGGCCGAACCCCGACCGCGCGATCATGCAGCTCCGGCTCCGCGACTGAACCCGAACGACCAGCGCGCACACCGCCCGCTCAGCCGTTCGTGGTGTACTCCACGCATGGGCTCGCTCGCCGATGTCGGCTACCGCACCATGTCGCACGCGCACGCGGCGCTGCTGCGACTGAGCCGGTGGCGCCTCGGAGCGACCGTCATCGGAATGCCGATCGTCGAACTGCGCACGATCGGGCGGCGAAGTGGCCGGTCGCGTTCGGTCATTCTCTCGACACCGCTCGTCGATGGCGAACGGATCGTGCTCGTGGCATCGCGAGGCGGTGCCGATCACCATCCCTCTTGGTACCGCAATCTCGTGGCGAACCCCATGGTCGAACTCACGATGCATGGCGCCACGCGACCGATGCGCGCGAGGACGGCCGACCCCGTGGAACGAGCCGAGCTCTGGCCCAGGGTTGTGCGTGCCAATGGTGGCTACGAGGGCTACCAGCGCCGCACGGCACGCCAGATCCCGCTCGTCGTCTGCGAGCCCCGGCACTGAGCTCACGGGCAGGGGCGCGGTGCCGCCTCACCGCGATGCCCACTCCTTCGCGGCGCGACGCAGCTTGGCCCTGACGTGGCCCAGCCCGTGCAGGCGCTCCGTCGCGCGGCGGTCGGCGGAGTCTGCCAGCAGGCCGAGCAGCGCCACGGGTTCGCCCCGGTGGGCCGCATGCGCCGCCGACCGCCGCACATGCTCGGCGAACAGCACCTCGTCACGATGGTCTCCGAGCACGTCGTGCAGGTCCTCGCCCGCCTCGGCGAGCGCAGCCGCCCGCTCGTCGAAGAGGGCGAGGGGCTCTCTCGTGACAGCCTCGGCGGCGTAGCGGAGGCGTCGCCCGGCCTTGCGCACCGCGTGCAGCGCTTCGATGTCGGAGTCGGCATCGGACGGGGAGCCCAGTCGATCCGCCCGGCCGACCGTGCGTTTCGCCTCCTGCTCGAGGAGGGCACCCAGGACCTCGTCGGCGCGCCCCGCCGCGCGCGGCGACAGCGGTGGGGTGTCGAGGAAGTCGGCGAGCATCCGCCGCCTGGCGGCGGCTCGCGACATCCGTTGCCGTGCCGCGAACCGTGCGTGGGCGAGTCGATGCGCCTCGAGCTCCGCGTCGACGAGTCGCGAGCGCACCGCGGCCAGCATGTCGGGCGCCGAATCGTCGGGCGCCTCGTCGAGCGCTCGCTCGGCGACGTGCACGCGCACCTCGATGTCGCGCACGGTGCCGAGCTCACTGCCGAACTCGCGGTAGCGCCGCCGGATCCGCTCGGCGACGGAGGGGTCGAACAGCGGACCGAAGGCGGCGAGGATGCTGCGAAGGCGGCGCACACGCGTGCGAAGCTGGTGCACCGCGTCGGGCTCGTCGGCGAGCGCGGCGGGCTCCAGGGCATCGAGCTCCTCGGCGATCGCCCGGAGTGCCGCCACGATCGCGGAGCCGGCGTCGAGCGTGTGCGGCACTGCCATGACCCCACGCTACGCCGCGGCGCCCGCCCGACGCCGCAACCGAACGCCGGATTCGCTCTCCGATGCCGAGCGGCCCCGTGCGGCTGGCGGGCTGCACCCGCACGGTCAGCTCGACGGGATCTGGTGCCTACCGCTGCCGGCGCTCGCGCACCCGCATGTTGACGACGATCGGCGAACCCTCGAAGCCGTAGATCTCGCGCAGGCGCCGCTGGATGAACCGGCGATAGCCCGGGTCGAGGAACCCCGTCGTGAACAGCACGAATGTCGGCGGGCGGCTCGCCGCCTGAGTCCCGAACAGGATGCGGGGCTGCTTGCCGCCGCGCACCGGATGGGGGTGCTCCTGCGTGAGTTCGGTGAGGAACGCGTTGAACTTGCCGGTCGCGATGCGCGTGTCCCACGACTCGAGTGCGGTCTCGAGGGCGGGCACGAGCTTCTCGAGGTGCCGGCCGGTGCGAGCCGAGATGTTCACGCGCGGCGCCCACGCGACGTGATGCAGGTCTTGATCGATCTCGCGCTCGAGGTAACGGCGGCGGTCGTCGTCGAGCAGGTCCCACTTGTTGTAGGCGAGCACGAGCGCGCGGCCCGACTCGAGCACGAGGTCGATGATGCGCACATCCTGCTCGGAGATCGGCTGCGAGACATCGAGCAGCACCACGGCGACCTCGGCCTTCTCGAGCGCGGCCTGCGTGCGCAGCGACGCGTAGAAGTCGGCTCCCTGCTGCAGGTGCACCCGGCGGCGGATGCCGGCGGTGTCGACGAAGCGCCAGATCTTGCCGCCGAGCTCGATCTGCTCATCGACCGGGTCGCGGGTGGTGCCGGCGAGTTCGTTCACGACGACACGCTCTTCGCCGGCCGCCTTGTTCAGCAGCGAGCTCTTGCCCACGTTCGGGCGGCCGAGGATCGCGACGCGGCGGGGGCCGCCGAACTCGTCCTTGGCCACGGCCGAGACCTGCGGCAGCACCTTGAACACCTCTTCGAGCATGTCGGCCACACCGCGGCCGTGCAGCGCCGACACCGGGTAGGGCTCGCCGAGTCCCAGATTCCACAGTGCGGCGGCCTCGGGCTCCTGACGGGCGTCGTCGACCTTGTTGGCCACGAGGAACACCGGCTTGTTCGACTTGCGCAGCAGGCGAACGACGTGCTCGTCGGTCGCGGTCGCCCCGACGGTCGCGTCGACCACGAACATGACCACGTCGCAGAGGTCGATCGCGACCTCGGCCTGCGCGGCCACCGATGCGTCGATGCCTCTTGCGTCGGGTTCCCACCCGCCGGTGTCGACGAGCGTGAATCGCCGGTCGAGGAACTCGCCCTTGTACGAGACCCGGTCGCGGGTGACGCCCGGGGTGTCTTCGACGACGGCCTCACGGCGGCCGAGAATGCGGTTCACGAGCGCGGACTTGCCGACGTTCGGCCGGCCGACGATCGCGATCACCGGCAGCGCCGGCAGGTAGCGGATACCCTCTTCGCCCTCTTCCGAGAGTTCGAGCACCTCGAGGTCGTCTTCGTCGAGCTCGTAGTCGGAGAGTCCCGAGCGCAGGGCTGCGGCTCTCTGGTCGGCAAGGTCGTCGTCGACGTCGGCAAGCCGTTCGGCGAGATCGTCGGCGACGATCTCCTCGTCGTCGTACTCGTCGCGCTGGTCGGTCATTTCGTCTCCTCAAGTCGGCAGGCTGCGTCGTCACGACGCGAGCCCCGCTCTATTCAACCAGTGACCGGCTGAAAGGATCGGATGACCCCGATCACGGCCTCCACCGTCTGGTCGAAGTCGAGCTTCGTCGAGTCGACGGTGGTCACCCCTTCGGCGGCGGTCATGAAGTCGACGACCCGCGCGTCGGCCTCGTCGCGACGGCGGATCTGCTCGCCCACATCGGCCGTCGACGAGCCGACGAGCTCGGCTGAGCGTCGCGCCGCGCGCACTTCGGGCGAGGCCGTCAGCAGGATGCGCACCGGGGCGTCGGGCGCGACGACCGTGGTGATGTCGCGACCCTCGACGACGATGCCGGGCCGGGATTCGCCGGCCATGCTCGAGCGGAACTGCTCGATGAGGTACGTGCGCACTTCGGGAACGCGCGCCACGCGGCTCACCACCGCCGAGATCCGCGGGTCGCGGATCGCGTCGGTCACCTCGGTCTCGCCGACGTGCACGGCGTACCCAGTCGGGTCGGTGCCGATTCGGTAGTCGAAGCTCGCAAGGCTCGAGATGACGGATGCCGCGTCATCGGTGTCGACGCCCGACGCCTCGGCGTGCCAGGCGAGGGCCCGGTAGGCCGCACCGGTGTCGAGGAACCCGTAGCCGAGGCGGCGAGCCACCTCTTTCGACACGCTCGACTTGCCGCTGCCCGCGGGTCCGTCGACGGCGACCACGAATGGGATGACGGGTGACACGTTCAACCTGCAATCCGCCAGCCGCGCGCGGCCAGCTCATCGGTGAGGCGCTCGAGCACCTCGGGGAGTACGGAGATCTCGGCGAGACCGACCTGGGCGCCCGGCGAGTGCTCGAGCCGCAGGTCCTCGATGTTGGCGTCGGCGTCGCCGACGTCGTTGAAGAGCTTCGCGAGCTGCCCGGGCCGGTCGTCGACCATCACGGTGAGGCTCGCGTAGCGGCGGTCGACGCCGTGCTTGCCGGGCAGCCGCTCGAGGCCGGTGTTGCCGCCGAAGAGCTCTTCGGCGACGCGGCGGCGCGCGCCCGGGGCATCCATGTTCTCGAGCGCGTCGATGAACCGGTCGAGGTCGTCGCGGTACCCGCGCAGGATCTCGACGACCGGCTGCGCGTTCTGGCCGAGGATCTGCACCCAGAGCTCGGGGTCGCTCGCGGCGATGCGCGTGACGTCGCGCAGGCCCTGCCCGGCGAGGTTCACCGACGTGTGCGGCGCCTCGATGAGCCGGCGCGCCATGAGGCTCGACACGACCTGCGGCACGTGCGAGACGAGCGCGACGGCCGCGTCGTGCTGCTCGGGGGTGAGCTCGACGAGCGTCGCACCGAGATCGAGGATGAGGTCGTCGATCGCGGCGGCGTCCTGATACGAGACATTGCCGTGATCGACCACGACCCACGGGCGCCCGACGAACAGGTCGGCACGACCCGACATGGGCCCGCCCCGCTCGCGACCGGCCATCGGGTGCGTGCCGATGTAGCGCGACAGGTCGGCGCCTCGGTCGCGCAGGTCTTCGTAGACGGCCACCTTCACGCTCGCGACATCCGTCACGATCGCCTCGGGGAAAGCGTCGAGCTCGGCAGCGACTACGTCGGCGGTGACGTCGGGCGGAACGCACACGACGATGAGCTGCGGCCGGTCGCCGGGCGCTGCGGGCCTGCCCGCGCCGTAGTCGGCCGCGATCGCGAGGTGCGTCGGCGACGCGTCGGCGAGGACCACCTCGATGCCCTTCGCCCGCAGCCCCAAGCCGATGCTCGCACCCAGCAGGCCGACGCCGACGACACGAACCGGTCCGGTCAGACGGGATTCGGTCACGTGTCGTTCCTCTCGCGTTCGGCGTCGGGGGCCCGGGTGATCGTGAGCAGCTGGCCGAGTTCGGCCGGGGTCAGCGGTCGCAGGTGGCCCGATCGCAGGGTGCCCAGGTTCAGCGGGCCGAAACTGCGGCGAACGAGGTCGACGACCGGATGTCCCACCGCATCCATCATGCGGCGCACGATGCGGTTGCGGCCCGAGTGCAGCGTGAGCTCGACCATGGTGTGCCGCTCGTCGGCCTGCTGCTGCAGGATGCGCGCCTTGTCGGCCGCGATCGGCCCGTCGTCGAGGTCGATGCCGTTCTTCAGCTGCTGGATGACCTGCGGGGTCACCCTGCCCTTCACCTTGGCGATGTACGTCTTCGAGACGCCGAACGAGGGGTGCGCGAGCACGTGCGCGAGCTCGCCGTCGTTCGTGAGGATCAGCAGCCCGCTCGTCTCGGCATCGAGCCGGCCCACGTTGTAGACGCGCTCATCGAGGTCGGACGTGAACCGGGTGAGGTCGGGCCTGCCCTGCTCGTCGCGCATCGACGAGACCACGCCACGCGGCTTGTTCAGCATGTAGTAGCGCTTGGCGGTGTCGAGCTGCACGGCGACGCCGTCGACCGAGACGTGGTCGGTCGCCGGGTCGATGCGGGTGCCGAGCTCGGTGACGACGCGGCCGTTCACCTCGATGCGCCCCTCGACGATGTAGTTCTCGACGACGCGGCGGCTTGCGACGCCCGCAGCGGAGAGCACCTTCTGCAGCCGGACGCCCTCAGGTGCGTCCGCGTTCGGCTCATCGGTAGTCAAGGTCGAATCCTTCCTGGCCGTCGTCGAGCAACGGCGAGATGTGCGGCAGTTCGTCGAGCGAGTTGATGCCGAGGTTCGTGAGCAGCAGGTCGGTGGTGCCGTAGAGGATCGCGCCGGTCTCGGGGTCGGTCGACACCTCGGTGACGAGCCCCCGACCGAGCAGTGTGCGCACGACCGAGTCGACGTTCACCGCCCGGATCGACGCGACTTGCGACCGCGAGATCGGCTGCTTGTAGGCGATCACCGAGAGCGTCTCGAGCGCCGCCTGCGAGAGCTTCGTCGACGACTGCGTGATCACGAAGTCCGCGACGAGGGCGTCGTACTCGGCGCGAACGTAGAAGCGCCAGCCGCCGCCGACCTCGCGCAGTTCGAAACCGCGGCGGATGCCCAGCGCTGCGGCCCCTTCGCCGGCGGTGTCGGTGCGGGGTTCGCCCGAGCCGCCCTCGCCGTCGTAGTCGGCCCTCAGGCGAGCGATCGACGCCCGGACTTCGGCCACCGGTCGGGCGACCGCTGCGGCGAGGTGCACGACGCTCTGCGGCTCGTCGGCGATGAACAGGATCGCCTCGAGCGCGCGGTCGAGGTCGAGCCGAGGCTGCCCCGGCACGTCGAGCGGGGTCGCCACCGACAGCTCGGGGCCTGCCTGCTCTGCTGGTTGAGGAGCCGACGAAGGAGGCGTCTCGAAACCCTCCTCCACGGCGTCGAGGTTTCGAGACGGTCGCTTCGCTCCCTCCTCAACCCGCTCGGGAATCTCATTCGTCATAGTCGGCTCCCAAGCTCTCGAGATTGTCATCTGACCAGGTCTCGGCCGCCCACCGCAGCGTCAGTTCGCCGAGCGGCTCGAGCTGCTCGAATCCGATCGCCGAGTGCCGGTAGAGCTCGAGCACGGCCAGGAACCGCGCGACCACGACTCCCGGCTGCCCGACCCCGGCGATGAGCTGACGGAAGGTGACGGGGTCGCCGCGTCGCAGCACGGCGACGACGTGCGCGGCCTGCTCGCGGATCGACACGAGCGGCGCATGCAGGTGATCGAGCCCGACGACGGGGATCTCGCGTGGTGTCAGGGCCAGGGTGGCTATCGCCGCGAAGTCGGCGGCCGAGAGGATCCACTTGAGCTCGGGCGGTTGTTGCCGGAACCGTTCTTCGAGGCGCACGGTGCGCGCATGCCGGAAACCCTCGGCCTCGAGGTGGCTGCCGAACCAGCGCGCCGCCTCTTTGAACGCCCGGTACTGCAGCAGGCGCGCGAACAACAGGTCGCGCGCCTCGAGCAGCGCCACGTCTTCGGCGTCGACGAGCTCGCCCTGCGGCAGCAGACCCGCGACCTTGAGGTCGAGCAGGGTCGCCGCCACCACGAGGAACTCCGAAGCGCGGTCGAGCTCCTCTTCGGAGTCGAGGCCCCTCAGGTACGAGATGAACTCGTCGGTCACCTTCGACAGCGACACCTCGGTGATGTCGAGCTCGTGCTTGGCGATGAGCGAGAGCAGCAGGTCGAACGGGCCCTCGAAGTTCGTCAGGGCGACACGGAATCCGGCGTCGGGGGCGTCGGCAGCACGATCATCGCTCGGCTCCGTGGTACCCGGCGCCGCACCGGGCGTCTGCTGTTCCGAAGCCGACGCGGCCTCAGGCGACCGCGCCACGGAAGACCAGCTCCCTGGCCAACTGCCGATAGGCCTTCGACGCCTGATGCTCGGGAGCGAACTCGGTGATCGGCGTCGCCGCGACGGTGGCGTCGGGGAACTTCACGGTGCGCGTGATCACGGTCTCGAGCACCTGGTCGCCGAACGCGTCGACGACGCGCTCGAGCACCTCGCGCGAGTGCAGGGTGCGTGCGTCGTACATGGTCGCGAGAATGCCGTCGAGCTCGATCGCCGGGTTGAGCCGGTCGCGCACCTTGTCGATGGTCTCGATGAGCAGTGCCACGCCGCGCAGCGCGAAGAACTCGCACTCGAGCGGGATCACCACCCCGTGACTGGCCGTGAGCGCGTTCACGGTGAGCAGACCGAGCGACGGCTGGCAGTCGATGAGGATGACGTCGTAATCGGATGCGACGCGCCGCAGCACGCTCGCGAGGATCTGCTCGCGCGCGACCTCGGTGACGAGGTGCACCTCGGCTGCCGAGAGGTCGATGTTCGCCGGGATCACGTCGAGGTTGGCGACACCGGTCGACTGAATCGCGTCGCGCGGGTCGAGCTGGCGCGACAGCAGCAGGTCGTAGATCGTGTGCACGTCGTGCGTCTGCACGCCGAGGCCCGCCGAGAGCGCCCCTTGCGGATCGAAGTCGATCGCGAGCACGCGCCGGCCGTACTCGGCGAGCGTCGCACCGAGGTTGATCGTCGTCGTGGTCTTACCCACCCCGCCCTTCTGGTTGCACAGCGCGATGATGCGGGCCGGCCCGTGCGACTTCAGTGGCGCGGGCTCGGGGAAGTCGCGAAACGCCCGACCGGTCGGCCCCAGCTCCGGCTCGAGCGAAGCGATTCCGTCCGCCGGGTCGTGCTGGTGCTGCGTCACGTGTCGTCTTCTCTCCATGCTCGGGCGTAGTGCTTGGTCGATTCTAGCGAGCACGTGGGTGGGCTGCCGTGTACATCTCCCGGAGTGTATCGGCTGTGACCAGCGTGTATATCTGCGTCGTGGCCACCGACGAGTGTCCGAGGAGCTCCTGCACGACGCGCACATCGGCCCCGCCCTCGAGCAGGTGGGTCGCGAACGAGTGCCGCAACGTGTGCGGAGAGACCGACGCCTCGATGCCGGCCCGATCGGCCGCGGCCCTGATCACATCCCACACCGCCTGGCGCGACATGCGCCTGCCGCGCACACCGAGGAACAGCGCCGGAGTTGCGCTCCCCCGGGTCGACAGCAGTGGCCGCGCCCGCACGAGGTAGGCGTCGACGGCGCGGCGCGCGTAGCTGCCGAGCGGCACGATGCGCTGCTTGCCGCCCTTGCCGAACAGCCGCACCACCCCGTCGTCGACGAGGTCGTCGACGTTCAGCGACACCGCCTCGGTGACGCGGGCGCCCGTGGCGTAGAGCAACTCGAGCAGGGCGGCGTCGCGCAGCTCGGTGACCTCGTCGCCGCCGGCTGCCGCGATGAGGGCGACGACGTCTTCGACCGGAATCGCCTTCGGCAGCCGCATCGGCGACTTCGGCGGGCGTAGCTCTCGCGAGACGTCAGCCTCGATCAACCCTTCTTCAGCAAGGAACCGGTGCAGCCCGCGCACCGCTGACAGCACCCGCGCGATCGACGAGGTCGCGAGCGTGGGCGCGCGATCCGTGCCGAGGAAGCGCACGAAGTCCGAGAGATCGCGCTCGGTGACGGCTCCGGGGCCGGCGAACCCACGGCCGGCGAGCCAGTCACCGTAGATCGCGAGGTCTCGCCGGTACGAGGCGATCGTGTTCCGCGCGAGCCCGCGTTCCACGGCGAGGTGCCGCAGGTACCCGTCGACCGGCGCGTTCGAGGTCATCGCGACGCCGAGTGCTCCCCCGCGGGCGACCGGCGCGGCCACGGGGCATCCGCCGCGCCCAGCGTCTGCCACCCGCGTGCGCGCGACGCCTGCGCGGCGAGCACCGCGATCGACAGCGGCGCGTTGCGGATGCGCCGGCCGAGCACCGCGTCGACGCACTCGTCGAGCGGCACCCAGCGAACCTCCATGTCGGCCTCTTCGGCCTCACGCGCGAACGGCTCGTCGGTGGCGCGCAGGTCGCGCGCCAGGTATACGCGGATCACCTCGTCGCTGCCGCCGGGCGACGTCGCGAAATCGGCGAGCACCGCCCAGTCGGATGCCTCGAGGTCGGCTTCCTCGGCGAGCTCGCGCTGCGCCGTCGCGAGCGGATCTTCGCCCTCGACGTCGAGCAGGCCGGCCGGGATCTCCCAGTCGCGCGTGCGCACCGGGTGCCGGTACTGCTTGATGAGCAGGGCGCGATCGTCGGTATCGAGCGCGAGCACGCCGACCGCGCCCGTGTGCGCCATGTACTCGCGCACGATCCGCTGGCCGGCGAGCTCGAAGGTGTCGCGACGGATGTCCCACACGCGACCCTCGAACACCCGCTCGCTCTCGACGAGCGGGTACTCGACGAATTCGTCGACGAGGTCTGCCATCGGGTCAGTCGTTGTCGTCGTCGAAGAGCTGGCTCGCGAGGTGGCGGTCGAGCGCCGCGCCGACGAGCCCCCGGAACAGCGGGTGCGCGTCATTCGGACGGCTGCGCAGTTCGGGATGCGCCTGCGTGCCCACGTAGAACGGGTGCACCTCGCGCGGAAGCTCGACGAACTCGACCAGATGCCGATCGGGCGACATGCCAGCGAACGACAGCCCAGCTTCGGCGATGCGGTCGCGGAACGAGTTGTTGACCTCGTAGCGGTGACGGTGACGCTCGGACACCTCGGTCGAGCCGTAGAGTTCGGCCGCGATCGAACCCTCGGCGAGCTTCGCCGGGTAGAGGCCGAGGCGCATGGTGCCCCCGAGGTCGCCACCGGCGATGATCTCGACCTGCTCCTCCATGGTCGCGATGACGGGGAACTGCGTGTCGGGATCGAACTCGCTCGACGACGCACCGTCGAGGCCGACGACGTTTCGTGAGTACTCGATGACCATGCATTGCAGGCCGAGGCACAGTCCGAGCACCGGGATGCCGTTCTCACGTGCGAAGTGCAGTGCGCCGAGCTTGCCCTCGATGCCGCGCACCCCGAAGCCACCGGGCACGCAGATGCCGTCGAGGTGGGCGAGGTGCTTCTGAGCACCCTCGGGCGTCTGGCACTCGTCGGACGGGATCCACTCGATCTTGACCCTGGTGTCATTGGCGAACCCGCCGGCCCGCAGCGCCTCGGTGACCGAGAGGTAGGCATCGGGCAGGTCGATGTACTTGCCGACGAGACCGATGGTGACTTCGTGCTTCGGCTCGTGCACGACGCGCAACAGGTCGCTCCAGCCCGACCAGTCGACGTCGTCGGCCTTGGCATCGAGGCCGAGCGCGTCGATGAGGTACGCATCGAGCCCCTGCTCGTGCAGCATCGTGGGGATGTCGTAGATCGATGGCACATCGACGGCGTTCACCACAGCCGCCTCGTCGACGTCGCACATGAGGGCGATCTTGCGCTTGTTCGCCTCGGTGACGGGTCGATCGCTGCGCAGCACGAGCGCGTCGGGCTGGATGCCGATCGACCGCAGCGCGGCCACGGAGTGCTGTGTGGGCTTGGTCTTCTGCTCGCCCGATGCACCCATGTAGGGAACCAGCGAGACATGAACGAAGAACACGTTCTTGCGACCGAGTTCGTGGCGCACCTGCCGCGCCGACTCGATGAACGGCTGCGACTCGATGTCGCCGACGGTGCCGCCGATCTCGGTGATGATGACATCGGGCTTCGGCGTCTCGCTCGCCTGCAGGCGCATGCGGCGCTTGATCTCGTCGGTGATGTGCGGAATGACTTGTACCGTGTCGCCGAGGTACTCGCCGCGGCGCTCCTTCGCGATGACCGTCGAATAGATCTGGCCGGTGGTGACGTTCGCCGCCTGGCTCAGGTTGATGTCGAGGAATCGCTCGTAGTGCCCGATGTCGAGGTCGGTCTCGGCGCCGTCGTCGGTGACGAAGACCTCGCCGTGCTGGAACGGGTTCATCGTTCCGGGGTCGACGTTCAGGTACGGGTCGAGCTTCTGCATGACCACCCTGAGACCCCTGGCAGTCAGGAGGTTGCCGAGGCTGGCGGCCGTGAGCCCCTTGCCCAACGAAGAAACGACACCACCGGTCACGAAGATGTGCTTGGTTGTGTCGTCTGTATTGTCTGCGCTCTGCGCCTTGCCGCGTTCATCCACCACGGGCTTATAGTCTAACCGACGTTCGCCGTCGTTCGTCGCGACATGCCCCACACGTTCCCCCTTCGTCGATTCGGAGCCGAGCGGCTCCGAGGTGATGCGGCACGACGCCGCCCGTTCATGCGGCGCGATCTGCGGCGATCTCGAGCAGTTCGCGGGCGTGCGCGAGCCCACTCTCGGAATCGGAGAGCCCTGAGAGCAGACGAGCCATCTCGGCCTCGCGCTCGATTCCCGACAGCTGCCGCACGCTCGACGCCGTGACCGCGCCGTCGGTGCCCTTGACCACGCTGAGGTGGTTCGTCGCGAATGCCGCGACCTGTGCGAGGTGTGTCACCACGATCACCTGCGAGCGTTGGGCGAGTCGCGCGAGGCGGCGACCGATCTCGATCGCAGCCGCACCGCCGACGCCCGCGTCGACCTCGTCGAACACGAAGGTGGGAACCGGGTCGGTGCCGGCGATGACCACCTCGATCGCGAGCATGACCCTCGAGAGTTCGCCGCCCGACGCACAGCGCGCCACCGGACGCGCCTCGGTGCCGGGGTGCGGGCGCAGCAGGATCGCAACCTGATCGCGTCCGTGCGCCGTCGGCTCGGCCGTGGCGTCGATGCTCACGCTCAGTGCCGCGTCGGGCATCGCCAGCGCCGCGAGCTCGCGGGTCACCTCGTCGGCGAGCCGTGCGGCGGCCTCGGTGCGCAGCCCGGTGAGGCGGGTGGCGAGCCGATCGACCTCGGATTCGAGCTCGATGACCGCTGCGTCGAGTTCGGCGATGCGCTCGTCGTCGCCGTCGAGCTCGACGAGCCGGAGTCCGCCGTCGCGGCGGAAGTCGAGCACGTCGTCGAGCGAGCCGCCGTGACGGCGCACCAGGGCGGCGAGCACGGCCCGCCGCTCCTGCACGACCTCGAGCTCGCGTGCGCCATCGGCGTCGAGACCGGCGAGGTACCCGGCGAGCTCTGCCGCCGCGTCGGCCAGCAGGAAGCCGGCGTTCGTCAGCGCCTCGGCGATCGGCGCGAGCGCGGGATCATGGCTGACCACCCTGTCGAGGTGCCGGCGTGCCGCGTCGACGAGCGTGACGCTGTCGGGAGCATCGTCGACGACTTCGTCGGCCGACACGAGGGCACGTGCCTGGGCCGCCGCGACGCGAAGCTCTTCGAGGTTCGACAGCCGATCGGCCCGCTCGGCCAGTTCGGTGTCTTCACCGGGTCGGGGATCGGCGGCCTCGACCTCGTCGAGGTCGGCCCGCAACGCCTCGGCCTCACGTACTCGCGCGTCGTGCGCCTCACGAAGTCTCGCGAGCTCGGCGGCATCGGTTCGCCAGGTGGCGAACGCGGCTCGGTACGCCTCGAGCGTGTCGTGCAGGGACTGTCCGGCGAACCGGTCGAGCGCCTCGCGCTGCGCCACCGCCGAACGCAGACGCTGCTGATCGGCCTGACCGTGGACGACGACGAGCTCATCGCCGAGTTCGCCGAGCACTCCGACCGGCGCGCTTCGCCCGCCGACGACGGCTCGGCTGCGCCCCTCGGACGACACCGATCGCCCGAGCAGGAGTTCGCCCCCCTCGACCTCACCGCCGGTCTCGGCGACGCGCTCGGCGATCGCTCCGTCGTCGGGCACGAGCCAGCGCCCCTCGACCCATGCCTGTTTGGCACCCGACCGCACCGCTCCTGCGTCGGAGCGCGCGCCGAGCAGCAGCCCGAGCGCGGTGACGACCATCGTCTTGCCCGCGCCGGTCTCACCCGTCACGGCGGTGAAGCCGGCCCCGAGCGGAAGCGTCGCCTCGGCGATGACCCCGAGGTCGCGGATGCCGAGCTCTTCAATCATCGCGGCCCTCAATCACGACCCACCGGACCCCTCCAGCCGGTGACCGGCAGCTGGAACTTGTTCACGAGCCGATCGGTGAACGGCGCCTCGTGCAACCGGGCCAGGCGAACGGGCACGTCGGACTTGCGCACGATGACCCGAGCACCGGGCGGCAGGTCGAACGTACGGCGGCCATCGCACCAGATGACCGCCGACGTCTCGGTTCGCTCGAGGACTTCGACGACGAGCGACGACTCGGGGCCGACGACGAGTGGACGGGCGAAGAGCGCGTGCGCGCTGAGCGGCACGAGCAGCAGGGCTTCGACGCTCGGCCACACGATGGGCCCGCCACCCGAGAAGGAGTACGCGGTCGAACCCGTGGGCGTCGACATCACGACGCCGTCGCACCCGAACGACGACAGCGGTCGACGGTCAACCTCGATGACGACCTCGAGCATGCGCTCGCGCTCAGCCTTCTCGACGGTGGCCTCGTTGAGCGCCCAGCTCTCGTAGACGACCTCGGCGCCGACCTTGGCGCGCACCGAGATGGTCATGCGCTCTTCGACGATGTAGTCGCGCGCGAGGGCCCGGGCGATCGTGTAGCCGAGATCGTCGCGTTCGCTCTCGGCGAGGAATCCGACGTGACCGAGGTTCACGCCCAGCAGCGGCACCGGCACGTCGCGCACGATCTCGGCGGCGCGCAGGATGGTTCCGTCGCCACCGAGCACGATGACCAGCTCGATGCGGGCGGGATCGATGTCTTCGAAGCGGGCGACGCCGCCGTCGAGCTCGGGGACGTGCTCGTGCACGTCGTCCCACTGCTCGGAGGCGATCACGGGCACCGCACCCGCGGCGATCAGCTGGGTGCAGACCTCGCCCGTCGCTTCGAGCGCGGACTGCCGACCGGTGTGCGAGACGACCAGGAAGTGCCGTGGGTCATTCACGCGTGCGCTCCTCCCGCCAGTTCGTCGACTCGACCTGACCATTCTGTCGGATTCGAGCCCCCGATCGCGCTGAGATGCACGAGGTACTCGAGGTTTCCGTGCCCTCCGGCGATTGGGGAGGACAACACACCGGCGGTGCCGAGACCGAGGTCGAACGCCGCCCACAGCACATTCATGACCGCCTCCGAGCGCAGCGCGGCGTTGCGCACGACCCCCTCGCGCACTCCCCCGCGTCCCACCTCGAACTGCGGCTTCACGAGCACCACGAAGTCGGCGTCGGCGGCGGCGGTCGCACGCAGCGCCGGCAGCACCGTCGTGAGCGAGATGAACGAGAGATCGGCCGTGACGAGCGACGGTGGCTCGTCGACGCCGGTGAGCCCTGCCAGCGTTGCCGCGTCGAGGTTGCGCACGTTGCAGCCCTCGACGAGCACGAGTCCCGGCGCACCGATGAGCTCGCGTGCGAGCTGCCCGTGGCCGACATCGACCGCGAGCACCGTGAGTGCCCCGCGTTCGAGCAGCACCTGGCTGAAGCCGCCGGTCGAGGCGCCCGCATCGAGCACGACTCGCCCGGCGGGGTTCACGCCGAACGCGTCGAGGGCGGCGATGAGCTTGTGCGCAGCGCGACTCACGTAGTGATCGGATGCCGCGACCGCGAGCTCGGCGTCGTCACCGACCTTCTGCGACGGTTTGACCACCGGGCGGCCGTCGACGGTGACCCCACCGGCGGCGATGAGCGTCGCCGCATGCGTGCGCGACCGAGCAAGCCCGCGAGCGGCCAGTGCCGCATCGAGTCGCAGTTCTGCCATCACTCAGCGAGCGGCGTGCGGGTCGGACTGCTCGAGCTCGACGCGAAGGCGGTCGGCGAGAGCCTGGTAGCCGGGCGCGCGGTCACCGAGCGGCCGTTGTTCGATGTCGCGAATCGCCTCGGCCGCGGTATCGGATGCCCCGGCCTCGCGATCGCGCGCCCGCCCCTCGTCGTGATCGATCGACGACCGCGTGCGCTCGGTGGCGGAGCCGGTCTCGTCGTCAGTGGTCACCCGACCACGCTACCCCGTGCATGCGACGAGTCGCCCCGCCCATACGGCGATCCGCGGAGATACGGGGGCTCGGCCGGCGCGGACCCGGCTCACGCGTACAGGCGTTCGGGTACGTCGAGCACGTGGATCGCCATGCCCGATTCCCAGATCGCGGTGCACGCCGCGCGCAGCAGGTCGAGCCCGCCGGCTCCTTCGTCGACGATGCGCACACGGTTGCCCTCGAGCTGCACCCGAGCATCGCCCACGCGCACCGCCCCGCCGCGCACCCGCTCGGAGACGGGGTACGGCAGGTGCAGTTCTCGGAGGTCGCCCAGGATGAAGTCGGGCCGGCTCGCCGCATCGGCGGCCAGCAACTGCTTCGCCCGGTCGATGCCGGTCAGCACGACCGCGCTGGCCATGCCCGCACGGTTCGCACCGAGGATGTCGGTGTCGAGACGGTCGCCGACGACGAGCGGCGTCGCGGCGTCGAACCGGCGCCGAGCCTCCTCGAAGATCGGGGTCTCGGGCTTCCCCGCGACGAGCGGGAAGCGCCCGACCGCGGTGTGCACCGCCGACACGAGCGTGCCGTTGCCGGGTGCGATGCCGCGCGCAACCGGAATCGTCCAGTCCATGTTGGTCGCGATCCACGGGATTCCCGGCGTCGCGGCATCCGGCCCGCCGTTCGCATTCAGCGCGAACGCGGCTTCGGCGAGGTGGGTCCAGGCGATGTCGGGAGCGAACCCCTGCACGACCGCGTCGGGAGCATCGTCGGCTGATCGCGTCACACGGTATCCGCGCTTCTCGAGTTCGGTGACGATGCCCTCGCCCCCGACGACGAGCACGAGCGAGCCCGGGGCGACCTGTTCGTCGAGCAGCGTCATCGCCGCCTGCGGCGAGGTGATCACGTCGTGCGGTGAGACGTCGAGTCCGAGGTCGGCGAGATGGCGGGCGACGGATGCGTCGCTCCGCGAAGCGTTGTTCGTGATGTACCCGACCGAGCGGTCGACCTTCACCAGGTTGAGGCTCTCGACCGCGTGCGGGATCGCGTGAGGTCCGGCATAGACCACCCCGTCGAGATCGGCGAACACGGCGTCGACGCCGGCCAGGGGCGTCGACGGTTCAGTGCGTGTTCGGAAGAAGGCCATCGCGCCCGTCCTCGTCGGACTCGGTCTCGTTCGGCTCCGCCTCGAGCGAATCGCCCTCGGCGATGACCGCGGCGACATCCTCTTCGAGCACAGCACCCGGGTCGTGGTCCTGCTCAACCTCGATCTCGGCCTCCTCGACCTCGGCTTCAGGCAGCGCCTCGGGTTCACCCTCCTCCTCGATCTCGAAGATCTCGACGATCTCGGCCTCGGCCGGCCCGCCGAGCGCGGCCTCGGCGCGGGCCGTGCGGGCACGCCACTCGGCAGCCTCGGCGGTACGTCCGAGTTCATCGAGCACCTCGGCGTAGGCCGAGAACAGCGCTGGGCTGTACGAGAACGCGCGATCGGGGTCGAGTTGCGGGATCTCGAGCTCGGCAAGCGCGAGCTCGGGCTGCCCCAGGTCGAGTCGAGCGCCAGACATCGCAATCGCCAGGCTCACCTGGACGGCGGCCGGCAACTCAGCGCGATCCACGGCGCGACCGACTTCGAGCGCGCGGTCGGGTCGACCGACCCCCCGCTCGCTGTCGACCATGAGCGGAAGCTGGTCGTTGCTGCCCGAGATCCGCCGGTACGTGCGCAGCTCCCGCAGCGCGAGGGCGAAGTCACCGGTCGCGTAGGCCGTGATCGCGAGCGTCTCTCGCACGACGCCGACGCGGCCGGCGCGGCGCGCCGCCGACACCGCGTGCTGGTGCGCGAGCTCGGGGTCCTCATCAAGGTACTCGGATGCCGCGACCAGGTGCCGGGCGACCGAGTCCGCGTTCTCCTTGCTGAGCGTCTTCAGTTCTGCACGCGCGCCCTTGTCGAGGTCGCGCGGTTGGATGCGCTCGGGAAGCTCGGGATCGTCGTGGCGGGGCCGGACGGCCAGGTCGGACGCACCGTATCGCTCGCGCGACACCTCGTCATGGCGCGCGCTCGAACGGTCGTCGCTCCGACGGTCGCCATAGGGCTTGCGGTCGCGGTCACCATAGGGACGCTTCGCATCCCGATCCCCGTACGGCTTGCGGTCACGGTCACCGTGCGGACGCTTCGCATCCCGATCCCCGTACGGCTTGCGGTCACGGTCACCGTGCGGACGCTTCGCATCCCGCTCGCCATAGGGCTTGCGGTCGCGATCACCGTGCGGACGCTTCGCATCCCGATCCCCGTACGGCTTGCGGTCGCGATCACCGTGCGGACGCTTCGCATCCCGATCCCCGTACGGCTTCCGGTCACGGTCACCGTGCGGACGCTTCGCATCCCGATCCCCGTACGGCTTCCGGTCACGATCACCATGCGGACGCTTCGCATCCCGATCGCCATACGGCTTCCGATCTCCGGCACCATGCGGCTTGCGATCGCCATTGGGCCTGTGGTCACGGTCGCCGTACGGACGCTTCGCATCGCGATCACCATAGGGTTTCCGATCCCGATCAGTGTGCGGCTTGCGATCGCTCGACTGCGAACGGTGATCACGGTCGCCATAGGACTTACGGTCACGGTCACCTGACTGCGAGCGGTGGTCGCGGTCGCCGTATGGCTTGCGGTCGCCGTACGGCTTGCGGTCGCCGCCCGAGGAGGTGCGGCTCGCTTCACGGTCGCCCGAAGGCTTCGTCGACTGGCGATCATTGCGGCCGGCCGTTCGGCCCGTTCCCTGCGGTCGCCCGGTGCCGCGTTCGCCCCCCTTGGGGCGTTCCTGGTCTGCCGAGTCGTGCCTCGAATCGCTCACGCTGTTCCTGTCGTGTGTGTGGAGTCTCGATGGACTCAACCGTACTGCCGAGGCCGAAGAACGACCTGTTAACGAGAAAATGGCCACCCGCCTGTGCTCGCAATTGAGCACAGTGGGTGGCCATTCCTCAATGAATGTCCGGCGGTGTCCTACTCTCCCACAGGGTCTCCCCTGCAGTACCATCGGCGCTGCGAGTCTTAGCTTCCGGGTTCGGAATGTGTCCGGGCG
>NZ_JAJQPD010000011.1 GCF_021228295.1 Agromyces humatus
GGTTCCGCCGAGCACGACGATCTGCTTGCCATCGAGACGTTCGAGTTCGGCCTTCACGGCCGTCGGGATCGTGGTGCCCGGCACGAGCAGCACCGGCGCATCGGCAGAACCCGCCACCGCAGCGCCCGCGAGTGCGTCGGGGAAGTTCGCGCCGGAGGCGATGAAGACCTTCTCGACGCCGGGCGCGAACGAGGCCGCGCTGATCGCCGCAGCGGTCGAGTAACGATCGGCACCCGAACGACGCACCACGGGATCGGGCGTCGGGGTCGGTGTGGGGGTCGGGGTCGGTGTGGGGGTCGGGGTCGGTGTGGGGGTCGGCGTGGGGACGGGTGCCGCGTCGTCCTTGATCGCGGAGATGCCCGCCATGGTCGACGCGGAGTAGACGACCACGGTCTTGGCCGCCGCCGCCGTCGTGCCGCCGTAGTACGTCTCCGCCGCGAAGACGGGCTTGCCCGTGGAGGACGATGAGACCAGTCCGAAGGCGACCGTGAAGCTGCCGGCGTCGCTCTCGAGTACGTAGGCGCCCTCGTCGTCGACCGTCGCCCACTGGGCGTCGACGGCGTTCGGCGTGCTTCCGACGGGGTAGACGGCGACGGTGCGCCCGCTGAGCGGGAGAAGTGCGCCATCGAGGGTCTTGCGTTGATAGCTGCCGTTGACCTGCCCGCGCGCCACGAGCCGGTAGTCGATGTACGAGTGCGTCTCGTTGCCGACGATCGTGATCGGTGTTGCGTCAGCCCAAGAGCTCCCGCTCCCGTACCAGCCGGTCGAGTAGCCGAATGGCGCCTCCGCGGGCCGATACTTGCTCGAGAACTTCATGAGGTAGCTCCCGGGGGCGATCCCGCTGATCCAGTAGTCGCCGTTGATGTCGACGTCGTCGGAGGCGATCGGCGTTCCGTCGAGCGTTGTCAGTGTGGCGGTGCTCTCGAAGTTGACGCGGCCGACCTGGCTCACCAACCCGGTAATGACGCCGGATGTCGCGCTGGCGGGCAAGGACTCGTGGAGCGCTGCCCCTGCGCCGATCGAGACCGGGCCTGCGATCGCGGCGGGCACCGCAGTCAGCCCGCCGAAGGCCATGATGAGAGCGGCCGCAGCCGCGATCCGGATCAGGTGGCTTCGGGTCACGCGCATCCATTCTCACGAGATGCGGGAAGGGCGCATCTGTCGACGGCGCATCACCGCGCCGAGGTGACTTTACACGGGCGGAGCGGCGCACGCCGACTCGCTTGCGCCCCGGATTGTCATCGCGCTGAGACACAAGCGATATTCGTGGTCGAGTCGGCGGCCCGGAACCAACGGTTCCGAGCCGCCGATGACAGCGCTGACCCCGTCAGGGCATGTCAGTCGCCGCAGATCCCCCTGGCGGTCTCGTTCTTGCCCTGGCCGCCGATTGCCTTGACGACGTCTCCGACATTGGTGAATCCGAGGGCGCCTTCGGTGTTGATGGTCTTGTGCACCTGGCCGAAGCAGGCAGCGTCGGCGGGCGCAGCGTGGGCGGTGCCGGCGACGCCGAGCGTGGCGAGAGCGGCGATGAATCCGGTGGCGAGAATGCGCTTCATTGAACTTCCCCTTCAATCGGTGGGTGCGTATTCACCCGGTACCTATACTTCGTCCCCAAGCCCGGGTTCGGATGCACTTCCCGCAGCTGCGATCTGCGAAGCCGCCCATTCGACTTCCGAAACGGCAACAGGAATCGGCCCGGCGCAGAACCTCATGGGACGTTCGTGCGGCGGAGGCAGTGCGTCGGGGGCTCCAGAGCGAGCCACGGTCGCATATAGGCCGGCGGAAGTTGGGCGGCCGATCTTCTTTTAGCAACTAAACTATAATCATGACGACCATCGCACTTCTCGGCGCAACCGGCAAGACCGGCCGGCGCGTTCTCGATCGCGCCCTCGCGACCGGCCACCACGTTCGTGCCCTCGTCCGCGATCCCGGAAAGTTGTCGGAGGCAGCGCGCGCCCATCCCTTGCTGACCACGATCCAAGGTGACGTCCTCGACGCGGATGCAGTTGATCGCACCGTCGCCGGCTCAGGTGCGGTTCTCGCGCTGTTCGGACAGGTCAAGGGCTCACCCAAGCGCTTGCAGACCGAGGGCACTCGCAACATCGTCGCGGCGATGTCGCGGCACGGTGTACGGCGCATCGTCACGCTCTCGGGCGGTGGGCTCCGAGCCGAGGGGAAGGATCGCCCGAAGTCTGCTGACAAGGTCATCCGGTTCCTGCTCAAGGCCCTCTCGGGGCATGTGCTCGCGGACGCGGAGCAGCACCTCGAGGTCCTCCAGGCGAGCGGTCTCGACTGGACGGTTGTGCGGGGTCCCCGTCTCATGGAGACGCCCGGGGTCGGCACGTACCGTGTCGGGTGGGTCGGCGTGGACTCGAGTACGCAGATCAGCCGCGATGACCTCGCTGACTTCATCCTGACCCAGGTCGACGACCGTACGTTCATCCACCAGATGCCGTTCGTGAGCAACTGATGGCCGATGGCCCCGATCGGGCGGAGTGCGTCGCCTCAGTGCTCGAGTCCGTGACATTGCTCGGGCAGACGATCGCCGCCGGCCCGCGTGTCCCATTCCGCGGACGGGATCTGACCCGCACGCAGATGCAGGCGCTGTTCACGCTCGCGCATGACCGCCAGCGGGTCACTCCCGGGCGGCTCGCGACCGTGCTGGGCGTCACGGCAGGGGCCGTGACCCAGCTCATCGACGGGTTGCGGGGCCAAGGATTGGTCGACACCGAGCCCAATCCCGATGACGCCCGTTCCCGGGTCATCCGACTCACCGCTGACGCCGCCGGCGAGGTCGAGCAATTCGAACGCGCAGCCGTGGAGCGCCTGCTGCCGCGATTCGCCTCGGTCAGCGATGATGAGCTCATCGCCCTTGCACGAACTCTCTCCCGGATCACCGAGTAGCCAGCACCCAAGCCGCCGTGTTCGTGACAGGCACCGCTGGCCGCCTCCCGTTGGGCTCGAAGCGCGCGTGGGGCATCTGCATCAAGCTCACTTCACAAGGGCAGGTTGTTCGTCATACACCGCACCCGGTCGTCGTGCGGCGATATTCGCCATTGCGATTGCGCAGCCTCACCCAATATGGTGGCGAAAGCGCTTCCGAAAGCGCTTTCGCTACGACGAGGTAGGGGATCTGCATGCTCGGCAAGTCTGTTCGCTCCATGCTCATCGGCGCCATCGCCGGCGTCACCGTCATCGCGGGAGCCGGCATCGCGCCGGCAACCGCTCAACCGCCGGACTCGGTGACGGCGGGATTCCAGCCGCTCGCGCTGTTCGACGACTACATCAGCGGGAGCCTGCGCGAGCAGGGGCCCTGGCACGTCAACACCCCGGGCGCCGCGGACGGCGCGTTCGCGAGCTCGGAGGTTCCAGCCTCGCTGTCGGGCAAGGCGCTCGCGCTGCTGCACGGAGGCACGAACCCGAATGTGCAGTACCGGGGCAACGCATACGCGTCCCTCGGCGACCTCGCGATCGAGGCATCCGCTCGGGGCACTCTCTTCTTCGAGGTGCTGGCCGACGATCCGAGCAGGACTCGGCTGAACGTCGGTCTCAGCGCCGACGATTCGCCCGGTCTCGGCGCCGACACGACCGGCGACGCGCTCGACCTGAACGACTTCGGACCGCAGTTCACGATCGACGAACGCGGCCTCGTCGCCCGCGACGGCGCCGCGGAGGTGGTGCTCGATGCCGAACTGCCGGCAGACGGGATTCTCCGGGTGTGGCTCGACGTCGACAACGAGAACGACGCGTACACAGTGCACACGGCCGCTCCGGGCGAGGCGCCGCAGCCGGCGACGGGCGCACAGGGCGAGGCGACGTTCGCGTTCCGCACCGCGACGGCCGACCCGCTCGTCACGCTCCTCGTGCTCAACGACCCCGACGACCTGCCGACGGCACCGACCTGGCTCGACTCGATCTTCGTCTCGCCGTCGGCTGGATCCACCGCCGACCCGGCGCCCGCTTTCAGTTCGGTGGTCGACTTCCAGAACCTCACGGCGGGAGCGATCAACGGGCAGGACGGCTGGACGGCGACGGCCGGTGCGACCATCGCCGCCGACCCCGCGGATGCCGCGAACTCGGCCCTGCAGCTCGTCGGCGCGAACACGAAGGTGCACCGCGCCCTCGACGCGATCGAGGCTTCAGCGACCGGAACGCTCTTCTTCCGATTCCAGCGGTCCGGCCTCGTCGACACGTCGATCGCGCTGACCGACGTCGACGCGCCAGCGGCCTTCGGCGACTCCCGCGTGCAGGCCAACAACCAGCGCTCGAGCGTGCTCAACGTGCGCCCGCCTGCCGGGTTCACACCGGTCGGCACCTGGGCCGAGAACACGTGGCAGTGCGTATGGATGGTGGCCGACAACACCACCGACACCTTCACCATCCACAGCCGCGGCGGCGAGTACGTGACGACCACGCAGCTACCAGTCGACCAGGCGGGCACCTACGGCTTCCGGTCGCAGGTCGCCGGTGCACTCGACCGATTCTTCGTGATCCAGGGCGCGACGAGCCCTGGCACGCAGTGGATCGACGACATCGCGATCGACCCGGCGAGCAAGAACCTTCGCGTGCCGAGCGGGGACGCCTCCGACTGCGAGGCATCCGACGTCGCCGAGGCCCCGCTGAGCACCCCAGTCCCGCGTACGCCGCTCCCCTCCGACGTCACGTTCCATCTCAGCGACGTGACCACCATCCCGGGCAGTGCTGCGGGATCGCCGCGAATCAACTTCCTCGCCGAAGTCCCGGGACGCGATGACGTCTACGCCGTGCCCGATCTCAACGGACGACTGTGGCTCGTCGACGACGGCGCACCGACGGCGTACCTTGATGCGACGACGCGATTCCCCGACTTCGTCAGATCGCCGTCGCTGGGAACGGGACTCGGGTTCGTCGCGCACCACCCGGAGTTCGCACGGAACGGACGCTTCTACACCGTGCATACCGAGGCGGGCGCGGCGTTGACAGCCAAGACGCCGACCCTGCCCGCGCCGAGCGACACCAGGGTGCACGGCGTGATCACCGAGTGGACGGCGACCGACCCATCGGCGTCGACGTTCGAAGGCACGAGCCGCGAGGTGCTGCGCATCGGATTCAGCCGGTTCCTGCACGGCATCCAGCAGATCGGATTCAACCCGACGGCGGCGCCGGATGCCGCGGACTACGGCAAGCTCTACATCGCCGTAGGTGACGGCAACGAGAACCCCAACTTCGCGCCCGACCCGCAGAACCCGGGCAAGCCGCAGGGCAAGCTCCTGCGCATCGACCCGGCCGGCACGAACGGTCCCGGCGCGGCCTACGGCATTCCCGCCGACAACCCGTTCGTCGGTCAGGCGGGCGCGCTCGGCGAGGTCTGGGCGCTCGGGTTCCGCAATCCGCATCGCTTCAGCTGGGATGCCGCGGACGGACGCATGTTCGTCGGCCAGATCGGCGAGAAGACGATCGACTCGATCTATCAGATCGAGAAGGGCGATAACGCGGGCTGGAACGAGCGCGAAGGATCCTTCGTCTTCAAGAAGTCGGACTCGGGCAACGTCTATCCCCTCCCGGCCGACGATGATGCGAACGGCTACGACTACCCCGTGCTCGATCTCGGGCGCAACACCGGGGTCTCGCTCGTGACGGGATTCGCCTACCGCGGCGAGGCGCACCCGGAGTTCGACGGCGGCTACGTCTTCGGAGACATCGTCGACGGCGACATCCGCTACACCTCTGCATCGGCGTTGCGCCGCGGCCAGGCGCAGCCGATGTTCTACGGCGTCAAGCTCGTCGGGCCCGACGGCGCCCCGACGACGATGCCGCAGCTCGCCGGGAGCTCTCGGGTCGACCTGCGCTTCGGAACGGATGCCGAGGGCGAGATCTACCTGCTGTCGAAGGCGAACGGAAAGATCTGGAAGGTCACGGATGTCACGGGCGTGCCCGAGCGCACCGAGTGCGAGCCGTCCGGGGTGGTGCTCGACGACATCGACGCCGGGGTGAACTGGTCGCCGCTGACGCCGTCGAACTGGGAATTCCCGGGCGACGAGATCGTGCTGAAGACCCCGGGAACGGCGCCGACGGGACCGCGTCGGCCGTTCGAGTACGCGACGCTGACGGCCGGGCCCGAGCTGGGCTCGCTGCGCTACGAAGCGGAGGTGCGGCTCGACGAGAGCACGTCGGCGAGCAATCGCGACGTCGTGCTGATCTGGAACTACCAGTCGCCGACGAAGTTCTACTACGCGCACCTGTCGCAGGACAACGCCATCTACCCGCACAACGGCATCTTCGTCGTGAATGACGCCGATCGCGTGCGCATCGACGATCAGTGGACCGGAAAGGTGGGGGCACCGAGAGCGGTCGACGACATGCTGTGGCACGACGTTCGCCTCGACTACTGCGCCGACACCGGCGAGATCGCGGTCTACGTCGACAACTCCGAGATCCCCCTGATGACCGCCACCGACACGGCGTTCAGCGGCGGCCGGGTCGGGTTCGGGTCGTTCGACAACTTCGGACGCGCCCGGGATGTCTCGATCACCGCGACGCCGCTCGTGCCGCCGACGCCGCCGCTGGACGTGTCAGCGACCGCGCAGGTGCGCTGCGTTTTCGGCCAGCCGTTCCTGACGGTGTGGATCGCGAACCGCGAGGCCGTTCCGGTCGCGGCGACGCTCACCTCGGAGTACGGGACGAGGAAGGTGACGAGCATCGCGCCGGGCAGGAGCGCCTTCCGCGTGTTCGTGCCGCGCGCGTCCGGCATCGCCGACGGTTCGGTCGGCGTGGAGGCGACGGCGACGATCGACGGGTTGCCGAGGAGCATCGCGTTCGACGCCGCCTACACCGGACGTGACTGTCGCTGACGCTCGATGCACCGGAGCCGCGCCCCGCTGACCTGCGGAGCGCGGCTCCGGCGCGCCGTCAGTCGGGAGGCGCCGCCGTGGATGCACGCACGATCAGCTCGTGGCCCATCGAGATGCGTCGCGGTTCGTCGGCTTCGGCGCGGAGGATCAGCGCCACCGCTTGGGCGCCCATCTCGGCCATGGGAATCCGGGCTGTGGTGAGGGCGGGAGCGACATCCGACACTACGGCGATGTCGTCGAAGCCGGCCACCGACACGTCTTCGGGCACCCGCATGCCGCGCTGCCGCAGTGCGCGCAGCACGCCGAGCGCCATGGCGTCGTTGAGTGCGACCATCGCGGTGACGGGGGATCCGCGGTCGAGCAGTGCGTTCGTGCCGTCGATACCGCCCTCGCGGGTGAACGAATGCGAGACGACCGTCACGTGCACGCCGGTCGAGTCGAAGACCGACCGCAGCCCGTCGAGACGGTCGCTCACCGTGTTCAATCCGAGCGGACCGGCGATCACGCCGATGCGACGGTGGCCGAGTCCCGTGAGGTGCGTCGCGACCGACACGCCGGCGGCGTGGTTGTCGGGGAGGACGGCGTCGACGTCGAGGTGGTGGCGACCGATGACCGCGACGCGGCCGCCGCGCGTTCGGTACTGCGCGAGTGCGTCGCCGAGCGGCGCTTCGAGCGCCGGATCGGTGTAGCCCGAACCGGCGATGATGATCGACCCGACGCGCTGCATCATGAGCGCGTTCACCTGGGTGAGCTCACTCCGCGGGTCGCGATCGGCGTGCGTGATCTGCACCGATTGCCCCGCGAGACTCGCGCGATGCAGGACGCCGCTGGCGATCTCGGCGAAGTAGGGGTCGCCGATCTCGTGCACGACGAGGCCGATACTCGAGACGAGCCCGCCTGCGAGTCCGCGTGCGTGCAGATTCGGCACGTAGCCGAGCCGCTCGGCGATGGCGCGCACATGCTCGGCCAGTTCGTCGGAGACGCCGGTGCCGCCCGTCATCGCGCGCGATGCGGTCGCCAGGGAGACCCCCGCGGCCGCCGCGACATCGACGAGTCGTGTCGCATCGGGCTGCTTCATCGTGCTCCCTCCTCCGGACCACCGGCGTCGCCGCCATTTCCTCGGCGTCCGATCTCGGTCTGACTGTTGCCATCATCCGGCTCTTCTCACTATAGTGACGAAAGCGCTTACGAAAGCGCTTCCGTACAACGAGGTAGGAGGCAGCATGGACGCATTACACAGCACGCGTCGCCGGGTGACCGCGGCGTTCGCTCTCGCCGCGAGCGCCGGTCTGGTACTGAGCGCGTGTTCCGGCGGTCCCGGCGACGGCGCGAGCGCAGACGACGATCCGATCGTGATCGGCGTGTCGCTGCCGCTCACCGGTGACTTCTCGGAGCCCGGCAAGGGCGTCGAGCGAGGCTACGAAGCATGGGCACAGATCGTCAACGAGCAGGGCGGCCTGCTCGGTCGCCAGGTCGAGCTGAAGATCCTCGACGACCAGTCGAATGCCGACCGAGTCGTCTCCGACTACGAGTCGCTCATCGCGCAAGACGGCGTCGACCTCGTCTTCGGCCCCTTCTCCACGCGGCTCGTCGTGCCGTCGGCTCGAGTGGCCCAGGAGTACGGCATGCTCTTCGTCGAGCCCGCCGGCGCGGCGGCCGAGGTGTTCGAGCAGGGCTTCGAGAACCTCTTCTACGCCGCGCCCGCCGTGGCGAACGACCACTACAACTACCTCGCCGACTACCTGCTCTCGCTTCCCGAAGGCGAGCGGCCCAAGACCGCCGCCGTGGCTTCGATGGACGACCCGTTCGCCCAAGGCACCGCCTACGGCCTGCGCGACAAACTCGAAGAGGGCGGCGTCGAGATCCTCGTCGACGAGGTATACCCGCCGAACACCACCGACTTCTCGGTCATCGCCGCGAAGATCGCCGAGTCCAAGGCCGACGTCGTCATCGGAGGCAGCCAGTACCAGGACGGCGTGAACCTCATCATCGCGCTGCAGCAGCTCGACTACCAGCCCAAGGTCGCGGCGTTCTCGACAGCCCCGACGAACCCCGAGTTCGCGTCGGCGATCGGCAATCAGACCGAGGGCATCCTCTCGCCGACGGGATGGTCCGAGACCGCGTCGTACCCGAGCAACGTCGAGTTCGTCGAGCAGTACACCGAGATCTTCGGCAACCCGCCCGCCGAAGACGAGGCGAACGCCTACACGACCGGCCAGGTCGTCGCCGCCGCGGTCGAGGCCGTCGGCTGCGCCGAGCAGGGCGAGTGCCAGCAGCAGCTCATCGACTGGCTGCACGAGAACACGGTCGAGACCGTCGTCGGCCCGCTCAGCTGGGACGAAGCCGGTCGACCCTCGGGTGCGCACCTGATCCAGCAGTGGGTCGATGGCGAGATCAAGATCGTGCTGCCGGATGACGCGAAGGAAGCCGACTTCCTCATCCCGAAGCCGGCGTGGTGACGTAGCCATCGTGTCCGGATCTCTGCTGCTCCAGAGCGTCATCCTCGGCGTGCTGCTGGGAGGGCTCTACGCCCTCCTGGCAGCGGGCCTGACGCTGTACTTCGGAATCATGCGCGTCGTGATGATCGCCCACTCCGCCTTCCTCATCCTCGCCGCCTACCTCGCCTGGTGGTTCAACCGTGAGACGGGCCTCGACCCGATGCTCTCGCTCGTGGTCACCGTGCCGGTGTTCTTCCTGGCCGGGTTCCTGATGCAGCGGCTGCTGGTCTCCCGGCTCAAGCCGCTCACGCTCACCATGATGTCGGTGCTGCTGACCTTCGCGATCGCGCTCATCATCGAGGGTGCGCTCGGGTTCATCTTCACCGGCACGCAGCGGCGCATCCAGTTGCCGTACGCGGGCGACAGCCTCAACGTGTTCGGGGCGCAGGTGCCGGTAGTCAAGCTGGTCGCGTTCGTGCTCGCCGCGTTCGCACTGCTCAGCCTCTACCTGCTGCTGAAGTACACGCGATTCGGCCGGGCGCTGCGCGCGACCATCCAGCACCCCGAGGCGGCACGGCTCGTCGGCATCGACACCGACCGCACCGCCGGCTACGGGTTCGGGCTGGGGCTCGCGACCGCGGCGATCGGCGGCACGGCGCTCTCGCTCGACGCGACGATCTACCCGTCGCTGCACTGGCACTGGATCGGCCCGCTCATGGCGATCATCGTGGTCGGCGGTCTCGGCAGCATCCCCGGTGCGGCGATCGCGGCGATGCTGCTCGGCATCTCGCAGAGCCTGCTGCAGCTGCCGCTCGGCGCGACGTGGGCGCAGACCGTGTTCTACGTCGCGCTCTTCGCCACGCTGATGTTCCGTCCACAGGGGTTCTTCGGAGGTCGCCTTGCGCAACGTTTCTGAGCGGACCGCGTCCGCCGCCCTCGGACCGGCGGTCACCGAAACCGTCGTCGTCGTGCCCGACACGCCCCGGCGATCCCGGTGGCCGAGGCTCGTCAGCCTGGCGCTGGTCGTCATCGGCGCCGCACTCGTGCTGTCCTTCCCGTTCGTCGCGCCGAACCCGTACATCCTGTCGGCCGGCGTCGTGATCCTGAACTACGCCGTACTCTCGACCGGCTGGAACTTCATGGGCGGGTTCACGGGGTACATCTCACTCGGACACGCCGCGTACTTCGGGCTCGGTGCATACGGCACGGGGCTCATCGTGAAGTACCTCCAGCTTCCCGGCTTCGTGGCCTGGGTGCTCGCGGCACTGCTCGTAGTGGCCGTTTCGATCCCGGTCGGCATTGCCGCCCTGCGGGTGCGCGGTGCGTCGTTCGTGATCGTCTCGATCGCGTTCGTACTCATCCTGCTGCTCGTGTTCCAGAGCTGGCGCGAGTTCACCGGCGGGTCCGAGGGGCTGATCGTGCCGCGCCCGTTCCCCGACCTGATGCGGCCCGAGCACCACCGCGTGTTCTTCTACCTCTTCGCCGCGCTGCTCGCCGCAGCGCTCGTCGCCTGGTGGATCATCGACCGGTCGAAGTTCGGCACCGCGCTCAAGTCCATTCGCGAAGACGAGGACAAGGCGCGCTCGCTCGGGGTGCCGACCACGCGCTTCAAGCTCATCGCGTACGTGCTCTCGGCGCTCGTCACGGCGCTCGGCGGCGGACTGTACGCGCTCTGGTTCGGCGATCTCGACCCGATCTTCCAGTTCTCGATCCTCGTCGGCTCGTACATGGTGCTGATGGCGCTGCTCGGCGGCGTGAGGCACCTGTTCGGCCCGCTGCTCGGGGCCCTGGTCGTCGGCATCGCGCTCGAGTACTTCAAGCTCGAGTTCGGCGACACGCAGTTCCACCTCGTGGCCGCCGGTCTGCTGCTCGGCGTCGTCGTGCTCTTCATGCCCGACGGGGTGATACCCGCCGTCCGCGCACTCATCGACCGGTTCCGCCCGCAGCAGACGTCGATCCGCGACGTCACCGCGGCCGAGCTGCTCGAGCAGAACCGGGCGGCCGCGACATCCGAACCGCGCGCCGGCGCGTCATCCGATCACCGCGCCGGCGCGGCACCCGACCCGCATGCCGACGCCGACAACAGGGAGGTGGTCCGATGAGCGCCCAGGCACCCGTCGCCGTTGCATCGAGCCTCGAGACCGTCGAGCTCACCAAGTCGTTCGGCGGCGTCACCGCGGTCGACCATGCCTCGGTGCGGTTCGTCGACGGCAAGGTCAACGGGCTGATCGGCCCGAACGGCTCGGGCAAGACGACGTTCTTCAACTGCGTCACCGGCATGATCAAGCCCGACGCGGGCTCGGTCGCGTATCGCGGCAACGACATCACTCGACACGCATCCGACCGGGTCGCGCGTGCGGGCATCGGGCGCAGCTTCCAGCTCTGCCGGGTGTTCCCCCGGATGACGGTGATGGAGAACCTGCTCGTCGCGGTGCGCCATCCGAGCCTTCGCACGCTGCTGCGCTCGGCCGACGACGAGCACGAGCGTGAGCGTGCCCGGCACTGGCTGCGCCGCGTCGGCATCGACCACCTCGAGCAGGCCGAGGCGCGCAACTTGAGCTACGGCCAGCAGAAGCTCCTCGAGCTCGCCGGCGTGCTCATGGGCGATCCCGACACGATCATGCTCGACGAGCCGGCGGGCGGCGTGAACCCGGCGCTCATCGGCCGTATCGCCACGCTCGTGCGCGAGCTCAACGACGAGGGCAAGACGTTCATCATCGTCGAGCACAACATGGAGATGGTGATGAGCCTCTGCGACCACGTGGTGGTGTTCGACCGCGGACGCCCGATCGCCGAGGGCGCGCCATCCGACATCCAGAAGGACCCGCGAGTGCTGGAGGCGTACCTTGGCGTCTGAATCGAAATACCTGCTCGAGCTGAACGACATCGAAGCGGGCTACGGAAGAGCGGCACTCGTGCTGCGCGGCCTCACCGTGCAGGTGCCGCCCGCGACGGTCGTCTGCCTCGTCGGCCCGAACGGCGCCGGAAAGTCGACGGTGCTCAAGGTCGCGAGCGGCATGCTCGCCCCGCGATCGGGCTCGATCGTCGTCGACGGCGTCGACGTGACGGGAACGAACTCGCAGCACATGCTCAAGCACGGCCTCGCGCACGTGCTGCAGGGCCACAGCGTCTTCCGCGAGATGACGGTCGCCGAGAATGTGCTGCTCGGCGCGTTCACCATCAAGGATCAGAAGGCCATCGACGAGCGAGTCGCATTCGTGCAGAACCTGTTCCCGATCGTCGGCGAGCGGTGGAAGCAGCTCGCCGGCCTGCTCTCGGGCGGTCAGCAGAAGCAGGTCGAGTTCGCGCGCTCGCTCATGGTGAGCCCCAAGGTCGTGCTCCTCGACGAACCGTCGATGGGACTCGACCCGAAGACCACGGCGAAGGTGTTCGAGCAGGTCGCGCGCATGCGCGATGCGGGCACGGCGGTGCTGCTCGTCGAGCAGAACGCGCGACGCGCACTCGAAACAGCCGACATCGGCTGCGTGCTCGACCTCGGTCGCGTGCACATCTCGGGTCCCGCACCCGAACTGCTCGCGGATCCCGCACTCGGCGACCTCTACCTCGGCGGCCGACCCGCCGACTCAGCCCACGTCGGCGGCTCCACCGCCGAACCCGCAACGAAAGGACGGTGACCGGCATGACGAGCCGCACCATCGGAATCATCATGAACGGCGTCTCCGGGCGCATGGGGTATCGACAGCACCTGGTGCGCTCGATCCTCGCGATCCGCGACCAGGGCGGCGTCGAGCTGCCCGATGGCAGCCGCGTCACTGTGCGTCCGCTGCTCGTGGGGCGCAACGAGCAGAAGCTCGCCGAGCTTGCCGCGAAGCACGGCATCGAGGACTTCACGACCGACCTCGATGCCGCACTCGCGGACCCGCAGTGGGAGATCTACGCCGACTTCCTGGTGACGAAGGCGCGCGCGTCGGCGCTGCGGAAGGCGATCGCCGCCGGAAAGACGATCTACACCGAGAAGCCCACCGCCGAGACGGCGGAAGAGGCGTTCGAACTCGCCCGGCTCGCGGCATCCGCCGGTGTTCGCACCGGGGTGGTACACGACAAGCTGTACCTGCCCGGGCTGCAGAAGCTGCGCCGGCTCATCGACTCCGGCTTCTTCGGCCGCATCCTCAGCGTTCGCGGCGAGTTCGGCTACTGGGTGTTCGAGGGCGATTGGCAGCCGGCGCAGCGTCCGAGTTGGAACTACCGCACGGAAGACGGCGGTGGCATCATCGTCGATATGTTCCCGCACTGGAACTATGTGATCGAGAACCTGTTCGGTCCAGTGCGATCGGTGTACGCGCAGGCGTCGGTGCACATCCCGCGGCGGTGGGACGAGCAGGGGGCACCCTACGAAGCGACAGCCGAAGATGCCGCATACGGCATCTTCGAACTCGACGGTGGCATCGTCGCGCAGATCAACTCGAGCTGGACCGTGCGGGTCGATCGCAACGAACTCGTCGAGTTCCAAGTCGACGGCACCCACGGGTCCGCGGTCGTCGGGCTCTTCGGGTGCCGGATCCAACCGCGCAACGCGACGCCGAAGCCGGTGTGGAACCCCGACCTCGCGGACGACCACGACTACGACGCCGACTGGGTCGACGTGCCGACCAACGAGGTATTCCAGAACGGGTTCAAGCAGCAGTGGGAGGAATTCCTCGTATCGCACGTGCTCGACACGCCCTACGAGTTCGACCTCGCCGCCGGCGCGCGCGGGGTGCAACTCGCCGAGGCCGGCCTGCGCTCGAGCCGCGAAGGCCGGAAGGTGGCGCTCGAGCCGGGGGGCGCGCTCGATTCGCTCGATTCGGTCGATTCGCGCGAGTCGCTCGACACGCTCGAGTCGCTCGACGTCGTCGAGTCGTGACGAAGCGAACGACGCAGCGGATGTCCCAGCTCACGCTCCTCGGCGACGAGGGCACGGTCGTGCGAACTGGACTGGCCGATGCGCCGGCGTTCGCGCGGCCGAGCACGCCGCTGCGCTCGCGCACGGCCTACGCCGCCGCTCACGTCGTGCCGAAGGCCTGGGCCGACAACACCCCAGGGCGCCCGGCCGAGATCGACTGGGACGCGACGCTCGCGTTCCGGCGCCACGTGTACTCGTGGGGGCTCGGCGTCGCCGACGCCATGGATACGGCCCAACGCAACATGGGTCTGGATGCCGCCTCGACGCGCGAGCTCATCGCCCGGAGCGCGGAGGTCGCGCGCGACGAGGGCGGGGCGCTCGTCGTCGGCGTGAACACCGACCACCTGGAGTCCGAAGCGGCGTCCCTCGACGAGATCGTCGACGCGTATCGTGCCCAGCTGCACTTCGCCGAAGAGCAGGGTGCCGGCCCCGTGCTGATGGCGAGTCGCCACCTCGCGCGGGCCGCGACGAGCGCCCATGACTATCGACGGGTCTACGGCGAGGTGCTCGCCTCGGCGTCGACGCCGGTCGTGCTGCACTGGCTCGGCACGGCGTTCGATCCCTCGCTCGACGGGTACTTCGGGTCGAACGACTGGCACGAGGCATCCACGGTGCTCATCGAGATCATCGAAGCGCACGCCGATGCCGTCGCGGGCGTCAAGATGAGTCTGCTCGACGCGCACGCCGAGGTTTCGGTCCGAGAGCGACTGCCTGAGGGGGTGCGCATGTTCACGGGCGACGACTTCAACTACGTGAGCCTCATCGAGGGAACGCAGGCCGGCGTCGACGCCCCCGCTGCCGCCGGCAACGGGAACGGGTATCGAACGTATTCGGATGCGCTACTCGGCGCATTCGCGGCTGTCACGCCCGTCGCGTCGGCGGCGATCCAGGCGCTGGACGACGGCGACGCGGGGCGCTATCGCGCGATCCTCAGCCCGACCGAAGCGCTCAGCCGGCAGGTCTTCGCCGCGCCGACGTTCTACTACAAGACCGGCGTCGCGTTCCTGTCCTGGCTGAACGGACACCAGCCCGCGTTCCAGATGGTCGGTGGCCTGCATTCGGCGCGTTCACTGCCTCACCTCTCGCAGGTCGTGGAGCTCGCGAACGCGTCGGGCGCCCTCGAACAGCCCGAACTCGCGGCCGAGCGCTGGCATCGCCTGCTGCGCCTGAATGGAGTGGACGCATGACCATGGCCGACCCTCGCCTATCGATGAATCAGGCGACCATCAAGCACGCCGGCCTCGCCGAGGCTTTGCGCATCACCGCCGGCGGCGGGTTGCAGGCGATCGGGCTCTGGCGCGAGCCCGTGCACGACGTGGGGCTCGCAACCGCGGCGAAGATGCTTGCCGACTCGGGGCTGCGCTTCTCGTCGCTGTGTCGCGGCGGGTTCGTCACAGCTCCAGAGGGCGCCGAGCGGCGCGCCGCGATCGACGAGAACCGTCGCGCGATCGAGGAGACGGCGACGCTCGCGGCGGCAGGTGCTCCCGGTTCCGCCGCGGTGCTCGTGCTCGTCGCCGGCGGCGTCCCAGAGGGGTCTCGCGATCTCGTCGCCGCACGTGACCGGGTCGCCGACGCGCTTGCGGAGCTCGCCCCGGTCGCGGCATCTGCAGGGGTCACCCTGGCGATCGAGCCGCTGCACCCGATGTACGCCGCCGATCGTGCCGTCGTCTCGACCCTCGGACAGGCGCTCGACCTCGCGGCGCCGTTCGTCCCCGCGGTCGTGGGCGTGGTGGTCGACACGTTCCACGTGTGGTGGGATCCCGATGTGCTCCCGCAGATCGCGCGCGCCGGCAGGGAAGGGCGCCTCGCGAGCTACCAGGTGTGTGACTGGAAGGCGCCGCTCGCGGCCGATGTGCTGCTGGCGCGGCACTACCCGGGCGACGGCGTGATCGACTTCGGCCCGATGACCCGAGCGGTGCTCGCCACCGGCTACCGCGGCGATGTCGAGGTGGAGATCTTCAACGCAGAGGTCTGGGCGACGTCGCGCGACGAAGTGGTGACGCGAACCGCGGCCGGGTTCGCCGAGGCCGTCTCGCCGCACCTGGCGGCAGCCGCGGTCGGGTGAGCCCCGCGAGAGGGTCGGCGGAGCCGATCCGCGTCGTCATCGCCCCCGACAGCTTCAAGGGGTCGATCGGCGCGGCATCGGCAGCCAGTGCGCTCGCCGAAGGCTGGCGTTCGGTGCGCCCCGACGACGAGATCCTGCTGAAGCCGATGGCCGACGGCGGCGAGGGCACGCTCGACGCGTTCGACGCATCGGTGGCGGGTGCGGAGCGGATACCGGTCACGGTGAGCGGACCCGACGACGTGATGTCGGATGCCTCGTGGCTCCTGTTGCCGCCCACCCCGGAGGCGCCAGCCGGCACCGGGGTGATCGACCTCGCATCGACGTCGGGGATCGAACTGCTCGGCGGCCACCTCCGCGCATGGGACGCGCACACCCTCGGCTTCGGGCAGGCGATGCGCGCGGCCCTCGGGTACGGCGTCTCGCGCCTCGTCCTCGGGATCGGATCGAGTGCGTCGACCGACGGCGGCATGGGCGCGCTGACCGCGCTCGGGGCGCGGTTCATGGATGCCGCGGGCGATCCGTGCGCGCCGGGCGCGCGAGGTCTGACCCGGCTGGCATCCGTCGAACTGAGCGATCTGGTGCCGCTGCCCGAGGCGGGGGTGATCGTGCTGTCGGATGTCCCCAACCCGCTCGTCGGGCCGACCGGCGCCGCTGCGGTGTTCGGCCCGCAGAAGGGGTTGGACCCGGGCTGTGCCGAAGTCGTGGACGCGGGCCTCGCACGGCTCGCGACGCTCCTCGGTGTCGACCCGGCATCACCCGGCGCCGGGGCCGCGGGCGGCACCGGTATGGCGCTGATCGCGTGGGGCGCGCAACTCCTGCCCGGAGCGGCGCAGGTCGCCGAGGTCATCGGCCTCTCGAACGCCGTCGCGTCCGCAACGGTGGTGATCACCGGCGAAGGCTCCTACGACGGCCAGTCCGCGGCAGGCAAGGTGCCCGCGTTCATCGTGCGGCTCGCCGCAGAGTCGGGTGCTGCGACGGTGCTCGTCGCCGGTCGGATCGCCCCCGATGCCGACCTCGCCCCGTTCGCGATCGCGGAGTCGTTGTCGCGCGTGGCGGGCTCACCGGCCGAGGCGCAGCGTCACGCCGAGCACTGGCTCGTCGAGGCCGGCCGCCGCACCGCGCTCGCCTTCGAACACCGGCCGACGAGTGCAATGCAGACGAGTGCATAGCTTCGGTCTCCTCGTGTGGCCATGCCCGCCGCTCGATAGGCCCGGTATCGGGCTGCCCACCGTGCCGCTGCCAGCGGGGAAGCGGCTGCGCACGCGAGGCGGCGCGGCCACCGCCGCCGCCTTCCTCCAAGCGACACGGGACGGTCGAACACCTGCTCCGCAGAAGCCCGCGAAACGCGGTCGCTGACGCATGAACGTTGAACAATCGTTGAACTCAACGAGCCCTGTTCGTCTATCTGGGACAAGAACCCCTGGTCAAACGATGATTTCCAGTAGCGAGGGCGGGACTCGAACCCGCGACACCACGATTCTCGACGCAGCCGAATCAGGGGTTTCTGCGGGGTCGCGCTGCATGCCTCTGGCCGCTGATTCACTGGCCACGGCATCCCGACGCATACCGAGCGTTGCCGCTGAATGTGCGGGGTAAATGCGGGGTCGAGGCGACGCGCAAGAGTTATCGGGTACGGCCAGCGTCCGGCCGGGCTCGCACCGGGGTCGCGTTGAACGAGCGCACATAGGCGGCGTGCACCTTCTCGACGGCCTCGCGAAGCTTGACGTTCCGGCCACCGAGGCGCTCGCCGCGCAGCTCGCCGACGTAGACGACGGCGGCGCCCTCGCGCACGATGCGCACAGCGCCGTACTCTCGGCCGGTGGAGTCGACCAGCGTCCAGACTCCCGGCGTGTGCTCCTGGGCGTTGAGCAGCGGATGCCGCGCCGACCCGTCGCCCGATCCCGGCGGCACCCTCGGTGGCTCGGGCGCCCTCGTCGACTCGGCGGCCTTCGGCAACTCGGCCGCGGCGCGGTACTCCCACCAGACAGTCTCGGCGGCGAGGCGCAGAGCGTCGACCGGGAAGTAGCCGAGGAACACGCGCGCATCCTCATCCGGCGCCCAGGTCTCGGCGCGGAGCAGCGGGCGTGGTGGTGAGCTGACGTGCACTTCACGGATCACGGCGATGCGCCTCGAGTCGTCGAACAGCAACCACTCGCCGGCACGGATCGACCTTAGTTTCGGCTGCCAGTAGCGCATCGGGCGGCTGCTCCATTCGAGGGAAGCGCACCGGCCCGCGCGGGGATCAATCTACGCCGATCGACCGTCACTCGCCTCGGGCGCCTGCTCGATCACCGAGACCGCGCACGAGCGGCAGATGTAGCGGCCGGCCTTCCAGATCGTGCGCGTGCCGCAGACCGGGCAGTCGGGCTCGGTCGCGATTAGGTCGTCATCCATGGGCCCGGCCGAGTGCACCTGGCGGGGATCGGAGTCAGCCGACCGAGCCGAAGAGCGCGGGCTCGGAACAGGCGGAACATGTTCCGAGCCAACTCGGATTCAGGGGGAGGGATGGCTGTAGAGCCGAAGGCGGGGGTGCGACGGTGCCGACAAAAAAAACCGCTTGACGGTCGTCTCGCGAGGTCGGTCGGAACACTTGGAACACGTTCCGCCCTACCTTTACCTCTTACACACCTACTATTCCTTTCTTCCCTTTCTACTCTCATTAATAGAGTGGGACATGTTCCGCCTGTTCCTGCCCAGTGTTCACGCGGGATGCAGCCTGTTCCGCTACCTGTTCCGAATCGGTGCCGAGACGGCCTCCGCCTGTTCCGAGACGGCCTCCGCCTGTTCCGAGCGGCTCGGTCGCTCGCTCGCCGCTGTCGCGGCACGATCGTTGTACCTGTTCCGCCACCTGTTCCGAGAGCCCGACTCAGCGCGTCTCAGTCGAAGCTTCGGCCACCCGCACTCGGTGACCCGATCGGCATGGCATCCGCTCGGGGGTGCGGGGGTGCGCGGCTGCGCCCCGGCCAGCTCGAGGCGACCGGGGCGCAGTGTGTGAGTCGCGTCTATGCGACGGCGTTTACGAGGTCGCGCATGCTGTCGTCGGAGACGAGCACGTAGCGCTGAGTCGTCGCGGGTGAGGCGTGGCCGAGCAGCTGCTGCACGGTGAACACGTCACGGCCGTGATTGTAGGCGCGAGTCGCGAACCGGTGCCGCAGCGTGTGCATGGTGACGCCCTCGGGCAGGAGCCGCGAGATGATCTTCGACATGTAGCCGGCGGACAGGTGACCGGCGCTTCCGCCGGGGAACACGAACCCGTCGCCACGCGCACGGAGCTGCGCGGCGAGGCTGGCCTTGATCGGGACGCGCCGCTGCTTCGAGCCTTTGCCGTGTACGACGAGCCATGCCGAGTCGGTCGGCCCGGCGATGTCGCGGGAGTGCACGCGGGCAACCTCGCCCGCGCGTAGGCCGGCCTCGACGGCGAGGCGGATCGCGAGTGTCTCCCGATCGTCGGCGTCCTCGAGCGCGCCGCGCAGCGCGTCGTCGTCGGTTGGGCGGGCGAGGTAGCGTGTCAGCCTCACCTTGGGGAGCTTCTCGGCTGGGCTGGCTTCGATGCGCCCTGAGTCGACCATCCACCGGTAGAACTGGCGCAGGGCCGACCGTGCGCCGCGTCGCGTCTCGGCGGCCCAGTGCTTGCCGCCCATCCATTCGAGCAGGTCATCGAGCGCGACTGTCGTCGGCTCGAGCGAGGGGCAGTCGCGGGCGAAGCGGCGCAGGTGTGCGAGGTATTGGCCGCGCGTGGTTGCCGGGTAGCCGGTGCCGATCATGGCCCGGTCGTACGCGGTGAGCACTGGTTCCCATGCCTCGGGCACCGCGAGGCGAAGCGAGCGATGCGTGCCGCTGTCGGTCGGGTCGGTGTGGGCGCGACCGCTGCGCACGGCCCAGCGGTAGAACGCGCGCAGCGAGTCGCGCAGCGATGCCTCGACGTGCGGGCCGGTGAACGATTGCAGCCAGCCCTCGACATCCTCGACTGTGACGTGCCAGGGCGAGCCCTCGCGGCCTGCAGCGAACCGGCGAACCCGATCGATGCGGCGCCGGATCGTCGCGGGCGCCCGGCCGGCGGCGCGCTCGGCGACCTCGAACGCGGTGAGGGCATCACTCCAGACGGCCTCGATCGTGCGGCCCGGCGCGACTGGCGGGGGGACCATGCCGGGCTCGGCGAGTCCGCGGCGGTGGCCCCACTCGTAGAAACCGCGCAGCGCGATCCGGTAGTCCTTTCGCTGCTGGCCCTCGGCGAGCTGCGAGAGCCATGCCGCGACCATGGCCGGGGTCATCGCCCATGGCGCCGCGGCCGCCTCGCCCGCGAACCGGCGGAGGCGGGCGAGGCGGGTGCGGATGGTTGACGGCGAGTATCCCTGCACGAGCATGCGCCGCTCGAAGCCGTCGAGCTCGACGACCCACTCGTCGGACGGAACGCGGTTCATTCGAGTGCTCCACTCATCGGGTCGCTGGCGAGGATCGCGCCGATCTGCGCCGTCCATGCCTGGATGCCGTGCAGATCGGCGGCAATCGCCTGCAAGCCGTCTACGTCGAACTCGCCGCGCAGCTCGAGGGACATGGCGAGCCGGACCGGCCCGGCGCCGACGCGGATGAACGCGGCCGAGCCGAGCGAGCCGAGCTTGATGTCTTCGCCCTCGTGGACCCATGCGTCGGGCTCGGCGCCGTCGCCGCCGTGGTCGAGGTAGCGGCCGCGGCACCACGAGAGCGGGCAGTCGATGCGTCGATGGTTCATCGCGAGGAACTCCGCATCGGTGATCTCGTCATCGAAGCGGGTCATTCGAGGAACCTTCCAATCGTGCCGTCAGCGTTCACGCGCACGGTCATGGTCGCGCCGCGGTTCAGGCGTCGTTCGAGGGCGTCGAGGTCGGTCGTGTTCACGTTGACCTTCACCGTGGGCTGCGGCGGGTTTGCGGCCTTCGCGTAGTACCGCTCGAGCGCGGCGCCACGGTCGGTGATCGCCTGTCGCGCAGCGCTGTTGCCGGCGGCCTCTTTGGCGTTCTGGGCTTCGACGAGCGCCAAGTACTCTTCGGCGTTGCTCTTCACGGTCTGCTGCAGGCCGAGCTGATCCTGGTACTTACCGACGATCTGCTCGAGGGTCGCGACCTCTGCCGTCTCGATGTCGAACACGTTCTTGCCGGCGTCGGCCTTGTCGCGCATCTTCTGCGTGCCTTCGTCGACGAGCGCGTTGCCTGCGGCGATGACGGCATTGATTGCGTCCTCGTCGCCGGCCATCGCCTGCACGACGAGCTGCCGATCTACCGCGAACTTCGCGGCATCCGCCGTCGCGACCGCGAGGCGCTCGGCGTCCTCGTAGATCGCGCCAGATTCCTCGATGATCTGCTGAACGCTGAGGTAGTTGCGGCCTTCCTCTGCGGCGGCGATGTACGCCTCGGTGAGTCGGCGCTTGAGTTCGTCGGCTTCCTCTTGCTGCTTCTGAATCTCCGACGTGATCACGCCGATGCCGACCGCGGCCGCGATGCCTGCGGCGGCTCCGAGCGGGCCGAACCCGGACATGCCGTTCGCGACGGTCTCTTGGATGAACTCGCCGACGTCGGACCACTCGCCGCGGAAGCTGGCCGCGGACTCGCGGCCAGCCTGGCCGGCCTCGTCTTTCAGGTCGTTGGCACCCTCCTTCGCTTTGTCGAATCCGTCGTCGGCGGATTGCTTCATCTTGCGGTAGGCGTCGCGGTACTCGCGCTCGATGATGCGGGCGGCGTCCTTCGTCTCGTCCGCGAGGTTGTCGGTTGCCTTCTGCGCGGCCTCGAGGTCGCGCTCGAGCTGGTCGGCACCCTTGCTCTTGCCGAGTTCTTCGAGGGCCTTCTCAGCGTCCTCGAGGGGCTTGATGATGCCGGTCTCGACGCCTTGCTTGAACCCCTTGGTTTCGGAGCTGATCGGTACTTCGATATCGCCACGTGCCATGATCTTGATCCTTTCGGGATGGTGTGTTTGGTCGGCTGGATGCTCAGGCGAACAGGCGGCGCAGGGTGTCGCGTGCGGCCTCAGCGCGGGTGCGGCCGTCAGCGAGCTTGGTCTCGGCCTGCTGGGCGATGTAGGCGGCGCGCACCTGCTCGAAGCAGATCGCGCACGAGCGGAGTGCCTTTGTGGGGTACGGCGCGCGGTCCTCGGCCTCTTCGAAGTACAGCGCACGGGTCTTGACCGGCAGGCCGGTCTCGCGAGTTAGTGCGACGGTGCCGCATTCCGGGCAGGTGTGGTGCTTCTCGTGGGCAGCGGCGGCGCGCGCCCGCTCGCGGACGGCCGTCGACTCGGCGAGAGCGGCCGCGACCGCGGCACGGTGGGCGAACACGCCCTCGTAGTCGTTCAGGATCTCCCACTTGAGGGACTCGACGTCGGCCTCGATCCGGGCGTCGATGACGTGGGGCGCGAGGTCGGTCGGGCGGTGCTCGCCGCTGTAGCGGCGGTTGACGACCTGTCGCGCGAAGGCGCGGGAGTTCATCCCGGCGAATGCGTCGCCGCGCGACAGCGCGGTGTGCGCCTCGGCGACCGCGGGGTAGACGGCCGCGTAGTGCTCGCGGGCGGCCTCGGGGACGAAATAGACCGAGCGCTCGTCGTCGTAGCCGGTGGGCAGGCCGGCGGCGGGCTTCGTGGTGGTGAACAGTGACATGGTTTCAGTGCCTTTCGTGGTGCCCGGCGGGCGCCGGGGCGGTGTTGTGATGTGCGGTGCTGAACCGCTCCCACTCCTGTTCGAAGTGGGCGTCTAGGCGGCGCTGGCGAATCTCCGCCAGTGCCGTGGGGGTGTTGTTCGCGCGCTCGTACCAGAGGTCGGCGTCGCGGTTCGCTCGGTCGAGCTGCGGCCAGAGCCATGCGGCGCAGGCATCCCAGCCGCGGAGCCAGAGCGCCAGGGCGGCGGCGTCGTCGCGCGAGCGGGCCGGCGGCGGCAGCGGCGGCAGCGCGTCGCCGAGCAAGTGAAGGCGGGTCATCGGTCGGCCCTCTCATCGAAGTCGCCGCGGCGGATGCGGTCGGCGAGGCCGAGGTACACGGCCGTGGGCACGAACCCGACCGAGACGGCGCGCTCGTCGAGCCATGCGAGGATCGCGGCCCGGTCGAGGGGCGAGGCGTTCACCGCTCGTCTCCTGCGACGGGGATCGGAAGGTGTGCGACGGCCCCCAGGAGGGCCGAGTAGGTCGCAGCGCGGCGGGCCTTCGCGGCCTCAAGTGATTGGGCCGACACACCATGAGCCGTGTGGATGTCTGCCACGATCAGCGAGGCGACCTCTTCGCAAGCGTCGACGTGCGCCCGGATGATGGTCATCAGCTCGGTCTTGTTCATCGCTTCGTCTCCGTCGTTCTCAGTCGGCCCTGAGGACCGTGATGCCGGTGTAATACCGCACGCGACGACCGCCGACGTTCGGCTGTGACGAGCCGATCCCGTGTGCTCGGAGCTTCGACCCGAACGGGCCCGACGCGACCGCCTGGTAGCCGTTCGCGGTGCACCAGCGCCGGTACGTCTGGTAGACATCCACGCGGGCTGCCGCGCCGGATGCGTCGAGCACGACGTTCTCGTCATCCTCGAGCCACTGAGCGATCGGGTCGGCCGCGTCGTGCAGTCGCTTTGTCGCGTCGACTGCGAGCTGCGGCGGGTCGAACCGGCCACGCGACATCAGTTCCCGAAGCGAGCGCATCGCGTGGTTGAAGATGCCGGCGAGCTCATCGAACAGCACCGACTCGTCGAACGGTCCGAGCATCGTCACGTCGCGGTTGAATTCAACGACGCACCATCTGCGTTGCCAGCCCTTCGATGTGTCCGACGTGCGGAAGTACTCGTTCGCGGCGAAGATCGGCACGGCGTAGGGCGTGAAGGTGAACTGTTGCCCGAACTTCCTCGAGCATGTGAGGTCATCGCCTCCGGTCACGGTCTTGAGGATTTCGGGCTCGTTTACGAACTTGCTCGAGAGGTCGCCCGAGATGTTCGCTTGCACGCCGAACAGCGCGGCCGGCGCGAATCGATCCTCGATCAGGGTGTGGAGCGGCACGGCCGAGTAATTGTCGCGGCCGAGTAGACGCTGGATGACACGTAGCAGTACGGACTTCCCGTTGCCCCCGGCGCCCTGGAAGAGGAATGCCTTCTGGAATGGATTGCCAGTCATGAGGATGTAGCCGAGAATTTCCCAGACGTGCTCGATCAGGGCGGGATCCTCGAGCGTCGTTGTCAACCAGGTGTCGAAGTTCGAGCACTCGGCGGTCGGATCGAACCTCACCGGGAGCTTCGTGAGCGCACCGAGGGCGGGGTCGTGGTCGGTGATGTCATCCTCGCGCCAGTGGTAGACCCCATCGTCGAGAACGATGTACGGCAGGTATCCGCTCGGGAGGTCTCGCACGCCCACCGAGGTGAGGTCGAGGTTCAACATGTGCGCCTCGACCTGTCCGCGCACGGTCTGGCTGTAGCGGTGGCCGAGGGCGGCGGCGACTCGTCGAGTGATGCACTCCGGGTCGCGGCGCCAGACTCCGGTGTCGTACACGTACCAGTCGAGATCGATGCCGCGGCCGAGGCCGGGCGAAACGTGTGCTGCGACCTGCGTCGCGTCGAGCTTGCCGTCAGGGCCAGCGAAAGCGACCGGTGCGCTGTCGCCGCTCTTGCGGCTACCGCGGCCGCGTCCCTCGATAGGGACGACCTCTGCCAACGGCGGCTCATTCTCGCTCGCCATGGTGCTCGCCTCTCTGTACGATCGCGGCCAGCTTCAGCTCGCGAAGATCGGCATCGAAGATGTTGAACATCTCCGAGGCCGGCTCGAATCGATCCCGCTCGACCCGCGCGGCCTGCATCTGCTCGAAGAGCGAGGCGCTCGAGCCGTCGGCGCGAGAGACGTAGCTTGCGAGCACGGTCTCCCCCGCCGCCGCTTGCGCGCTCATGCCGGACCCGCCGCCTCTTCGACGGCGCATGCATCGAGCCAGCGGAGCACATCAGCTTTGCGATACCGGACGTGAGCGCCGAGCTTGGTCGCTTTAGGGCCAACGCCCTCAGTCATCCACCGCGCGAGGGTGGACACTGCAACCCCGGTGAACTCGGAGAGCTCTGGCCGGGTCGAGAGTTCCGGCAGCGAGTCCACGCTGCGAAGAGTGGCGCTCATCGGTCGTCCCCCGGCTTCTGCTGCGAGGTACTGAACATCTCGAGTAGCGGCTCACGTGGGATCAGAACACGCCGGCCGACCCGAACGCTTGGGATGGTTCCCTCGCGGATGCCCTCGTTCACAGTTCGGGGGTCGATCCGAAGGAGACGTGCGACCTCGGCACGAGTGAGAGTCGCGTGCCCGTCCTCGCGAGCTGCCTTCAAAAGATCCATGTTGCCATCTCCTGACACAGATTGATCGTGGATTACTTCTAGACATCACAGTACCTCGAAGTGCTTGGAGGATGCAACCAATGCGGGTATTGTTTCTACACATGGCAGAACGCAACAGTTCCGACTCCTGGCCGGCACGGCTCGCCGAGAGCGTCGGGCGGCAGGTGAAGCGCTACCGAGAGCGTCCAGAGTCGAAGATGAGCGCGCAGGCGCTGGCAGACCGGACGGCGGAACTCGGCCATGAGATCAAGCGATCAGTCATCGCGAACCTCGAGAGCGGCCGGCGCGACTTCGTATCGGTCGCCGACTTGCTCGTGCTTGCGAAAGCGCTCGACGTGCCACCGATGGCGCTGCTAATTCCGATCGAGGGCGGTGGAACCGTCGAGATTCTGAACGGCGCGTTCAGCGATCCCTGGCACGCCGTCGACTGGTTCAACGGTTGGAGCGACTACATACCGGCGACCGATTCCCGACCATCCAGCGGCGACTTCTCCGCCTGGTATGCGGCGACCGAACCCTTCACTCTGAAGCTCGCCTACGACGAACTACTGAGCGAGTACGACCAATCTGCGGTCGACGCGCAGGGCCTCGCGGACAACCCGACCGCCCACGAACTCGCAGTGAAACGGACGATTGAGATCAACAAGCGACTGCGCGCCCTCGAGGTCGAGCTGCAGAACCAAGGGATCGCAGTACCGACAATCCGGCGCAGAGCCGACGAACGCGGCCAGACCGGCGCAGGGGCATAGTCGTGCCACGCCCTCGCACGCCGATCGCGAGCCACGGCGCCGTTACCGTCGTCGAGGTCGAGCCGGGGCGCTGGCGCGCGCGCACGCGATACCGGTTCGAGGACGGCAGGCTTCGCCAGGTCGAGCGTTTCGCGCCGTCGAAGGCCAAGGCCGTCGCGTCGCTCAAGCGCGCGTTGACGACGCTCAGCACGAGCACGGGCGGCGACGTGCGCCGCGAGACGCACCTGTCCGAGCTCGCTGACAGGTTCCTCGAGTCGAAGGCCGACCGCGCGCCGCGCACGCTCGACACGTACCGGCAGACGATCGAGCATCTCGTGCGGCCGGCGCTCGGGTCGGTGACGATCGCTGAGGCGACGCCAGAGCGCCTCGAGCGGTTCATCGCGCGCGTGCGGTCTACGAATGGGCCGGGCGCTGCGAAGGGGTGCCGCGCGGTGCTCTCGGGGATGATGGGCATCGCAGCGCGTGCGAACGCGGTCAGGCACAATCCGGTGCGGGAACTCTCGCCGATCGCCAGGGCGAGAGGCGGCGCCGAGGCGATCCCGGTCGAGCGGCTCGCCGAGCTGCTCGAGGCGGTGCGCGCTGACGAGCGGCTTCGCCAGGTCGACGCGGCCGACATGATCGAGTTTCTGGCCGGCACCGGATGCCGCGTCGGCGAGGCGTGCGCGATCGTCTGGGATGACGTAGACCTCGAGGCGGGCCGGGTGACGATCCGCGCCAACGTCGTGCGAGCGCGCGGCGTGGGCCTCATCCGCCAGGACCACACGAAGACGAAGGCCGGCGCCCGCACGATCGCGTTGCCGTCGTCGCTGCTCGGCATGCTCGTCGACCGGCGTGTGCGCCTTGAGTCGAACCCGCTCGGGCTCGTGTTCCCGACCGTGCTCGGCAACCTCCGCGACCCGCGCAACACGTCGCGAGACTGGGCCGAGGCGCGAGAGCGGATCGGCTACCCGACCGTGACGACGCACAGCTTCCGCAAGACGGTCGCGACGGCCCTCGACCGTGCCGGCCTCTCGGCGCGCGACATCGCCGAGTACCTCGGCCACGAGAACCCATCGATCACGCAAGACGTGTACATGGCCAAGAACGCCGAGAGCGCTCGCGCCGCAGCGGCGATGGGCGACTACCTCGCGCGCTGAAAGTGCGGGGTGCGGCGCGCCCGGCGCTCGAGTGTCGGAATCGAATGTGCGGGGTTTGTGCGGGGTCGGCCTACCTGATAACACACGAATGGCCCGAACTTCCGCAGAAATCCGGGCCTCTTGTAGCGAGGGCGGGACTCGAACCCGCGACACCACGATTATGAGCCGTGTGCTCTAACCACCTGAGCTACCCCGCCGGGAAGGTTCTTCGAGCATACGCTCAGACCGAACCAGAGCCCCGAGTCAGGATTGAACTGACGACCCCTTCCTTACCATGGAAGTGCTCTACCACTGAGCTATCGGGGCGTGCGCCGCAATTGGCAACCGTACGAGGATATCACCTCACGAGGCGTGCTTCGAACCACCGCGGGTCCGCGAGAAATCGGGGCCGACGGAGGGATTCCGCCGGCCGAACTCTGCGGCTGATCGCCTCCGCGTCCGGCGTCACCACGCGGGCGTCGAAACGCCCGGCAGCACCCAGCCGGCGAACGAGGGCCCGGTCGCCGAGAGCGTCGTGGAACCGTCGGATGTCGCGAGCCCGGCATCGCCGAACGCCACAGCAGCGGCATCCGATCGCGCCGACAGGGCCGACCCGAGCGGCAGCGCAGCGGTCTCGAACGACAGCGTCGACGCGGCGCGCGCGGCGAAGACCAGCAGGGTCTCTTCTGCCGATTCGCGCACGAACGCGACCGCGTCGTCGCCGACCGCGAGCCAGCGGATGCCACCCGTGGCGAGTACCGGATGCGCCCGCCGCAGCGCGACGAGCGAACGGTACGTCTCGAGCACCGGTGCGACATCCGCCGAGCCCTCGCTCCCCCACGGAATCGGCGTGCGCGATGCCTCGCCGTCGATGCCGGTGAGCCCGAACTCGTCGCCCGCCCACACGACCGGGATTCCCGGCAGCGTCACCGCGAGCCCGAACGCGACGGGCACGGTTCCGGGCAGGGCGGAGGTCGCGAACCGCGGGGTGTCGTGCGTGTCGAGCGCGTTCATGGTCGCGACGCGCGTGCGCCACGGGAACCCCGCAGCGAAGCGCTGGTGCGCCGCGACGAACTCGCCACCCGTGAACGTCGGCACCCGCGCGAGCGCGAATCCGATGCCGCCGCCGGCGGGGCTGCCCGGCTGCTGCAGCCAGCTCCACAACGGTCGGGTGAGCGGCGTGTATGTCATCGCGCCGTGCCACGCGTCGCCCTGGAAATCGCTCGCGGCGTCGTTCGTCGACTCGCCCAGCAGGATCGTGTCGGCGTTCACGTCGAGCATCGTCGCGCGGATCGTGAGCCGCACCTGCTCGTTGAGATCTTCGTCGCCGAGCCGCCCCGTCATGTTTGCGACGTCGATGCGCCACCCGTCGAGGTTGAACGGCGGCGCCAGGAACCGGGCCACCACGGAGTCGGGTCCGTCGATGAACCGGCGGCGCAGCTCGCGCGACTTCCAGTCGAACTTCGGCAGGCTCGGCACGCCCAGCCACGACTCGTACGTTCCGTCGTCGTGCAGGTAGTAGAAGGCCCGTTCGGGCGCGGCGGGGTCGGCCTGCGCCGCGCGGAACCACTCGTGCGCGTCGCCCGAGTGATTCGACGTGAGGTCGCCGATGACACGGATGCCCCGCGCGTGAGCCGCCTCGACGAGCCTGACCAGCGCCTCGTCGCCGCCGAGCAGCGGGTCGACGTGGTCGAACGTCGAGGCGTCGTAGCGGTGGTTCGACCGAGCCGGGAAGAACGGGGTGAGGTACAGCAGGTTGATGCCGATGGCCTCGAGGTGGTCGAGGTGCTCGCGCACGCCGTCGAGGTCGCCGCCGTAGAACTGCGCCGAGCGGCCCGGCGGCACGGGGTCGAGCTGGTCTGTCCACTCGGCGGGGATCGCCCAGTCGGGCAGCTTCGTCTCTTCCCGGAGCCTCTCGAACGGCGCGGCATCAGACTTCGCGAACCGATCGGGGAACACCTGGTACATCACGCTCGAGGCGGCCCACTCTGGTGCCGGCGCATGCGCGACGAGACGGAAGTCGTCGTGATCGCGCACCTCGACGCTCGACAGCCCAGCCTGGTTCAGCCAATGCTGACGGCCGTCACCGCCGACGAGTAGCCAGCGATAGCCGTGCACGGGATTCTCGACCTCGACCGCGGCCTCCCACCACTGCCAGCCGTCAGCCACGCCGGCCGCGCCGGGCGCGCCCGTGCCACCGTCGGGCAGCCGCACCGCCTCGTCGAACCGGGGTTCGCGGTTGGGGTTCGAACGCGTGCCGACCCAGCGCAGCGGACCGAACGTGTCGGGCACGCGCAGCCGAACGCGCACGACCTCGCCGAGCGCGGGCGCCTGGGTCGAGACGTGCAGCGGCGATCCGTCGTGGTGGGGGCTCAGTCGCTCAGGCATGGTTCGACCCTCTCAGGTGTTGCGGGCTGTCTGCTCGTTCAGGGGATTTTGGCGACACGCCGTCATGGGCCCCGGCCTGCTCGGTGTGTCGCTGAAATCCCCTGAACGAGCAACACCTCTCCACGCCGGGGCGACGCGACGCTGTGACCCGGCGACCTACTTGACCGCGCCGGCCGTCAGGCCGCCGACGATGTACTTCTGCAACCAGAGGAACAGGGCGACGACCGGGAGCGCCGCCATCACCGCGCCGGCCGAGAACGCGCTCCAGTCCGCGTAGCGCGGATTCGAGACGAGCTTCGTGAGGCCCACGGCGAGGGTCTGCTTCTCGGTGTCGATGAGCAGCACCGACGCCACGACGAACTCGTTCACGGACGCGATGAACGACAGCAGCGCGACGACCGCGAGGATCGGTGCCGCGAGACGCAGGATGATCGTGAAGAAGATGCGGGCGTGGCCCGCGCCGTCGATCTTCGCCGCCTCATCGATCGACGCGGGAATCGTGTTGAAGAAGCCATACATGAGGAAGGTGTTCACGCCGAGCGCACCGCCGAGGTACACCATGATCAGGCCGATGTGGGTGTTCAGGCCGATCGCGGGGAACCAGTCGCTGATCGAGCTCATGAGCAGGAAGATCGCGACGACCGCGAGCAGCTGCGGGAACATCTGCACGACGACGATGGAGATGAGACCGAACCGACGCCCGGTGAAGCGCATGCGCGAGAAGGAATACGCCGCGAGCGCGCCGAGGAAGACCGTGCCGACCGCGGTGATGCCGGCGACCATCAGCGTGTTCGCGAACCACGCCGGGTACGGAACCTGCGGGTCGGACAGGATGCGCGCGTAGCTCTCGAGGCCGATCTTCGAGAACAGCGCGTTCGACCCGGTGAGGGTTCCCTGCGGGTTCAGCGACGACGAGATCACGAACACGATCGGGAACAGGGCGAACGCGACCATGATGAGCGCAACGATGTGCCGCCACCCGGTCGCACGGAACCAACGGCCGAAGTCGAACGGCCGCCTGGGGCCGCCGCGCTTCGCCGTCTCGACCGCTTGGGGGTCGAGGCCTGCCACGACTGCGCCCGACCGCAGCAGGTCGCCCTCGCGGTACGGCGTGCCCGCCGAGGTGTCCAGGGAGTCAGCCATCAGTTCAGCTCCTCGAGGCTCTTGGTGCGACGGAAGGCGATGATCGAGATCACCGCGACGATGATGAAGATGATGATCGAGTACGCGCTCGCCAGGCCGTAGTCACGCGATTGTCCGGTGAAGGCCACCTTGTAGACCATGGTGATGAGCAGGTCGGTGAACCCGACCGGGATGGGGGCGTTCGCGTCGCGTGGGCCGCCATCGGTCAACATGTAGATCACGTTGAAGTTGTTGAAGTTGAACGCGAACGATGCGATGAGCAACGGCGCGACGGTGACGAGCAGCAGTGGCAGCTTGATCAGCCGGAAGATCGCCCACGGTTTCGCGCCGTCGACGGTCGCCGCCTCCTGAATGTCGTCGGGGATCGACTGCAACGCGCCCATGCACACGAGGAACATGTAGGGGAACCCGAGCCACAGGTTCACGATGAGCACCGAGACCTTCGCCATCAATGGATCGGTCAGCCACGGTATGGATGCTCCTCCGAGCAGCACCTGGTTGATGAATCCGAAGCTCTCGTTCATCATGCCCGCCCAGATCAGGGCCGACAGGAACGACGGGATCGCGTACGGCAGGATCATCATGATCCGGTAGAACTTCCGTCCACGCATGCGCATGTCGTTGAACACGATCGCGAGGAACAGCCCGAGGAAGAACGTCGAGGCGACTGAAATGAGCGCGAATGCGAACGTCCAGAGGGTGACGTACACGAGCGGTTGCGCGAGGCGCGGATCGGTGACCGCGCGCACGAAGTTGTCGAAGCCGACGGTGATCTGCCACCCGGGCAGCAGTTCGTCGCCGTCGGCCGAGGTGAACGCACCCGTGCCGATGTCGGAGTACACCGTGCCCGTCGAGAGGTCGGTCATCGTGCCGGCGGCCTCGTCGTATTCGAGGTTCGAGAGGTAGAGGTAACCGCTCGACCCGTCCGGCGTGCGGATGGCGCCGTCGTTCGGGTCGTCGGAGAACGGCACAGCGAGTTCGGTGATCTCGTCGGTGCGTGCGATCACGTCGGCGAAGCTGAGGGTGGTCCATCCGTCGATGGCGACGGCCTTGCCGCCCTCCATGTCTGCGTCGACCTCGGTGAGCGGCTGTTCGGTCGTACCGACGCTCGCCTGGCCATCTGGATCGGTGACGAGCAGGCCGAGGGTGCCGAACTGGTCGACGACGGTGACACCGTAGGTCGGCGAGTCGGGCACTCGTTCGAGCGAGGACGCCATGAGCGACGAGACCGCCTGCTCTTGAGAGCCGTTGTGCCCGGTGCCGTAGTTGGTGAAGGCGATGTAGCCGGTGTAGACGACCACGAACACCTGGAACACGACGAGGAAGATCACGCCCGGCGTGAGGTATTTCGCCGGGAGCTTGCGGCGTGAGAAGTAGATCCAGTTGACGGCGACGGCGACCACGCCGACGATGGCCGCGACGAGCCATTGCCCTGCGCCGACGAGCACGAAGACCGCGAACACGGCGATCGCGTCGATGATTCCGAGCGCGAGCAGCTTGAAGAGCAGCATCTTCACCCCACCGGATGCCGCGTCGGCGATGCGTGCGGCCTGCCGCTGCCGCTTCGTGGGTTTCGGTGCCGTACCCGAGGTTTCGGGCGTGACCTCTTCGTCAACCGTGGTCGTCATGCTGCTTGCTCTTCCCGTCGAACGTGAGGGCTCCGGGTCGGATGTCGCTGCGACATCCGACCCGGAGCGTCTCGGTCGTTACTTGCTGATCGCAGCCTGCACGTCGCTGGTCAGCTTCTGCCAGGTCGCGACGGGGTCGGCCCCGTTGATGACGCCGGCCTGGGCGATGCCCCAGTACTCCCAGACCGAACCCATGGCGGGGATCGCGGGCATCGGCACGGCCTCGGCACCGACGGCGGCGAAGCCCTCGATGATCGGGTCGCTCGACGCGGTCTCGGCTGCGGCCGAGAGCGCCGGGAGGATGTTGCCCGCCTCGAAGAGCTCGAGCTGCACGTCTTCGGTGCCGATGTAGTTCACGAGGAAGTCGTTCGCGGCGACCTTGTTCTCGGACTCCGACGAGACGAAGAAGCCCTTGACGCCGGCGAACGGCTGGGCCGCCTCAGCGGTCGGGCTGGGCACGGTGTCGATCGCGACGTTGATGCCGCCGTCGATCGCGGCGCCGACATTCCACGGACCGGTCAGCCAGAAGGCGGCGGTGCCGTCGAGGAACGCCTGCTTGGCGATGTCACCGTCGATGTCGGTGTTGAAGTTGCCGGTGCCGTTCTTGCCCTGCGCGCCGAGCCACGAGGCGAACTCCTCGCCGCCCGCGTTTCCGAGCTGCAGGTCGGTGGGGTCGTAGCCCTCGTCGTTCGTGCCGAAGACCGGAGCGCCGAACGCCGTCTGGAACGGGTAGAGGTGGTACGGGTTGCCCTCGGCACCCTGCTCGACCACGAACGGGTGGGCGAGGCCGGCGGCCTGACCCTTGGCGACCATGTCGTCGAAGCTCGTGGCGGCCTCGGGAACGAGGTCGGCGTTGCGCAGCACGGCGATGTTCTCGACCGCGTACGGAAGCATGTAGGTGGTGCCCTCATAGGTCGACGCGTCGACCGCGACCGGGAGGTAGTCGGCGGCGGAGTCGCCGAGTTCGATCGGCGCGACCACGCCGTTCGTCGAGAGCTCGCCGAGCCAGTCGTGCGCACCCATCGTGATGTCGGGGCCCTTGCCGGTCGGCACCTGCTGGATGAAGTCGTCCTTGATGTCGGCGTTGTCCTTGCCGACGAGCTCGACCTCGACACCCTTCTCTTCGGAGTAGGCGTCGGCTGCGGCCTGCAGCGCGTCGACGCGCTCGGCGTCGACCCAGACCGTGAGCGTGCCGCCCGCGGCCGCGGCCTCGTCGGCCTCGCCCGATCCGGTGGAGCAGGCCGCGAGGCCGAGCGTCGCGACGACCGCCGCCGCGCCGACCGCGAGCAGGCTCTTCTTGTTCACCCTCATTGGTGTGTGCCCTTCGTGTGCGTGAGTCCGGCACCTTCGCCTGGTGGAGGAGCTGTATTCCCCGTTCCGCCGGGCGGAACCACTGCACCGTGACCGAAAGGCCGCTCTTTCGTGTGGAGTGCTCGCGATCTGCAAGCGATTACAGGTATACCTTGAGAACGCCGCATCGCCAAACCGGGATGCCTCGATCGATACCGGTTCGTGACCATTAGTTCTTGCGCTGAGCATGCAAGCGTTTCCATCCTTTGTTCAGATGTCGTACAGTTTCCGCATGACTTCCGAATGGTGGCGCACCGCCGCGATCTACCAGATCTACCCCCGCTCGTTCGCCGACGCGAACGGCGACGGCATGGGCGACCTCGCCGGCATCACGTCGCGTCTCGGCGACCTGCACGACCTCGGCATCGACGCCATCTGGCTCTCGCCGTTCTACACTTCACCCCAGCGCGACGCGGGCTACGACGTCACCGACTACTGCGACGTCGACCCGCGCTTCGGCACCCTGGCCGACTTCGATGCCATGGTCGCCGAGGCCCACGCACGCGACATCCGCGTCATCGTCGACCTCGTGCCGAACCACTCGAGCGACCAGCACGTCTGGTTCCAGGCCGCGCTCGCCGCCGCGCCGGGCAGCGCCGAGCGTGCGCGCTACCTGTTCCGCGACGGCCACGGCACCGCGGGCGGGCTGCCCCCCAACAACTGGGAGTCGGTCTTCGGCGGCCCCGCGTGGACCCGCGTCACCGAGGCCGACGGCATGCCCGGTCAGTGGTACCTGCACCTCTTCGACAGCTCGCAGCCCGACTTCGACTGGACGAACGAAGTGGTGCGCGAGGAGTTCCGCCGCATCCTGCGCTTCTGGCTCGACCGCGGAGTCGACGGGTTCCGCGTCGACGTGGCTCACGGCATGATCAAGGCCGACGGCCTGCCCGACTACACGCCGCCCACCGCGGGCGGCAGCATGGGCGGCGCCGGCGGGGTCACGGCAGACGCCCTCCACGACACAGTCGGCACCGATGCGACGGGCGTGGCGCTCGAGCCCGAGATCAGCGACGAGGCCGGCGACGGTGCGCCCTACTGGGCGCAAGACGGCGTGCACGAGATCTACCGCGACTGGCGCGCGCTGCTCGACGAGTACCCCGGCGAGCGCATCCTCGCCGCCGAGGCGTGGGTCGACCCGCTCAGTCGGGTCGCCAAGTGGGTTCGCCCCGACGAGATGCACCAGGCATTCAACTTCGCCTACCTCGAGACCCCCTGGGATGCCGCCGCGCTGCGCACCGTCATCGATGCCTCCCTCGACGCGTTCGGCGCGGTGGGCGCCCCATCGACGTGGGTGCTCTCGAACCACGACGTCGTGCGCCACGCCACCCGCCTCTCGGTGACCGAGCCGAACCCCCAGGGCCACGGCCTCGGCCCCCGCTCGGCCGGGCTCCCGTCGTACGCACCGGGCCTGCGCCGCGCCCGCGCCGCGACCGCACTCATGCTCGCGCTGCCCGGATCTGCCTACCTCTACCAGGGCGAGGAACTCGGGCTTCCCGAGGTCATCCACCTGCCCGACGACGCGCGTCAGGACCCCACCTGGTTCCGCACGGCGGGCGAGCGATACGGACGAGACGGATGTCGCGTGCCGCTGCCGTGGGAGGGATCGGCTCCTTCGTACGGGTTCGGCCCCTCGGATGCCTCGTGGTTGCCGCAGCCCGCACAGTGGGCCGAGCTCGCGCGCGATCAGCAGCGCGGCGTCGCCGGCTCGACGCTCTCGATGTACCGCGACGCGCTCGCGCGGCGGCGTGAGCACGGCCTCGCCTCGGGGTCGGTCGAATGGCTCACCGGCTACCCGGCCGACGTCGTGGCGCTACGCAACGGCGACGTCATCGTGGTGGCGAACACGGGCTCCACGGCGATCGAGTTGCCCGCCGGCGACGTGCTGCTCACGAGCGAAGTCCTGGCCGACCGCGCCCTCGCGCCCGACACCACGGCCTGGCTCCGCGCGTAACTCGCCCGGCGCGCAACGCAGGACGAGAGCCGCGCCACCCCCACCGCGCCCGCAGTACCGTGGTCGCATGCGCCGAGGACGTGCGGGGTTGGAGTTCGCGCTGGTCGCCGCTGCCGCCGCACTCGCCGCGACCCTGGCCGGATGCACCGCGCCCGACTGCCGCGACGAGACGTCCACCTCGATCACGGTGCACACGATCAAGCCCGGCGCCGTCTCGGTGCAGTGCTGGTCGGGTTGCATCGAGGGCGGGCGGGAGTTGGCCCCGCCCACGACCGACGGCGAGTGGACGGCCGAACTCGATGTCGATCAACCGACGTCGATCACGCTCGCCGTGCGCGGCGCATCGGGCGGGCTGCTCTTCGCCGAGCGGTTCCGGCTCGAATGGTCGGGATGTCCCGCCACGCCGAGTCCCGACGTGCTCGAGTTGCTGCAACCCGAGGGTGGCTCAGGCGGCTGACTCCTGAGTCGCGGAGTGCCCTCGCGGGCGAACCGCGGGCTCTAGTTCGTGTTGGCGTAGAGCCAGACGAGCGGGTCGACCTTGGTGCCGTCGACTCCGCCGATGCGGATCTCGAAGTGCAGGTGCGGTCCGGTAGACATACCGGTCGAGCCGGTCGTGCCGAGCACGTCGGCGACCTCGACGGTGTCGCCGACCTCGAATCGGCGCGAGCCGTACTCCATGTGCGCGTAGACGCTCGTGATGAGTTCGCCGTCGATGACGTGATCGATCATGACGACGACGCCGAGCGAGCCGCCCCCGTCGGTCGAGTCGACGACGGTGCCGTCGGCGATGGCCTGGATCTCGGCCCCGAGGCCGGGGTTGAAGTCCTGGCCGCCGTGGTCGCTGGAACATCCGGCGCAGTCGCGGTACCCGAACTGGTCGCCGACGTGCACGCCGACCGCGAACGGCCACTGGATCGTTCCGGCCGGGTTGTTGATGAAGTCGCTGTCGGCGCGAATGCCCGCAGCCTCGGCGTACTCCTGCACGGTCTGCGATTCGTAGCCCTCGGACTGCACGGTCTGCGTCGCGAGCACACCGCCCGAGATCACGACGCGCTGCCCGTCTTCGCTGTGCATCGTCGCCTGCTCGAGCGCCATGGCCTGCACGTCGGCGGGCGTCAGGAGCGAGAGCGACGGCACGGATGTCGCGACCGCGAGCAGCGCCGCGAAGCTCATGGCGATCATGCTCGCGAGCGTGCGGGCTCCGCGGCGACGCCTCTGAGGCGGGCGCATCGAGAATGAGCGGACGGCCGAGAGGCGAGCGGATGTCGCGCCCCGGCGTGCGGGCACCGAGTCGACCGTTCGACCGGCGACGCCTGAGGCCGCGCGGCGAGCGGCCGGCGCAGGCGACGACTGCGGGCGGCGCGAGGTGCGGCTCGACGCGTTCGACGCGGTTCGCGACCTCGAAGCGGCGGGGTCGCTCTGCAACGACGAGGCGAAGAGGTCGAGGTCGTCGACGTCTTCGGTGTGGACCGACGAGGTCTGCCCGATCGCGGCTGCGGCGATTGCTGCGGCGAAGTCGTCGGAGGCTGCCGAGGCCGGCGCGGCCGGCACTGCGGGCGTCGAGTTCGGCGCAGTGCGCGTCGGGCTCTTCGCAGCGGGCGTCGCGCTCGGCGCAGTCGGCATCGCGCCCCACGCGATCGCCGCACGGGATGCGGTCGCAGCGGTGGGGGCGGTCGCGGCGGCGGGAGCAATCGCGGAGGCTGCGGAGGCAACCGCGGCATTGGAGGCTGCGGAGGCCACCGCGGCAGCGGAGGCGGCGGCCGCGGCAGCAGCCGCGGCAGCGACGGTCGCCGATGCCACGGCGTCGCCCGCAGCGACACCGGCTGCGGCCGCCTCGGCACCCCGCGTCATCGACTTCGGCAGTGCCCTGGCCGACTTCGCCTTCTTGGTCTTCTTGTTCTTCTTCGGCGCGCGCTCGGCCCGTGCTGAGCGACCGCCACGGCTCCGCCCGGTCTCGGGCTCGTCATCGTCGACGGTGAGGTCGGCGAACAGGGCGTCGAAGCCGCCAACGCCCGCGCCGACGGCGGCACTTGCGCCTGCGGCGGCACCTGCGCCGGCGGCGGCATCCGATGCATCGGCGCGCGACATGACGAAGGCCGAGTCGCGGTCACGCCGTGGGGCGATCGACTCGGCCTTGGGAAGTGCGGTGGGTGTTGCGGGGGTCTGCGGGGTGAAGACGGGTGTCGCCGGTGTCGGCCTGGCGGCCTGAAGCGGTTCGGCGGGCCGCCACTCGGCCGGCTGCACGCCGGCGGGCTGCACGTCCGTGGGTCGCGTTTCCGCGGGCCGAACGCCGGTGGGCCGCCCTTGGGCACCGCTTTCAGCCGTGCGCCGTGAGCGGCGGTCGACCGGCTCGGACGACGCCGGCGCGAGTCCGAAGAGCTCGTCGAAGCTCGGCTGCGAGCCGCCGGATGGGGCGGCGAAGGAGGGGGCAGGGGCATCAGGAATCACTGCAACCGCAGGCTCGACGGCAGCGGGCCGCACCGCGGACTCGACGGCAGCGGGCTGGGCCGACTCTGGCCACGCCGCTGCTGGTCGAACCACCGGCTCGACCGAACCCGAACCCGAAGCCGAACCCGAACCCGAGGCCGAAACCGAAGGCGAAGCCGAAGGCGAACCCGAACCCGAAGGCCAAGCCGAAGCCGAAGGCGAAGGCGAAGGCGAAGGCGAAGGCGAAGGCGAAGGCGAAGGCGAAGGCGAAGGCGAAGGCGAAGGCGCGACCGTAGTAGGCCTGGCCGCGAACTCGATCGCGGCCGGCTGGGCGGGAAACTCGACTCCCCGCGGCTGCGCCGGACGCTCGATGCCACGTGGTCGCATCGGAAGCCCGGCCGCCTCGACACCGGGCGCCCCAGACGCACGCGACGCTTCGGCGGCCTCGCGGGCGCGCTGCTCCCGACGGGTCAGGGGTCGCTCAGGCCGCAGATCAGCCTGAGTGCCTGGCGTGGAACCGTCGGGCACGAGGGGGGACTCGAGCACGTATTGGGGCTTTCGGCGTGGGGGACGGGGATGGGACTTCGGAGGAGGTGCTCATCCCGGCCTGCGCCGAGATAACGGATTGGTAAAGCGTAGCCGTTCCCGAAGGCGAATGCCACGCGAGAATGAGGTTTCCGTCGCGGTTGCCCGAGTTGACCAGCGGTTTCATCTGCGACACGCCGCGAGGCCGCGGCCGCGGCCTTCCAATCAGCCCGCAACTCAGACCTGCACGCAGTACGTAGGTCAGGAGATTCGTCGCGATGCCGCGCTCACAGCGAGGATCGCGCCCATTCTCGTGAGCCTGCGGATGCTGCTGCGCGAGCTGCGGGCCCCGCTCACGCCCCGGCCGCCTCGAGCGCCGCTGTCAACTCCTCGTACAGCTCCGGAGCGGCCGCCACGAACAACTCGGAACTCTCGCGCTCACCGCGCGGCCCGCCGCCGACCCGTGCCCCGGCCTCACGAGCGATCACGGCGCCGGCCGCGTGGTCCCACGGGTTGAGCCCGCGCTCGTAGTAGGCGTCGAGGCGCCCTGCGGCGAGCAGGCAGAGGTCGAGCGCGGCAGACCCGATGCGGCGGATGTCGCGCACCTGCGGCAGCACTCCGAGCAGCACTTCGGCCTGTTCGCGTCGCCGCTCGGCCGAGTAGCCGAACCCGGTGCCGACGAGCGCCCGCCCGAGCGGTACGCCCGTGTTGACCTGCAGTCGCTCGTCGCCGAGCCACGCCCCGCCGCCGGCGCTCGCGGTGAACACCTCGCCCGTCGTCGGATTGAAGACCACGCCCGCGACGCCCTGCCAGCTGCTCGGGTCGGGCTCCCCGGTCACGACGGCGATGCTCACGGTCCAGGCGGGCACCCCGTACAGGAAGTTCACGGTGCCGTCGATCGGATCGACCACCCAGCTGACGCCGCTCGTGCCCACGCGCGAGTCGTGCTCTTCGCCCACGATGCCGTCGTCGGGACGCGCCGCGAGGATGCGCTCGCGGATGAGCCCCTCGGTGTCGCGGTCGGTCGCGGTGACGATGTCGGTGGGCGTCGACTTCGTCGCAGCGACCTCGATGCCGCTGCCCCCGGCGCGGCGCGCCGCGAGGGCGAACTCCCCCGCTTCGACTGCGATGCTCCTCGCGAGGTCGAGCAGGGCTGCAGGGTCGACGGATGCCTCGTGCTGGGTCATCCCCTCACGCTACGCGGTACCGCCGACCGCGCCGACGAACATGTCGCGAATGGTCGGCGCACGCCTCGTGAACCTCACCCGGAACGCACGAATGCCCCGGCTGACCGGGGCATTCTCGTGTGGCGAGTGAGGGATTCGAACCCCCGAAGTCGTAGACAGCTGATTTACAGTCAGATCCCTTTGGCCGCTTGGGTAACTCGCCATCGCACCCGACCGAGTTCTGCACACAACCGGGGGCCTGTCAAGGATACCCGCCGGGTGGCGTGTCGAGAAATCGAGGCGGCGAGCGGATTTCGCGCGCCCGTTCAGGCCCCGTTCACCGCGCCCGCGCGGGGTCGGTGAACGGCCGGCGAGGGTCGCGCTCGGCTCGCACCGACGCCGCCGCGCGCCGGTCACCCAACTCAGCCGAGGGGCTGGGTGTCGCCCGACTTCGGATCCCACGCGGGGTTGTCGGCGCTCACAGCCCAGGCGCTCGTGTCGACCGGCGTGGACTCGGCGTGCACCGTGCTGATGGGTGCGGTGTCGGTGCGCCCGGTGTCGGTGCGATCGGAGTCGGTGCGACCGGTGTTGAACGGACTCCCGTCGCCGCGGCCCGAGTCGGCGTTGACGTAGTCGCGGCCTGCCGAACGCATGCCTCCGCGAAGACCCGAGCGCTGGATGACCCGCTGGATGGTGAGGCCACGCTCGTTGGGGTTGCCGACGAACTTGATCTCGCGCAGGCCCTGGTCTTGCGCGGCCGACTCGAAGATGAAGTGGCCGAACCCGAAGATCCGGCCGACGACCGGCCGCTTCACCGAGATGTCGAGGATTCGGGTGATCGGCATCGTGGCGATGTGCTGCGCGAGGATGCCGTGCACACGGAACACCCGCATGTTGGTGATGACGAACCGATCCATCTGCGCCTGCAGGATGCGCCAGATGCCCCGGAACGCGAGCCAGAGCGCACCGACGATCGGCAGCCAGTAGAGCTGCGACGGCATGAGGAAGATGAGCAGCAGCACCGGCAGCGCGAGCAGCAACTCGAGCACGGGCAGGACGATCGCCGCCCAGTGCTTGGCGACCTCGTCGATGACGACCTCACCCTCATCGGCGATGAGGTACCGCTCGACGTGCGGATCGAAGAAGCCGCGGCGCGTCATGGTGCGAGCCCGCCCAGCCCGACTACGACGCCAGCGACGTGAAGAACTGACCGACCGACTGCACTCCGCCCCACACTGCGCCGACAGCGCCCTGCACGGCGTTGGCCGCATCTTCGGGACGGGTGACCATGTAGAAGAACGCGAACACCACGACCAGCGCGATGACGATGCGTTTGACCCACTTCACGCGTGTTGCTCCCTTCTGATAGCCGCACGCCGGCCAACGCCCCCTGGAAAAACAAATCTCGCCATGTCTACCCCACGACAGGGGGCACGGCAATGCGCCACCCCGAAGAGCGCCAGATGCGGCAGCCATGGGATCGGCTGCGCGACCGGCCTGAATACTGGGCAGACGATAGGATGCCCCTGACTCGGCGGTGCCGGGAATGAGGGGTCATGGCCGGCATCGAAGAGGTGGCGAAGCTCGCGGGAGTGTCGACCGCGACGGTGTCGCGCGCGCTCAGCGGACGGGGTCACGTGTCGCCCGCGTCGAAGGCGAAGGTCGAAGAGGCGGCCGCGCGGCTCGGCTACGTCGTGTCGTCGAACGCGTCCTCACTGGCTTCCGGCCGCACTCGCAACATCGGCGTGGTGATCCCGTTCCTCAACCGCTGGTTCTTCTCGTCGGTGCTCGAGGGAGCGCAACGCGCGCTGCTGCGGCGCGGCTACGACCTCACCCTGTACAACCTGTCGGGCGAGGGCAACGAGCGGTCGAGCGTGTTCGAGCATTTCCTGCTGCGACAGCGCGTCGACGCCGTGATTGCCGTGTCGCTCGAACTCACCGAGCACGAGGTCGCACGGCTGCACGATCTGGGCAAGCCACTCGTGGGCGTCGGTGGCCCGATCCCCGACGTTCCCACGCTCACGATCGACGATGCCGCGGTCGCCCGGCTCGCGACCGAGCACCTCATCGCGCTCGGCCACACGCGCATCGCGCACATCGGCGGCGACCTCGAGTTCGACCTCGACTTCCACCTGCCCACGAACCGCCGCACCGGCTACGAGGGCGCGCTGCACGACGCGGGCATCGAGGTCGACCTCCGACTGTTCGCCCCCGCCGACTTCACGATCCGGGGCGGGTACCACGCGGCGAAGCAGTTGCTGGGCGCGCCTCACGGTCGCCCGACGGCGATCTTCGCGGCATCCGATGAGATGGCGATCGGGTCGATCCTCGCCGCACGCGACCTCGGACTCGTCGTACCCCGCGACGTCTCGATCGTCGGCATCGACGACCACGACCTCAGCGAATTCTTCGGACTCACGACCGTGGCGCAGTTTCCGCGCCTGCAGGGCGAGATGGCGGTCGACGTGCTCATGGAGCGGCTCGAGCCGAGTACGCCCGATGCGCCCGCTCCGGCGGCGACGCCACTCCCCTACGAGCTGCGCGTGCGCTCGTCGACGGCGATCCCGCCCGTCTGAGCCGGGCTCAGGCGGGCAGCCGCAGTCGTCCGAGTGCGGCCTGGATCGCCACCGCCGCCGCACCGCGCGCCCACGATACGAAACCCGCGTCGTCGACGTTGATCTCGACGGGCGTCGCATCGGGGTCGCGGTCCTCGGCGAGCGTGGCGAGCGCGAGGTCGCCGATGGCGTTCCACAACGCGACGCCCTCACCCGACAGCACGATCGTGTCGACCATGGCGATGTTCGCGATGGTCGCCATCATGCGGCCGAGCGCCCGCCCCGCGGCCGAGGTGACCGAGACGGCCAGCGGATGCCCCGACTCAGCCAATCGCAGCACCTCGTCGTAGTCGACCTCGCGGCCGAGCGCGATGCCCAACTGCAGGGTGATGCTCGGGATGGCCAACATGGCGGTGGAGCATCCGCGATGCCCGTCGAGACAGAGCGGACCGTTCGGATCGAGCGGCAGATGCCCACCGAGACCGAGTCCCGAGTCGGCGGTGGTGACGACCCTGTCGTGCATGACGAGGCCGTAGCCGACGCCCGCGCCGATGGTGACGACAGCGAAAGCGGGTCGTCCGCGCACCGCGCCGAACCACTGTTCCGCGGTGGTGAGGGCGGTGACGTCGTTCTCGACGGTGACTGGGATGCCGAGTTCGCGCTCGAGCCGATCGGCGAGCGCGATGTTGCGCCATCCGAGGAACGGCGCCCGCGTGACGACCCGCTGGTCGGCGACGTTGCCGCCGATACTCACACCGAGACCGGAGACCTCCACGCCGTCGCCGTCGCGGAGTCCTGCCACGAGGTCGGACACCGCCTCGACCACGGCGTCGACGTCGTGCCCGGCGAGGCTCCGCTCCCCTTGGCCGAGTGCGCCGGCCCGCAGGTCGGTGATCACGCCGAACGCCGACTCGCCCGTGACCTTCACACCGACGAATCGACGCGAGTCGACCTGCACGTCGAGCGGCTTCGCGGGGCGACCGGTTGCGCCCTGCACCGTCTCGGCCGCCTCGATGAACCAGCCACGATCGAGGAAGGGCTTGCTGAGGCGGGTGAGGCTGGCCGGCGAGAGCCCGAGACGGCGACCGAGTTCGGCACGTGAGATGGGCCCGTGGATGAGCACCTCGCGGGCGAGCTCGCGCCCCGAGTCGCTGACGTAGACCTGGCGCTCCATCATCGGTGAACCTCCCGCGTTTGTTTCATTCTGACATGAAAGAGGCGGATCTGGCGCGTCCTAGGCGCACCGGACGTATGGATCCGGGGGGTTGACAACCAAGTTATTTCTGTCGTAGAAATAACTCATGCAACGCCGCACCGAGCTCCTCCACCTCCGCAACGGGGGAACCAGCGTCATCCTCGACGCCCGCAATGCCCCGCTGCCGGTCATCGTGTTCTGGGGCGAAGACCAGGGCGATGTCGGCGAAGCGGAACTCGCGGCCCTCGGCACGGCGGCCCTGCCTCAGCGGGTCTCCGGCGGGCTCGACCAGCCGGCACCGCTCACACTCATCCCGCAGGAGTCCTCGGGCTGGCTCGGCACGCCCGGTCTCGCGGGCCACCGCAACGGGCGTCACTTCTCGACGAAGCTCGTCACCGAGTCGATCGAGGTCGACGAGGCCTCGACCAACGCCGTCGTCAGGGCAGCAGATGACGCAGCCGGCCTCGTGGCCACGATCACGCTCGGGGTCACCGCGTCGGGGCTCCTCCGCCAGCGCATCACCGTCGAGAACGCCGTCGACGACGAGTACTCGCTCGTCTCGCTCGCCCCGACCTTCCCCGTCCCCGGCGACCTCGGCGAGCTGCTCGACACCACAGGGCGACACCTCCGCGAACGCTCACCGCAGCGTCACGCGTTCACCATCGGCACGCACCTCCGCGAGAGCCGTCGCGGCCGCCCCGGCGCCGATGCGAGCCTGGTGCTCGCGGCCGGCCGCACGGGATTCGGCTTCGAGCGCGGGCTCGTCTACGGGGTGCACGTCGCATGGAGCGGCAACCACCGCATCGCGGCAGAGCGCACCCCCACCGCGGAGTCCTTCCTCTCGGCCGGTGAGCTCCTGGTCCCCGGCGAGATCGTGCTCGGCGAGGGCGAGTCGTACACGACGCCGTGGGTGATCGGCTCGTGGGGCGACGGGCTCAATCGCCTGTCGCAGCGTTTCCACGACGAGCTGCGTGCCCGCCCGCAGCATCCGGCTCGCCCCCGACCCGTGACCCTCAACACGTGGGAGGCGGTCTACTTCGACCACGACCTCGACACCCTCGCGGCCCTCGCTGAGCGCGCGGCCGCGGTGGGCGTCGAGAGGTTCGTGCTCGACGACGGCTGGTTCCGGGGCCGGCGTGACGACACCGCCGGTCTCGGTGACTGGTACGTGGACGAGGCGGTGTGGCCGTCCGGACTCACGCCGCTCATCGAGCACGTACGCGGGCTCGGCATGGAGTTCGGCCTCTGGGTCGAGCCCGAGATGGTGAACCTCGACAGCGAACTCGCCCGGGAGCACCCCGATTGGATCCTCCGCGGGCGCGACGAGCTGCCCGTGCCCGCGCGCCAGCAATACGTGCTCGACCTCGCGAACGACGACGCCTGGCGATACCTGCTCGAACGACTCGACACGCTGCTCGCCGAGCACGACATCGCGTACCTCAAGTGGGACCACAACCGCGACCTGCTCGAGGCCGGCGCCGTCGACTCGGGCCGCGCCCGCGTGCACGACAACGTCGAGGCGCTCTACCGCCTTCTTGCGGCGCTCAAGCTGAGGCATCCGGGGCTCGAGATCGAGTCGTGCGCGTCGGGCGGCGCCCGGGTCGACCTCGGCATCCTCGAGCACACCGACCGCATCTGGACGAGCGACACCCTCGATCCCGTCGAGCGGTTGCAGATCCAGCGCTACACCAGCCTGATCGTGCCGCCCGAGATGATGGGGGCGCACCTGACGAGCCCCACGGTGCATTCCACCGGGCGGCAGGTGCCGCTCGATCTCAGCGCGGGCGTCGCGATGCTCGGCCACCTCGGCATCGAGTGGGACTTGACGACCCTCGACGCCGACGGGCTGGCCTCGGTCGCCCGCTGGGTCGAACTGCACAAGCGCCACCGCGCGCTCATCCACTCCGGCGCGGTCGTGCACGCGGATACCCCGGATGCCACGACCGACGTTCGTGGCATCGTCGCCGTCGACGGGGCATCCGCCGTGTTCACCTTCACGCAGGTCGCGACCAGCGTGACCTACCCGCCCGGTCGGTTCACGCTGCCGGGCCTCGACGCCGACCGTCGCTACACCGTGCGGATCGCGGCGGGGAGCGTCGCCGACGGCCCCGGCCAGTCCCCGCTCCCCTGGGCCGAACAGCCGATCACGCTGACCGGCCGCCAGCTCGCCACGGCGGGCCTGCAGGCGCCCGTGCTGTTCCCCGCCCAGCTCGTGCTCCTCGAACTGGTCGCCACCGACCGGTCCACTGCCACCGATTCCGCGAGCTCAGACGGCTCCACGGACTGACCACCGCACCACAGCGCAAGGAGGCGCATCATGACGGACGAGACCATCCGCCCGACCCCGCACCGGAAACGGCCGCGCGCGAAGCGACGTACGGCAGCCGCCGCGGCATCAGTCGCCGTGAGCGCCCTGCTGCTCGCCGGATGCTCAGCCGGCGGCGGCGATGAGGTCGTGACCCTCGACTTCTTCCAGTTCAAGGGCGAGGCGCTCCAGGACTTCACCGAGATCATCGCGGACTTCGAGGCCGAGAACCCCGACATCAAGGTCATACAGAACCAGGTCGCCGAAGCCGACACCATCATCCGCACACTGCTGGTGAAGGACAAGGCGCCCGACGTGATCACCCTCAACGCGAACGGCGGCTTCGGGCGGCTCGCCCAGGCGGGCGTGTTCTACGACTTCTCCGACGAGCCGGTGCTCGACACGATCAATCCCGCGGTGCAGGAGATCCTCGCGGACCTCGGCAACGCCGAGGGCGAGGTCAACGGCCTCGGCTACGTCAACAACGCCAACGGCATCATCTACAACCAGCAGATCTTCGAGGAGGAGGGGCTCGAAGTTCCCGAGACCTGGGACGAGCTCATCGCCGTGTGCGATGCGCTCCAGGACGCCGGCATCGTGCCCTTCTACGGCACGCTCGCCGATTCGTGGACCGGTCTGCCCTCGTTCAACGCACTCGGGGCGTATCCCGCGCAGGGCGACTTCTTCGACCAGATGCGTGAGGAGGGCGAGAACGTCGGTCCCGACGCGGAGGTGTCGTTCCAGAAGGACTTCGCCGAGGCGATGGAGCAGCAGTTCGAGCTCTTCAGCTATACACAGGAGGGCTACCGCGGCAAGACCTACGACGACGGCAACGCCGCGTTCGCGAACGGCGAGGTCGCGATGCTCATGCAGGGCATCTGGGCGATCAGCCCCGTGAAGGCGATCAACCCCGACATCGATGCGGCGATCTTCCCCTACCCGGCCACCGACGACCCCGACGACCGAATGCTCGTCTCGGGTGTCGACGTGGTCGTGACCATGGGCGAGAACACCCCGCACCGCGAGGAGGCCCTGCGATTCATCGACTATCTGTTCGAGAAGGACGTGATCGAGGAGTTCGCGGCGTCGCAGAACATGGTGCCGTCCGTCGAGGGTGCCGAACTCAGCGACGACCCGGCGATCCAGTCGGTCAAGCCGTACTTCGACGAGGGCAGGATCACGGGATTCATCGACCACCAGATCCCGCCGAGCATCCCGCTCGCCGCCATCGACCAGCAGTTCCTCTTCGACGGCGACGTGGAAGCCGCGCTCGCCACCCTCGACAGCGAGTGGAGCAAGGTCGCCGCTCGCACCATCCCAGTGACGGGAGAATGACATGACCACGCTGACCCAAGCGGTGCGCAGCTCGTCGACGACCGGCGAGAAGCCGGCCCGCGCGAAGCGCGTCAGGCTCGAGAGTCGCCGAGCGCTTCCGGCCTTCTACTGGATGGTCTGGCCGGCCGTCATCGCCTTCGCCGCCTTCCACACCGTTCCGGTGCTCGTGGGCATCTTCTTCAGCTTCACGAACTACGCGGGCTACGGCGAATGGAACTTCGTCGGCTTCTCGAACTACCTGAATCTCTTCAAGGACGACCGCGTGCTCGCGGCGTACGGGTTCTCGTTCCTGTTCGCGATCGTCGCGACGATCCTCACGAACGTGCTCTCGCTCGCGATCGCGCTGGGCCTGAACGCCAAGATCAGGGCGCGCAACTTCTGGCGCGGCGTCTACTTCGTGCCCTACGTGCTGGCCATCCTGGTCATCGGCTACGTGTTCCAGTTCTTCTTCTCGAACTCGCTGCCGAAGATCCTCTCGGGCATCCCCCTCTTCGCCGACAACATCCTCACCAACCCCGACTGGGCGTGGACGGCGATCGTGGCGCTCGCGGTCTGGCAGGCCTGCGCCTTCGCGATCATCATCTACCTGTCGGGCCTGCAGACGATCCCGGCCGAGCTGTACGAAGCCGCGTCGCTCGACGGGGCGAAGCCGTGGCGTCAATTCACGTCGATCACCTTCCCGCTCATCAGCGCATTCTTCACGATCAACGTCGTGTTGAGCCTGAAGGGGTTCCTGCAGGTGTTCGACCCGATCGTCGCCCTCACGAACGGCGGCCCCGGCACCTCGACCGAGTCGGTGACGCTGCTCATCTTCCGCGGCGGGTTCTCGGGCGGCGAGTTCGCCTACCAGACGGCCAACGCGGTGATCTTCTTCGTCGTGATCACGATCGTCTCGCTCTTCCAGTTCCGGGTCCTTCAGCGCAGAGAGGCCGATTTCTGATGACCACCGCAACCAACACCGCCAGCCAGCTCGAGGCCGAGGTCGACGCCATCGCGGCCATGCCGGGTCGCAAGCGCCGCGGCAACCCCGACGACGACACCCGCCGCGTCAACTGGTGGGCGACCGCACTCATCGCGGTCTGCTCGCTGACGATCCTGATCCCGTTGTACCTCGCGGTGGTCGTCGCGCTGAAGACGCCCGAGCAGCTCGCGAGCGGCACCGGCTTCGAGTGGCCGAACCCGATCCGCTGGGAGAACTTCCCCGAGGCGTGGGAGCGCACGAACTTCCCGCAGGCGCTCGCCAACACGGCGATCATCACGGTGGGATCGGTGGTCTTCACGCTGCTGACGAGCTCGGTCGTCGCCTACGCGCTGGCCCGCAACATCCATCGGCCGTTCTTCAAGGGCGTGTTCTTCTACCTGCTGGCGGCGTTGTTCATCCCGTTCCCGATCATCATGCTGCCGCTCGTCAAGCAGACCGCGATCCTCGGGCTCGACAATCAAGCGGGCATGATCGTGCTCTACACGATCTACGGCCTCTCCCTGAACATCTTCATCTACACGGCCTACATCAGGTCGATCCCGATCGAGCTCGAGGAGGCGGCCCGGGTCGACGGCGCGAGCACCTGGCGGGTGTTCCGGTCGGTGATCTTCCCGCTGCTCATGCCGATGAACGCGACGGTCGGCATCCTCACATGCGTGTGGGCGTGGAACGACTTCATCATGCCGCTCGTCGTGTTGACCGACCCCGCGGCCCGCACGCTGCCGCTCGCGCAATACGTGTTCCAGGGGCAGTTCAACACCGACTACACGGTCGCATTCGCGTCGTACCTGATGGCGATGGCGCCGCTGCTGATCGTGTACATCTTCTCGCAGCGGTGGGTCATCTCGGGAGTGACGCGGGGCTCGATCAAGTGACCGCGACGTCGGCGCACGGTACCCACCTCGAAAGGAACACACCGATGACGAACACCCTGAGCCCAGGAGCACCCGCAGTGCTCGCGAACGACCCCGACTGGTGGCGTCAGGCCGCCGTGTACCAGATCTACCCCCGCAGTTTCGCCGACGCGAACGGCGACGGAATCGGCGACCTGCGTGGCATCACGAGCCGGATCCCGTACCTCGCCGAGCTCGGCATCGATGCAGTCTGGCTGTCCCCCTTCTATCCGTCGGCCCTCGCCGACGGCGGCTACGACGTCGACGACTACCGCGACGTCGACCCGAAGCTCGGCACGCTCGCCGACTTCGACGAGATGGTCGGGGCGCTGCACGCCGCGGGCATCCGCCTCATCGTCGACATCGTGCCGAACCACTCGTCGAACCGGCATGTGTGGTTTCAGGAAGCCCTTGCCTCGCCCCGCGGGTCGACGGCTCGCGATCGATACCTCTTCCGTGACGGCGAGGGGGCCGACGGCACCGAGCCGCCGAGTGACTGGCAGTCGATGTTCGGCGGCTCAGCGTGGGAACCCGTGGGCGACGGTCAGTTCTACCTGCACCTCTTCGCACCCGAGCAGCCCGACTTCAATTGGGCCGATCGCGAGGTGCGAGACGACTTCCTGACCACGCTGCGGTTCTGGGCCGACCGCGGCGTCGACGGCTTCCGGGTCGATGTCGCGCACGCACTGGCGAAGGATCTCACCTACCCGCTGCGCTCGCACGCTGAGCTCGAGGAGCTGAAGATCGGCGCCGAGGGGTCGCATCCGCTCTGGGATCGCGAGGAGCTCGACGAGATCTACGCCGAATGGCGAGCGGTGTTCGACGAGTACGACCCGCCGCGCATCGCCGTGGCCGAGGCGTGGGTGGAGCCGACGCGCCGTCACCGCTACGCCAAGCCGACGAGCCTCGGCCAGGCGTTCAACTTCGACCTGCTGCGGGCGGACTTCGACGCCGACGGGTTCCGGGCGATCATCGACCACAACATCCAGTCCGTCACGGTCACGGGATCGTCGAACACGTGGGTGTTCTCGAACCACGACGTCGTGCGGCACGCGTCACGCTACGGCCTGCCCGACGACCGCGGCAACGACGGTCAGACCGGCCGGGACTGGTTGCTCTCGGGCGGCGTCTCCCCCGCGATCGACGTCGAGCTCGGTCTGCGACGGGCCCGGGCCGCATCGCTCCTGATGCTCGCCCTTCCCGGCAGCGCCTACCTCTTCCAGGGTGAGGAGCTCGGCCTGGCCGAGGTCGCCGACATTCCCGACGCCGCACGTCAGGACCCGACGTTCTTCCGCAGCCCCGGTCGTGATGTCGGCCGTGACGGATGCCGCGTGCCACTGCCCTGGACGACGACAGGCTCGTCGTTCGGGTTCGGCGCCGACGGCGCGCACCTGCCGCAGCCCGCGGATTGGGGTTCGTTCTCCGTCGAGGCCGCGGAGGCCGAACCCGACTCGACGCTCAACCTCTACCGGCGCGCGCTCTGGCTGCGCCGCGACCTGCAGGACTCCGAGGAGCTGACCTGGCTGTCGCACCCTTCGGGATCCGACGACGTGTTGTGGTTCGAGCGCCCGGGCGGGTGGCAGTCGATCACGAACTTCGGGTCCGCGGCGGTCGACCTGCCCGAGGGCGAGGTGCTCGTCATGAGTGCGCCGCCGGTCGAGGGCCGGCTCCCGGGCGCGGCGACGGCCTGGCTGCGCCGCTCGGCGAGGTGAGACGAGCGGATGTCGCGACGAGGAGTTGCCCGCGACATCCGCTCGGTAAACTGGCGCGCATGGCAGATGCAACGTTCGACATCGTGAGCAAGGTCGACAAGATGGAGGCCGACAACGCGGTCAACCAGGCGCAGAAAGAGGTCGCGCAGCGCTACGACTTCAAGAACGTGGGCGCGTCGATCGAGTGGTCGGGCGAGAAGGTGCTGCTCAAGGCGCAGACCGAAGAGCGCGTCAAGGCGGTGCTCGAGGTCGTCGAGTCGAAGTTCATCAAGCGCGGCATCACGCTGCGCTCGCTCGACGAGGGCGAGCCCTACGCGTCGGGCAAGGAGTTCCGCATCGAGATCGGCCTGAAGAACGGCATCGACAGCGACAATGCGAAGAAGATCTCGAAGATCATCCGCGACGAGGCGCCGAAGTCGGTGAAGTCGCAGATCCAAGGTGACGAGCTGCGCGTCTCCTCGAAGAGCCGCGACGACCTGCAGTCCACCATGGCGCTGCTCAAGGGCAAGGACCTCGACGTCGCCCTGCAGTTCGTGAACTTCCGCTAGTCGCGCGGACCACGCGGGCTTCGCGGCCGGCGTTCCGATGGAGGGAGCGAATTCGGTGTCTTCACCGCAACATGCGCCGCGAACCGCGCCCGAACGCGCGGGCGCGCCCGGCGACGAGGGCGGGGGCAGGGGCGAGAGCGGGCGGATGCCGCAGCCGGGCGTCGACGTGCCCGATCGCCGTGGGCGCACGGGTCTCGACCTCGTCGGCCGCGACCTCGACCGCAATCCTCGCGTGCGGGTGCGCGACGTCACCGTGCTCACCTCGAATTGGTACGTGACGCGGGCCACGACCTTCGACTACCAGCACGCCGACGGCTCGTGGAGCGTTGAGGAACGCGAGACCTACGACCGTGGTGACGGCGCCACGATCCTGCTCTACGAGGCCTCGGCGCGCACGGTGCTGCTGACCCGGCAGTTCCGCTTTCCGGTCTACGTGAATGAGCACCCCGACGGCATGTTCATCGAGACGGCGGCCGGGCTGCTCGACGCGGACGACCCCGAGACCGCCATCCGTCGCGAGGCCGAGGAAGAGACCGGGCACGTCGTCGGCGCCGTCGAGCACGTCTTCGACGTGTACATGAGCCCGGGCTCGGTGACCGAACGACTGCACTTCTTCGCAGCGGCCTATCGCCGCGGCGACGTGGTCGACGGCGCCCGCACCGGCCTCGCCGACGAGGGCGAGGACATCGAGGTGCTCGAGCTCGAATTCGACGATGCGCTCGACCGCATCGGCCGCGACATCGTCGACGCGAAGACGATCATGCTGTTGCAGTGGGCGGCGCTGAAGGGACCGTTCGCTGCAACGCCTCGGGCGTAGCGCGACTCCATGCGGCTTGAGTGGGCACGCGACGGGCTTGAGTGGACTTCCGACCTGGCTTGAGTGAGTCGTCCGCATTTGAGTGAGGCCAATCGCGCACTCAAGCGAGCAAGCCGAACTCAAGCCGATCTGAGCGAGCGGGCGTGCCAGGTGCGGGGAGCACCCACGCCATGAGGTGGACGCGATCGGCGGGCGACGATCGACCGGTGGCGATCAGTCGGTGGCGGGCGCGATGGTGGTACGGCGGGCACGGCGAATGCGCCGCGCCGCCGGTGCGTCCTGGTCCCCGAGAAGCATACGAGGCGCGCGGGGGCGGGGAACGCCCATCGCCATGAGCCGGTGCGCAAGCGGCGTCCGCGCCATCGTCTCGGCCCAGTTCCATCGATCGAACGCCCTGAGCTGACGACGTACAGCGTTCTCCCGTTCCTTCTCCTTGATGACGGCTGCGGCGGCCTCCCGTGCCGCGGTCGCCGCGACTTCCGGATCAGCGCGCTGACCATCGCCGGGTGGGGACCATCTGCCTGCCGCGGCAAGCGCGGGCGCCAGGTACTTTCCGCCGCCGTCGGCTTCGGCGCCAGCGCTGACGTCGGGCCAGTGGAAATCGATGAACGCCTCCTGCTTCAGTTCGGGAAGCCACAGCCTGTGCTGCAAGTCGGGAGCGGCGAATCCCAGCTCTTCGATGACGAGACGACTCACGGTCTCGAGCGGGGTGTCCGCCTCCGTCGTGGCCCGACCAAGGACAGCTTCGGTGCGCTGACTCCCGTGGTACGGAAGGAGCCGCCGGTGCTCTGCGCGCAATCGGCTGATCGTCGTCAACGGGCGGGCTCGCCCAAAGCGGGGCGTGTGCACCGCGGCATCCACCGCTGTCAGCGCCGCTGCGAGCGTCGCGTGACGGCAGAGCTGGATCAGCGAGTACTCGACGGTCGTGCACCGGATGCCGCCGACCACGGTTGTTCCGGGAGCAGCTCGGAGCGACGCGACCGCGATGAGACCCTTTCTGCGATGCCCGGTCGAACTGCCCGAGAGTACATATGCGTCGCGCGGCCACCGCCCGAAGATCGGCAGCCCATGGAGGGCGATCGCTGAAAAGCTCGTGAACGTCGGGGCCAAGAGGACCTCGACGGCGGCGAGAACATCTGCGCGATAGCGCAGCGCATCTCGTTCCGACCTGGCCTCCTCTGACCGCGCCACGGTCGCGTCACGATACACACCCCGGCGCGTACGTACCATTTCGCCGGCTGCGACCGCGGCGCGGAGTCCAGCCTCCTGACCCACGGCTCGCACGTCGCGGGCGAGGATGAAACCGGATTCCGTGTGGGGGAAGGCGTGCATGCGATCAGTTTCACCCGGCGTGCTGGTGGTGCCGGACGCGCTGTCGAGAGGGGTGCGATCGCGCCCTGGCGCTGTAGTTGTTGGGGACAAGTCGCTTCGACGGCAGGGGCGGGGCGGGCTTGAGTGGGCTCGCCGCGACTGAGGTGACTTCCTGCATCACTCAAGCACAGTGCGCCCCCTCAACGGGCTCGGGGTGGCGGGGCGAGCGGCGAGTGGGTCGGGCGGCGGGGCGGGGCGAGCAGCGAGGCGGCGAGGCGACGACGCCGGGCGGCGAGCGTCAGCGCCGCCTCGGGGCGTAGCCCCGCAGCCAGTGCGCCACGGCCTCGTAGGCCGCCGCCCGCGCGGGCTCGCGCGACAGGAACACATCGTGCAGCGCCCCGTCGATGCGCGCCACGGTGACCGTTGGCCCCAGCCGAAGCGCGCGCTGCGCGATGTCGTCGACCACGAGCACGATGTCGCTCGAGAGCATCGCGTCATCCCATCGCGGTTGCAGCGTCGATCGCGCCGAGAGCACCGTCAGCACGGGAGCCCCGACGTCGATGCCCGCGGCGACCTTCGCGTGGCCGGCGAGAATGCCCGTGAGCCACGCCGGATGCACCGCGAACCCCCGGTCGGGCCGCCACTCGTGCGAGTACTCCCACTCGCCGTCGAGTTCGCGCGCGATCGACCGGGTGTAGAACCCGAGGTCGACGTTCGGCAGCGGCCCCATCGGATTGACCTTCGCACCCCAACTCATCACCGGCGCGAGCGCCTCACGCGCGACGCGACTGCCCTGGAACTCGAGCCACGGGCTGTTCAACACGAGCCCCGCGACACGCCCATGATTTCGCGCGGCCCACAGGCTGAGCGTCAGCCCTCCGGTGGAGTGCCCGAGCAGGATGAGGGGTCGGGGGCGCGAGCCCGGGACATCCGTCACCGCGTGACCCATCTGCGCGAGCGCCGCCTCGATATCGGCGTCGTAGGTGGCGAGATCGGTGACGTAGCCGGGAGTCTGCCCGGGGCGCAGGCTGCGGCCGTATTTGCGCAGGTCGAGCGCGAAGAAGCGGGCGCCCGCGTTCGACCAGAACTCGGCGAGCGGGCGGTTGAAGAAGTAGTCGTTCCATCCGTGCACGTAGAGCACGTCGACATCGGATGCCGCTCCCCGCGCCTCCCAGAACCACCGCCTGCGGCTGGGTGTGTGACGGACGAGGGTGGCGACGACCTCACCCTCATCGTCGTCGCCGAGCGGCAGCGTCAGCTGCTCGAACCCGTCGCCGAGCACGTCGGGGCGCCACTGCTCTTCGTCACGCTCCCCCTCGTCCACGGCCGCGCACCTCCCTGCGTCGTGTCGTCAGCCTAGCGATCCCCCACGAACGTGGGCGTTGGTCCAGGTTCGATCTGCCCGTAGCGTATGGATGTGCAGGCGCGACCCGAAGGTGCCGGCGCGCCCGACGCGCCCGACGTCCTCGGTGCCCGCAGGGATCGAGGGAGCCTTGCGGGCACCGCCGCCGTGCTCGTGGTCATAGCCCTGCAGATCGCGATACCGCTGGTCGCCCTGCTGCAACCTCCGCCGCAGAAGTTCGGGTTCCAGATGTACTCGGGGCTGGGCGCAGTCACCGCGACCGTCATCGACGTCGACGGGCGTGAGCACACCGTGACCGAATTCGACCAGCTCATGGGCAAGTACCGGCCTGACATCGATTGGCTGCCGCTGCTTCCCGAGGCGCTCTGCGAGTCCTTCATCGATGCGGTAGACGTGCGCGTCGAGCAGTCTGGTCGGGTTCGGAGCATCGAATGCGGCTGACCGAGATTCGCACAGATCCGCGCCCGATAGCGGTCGCACGCATCGGCATCGGCATCGCCACGGTCTTCAACGCAGTTGAGGCCTTCGAGATCCTGCAGCGGATCGCGTCGGGACGACTCGCAGTGCCCATTTTCGAGGGTATGCCGATACTGACGACGGCCTGGCTCGTCGTGGGACTGCTACTGGCGGTCGCAGCGGGAATCGCGGTGACATTTGGGTTCATGACGTCGCCGGCGGCCGCCATCTCGGTCGTGCTGAGCGCGACAGTGCTGCTCTGGGATCAGCAGGCGTACAGCAGCCATCGGTGGCTCGCGACCTTGCTTCTCGTCTATCTGGTGTTCGCCCAATCGGGGACGACGTGGTCGGTGCGACCTAGTCGCACTCGAACATCGGTGGTCTGGTGGCCGCAATTGCTCATGATGAGCCAGTTGTCGGTGCTCTATCTGTTCTCTGCGCTCAGCAAGATGAACCTGCCGTTCATCTCGGGCAAGCCCCTCTCGACGTGGGTCTGGCTCGACCTGCCGTGGCAGCTCTACTTCGTCGCCTCGGTCATGACAGTGGTGGTCGAGCTCGTTATCGGCATCGGCCTCTGGTTCCGTGCGAGCAGACGAGTCGCCGTCGTGTTCGGGCTCGGGCTGCACCTCTCGATCATCACGCTCATGAACAACGAGACCTTCGCACTTATCGCTTTCGCGATCACGTGCGTCTCGCTCTACCCGCTTTTCATCGCTCGGCCCGCGTGGCGGACCATACGCGAGGGCGCGGTCGAAGGCGTGGGCGTTGAGACCGCCAAGCGCGCCTGAGGGCTGGATCGTTCGGATGCAGCTCAGCGAGCGAACTGGTCGATGATGCCGAGCACCGCGGGCGTGAGAATCACGATGAACATCGCGGGGAGGAGACAGAAGATGAGCGGGAAGATGATCTTCACTGTCACCTTCTGCGCCTGTTCTTCAGCACGTTGACGGCGTTTCGTCCGTATCTCGCCCGCCTGCACGCGGAGCACCTCGCCGATCGCTACGCCGTATGCGTCGGCCTGCACGATCGCTCGAATGAATCGTCGAAGGTCCTCGGAACTCGTGCGCTTGTCGAGTTCTTCGAACGACTCGCGCCTCGTGCGCCCGATACTCATGTCCTGAAGTACTCGGATGAGCTCCTCCGCCAGCGGACCTTCACCACCGCGGGCGGCCTTCGCCATCGCCGAGTCGAAGCCGAGGCCGGCTTCGACCGCGATCGTCATCTGGTCGAGCGTGTCGGGGAGTGCATGCAGGATCGCCTGCTGCCGCTCCTGCGCGCGGCTGTTGATCATGATGTCGGGTGCGAAGAAGAAGAGGATCACGGCCGCGACGGCAAGGACGACCTTGAACGGCTGGGGCCCGCCGTTGAACACGAAGAGCAATCCGAACACGGTCGCGACGGTCGCGAGGACGACCTTCCACGTCACGATGCTCGTTATCGTCCAACCCGACGGCCGGCCGGCATAGACGATCTGCTTCTCGAGCCAGCCGACGTATCCCTTCGGCGCGGCGGACGCCAGCGACTCACCCAGCGACATGCGCTCCTGGGTCGCCCCGCGTACGTACTGCACCTCGTCCGCGGGTGGCGACGCGGGCTTGCGGCTCGGAAAGAGCAGGAATACGAAGAGCCCGAGTGCGATGGCGGTCCCACCAGCTGCGATGTAGCCGAACAGCGAAGACGCCTCCATGTCAGAACTTCACTCTCACGGTGAACGCGATCCAGATCGATCCCAGTATCAGGAGCAGCAGGGCGACGATGAGTGCCACGATGCCGATGATGTTCGAGAAGAACACCGCGATGTAGTCGGGGCGAATGACCGCGAAGAAGAGGAACAGCGCGATCGGCAACACCACGAGAATGATGCCCGAAAGGCGGCCCTCGGCGCTGAGCGAGGCCACCTGCCGCCTGACTTGGTTTCGCTCACGGATGGTCCTGCCGACCTGGTCGAGCACCTCCGCGAGATTGCCGCCCGTCTCCGCGTTGATGCCGATCGCTTGGGCGACCCAGTCGAAGTCCTTGCTCTGCATGCGATCTGCTGTGGTGGCGAGGGCCTCGGGCAATGGACGACCCAGCCGCGATTCGTTCACCGCACGCGAAAGCTCCTCGCTCATCGGTGCGGTCGCGTCGCTAGCGACCGCGCCGAGCGACGCGCTGAGCCCATGCCCCGCGCGCAGGGTTCCCGCCACCAACTGCACGGTGTCGTCGATCTGGTCGGCGAACTTCGCTCGTCGCCGCGAGGTTCGAAGGATCAGCAGGACCTTGGCGACCACAGGGGTGAGGACTGCGAAGATGACGCCCCAGATGATCGACGTTCCGTTCGCGAGACCGAGTACGACACCGAGCAGCGCGAAGACGCTCGCGAAGGAGGCGACGAGCACGAGGTACTGCGACGGCGACGACTTGACTCCGGCGAGTTCAAGTTCTTCGGTGCCGAAGAGCCGAGCACGGCGCTTGGAGGTGGCGGACTCGATGACTGCCGTGGTCTGCTCGGTCACCCGCGTCAGTAATGAGACGTGCTCCGTACCGGGTGCCACGCGTCGCTCGCGAGCAACACGAGGCGGCGACGGTGCGACGGTGAAGAACACCAGGACCAGTGCGGCCAGCAGGCAGATCGTCAGGCCGGTGACGAGCACCACCGGGTTCATCGAATCTCTCCGAGCATCTCGCGGTAGTCGGGAACGAACAGCGATGCCGGCAATCCGATGCCGTGGTCGGCGATGCGCTCGGCGAAACGTGGGCGAACGCCGGTCGGCTCGATCCGACCGAGCACTCGACCTTCGGCGTCGAAGCCAGCTTTGTGGTCGAACGTGAACGCGTCTTGAAGGGTGACGATGTCGCCTTCCATACCGTGCACCTCGGTGATGTGGGTCACGCGCCGTACCCCGTCCTTCTGACGAGTGATCTGCACGATGATGTCGATGGCCGACGCGATCTGCTCGCGGATGGCGCGGAGCGGAAGCTCCATGCCCGCCATCAATACGAGCGTCTCCATGCGCGCGACCGCGTCGCGCGGGGAGTTCGCGTGGAGCGTCGAGATCGAGCCCTCGTGACCGGTGTTCATCGCCTGCAGCATGTCGAGACTCTCGGCGCCACGAACCTCGCCGACGACGATGCGGTCGGGTCGCATGCGGAGGGAGTTGCGCACGAGGTCGCGGATCGTGATCTCACCACGGCCCTCGATGTTCGACGGGCGCGCCTCGAGTCGTACCACGTGCTGCTGCTGCAGCTGCAGCTCGACCGCGTCCTCGATCGTGATGATGCGCTCGTCGCTCGGAATGAATGCCGACAGCACGTTGAGCAGGGTGGTCTTGCCGGTACCGGTACCACCGGAAACGAGGATGTTCATCTTCGCCTGGACGGCTGCGTCGAGCACGGCTGCGACTTCGGGCGTCAGCGTGCCGAACCTGATCAGGTCCTCGCTCGTATACGGGGTACCCGCGAACTTCCGGATCGTGAGCGACGAGCCGTTCACCGCGAGGGGCGGGATGATCGCGTTGACGCGGGATCCGTCTTCGAGGCGCGCGTCGACGAGCGGCGATGACTCGTCGATGCGACGCCCGACGCGCGCGACGATCCGCTCGATCACCCGGCGCAGCTGAGCCTCTCCCGTGAACCGGTGCGGCGTCTCGGTGAGCCGACCGTTTCGTTCGACGTAGAGCTGATCGAAGCGGTTGACCATGATCTCGCTCACGCTCGGGTCCTCGAGCAGCGGCTCGAGCGGTCCGTAGCCGAGCACGTCGGCCCCGATGTCGTCGATGAGTCGGTTTCGCTCGGCCGTCGAGAGCGCGAGCTGCTCGCCTGCGACGATCTCGGCAAGCTCGGCGCGTGCCAGCTGATGCAACTGGTCCTCGGTGAGCGACGAGTCGTTCAGCCGAGTGCCGATGCGGGCGAACAGTTCCTCAGCGGCCTTCTCCTTCACCGCAGCCAACGGATCGACCGTGGGAGCGGTCCTTGCCTTCGCCGCGGCCGCGGGCTGGAACAGGGGCTGATCGGCCGCCGACCCGGCAGTCGCTGCGGCAGTCGCTGTGTCGGTTGCTTCGATCAGCCGCGTGACGGGTGGCTCGACCGCCGTGAGTGTGGCGGAGTCCGGATTGCGAACCGAGTTCAGTCGATCATTGAGATTCATCGGATCCCCGCTTTCTCTGGATCTTTCGACGCTTGGGGAAGGCGTCGGGCGCGATGCGCATGACGACCGAACGAATTGCCTTCGCCGCCGGGTCGCGCACATCGTCGTGGATGAGGGGAACACCACGGTTGCTCGCGAGCAGCACTGCCGACGATCGAGGCACATCCACGTCGATGGGCGCGCCAATGATGTTCTCGGCATCGCGAACGGTGAGCCCGCTGAGGCGGTCGGTCTGGTTGAGCACCACGTGCCGATTCCCGGGCATCAGGCCGATCCTCGTGAGCAGATCGAACTCGGTACGCATCGCCCGCAAGCTCGGCACACTCATGTTGGTGACGAACACGGCATCGGTCACGTGTTCGAGCACGACGAGCGCGTGCTCGCCGAGGCCAGGAGTTGTGTCGACGACCACGTAGCGGAACGATCCGCGCAGCCGCTCGATCAGCTGCCCGAGCGCTTGGGTCGGAATGGCGTCGCCGAGCTCGGGCGACGGTGCACCTGCCACGACGAAGAAGCCATCGGCGTGATGCGTGAGCGCCGTCTTGAGCACGATCTCGTCGGAGGCCGCATCGGCGACGGCATCGACGATCGTGCGCTCGGGCTCGAGGCCGAGCGCGGTGACGATGTCACCGAACTGCAGGTCGGCGTCGATGAGGACGACCGAGTTCGGCGCGACTTCGGCGAGGCCGGTGGCCAGGTTGATCGCCAGCGTCGTCTTGCCTTGACCGCCCTTGGGTGCCACCACCGCGATCGCTTCGGTCGGCACGCCGGCGGCGAGGGGAGGGAACTCCCAGATCTCGACCGGCCCAGCTTGCATAAGGGGATCGAACGCTACGCCCTCGATCGGAATCGCCTCGAGCTCGGTAGGTGGCGCCTCACGCGCAACCAACGCGGCGAGCGTGGCGCCGGGAACCCCGGCCGGCGGCGGGACGTCGAAGTGGTGCGCCTCTGCCCTGCCGTTCTCGATGAGCCAAGTCGCAAGCCGTTCAAGCAACTCGAGGATCGTCTCGTCGGATGCGTTCGGGCTCAGCACCGCGTGGGGGGAGATCTCGTCGACCCATTCCTCGAGATCCGAGCGTTGCTCCCGAACGACGATCAGCCCGACGTCGGGGTTCAGCTCAGCCAGCGCCTCGACGAGATCGTGAGTCTCTTCATAGTTCAGCAGGGGCCCGAGCAGTGCGATCCTCGGCGTCGAGTCGAACCGCCCGACCACCGTCTCGGCGCCGAAGGTGAGGAACTCGCCGGTCACGATGTTCACACTCGTTTCGAGCAGAGCCCGAACACGCGACTCGAACTCGACGGAACGACTGACGAGCAGGTAGGGAGTCACTGCCGCACGTTGCTCTCGTTCGTCATCACCGCACCCGAGGTGTCCGTCGCCTCGTTCTGCAGCGTGACCCACACGCCGTACGTGTCCGGCTTCTTCTCGGCGTGCTCGAGCGACCACACGAGGCGCTCGACATCGTGGGTGCCGAGCGCAACCGTGAACATCAGCGTGTTTCCCGATTGCGGTGTGCTGGAGCTCTCGTCGCCGCCGCTGCTGGCCGTCGTGCCGATCGTCACATCCGTTACCAGCACGCGATGGAACTCGAACCGGGTGTCGAGCACTTCACTGGGCGCCGGCGTTGGAGCCGTCACCACGATGCCGACCGTGCTCCCGGCCTTCACGAGGCCCCCGGCCATGCGCTGCACCGGCAACGCGAAGCTGACTTGCTGCATGCCCTCGGGCACCGGAACGTCGCCGCGAGCGGCAAGCTCGAGCGGATCGATGAATCGAGCCTCGAGCAACTGCTCTCCCGGAAGCAGGTCAGCGTCGGCGACCAGCCCTGCGAGGTCCTCGAGGTTCGTGACAGTTCCCTCGGCGACGTTTCGCGCGGGGACGCTGTCGACCTTCACGAACTCTGCGAGACCGTCGCCGGCGGTGCCCTCGGGGATCGACTCCTGCACGATGTAGACGTCGGCGAGCTCGGCACCGTCGGCAGCTCGGGCGTCCGCCCCGCGAACGTACGTGATCAGGGCGAACGCGCCCACAACGGCCAGAATGAGTGCGGCGATCGCGCCGATGATGCGGGTCTTCATGGTTTCCAGTCCGGGTCGTAGGGTGTGCGGAAGGCGATCAGCCGATGAGGCGAACGATGCTGAGCCCGCCTTCAGGCCCCTCACCGACTTCGAAGTCCTCGCCGAGGTCGACGTACTTCACGAAGTAGCCTTGAATGCCCTTCGAGTTTCCGGGCGGCCCTGGAATCGAGGGCGGAAGCACCGAGCCCCCGCAGAAGTCCGCTCCGCTCGGCGCCCCACCCGAAGTCTTGAGCCCGGTGAGCTTGAAGGCGGCGAACCTCGAGATCGTGAAGGTGGCGTTGCTGCCGCCACCGGTATGGGATGTATAGAGCGGGATGAGAAGCGTCTGACACAGCTTCGTTCGCAGAACGTCTGCGTCGCAGCCGTTCTTGTTGATGTTCGGCTGGATGCCCGTTTCTCCCGGCACGGTCGCGTCGATCGAGATGGTCGAGCTGCAGTTCGTGCCATCGAGCCATCCGAACCCGCCCGGCGCTCCGCTCGCGCAGGAGGCGCCCGTCGGCGAAGGCCCGTTGTTGATGAGGAGCCAGGTTCGCGTCGGGTTCGTCGTGTCAGCCTCCTGCGGTGGGAGGTCGTCGAATTCGCACTCCGCGATCGTGAGCGCGAGTTGGGTCGTACCGCCGACTGGTGTGCCCCACTCGGCCGTGCTCTGCGCATCGAGCGTCGTCGGGTCGAGACCGAGCATCGACGCGAGCGGATGCTGCAACGCCGCACCCTCTTCAGTGAGCGTCGACGACCTCACCGTCACCTTGCCGCTCATGGCGTTGACGACGAACGTGCCGGATGGGATAACGGCGTTGGCGAGATCATCGTTCGCGTTGCCACCTGAATACCCCACCGCGATGTCGTCGGCGTCGGCCTCGCATGAGCTCGCGTGAAGCGCGCACTCCTGGGCCACGGCGAGCGCCGCCGAGTCGGCGCCGTTCTGCAGTTCGGCCTTCTCGAAGTAGAGCAGGCCGACATCGACTACGAACGCCAAGACGACGAGGAGTGCTGTGAGACCGAGCGCGACGGTCACAGCGATCGCCCCGCGTTCCTCACGAGCGAATCGCTTCCGAATCAACCGCCGCACCGCATGCTCCCAGTCCCGATCAGGGTCGCTCCACCGGAGACCGTGCCCAACCAACCGGTCAGGTCGGTGAGCGGAGTGTGCACGACCATGGTCAACTCGTCGTCCTCGACCGTCGGGCTGCACGTCGACGGGTAGGTGAAGGTCACGGTGCCGCTGACGAGATCCGCGGCGCGCGCCTCAGCCGCAGCCTGCGCTCCAGGCTCGGTGTTGTGGATCGCGTAGTATCGAGCACCCTCTCGAGCTGCCGCGGTCACCGACATCTGTTGGTTGAGGACCCACCCGAAGTCGATGATCGCGAACAGCATGATGAGGAGCAGCGGGAACACCAGAGCGAACTCCACCGCCGCTGCGCCACGATCACGACGTGCTTTCATACCCATCCTTCGAAACGGAGGAATCCCGACCGGCTATCAAGCCGGCCGGGATGTCGCCACGGATGACGACTCAGGTGCCGGCGGGGGGAGTGGTGCCGTTGAGCGCGGGGATCACCGTGGTGTTGATGAAGCCCTGGATCGCCGGAGCGAGCAGGGCGAGCATGCCAACGATCGCGATCGAGGCCACGCCGATGATGAGCGCGTACTCGGTCGCGGTCGCGCCCTCTTCGTCACGGAGCGAGTTGATGCGCGCCTGGAGGCGCGAGTATGCCTTGAGCATGGGGGAACCCTTCGGGTCTGGGGACGGATGTCGCCGGCTCCAGAGCCGACGTTGAATGAACCTAACTTTGCGTGTGCATGGAAAGCGATGCCCCCATTCGGGGGAGGTTGAGCCAGGTGCGGGGGTGGGTGCGGAAAGTCGCTGAAGTTGGGACGAAATGACCCCTTTAGTGGGGGTCTACTCGTAGGGGGTCACCGAGGTTTCGAGACGGCCCTGGCGGGCCTCCTCAACCCGCAGTGCCGACGAGCAGCACCGCGATGAGCGCCCCCGCGAGCATCGACGGCCCGAACGGGATCGACCCCCGCAGCGTCACCCGCCGCAAGGCGAGCGCGATGAGCGCGATCACTCCCCCGACCACGAACGCGGCCAACAGTCCGATGAGCCACGCACTGAGCCCGAACCAGCCCAGCAGCAGACCGATCACGAGCGCGAGCTTCACGTCGCCCATGCCCATCGACGACGGCGAGATGAGGGCGAGGATGAAGTAGACGGCGAACATGGCCGCGGCGCCCACGATTGTCCAGACCAGAAGTATCCAGTCCCCGGATGCCCAGGTGGGCGGCACGAACAGCACCGCGACGGCAGCCAGCGTGGGGAACACCACCGCGTTCGGCAGGCGCTTCTCGGCGAGGTCGACGACGGTGAGCACGGTCGCAGCGGCCGCGAACACCAGCAGTGCGGGCAACAGCCACGTCAGCCCGAAACGCAGTGTGATCAGCCCGAACGTCGCCGCGGTGATCACCGCGGCTGACACGCGAGTGGCGCGGAGGGACATCCGATCGTGCTTCATCGAACGCTGGGCCCACGCGGCCAGCGGCCACCAGCCGAGGGCGAAGCCGACGAGGGCGGCGATCAGCGTGGAGTGGGCCAAGGGCATGAGGAGGAGCGTATCGGGTCGGGGGGGGTTCGAGACGGCGCTGGCGCGCCTCCTCAACCCACGGATGCCTCAACCCGCAGGGGGTTTCGAGACGGCGCTGGCGCGCCTCCTCAACCCACGGATGCCTCAACCCGCAGGGGGTTTCGAGACGGCGCTGGCGCGCCTCCTCAACCCACCTACGCTCCCCGAACGAGATGTCGACCAGCTCGTCGCGAGACCGTTGGATTTCTCAGGTACATTTGCGGAACTCACCATGTTCGCGACCGGTCGGCTGCGACGCGTGGTCGCGGGTGTCGTGCAGGTTCGCCGCCACCCGTTTCGCGTCTCTCAAGGGGATCAATGACTCGGACACGTGCGACGGCGCTCGCGGCCAAGGCGACGACGGCGCTCACCGTCGCCGCGCTCGTGATGTTCGGCACGCCGGCGATGGCGCAGGCCCACATCGCGCCTCGGGATGCCTCGGGGTCGGTGGCGATGGCGGAACCGATCGCCGCCGGTTCGATCTCGGGCACCGTGACCGAACCGACCGGTGAGCCCGCCGACGGACTGGTCCCAACGATCTACCGCCCTGACTCACGGGGCGTCCTCGTCGTCGTCGAAGGCATCGGCGAATCGCAGGATGCCGGTGCATACACCGTCTCGGGACTTCCGCCGGGCGACTACTTCGCGGTCGTGCCGGGCGACGGTCCGATCGTCGACGCAACCCTCGAACCCGGTGCCGCGGCGACCTGGTACGGCGGCACGATGCTGCCCGGAGTGGCGACCGCGATCCACGTCGAAGCCGGCCAGACGGTGACCGGAATCGACATCACGCGGGTCAAGGCCGCGATCATCACCGGTCAGCTCACGACGATCGATGGCCCGCTCGAGGGCGCGTACGTCTCAGCGGGGGCGGCCGCCGGGGGCGCCGCGAACATCCTCTGGGCTTGGCGCAACCTGTCGGTGAGCGCGCGCACCGACTCGGCAGGACGGTATGCGTTCGCCCTCTCACCCGGTGTGGACTACTCGCTCTCGTTCGGCCGCAGCGACGCCTCCGTCATCTCCGAATCGTGGGATGACGTGCCGGAGGGCGCCGGCCTGTCTCCGACGTACCTCAACCTCGAGCCCGGCGAGGTGCGGCACGGAATCGATGCCGAGCTCGCGAAGCCCGTGACGATCGCGGGCACCGTGCGCGACGCCGCCGGCGCACCGGTGGCCGACGCTGACATCCACCTCCACACGCTCCAGGTCGACGGCCCGAACCCCATTCTCGGAAGCATCATCACCGACGTGGACGGCAGGTTCGAGATCTCGCAACTCCGGCCGGGCACGTACGCCTTCGAGGTCGTGGGGCCGTGGCCCCTGGTCAGGGAGTTCTGGAAGGACCAGCCCGACCTCGCGAGCGCGACGCCGATCGTGCTCGGCAGCGGCGAACGACTCGATGCCCTGGTGGAGGTCGCGGCGCCCCCGCCGATTCCTTCGGCGATCCCCACGATCACCGGGAGCGCGCTCGTCGGATCGAAGCTGACGGCCGTCACCAACGGATGGGCTCCCGGTGCCTCCTTCTCGTACCAATGGCTCGCCGACGGGGAGGCACTCTACGGCGAGCGGGGACGGACTCTCAACCTCTGGCCCCGCGACGAGGGTAAGGCCTTCTCCGTGCGGGTGACCGGATGGGTCGAGGGATACCTCGGCGTCGCGGAGACCTCGGCCGCGACATCCCGGGTGATGCAATCCGACATTCCCACGATCAACGGACGTTTCGACAGCACCGTCTGGGTCGGCGAGACGGTGTACGCACGTCCCGGCACGTGGAGTGCGTCAACCACCTTCACCTACCAGTGGTACGCGGATGGGATCCCGATCGAAGGCGCGACGGCATCGAGCCTTCTGCTGCCCACCACGGTCACTGGCAAGGCGATCAGCGTGAAGGTGACCGGCACGAAGGCCGGCTACACGACGCACTCGGAGACGTCGGCCCCGACACCCGGGGCGGGCAGGAAGTCGACACCGACCGTCTCCGGCACGCCCTACGTCGGCGCGACGCTGTCGGCGTCACCCGGCGTGTGGACGCCCGGCACCACCTTCAGCTACGAGTGGTATGCCGACCACGAACAGCTGACCGGGGAGAACGAATCAACCTTGACGCTGCCGGCCAGCCTCGTGGGCAAGCAGATCAGGGCGATCGTGTCGGGCCAACTCGCCGGCTATCCCACACCGGTGGAGTGGTCGGCCCCGACGCTTCGCGTCGCGCTTGCACCCACGCCCGAAATCTCGGGCGAACCGTACGTCGGCACCGAGCTCACGGTGTCACACGGCACCTGGGAGCCGGCCACGACGTTCACCTACCAGTGGTACGCGGACGGAGTCGCGATCTCGGGGGCGACAGCGTCGTTCTACACGGTCGCCTCGACGCTTATCGGCAAGACGCTGACGGTTAGGGTCACTGGATCGCTTTCGGAGTATCCGACGATCACACGCACGTCAGCGGCGACGCCTCGAGTCTCGTTCGAGTCGAACGCTCGTCTCGCCGGCGGCGACCGCTTCGGGACCTCGGCCGCGATCAGCAGGGGTGCCTTCGCACCGCGGGTTCCCGTCGTGTACATCGCGAACGGCCTGAACTTCCCCGACGCACTCTCGGGAGCGCCCGTCGCCGCAACCAAGGGTGGACCGGTGCTCCTGACGGGCTCGACATATCTCCCGTGGACGGTCATCGATGAGCTCGAACGCCTCGAACCTCAGCGGATCGTGGTGCTCGGTGGAACAGGGGCGATCAGCGACATCCTGCTGAACACCCTCAAGCCGTACACGAGCGGAAGCGTCACCCGCCTCGCCGGCGGCGACCGGTTCGCGACCTCGGCCGCGATCAGTAAGGCCTCGTTCTCGGCCGGCGTTCCGGTCGCGTACGTCGCGAATGGGCTGAACTTCCCCGACGCGCTCTCCGGTGCTCCCGTTGCCGGAATCCAGGGCGGTCCGGTGCTCCTCGCACGCGCGACGTCGATCCCCGCATCGGTCGCGACCGAGCTGAAGCGGCTCAAGCCGAAGCGAATCGTCGTGCTCGGCGGCACCGGCGTCACCACTCCGACCCTGCAGAACGCGCTCAAGGCCTACACGAGCGGCAGCGTCACCCGCTTGGCGGGTGGCGACCGGTTCGCGACCTCGGCCGCGATCAGCAAGGCCTCGTTCCCCGCCGGGGTTCCGGTCGCTTATGTCGCCAACGGGATGACCTTCCCCGACGCGCTCTCGGGAGCACCCGCCGCCGGCGTGCAGGGCGGGCCGGTGTTGCTCACGCAACGGAACACGATCCCGGCATCGGTCGTCGCCGAGCTCAAACGGCTCAAGCCGAAGCGCGTCGTGGTGCTGGGCGGGCCCGGCGCCGTCTCGGACGCGGTGCGCGCGCAACTGAACGCGTACTTGGCTCGCTGAGCCGCGGGGGGTCAGGCGCTACTCGCAGGGGTTTCGAGACGGCGCTGGCGCGCCTCCTCAACCCACGGGATTCCTCACCCGGGTTTCGAGACGGCGCTGGCGCGCCTCCTCAACCCACCAAGGTTTCGAGACGGCGCTGGCGCGCCTCCTCAACCCGCCCTACGCCTCCCCGACCGAGATGTCGACCATCTCGTCGCGGGGAACGACCTTCACGCGCACGCGCCCCTCAGCCGCACCGAGCGCCTGCTCGTGCTCGTCGAGGCGGTGCCAGCCGTCGAGGTCGGTGTAGCGGATTCCGCGCGACTCGAGCATCTCGATCACCGACTCCTCTGACGGCGACTCGGGCCGCCACCAGTTGCCGAGGTCGTTGATGACGTGCTTGATGGTCTCCATGGCGTCGCTCTTGGTGTGGCCGATGAGGCCGACGGGGCCGCGCTTGATCCATCCGGTCGAGTACACCCCGTACATCTGGCGCGACTCGCCGGTCTCGGCGTCGTGGAAGAGCACCTGGCCCTCGTGGTTCGGGATGACCCCGTATTCGCGGTCGAACGGGATGCCGGGCAGCGGCGAGCCGAAGTAGCCCACGGCGCGGTACACGGCCTGGATGGGCAGTTCGCGGATCTCGCCGGTGCCGACCACGCCGCCCTCGCCGTCGGGCGCGGTGCGCTCCCAGCGGATGCCGCCGACACGCCCGTTTCCATCAGAGACGATCTCGAGCGGTTTCGCGAAGAAGTGCAGATGCAGGCGGCGTGACGCCTGCCCCACCTCGCGCTGGCGCCACTGGTTGAGCACCTTGTCGATCACGAAGACCTGCTTGTTGCCCGAGACCGCGGCGCGCGCAGCGTCGTCGTAGTCGAAGTCCTCGTCGTAGATGATCATGTCGACGTCGCGCAGTTCGCCGAGCTCACGCAGCTCGAGGGGGGTGAACTTCACCGAGGTCGGTCCGCGGCGGCCGAAGACGTGCACGTCGGTGACCGGCGAGGCGGCGAGACCGGATGCCACGTTGGCGGGGATCTCGGTGGGCATGAGGTCTTCGACGTGCTTGGCGAGCATGCGCGAGATGTCGAGGGCGACGTTGCCGTTGCCGATCACGGCCACTTCGCGGGCCTCGAGCGGCCACGTGCGCGGGAAGTCGGGGTGCCCGTCGAACCAGCTCACGAACTCGGCCGCACCGTACGACCCCTCGAGCTCGATGCCGGGGATGCGCAGCGACGCGTCGCGCACCGCGCCGGTCGCGAAGATCACGGCGTTGTAGTGCTTCTTGAGGTCGTCGAGTGCGATGTCCTCGCCGTAGCGCACGTTTCCGAAGATACGGATGTCGCCACGGTCGAGCACTTCGCGAAGCGCGTTGATGATGCCCTTGATGCGCGGGTGGTCGGGCGCCACCCCGTAACGCACCAGACCGTAGGGCGCCGGCAGGTGGTCGAACAGGTCGATCGACACGTCGAAGTTGCGCTCGGCCTTCAGCAGGATGTCGGCGGCGTAGATGCCGGCCGGGCCGGCCCCGACGATCGCCAGTCGCAGCTTGTTCCTCGTCACGTGGGGTGTCTCCCTATTGGTTGTCCGGCTCTGCGCCGGTTGTGGGCTCGGCAGTTCGCTCAGCTCTGCCGTTCGACGACGGTCTCGGCGAAGCGCGTGAGCGCCTTCTTCACGCCGCCCTCAGGCAGCGGCGCGAGCGCGGCGACCGCTTCGCGCGCCCAGCGGTGGGCCTCAGCGAGCGTAGCGCGCGTCGCCTCGTGGTCACGCAGTTCGGCCACGATCGCGTCGACCGTCGCTTTCGACGGCACGATGCGCGAGGCCATGGTGTTCGTGTCGAGCGGGTCGCCGAGGTCGGCCGCGACCGCCGTGACCGTGACCACGTCGCGCTCGATGCGACGCAGCAGGTCGGCCGACGCGGCATCCGTCTTGGCCATCTCGGCCAGCCGCAGCAGCGGCAACGTGACCACGCCCGCGCGCAGGTCGGTGCCGGGAACCTTGCCGGTCTCTTCGGGCTGCGGCGACAGGTCGATGACGTCGTCGATGAGCTGGAACGCCACACCGACCTTCTCGCCGAACTCGATGATCGGCTTCTCGTAGGCCGGGTCGGCGCCCGAGAACACGACGCCCGACTGCGCCGCGGCCGCGATGAGCGAACCGGTCTTGTCGGCGAGCACCCTGGTGTAGTGCGCGATCTTGTCGTCGCCGTCGCTCGGGCCGACCGTCTCGTGCAACTGCCCCAGCACGAGCCGCTCGAAGGTGTCGGCCTGCATGCGGATGGCCCGCTCGCCGAGCTTCGCCATGAGCTGGCTCGCCCTGGCGAACAGCAGGTCGCCGGTGAGGATCGCCACCGAGTTGCCCCACACGGCGTGCGCGGCCGGCACACCGCGGCGACGGTCGGACTCGTCCATGACGTCGTCGTGGTACAGGCTGCCGAGGTGCGTGATCTCGATGGCTTCGGCGGCAGTGACGACGTCGTCGTTGATGCCCGCGCCGAGCTGCGCCGTGAGCAGCGTGAGCAGGGGGCGCACGCGCTTGCCGCCCGCTTCGAGCAGGTACCGCGTCGAGACGTCGGCGATGGAGTCGGCGAAACGCACCTCGTCGAGCAGGCCGGCCTCGACGCGGTCGATGCCGTCGTCGATCGCCTTCGCCATCGCCTTGTCGGCAGGTGAGGCGAAGACTTTCTCGCTCAAGCCCAGGTTGGCTGCGAGGGCCGAGCCGCGACGGGCGACCGGGTGGGTCGGATTCACGCGTACCAGCCTACCGGGGCCGTACATCGACCGGATGTCGCGTGATGCCCGCTCGGCACGCCACCGCGTCCATCCCAGCGTCGGAACACGCTCGTCGCGGTCTTGACGTGGCCGAAAACGTGCGTTTACCATGGTGAACATGCGTTCACTTCGAATGGCGGCGACCTCCGATCTGACCTCGCGGGCGCGAGTGCGCGATGCGGCGATCGTTCGGTTCGGCCGCGATGGATTCGAGGTCGGCCTCCGCGCGATCGCGAAGGACGCCGGCGTCAGCGCGGCCGGCATCGTCAAGCTGTTCGGCTCGAAAGACGGCCTGCGCGAAGCATGCGATGAGCACGTCTTCGCCGTCGTCCGCGACACCAAGCGAGAGGTGCTCGCAGACCGCGGCGCCCCAGGGGCGTTCATCGGGCAACTGGCGATGATGGACGGCTACCGTCCGATGATCGCGTACACGCTGCGAAGCATCCAGGCGGGGGGCGAGCACGCACGAGACTTCATCGAGCACATGGTCGCCGATGCCGTCGAGTACGTCGCCGCCGGCGTCGAGGCGGGCGTCATCGTGCCGAGTCGCGATGAAGAGGCTCGCGTACGCTTCCTGCTCGGCAGCACCCTCGGATCCCTCCTCCTCGAGCTGTCCATGAACACCGACCCCGATGCGATCGACACGGCTGCGTTCTGGGAGCGCGCGCTCGGGCGACTCACGCTGCCCGCCCTCGAGCTCTACACCGAGGGCTTCCTCGTCGACCGCGACATGCTCGACGCCTACCTGCTCTACATCCCCGATCCGCCGGCGGAGGCCGCAGGCCGCATGGCCTGACCGCATCCACCCACCGACGATCGAAAGAGAGCACATCCTCATGTCTGCAACGACCTCGGGCGCACCCGCGCCTGCCATCCGCATCACCGACCTTCGCAAGCGATTCGGCTCCGTCACCGCCCTCGACGGGCTCGACCTCACGGTCGAGCGCGGAGAGGTGCACGGGTTCCTCGGGCCGAACGGCGCGGGCAAGTCCACCACCATCCGCATCCTGCTCGGCCTGCTCCGCGCTGATGGCGGCGACGCGAGCCTCCTCGGCGGAGAGCCGTGGGCCGACGCCGTCGCGCTTCACCGACGCCTCGCGTACGTTCCCGGTGACGTCGAGCTCTGGCCGAACCTCACCGGGGGCCAGGCGATCGACGTACTGTCGCGGCTCCGCGGCGGAGTCGACCGCGCGCGGCGCGACGAGCTCTGCGAGCGCTTCGACCTCGACCCGCGGAAGAAGGGGCGCACGTACTCGAAGGGCAATCGGCAGAAGGTCGCGCTCATCGCCGCGCTCGCGAGCGACGTCGAGATGCTGCTGCTCGACGAGCCGACCGCCGGGCTCGACCCGCTCATGGAGGCCGTCTTCCAGGCGTGCATCCGCGAGGCGAAGGCAGCCGGGCGCACCGTGCTGCTGTCGAGCCACATCCTCGCCCAGGTCGAGGTGCTGGCCGACCGGATCTCGATCATCCGGCAGGGCCGCATCGTCGAGACCGGAAGCCTGCGCGACCTGCGCCACCTCACGCGCACCAGCGTCGCGGCGATCGTCGACCGCCCGGCCGATGCGATCGCCGCCGTTCCGGGCGTCCACGAGCTGCGCAGCGAGGGCGGTCAGGTCACGTTCGAGGTCGACGGCGACGCCATGCCCGCGGTCGTGCGCGAACTGGCCACGCTCGGCGTGACCGCACTGACGGCGACGCCGCCGACGCTCGAGCAGTTGCTGCTGCGGCACTACGGCGACGACGTCGACGACGTGGAGTCGAGCCACGTGGAGGTGGCGCGATGACCACCACCCTCGCGGCGCCGCGTTCGGCGTCGCAGCCCACCCCGTTCGATCGCGGTCGCGGCCCCCTGACGGGATTCGGCACACTGCTTCGGTTCATGCTGCGGCGCGACCGGATCCGCTTCCCCGCGTGGACGCTCGGGCTGGTGCTGCTGGTCGCCTACTTCGCGAACGCCCTGCAGCTCGTCTTCCCGACGGCCGCCGACCTCGGCGCGTTCGCCGCGTTCTCGTCGAACCCCGCGGCGGCCCTGCTGATGGGCCCGGGCTTCGGCGGCGACGAGCCCAGCCTCGACCGGTTCCTCGCGTCGACCTACGGGATGTACCTGATCATCGGCGCCTGCCTCATGAGCATTCTCACGGTCGTCCGACACACGCGGCTCGAAGAGCAATCGGGGCGCGCCGAGCTCGTCCGCGCGAATGTCGTCGGCCGGCACGCTCAGCTGTCGGCGGCGCTCGGTGTCACGGTGCTCATGAACCTCACCGTCGCGGTGCTCATGGGTGCGCTGCTCACCGCAATGGAGTTCGACCCGGCCGGGTCGTTCGCCTTCGGCGCGAGCGTCGGTGCCGCAGGCGTGGCCTTCGCGGGGATCGCAGCGACGAGCGCGCAGCTCACGGCGTTCCCGCGCACCGCTTCGGGGATCGCGGGCGCCGTGCTCGGCGGCGGATTCGTCGTTCGCGGGCTCGGCGACATGTCGGCGGCGCAGGGCGGCGACCTGGGATGGCTCGCCTGGCTCACCCCGATCGGGTGGTCCCAGCAGGTCGCTCCGTTCGATGAGAACCGTTGGGGGCCGATGGCCGTCTCCGTCGGCTGCTTCATCCTGTTCGCCGCTCTCGCGTACGCCCTGTCGACCCGCCGCGACCTCGGTGCCGGCCTCGTGCAGGCGCGACGCGGTTCGGCCGGCGCGGCTCCCTGGCTGTCGAGCCCGTTCGCGCTCGCGCTGCGGTTGCAGCGGGCGAGCCTGATCGGGTGGACGGCTTCGCTGCTCGCCGGCGCGTTCGTCTACGGCGCGTTCACGCAGGCGATGCTCGAGGGCTTCGCCGACGCACCGCCCGAACTGCTCGTGCTCTTCGGCGGTGAGGATGACCTGCTCACCGGATACGTCGGCATGATGGGCCTGCTGTTCGCCCTCGTCGTGACGATCTACGCGATCCTGTCGGTGCAGTCGTTGCGTTCCGAAGAGGCTGAGGGCCGTTCCGAGGCGGTGCTCGCGACCGCCGTCGGTCGTCCCGATTGGATGGGTTCGTGGATCGCGTCGTCGGCGCTCGGCGTACTGCTGCTGCTCGTCACCGCCGGGGTCGGCACCGGCGCCGGTGCCGCGCTGACCACCGGTGAAGGCGACCTGTTCGGTGAGGCGCTGCTCGGACACGTCGCGCACGCACCCGCGGTGTGGGCGACGCTCGCCGTCGCGGCGCTGCTCTACGGCGGGGCACCCAGGCTGGTGCCGCTGGCGTGGGCGGTCTTCGGGTACGCGTTCGTCGTCGGGTTCTTCGGTCCCCTGCTCGACGCCCCCGACTGGGTCGTCTCGCTCTCGCCGTTCGAGCACATCGGCGAGTACCCCGCCGACGAGCTCTCGTCGGCCGCGATGCTCACGCTGACCGGAATCGCGATCGTGCTGACCGGAGCCGGGCTCGCCCTCTTCCGTCGACGCGACCTCACGGCGGCATAGCACTGCAGGCGGGCCCGCCCGCGTCGTCTCGGCCGTCGCGGCGACGGGGCGGCGCGGGCGGGCCCGCCCCGCACCTGCGCGAGTCTCGAAACGGCGCGCCTCCTCGACCGGCGGAACGTGCAGGCGCCGCGCGCCTCCTCGACCGGTGGAACGTGCAGGCGCCGCGCGCCCTACTCGCCCGGCGGAACGGGCTTCGCGGCGCGGTGCAGCGCGACGACGCCCATGGTGAGATTGCGCCAGGCGACGTCGACGTACCCGGCGCCGCGGATCCACGCCGCGAGCGTGCGCTGGTCGGGCCACGCGTTGATCGACTCGTTGAGGTAGTCGTAGGCGGTGTCGTTCGAGCTCGAGAGGCGCACGAGCGGCGGCATCACGTAGCGCTGGTAGGCGTTGTAGCCGAACCGTACGAACGGCACGGACGGGGTCGAGAACTCGCAGATCACGACTCGCCCGCCCGGCTTCGTCACGCGGAAGAATTCGGCGAGCGCCTGCTTCGGCTCGTTCACGTTGCGCAGCCCGAACGAGATCGTCACGGCGTCGAAGCTCGCGTCGTCGAACGGCAGCTTCGTGGCGTCGGCCTCGACGAACACGAGGTTGGGCACGTGCGCCTGTCGCCTGCGGCCGACGTCGATCATGCCCGGTGAGAAGTCGGCGGCGACGACGGATGCCCCGGACCGCGCCAGGCTCGCACTCGACGTGCCCGTGCCGGCCGCGACATCGAGGATGCGCTGTCCCGGCTTCGGGTCGACGGCCTTGGTCGTCGCGACCCGCCACAGCGGAGCGTTTCCGACCGAGAGCACGTTGTTGGTGCGGTCGTACTTGGCGGCCACCCGGTCGAACATCGCCGAGACCTCGTGCGGATCCTTACCGAGGTCAGCGCGTGTCATGCGTCGAGTCTACGGCGCGGGACATCCGCTCATTCTGTGAGGTTCCTTCGCCTTTCTATGCATAGGAATGCTTTCTCGGGCCGCAGCGTTGCACCGAGCATGAAGGCAATCTGGAACGGAACCGTGATCGCGCAGTCCGACGAGACCGTCGTGGTCGAGGGCAACCACTACTTCCCGCGAGAGTCGATCGACCCGCAGTACTTCGCCGAGAGCCAGAACCGCAGCGTGTGCCACTGGAAGGGCACCGCCAACTACTTCCACGTCGAGGTCGACGGCCAGCGCAACCCGAACGCGGCCTGGTACTACGCGACACCGTCCGAGGCCGCGGCCGAGATCCGCCACCACGTCGCCTTCTGGCACGGCGTCGACGTCGTCGCGGCGTAGGTTCCGCTCTGCGGGTTGAGGAGGCGCGCCAGCGCCGTCTCGAAAGCCCGTGGGTTGAGGAGGCGCGCCAGCGCCGTCTCGAAAAGCCCGTGGGTTGAGGAGGCGCGCCAGCGCCGTCTCGAAACCCCGCCACCGCAGGTCTCGAGACGCTCCTTCGTCGCTCCTCGACCAGCCACCGCGAGACGCTCCTTCGTCCATCCTCGACCAGCGGAGGCTGCGCGTAGGCTGGTGCGGTGAACCAGAAGCTCGTCGTGCGCACCGAGCCGGTCGATGAGCTCGCGCCGCTGATCCCACGCGCCGATCCGCGGCATCCGCTGCTCTGGATGCGGCGCGGCGAGGGCATCGTCGGCCACGGCGAGACGCTGCGCATCGAAACCAGCGGACCGACTCGCATCGAAGACGCCGCCGCCGCGTGGCGCTCGCTCGCCGCGATGGCGAGCGTCGACGACCGCGTCGGGCTCCCCGGCACCGGCCTCGTCGCCTTCGGCGCCATCGCGTTCGCCGACGAGTCGGCCGCGACGAGTGTGCTCGTCGTGCCGTCGCTCGTGCTCGGGCGCCGCGAGGGGCGCGCGTGGGTGACGCGCATCGCGCTGGCCGAGACGGCTGACGGCGCCGGCGGCACGGGCGGCGCGGCGGGCGAATCGGATGTCGCCGGCCACGCGTTCCCGCCCCTCGAGATTCCCGAGCCCTCGCCCAAGCGGCGCGTGCCGCGCGTGGCGTTCGAACCGGGCGCCGTGCCGCCGCCGGCATACGAGGCGAACGTGGCCGAGGCCGTGCGACGTATCGACGGCGGCGAGCTCGAGAAGGTCGTACTGGCGCGACAGCTCATGGGCGAACTGCATGAAGAGGACGGGCTCCGCGCGGTCATCAACCGGCTCGCCGAGGACTATCCCGACACGTGGGTGTTCGCCGTCGACGGGCTCATCGGCGCGAGCCCCGAAACCCTCGTGCGCGTCGACCACGGCACCGTGTCTGCGCGCGTGCTCGCGGGGACGACGTCGCGAGGTGCGGGCGAGGCATCCGATCGCGAACGCGCGCTCGCACTCGCGGCCTCGCACAAGGACCTCGCTGAACACGCCCTCGCCGTCGCGAGCGCGGTGCAGCGCCTCGAGCCGCACACCGCGCGACTTGACGCGAGCCCCGAGCCATTCACGCTGCAACTGCCGAATCTGTGGCACCTCGCCACCGACCTGAAGGGCACCCTGGGCGACGGGTCGAGCTCGCTCGACCTCGTGAGCGCCGTGCACCCCACCGCCGCGGTCGCCGGCACGCCGCGGCTGGCTGCACTGGCCGTGCTCGCCGAGCTCGAGGGATTCGATCGCGGCCGCTACGCGGGCCCCGTCGGCTGGATCGACGGCGACGGCGACGGCGAATGGGCGATCGCGCTGCGCTGTGCGCAGGTCGAACCCGACGGGGCAGTCGCGGCATATGCCGGTTGCGGCATAGTCCACGACTCGGTACCCGCCGACGAGCTCGCCGAGACGCTCATGAAGTTCCGCCCGATCGTCGAGGCCTTCGGCGGTTAGCTGCCGCCTGCAGGTTGAGGAGCGAGCGCAGCGAGCGTCTCGAAACCCAGTTGCCCGCACATCGGGTTTCGAAACGGCGCTGACGCGCCTCCTCAACCCGCGGAACTCAGCTGGCGGCGAGGCGGGCCTTCTGCTCCTCGACGTCGTAGTCGGCCTTGGGCCAGTCGAGGCCCATCGCTTCGAGCGCGTCGATGAGCAGGTGCTGCACCGCCAGGCGCGCGTACCACTTGCGGTTCGCGGGGATGACGTACCACGGGGCATCCGACGTCGCAGTTCGATCGAAGACGATCTGGTAGGCCTCTTGGTATCTGGGCGCGAGCAGCCGCTCGTCGATGTCGCCGGGATTGAACTTCCAGTGCTTGTCGGGGCGGTCGAGCCGCTCGGCGAGGCGCTCCTTCTGTTCGTCGGCCGAGATGTGCAGCATGACCTTGATGACGGTCGTGCCGTCCTCGACCAGTTCGCGCTCGAACTCGTTGATGGCGTCGTAGCGGCGCTCGAGCTCTTCAGGCGGGGCGAGTTCGCGCACGCGTCCGATGAGCACGTCTTCGTAGTGCGACCGGTCGAAGACACCGATCATTCCGGCCTCGGGCACCTGCTTGCGGATGCGCCAGAGGAAGTCGTGCTCGAGCTCTTCAGCGGTGGGCTTCTTGAACGCCGCGAGCTGTACGCCCTGCGGGTCGACGGCGCCCATGACGTGCTTGACGATGCCGCCCTTGCCCGCGGTGTCCATGGCCTGCAGCACGAGCAGTACGCGGCGCGGGTCGTCGCCCATGCGGCTGTTCGCGAAGAGCATCTCCTGCTGATCGGCGAGGATCTCGGCGCCCTCGACGAGTGACTTCTCGCCGTCGGCCTTGTCACCGTCGTAGCCCGCGTGCGAGTCGGGGTCGATGTCGGCGAGCGTGAAGCCCTTGCCGACTCGCAGCAACTCGTTCGGATCCGACGCCCAGAACGACTCCTTGCCCATGACACGCTCCCCTCGTGCGGCGCGGCGCCGCGCAGGTCTCCATCCTGCCAAGCGGGGGAGCGCGCGTCGAGGCGCGCCGCGCCGCGGCGGCCTCCCGGGCTGCTCAACACGGTCTCTCCCCGGCCGGCTGCACAACGTAGGACGAGAACGCCAGCACAGCCAGCTGCGGATTGTTATCTCGCACAGCCAGCTTCGGATGTCCCAGACCTCACATCCTGCGTTGCGCAGGTGCCGCTCGGCTCGGCAGGTCGTTGCGCCGCACGGGCTTCGATCGAGAGCGCAGTCGCCGCCCGCCAGGGGCGCGGAGTGCACTCTCGGCGAGTGCGTTCGCAGCCCGCGGCGTTGCCGACTCAGCGCGGCGTCGCCGGGTCAGCGCTGCGTCGCCGGTCAGCGCGGGGCCGCAGGTCAGCGCGGCAGCGGGATCTCGAGGATCGACGGGCCGTCGAGGCGGGTGCCGAGGGCCTCGTCGAGCTCGCCGCGGGTCGTCGCGCGCGCGTAGTCCCACCCGTATGCCGAGGCGAGCGCCGCGAAGTCGACCTGCTGCGGCGTGAACTGCACGCGATCGAAGGCATCGGTGGGTGCGGTACCCGCGACCTCGAGCGCGTCGAAGATCGTTCCTCCGCCGTCGTTCCCGACGATGAGCTGCAGCCGCGGGCGGGCTTCACCGGCACCGATCAGCAGCGAACCCACGTCGTGCAGCAGCGTGAGGTCGCCGATGAGCGCGCGGGTCACGCCAGCGGCGGGTCTCGATGCGCTCGCCGCGTTCGGTGCTCGACCGGCATCGGCCGCCGACTGGCTCGCGATCGCGATGCCGAGCGCGGTCGCGACTGTGCCGTCGATGCCCGCGAGACCACGGTTCGCATGAGCCGTGATGCGACGCCCGGGCACGGCGCGATCGGCCGAGCGGATGAGTCGCGACGCGCCGAACACGAGCCGATCGTGGGGCCACGTCGCCGCCCACACCGCGTCGACGAGCATGCGCCGAGTGATCGGCGCCCGCACCGCGGCGAGCTGCGCCTTCATGTACTCGCGCTGTGCGGCGAAGTCGGAGACGTGTCCGGTCTCGTCGACGCCGCTCGCGAGGGGCGCTGCCTCGGGAAGACCCGCCGCCACGAGCGTGCGACTCGCATGCACCCAGCGCCCCACCCAGGCGCGTTCGTCGGCGGTCGGCGGATGCTCCGCCACGTGCACGTCCCGCTCGAACCGGCGCACGCGCCGGCCGGGGTTGAACCACTCGATGCCCGACGGCGCGACGGCGATCGTCTCGACGTCGTCGCGCTGCACGAGCGCGGGAACTTCGCGCGACAGCGTCGGATGCCCGAACACGATCGCCCGTTGCACCTGGTCGCCGAAGCCCGGCTCGCGCAACAGATCGCGGTAGGCGACGACGAGGTTCGGCCCGAAGTGGGCGCCGCTCGTGACCTCGGCGAAGAGCGGCCACCCTCCAGCGCGCGCGATCTCCTCGGCTCCGGGGCCCGCGCCCGCCCCGGCGACGACGACGGTGCGCGGTCCGGGCTCGATGAGTGCACCGTGCGCCGCAACGGGTTGAGGAACGCCCAGCGCAGCCGGGCGTGTCTCGAAACCGGGTTGCTCGCGGAGCGGGTTTCGAGACGCGTCGGGGTTTCGAGACCCGTCGGGGTTTCGAGACCCGTCGGGGTTTCGAGACCCGTCGGGGTTTCGAGACGCGTCAGGGTTTCGAGACGCGTCGCCTTCGGCGGCGCTCCTCAACCCGCCGCTCCTCAACCCGCCGCTGCTCAACCCGGCGCTCCTCAACCCGCCGCTCCTCAACCCGCCAGGGTCGAACGACGACGACAGGGGTTCGCGCAGCTGCAGGTTCACGTGCACCGGTCCGGGCCCTGGATGCGCGACGAACGCGCCCGCCCCATCGAAGCCGAGTGCCGCGGCCACGGCGTCGCGGGCGAGGCGCGCCGCGGCATCCGACTCGCCTGCCGCCCCATCGGGCGCCGCGACATCGCGTTCGAGCCGCACCGCGCCCGCGAAGATGCCGGGCTGCATGGTCGTCTGGTTCGAGCGGATGCCGCGCAGCTCGGCCGGCCGATCGGCCGTCAGTACGATGAGCGGCACGCCCGAGTGGTGCGCCTCGAGCACGGAGGGGTGCAGGTTGGCGACCGCGGTGCCCGACGTCGTCACCACGATCGACGGATGCCGCGACTCGATCGCGAGGCCGAGGGCCAGGAATCCCGCACAGCGCTCGTCGATGCGCACGTGCAGCCGCAGCAGTCGGGCCCGTTCGAACTCGGCTGCGGCGAGCGCGAGCGCCTGCGACCGCGACCCGGGGGCGACGACGAGGTCGCGCACGCCGGCGCGCACGAACTCCTCGAGCAACGCGACCGCGAAGGCGGTGGCTGGCGCGGGCGGGCTCGCGGGCGGGCCCGCGTCAGGCATTCGGGCGACCGGACGGGCCGGCCTCACCCGGCGTCTCAGGATTGTCGGGACGCGTCGCCCCGGGGCCGGCCGGGTGCTGGTCGTCGGCGGAGCCGGGGGTGTCGGCCTCACTGTCGAGCTCGGCGAGCTCCTGCTCGAGACGGCGGATGCGCTCATCTTGCTCGGTGTCTTGGCCCAGCCGGCGCAGGAAGTCGGTGTCATCGTCGGGGGCGACCGTGTGCCCGCGCCCGCCCGACACCGAACTGGTGCGACGGCCCCGGCCGATGATGAACCACAGCACCGGGCCGATGATGGGCACGAAGATGATCACGACGATCCACCAGCCGCGCGAGAGCCCTCGGATGCGCATGCGATCGAAGAACGCGCAGTCGGCGACGGCGTAGATCGTGAAGATCACGGCGGCGACGCCGAGTCCGAAGAGCAGCCGGGCCATGTCCACAGTCTAGGCGCGTCTGCGGCGTACTAGCTGGGAGCCCGCGCACAGGTGACGCGCTTAAGATGACTGAGTGAAATCTGTGCCCGTCTGGCTCTGGTACACCGCGCTGCGCATCCTGCTGTTCGCCGTGCCACTCGCCGTGCTGCTCGCCGTCGGGGCCAACCCGTGGATCTCGACCGTGGTGGCCGCAGTGTTCGGCCTCAGCGCGTCACTGCTGTTCCTGCGCCGCCCGCGCGAGTCGATGTCGAGCGACCTCTACGCCGCCCGCCACCGCGAGACCCCCGCCATGCGCGACGACGACGAAGCCGAAGACGCCGCCGTCGATCGCGCGTCGACCGAGCGCACCGCCGAGTAGCGGCATCCGTCGGTCGCTCCTCGAGCGGCGCAGCAGCTACAGCTACAGCTACAGCTACAGCGCGAAGACCAGCCCCAGCCCGACGCCGTAGGCGAGCGCGGTGAGGCTTGTGAGCTGCAGCGCGGTGATGAGTTCGCGCGGGGTCTTCGCGGTGAGCACGATGAGGCACGCCGGCAGGGCCGCGAGCAGCGCGAACAGCACCAGCCACGCCGCCGGGTAGAACAACGCGAAGAACGCCGCGATGCCGAACGGCACGAGCATGAAGACCACGAACAGGATGCGCCCCGCCAGCGGCCCGACGAGCACCGCGAGCGTGCGCTTGCCGGCGATCTTGTCCTGCGCGACGTCACGCAGGTTGTTCGCCATGAGCACTGCGCACGCCAGCAGCCCCGCGCCGGCGCCGCCGAGCCACGCCTCGAGGTTGACCGTGAGCGCCTGCACGTATGCCGACCCCGCCGTCGCGACGACGCCGAAGAAGACGAACACGAACAACTCGCCGAGCCCGTAGTAGCCGTACGGGCGCTTTCCGCCGGTGTAGAACCACGCGGCGACGATCGCGACGGCGCCGACCGCGAGCAGCCACCACTGGCCGGTGGCGACGACCAGTGCGAGTCCGGCGAGTGCGGCGAGTGCGAAGAAGCTGAGCGCGACGGCGAGCACGTGCCGCGGCTTCGCGACACCTGAGCCGGTGAGGCGCGCCGGGCCGACCCGATGGTCGTCGGTGCCGCGCACCCCGTCGGAGTAGTCGTTGGCGTAGTTCACGCCGATCTGCAGCGCGAGCGCGACCATGAGTGCGAGCAGGGCGCGGGCCGGATGCCACGGGCCGTCGGCGATGGCCACGATGCCCGCTCCCGTGCCGAGGGCGACGGGTGCGATCGCGAGCGGGAGTGTGCGCAGGCGAGCGCCTGCGACCCAGTCGGCCGCGCTCGCGGGCTTCACGACCTTCTCAGACGGCCTGCCCGCGGCCGCGCGCGCGGGGTTGCCGGACGTGCCGTGGGTCGCGCGACTCTTGACGTCGTCGGGGTTGATGCGCTGGGGTTTCGGGCGGGCCACCCCACCATGCTAATTCGCGAGGCCATGCACTCGCGGGTTGAGGAGGCGCGATCGCCGTCTCGAACCCCGGTGGGTTGAGGAGGCGCGCCAGCGCCGTCTCGAAACCGCGAGGCAATGGGGGGTGGGTTTCGAGACGGTCGCTTCGCTGCCTCCTCGACCCGCAGGGTCAGCGCACGTCCTTCACCGCGTCGAGGTAACGGGCGACCACCTCGAGCTCGTCGACCGTGAATCCCTCGTGCACCCGGCGCATGCCATCGAGGATCCCCGCGTACGGGTCATCCGCCCCGCCGGTGCCGGCGCCGCCCGCGACCACCGCGGGGCTGACTCGCACGACCACGCGCCGGCGGTCGCTCGGATCGGTCGAGCGCTCGATCAGTCCCTGCTTCTCGAGCCGGTCGAGCACTCGGGTCGTGGTGCTCGTCGGCAGCTCGGTCTGCTGGCTGATCTCGCCGGCCGTTATCGGCTCACCGCTGCGGGCGATGAACCCCAGCGCCTGGAGGTCGACGACGTTGACCCCCATCGACCGGGCGATGCGCTCGTTGGTCATCACCGACGACGCGATCACGAGCTGCAGCAGCTCGACGATGCGCCCGGTGACCTCGGCCTTGGTTGACATCTGCGCGCCGACCTCCTATTGTTCCCGATATGGGATTATTCCAATACGGGACTATCCCGTAATGGAAGCAACTTCAGCATACGAAAGGACGACGAGGATGACCACCATCCCGCGCCGAGGCCTCGCCATCGGCATCCTCCTGTTCGCCTCCTTCATGGACCTCCTCGACGTCACGATCGTGCAGGTGGCGCTGCCATCGATCGGCGCCGACCTCGGCGCCACCCAAGCGCAGCTCGAATGGATCGTCAGCGGGTACCTGCTCGCGTTCGCGGTCGCGCTGATCACAGGCGGCCGGCTCGGCGATCTGTTCGGCCGGCGCCGCGTGTTCCTCATCGGCATCGCCGGCTTCACGATCTCGTCGGCCGCGGCCGCCGCCGCCTGGTCGGGCGACGTGCTCGTCGCCACGCGCATCGCGCAGGGACTGTTCGCCGCGCTCATGGTGCCGCAGCTGCTCGCGTCGGTGCAGGCGCTCTTCACGCCGCGCGAGCGGGCACCGATGTACGGCCTCATCGGTGGCGTGGCCGGCATCGCGGCGGTCGCCGGGCCGGTGCTCGGCGGATGGCTCGTCGATGCCGACCTCTGGGGGCTGGGATGGCGCAGCGTGTTCCTCATCAACATTCCCGTCGGCATCGTCATCTTCGCGCTCGCCGCACGATTCGTACCCGAGACCCGCTCGTCGCGTCCGATGCGCCTCGACCTCGTCGGCGTCGTGCTGTTGAGCGCCACCGTGCTCGCGTTCATGGTGCCGCTCGTCGAGGGCCGCTCACTCGGCTGGCCGGCCTGGCTCTGGATCCCCGTGTGCGCCGGCGCGCTCCTGCTCGTGGTCTTCGTCGCGCACTCGCGCCGGCGCATGCGCCGCGACGGCTCGGCCCTGCTGCCGATGCCGCTCTTCGCCGACCGCGGCTTCTCGGCGGGCATCGTCACCCAGGCCGCCTTCCAGGGCGCGCTCAACGCGTTCACGCTGCCGTTCATCATCTACCTGCAGGTCGGGCTCGGCGTCGACGCCCTGACCGCCGGCCTCAACCTGCTCGCGTTCAGCCTCGGCGCGCTGGTCGGCACGGGAGCGGTCATCCCGCTCGTGGCGAAGGTCGGCAAGTACCTCGTCACGGCGGGTGCCGTGATCATGGCCGCCGGCGTGCTGTGGGTGCTCGCGATCGTCGCCGACACCGGCGCCGCGTTCACCGGCTGGGCGGCCGTCTGGCCGATGCTCGTGTCGGGCCTCGGGCTCGCGCTGCTCATCATCCCGCTCGTCGACGTCGCCCTCGCGACGGTGCCGGTCGCCGATGCAGGAGCGGCATCCGGGACATACAGCACGTTCCAGCAATTGGGAGCGGCATCCGGCGTCGCGATCTCGACGACCGTCTTCTTCTCGGTGGTCGGCGACGACTGGAGCCGCGAGCACATGCTCACCGCGCTGCAGGCCTCGGTGTGGGTCGCCGTGGCCGGCTTCGGCATCGCCGCGCTCGCGAGCCTGCTGCTGCCCCGGCGGGCGGCCGTGCAGGCGCACCTCGAGGAGGCGCGCCGACTCACCGAGGCCGAGGCTGACGAGGACGCCTCGGTCGACGTCGCCGAGGTGGCACCGGCCCCCTGACCCCGGATGCCTCGGGCCACGCCCGCGCGCCACTTCGGCGCCCTCCGCACCACTTCGGTTGGCGCGGAGGGCGTTGAAGTGGCGCGGAGGCGGAGGGCGGCCGCGTCGGAGTCAGCCGGCGGACGCCGCTGCGAGCGCCGCGATCGCGCGGCGGTCGGGCTTGCCCGAGGCGAGCATCGGCAGCCGGTCGACGACCACGAGTCGCACGGGCCGGGCGGCGGGGGCGAGGCCCGCGGCATCCGTCGCCGTTCGCAGCGCCTGCAGGGCGGATGCCTCGTCGCCCGCGTCACCCGCGATCGCGACCGCGGCGCGTTCGCCCCACTCGGGGTCGGGCGCCGCGACCACGACCGCGTCGGCGAATCCCGCGACCGCGCGCACCACGCGCTCGACCTCGCCGAGCACGACCTTCACGCCGCCCGAGACCATCACGTCGTCGGCGCGTCCGCGTACGCGCAGCCGCCCGTCGGCGGCGAGCTCGCCGAGGTCGCCGGTGACGTACCAACGGGTGCCGTCGCGGTCGGAGCGGAACGCCTCGGCCGTGCGCGCAGGATCGCCGAGGTATCCGTCGGCGAGGCTCGAGGATGCGAGTTCGATGCGCCCGTCGTCGAAGCGCAACCGCGTGTCGCCGATGGGAGTGCCGTCGTAGACGCATCCGCCCGCCGTCTCGCTCGAGCCGTAGGTGCGCACGATGCGCACGCCCGCCGCGGCGGCACGCTCGGCGATCGCGGGCGCGAGGGCCTGCCCGCCGACGAGCACGGCGTCGAACGACGTGAGCGCGGCCGCGATGAACGGGTCTCGCTCGGCCGCATCGAGCAGTCGCGCGAGCTGGGTCGGCACGAGTGAGGTGTAGTGCGGAACGTGCGGCAACAGCTGCGCGGATGTCGCGGCGAACGCCGACGGATCGAACCGCTCACCCGGCACCGTGAGGGTCGGGGTGCTCGCGACGAGGCCGCGCACGAGCACCTGCGCCCCCGCGATGTAGTGGCCCGGCAGCGCCAGCAGCCACTGGCCCGTGCCGCCGAGCGCGTCGTGGGTGGCGTCGGCGCTCGCGACCAGGGCGTCGGCCGACAGCGCGACTCGCTTGGGGGCGTCGGTCGAGCCGCTCGTCTCGACCACGAGCGCGATGCGGTCGTCGACCTCGACGGGGGTCACATTGCCTTCCGGGGGTGCATTCGTGCCGAATTCCGCCCCGATCGGGCCCTGTTCTGGCACGAAAGCACCCCCGGAACGAATGGTGGGGCCGGGGGCGGCGGGGGCGGGGGCGGCGGGGGCGGGGGTGGCGGCGGTGGGGAGGGGCCAGACGGCGGGGCCGCCGTCGAGCGCAGTCTCGAGTGCGCGGGTCAGTGCCGGGACATCCGACGCCGGGATTCGCAGCAGCGGCTTCATCGTGCCCGCCGCCCACGCGGGTTCGGAGGACTCTTGGAATATTGGAGGACACTCGTCAGGGTCGGCGTCCTCGCATCCCGCACACGTCCTCCGAGCCCGTGGAAGGTGAGCGGCACGGCTAGAAGTGCCACGGGTAGGGGCCCCAGTCGGGGTCGCGCTTCTCGAGGAACGCGTCGCGGCCCTCGACCGCCTCGTCGGTGCCGTAGGCCAGACGCGTGGCCTCGCCGGCGAACACCTGCTGCCCGACCATGCCGTCGTCGACCGCGTTGAACGCGAACTTCAGCATGCGGATCGCCGTGGGCGACTTCGTGAGGATGGTGCGGGCCATGGTGATCGCCTCGCGCTCGAGGTCGGCGTGCGCGACCACGCGGTTGACGGCGCCCATCTCGTAGGCGCGCTCGGCCGAGTACTCCTCGGCGAGGAAGAACACCTCGCGCGCGAACTTCTGCCCGATCTGGCGCGCGAAGTACGCCGACCCGTAGCCGGCGTCGAACGAGCCGACATCGGCGTCGGTCTGCTTGAACCGGCCGTGCTCGCGCGAGGCGATCGTGAGGTCGCACACGACGTGCAACGAGTGGCCTCCGCCGGCCGCCCACCCCGGCACGACCGCGATGACCACCTTCGGCATGAACCGGATGAGTCGCTGCACCTCGAGGATGTGCAGCCGGCCGACCGCAGCATGCCCGTGCGGGTCGGCGGTGCCGCCCGCCCCGTCGACGATCGCGGTCTCGGCGTCGGAGTACTTGTAGCCGTCACGACCGCGGATGCGCTGGTCGCCGCCCGAGCAGAACGCCCAGCCGCCGTCTTTCGCACTCGGGCCATTGCCGGTGAGCAGCACGACGCCGATGCGCGGGTTCGTGCGTGCGTCTTCGAGGGCGCGGTAGAGCTCGTCGACCGTGTGCGGGCGGAACGCGTTGCGCACGTCGGCCCGGTCGAACGCGATGCGCGCGATGCGCCCGTCGAGCGACTGGTGGTACGTGATGTCGCTGAAACCGCCGGATGACCCGGTGATGAGCGGCGCCGCGTCGGCCCACTCACTCGCATCGAACAGTTCGGACACGTCGGCAGCCATGCGTCAAGCCTATTGCGGGGACATCCGCGCGCCCGCCTGCGCGCAGCGCCGAACACGGTGCCACGATGGGGGCATGACCGACGCCAGCGCCGCCGCTCCCCCGCCGCCCGCCGCTCCCCTGCCGCCCCTCGATGAGCTGCTCGGCACTGCCCGGGTCGTGGCGCTGCCGCTCGTCACCCGGTTCCGCGGCATCGACGTGCGCGAGGCGATGCTGCTCGAGGGTCCAGAGGGCTGGACCGAGTTCTCGCCGTTCGCGGAGTACCCCGACGACGAGGCATCCGCCTGGCTCGCCGCGGCGATCGACTTCGGCTGGAACCCGACGCCGCCCATCCTGCGCGACCGCATTCCCGTGAACGCGACGATCCCCGCCGTCGATCCCGACAGCGTGGCGGCGGTGCTCGCCCGATTCCCCGGATGCCGTACGGCGAAAGTGAAGGTCGCGGCACGCGACCAGACCCTCGCACAGGATGTCGCCCGCGTTCGAGCCGTGCGCGAGGCGCTCGGCCCCGAGGGCCGCATCCGGGTCGACGCGAACGGCGGCTGGAACGTCGACGAGGCCGAGCACGCCATCCACGCGCTCGCCCCCTTCGACCTCGAGTACGTCGAGCAGCCCTGCGCGAGTGTCGCCGACCTGCTCGAGATCAGCATCCGCACGAAGTACATGGGCATCCCGATCGCCGCCGACGAGAGCGTCAGGCGAGCAGATGACCCGCTGGCGGTCGCCGAGGCCGACGCCGCCGACATCCTCGTGGTGAAGGCGCAGCCGCTCGGCGGCATCCGCCGGGTGCTCGAACTCGTCGATCGCACGGGGCTGCCGGTCGTGGTGTCGAGCGCGCTCGACACCAGCATCGGCCTCGCGATGGGTGCCCACCTGGCCGCGGCCTTGCCCTCGCTCGATTTCGATTGCGGGCTCGGCACCGCCTCGTTGCTGGCGGCGGATGTCTCGCACGCGCCGATCGCTCCCATCGACGGTGCCGTGGAGGTGCGCCGCGTGCTGCCCGACCCCGAGCTGCTCGACCGCTACGCGGCGACGCCCGAGCGCACCGACTGGTGGCTCGGGCGTCTCGGCCGCGCTTACGCCGTGCTCGCGAGCGGGCCTCGTGCGTCGGGCCGCCACGCGAAGTAGACGCCCGCGGCGAGCACGAAGATGACCGCCAGGCGCGCCACGCTCGCGAGCACCGAGGCGTCGGGCAGCAGGGTCAATGAGACGTTGGACGTGAAGTGGAGCAGGATCGCCGCCCACACCCCTCCTCCGAGGCGTTCACTGACGAACAGGTAGATCAGGCAGAGGGGCACGAACGAGATCGCGAAGCCGAGGGACTCGAGCGTGAAGAAGCCCATGTAAGCCTGCGCGGTGCCCGGCAGGAAGAACAGCGGGATGTGCCAGACCCACCACGCGACGCCGAGCACGGCGGAGGTCGCGAGCAGGCCGAGCGAACGTCGCAGCCGCGGCTGGGCGTAGCCGCGCCATCCGAACTCCTCGGCGAGCGGGCCCGCGATGAGGAACGTCACGATGAACATGCCCGCGCCGCCGAGGCTCGCCACGACGTCGGGCACGTCGGCGATGCTGGCGGCGAGGGCCTCTGGGGCCACGATCAGGCCGGCCAGCACCGCCGGCGCCGCACCGAGGACCAGCGCCGCCGGCACCCAGAGCCACGGAGCCGACACCGGGTACCGGCGTTCACTGCGCGGCAGCCGCCGCGTGCGTGTGAGGTACAGGATCAGTGCGGCCATTGATGGGCCGGAGGTCGCGACGGCGAAGATCGCGAGCGAACCTCCCGCGGTCACGTCGCCGCCCATCCAGGCCAGAAGGAGCCACAGCGACCCGCTGATGATCGCGGTCAAGCCCGCGAACAGCAACAGGTCGATGCGATTCCGTGTCGAGGCTGGGGAGTCGGTCATGCGAGCCGAGGTCATGACGGAACACTACGCACGACGCCGACCTCCCGGCATCACCCCAGGGAGCCGTCCGCACCAGTACTCGGGTACCGGTGCCAACGTGCCGTGGCCGGGTGGCACAACGCAGGATCTGCGGTTCGGCACGCGACGCCACAGCTGTCCCGGCGCTGTGATCCTGCGCTGTGCGGTAGGTCGACGGGGAAGGTGGCTCGGCGACTCTGGGTCTGCCCTGAATCCGCGGTGCCCAAGTGCCCAAGTGCCCAAGTGCCCAAGTGCCCAAGTGCCCAAGCGCCCAAGCACCCAAGCACCCAAGCGCCGAAGAGCCGCAGGGCGGCAGGGAATCCAGGCGCCGGTCGAGCGGCGGTCCGAGAAGACCCCTGATCTGGGGCGCTGCCACAGGGCGGAATATCCGATAGTCAGGGTAAGCACGGATACTGCGCGTCGACGAAGACGCGACCTTTGGGAGCGTGCGCGCACCGACCCGGTCGCGCACATTTGATCACCCATCCGGAGGAATCCACATGTTCAAGCGAACCCTGATCAACATCGGAGCGGGCGCCGCGCTCGCCGCCGCCGCGGTGCTCGGCACCGGTGCGGCCGCGTACGCCCACGAGTGTTACAACGCCAACCGTTCGGAGAAGGGCAACGCGGGCGCCTCGAACTCGCAGACCTGGCTGACGGTGCACGTCGACGAGCTCACGGCCGGCCTGTCCGAGGCCGACGCGGAGTGCGTGCTCGACGCGTACGCGGCGACCGGCGCACCCTCGTCGTTCACGATCAAGATCAAGGGCGCGAACGGCTCGGGCGGCACGATCGGCGCCAACAACCCGAACCGTGACGTCAAGGCCGCCGACGGCAAGGGCATCGACGAGATCTTCGCCGCACACGGCGCCGACATCGCCGGCAGCTTCGGGGTCTGCGGCGTCGAGCTTCCCTTCTGAGTGAATCTCGATCCGACGTCGGTCGAGTAGCGCCGTCGGTCGAGTAGCGCCGTCGGTCGAGTAGCGCCGTCGGTCGAGTAGCGCCACCGAGGCGACGCGTATCGAGACCCCACGCGAAGGCGGCGGGGTCTCGATACGGTCGCTGCGCGACCTACTCGACCGACGGACGGTCGCTGCGCGACCTGCTCGACCGGCGAGGCGGCCGCTACCAGAGGATGAGCGGCACCGGCATCGACGCCGAGTCGGCGAACCCGTCGCCCCCGTCGAACGTCGTGCGGATCAGGTGCACGCCGGCCGGCAGCTTCGGCAGCTTGACCTTGAAGACCCCCGTCGCGTCGGCGGTGACCTCGGCGGTCGCCAGCACGGTGTCGCCCTCGAGCACCGTGATCGTGCCGACCGGCGCGCTGCCGTCGAGCGCGACGACCGAGCCGAAGACGTGCACGGCCGAGCCGGCCTTGGCGAGCACCTTGTTCGGCGCGGCGACGGTGACGGTCGCGACCGCGGGCGGCGGCTGCTCGTCGACCAGCACCGCCGCAGTCCGCGCGGGCACGGTGACCGACCCGGTCGCGGCATCCCAAGCCGTCGTCTTGACGACGTCGTCGGCGCCGTTCGCCTGCGCGGCAGCCAACTCGAACGACCGGCCCGCGAGCCCGTCGACCTGCTCGGTCACCGCAGACGGCGAGGCGTTGAACACGACGAGCGCACCCTCGAGCTCGGGGTCGACGTCGTCGCCCACCAGGTCGTCGATGAGCATCGTGATGAGCCCGGGCGTCGCGTCGGCGCCGCCGTTCGGGAACGTCACCTTCTCATCGATCAACGCAGCAGAGCCGAGCTGCAGCAGGTCGACCTCGTTGCGCACACGGAGCAGGTCGAGGGCGGATGCCTCGGCCGCGGCGATGTCGGCAGCGGCCGGCTTCAGTGCGGGGTCGGCGAGCAGCGGCGCCATCTCGTCCCAGAAGTCGCCGTTGTCGGCTGCGGGCGGCAGGCCCGAACCGAAGGTCGACTCCTGGCCGGTCCAGTCGATGCGGTTGAACCAGTCACCCGAGTTGTAGCTGTTGCGGTCGAGCGACTTCGACCGCAGCAGCTCGGTGCCCGCGTGCCAGAACGACGGCGTCTGCGCGAGGGTCGCGGTCGCGAGCGACAGCGTGTTCATGCGCACCCGGTCGGCCATCGACGTGTCGGCCGGCAGCTTGAGCACGCCGTGGTCGAAGAGCGTCTCGTTGTCGTGCGCGTCGACGTACGTGACGATCTCGTCAGGCTGGTCGGCGTAGCCGGCCGGCGAGCCGCGGTAGTCGAGCTGATCGCCGCGAACGACCTCACCCGAGGCATCCGTCAGCTCGTAGGCACGCAGGTTGCCGGCGAGGCCGAGCTTCACGAGATCGGTCTGGTGCGCGAGGTCGGCGAGCTGCTCCTCGGCCGTGCCGTCGGCGTAGGCGTTCGGGTCGGTGCCGAGGCCGGTGCCGAAGCCCTGGTCGAACTTCGTGTCGGCCGCGACAGGGCTGCCGCCGTGCACGGCGTCGCGCAGCCGGTCGCTGAACGTGCCGATGCCGGTGCCTCCGAGCTGTCCCTGGGTGGCCTGCTCGAAGAGGGCGTTGTTCGCGACCTCGCCGAAGTTCCAGCCCTCGCCGTACACGTAGACGGATGACCCGTCGACACCGTCGTTCTCGAGCGTGAGCTCGTCGAGCGCGGCTCGCACGGCGAGCATGTTCGCCTTCGAGTGGTGGCCCATGAGGTCGAAGCGGAACCCGTCGACCTTGTACTCCTTCGCCCACAGCACGACCGAGTCGACCATGAGCTTCTGGGCGACCTCGTGCTCGGTGGCGATGTTCTGGCAGCACGTCGAGGTCTCGACGTTGCCCACCGAGTTCAGGCGCTGGTAATACCCGGGCACCACCTTGTCGAGCACCGACTTCTCACCCTGACCCGATGCCGCGGTGTGGTTGTACACCTTGTCGAGCACGACCTGCAGGCCCGTCGCGTGCAGCGCGCCGACCATCTCGCGGAACTCGCCCACACGGGCGGCGCCGTTCGGGTCGACCGCGTAGGAGCCCTCGGGCGCCTGGAAGTGGTACGGGTCGTAGCCCCAGTTGAAGCCGTCGAGGTCGCGGATCGACTCGAGGCACGCCTGCTGGTCGGGCGACGCCGGTCCGAACGACGCGAGGTCGCACTCCGGGGTCGCCTGGGCCGCACGGTTCTCTTCGATCGTCGCGATGTCGAACGTCGGCAGCAGGTGCACCGTGTTGATGCCCGCCTCGGCGAGCTCGTCGAGCTGCGCCGTGCCGGCCGAGTCGCGGGTGAAGGCACGGTAGGTGCCGCGCTCGGCCTCTGGCACGGTCTCGTCGGTGATCGAGAAGTCGCGCACGTGCAGCTCGTAGATCGCCCGGTCGACCGGGCGCTCGACGACGGGCGCAGGCGTCTCGGACCACTGCTCGGGCGTGATCGACGGGTCGTCGAGGTCGACGACGACCGAGCGTGCCGAGTTCGTCGTCAGTGCGATCGAGTACGGGTCGGTCACCGAGTTCGTCTCGATCGCCCCGGTGGTCGGCGCGTAGACGGCGAGCGACCAGCGGTACTCGTCGCCGGCGGCGAGGCCGTCGACGCTCCAGGTTCCGTCAGCGGCGTCGAACGTCGCGTCGATCAGCTCGGGATCGCCCGCAGCGCCGGCACCCCATCGCTGGAGTGCGGCCGACTGCGCGGTCGGCGCCCACAGTGCGAGGCTCGCGACGTCGCCGTCCCACGTGACGCCGAGCGGCACGGATGCCACTGCTTCGGCATAGAGGTCGTCGAGCACCCCCGGCACCTGGATTCCGGTGAATGCGGTCAACACGCTGGTTGAGCCTGTCGAAACCCGCTGGGCGACCGCGAGCTGCTCGGTGAGCAGTTGCTGCATCGCAGCGCGGTCGGCGCCAACCGGGTGCAGGGCGATGAAGCCCTCGAGCTGCGGGAACTTCGCGAGTTGCGCATCGGTGAGCCCTGCGGGGTCGTACGCGAGTTCGACCGCGTCGTCGCCGCCGGTGACGGCGCCCTCGCTCACCGCAAGCGATGCGTCTGCGGAGTGCTCGAGCGTCCAGGTCGTGTCGGCGGCGGAAGCACCGCCGAGCAGCTCGGCCGGCCAGGCGAGCGTGTCTTCACTCACCCAGTGCGCGCGCGACTGGCCCGAGCCCGCGAGCGGCGGGTCGGTGACGATGATCTCGAGCACGTGCGTGGCCAGCGTGTAGCGGAACTCGACGAGCTTGCCCGTCGTCGCCGTGAAGGTGTAGTTCGCGCCGCCGGGTGCGCCGCCGACGCCGTAGTTCTCGTCCCACGACCCGCCGTGCGCGACCTTCACCTCATATGCGCCGTCGGGAATGGACGAGGTCGACCAGGTGTAGACACCGTCCTTGTCGCCGTCCTGCATGAGCGACGCGAGGCATTCGGGCTGCCAGTCGCCAGGGCATCCGACCTCTTGCTGGAAGCTGCCGGGCAGCGTCACCGTGGGGCCCTCGGCGGTTGACGAGACCACCTTGGTGTTCGGGTTCCAGTAGAACGTGACGGGCTTGGTGCCGTCGGTCGAGTAGGCGATGTCGGAGCCGTTCTGCTCGCCGTTCGCGCCGTAGTTGAGGTCCCAGCTGCCGTTGAGCGCGACCTTGTAGGCGTAGTCGCCCGCGGGAACGTCGAAGGTGCCGGCGTAGATGCCGTCGGCGCGCAGCGTGAGCTTCGCGACCTCGCAGCCGGGGGCCCAGTCACCCGCGCACCCCATCTCGGAATTGTGCGAGCCGGGCACGGTCACGAGGTCGATCGGCTGCTCGGGCTCCTCCTCCTCGACGAGGTTGACGGCGTTGCCGACGCTCGCGTACGTGCTCGCCGCCGAGCGGTTTCCGGCCGCGTCGGTCGACACCGCGCGGTATTCGACGAGCGTGCCGTTCGCGAGGCCGGCGGTGTCGTGGAAGACGCGCGGGCTCGTGTCTTCGGCGGTGCCGAGCGCGTGCCAGGCGTCGTCGCCCGTTGCGCCCGCGACACGCCATGCGAAGCTCGTCTCCTGCCAGGTCGCGTCGTCGACGTCGGCGACGACGGGCGCGACGCCGGTCACGCCGGCGCCCGCTGCGGGCGCCGCGACCGTGATGGCGGATGCCGCGTCGGGTGCGCTCACCGTGCGGTCGGCCTTCAGCACCACGGCGCCGAGCGCCGGTACCGTGACGGATGCCACGCCGTCGGCGTCGGCCGTCACGCCCGGGCCGTCGGATCCGGCGGAGCGGTAGAGCACGTCGAACACGCCACCCTTGGTGAGGGTGGACACGTCGACCGTCTTCTCGGCACTCGAGTTGTTCGCGGCGACCACGTACTCGACCCGCTCGCTGCGGTCGACGCGGCTGAACGCGTAGACGCCCGCACCGTTGTCGACGTAGCGCTCGATCTGGGCACCGGTCGCGAGCGCCGGGTGCGCGGCACGCAGCGCGGCGAGCTCCGCGATGTGGGCGTAGAGCGGGGCGTCGGTGCCGAAGCGGTCGACGCTGCCCGCGGTCTCGCCGGTGACGAGCTCCTGGTTCTGGTAGTCGGCGACGTCGCTCGCGAAGAGGGTCTGGCGGGCGTCCTTGTCTCCACCGCTGCCGGCGAAGCCCTGCTCGTCGCCGTAGTAGACGACGGGCTGCCCGCGCGTGAGGAAGAGCAGCTCGTGCGCGAGCTCATCACGCTGCAACGGGGCATCCGTCGACTTCAGGAAGTAGCCGACGCGACCCATGTCGTGGTTGCCGAGGAACGTGGGCAGCGCCGTGGCCGACGAGTCGGGCGTCGTGTAGTAGTCGTCGCCCGCGAAGAGGGACTGCAGGTTCTTCGCCGAGTTGCCGGCGGCGAAGCTGACCGCCTGCGACTGGAACGTGAAGTCGAGCACCGAGTTCATGTCGGTCTTGCGCACGTAGGGGCTCAGCTTCACCGGGTCGGCGTCGTACACCTCGCCGAACATGAAGAAGTCCGGCTTGCCGGCCGCGTGCGCGTAGTCGAGCACGTCGGTCGACCACTGCTCCCAGAACTCGAAGTTCACGTGCTTGGCGGTGTCGATGCGGAACCCGTCGATGCCGAGGTCGATCCACTGCTGGTACACGTCGACGAAGCCGTTCACGACGGTCGGGTGCTCGGTCATGAGGTCGTCGAGGCCGACGAAGTCGCCGAACGTGACCGACTCGCCCTCCCACGTCGAGTCGCCGCGGTTGTGGTACAGCGTCGGGTCGTTGAGCCAGGCCGGCACCTTGAGGTCGGCGTCCTCGGGGGTCACCGTCGGCGTGTAGGGGAAGCTCGTCGCCGGGTCGAGAGCCGGGAAGTCGGCGCCGGTGTCGGCATCCGCGAAGTCGGCCGGGTCGAACTCGGCGCCGTCGGCATCGAGGTACGGCGACGTCGACTGGTCGATGTACGAGTACTGGCCCTCTTCGTAGTCGATGACGTCGGCGGTGTGGTTCGTGATGATGTCGAAGTAGACCTTGATGCCCTTGGCGTGCGCCTCGGCGATGAGCGCCTCGAGCTCGGCGTTCGTGCCGAGGTGCGGGTCGATCTGGGTGAAGTCGGTGATCCAGTACCCGTGGTACCCAGCGCTCGCGTTCGCGCCCTCGCCCTGCACGGGGCGGTTCTTGAAGCTCGGGGTGAGCCAGATCGCCGTGGTGCCGAGCCCGTCGATGTAGTCGAGCTGCTCGCGCAGGCCCGCGAGGTCGCCGCCGTTGTAGAAGCCCTTGTCCGTGGGGTCGAAGCCCGTTGCGAGCCGGTCGCCGGTGAGCCCGCCCTCGTCGTTGGCGGTGTCGCCGTTCGCGAAGCGGTCGGTCATGACGAAGTAGAACACCTCGTCGCTGCCGGGCTGGCGCACCGGGTCGGCGACGAGCGCGGCGTCGGATGCCTCGTCATAGGCGCCCGCGAGCCCGGTGGCCTCGAGGCCGACGCGCTTCAGGTTGTCGTCGAACACGACGCGCACGGGGGTATCGCCCGCGACCGTCAGCGGGATGTTGTCGCCGCCGCCGTTCAGCCCATACGCCTCGTCCCACGAGTCGTTCACGGCGACCTTGTACTCGTGGCTGCCCGCCGGCACCGTGAATTCGGCGGCGTAGACGCCCGGAGTGCCGGTCGCGATGAGTTCGGTCTCGGCGCATTCGGGCTGCCAGTCGGCGGAGCATCCGAGCTCCTGCTGCAGGCTGCCCACGAGCGCGAATGTACGCGGCTCCTCGGCCGCGGCCGCGAGGCCCGGCATCACGATCAGGGCCGATGCGGCGACCACCCCTGAGACCACCAGTGCGAACCAACTCCGAGCGCGCGCGCGAACTGTCATCTTTGACTCCCGATTCCCGGCACGACTCCGTGCCTCCGACACTGTTCGCGAAGGTAGCAGTGTCGCGGGAGTTAATGCAAGCGCTTACACGTCTGGGAATCTTCGATCGCTCGCTCACGGGGTCACCGCATGATCAAGCAGGACTCGGCCTTTGACGCATTGGAAGCGCTGTCATTTCGTGGCCCTCGTCCGGGGTGCTTCGAGCCTCACGCCGATCTGGCGACGGTGAGACTCAGGCGACGATGAGCAGGCCGGTGACGAACATGAACACGACCCCGCCGATGATGCCCACCACGGTGATCGGCGTCAGCACGCGGCCGGTGTCGCTGCGCAGCATCGGGAGCAACTTCACGGCGACCTGTCCGACGGCACCCGCGCCGACGCCGAGCAGGAGGGCGGCGAGGGTGGGCTGATTGACGGATGCCCCGACGAGGGCCCCGACGATCGCCGGAGCACCGGCGATGAGCCCGAGGACGGCGAGGCGGCCGAGCCGAGGCCGGGTGCGTGCGAGCGGGGTGACGATCGCGAGTCCTTCGGTCGTGTTGTGGATGGCGAAACCGATGACCAGGGATGCCCCGAGCGCGAGGGATCCGACCGCATACGCGGACCCGATGGCCAGGCCCTCGCCGAGGTTGTGCAGGCCGATTCCGATCGCGATCATGAGCGCGAACATCTGCGGGGAGGGCTCGGCTGCGTCGCCCCGATCACGGCGTCGTCGCAGGGCGAGCCCCTCGACGCCTTCGAGCACGAGGAAGGCGATGACCGCCCCCAGCAGCACGACGAGACTCCCCCCGAAGGCCGCGCTGCCGGCAACCAGTTCGAGTCCTTCGAGCGTGGCATCGACGGTCAGGTACACGAGCAGGCCGACCGTGAATGCGAGCAGCCCTCGCACCCACACGCGCGACGCGCGACGCACGAACGGCAACCACAGCATGCCGAGGCCGATCGGGATGACCCCGACGTAGATCCCGAGGAGCACCATCAGACCGAAGAACTGCGCACCCTGCTCGGGGCTCGGTGCGGCGACGACGTCGACGGTGACCTTGCCGCCGGCCGAGGTGATGAGGGCGATCTCGTACGGGTCGCCCTGCACCCAGTCGTAGCCGACCGTGATCGTGTTCGGTTGGAGGGGCGCCATCTGCTCGGTGGTCTGCGTGAACTGCGCGAAGAAGTCCGACACGTTCACCTGCGCGACGGTCACGGGGTCGACCCCCTCGTTGCGAACCGCGACGATGATGCGGCCGGGCTCGAATCGGACGTTCTCGATCGCCACCGCCTCCTCGGGCACGCGTGCCCCGCTGCCCGTGAGGCCGGGTGCGTTCAGGAGCGTGAAGAGTCCGATGAGGAGCGCGATGAGCGCCAGCGGCCCCACCCCGAGCAGCCACCGGGGAGCCCGGCCTGCACGCGATTCGTCGTGCTGGGGCGACGTCGTCTCGGGGGTGGTCGTCACTCGGTCACCTCGAAGAAGCCCATCCAGCCGAGCTCGGCGAACTCGACCTTGTGCGCGTGGAACATGTACTTGCCCGGGTACGGGAAGCGGATGTCGAGGATGCCGCGCTGTCCCTGCATCTGCGAGACGGTGTCGGTGTACTCGCTCGGGGTGAGCATGGTGCCGGTCGGGTAGTAGTGGAAGAAGTTGGCATGCACGTGGAACGAGTTGATGGGGTCGTACTCGAGCACGTTGATCAGGTGGATGCGCACCAGCGCGTTGCGCTTCACCTGCACGGGGTGATCCATGAAGTGGAACGGCAGGCCGTTGACGGAATAGAACTCGTTGTCGTCGCCGCCATCGGTGTTGTACCCGTTCATCACCATCACCATCTCGTCGTCGGCCGGCCCGCGCCCGCTCTTCGGCTCGATGATGAACCCGCCGTAGAGGCCCTTCGCGATGTGCGGGGCCAACGGCGACTGGTGGCAGTGGTAGAGATGCGTGCCGAACGGAACGGCATCGAACTCGTAGGTGAACGAGGCGCCCGGCAGGATCGACCCACCGCCGATCCCCGGCGTCCCGTCCATCTCGGCGGTGTGGATTCCGTGGAAGTGGATCGTGTGCGGGTGCGCTCCCGCGTTGGTGAATTCGATGCGCAGCGCGTCGCCCTCGCGACACCACAGCGTCGGCCCCGGAATGCGCCCGTTGTAGGTCCAGGCCGGGAAGGTCACGCCGGGTGCGATCTCGATGTCGCGGTCGATCGCCGTGATCTTCCACTCGCGCAGGACCTGTCCGCTCGGCAACGTGCTCACGGTGCCGGTGTCGAAGTCGCGCAGGATCGCCGTCGGGTCGATCCCCGCGCGCTCGGGAGGCACCGAGCCGGTCGGGAAGCCCGCGTGCCCGACATGGTTCGTCGCCGTCGCTTTCGTCGCACCCGACGAGACGTGGTCGCCACCGCTCGGGTGCGCTGCGTCGTCGTGCGGCCACGGTGCCGCGGCGGTGCCGAGCACGGCGGCGGGGATGGCGGCCGCCGCGCCCAACAGGACGTTGCGGCGACTGGGGAGTTCGACCATGAAGACCTCCGTCCGACTGGTCTCCTTCGACCCTTCCCAGTATATTTAGGGATACCTAAATATTCAATGGCCGTGATCGGATGTCACCGCAACCGAGACGCGTCATCGCAGGCGATTCGGCGCACGAGTGCCGAATCGGTCAGGCCCCGAGGGCACTCTCGCGCCGATTCGGCACTCCGGCGCGGCGCGGCGCGGCGCGAGCGAGAGGGCGCGCGTCAGAGTCCGGAGTACGCGTGCAATCCCTTGAAGAACAGGTTGACGACCGTGAAGTTGAACAGCACCGTCGAGAAGCCGATGATCGAGAGCCAGGCCGACCGAGAGCCTCGCCATCCGCGCGTCGCGCGCGCGTGGATGTACCCGGCGTAGACCACCCAGATGATGAAGGTCCACACCTCCTTGGTGTCCCAGCCCCAGTACCGGCCCCACGCCTTCTCAGCCCAGATCGCGCCGGCCATCAGGGTGAACGTCCACATGATGAAGCCGATGATGTTCACCCGGTAGGCGAGGTTCTCGAGCGTGGCCGCGCTCGGCAGCGTCGCGAGGAACGTCAGCTTGGCCGCCTTGGCGCTCGCGACCACCGACTCGCGTCGCGCCTGCAGCAGCTGCACGACCGAGAGCGCGAACCCGAGCGCGAAGAAGCCGACCGACGCCGACGCCACGAACACGTGGATGACGAGCCACACCGACTGCAGCGCCGGCGGCAGCGGAATGGGGCTCACGTAGAAGTTGATCGTCGCGACGCCGAGCAGCACGAGCACGAGCCCGGTGACGAACGTGCCGAGGAACCGCAGGTCGTGCTTCGAGATGAGCAGCACCGCGAGGAACACGGTCGTGATGATGAGCGTGCCCGTGAGCGCGAACTCGTACATGTTGGCCCACGGCACGCGCCCGGCCGCGAGGCCGCGCAGCACGGTCGCGGTGAGGTGCAGCGCCCACGCGAGTATCGTCATGGCGACGCCGACGCGCAGCGCCGGCGAACGCCCGTAAGCGACGGATGCCCCTCCGTCGGCCTTCGCCGCAGCGGCACCGCCGCGCCCGGCGGACGCGCCGACAGCTGCCCCGACCGCGACCTTCGCCTCGGCGCGAGCCGAGGCATCCGCTGCCGCCGTCACGGCAGCCCCCCGCCGCGCGAGGTCGATCGCGAAGGCGATGAAGGCGATCGCGTACACGACCATCGCCGAGTACACGCTGAGGATCGAGATCTCGTCGAGCGTCATCTGCACCGTTCTACCTTACGTCGAAGAATTCGTGGGGTGAGTGGGTTGAGGAGCGACTGAGGCGGTTTCGAGACGGCGCTGGCGCGCCTCCTCAACCGACACGAGGCCCCGCGTGCGCGTCGGCGAACGCCGTCACGGCGTCTTCGAGGCCGGGGTCCTCGCCGCGGGCGAGTCCGGCGTACTCGAGCACGACGGTGCCGTCGGGCCGCTTCGCGGCCTTGACCCACATGCGCCGGCGCGGCACGAACAGCGACACGAGCAGCCCGCCGAGGATGAGCACTGCGAACACGAGCACCCAGATCTGGGTGGGGTCGTGGTGGATGTCGAAGCTCGCGAAGCGCGGCACGCTCTGCGCGTAGTCGCCCTCGCCGGCATCGGGATCGGCATGTTCGAACGTCACCGTGCCGAGCCCGTTCGGCAGCTCGGCGCTCTCGCCGGGCTTCAGCTCGATCGAGTCGACTCCGGTGTCGCCGCCGGTCAGCTGCTCCATGCCCGAGGGGTCGAGCGTGTACACCGAGGTCGGAGTGCCGCCGTCGATGCCGAGATCGCCCTGGTACACGTTGAGCGTGAGCACCGGCAGGATCAGGTCGGGATAACTGGACGTGTACGCGCCCGAGGTGAGCTGCGTCTGCGTCGGGTAGAAGAAGCCGACCATTCCGAGCTGCTCGGGCATTCCGTCGGGCACCTTCACCACGCCGATCGACGTGAGGTTCGCGTCCTGCGGCAGGAACGGCACCGAATCGGTGAACACCACGTCGCCGTCGGCGTTCGTCACGGTGATCGTCGGCGCGTAGCCGTTGCCGAGCAGGTAGACGTCGGTGCCGTACGTGTAGAGCGGCTCGTTGACCTTGACCGTGGCGTCCTGCGCCTCGGCGCCCTGGCCCTCGACGGAGACGTGCGCCGTGAAGTCGATCGGCTGGCCGAGCGCGTCGGCGTTCTGCGTCTCGTAGACCGCATCGAGGCGCTCGAGCGACAGGCGATACGGCTGCAGCGAGGTGTCGTTGAAGAAGCGGCCGGGATTGAACGAGTCGAACGACGCGAGCGTGTTGACGAAGGTCTGCCCCTCGACGATCACGCGCTGGCCCGAGAAGCCGAATCCCCCGCCGAACCCGACCGCCACGAGCACGCCGAGCAGGGCCGTGTGGAACACCAGGTTGCCGGTCTCACGCAGGTAGCCGCGTTCGGCCGAGACGGATGCCTCGCCGCGCAGCTCGTATCGTTCGACCCGGTAGCCCGCCTTGCGCAGCTGCACGGCCGCCGCGTCGATGGCTTCCTCCGCCGCAGCCTCCGCCGATCGAGGAGCGAGCGACGAAGGAGCACCCTCCTCCGCTGATCGAGGAGCGAGCGACGAAGGAGCACCCTCCTCCGCTGATCGAGGAGCGAGCGACGAAGGAGCACGCGTCTCGAGATCCGCCGCCGCGGGCAACTCCCGCTCGGTGTACCCCGCGAGTCGCGACAGTCGCGCGGGCGTGCGCGGAGGACGGGCCCGCAGCGCCTCGAGATGATGCTTCGTGCGCGGGATGACGCAGCCGATGAGCGACACGAACAGCAGCAGGTACACCGCCGAGAACCACGCCGACGTGTAGACGTCGAACATCTGGAACCCGTCGAGGATGGGCGCCAGCGTGGGGTTGTCGCTGAAGTACTGCGTGACCCCGTTGGGGTCGCTCGACCGCTGCGGCACGAGCGAACCCGGCACCGCCGCGATCGCGAGCAGCAGCAGCAGCAGCAGCGCGGTGCGCATGCTCGTGAGCTGCCGCCACCCGAATCGCATCCAGCCGACGAAGCCGAGCTTGGGTTGGGTGACGGAGCCGTCCGGTCGAACGGATGCCTCGTCGGGGACGGGCTCGGCCGAATCGATGTGGTCGGCGGGGCGAGAGAGTTCGCCGGGGTCAGATCGCGGGGACAAAACCGGTGATCACCGCCTGCAGTTCGTACATCCAGATGCTCCAGATTCCCGAGACCATGAGCACGCCGATCACGATGAGCAGCGTGCCGCCGGCGATGTTGATCGCGCGGATGTGCCGGCGCATGAACGTCAGCGACCCGGTCACCCAGCCGAAGCCGGCGGCCACGAGCAGGAACGGGATGCCGAGGCCGATGCAGTACAGCAATCCGAGCAGCACGCCGCGCCCTGCCGAAGCCGAGTCGGCGCTGAGGGCGAGCACCACCGCGAGGGTCGGGCCGATGCACGGGGTCCAGCCGACGCCGAACACGATGCCGAGCAGCGGTGCCCCCGCGATGCCGGTGGCCGGGCGCCAGCTCGGCTTGATCGTGCGCTGCATGAAGCTGAACTGCCCGATGAACACGAGCCCCATGACGATGAGCAGCGCGCCGGCGACCCGCACGATCACGTCGGAGTACTGCAGCAGCCACGCCCCGGCGACGCCGGCGACGAGGTTGAACGTCACGAACACGAGCGTGAACCCGGCGATGAACAGCAGCACGCCGAGCAGCAGCCGGCGGCGGTTGCGCCGCTCTTCGGCAGCGTCGGCCGATGCGTCGGTGAACCCGCCGAGATACCCGAGATAGCCCGGCACGAGCGGGAGCACGCACGGCGACAGGAACGACACGACGCCCGCGGCGAGCGCGATCGGCATCGCCGCGAGCAGTTGCCCGTTCAGCACCACCTCGCCGACGCCCATGTGTTCCGTTCTCTGCTCGCTGCGACCGCGCCGCTATGCCTGCTCGGCGAGCAGGTCGGAGATGATCGAGTCGAGGATCGACGCCTCCTCGAGCTGGCCGAGCACGCGCGCGGCGACCCTGCCCTCTTGATCGAGCACGATCGTGGTCGGCACGGCAGCGGGCGGCACCGGTCCGGCGAACGCGAGCTGCACCGCCCCCTCGCTGACATCGAGGATCGACGGATACGTCACGCCGTAGTCCTCCTCGAACGACGCCGCGGTGCCCGCCTGGTCGCGCACGTTCACGCCGACGAAGCTCACCTCGTCGCGACCCGTGCCCTCGTAGACCTGCTCGAGGATCGGCGCCTCGACACGGCACGGCGCGCACCCCGCGTACCAGAAGTTGACGACCTGCACCTGCCCCGCGACATCCGCCGAATCGTAGCTGTCGCCATCGACGGTCTCGCCCGCGAACTCGATCGGCTCGCCGCGGTCGTCGGCTGCGTACACCGAGATCGTGCCGTCGCCCGCGATGTAGTTCTTGCCGCTGCCCTCGCGGAACTGCTCGGCGAGCGGATCGCTCGTGCACCCCGTGAGCAGCAGCACGGATGCCGCAACCACCGCTGCCGCTCTGCGGGTTGAGGAGGCGCGCCAGCGCCGTCTCGAAACCAGCGTCTCGAAACCCATGCTCACACCGCTCCCAGATCTATCGCCTGCGCGGCGAATCCCGCCGCCGGGTTCGTGTAGCCGACCTCGACGAACCGCCGCCCGCTCGCCGAGCCCGCCGCCGTCTGCACCTCGAGCGTCGTGATGCTCGACAGTGCGCAGCGCCGGCGCCGCGGGTCGTGCGACAGCGACTTGCCGGCGAGGTGCCGGTGCGTCGTCCAGATCGGCAGCTGGTGGCTGACGATCACGACGTCGCCCTCGTCGACCGACGACCAGGCGTCCTCGATCGCGGCCATCATGCGGTCGGCGATCGACCGGAACGGCTCGCCCCAGCTCGGTTCCCACGGGTTCACGAGCAGACCCCAGTTGCGGATGTCGCGAAGCGCGCCGCCCGGACCGCGCATGCGCTTGCCCTCGAAAAGGTTCTCGGGTTCGATGACCCGGTCGTCGAGGGTCGGCTCGAGCTCGAACGCCGTGGCGATCGGCTCGGCCGACTGCTGCGTGCGCTGCAACGGCGACGAGACCAACGCGGCGACCGGGCGCCCGCGCGCCACGAGGTCGTCGGCGGCGGCCTTCGCCATCATGCGGCCGAGGTCGCTGAGTCCGTAGCCCGGTAGTCGACCGTAGAGCACGCCCTGGGGGTTGAACACCTCGCCATGGCGCACGAGATGGATCTGCTCGGCCGGCACGGGTTCCAGTCTAGAGAGCCGTTCCCTCTGAATCCGCCGAGTGAGAGCGGGTTGAGGAGGGAGCGCAGCGACCGTCCCGAAACCCAGGGTCCCTCCTTCGTCGGGCTCCTCAACCCACTCACGTAGACTCGCCTGTTGTGAAGAACCGCACCCTCGTCAAGAACCTCGCCGCCCTCGCCGACGGCCCCGTCACCGTGTCCGGATGGGTCGAGACGGTGCGCGATCAGAAGAAGGTGCAGTTCGTCATCCTCCGTGACGAGTCGGGTGCCGTGCAGCTCGTGAACCCCGCGACCCGCGAGGTCGACGAGAACGCCGACGCCGAGGCATCCGCTCGCCTGGCGACGACCGAGGCGATCTCGGCGCTCGCGCACGGCTCGTTCATCAGCGTCACCGGCGACCTGAAGCACGACGAGCGCGTGAAGCTCGGCGGCCTCGAGGTGAAGATCGGCTCGCTCGACGTGGTCGCCGAGGCGAACCCCGAGACGCCGATCGCGGCCGACTCGAGCCTCGACAAGCGCATGGACTGGCGGTTCCTCGACCTGCGCCACCCGAAGCAGAACCTGATCTTCCGCATTCAGACGACGTTCCTGCACGCGCTGCGCGGGGTGTGGGTCGAGAAGGGCCTCATCGAGGTGCAGACGCCGAAGCTCATGGCGTCGGCCTCCGAGTCGCGCGCGGAGCTCTTCGAAGTCGGCTACTTCGAGGGAACCGCGTACCTCGCGCAGAGCCCCCAGTTCTTCAAGCAGATGGCACAGGCGGCCGGCTTCGGCGGCGTGTTCGAGGTGGGCCCGGCATTCCGTGCCGACCCGTCGTTCACGTCACGGCACGCGACCGAGTTCACCTCGATCGACACCGAGATCAGCTGGATCGACTCGCACGAAGACGTGATGGAGCTGCACGAAGAGCTCATGGTCGCCGGCATCCAGGCGGTCGTCGACAAGCACGGCGACGAGATCCGCGAGCTGTTCGGCATCGAGCTCGCGGTGCCGACGCGGCCGTTCCCGCGCATTCCGCTCGCCGAGGCGAAGCAGATCGTCGCCGACCGCGGCTACGTCATCCCACGCGACGACGCAGACATCGACCCCGAGGGTGAGCGCCAGATCTCGGCCTACGTGCGCGAGACCTACGGTCACGACTTCGTGTTCCTCACCGACTGGGACATCAACCTGCGGCCGTTCTACCACATGCGCCACCCCGAGGACCCGTCGCTCACGAACAGCTACGACCTCATCTACAACGGCGTCGAGATCTCGACGGGCGCGCAGCGCGAACACCGCATCGACGTGCTCGTCGAGCAGGCGAAAGAGAAGGGGCTCGACCCTGAAGAGCTCGAGTTCTACCTCGACTTCTTCCGCTACGGCGTGCCCCCGCACGGCGGCTTCGGCATGGGCCTCGCCCGCGTGCTGATGCTCATGCTGAACGAGCACTCGATCCGCGAGACGACGTACCTGTTCCGCGGCCCGACGCGCCTGCTGCCCTAGCCCCGCGCCCGCGCGCACCCGCGCCCCCACTCGGCCGGCGCCCCCGCGCCCGCGCCCCCACTCGGCCGGCGCCCCCGCGCCCCGCCCGTCCTCCGGCCGGGGCCTCTCGCTGAGGTCGCGCAGAGTGCTCGCAACGCCTCGAGACTGAGCGAGGCTGCCGCCGAGCGGACCCCGTGGAACGGGCGGGTGAGGTCACGGCCACGTAATCGCCCGGCGCCGACGCCCTCGGCGATCGCTTCGGATGTCGTGAACGCCCGCTGCGCGAACGCGTCAGGCAGGGGCAGGTTCGGTCTCATCCGATCAGGTTCGACCGGCGGACGTGCCTCCCGCCCGACCGCGAGTGATCTGTGGAGACATCCACCCACGCGCACCCTGTGTACGACTCGTCAGACCCACCCGGCCACCCGGTATTCACCGCCACCCTGATGCGATGTCGCGCAAAGTGTTCGCACGTCGCAGAGTTGAGGGCGATTCGGGCGACATCACGGCGCAAAGCGGGGGCTGATAGGGCGAGAAGCGGGGCAGGCGGCGGCGGGGCGCAGCGTGAGCCGTAGGCTCGGAGGGTGACCGGGACTGACACGACGCGCATGGTGCGCATCGAGGGCGGCGCATTCCGCATGGGCTCCGACGAGTTCTACCCCGACGAGACGCCCGTGCACGAACGCACCGTCGACACGTTCGAGCTCGACCTGCACCCCGTGACGAACGAGCAGTTCGCCGCGTTCGTCGAGGCGACGGGCTACGTCACGGTCGCTGAGCGACCGCTCGACCCGGCCGACTTCCCGGGCGCCGACCCCGCCGAGCTGGTCCCCGGCGGACTCGTCTTCTCTCCGACCCCGGGCCCCGTCGACCTGCGCGACTGGCGCCAGTGGTGGCGGTGGGGCGCGGGCGCGAGTTGGCGGCAGCCGTTCGGGCCCGGGTCATCCGTCGACGAACGCCTGACGCACCCGGTCGTGCAGGTGAGCTTCGAGGATGCCTCGGCGTACGCGTCCTGGGCCGGCAAGCGCCTGCCCACCGAGGCCGAGTTCGAGTTCGCCGCCCGCGGCGGCCTCGACGGTGCGCGGTTCTCGTGGGGCGACGACGAGTTCCCCGACGGCAAGCTCATGGTGAACCGGTGGCAGGGATCGTTCCCGTACCGCAACACCGGCGCCGCCGGGTGGGTGGGCACGTCGCCCGTGATGACGTTCCCGGCGAACGGGTACGGGCTCTTCGATGTCACCGGCAACGTCTGGGAGTGGACGACCGACTATTACGCCGAGCGGCACGTGCCGCCGGGCACGGTCGCCGTCGACGCCGAGACCCGACCGAACCTGCTCGCCGCCGCGTCGGCCGAGCCGGGCTCGCGCATCCCCCGCCGCGTGCTCAAGGGCGGCTCGCACCTCTGCTCGCCCGACTACTGCCTGCGCTACCGGCCGTCGGCGCGCTCACCCCAGGCCGACGACACGGCGACGACGCACATCGGCTTCCGCTGCGCCCGCGACGTCGCCTGAAAGCCGGCCTGCGCACGACCCCGCCCCGGCCAGCCCGCCCCGCCCAGCCCGCCCTCTGACGCGCGCGCTGGAGTGAGGTTGGTCCGACAGAGGCAACGAATTCGTCCACTCCGTCCGAACACGGTCACTCCAGCGCGATGTGGCGTCACGTCGAGGCGATGGCCGCCTTCAGCCGCACCGGGTCGATACGCCAGTAGTCGTGCACCTCGTCGTCGATGAGCAGCACCGGGATCTCTTCTGCGTAGCGATCGCGCAGCGCCTCGTCGTCGAGGATGCTCAGCTCTTCGAGCAGCATGCGGCGCGAGGCATCCGTCGCTTCGCTCTCGGCGATGACACCCTTCACGACCTCGCGCGCGTCGTCGCAGAGGTGGCAGCCGGGCTTGCCGATGAGCGTGAGGCGGATGTCGCGGGCCATGCCTCGATCGTACGTCGCCGCCCGCGCACCACCGACCCTCAGAGTGCCGAATCGGCGCGGGAGTGCGCTTCGCAAGGCGCCGAATCGGCACTCACGCGCCGACCGGCACAGGGCTCGGCGGGTAGCAAAAAGCGCCAAGCCCGAAGGCCCGGCGCTCAGCCAGTGGTCGCGGTGCGACTACTTCTTGTTGCGACGCTGGTGGCGCGTCTTGCGAAGAAGCTTGCGGTGCTTCTTCTTCGCCATGCGCTTGCGACGCTTCTTGATGACGGAACCCATCAAAACCTCACAGAAAGATCGAGTCGGCCGCGCGTGCCGCAGCCGAAGACAAGAATGCCTCGGGATAGTCTAGCGGACTCGGAGACGTGCCTCGTGCGCGATGCGTTACCGTCGAGGGATGCGCCCCCGCGATGTCGTCATCCGCACCACCGCACCTGATGACTGGCAGGCGGTGCGCGCCCTGCGGCTCGAGATGCTGCGCGACTTCCCGCTCGCCTACGCCGAGACCCTCGCGAACGCGCTCGACGTCGACGAGGCGGGGTGGCGTGCACGTGCCGCACGCGGCACGACGGCCGGGCAGACCGCGATCGTCGCGATCGACGGCGAACGCTGGGTGGGCACGATGGGCGGGTATATTCCGGATGCCGCGACCGGCCCCCTGCTCGTCGGCGTGTACGTCGCACCCGACTACCGCGGCGATGCCGCGGGCGTGTCGCGGCTGCTGCTCGAGGCGGTCGAGGATTGGGCGCTGGGCTTCGGCGACACCCTGCGCCTCGAGGTGCACGAGCAGAATCCGCGAGCGATCCGGTTCTACGAGAAGCTCGGCTTCACGCTGACAGGTCGTAGCCGCGAGTACGAGCTCGAACCGGGCGGCCTCGAGCTCGAGATGATCAAGCCGCTGCGCTGACCGCCCCTCGCTGGTTGAGGAGCGAGCGCAGCGAGCGTCTCGAAACCCTGGAGCGACGGCCCGAGGTTTCGAGACGGCGCTGGCGCGCCTCCTCAACCCAGGGGTTCGAGACGGCGCTGGCGCGCCTCCTCAACCCGCTCGCGGGGCCGTGCACCAGACTGGGCGCATGCTCGCACTCATCACCCCGCTGATCATCGTGGCGATCCTCGGCACCGGCATCATGGCCGGCGTGTTCTACGCGTTCTCGGGCTTCGTGACGCAGGGGCTCGACCGGCTGCCCGGCGCCGACGCGGCGCGTGCCATGCGCGGCATCAATGTCACCGCGGTGCGGGCTCCGCTCATGCTCGCCCTGTTCGGCACGGGGCTGGTGGTGCTCGTGCTTCTGGGCTTCGCGTTCACGGGAGCGCTCAGGGGCGCGATGTGGTGGGCGGTGGCGGCCGGCGCCGTCTACCTCGTCGGGGCGATCGGGGTGACGTCCGGCGCAAACGTGCCACGCAACAACCGACTGGCCGCGGCGGCGAACGAGGCCGGCCCGCTGGAGTCGGCCTGGCACGAGTTCCGCCCGGGATGGCTGGGGTGGAACCACGTGCGCACCATCACGTGCGCAGCATCGTGCGTGGGGTTCGCGATCGCGCTCGTCGCGATCTGAGGTCGGCGGTTTCGAGACGGCGCTGGCGCGCCTCCTCAACCCAGGGGTTTCGAGACGGCGCCGGCGCGCCTCCTCAACCCAGGGGTTTCGAGACGGCGCTGGCGCGCCTCATCAACCCACGCGACCGATTCCTAGCGGCGCTTCTTGGGGGCGACCGCCGCGGTGACCTGATGCGCCGTCTCGGCGAAGGCCTTGCCGATCGCCGAGGCGAACGCCCGCTGCTCGTGGTTGAGGGGAACCTCGTCGCTCGCGGCCGCGCCCGCGAGCGTCGCGGCATCGGCCGCGGCATCGGATGACGTGAACGGAATGAGCCAGTCCTCGAGGGTTTCGAGCGGCGTGCGGTCGAGCTTGTAGTAGCGGTGCTGGCCCTCTTCGCGAACCGCGACGAGGCCCGACTCGCGCAGCACCTTGAGGTGCTTCGACACCGTGGGCTGACTGGCGCCGAGCGCCATGACGATCTCGGAGACGCTGATCTCGCCACCCGACTGCGGCACCGCACCCTCGCGTTCGAGCAGGACCGCGAGGATGTCGCGCCGCGTCGCGTCCGCCACCACGTCGAAGATGTCAGCCATGCCCCAAGGGTAGTCATTCCCCGCGGGGAGTACCATGACTCTCGCGTTGGCTGGTCAGGCAGGGGGCATCGATGCGCGCACAGCAGCTTGGCCGTCTGGGTCGAGTCGACCGACGGTCATGGCTGGGTCGCGCACGCGATGCAATCGACTCCCTCGTCAAGAGCTCGCCATCGCGCTTCGCGATCCTGATATTCGCGTCGCTGATCCTCGTCACCACCCTCCTGTTGTCTCTGCCGATCGCCCGGGCGGGTGAACGCAGCAGCACCCCGCTCGCCGATGCGCTGTTCACCGCGGTCTCGACGATCTGCGTCACCGGTCTCACGACGGTCGACATGGCGACGTACTGGTCGCCGTTCGGCAACGCGGTCATCTTCATCGGCATGAACATCGGCGGCATGGGCGTGCTGACGCTCGCGTCGATCCTCGGCCTGGTGATCTCGCGCCGGCTGGGACTGCGCGCCAAGCTCATGGCCGCGAGCGACACCAACCCGTCCCGCATTCACGTCGGACCCGTCGCAGAACGCCAGGCGGTCCGCCTCGGCGAGGTGGGCGGGCTGCTCGTCACGGTCGCCGTGAGCACGCTGACGATCGAGGCCGTGATCACGCTCGGAATGATCCCGAGTGTGCTGGCCGCGGGGCACGACCTCGGCACGAGCGTCTGGTACTCGGCCTACTACTCGGTGAGCGCCTTCACCAACACCGGCTTCGCCCCCAACGTCGGTGGCCCGGTCGAGTTCTTCGACGACTACTGGTTCCAGTCGCTCATGATGGTCGCCGTCTTCCTCGGCAGCCTCGGGTTTCCGGTCATCTTCGCGCTCTCGAGACTGTGGCGGAACCCCCGCCGATGGAGTGTGCACGTCAAGCTCACCCTCGCGACCACCGGCATCCTCTTCGTGCTCGGTGCGCTCGCCTTCCTGGTGCTCGAGTACGACAACCCGAAGACGTACGGCGGATTCAACTTCGGCAAGACCTTGTTCGAGGCGTTGTTCATGTCGATGATGACCCGATCGGGCGGCTTCTCCACGATCGACATGGCCGATCTCTATCCGTCGAGTCTGCTGGTCTCCGACATGCTCATGTTCGTCGGCGGCGGCTCGGCGTCGACCGCGGGCGGCATCAAGGTGACGACCCTCGCGGTGCTGTTCCTCGCCGCGTTCGCCGAGGCGCGGGGCGCGCCCTCGATGGAGGCGTTCGGCCGGCGCATCCCCCGCGACATGCTGCGCCTCGCGGTGAGCGTGGTGCTGTGGGGGGCCACGATCGTGGCGGTGTCGACGATCATCCTGACCCAGATGACGAAGGCCCCGCTCGACTTCGTGCTGTTCGACGTGATCTCGGGGTTCGCCACCTGCGGACTGTCCACCGGCTTCACCTTCGACCTCCCACCAGAGGGCAAGTACGTGATGGCCGCGACGATGTTCATGGGCCGGGTGGGCACCGTGACATTGGCCGCCGCGCTCGCCGCGAGCCAGCGGCGACAGCTGTTCAAACGACCGGAAGAGAGGCCCATCGTTGGTTGACAGAATCAGACACGACGCCCCGGTGCTCGTGATCGGCCTCGGCCGATTCGGCGCCGCTACGGCAGGGCAGCTCGACCGGCTCGGCCGCGAGGTGCTCGCGGTCGAAACCGACGAGGGCCTCGTGCAGAAGTGGTCCGAGCGGGTGACCCATGCGGTCGTCGCCGACGCGCGTTCGATCGACGCGCTCCGCCAGATCGGCGCCCAGGACTTCTCGATCGCGGTGTGCGCGGTGGGCTCGTCGATCGAGGCATCCGTACTCATCACCGCGAACCTCGTCGACCTGAAGATCCCGCAGATCTGGGCGAAGGCGATCTCGGCCTCGCACGGCAAGATCCTGCAGCGCATCGGTGCGAACCACGTCATCTACCCCGAACGCGAGGCCGGCGAGCGCACCGCGCACCTCGTCAGCGGCCGCATGCTCGACTTCATCGAGTTCGACGACGACTTCGCCCTCGTGAAGATGTACCCGCCGAAGCCCATCCGCGGCAAGAACCTCACCGAGTCGGGCGTGCGCTCGAAGCACCGGGTCACCGTCGTCGGCGTGAAGAGCCCCGGAAAGCCGTTCACGTACGCGACCGAGCAGACCGTGGTCTCGAACCATGACCTCATCATCGTGACCGGAACCGAGGGCGACATCGAGAAGTTCGCAGCGCTCGAGTAGCGCGCCGATTGGGAGCCGTTAGGAAGATTCACAACATTGTGAATCCGGCGTACCATCACGCCCATGAGCACCGTGATCAGCACTCGAGGCCTGCAGAAGCGGTTCGGGCGCACCATCGCCCTCGACGGACTCGACCTCACGGTCGATGCCGGCGAGATCCACGGCTTCCTCGGCCCGAATGGCGCCGGCAAGTCGACGACCATCCGCATCCTGCTCGGACTCGCGCGCGCGTCGGGCGGGGAGGCGACCCTCTTCGGAAGCGATCCATGGACCGACGCGGCCGACCTGCACCGCCGCATCGGGTACGTGCCGGGCGACGTGAGTCTCTGGCCGAACCTCACGGGCGGCGAGGCGATCGACCTCCTGAGCCGCCTCCGTGGCGGCGCCGCCGACAAGGCGGCCTATGCCCTGCGCAAGGAACGACTCATCGAGGTGTTCCAGTTCGACCCGCGTAAGAAGGGCCGGGCCTATTCGAAGGGCAACCGGCAGAAGGTGGCGCTCATCGCGGCGTTCGCGACGCCCGCAGACCTGTATCTCCTCGATGAACCGACGAGCGGCCTCGATCCCCTCATGGAACAGGTCTTCAACCGCGAGATCGACCGTGTCGCCGCCGACGGGGCCACCGTGCTGCTGTCGAGCCACATCCTGTCGGAGGTCGAAGAGCTCTGCGACCGCGTGACGATCATCAGGGAGGGCAAGACCGTCGAGAGCGGCACGATGGCCGAGTTGCGGCACCTCACCCGTACCGAGATCGCCTTCGTCCAGCAGCCTGGCCAGGAGGCCGCGATCGACGCGATCACGGGAACCCATGACCTCGTGATCGACAGCGGCCGTGTGCGGTTCACGGTCGACAGCGACCGCGTGGCAGGAGTGCTTCCGATGCTCGCCGACCTCGACGTGCAGGGTCTCACGGTCTCGCCGCCGTCGCTCGAGGAGCTCTTCCTGCGCCACTACGGCGACGAACTGGCCACGCTCGGACAGGCACCGCGATCATGACCCGATTCCTCGTGCTGCTGCGTCAGCGGCTGCGCCGCGACCGCCTGCAGCTCATGCTCTGGATCGTCGGCACCGCGTTGCTCGCCTACGCTGCGGTGAGCGCGGTGTTCGACACCTTCGGCGACGAGGGCGACCGGCGCGAGATCCTCGGCATCGCCATCGCCACGCGAACCATCCTCGTGTTCCGCGGCACGCCGAACGGCACCGACGACGGTGCCTTCGCGTTCTTCCTGCTCTTCGCATGGCTCGCGCTGATGGGCGGCCTGATGAGCACCTTCCTCGCCGTGCGGCACACCCGCATGGAGGAGGAGCAGGGGCGCGCCGAGTTCATCGCCTCGACTCCGGCGGGCCGGATCTCGCCGCTGACGGCGACCGTCGCGCACGGCGTGCTGGCGAACGTGGCGCTCGGCCTGTTCGTGGCACTGGCATTCATCGGAACGGGTCTCGACGCGAGCGGATCATTCGTAGCGGGCGCAGCCATGGCGGCGTCGGGCATCGCATTCCTCGCGTTCGGCCTGTTCGCCGCGCAGCTGTTCCGCACCTCGCGCGGCGCGAACGGGATCTCGGTGGCCTTCGTGCTCGCCGCCTACCTGCTTCGCGGCCTCGGCGACGCTGCGGGTACGCCGTCGGACGACCTGCTGCACGTGACCCCTGCATGGCCCAGCTGGCTGTCGCCGATCGGCTTCGGCCAGTTCACCGGGGCCTTCGTCGAGAACGACCTGCGTCCGTTGCTCGTTCCGCTCGGCTTCGCGGCAGTGGTCGTCGCGTTCGTGTACCTGCTGCAGTCGGTGCGCGACCAAGGGGCCAGCCTGCTTCCGGGCCGCGCCGGCCGCGCCTCGGCCGGCCCCGTGCTGTCCAGTTCGTTCGGGCTCGTGTGGCGTCTCAATCTCTCGATCCTGCTCTCGTGGACGGCGGGCGCAATCGCGACGGGCCTGCTCGCCACGTCGCTGTCATCGATCGTCGGCGACGTCGCGGGCAGCAACCCCCAGGTGATCGAGATGCTGCGGCGGGCGATCGGCGACGACGCCTCCATCGAGCAGGCGTTCGTGGCCACGTTCTACGGTGTCGTCGGAATCCTCGCCGCATGCTGCGCTGTGCAGGTCGGGATCCGGGCGCGGCAGGAGGAGGTCCACGGCACCGCCGAGCTCGTGCTCGCGACCCGCGTGCCGCGAGTGCGCTGGCTGCTCGAGTACTGGATCGTCGGCGTCGTCGTGATCGTCGTGGTGCTCACGGCGGCGGGTCTCGCAGGCGTGCTGGGCGCCAGTCGAGCCCAGGACCCCGAGACCCTCATCCCGAACGTCCTCGAGGCAGCGGCGGCGCAGATCCCCGCGTGCCTCGTCTTCCTGGGAGTGACGCTGCTCGTGTTCGCATTCCTGCCGCGTGCGACGATTCCGCTCGGCTGGACGATCGTCGGGGTCGCGGCCATCCTCGGCACCTTCGGCCCGATCCTGCAGCTGCCGGAATGGCTGAACAACCTGTCGCCGTTCGCGCACTCGCCGGTCCCCTCGGGCGACGGCACCGATTGGTCGGGCGGCGTGTGGATGCTCGCCGTCGGCCTCGCCGCGGGTGCGGCGGCGGTGGTCGCGATGCGTCGGCGAGAGGTCACGAGCGGCGGATGAGAGGCTGACCGGATGCCACGCGACGAGCAGGCCCTGAGGGCAACGGTCGAGCAGTCGGCCGCGGTCCTCACCGCCGCCGGATTCCCCCGGATGCCGGCGCGCGTGCTCATGGCCCTGCTCGTCGCCGAGCAGGGCGGCCTGACGGCGAGCGAGCTCGGCGATCAACTGGGCGTCAGCGCCGCGGCGATCTCGGGCGCGGTGCGCTACCTCGAGCAGATCGGCATCCTCCATCGCGTGCCTCAGGCGGGCAGCCGACGCGACCGTTGGGAGTTCCTCGACGACGCCTGGTACACGGCACTCATGGCGAAGAGCCCCGTCTACGGCGTGATCGCCGAACTCGGCGACCGCGCCGCCGACGCGATCGCCGACGAGCAGGCGGCCGGCTCGGTGCGCGCCCGCGAGATGGCGCGGTTCTACCGCTTCATCGACACCAGGATGCCCGACCTCATGCGCGAGTGGGAGGAACTGCGCGGGCGCTGACCGGCGTGCCTCTGGCGGGAAGATCAGCCCACGAACATGAGCACGAGGCCGACGAGCCCCGCGAGCGCTGCGATGCCGAGCAGCACGAGCCCGACGTTCCGGATGACGCGACGCCCCGCGGGCGGCTCATGGAGCCGCAACCGGTCGGGGTCGCGCTGCTTGTAGTAGGCCGGCTCCTCGTCGGGCCGGGTGACATGCTCTCGTTCCTCGGAGCCCAGGATGCGCGAGTGGAACGACCCTTCGGCGAACCATCGGATCACGCTGTGCTCTTCGTAGTCGACGACCACAGCGTCGGTGCGCACCCAGCGCCCGTCGGCGATGCGGATGAGCAGGGCGAGCAGCAGGCACACGAGACCGACACCGAGGGCGATCCATCCGATCACCTCGGAGACGACCGAGATGATCTCCGCTGCGCCCATGCGCCAACGGTAGCGCGGCGAGCGCGGCGATCACCGCCGATCGGCGGGTGGCCACGCCGAGAATGCCGTGGGCGACGCATGAGTATCAGCGTCGCGTGCGTTCGGGATCCGTGAGGATCGGCCCATCATCGCCGTACGACCGTGGAGGCGCGCGATGCGGCATCGAGTGCCGCCTACGCTGGAATCCGTGGACTGCTCCTATTTCGACGCCGGGCGCTGCACGTCGTGCTCGCTCATGGGGCAGCCGTATTCGCGCCAGGTCGCCGACAAGCAGCGGCACGCCGAAGAGTTGCTCGGTCCGTTCGACGTCCCCGAATGGCTGCCGCCGATCGCGAGTGCCGAGTCGGGCTACCGCAACAAGGCGAAGATGGTCGTCGGCGGTACCGTCGACGCACCGACGATCGGCATCCTCGACGCCGACGGCCACGGCATCGACCTGCAGGCGTGCGGCATCTGCTCGCCCGGCCACCGGGCTGCGTTCCCGGTGCTCGCCCGGTTCATCACGCTCGCGCGCACCGCGCCCTACGACGTCACCCGCCGCACCGGCGAGCTGAAGCACCTCATCGTCACCGAGTCGCCCGACGGCGAGCTCATGATCCGCTTCGTCCTGCGATCGACCGAGCCGGTCGGCCGCATCCGCAAGCACCTGCCGGCGTTGCTCGCCGAACTGCCGCAGACGCGGGTCGTCACGGCGAACGTGCTTCCCGAGCACAAGGCGGTGCTCGAGGGCGAGCACGAGATCGTCCTCACCGACGCCGACACCCTGCCGATGCGCCTCAACGACGTGACGATGCACCTGCGCCCGCAGAGCTTCTTCCAGACGAACACCGAGATCGCCGCGGCGCTCTACGCCGAGGCGCGCGATTGGATCCGCGACATCGCTCCCGACTCCGCCTGGGACCTGTACTCGGGCGTCGGCGGGTTCGCGCTGCACATCGCCGCCGGCGACGATGCCGGCCCCGAGGTCACCGGCATCGAGACGAGTGTCGAGGCGGTTGCGAGCGCCGAGCTCAGTCGATCGGATGCCGCGCTCTCGCGTCTGCGCTTCGCCGCCGGTGACGCCACGACGTTCGCGATCGAGGCCGACGCGGCCCCCGATCTCGTGATCGTGAACCCGCCACGGCGCGGCATCGGCGGCGAGCTCAGCGCGTGGCTCGAGGCATCCACCGCGTCGCACGTGCTCTATTCGAGCTGCAACGTCGCCTCGCTCGCGAAGGATCTCGCGGCGATGCCGTCGCTGCGACCGGTGCGGGCGCGCGTCTTCGACATGTTCCCGCAGACCACGCACTTCGAGGTCATGGTGCTGCTCGAGCGGGGGCGCTGAGCGGAGGCGCTGCGCGGCCCAGCGCTGCGCGCGCGGCCCAGCGCGCCGGTGCATCTCAGCCGCCACTGCAGGCACTTCTGTCTGACGCGCCGGGTCCCGCACCGCGACACACCGTGCATATCGCGATTCTTCCTGCGCTCGCCGCTCCGCACCTCCGTGTTCGCAATGCCGGTTCCCCCTCAGTGAGGGGGAACCGGCATTGCGAGATGAGGAGTGGTGACGCGGGCGTCGAACGTCGGGAGTCGGGCGTCGGAGCAGCGACTGCCGATCGAGCCTGCACCCGCGCAGCTCGGCGCCGAATCAGCGCTTGCGCGCCTTGATCAGACCGTCTCCGGCCTTCTCGCGCTTCTGCGCTCGCTTCTCTTTCAACGAGAGTTGAGGCTGCTTCTTCGAGTCGTTCCCACGGGGGGACTTGCCTGACATGTGAGCTCGCTTCCCTTCTTCAGCTGGCGGGCTTCCGAAGACCATAGCCCAGTCGGTCAGGGAAGTCATGTCCGCTCGCAACGAACCGCAGGGGATGGTGAAAAGTACACCTGAACAGGAAATTTCTGCACACCTCTGTTAGGCTGGCGGGTCACGTGCAAAGGAGTGACATGCGGAAGATCCCACCCATCCCGGCAGCGATCATCGTCGCGTCGTGGGTGTTCGGGCTCGGCTTCATCGTCGGGTTCGAGGGCGAGCTCGCGTCCAATCCGACGCTCGCGCCCGCCTACGCCGAAGCCGTCGTGAGCGGCCTGCTCATCGGCGCCGCGGCGGTCGTCGGCGCCGGCATCGGAGCGTTCGGCGTCTGGCTCGCCATGCGTCGCCGGCGCGCACCGCGGCTCGCGCCCGCGCGGTGACGCACCGGCGCCGCCCGCGATCCGAGTGAGCCGACGCCGGTCGATGAGGCGCGCCGGCGCCGTCTCGAGACCCCTCAGGCGCCCGCGGCGAGTTCGCGGGCGCGGGCGAGCGCGGCATCGGTGGCGCGGTCGAACGTCTGCTTGAGATCGGATGCCTCGAGCACGGCGATCGCCCGCTCTGTCGTGCCCTTGGGGCTCGTGACCCGACGACGCAGCTCGGCGGGGTCGTCGCCGGTCGACGCGAGCAGCTCGCTCGCGCCGCGGAACGTGCCCTGCACCATGACCGCGGCCTGCTCGGGCGTGAAGCCCTTGTCGACGGCGGCCGCGGTGAGCTGTTCGATCAGGTAGAAGACGTACGCGGGCCCCGAGCCCGAGATCGTCGAGAGCGCGTCGAGCTGCGACTCGGGGACGACGAGCACCTGGCCGACCGTCTCGAAGAGCGACACGGCGAGCGCGAGGTCGGCTGGGCTCGAGCGGGTGCCGGCCGAGACACCGGTGACGGCGCGGCCGACGACCGCGGGCGTGTTCGGCATCGAACGGATCACCGCGACCGAGTCGGGCAGCAGCGACTCGAACGTCTCGACGGTCACGCCGGCGGCGACCGACACGACGACCGTGCCCGGCTCGAGCGAATCGGCGATCTCACGCAGCAGGTCGGGCACCATCGCGGGCTTCACGGCCACGACCACGAGCGCGGCGCCGGCGACGGCCGCGTGGTTGGCTGCGACATCCGTCTCGGTCGCGTAGGCGGTGACGCCATCGAGCCCGGCCAACTCGGCCGCCTTCTCGGCGGTGCGGTTCGTGGTGCGTATGCCGCCGTCGACCGCGACGCCCGGCTGAAGCAGCCCGGCGATGATCGCCCGGGCCATCGAACCGGCGCCCAGGAACGCGATCGCGGGCAGTCTCACGGGGTCTGCAGCACTCATGCGACCATCCTAGGATTGCTGCTATGAGCGCATCGGGCGGCACCAAAGCCATCATCGCGGCATTCCTCGCCAACTCGGGAATCGCCGTGACGAAGTTCATCGCATGGTTCTTCTCGGGGTCGGCGTCGATGCTCGCCGAGGGCGTGCACTCCGTCGCCGACGCGGGCAACCAGCTGCTGCTCATCCTCGGCGGACGCCAGGCGAAGAAGAAGGCCGACAAGGAGCATCCCTTCGGCTACGGCCGCGAGCGGTACGTGTACGCGTTCGTCGTCTCGATCATCCTGTTCTCGGTCGGCGGCGTCTTCTCGATCTACGAGGGCGTCGACAAGCTGCAGCATCCGCACGAGCTCGAGAACGCGTGGCTGCCGCTGCTCGTGCTGTCGATCGCGATCGTGCTCGAGTCGTTCTCGCTGCGCACCGCCGTCATCGAGTCGAACCACGTGCGCGGCAAGCAGACCTGGGTGCAGTTCGTGCGCCGGGCGAAGGCGCCCGAGTTGCCCGTCGTGCTGCTCGAAGACATCGCCGCGCTCGTGGGACTCGTGTTCGCGTTCCTCGCCGTCGGCCTCACGGTCATCACCGGAAACCCGCTGTTCGATGCGATCGGCACGCTCATGATCGGCACCCTGCTCGTGCTCGTGGCCATCGTCCTCGGCATCGAGACCAAGTCGCTGCTCGTCGGCGAAGGCGCCAACGACGACGACGTCCAGAAGATCGAGCAGGCGATCGTCAACGGCCCAGAGGCCGAGCGCATCATCCACATGAAGACGCTGTACCTCGGCCCCGACGAGCTGCTCGTCGCCGCGAAGGTCGGCTTCACCGCCGACCAGAAGGTGCTCGAGATCGCCGCCGCGACGAACGTCATCGAGCAGCGCATTCGGGCGGCCGTGCCCTCGGCCCGGGTCATCTACATCGAGCCCGACGTGTATGTCGAACCGAACCAGCCCGCGCCGCCCACCGACGCGATCGTCATCAAGGGCCTCGAGTGAAGAGCGTCGGTCGAGGAGCGCCCGGCGAAGCCGGACGCGTCTCGAGACCCGAAACCGGTGATCTCGATACGGGTCGCGCTTCACGCGGCCCTACTCGATCGACGAGACCCCGCACTGCGCTGGTGCTCCGCCACGACTCGACGATCGGCCTCGGCAACCTCGAGCCCACGCTCGAGGCGCACGGCTACGAGATCGTCACGGTCGACGCGCCGTCGACGGATGTCTCGGGGCTCGACGCGCTCGCACCCGACCTGGTCGTCGTGCTCGGCGGCGAAGAGGGCGCCTACGAGACCGACCTCTACCCCTACCTCGCCGATGAGATCGAACTGCTGCGCACCCGCATCGACGCCGAGGCGCCGATCTTCGGCGTCTGCCTGGGTGCCCAGCTGCTCGCGAAGACCCTCGGCGCGCGCGCATACAAGGGCGAGCGAAAAGAGGTCGGCTGGCTCATGGTCGAGCCCACTGAGGCGGGTACCGACTCGCCGGTGCGGCACTTCGCCGGCGTGCCCACCGTGCAGTGGCACGGCGACACGTTCGAGCTGCCCGAGGGCGTCGAGCGCCTCGCCGGGTCTGCGCAGTACGAGAATCAGGCCTTCGCCCGGGGCGATTGGCTGCTCGCGGTGCAGTTCCACCCCGAGGTCGACGACGCCATCCACGAAGACTGGCTCGCAGCCTGGGGCGACGAGCTGCCCGAGTACGGGCTCACCGCCGAGCAGCTGCGCGCGCAGCGCGCCGACTACGGGCCGCCGATGCAAGCGGCATCCGCTCTCCTGCTCGGCGAGTACCTCGAGGGCCTCGCCCGCAGGTCGGAATCAGCCGCGTAGACCTCGCGGTGCGCGCCTCTGCACCGCCTTCGCGCGGCATCACGTCCGTGCCGGGCGGGTGGCCCCCTCGATGCGCTCGCCTGCGTCCAGCTCGCGCATGAGGCCGAGCACGTCATCGACGGACTGCGCCGGGTCGGTCACCGGCGCCTGCACGTGCCGCACGGTTCCCTCGTCGTCGACCAGCAGGGTGACGCGCTTGAGCCGGTCGGCGCCGCCGGCCCGGAACACGGGCAGCCGCAGCGCGGAGGCCGCGAGGCCGTCCTGGTCGGAGGCGAGCAGGTACGGCAGGTCGGCGTGCGCGGCGAACGCCGCGAGCTGCTCGGGGTGTTGCGTGCTGACGCCGAGCACCCGCGCGCCCGCCTTCGCGAGGGCGGTGTGCCGGCGTCCGTAGCTGACGCACTCGAGTGTGCAGCCGCTGGCGCCCGGCACCTCACCCCAGTGCGGCGGGTACCCGTGCGTCCCGGGCGCGTACGCGCCGGGGAAGAAGAACAGCGCCGTCCAGCGGTCGGGGTCGACGAGGCGCACCGTGGAACCGTCGGACGCCGTGAGCGCGACGTCGGGCGCGCGCGTGCCCTCGAGCGCGCGAACCCGCGCGAGGTCGCCGTCGCCGAGCGCGCCGCTCAGCGTGCCGTCGCCCATGACGAACCGCGTGCCCCACTCCTGCAGCGCCAACAGCACCGGGAGCAGCCCCTCGCCACTTGCGGTGAGCCGGTAGTCGTGGCGCGGCGGCCGCGACGAGTACGGCACCTTCTCGAGCACGCCGTGTTCCACGAGCGACCCGAGGCGCTCCGTGAGCGCGCGGCGCGAGAGGCCGAGCTCGCGAGCGAAGCCCTCGAACCGGGTGACCCCCGCGGCGGCCTCGCGCACGATCAGCAGACTCTGCCAGTCACCGACGATGCCGAGGGACTGCGCGATGCCGCAGGAGCTGTCGGTGAGATCCTCGCGGCGCATGGCTTCAATCCTCTCCCCGGGCACGGGCTGTGTCCATACGGCGCCGTGGTGTAAGTTCCATTCTGGAACTTACCAACCACGACGGGACCCCTTTTGTTCCCAGGCCCGTCCCCGCACCGAGGAGGTGGCCTGTGACCACGAGCTCACGGCCGTTCTGGACCTATTGGGCTGCGAGCACGACCAGCGGCGTCGGCACCGCCGTGACCGCCGTCGCGCTCCCGCTCACGGCGGTGACCGTGCTGGACGCGGGGCCGGTCGAGACGGGCGTGCTCGCTGCGTCGTCGTACCTCGCCTGGGTGGTGCTCGGCCTGCCGGCGGGCGCGATCGTGCACCGGCTGCCGTTGCGCGCCACGCAGGTCGTGGCCGACCTGGTGCGGGCGGGCGCGATCCTCACCGTGCCGCTGGTCTGGTGGTTGGGCGACCTCTCACTGGTCCACCTGGTGGTCGCGGCGCTCGCGATCAACGTGGCCGAGGTGTTCTTCTTCACCGCGAACACGACGTTCCTGCCCACGGTGGTGCCGCAGCATGAGCTGACGAGCCGCAACAGTCTCGTCTCCGGAACCCATGCCGCCACACAGCTCGGTGGTCCGTCCGTCGCCGGCCTGCTGGTGCAGGTGATCGGCGCGGTGCCCGCGCTGCTGGTCGACGTCGCCTCCTACCTGACGTCCGCGCTGCTGCTGCGGAGATTGCCCGAGCGGCGCGAGCCGGCCCCCGCCGACGGCGGCGCAAGGCCGGGGATGGGCGCGATGATCGCCGAGGGGTGGCGGTTCGTCGTACGTCACCCCGTGATGGCGTCGGCCACCTGGTGGGCGTGCGTCGTCAACCTCGTGTGCGGCGTGCAGGCCGGCCTCTTCGCGCTCTACCTGGTGCGCGACCTCGATGCTCCGCCCGCCATGGTGGGGGTGCTCCTCGCCGCGGATGGTGCCGGCGCGCTGCTCGCGGCGGCGGCCACGCCGTGGCTCGTGCGCCGGTTCGGGTCCGCGCGGGTGCTGCTGGCCGCCGGGCTGTTCGGGTTCGCCGGGGCCCTGCTGATCCCCCTCGGCGCCGGGCCCGTCGGGTGGCTGTGTTTCGCGGTCGGCACCCTCGTGTTCGGGGCGTCGGTCGTGCCGGGAAGCGTCGTGACGCGCACCTACCGCCAAGTGGCCAGCCCGCCCGCACTGCTCTCTCGCGTGATGGCCACCGTGCGGTTCGTCTCATGGAGCATGATCCCGCTCGGCGCCCTGGTCGCCGGCGTGCTCGCCGCACAGGTGGGCAGCCGACCCGTGCTGCTCGGGTCCGCGTTCATCCTGCTGCTCGGCCCGCTCATCGTGGGACTCAGCCCGGTGCGCAGGCTGCGCGACCTCGAGGATTACGGCGACGCCGGCCGGCGCAGCGGATCGTCGAAGAATTCGAGCAGCAGACGAGCGGATGCCTCGGCCTCGACGCCCCCGAAGACCTCGACACGGTGATTGAGGCGACGATCGCGCAGTACGTCGTAGAGCGAGCCGGCGGCACCGGCCTTCTCGTCCCACGCTCCGAACACGACCGTGGCAACACGCGCCGAGACGATGGCGCCGGCGCACATCACGCACGGCTCGAGGGTGACGACGAGCGTGCAGTCGGTGAGGCGCCAGTCGCCGGTCGCCTCGGCCGCGGTACGCAGCGCGAGCACCTCGGCGTGAGCGGTCGGATCACCCGTGAGCTCGCGCTCATTGCGCCGCGCGGCGACGACCCTGCCAGACCCGTCGACCACGATCGCACCGACCGGCACGTCGCGCGTCGCGGGCGCCTGCTCAGCCTCGGCCAGCGCGAGGCGCATCCAATCGTGATGCATCGCACGCTCCACGCGCGCACCTCCGTCCCGATTCCGAGTTGCCCGATTCTCACCGAATTCGGGCAACTCGGCGAGAAGGGGTCGGCAATAGACTCGAGCCTATGCGAGTCCACGTTGCCGATCACCCGCTCATCACCCACAAGCTGACGGTCCTGCGCGACGTGAACACTCCGTCGCCGATCTTCCGTGCGCTCGTCGAAGAGCTCATGACGCTGCTCGCCTACGAGGGCACCCGTGGAGTGCGCGTCGAGCCCGTCGACATCGTCACGCCGGTCGCGCCGACGACGGGGGTGCGCATCGCCGAGCCGAAGCCGCTCATCGTGCCGATCCTGCGCGCGGGCCTCGGCATGCTCGAGGGCATGGTCAAGCTGCTGCCGAGCGCCGAGGTCGGCTTCCTCGGCATGGCTCGCAACGAAGAGACCCTCGAGCCCACGACCTACGCCGAGCGCCTGCCCGACGACCTCAGCAACCGCCAGTGCTTCGTGCTCGACCCCATGCTCGCCACGGGTGGGTCGCTGACGGCGGCCATCGAGTTCCTGCTCGAGCGCGGTGCGACCGACGTGACCGCGATCTGCATCCTCGCGGCGCCCGAGGGCCTCAAGGCCGTCGAACAGGCGCTGCAGGGTCGCGAGGTCACGATCGTGCTCGGCGCGGTCGATGAGCAGCTCAACGAGCAGGGCTTCATCGTGCCCGGCCTGGGCGATGCAGGCGACCGCCTCTACGGCACGGTGTAACGGTCCCCACAGGAGCCGACCGGGCGAACGAAACCCGCGGCTCCACACGGTAGGGGCGATGCCGCGTCATCCGCCTCGAAGGATCTTCGGGGTTCGACACGCCGTTGCGCACCGGCCACACGGAATATTTCCGAAACTCATGCTCCGTCGCAGATCCTTTCTCGAAACCGGTTGCCAATCGTGATTCTTGTGGATGTCGCAACCGCACCCGCACCGGCTGCGACGTCACACCCCGTTATCTCGCCGTCATGAATTGACATACGTCGGACTCTGAGTTTGACTCACCCCATGACTGACACCGCACGCACCCTGACGGCCCCCGAGGCTTCCAGGACGACCGGCATGATGATGCCGGCGCGTGCACCCATGTGTTGTCGAATGTGCCGCTAACAGCGAAACGACCGCCGAGTCCCCAGCCGATCAGCACCCCGATCGGCGCCGACTCCACTGAACCGTCGCATCTCGGGGGTTCGCCCGGCCGAACGGCCATTCGTTCCCGACCCCGCTTCTGAGGGGTCGATTGCAGCACCCTTCAGCACAAGGACTCGTCACATGTCTCTCGCACTCGCCTCCGCTCCCGTCCGCACCGTTCAGGCCCGCACCGCCCCGTCGCTGCCCGCCGCCCCCGTCGCTGCGCCGCTCCGCTCGATCGGCGCCCCCGCACCTTCGGCTTCGACCGAGGCCACGACCGCCGTCGCGGCATCCGCATCCGCCCGCCCCGCAGCTCCCCGCGTTCGCGCCGTGCCCGAGGGCACCGAGGCTCGCGGCTTCGTGCTCTACGTCGGCATCGACGAGGCGAAGGCCGCGGCCGATGGCACCACGCTGCACCGCATCGTCGAGGCGTTGCGCGCACTGACCGCCGAGATCGCTCCCTCTTCCGGCACCTACGCCGCCGTGGCACTGGCACCTGAGGGAGCCGGCGGTCGCGACGTCGACGTCGTGCGTCTCGCGCTGCAGGACCCGGCCGCGCTCGCGAAGCAGCGCGAGGGCCAGGGCACCCGTGACGACACCGACCGCCACCCCAACGGGGTCATCATCGACATCTCGCGCAAGCGGGTGCTGCTCGACGGCGAGGCCGCCGGCCTCACCTACAAGGAGTTCGAGCTGCTGCAATACCTCGTGCTGCGCGAGGGTCGCACGATCGACCGCCACGAGCTCATCGAGAACCTGTGGGACGCCGACGACGAGGCCCCCAGCGAGCGCACGATCGACGTGCACGTGCGCCGGCTGCGCTCGAAGCTCGCGCACTACCAGGACATCGTGCGCACCGTTCGCGGCGTCGGCTACCGGTTCGACCGGCACGCGGATGTCTCGATCCGACAGGCCTCGACGCCGTCGCCCGACCTCTATTGAGGCGGTGCGGTCGCGCCCCTTCTGCGCCATCGCGATGCCCGGCATCCCGAACGTCCTTCATGACGGGCTGCGCGTCTCGCGCTTAACATTGGGCGCATGCGCCTCGGAATCCTGTCCGTGATCGTCGCGTCCGCGCTCGTGGCGGTGTCGTTGTGGGCGAGCCCGCAGACTGCCCACGCCGCGACCGACCGCATCAGCGGGTCTGATCGGTACGCGACATCCGTTGCCGTCTCGAAACTCGCCTTTCCGAACGGCACTGACACCGTCTACCTCGTGTCCGGAGTGAACTATCCCGATGCCCTCAGCGCCGGCCCGGCGGCCGTCGCATCGGGGGCCGCGATGCTGCTGACCGCACCCACAGCACTTCCGGCCGTCGTCGCCGCGGAACTGCAGCGACTCGCTCCCGAGCGCATCATCGTCGTCGGCGGCGCGGCGACGATATCGAACTCGGTCGAGAACGTGGCCCGCGGGCTCGCCGCCACTGTCGAGCGACAGAGCGGGACGGATCGATATGCGACCTCGCTCGCGGTCGTGCGAGCTGCGTTCGAGTCGGCATCGACGGTCTACGTGGCAACGGGTGCGGACTATCCCGACGCGCTCGCTGCGGGGCCTGCTGCCTCGAGTGCGCACGCACCCATCGTCCTCGTACCCGGCCGAGCGAACGACCTCGACTCCGCCACCCGTGATCTGCTGGTCGACCTCGGCGCGACCAGGGCCGTCATCGTTGGCGGCGCGGGCGTCGTCTCGACCGGCATCGAGTCCAGACTCAGGACCATGCTCGGCACCGGGTCGACGACGCGACTCGCCGGTGCCGACCGGTTGGCGACGGCCATCGCCATCAACCGGGCGAGCTTCGCAACCGTCCCGAGAGGTGACGCCTACGTCGTGACCGGATTCAACTATCCCGACGCACTCTCAGTCGGCGTGCTCGCGGGCATGCGCGCGCGACCGCTCTACTTGAGCGTCCCGTACTGCGTGACTTCCCAGCTGCGCGCCCAACTCACCGGGGCGACCGTCTCGCGGGTTCGTCTGGTCGGCGGCGTCGGCGCGGTACGCGGAATGGTGGGCGACCTGGTCGGGTGCCTGTCGATCACCGATCCGGCCAGCCCCTGGGTGCTCGTCAACAAGCGCACACCGCTACGACCTGCCACCTATACCCCGGCGCTCGCCGATCCCGGCGTGGCGTCGGCCTGGGGTGATCCGGTGCAGAAGGATGCCGCGTGGGCGGTGCGCAGCATGTTCGCGGCGGCCTCCGCGGCGGGGTTGGGGCAGCTGACCCTGCAGAGCGGCTACCGTTCGTACGCTTCGCAGAGCTCGATCTTCAATCGCGACGTGGCGGCACGCGGCCGCGCGGCCGCCGAACGACTCACCGCGCGCCCGGGCTACAGCGAGCACCAGACCGGATTCGCCATCGACATCTCGGCCAACGGATGCATGGAATGCATCGGCGGCACGGCACAGGGCCGCTGGCTGGCGCAGAACGCGTGGCGCTACGGCTTCATCCTTCGATACGAGAGCGGGCAGACCCACATCACCGGATACGACCATGAGCCGTGGCACTTCCGCTACGTCGGCACGACCCTCGCCGAGGACTACCGCGAGGGCGGGTTCCGCAGCCTCGAGGCGTATCTCGGGCGCCCCGCGGCGCCGAGTTACTGACGCGACGCACGCATTCAGAGTTGCTCGTCGTTCGCCGATCCCGCATTCCGCGAGGCAGGATCGGGGCGGCTGATTCCGGTCCCCGGAAAAATCACAGAACGATAACTAGCGCTCGTTACCGATCCGTTATATATTCGTGAGTGCACCGACTGTTTGCTGTGGCGGTCGGTGCGGAATGTGATTGCAGGACACTCTTGGTGCAAGGGAGAGGGCCGGTCGTCAGCCTCTACGACCGGCCCTCAACCGATTTCTCCCGCGGTTCCCTATTGTTGGATGAGCCGAAACGTCGAAGGGAGCCGAGATGGCCGATCGCGCGATCACGGTCGCCGCATGGGAGTCGCTCTTCCGTGCTCAAGTGACCATCATGCGAGCGCTGGCCGCCGAGTTCCCGAGCGAGGTCATCTCGCTGAACGAGTACGACGTGCTCTTCAACATCTCACGCGCCCCGGGTCGCCGGTTGCGGCTCAAAGACCTCAATCGCAACGTGCTCATCACGCAGCCGAGTGTCAGCCGCCTCGTCGATCGGCTCACGTCTCGCGGCCTCGTCGTGAAACTGCCCGACCCCGAAGACGGACGCGGCACCATCGTCGGCATCACCGAGGCCGGGTTCGAGCTCTTCCGCGAGGTCGCGATCGAGCACATGGGCGCCATCACCCGTCATGTCGGGCACGCCCTCGACGAACGCGAACTCAAAGACCTCAGCGACCTCTGCGACCGGCTGCGGCTGGGTGTCCGAGAGTCCGCGGGTCACGCGGTCGACGCGGCATCCGACGGTGAGCTCTCGTCCGACGCATGACTGGCCCCGGCTGATTCAACACTGACGTGCCGGCCCGCATCTTCGGACTCGACGTGTTCGAGGATCATGCCGACGGAGGTCGCGCAGGTGTCGCCCTTCCACGCTTCGATGCCCTCACGCACCGCGAAGACGACGATGACGAGCCCGGCGATCGGGTCGGCCCACCACCAGCCGAAGAGGCTGTTGAGCAGCAGCCCGAGCAGCACCGCAGCAGAGAGGTAGGCGCAGATCAGCGTCTGCTTCGAGTCAGCGACCGCAGTCGCAGACCCGATCTCGCGGCCGGCGCGCCGCTCGGCGATCGACAGCAGGGGCATCACCGCCACACTCACGGCGGTGAGGATGAGGCCGACCGTGCTGTGCTCGGGCTCGGCGGCGCCGATGAGCGCGAGCAGTGAGGACACCGTCACATACGCAGCGAGCGCGAAGAATGCGATGGCGATCACGCGCAACGTGCCCCGTTCCCAACGCTCGGGGTCACGACGCGTGAACTGCCAGGCGACCGCCGCCGCCGAGAGCACTTCGATGGTCGAGTCGAGCCCAAATCCGATCAGGGCGACCGAGGACGCGATCGTGCCGGCCGTGATCGCCACGATGGCCTCGATCAGGTTGTACGCGATCGTCGCGGCAACGATTAGACGGATGCGCCGATGCAGCCTCACTCGACGGGCGTCGGTGAGGGTGGTCGAGGTCATCAGCAGGTGCACCCCTCCCCCGAGCAGCAGTCGGGTTCGACCACGAGCACGAGGCGGAGGAGGTCGGCGAGCGCGGGAGCCAGGTGCGGATCGGCAAGACGGTACGACGAGCGGCGACCGTCGGGAATCGACTCCACCAGGCCGCATCCGCGCAGGCAGGCCAGCTGATTGGACATGACCTGCCTCGAGACGCCCAGGGCATCCGCGAGGTCGGAAGGGTACGCGGGTGCCTCACGCAACGCCAGGAGGATGCTCGCTCGCGTCGGGTCGGAGAGGGCGTGCCCGAGCCGTGCAAGGGCGGCGGTGTGCGTGAGCGTCGCGGTGGCGGTCGTCATGGGAGCAACAGTACAGATTTCTGTGAATTAAGCACACCGTGTATCACCGTCGGCCCGCGGGGGATGCCGGACTTGAATCGTCCGCCCCGCTAGACCGCGTCGCATATCGCGGAGTACCGTCGTAGCACACGGGGGTGAGATCGATGACGTCAGCGGATGCCGCGGGGCGCGTGCTGTGGCTTCGCTACGCCCTGATGTCGGTGCTCGTTGCGGCGATCTGGCTCGCGATCAGCCTGTTCTCAAGTGCCACCGGCGCCGCGGCCGAGGAGCCGACGCCCACCGTCGAGCCGACGATGACCGAGGTCGAACCCGCGGCGCCCGATGTCACGACGGTCGTCGAAGTCGATCAGTCCGTCGAGCAGCCACCCGCCGCCACACCAGCGCTGCCTGCCGCACCCGAGAGCGACCCCGCGGCGGTCAGCACGCCTGCGCCGCCCGACAGATCTCCCTCTGCACCCGCTTCCCGTGCCCCGGCGACCACGCCCATACCACCCGGGGTCGCCGACAAGCCGAGCAAGCCCTCCCAGGCCCCCGCACCCGCCACACCCCCGGCCGCACCCGGGGCACCCGCCGCACCCGCGGAACCCGGCGCACCCGCCGCACCGGCCGCACCGGCCGCACCGGCGACCAAGCCGACCCCACCCGGCCTTGCCGACAAGCCGGGCAAGCCCGCCCAAACCCCCGAACCCGCACCCGCCGCACCCCCGGCACCCGCCGCACCCCCGGCACCCCCCACCAAACCCACCCCACCCGGCCTCGCCGACAAGCCGAGCGATCCCTCCGCGACCCCGACACCTCAGATCGAGACCGTTCCCGACCCCGCGAACAGGCCTGACCACCCGACCAAAGCGCCCATCAACGCACCCGACCTCGCCCCGACACCTCCGAACGACAGCAACCCCGACCCCGCGAACACGCCCGACCCCGCGAACATGCCCGACCCCGCGAACACGCCCGACCGCCCCACCCACGCACCCGATCCCGCCCCCAGCTCCCCGAACGACCCCGTCGCGCCCGATCCCGCCGTCAAGCCGGATCACCCGGCCAAGGCGCCGGTCGGCGATTCCCCCGGAAGTTCCGACCCCGCCGATGAGCCCCGCAGCGATGAACCCCCGAAAGCCGGGTTCGACTCACCGGACGTCTCGAATGCGCCGAGCACCTCGAACGCGCCGAGCACCACGAACGCACCGGTCACACCGCCCGTTCCACCGCTCGACTGGAGCCTGACCCAGCCGCCCGACGGGGCAGAGATCTTCATCGCCTACGACGCGCCGGCATGGGATGCCGGCCCGCCCGCCGGAGCGGTCGCTCCGGCCGATGCCACCGGCACGATCACCCCCGTCGACCGCGCCCCGCTCGGCGGCGCCGCTGGCTCGCATGGCGCCGGCGGCACAGCGGGCTCCGGCGGAGCCGGCTCCAGTGGCGGCGCGTTCGGCGCGTCCGGGGCATCCGGAATCTCCGACGCGGCGCTCGCTGCGCTCGGACTCGGCGCGCTCACTTCGCTGGTGCTGCGCTCGGTCGACGACGATCTGCCGTCGTCACCGGTGTACGACACAGACACCACCCCTGACTGATCGGGGTCCGCTCCGCCTGCCCGGTTGCAGGTGGAAACGGTCATCGCTCCCTGCCTGGGAGCGAACACCCCAGTTCCAGTCAGGAGGACCGGACCATGCCGCGATCAGCCATGAGAGCCCGACGCGCCGTCTCGTTGCCGCGGACCACCCTGAGGCTCGCTTCGAGGCGCGGCCGGAACGGTCTCGGATCCGTGGCACGAGCCGCCCATGGCGGGCCGACGATCCCCGGCGTGCGGAGGTTCCCGATGCGACGTTGACCGGGTGGGGTCCGGCACCGCGCCCCCAGTGTCGGGCCTCACCCCTCACGGTCGTGCAGCGCACCCGACGCGCACGACCGGCCGCGCCGTTCTGCGCGGCCGGCGCGGGGCGGCGGCGGAACCCACCCGCCGCCTCGCGCCACTTCACCTGTCCGGCTCCAGCAGCGCGAGAAGCGCGCCGCGAGACGAGCTCGGCGGCGCAGCCGCCGCCGGGACGGTTGCATGACGGTGGGGTGGGAACCCTACCTCCCACCCCACCGCGGCCTCACAAGAGGCCTCATCTCACCGAGCGACCCGAACTGAGCTCGGCAAGCACCACCCGAGTAGCGGCTGGGCCGCCCGATCGCGCGACCCAGCAAGGCAGGATAGGTCGGTCGGGTCGGGTTGGACTCGGGTTTGGTCGAATCGTATCCGCATCGCCGACCCGTGCGCACCGCCCCGATCAGGGGACAAAATCGAGGAATCTTCGTGCGAGTTCGCGTGTTCCGGGTGTCGCGACGGCGCGCACGACGAGGGGTGCCGGCCCGGGTTCCGTCAGGCGGCGGGCCAGTCGACGGATGCCTCGTACCCGGGGTGCCGGCGCAGGTACGCGGCGATGAACGGGCACTCGGGAACGATGCGCTCACCGCGGGCGATCGCGTCGTCGAGCACGAACTTCGCGAGCCGACTGCCGAGGCCCCTCCCTTCGAACTCGGGGCGCACGATCGTGTGCGTGAACACGATCGTGCCGGGCTCGATACGGAAGTGCGAAACGGCTGCTCGCTGACCGTCGACCGTCACGATGTAGCGGTGCCGCTCGTCGTTCCTGACGATCTCGACTGCGGCGCCGTCGATGTGCTCTGGTGCCGCGGCATCGCCGGCGGATCGCGGGTCGGAGTCGTTGGGCATCGTTCCTCCTGGTCGGTGATCGCGAGCCGGCGCCGTTCGCCCCTCTTCGAAGCACAACGCCAGACGTCGCCGAAGATTCCCGAACATCCGGATGCGCCGCCCGTGAGCGGTGGGCGCGGGCGAGACGGATGCCCCGGCGCAGGGCCGCGGCATCCGTCTCGCCCTGCTCGTGCCGATGCGCCGACGTGACCGCGACGAAGACGATCAGCCACGCGAAGACGAGCGTGAACGCGATGATCTCGAAGACTGTGAGGTTGAAGACGTGCATTCCGTCGTAGGCGACCATCGCACCCACCTCGAGGAGCAGTGTGATGGCCGAGAACCAGACGAAGGGTCGCGGCATGCGCACCGCGTACCACGGGGCGCCGACGCAGAGCAGCGCGAATGCGGCGGCCGCGCCGAGTGCGAAGGCGTTGTGCAGGTCGGGCGCCTGCGAGATCGGCACCCAGCCGACGCCCATGAGCCCGAACCCGACGAGTCCGATCAGCGCGCGGATCACCGCGCGAGCACCGCGCCGGATGCCGAAACCGCCGAACGCGATTCCCCTGGTGAGCATCGCCGACATGCCGGCGATCCCTCCGCCCGAGGCCGCCACCGCGACGTTGAAGCACATCGCGGCGAAGTCGCCCGACGTGCCCAGGGTGCTGAAGTTGTGCACCCACCACTCGCCCGTCGGCGTGATGCTCATGCTCGCGAGACTGCCTGCGGCCAGAAGCATGGCGACGAGGTTGAAGGTGCGGTACGCCTCGCTCTCGATGGCCTGGCGGTGCAGCCGCCCGGTGCTCACCCCGATCGCGACCGCCAGCGCCGCGCCCACCGCGAAGTGGCCGCCGGGCACGGGTTCGAACGCGTCGGACGTGAAGTGCACGGCGAGCGTCGCGAGCGCCGCCCAAGTGAGACCGTTGGCAGCGGAACGACTCATCGGCCCCGGCGCGGGAAGACCCAGTTGCGCGAGTCCCGACAGGCCGGTGCGCGATGCCGACGCGATGACGAGGGCGGCACCGATGACCGCGCCGCCGGCGAGAGCGGGTGCGATCCACAGGTAGTCGATGCCGTGCGCGGCGGTCGAACCCTCGAATCGCGGGGCGACCGCACGGTGGAGGACCACCGACACAGCGCCTGCGATGAGCAGCGCGTACACTCGGCGCACCAGCGCACCGAGGCGATCGAGTCGCCGATCGATCGCGTCGCCGGTTCCCGCACCGGTGTTCGCGCGCGGGCCGCCTCGCGGCCGTGACCCCGAGCCCGCGGGCGCGGGCGCGATTCCGAGCCGAACGCGCCGTGCACGACCGGCGATGCCGGGAACGCTCACGCGCTGCAGCAGTTGCCCCCGGTGCTGCGTAGCCGAGATCGCGACGGCCTGCACCCCTCGTATCCGGACTCTCGATGACGGGAGTCAGATTGAAACCGAGCCTAACCGGCCCTTCTGGCATGTGTCATCCGTAGATCGGATGAGCGCGAGGGATCCTCAGACGATTCCCAGCGGATGGGTTGCCCGCCTGGAGCGGCCGATCGTCGGGCGGGTGGCGTGTGTGGAGTTTGGCTGTCGGTGATACGGCGGGGCGCCCTCCATGATCCTTCCCGGCGTCGCGACGTTTGCTGATCGAGTCAACGATTCGCTCGCGCTTGATGTCGTGTTCCAACTGCGCCAGCGCTGCCATGATCGTGAACAGCATCGATCCCGTCGGAGTTGATGTGTCGACGTCACCGATGGCGAGGTTCAAGACGCGATGGCCGGCATCGCGGTCGCGGAGACCTTGCGCGAAGTCGAGCATCTCTGCGTCGACCGTCCGAGCCGATCCAAGGTTGTGGATGACGAGTGTGTCACCGGCCTCGAGAGCGTGGATCGCGCGATCGAATTGCGGCCGTGAGGCGCGAGCTCCCGAGACGCCTTGGTCGATGTAAAGATCATCGCGCCGTACGCCGGCAGGCAGAAGGTCTGCTTCTTGCCGATCTGTTGATCACGGTCGGGTCGATACCCGCACGCATCCGATCGGCTTCGCCACGACGTTCCAGGTGTCTCGCAACTTATGGTGAGTACCGCGATTCAACCAGCGGGTTTCGAAACATAGTTCTGAAAATCGCCGACTAGCAGCGTTCCGCCGTTCGTTCGCGAGACGAGCATGCGACCGTCGAGACGCCTCGTAACCGTCGGGTTCCGAGACGCCAACCAAGGAGCGAACAGGGCACCCGGGATTCCATTGATCGATGCAACACCCGATGTGGAGGTGCTTGCTCGTGGTGTTGTCGTTGTCTTCGCCTGCTGCTGCCCGATTCCTCGCGGCGAT
>NZ_JAJQPD010000001.1 GCF_021228295.1 Agromyces humatus
AATCAAAGGAAACCCACCAACCCAAAGGCTGGTCGGGGTTCAAAAAATTGGCATTGAACATAGTGCACGCTGTTGAGTTCTCAAGGAACGGACGCACCCGGCTCACGATCCATACGGACCGATCAACCGGAGCTGTTTCGTTCTCACTCGGTCATCCCATGAGGACGGTTCCGAATGCTTCAAGCGCATCGAAGGATGTATGTCTTCGCGGCTTGGGATCTTCGTGCCACTTGAGGGCGAGAGCGGCGTTCAGTTGAACTCTCTGCTCTTTCGCTCCTGTGGGGCAACGAGTGATTACATTACGGCGATTCCGTGGGTCGTGCAACTTCGCATTGCATCCCGGGCGTGTCGCGCCGTAGGCCCCGGAAACACGAGGACCCCGGTCCCCACGAACATGGGTGACCGGGGTCCGTCGACGCGATCGGCGGCCTACTCGATGAAGACGCCGGCGAGCGTCTTCTTGCCGCGACGAAGCACCGCCATGCTGCCGGGTGCGACGTGGTCGGCGAGCGTCGCCGCCTCGTCGTCGATACGCACGTTGTTGAGCGCCACGCCGCCCTGCTTGATGGCACGGCGTCCCTCGCTCTGACTCGCCACGAGCCCGGTGTCGGCGAGCAGCTGCGCGATCGGGGCATCCGGCGACGTCGTCGTGTTCGGCAGTTCGCGCAACGCCGACTCGAGCGTGTCGTCATCGAGCGCGGCCAGGTCGCCTTGCCCGAACAGTGCCTGCGACGCGGCGATCACGGCAGCGGTGGCATCGGCCCCGTGCACGAGGGTCGTGACCTCGAAGGCGAGCACCCGCTGCGCCTCTCGCCGGAACGGCTCGCTCGCGACGAGCGCCTCGAGCTCATCGATGCGTTCACGACCGAGGAAGGTGAAGACCTTGAGCCGCGACACCACGTCGGCATCGTCGGTGTTGAGCCAGAACTGGTAGAAGCGGTAGGGGCTGCACATCGCGGGGTCGAGCCAGATGGCGTTGCCCTCGCTCTTGCCGAATTTCGTGCCGTCGGAGTTCGTGATGAGCGGCGTGCCGATCGCGTGCACGTGCCTGCCCTCGACCCGGTGGATGAGGTCGGTGCCGCTCGTGAGATTGCCCCACTGGTCGCTGCCGCCGGTCTGCAGCACGCAGCCGTACTGGCGGTAGAGCTCGAGGAAGTCGAAGCCCTGCAGGATCTGGTAGCTGAACTCGGTGTAGCTGATGCCGGCGTCGGAGTTCAGGCGTGAGGCGACCGCGTCCTTCTTCAGCATCGTGCCCACGCGGTAGTGCTTGCCGACGTCGCGGAGGAAGTCGATCGCGCTGAGCCCCGCCGTCCAGTCGAGGTTGTTCACGAGGCGAACGGCGTTCTCACCGTCACCCGAGAGGAAGCGCGACATCTGCGTCGCGAGGTAGCCCACCCACTCGACGACCGTCTCCTTCGTGTTGAGCGTGCGCTCGGCAGTGGGCCGGGGGTCGCCGATGAGCCCGGTCGATCCCCCGACGAGGGCGAGCGGGCGGTGGCCGGCCAGCTGGATGCGACGCAGGGTGAGCAGCTGCACGAGGTTGCCGAGGTGCAGGCTCGGCGCCGTCGGGTCGAATCCGCAGTAATACGTGATCGGCTCGCCCGCGAGCAGCTCTTTCAACGCAGCCTGGTCGGTCGAGACGTGCACCAGGCCACGCCAGACGAGCTCCTCCCAGACGTCGTCGAATGAGGCGTCGTTGTGCTGGGTCGAGAGGATCACTGGGTCTGACACCCCGTCAGAGTATCAGCGTGATACCTCGACGAGATCAAAGCCTGAGGGTTGATTTCAGCGACTCAAGTCTGTATCCTTGATTCACACGGATGTCGCAGCTGCAGCGTTCAACTCGACCGATCAATGGTCCAGCCTTCAGGAGGACGGATGTTCGTCATCACCGCCGATCAGGTCGCAAGTCGACGCGAGGCAGACCGGGCCGGTCCGCTCATCGCGCACCTCGCCGAGCGCCATGGAGATCAGCTGCTGCTGCCCGTCGACCAGACGGCCGGCGACGAGGTGCAACTCGTCACGACCTCGGCCGAGGCGGCGCTGGCCATCGTGCTCGATGCCACCCGAACCGGGCGCTGGAGCGTCGGGCTCGGCGTCGGGGACATCCGCACGCCACTCCCCGACGCCACGCGCAAGGCGACCGGTACCGCATTCATCGCCGCACGCGAGGCGGTCGGCGCCGCGAAGCGCGCCGATGGTCGCTTCGCGCTGCGCGCCGCGCCGATCGCAAGCGGCATCACCGTCGCCGACGTCGAACCGCTCGTCCGTCTGCTCGTGCTGCTGCGCGAGCGACGCACCGATCCCGGCTGGGAGGTCGTCGACCTCATGCACGACGGGCGCCTGCAGAAGGAGGCGGCGGCGATCCTCGACGTGAGCGCCGCCGCCGTGAGCGCGCGCCTGCGCGCGGCCCTCTGGCGGGCCGAAGCGGAGGCCACGCCCGCGCTCGTCAGACTGCTGCGCGAGCTCGACGCCGAAGCCACGCACGCCGCGTCCGGGTGACGCCCGTGGTCGCTATGCTGCTCGAAGACCAGGCCCCGAACGCCTGACGGGAAGGAACCCGGTGAGCCTCTTCTTCATCGCCGATGCCATCACATGGTCGGCCCTCGTCATCGCGCTCGGCGCCGCGGCCGTGCTGTCGGTGCTCGCCTACGTGCGACCGCGCCGGGCGTACGTCTGGTTCGCGGCGGGCACGCTCGGCATCGCCATTCTCGCCGCCGCATCAGCGAGCGGGCCCGCCCAGTTCGGCCTCGCCCCCCTCGTCGTGCTGCTCGGGCTCACCACCGCCGTGTTCGGCGGCAGCGCCGCCGCCGCGACGTCGCTCAACCTCGCGATGGGCGGCACGGTCGCCCCCGGTCTGCACGGCGGCATCATCGTGACCGAGCGGCTGTCGGCAGAAGAGAAGCGGCAGGGCATCGTGGCCGGCGCTCGTCGCGAAGTGCTGCGCGGCGGTCTCACCATCGGCGTGCTCGAGCGTGTCGCCTCCGCGGGCGCGATCATCGCCGGCTTCCCCGAGGCGCTCGCGATCGTCGTGGCGGTCAAGGGTGTCGGCCGCTTCACCGAGCTCGAGGCACCCGAAGCGCGTGAGCGCTTCATCATCGGCACGTTCGCGAGCCTCATCTGGGCGTGTGCGGCCGCGCTCGTCGTGCACCTCGCCATCCGCTGACACCGCGCCCGTCCGGTACCGCGGCGCACGGTCACTCGGCGGCGAGCTTATGGCGCCGGTACGGCGAGACGCCCTCGTCTCCCGGAAGCCAGAATCGCCACGGATAGGCGGTGCCACCCCCGTCGCCGCTCACACCCGTGCGCGGACCGCACGCGGAATGCAGCGGAGCCTCGGGCACCCGAAGCTCGAAGGGCGACTCGAGCAGATCGCTGCCGCCCGCGCCGAGCGGCACGCCGAGCGCCCGCGAAAGCCGCCCCGGGCCGCGAGCGAGGTCGCGATCGTTCACGCCCGGCCTGCGCTGCCGCGCGAGATCGATGCCCGCCACCACGGTCGCGCCGCGCATGAGCACGCCCGACGAGAGGCCCGCAGGTCTCGCCACGATGTTCAGGCACACGTGCATGCCGTAGCTGAAGTAGGCGTACAGGTGTCCCGGCTCGCCGAACATGACGGCGTTGCGGGCGGTGCGGCCTCGGAACGCATGCGATCCGGGGTCCTCGCCGACGCCGCGATACGCCTCGACCTCGGAAAGCCGGATGGCGACCAGTCCATCAGGAGCGTCGTAGCCGAGCACCGCCCCGAGCAGGAGTGGCGCGAGTTGCACCGGGTCCTGCTCGAAGAATGCCCGGTCGGGTGCGACGAGTCGACTCAGCGTCGCCCCTCGGGGAGCCCGGCGAGCAGGTGGCGAACGCGGTCGGCCAGGCGGGCGAACTGCTCGTCGACGCGCACCGGCGCCGTACCGCCGACGCCGTCTCGGCTCGCGACCGACCCCTCGACGGTGAGCACCTCGCGCACGTCTGGGGTGAGATGCGGCGAGATCTCGGCGAGCGCGGCATCGTCGACGGCATCGAGCTCGAGCCCGTGCTGCTCGGCGAACCGCACGAGCGCTCCGGTGATCTCGTGCGCGTCGCGGAACGGCACGTGCCGCTTCACGAGCCACTCGGCGACATCGGTCGCGAGCGAGAATCCGGCCGGCGCGAGCTCGGCCATGCGGTCGGTGTGGAACTTCAGCGTGGCGATCATTCCGGTGAACGCGGGCAGCAGCACCTCGAGGGTCTCGACGGAATCGAAGACCGGCTCCTTGTCTTCCTGAAGGTCGCGGTTGTACGCGAGCGGCAGCCCCTTCAGCGTGGCGAGCAGCCCGGAGAGGTTGCCGATGAGCCGGCCGGACTTGCCACGAGCGAGCTCGGCGATGTCGGGGTTCTTCTTCTGCGGCATGATCGACGAGCCCGTCGAGTAGCCGTCATCGAGGGTGACGAAGCCGAACTCGCGCGTGTTCCAGAGGATGACGTCTTCGGCGAGGCGCGACAGGTCGATGCCGATCATGGCGGCGATGAATGCGAATTCGGCGACGACGTCGCGGCTCGCCGTGCCGTCGAGCGAGTTGTCGGCAGGTCGGGCGAGGCCGAGATCACGGGCGACGGATGCCGCGTCGAGCCCGAGTGTCGAACCGGCGAGGGCGCCACCGCCATACGGGGAGACATCCGCTCGCTTCGTCCAGTCGACGATGCGCTCGAGATCGCGCGAGAACGCCCAGCCATACGCGAGCAGGTGGTGCGCGAGCAGCACTGGCTGTGCGTGCTGCAGGTGCGTGCGGCCCGGCATGATCGCCGAACGGTGCGCGTCGGCCTGGGCGGCGAGGGCGTCGATGAGGTGCATGAGCTGCTGCCCGAGCGTGGCGGCGTGGTCCTTGAGGTACAGGCGCACGAGCGTCGCGATCTGGTCGTTGCGGCTGCGGCCCGCACGCAGCTTGCCGCCGAGCTCCGCACCCACGATGCCGATGAGTGCGGCCTCGAGGGCGCCGTGGACGTCTTCATCGGTGTCGGCGGCGACGATCTCGCCCGAGATCACGTGCGCTTCGAGCGTGTCGAGGCCGGCGAGCATCGCGTCGAGCTCGTCGGCGTCGAGGTACCCGGCCGCTCCGAGCGCGCGCGCATGGGCTCGCGAGCCGGCGAGGTCGTAACTCGCGAGCTGCCAATCGAAGTGCGTCGACTTCGACAGGCGCGCGAGTTCTGGCGACGGGCCACTGGCGAACCGCGCGCCCCACAGCGATCCCTCGTTGGTGCCGTGCTCGGCCATCAGGCGTCCTTCCGTTCGAGCAGCCACACGAGCAGTGCCTTCTGGGCATGCAGGCGGTTCTCGGCCTCGTCCCAGATGATCGACTGCTCGCCGTCGATGACGTCGGCCGTGACCTCGTAGCCGCGGTCGGCCGGCAGGCAGTGCATGAAGACCGCGTCGGACGCCGCAAGCGACATGAGTTCGCGATCGACCCGGTAGCCCCCGAAGGTGGCGACCCGGTGCGCCTTCTCGGACTCCTTGCCCATCGAGACCCAGGTGTCGGTGACGACGACGTCGGCTCCGGCGACGGCCTCGGCCGCGTCGGTGTAGAGCGTGATCGAACCGCCCGTCGAAGCGGCGATGCGGTCGCCGTCGGCCACCACCGCGTCGGAGGGGGCGAACTCGTCTGGCGAGGCGATGCGCACGTGCATCCCCGCCGTCGCGCCGGCGAGCAGATAGGACTGCGCCATGTTCGATGCGCCGTCGCCCAGGAAGGTGACGGTCAGCCCCGCGAGTTCGCCCTTGTGCTCGCGGATCGTGAGCAGGTCGGCGAGCAGCTGACAGGGGTGGAAGTCGTCGGAGAGGGCGTTCACGACGGGAACGCTCGTGCCGGCGGCCATCTCTTCGAGGCCGGCCTGGCCATAGGTGCGCCACACGATGGCCGAGACCATGCGCTCGAGCACCCGCGCGGTGTCGGACGGCGTCTCTTTCCCCCCGAGCTGACTGCTCGCCGTGGAGATGATCAGCGGCGAACCGCCGAGATCGGCGATGCCGACCGCGAACGAGACGCGCGTGCGCGTCGACGACTTGTCGAAGATGACGGCGACCGTCTGCGGCCCAGCGAGCGGGGTGCGGCTCCAGCGGTCGGCCTTCAGCGCTTCGGCGAGGTCGAGGATCTCGGCCTGCTCGACGGGAGTGATGTCGTCGTCGCGAAGGAAATGGCGGGTCATGTGACTCCGTTCGGTGGGATCGGTCGTTTCGGTCAGAGGGAGGCGACGGTGTCGAGCACACCCGCGAACCGGGTGGTGAACTCGTCGACCTCGGCGTCGCCGATGATGAGCGGCGGCGCAAGGCGGATGGTGGAGTCGTTGGCGGCGTTGACGATCAGGCCGCGTCGCATGGCCTCGGCGACCACGCGACCGGCGACCGGCTCGGACAGTCCGACCCCGATGAGCAGGCCCTTGCCACGCACGCCGTGGACGAGCGAGGATCCGATGCCGAGGATGCGCCGGCGCAACTCGTCGCCACGGCGTGCGGCGTTGTCGACGAGCCCGGCTCGCTCGATCTCCCCGAGCACCGCGTTCGCCACGGCCGTGGCGAGCGGGTTGCCGCCGAAGGTCGAGCCGTGCTGGCCCTTCGTGAAGAGCGATGACGTCTCGCCGAAGGTCACCAGCGCGCCGATGGGGAAGCCGCCGCCGATGCCCTTCGCCACGGTGATCGCGTCGGGCGTGATGCCGGCGTGCTGGAACCCGAACCACGCCCCTGTGCGCCCGGCACCGGTCTGGATCTCGTCGATGATGAGCAGCGCGCCGTGCCGCCTGGTGAGTTCGCGTGCTGCTTCGAGGAATCCCCCTGGAAGTTCGACGACGCCGGCCTCGCCCTGGATCGGTTCGACGATCAGTGCGGCGACCGCATCGTCGAGTGACGCTTCGAGCGCCTCGACCGTCGCGGGGATGTGCTCGACACCGCCGGGCATCGGCTCGAACGGGTCGCGCATGTGCGGCTTGCCCGTCAGGGCGAGCGAACCCATGGTTCGGCCGTGGAAGGCGTCGACGAGTGCGAGCACGCGGGTGCGCGCCCCGCCCGAGTTGTTGAGGCGCGCGAGCTTGAATGCCGCCTCGTTCGCCTCGGCACCGGAGTTGCCGAACCAGGCGCGCCCGTGCTCGCCAGCACCCGCAAGTCGCGTGAGCCGCTCGGCGAGTTCGAGCGCCGGCTCGGTCGTGAAGTAGTTCGAAACGTGCGCGAGCGCCGCCGCCTGCGAGGAGACCGCGTCGACGAACACGGGGTGTGCGTGGCCCAACGCGTTCACGGCGATGCCCGCGAGGAAATCGAGATACTCGTTGCCCGCGTCATCCCAGACCCGAACGCCATCGCCGCGCTCGAGCTTGGCGAGCGGCATGCCGATCGATCGCATGATGCGCGCATCGAAGCGCTGCTGCCACGCGGTCATGCGACGTTTCCCTCGGTGGCGATGCCGCTGCCGCCCGGCACCACCTCGGTGCCGATGCCCGACTGCGTGAACACCTCGAGCAGGATCGAATGCGGCACCCGGCCATCGATGATCGCCGCCTTGGCCACGCCGCCCTCGACGGCCTCGAGGCAGGCCCGCATCTTCGGGATCATGCCGGACTCGAGTGAGGGCAGCAGCGAGATGAGGTCGGGCACATCGATGACCGACACGAGCGAATCGCGGTTCGGCCAGTCGCGATAGAGACCCGCGACGTCAGTGAGGATCACGAGCTTGGCCGCGCCGAGCGCGACCGCGAGCGATGCGGCCGCCGAGTCGGCGTTGACGTTCAGCGACTGGCCCGGGGTGTCGCCGTCTGGCGCGATGGACGAGATCACCGGGATGCGGCCGGCGTCGAGCTGCGCGTGCACGGCCGCAGGATCAACGGCCACGACATCGCCGACGAGGCCGAGGTCGACCTCGACACCATCGACGACCGCGCCGCGCCGGCGACCCCGGAACAATCCCGCGTCTTCGCCCGAGAGCCCCGATGCGAGCGGCCCGTGCCCGTTGATGAGCGACACCAGTTCGCGATTGACCTGCCCCGACAGCACCATGCGCACGACGTCCATGGCCTCGGGGGTGGTAACGCGGTATCCCCCGCGGAACTCGCTCTCGATGCCGAGCCGCTCGAGCATGGACGAGATCTGCGGACCGCCGCCGTGCACGACGACCGGCTTGATGCCCGCGTAGCGCAGGTACACCATGTCTTCGGCGAACGCGCGCTGCAGGTCGGGACTCACCATCGCATTGCCGCCGAACTTCACGACGATGGTCTCGCCGTGGAATCGCTTCAGCCACGGCAGTGAGTCGATGAGCACCTGGGCCTTCTCGGCTGCGGTCGCCGATTGCATGCCACCCGTGGAATCTGTTTCGATCGCCCCCATGTTCAGCTCGCGTACGCGCTGTTCTCATGCACGTAGTCGTGCGTGAGATCGTTCGTCAGGATCGATGCGGATGCCTCGCCCGCGTGCAGCTCGATGAGCACGTGCGTCGCCCGGGGCGCGAGATCGACGTCGTCGCGCGGGGCGTCGGGCCGGCCCGCATGGCAGACGCGGACCCCGTTCATCGACACATCGACGAGATAGGGGTCGAACGGCGCCTGCGTCGTGCCGATGGCGGCGAGCACCCGCCCCCAGTTGGGATCGTTCCCGAAGATCGCGGCCTTGAACAGGTTGTTGCGGGCGACGGAGCGACCGACCTCCACGGCGTCGTCTTCGGTGACCGCCCCACGCACCTCGATCGTGATGTCGTGGCTCGCGCCCTCGGCGTCGCCCTGCAATTGCATCGCGAGGTCTCGGCACGCCGTGGTGAGCGCCTCGGTGAAGGCACCGGCGGTGGGGACGATTCCCGAAGCGCCGCTCGCCAGCAGGGTGACCTGGTCGTTCGTCGACATGCAGCCGTCGGAGTCGAGCCGGTCGAAGGTGACGCGGGTCGCGGCTCGCAGGGCCGCGTCGAGATCGGCGGCGGGCAGGTCGGCGTCGGTCGTGAGCACGACGAGCATGGTCGCCAACCCAGGCGCGAGCATGCCCGCCCCCTTGGCCATGCCGCCGACGTGCCAGCCGTCGCCCTCGATCACGACGGTCTTGGGCTTCGTGTCGGTCGTCATGATCGCGCGAGCCGCGTCGTCGCCGGCGACGTCGTCTGACGCGAGCCGGTTGACCGCGGAGAGCACGCCCTCTTCGAGCACCTCGCCGTCGAGCTGGTCGCCGATGAGCCCGGTCGAGCAGACGAGCACGTCACCGGCCGAGACGGCGAGCGCCGACGCGGTCGCCTCTGCGGTGCGGTGGGTGACCTGAAACCCCTCGGGTCCGGTGAAGCAGTTGGCGCCGCCTGAATTCAGCACGATCGCCGCCACGGCGCCGTCGGCGATGACCTGCTCCGACCAGAGGATCGGGTTGGCCTTGGCGCGATTCGAGGTGAACACGGCGGCGGCGGCCTGCGAGGGACCGCGGTTGACGATGACCGCGAGGTCGAGCGCGCCGGAACGCTTGATGCCCGCGGCGATGCCCGCGGCTTCGAACCCGCGGGGAGCAGTGACGGTCACGGTGCGACTCCGTTCACGGGAAGCCCGGTCGACTCGGTGAGCCCGAGCGCGAGATTGGCCGACTGGATGGCGGCACCCGCGGTGCCCTTGACGAGGTTGTCGACCGCAGTGACCACGACGACGCGCCCCGACCACTCGTCGACGGCGAGTCCCATGAGCGCGGTGTTCGCGCCGAGCACGTCGGCCGTGCGCGGGAACTGACCGTCGGGCAGCAACTGCACGAAGCGCTCGCCGGCGTACGCGTCTTCCCACGCCGCACGCACGGTCGCGGCATCCGTGCCCGGCATGATGCGTGCCGTCGAGGTCGCGAGAATTCCGCGTGACATCGGCACGATCACGGGCGTGAACGACACGGTCGGCGTCGCAGCGCCCGCCCACCGCAGCGCCTGGACGACCTCGGGGATGTGGCGGTGCACACCGCCGACCGAGTAGGGGTTGGCCGAGCCGAGGATCTCGGAGCCGAGCAGGTGCGCCTTCAGGCTCTTGCCTGCGCCCGAAGGACCGACTGCGAGCACCGACACGAGGTCGCGATCTTCAATGACACCGGCGCGGACGCCCGGAGCGAGCGAGAGCGCGACCGTGGAGGCGTTGCAGCCGGGAGCGGCGATGCGCCGCGTCCTGGCGAGCCGGTCGCGCTGGGTTCCCGAGAGGCGAGGCAGCTCGGGGACGCCGTATGTCCACGCGGGGTGGAAGTCGCCGCCGTAGAACTCCGCCCAGTCGCCTGGGCTCTCGAGCCGGTGGTCGGCGCCGCAGTCGATCACGAGGGTGTCGTCGGGCAGCTGTGCGGCGATGGCGCCCGACGTTCCGTGCGGCAAGGCGAGGAACACCACGTCGTGACCGGCGAGGGTCTCGGTGGTCGTCTCTTTCAAGGTCAGGTGCGTGTACGTGCGCAGATGAGGCTGAACTGCGACGAGCGGTTGCCCGGCGTTGGCGTGCGCCGTGACGGTGCGCACCTCGAATTCGGGATGATCGGCGAGCAGGCGCAGGATCTCTCCCCCGGCATAGCCGGACGCGCCGGAAACGGCGACGGAGTACGTCATGGAATCCACCTTAGGGTCTGTGCGGTCGGGGCGCTGATGCGGCGACGCCCCGCGACAACCCGTCAGGCCGTTGCAGAGGTCGCCGAGATTCGGCGCCCGCCACGGCGTCGGTTGCGCAGCTCGACGACACGCGGGTGGCGTGCGGAGGCGGCGAACGGGGCGGCGGACATGGGATCGACCATATCGGCGCCACCGGTGCCGTCGCAAACCGGAACCACGATGATCACGACATGTTTCACGCGCGCTCTGCCTCATGCCGGGCGAGCAGCGCGCCCTGCACCCGTGAGGCGAGTCCGAGTTTGCCGAGCACGCGCGACACATGCGTCTTCGCCGTCGCCTCGGAGATCACCAGATGATCGGCGATCTCGGCGTTCGAGAGGCCGAACCCGAGGGAGTCGAGCACCTCCCGCTCGCGGTCGGTCAGGTCGGCCAGCCGACCGGATGCCGCGGGGTACGGGCTCTCGGGTACCACCCGCGCGTCGAGCGCCCGCAAGCGGTCGACCACTGCACGGGTGACCTCCGGTGCGAGCACCGCGTCACCCGCGGCCACCCGGCGGATCGCGTCGATGAGCGCGTCGGCAGAGGCCGTCTTCAGCATGAATCCGGCTGCGCCGGCGGCGAGCGCGGCCGTGACGATGTCGTCGACGCCGAACGTCGTGAGCACGAGCACCCGCGGGCCGTCGGGACGTCCCACGAGGAGGCGGGTTGCCTCGACGCCGTCGAGGACGGGCATCTGCACGTCCATGAGGACGACGTCGACGGGCATCTCGCCGATGAGGCGGAGCGCCTCGCGGCCGTCGCCGGCTTCGCCGACGATCGCGAGGTCGTCGATGCCGTCGAGGAGCACGCCGAGCCCTGCGCGCACCGCCTGATGGTCGTCGACGATCAGCACGCGGATCACGAGGCCGCTCCAGCCGTCGCCTCGGTCGACTCGTGGAGTATCGGGAGCCGCGCCTCGAGGATCCACTGCGCGTCGCCCGGTGCACGGTCGACACGGGCCTGCGCATATCCGCCGAGGATGCGCGCTCGTTCGGCGATGCCGACGAGGCCATGCCCACCGCTCAGGCTGTCGGGAAGCTCGACGCCGTCGCCGGCTGGGTTTCTGGTCGTGATCAGGATGCCGCGGTCGTCGCGGACGATCCTCAGCTCGACGGGGCGACCCGGGGCGTGCTTCGCCGCGTTCGAAAGCGCCTCCTGGACGATGCGGTAGGCCGCGACCGACACTCCGGCCGGGACATCCCACTCGATCCCGTCGCCGACCTCTGCCTGCAGTCGTGCGCCGGCGGCTCGCTGCGAGTCGATGAGCGTCTCGAGGTCGGCCAGGGTCGGCGGAGTCGAGAGCGCGTCGCCGTCACCGCGGAGCACGTCGATCATCGAGCGCATCTCCCCGAGTGCGGCGAGGCTCGACGCACGGATCGACTCGAGTCCCGGGGTCGTCGCCGATCGCTCGGCACGTGCCGTGCGCAGCGCCGCCTCGGCCTGCATGGCGATGCCGACCACGTGGCCGGCGAGTGCGTCGTGCAGGTCGCGTCCGATCGCCATCCGTTCGGAGGCGAGTGCGCTCTGCCGCTCGGAGGCCGCGCCACGGCGAACGGCTTCGACGCGCGCACGCTCTGCCGCCGCTTCCAGCTGCGGACCCCGCACCGCGCGACCCCACCAAAGGGAGAGCACCACGGTGACCGGGATCCAGAGAAAGCGGACCACGAGTTCGGGTGGGCCTCCGGGCACCGCGAGGCTCAGCACGCCCACGACCGCGACGGCGCCGGCCACGTACTGTGCGACATCCACGGCCCGCGATGGACTCCGCACCGCAACGAGGTAGAGCAGGTCGGCGACGATGAGGATGGTGCCGAGCGGTGTGGCGCCGGTGACCAGGGCGCCGACCGCGATCACGACACCCGCGAGAAGCAGCGCGCCGACCGGACTGCGGTGACGAAAGAAGTGGACGACTCCGAGCAGAAGGATCAACGCGAGGTCGGCCCACCAAGTGACGAGGCGCGGTTGGTCGACCCAGTACACGCCGGCGCTGACAGGGACCAACAGGATCCCGAGCGCGACGAATCCGACGGTGCCGAGGAGCCGAGCGTGACGCCGCGCACCCCGGCGGACGTCGTCGAGCAAGGTCATCCCTCCATGCAAGCAGGTCGCTGGGCGAGCCGCGACCGACATCCGGCCGATGAACGCGCCCCAGCGCGTCATCCGAAATGTGTAGAACGTCCTCTGAAGGACACCGCGTTCGGCCGACGCGGTGAATGAACGCTGCGCCGCAGGCTCTTCCTCATGCATGAACTGACGCAGCTCAACCCGATCGTCTGGGCGATCCTCGCCGTCGAGGTCGCCTTCTGGCTGACCCTCGCGAGCGGCCTCGCCATGAGATACCTGTTCAGGATGCCGCGGGCCAGCCGGACGATCCTGCTCTGCGTGCCGCTCCTCGACCTCGTGTTGATCGCGCTCACCGTCGTCGACCTCGCCGGCGGCACGGAACCCGACTCCGTCCACGCGTTGGCCGTCGTCTACCTGGGGTTCACGATCGGCTTCGGCCATGCGACGATCGCGTGGGCGGACCGGTGGTTCGCGTACCGCTTCGCCGATGGACCGCGCCCGCCGAAGCCGCCGAGATCGGGCACGGCATACGTGCGGCGCATGTGGGCGGAATGGCGGCGCGTGGTCGTCGCCTGGGCCATCGCCCTGCCCGGGCTCCTCGGCTTGGCGATGGTGGCAGGCGTCGCCCTGCCCACCGATTGGGACGCGGTGTTGTCCGACCCGCTGCTGAGGATGGCGGTGGGGCTCACCTGGATCGCGGCGATCTGGTTCGCTGCCGGGCCGGTGTACGCGATGGTGTTCCGATGGGAGGGCGAGCGCGAGGATGCTTCGACCGCGGGCAGCGAACCCGCATAGGCTCGGCGTATGACCCTGCGGATCCTCTTCATCGGCGGCAACGGCACCATCAGCGGAGCATCGAGCGACCTCGCCGTGCAGCGCGGCTACGACCTGACGCTCCTGAATCGCGGTCGTAGTTCGCAGCGCATGCCGATCACCGGCACGCGCCACCTCACGGGCGATGCCGAGGATGCGGCATCCATCGCTGCGGCCATCGGCGACGAGACGTTCGACGTCGTCGCGAACTTCCGCGCGTTCTCGCCCGAGCAGGTGGCACGCGACATCGAACTGTTCGAGGGGCGAACGCGTCAATACGTGTACATCTCGTCGGCGTCGGCCTACCAGAAGCCGGTCGCGAGGCTGCCCATCACCGAATCGACGCCGCTGCGCAACCCCTTCTGGCAGTACTCACGCGACAAGATCGCCGGCGAGGAACTGCTCGTCGCGGCCTACCGCGAGCGCGGATTCCCGATGACGATCGTGCGTCCCTCGCACACCTACGACGAGGCGAGCGTGCCGCTGCTCGGAGGCTGGACGGCGATCGACCGCATGCGCCGGGGCGAGCCCGTCGTCGTGCACGGCGACGGCACGAGCCTGTGGACCGTGACGCACACCCGCGATTTCGCGGTCGCGTTCGTCGGCCTGCTCGGCAACGAAGGTGCGCTCGGCGAGGCGTTCCAGATCACGTCCGATGAAGTGCTCACCTGGAACCAGATCGCCTCGGCGCTCGCTGCGGCAGCGGGCGCCGAGTTCCGGCCGGCGCACATCGCGAGCGACGCGATCGCGCGAGAACTCCCCGAACTCGGTGCCGGCCTGCTCGGCGACAAGGCGCACTCGGTGATCTTCGACAACAGCAAGGTGAAGGCGCTCGTACCCGAGTTCCGCGCGGTGATCCCCTACTGGCGCGGCGCGCGCGAGATGATCGCGTGGCATGACGCCGACCCCTCGCGACAGGTCGTCGACGCCGAACTCGACGCCGCCTTCGACCGGCTCGTGCAGCGGTACGCCTAAGACGCCCGGTTCGAGCGGCGGCGCGGTCGCGCGCCGCCGCTCTCGTACGTCGTGAGAACGACTACGCGCGGATCACTGCGCCGAAGCGCTCACTGGCGAGCGCGGCGCCGGCGTTCTTCGCATCGCTCGCCTCGGCCGCGGTGAGGGTGCGGTCGCGCGCCCGGAAGCGAAGGGCGAACGTGAGGCTCTTCGACCCTTCGGGCACGCCTGAACCGCGGTAGTCGTCGACGAGGTGCAGGTGTTCGAGCAGTTCGCCCGCGCCCTCGCGCACCGCCGCGGCGACGTCTGCCGCCGGTGCGTCGGCGCCCACGACGAGCGAGAGGTCTTGCGTCGCCGCCGGCAAGGTGCCGATCGGCCGCGCCTCGACCGCGGGCTCGGTCGCAGCGATCACCGCATCGAGGTCGAGTTCGGCGACCGCGACGACGCGCGGCAGGTCGAGCTCGAGGGCGAGCGCCGGAAGCAGTTCGCCCGCGTACCCGACCGTCTGCCCGCCGACGCGGAGTTCGGCGGTGCGGCCCGGGTGCAGCGCTTGGTGCGCGCCCTGCACGACCTCGAGTTCAGCGCCCGTCGCAAGGACGACGCGGCGCACCGCGTCGAGTGCATCGGCGATGCCGACCGGCTCGGCGACCCGCCCCGGCTGCTTGGTCACGAGGTCGCCGACGAGCAGCACACCGAGATGACGTGGCTGCGGTGGAATGCCGGCGTCGAGCGCCGCGAGGGTCTCGTCGCTCGGCTTCGCGTCGCCGACGGGAAGCTCGGCGGAGCCGTAGGTGCGCCCGGCCTCGGGCAGGAACACGAGGCCGATCTCGAACAGGTCGAGGTCGTTGAGGCCACGCGAACGGTTGCGGCGCGCAGCACCGATGAGCCCGGGCAGCAACGAGCGGCGCAGGAACGGGGTCGACTGGTCGAGTGCATTCGCGAGGCGCACGGATGCCACAGCCGAGCCGTCGGCGCTGCCGTAGCGCGCGTTCTCGTCGGCGGTCGCGAATGGGAAGCTCAATACCTCGGTCGAGCCGGCCCCCGCGAGCACATCGGCCGTCTGGCGGCGCAGCCGCTGCGAGCGCGTGAGCCCGCGCCCGGGAGGCGCGACGGGAAGCACCGAGGGGATGCGGTGGTAGCCGACGAGCCGCGCCACCTCTTCGGCCAGCTCTTCGCGACCCGTCAGGTCGGGGCGCCACGACGGCGGCAGCACTGTGAATCCGTCGTCGACCACGGTGACCACGCCGCCGATCTCGGCGAGCGCGTCATGCACCTCGTCGTCGGTGTACTCGACACCGATGAGGTTCGACACGAAGCCGCGCGGCAGCATGATGGCCTCCCGTACCGGCGCCTCGTGGATGAGCGAGCCGCCCGTGTCGGCCGTGCCGCCCGCGAGGTCGGCCATGAGCTGCGCGACGCGGGTCACGGCGACCGCCGCGATCTCGGGGTCGACGCCGCGCTCGTAGCGCTTCGCCGCTTCACTGGGCAGCTTGTGCCGGCGCGCGGTGCGGGCGATCGACACCGGGTCCCAGTTCGCCGCCTCGATGAGCACGTTGCTCGTCGACTCGCCCATCTCGGTCTCGGAACCGCCCATGACGCCGCCGAGTCCGATCGGTCCGCGGTCGTCGGTGACGACGAGGTCTTCGACGTGGAGCGTCCGCTCCTTTCCGTCGAGGGTGATGAGCCTCTCCCCTGGCGTCGCGCGTCGCACGACGATACCGCCGCGCAACGCGTCGAGGTCGTACCCGTGGATCGGCTGGCCGAGCTCGAGCATGACGTAGTTGGTGATGTCGACGAGCACCGAGATCGAGCGGATGCCGGCGAGCTTCAGCCGCGCGATCATCCACGCGGGCGTGGGGCGCGCCGGGTCGACTCCGCGCACGACTCGCGTCGCGAACACCGCCGAACCGACGCGGCCGCGGATGGGCGCGTCGTCGCGGATCTCGACGGGGAACGCGTCGCCCGAAGCATCCGCCGGCTTCGACTGCTCGACCGGGTCGCGGAATCGCGCACCCGTGGCATGCGCGTACTCACGTGCCACACCGCGAATGGAGAACGCGTAGCCGCGATCGGGAGTGACGTTGATCTCGATGGCGGCATCATCGAGGCCGAGCAATGTGATCGCGTCGGTGCCGACGGGCGCATCGATGCCGAGGGTGGAGAGGCGCAGGATGCCCTCGTGATCGTCGCCGAGCCCGAGCTCGCGCGCCGAGGCGATCATGCCGTCGGAGAGGTGACCGTAGGTCTTGCGCGCGGCGATCGGGAACGGCCCGGGCAGCACGGCGCCGGGCAGGGTCACGACGACCTTGTCGCCGACGAAGAAGTTGCGTGCGCCGCAGACGATTCCGTGGACGGCGTCGCCGCCGTCGGCGGCCGTCTCACCGTCGGGCGCGACGCGCACCGTGCACCAGCGGATGGTCTTGCCGTTGGTCTGCGGCTCCTCGACGAACTCGAGCACTTCGCCGACGACGATCGGGCCCTCGAGCTCGAAGGTGTGCACATCTTCTTCTTCGAGACCGACCTTGACGAGAGCGGCGTGCACGTCTTCGGGCGTGGTGCCGGGGATGAGTTCGACGTACTCGGCGAGCCAGCTGAGAGGTACTCGCATGGGTCAGACCACCATTCCGAACTGCTGGGAGAAGCGCACGTCTCCCTCGACCATTTCGCGCATGTCCTGCACGTCGCTGCGGAGCATGAGGCCGCGCTCGACGCCCATGCCGAACGCGAACCCGGTGTAGACCTCGGGATCGATGCCCGCCGCCTTCAGCACGTTGGGGTGCATCATGCCGCAGCCGCCCCACTCGATCCAGCGCGCGCCGCCCTTGAAGGTGGGGTGCCAGAAGTCGAGCTCGGCACTCGGCTCGGTGAACGGGAAGAAGCTCGGGCGCAGGCGGATCTTCGCCTCGTCACCGAAGATCGCCTTCACGAAGTGGTCGAGGGTGCCCTTGAGGTGCGCCATCGTGAGGCCCTTGTCGACCGCGACGCCCTCGAACTGCATGAACACCGGCAAGTGGGTCGCGTCGAACTCGTCGGTGCGGTACACCCGACCCGGCGCGAGCACGTAGAGCGGCACCTCACGCTCGAGCATCGAGCGGATCTGCACCGGGCTCGTGTGAGTGCGCATCACCAGGTGAGCCTCGGGCGGGTCGACGAAGAACGTGTCCTGCATGGCGCGCGCCGGGTGATCGGCGTCGAAGTTCAGCGCGTCGAAGTTGAACCACTCGCTCTCGACCTCGGGTCCTTCGGCGATCTCCCAGCCCATCCCGGTGAACACGTCGCACACGCGGTCTTGCAGGAGCGAGAGCGGATGCCTCGCCCCGGGCGTGAATCGCGACGGGAGCGCCGTGACGTCAACGGCTTCTGCCTCGAGTTGAGCCGCGGCCTCGGCCTCGACGATCTCGGCCTCCCGGGCGGTGAACGCCTGGTTGACGCGGCCTCGGGCACCGCCGACCAGCTTGCCGAGCACGGCCTTCTGTTCGTTGGGCACGTTGCGCAGCTCGGCGTTCAGAAGGGCCAGCGCCGACTTCTCGCCGGTGTGCTCGGTTCGGACCTGCTTCAGCGCGGCGGAGTCGCCGGCCGACGCGATCGCCGCGAGGGCTGCGTCGACCGCCGATTGCACGGCGCTCTCGGTGATTTCACGGGGCTCGGACACGAAGAACGAGTCTAGTAGGCGCGACCGCCGCGGGACGCGCTGAGTCCGGTCGAACTCCGGCTGATCAGCTTCAGCCGTGGCCCGTCTCCGATTGGCGCGCGTCCGCCACCGCCGTCGCCATGAGTATCGCCTGATCCTCATCGTCGGGATTCAGCACCGGCCGACCGGACTTGCTCGCCGTGCGTCGTGCCACCCATCGCGCGAACCACGACAACGACAAGTTCATGATCAGGTAGAGCACGAGCGCGACGACGAAGAACGAGAACAGGTAGTAGTTGCCGTAGAACGTCGCCAGCTGATTCATGGTCACTCGCAGCAGCTCGACATAGCCGACGATGTAGCCGAGCGAGGTGTCCTTCAGCAGCACGACGAGCTGGGCGATGATGATCGGCAGCATCTGCCGGAACGCCTGCGGGAACTCCACCAGCATCTTCGACTGCATCGGGCGCATGCCGAGGCTCAGCCCCGCCTCGCGCTGGCCGCGTGGCAGCGACACCAGGCCGGCGCGCAGTGCCTCGCCGATGAGCACGCCGTTGTAGAGCGTGAGCGCCGCGACGACCGCCCAGAACGTGCCTGTGTTCAGCACTAGGAGGATGAAGAGCATCATCAGCAGCACCGGCATGCCGCGAACGAACTCGATCACCACGGCCGTGGGGACACGGATCCACGACGTCCGTGCGCTGCGCAGCAGGGAGAAGATGATGCCGAGGATGATCGCGAGGACCGAGGCGGTCAGTGCGGCGCTGAGTGTGCCCCACACGCCCACCGTGAGGATGCGCTGCCACACCAGCGGCTCGGTCAGCGGCTCCCAGCGGGACGGGTCGAAGTATCCGGGGAGATCGCCCCTCGGTGCCGCGAGGGTGAGTACCACCCAGGCGAGTCCCGCGAGGATCACGACGGCGCCGATGATGGAACTGATCAGGGATCGACGGCGGGCGACTGGGCCCGGGGCGTCGAAGAGAACGCTCGCGCCGGTCATCGCTGCACCACCCAACGGCGTTCGAGGCGCGCCGCGAGCAGTCCGAGCGGCACGGTGATGAGCAGGTAGAAGGTCGCGACGCCGAGCAGGATCGCGATGACCGCGTCACCGCGCGCGTTCGCGAGAATGCGCCCGGTGGCGAAGAGGTCCACGACGAAGAATCCGCCCGCGACCGAAGTGTTCTTCGTGAGGGCGATGAACACGTTGATGAGCGGCGGAACCGTCATGCGGAACGCCTGCGGCAGCACGATGAGCCCGACCGTCTGGCTGAACCCGAAGCCCACGCTTCGCGCCGCCTCAGCCTGCCCGACCGGCACGCCGTTGATTCCCGACCGCAATGCCTCGGCGATGAACGGAGACGTGTACACCGAAAGGCCGATCAGCGCCGCGGTGACGAAGTCCAGTCGGGAGCCGAGCAGGGGCAGCACGATTGCGCAGAAGAACAGCACGAGCGTGAGCGGCGTGTTGCGCACGAGCTCGGTGTACCCGGTCGCGAACCAACGCAGCGACGGCACCGGCGAGATGCGCATCGCTGCGATCAGCGTGCCGATGACGAGCGCAGCCAGCCCTGATACTCCGAGGAGGAACAGCGTCATGCCGAAACCCTCGAAGTAGAGGGGCAGGTTTTCGATGACGGCGTCCACGCTCCTCCTTCCTCTCGATGAACGGTGCCTGGCGCCGAGTGGCGTTCAGGAGGTCGGTGCGGGGTCCGACGGCGGTGTTCGCCGTCGGACCGCGCACGACGGCATCAGTAGCGGTCGACGGCCGGGGGCTCGCGGAACTCGAGCACCGTGCCGGCGGTGGCCTCCCACGCAGCCTCATACGATCCGTCCTCGTAGGAGGCCTCGAGCACGTCGTTGATGAAGCTGCGGAACTCGTCGTCGCCCTTCATGAGGCCGATGCCGTAGGGCTCCTGGGTGAACGGCTCGCCGACCACCTTGAACTCGCCCGGGTTCTGGTCGACCAGGCCCGCGAGGATCACGTTGTCTGTCGACACTGCGACGACCTGACCGCTGCGCAGCGGCTCGAGGCAGTTGCTGTACGTATCGGTCTCGAACACCTCGGCGCCGATTTCGCGCAGGTTCGCCGCGGGGGTGGAACCGCTCACCGAGCAGACCGGCTGGCCGACGAGGTCCTCTTCGCTCTGGATGTCCTCGTTGTCTTCGAGCACGAGGATCGACTGGCCCGCCTCGAAGTACGGCCCGGCGAAGTCGACGACCTGCTTGCGGTCGTCGTTGATCGTGTACGTCGCGACCACGATGTCGACCTGGCCGTTCTCGATGAACGGCTCGCGGTTCGCCGACACCGTCTCGGTCCACGTGATGCTGTCTTCGGAGATGCCGAGCTCGCTCGCGATGATCTTCGCGATCTCGACGTCGAAGCCGACGGGCACACCGTCGGGGCCGACGAGGCCGAAGAGCGGCTGGTCGAACTTCGTGCCGACCGTGATCTCGCCCGCCTCGGCGAGCTCGGCCATCGTCGTGCCGGCCTCGAACGTGGGCGCGGACGCCTCTTCGGTCGGCTCGGCCTCGCCACCGCCGCCGGTGGCGCAGCCGGCGAGCGCGAGCGCCGAAGCCGCCGCTGCTGCGACGAGTGCGATTCTCATGCGTTTCATGTCACTGCCTCTTCTCCTGTGTGGTGTTCCCCGCCGCTTGTGACGGCGAAGGCCTAATGCTCGAGGATCTTCGAGAGGAAGTCCTTCGCGCGATCGGACTGGGGGTTGTCGAAGAACTCGGCCGGCGTGGCCTCTTCGACGATCTTGCCGTCGGCCATGAAGAGCACGCGGTCGGCCGCCTTGCGGGCGAAGCCCATCTCGTGCGTGACGACGATCATGGTCATGCCGTCTTTCGCGAGGCCGATCATGACATCGAGCACCTCGTTGATCATCTCGGGGTCGAGCGCGCTCGTCGGCTCGTCGAGGAGGATGAGCTTCGGGTTCATCGCGAGCGAGCGGGCGATCGCGACGCGCTGCTGCTGCCCACCCGAGAGCTGTGCGGGCATCTTCTTCGCCTGGTTTGCGACGCCCACCCGGTCGAGCAACTCCATCGCCTTGGCGTCGGCTTCTTTGCGCGACCGCTTCTTCACGCGGATCGGCGCGAGGGTCACGTTCTCGAGCACCGTCTTGTGCGCGAACAGGTTGAACGACTGGAAGACCATGCCGACGTCGGCACGGAGCCTGGCGAGTGCGGCGCCCTCGGATGGCAACGCGATGCCATCGATCGAGATGGTTCCGGAATCGATGGTCTCAAGGCGGTTGATGGCGCGACAGAGGGTGGACTTTCCCGAACCGGAAGGCCCGATGACCACGACGACCTCGCCGCGATTGACGACGGTGTTGATGTCGTTGAGCACGTGCAGGTCGCCGAAGTGCTTCTCGACATGTTCGACGACGACGAGCGGTTCGCCTCGACGCACGCTGATGTTCGATGTCGCGGGTGCGGGCTGGGCAGGCTCCATAACCCTCAAACTAGGGCCAACCGGAACCGTCGGACAAGCCGAGGCGCGGTGGTTACCTAACTGTGATGCGCACTCCGGTGCGCGAACGCGCTTTCATAGAGGCAGACGGATGCCGCGGTCGCGAGGTTCATCGATTCCGCGTGCCCGTAGATCGGCACCGTGACGGCGCGATCGGCGAGCGCGAGCTGCTCATCGGGAAGCCCGCGAGCCTCGTTGCCGAAGAGCCAGGCCGTCGGTGCAGCGAGGACGCCTTCGTCGCGCACGGCGAGCAGGTCGTCGCCCTTGACGTCGGCGGCGAGCACGATCAGACCAGTGGTGCGGGCTCGCTCGAGCACGTCGGCCAGCTCGGCACCGACGGCGACCGGTACGTGGAAGATCGACCCGGTCGATGAGCGCACGACCTTCGGGTTGTAGAGGTCGACCGCGCGCCCCGTGAAGATCACCGCATCGGCGCCGGCGGCATCTGCGGCGCGAACGATGGTGCCCGCGTTGCCCGGGTCGCGCACCTCTTCGAGGATCGCGATGAGCTTCGGGGATGACGCGAAGATGTCTTTCACCGCGGTCGGGAACTGACGGCACACCGCGACGAACCCCTGTGGGGTGACCGTGTCGGCCATCGCCTCGAGCACGGACTCGTTGACGAACTCGACCTCGAGGTCTGCGTCGGCGGCCGCTGCGCCGATGTCGGCGTGCCGCTCGAGTGCGGTCGGGGTGGCGAACAGCTCGACGATCACCTGCGGACGGAACCTGATCGCCTCGGAGACCGCCTGCGGCCCCTCGAGGAGGAACTGCCCGGTGTCGGCTCGCTCGGACTTGTTGGCGAGTCTGGCGACGGCGCGGACGCGCGGCGACCGGGGGTTCTCGAGCATGTCGCCAGTCTATTGGCGGGCTTCGAGATCGAAGGAACGGCAGCGGCCCGGCACCACGAGGGTGGTGCCGGGCCGCTGAATGCGAAGTGCTGCCTACGCGGCGGTCTTCGGGGCCGAGGTGTCTGCCGGAAGCGCCTTCTTGGCGGTCTCGACGAGCGCCGCGAACGTGGCGGGCTCGTGCACCGCGAGCTCCGCGAGGATGCGGCGGTCGACCTCGACACCCGCGAGGCCGAGGCCCTGGATGAGGCGGTTGTAGGTGAGGCCGTTCGCACGCGACGCAGCGTTGATGCGCTGGATCCAGAGGCGACGGAAGTCGCCCTTCTTCTTGCGACGGTCGTTGTAGGAGTAGACGAGCGAGTGGGTGACCTGCTCCTTCGCCTTGCGGTAGAGGCGCGAACGCTGACCGCGGTATCCCTCGGCGCGCTCGAGGATGACCCTGCGCTTCTTGTGGGCGTTGACCGCCCGCTTCACTCTTGCCATGACTCTGTTTCTTCCTTACGGGCCTGATTGCCTATGAACGCTGTCGGCTCAGCGGCCGAGAAGCTTCTTGATGACCTTGGCGTCGGGGGCCGACACGACCTTGTCCTGGTTCAGACGGGCCTTGCGCTTCGAGGACTTGACCTCGAGGTTGTGGCGCATACCGGCCTGCTGCTTCTTGATCTTGCCGCTGCCGGTGACCTTGAAGCGCTTCTTGGACCCGGAGTGGGTCTTCTGCTTCGGCATCTCGTGTTTCTCCTTGGTTCTGCCGTCACGCGGGTGACGGACGGGGGTGTCTGGCCTAGCCCTCGGTGGGCTCGGCCGTCTGCGAGTCGGGCTCAGCCGGGGCATCCGCCGCCGGTCGTGCCTTCGCCGCAGCACGTTGTGCGTTCGCCTCGGCCTTGGCCTCGGACTTGTTCTTGAGGGGCGCGATGACCATGACCATGTTGCGGCCGTCGATCGTGGGGTTGTGCTCGACCGTGCCGAACTCCACCACGTCTTCGGCGAAACGCTGCAGGAGGCGCACACCCATCTCGGGGCGCGACTGCTCGCGCCCGCGGAAGAGGATCATCGCCTTGACCTTGTCGCCGGCCTTCAGGAAGCCGACGGCGCGCTTCATCTTGGTCTCGTAGTCGTGCTTGTCGATCTTGAGACGGAACCGCACCTCTTTGAGGATGGTGTTCGCCTGGTTGCGCCGGGCCTCTTTCGCCTTCTGCGCAGCCTCGTACTTGTACTTGCCGTAGTCCATGATCTTGGCGACCGGCGGCTTGGAGTTCGGCGCGACCTCGACCAGATCGAGATCGGCCTCCTGCGCGAGCCGCAGGGCCACCTCGATCTTCACGACGCCGACCTGCTCTCCGCCAGGCCCCACGAGGCGGACCTCGGGAACGCGGATACGGTCGTTGGTACGGGGATCGCTGATGCGTGTTCTCCTCTACTCAGCTGTTTCGCTCTGCCGGGAGGCGGTCGCCGCCCGGCGACGAAAGGAGAAATCCACGCATTCGCTCGCGGAATCCCACCGCGGCTCATACGACACCCTGTCTACTTCCGCACCGTCTGGTTCTTCGGTCTGGTCACCCAGTCCGGTTGCCCGGCGGCGTGGAAGCGGAGTGCAATCGACCCGGTAACCTTGATGAAGCGGTATGCGCGGGTGGGAGAATCTCCACTTTCGTACCGGGGAGAAGCCCCGGAGCCCGAAGTAGTCTAACAGAGGAAGTCTGTGCGCAATACTCCAGTCGAGTCCCCCATCGAAGGCACGATCGAGAGCACCGTCGAGGGCGCGACCGAAGGCTCGGTCGATAGCGCCACGCGCGACATCGCCGAGGTTCCGGCGGTCGAGATCATCACCACCGCGGCCGTGCATCTCATGAGCGCCGCCGCCGTCAAGGTCGGGCTGGCCGACGATCCCGACGATCAGATCGACCTCGACGAGGCGCGCAAGCTCATCAACGCCCTCGCCGGTCTCATCACCGCGGGCGCACCCGAGATCAGCGACATGCACGCGCGATCGCTGCGCGACGGACTGCGTTCGCTGCAGCTCGCGTTCCGTGAGGCGTCGGTCATCCCCGACGCCATCGGCCAGGGTCCCGGCGAGAAGTGGACCGGGCCGGTCAGCTGATTCCGTCTCGGCGCCGCGCTCACGACTGACAGCTGGGGCACCACCAGGTCTCGCGTTGCTCGACGTCATTGCGGCCGAGCCGTGCGTGTTCGATGAGCGTGCCGCATCGGCGGCACGGCTCGCCGCCACGCCGATGGACCCAGAGTTGGCGGCCGCGATGCGTGTCGCCGGTGGTGGTGCGCACGGCTCGATCGCGATTGGCACGGATGACCCGGGCGGCGAGCCGCACGAGCGGCTCGAGCTCGACCTCGGCGACCGGCCTCGCCGGCAGGATGCCCCTGAGGAAACACAGCTCGTTGATGTAGACGTTCCCGAGCCCGGCGAGGTTTCGCTGCTCGCCGAGAGCGACCGCGATCGAGACATCGGGTGCCGTCTCGAGGCGGCGCGCCGCCTCGGCCGGATCCCAGTCGGGGCCGAGCAGATCCGGGCCGAGGTGGTCGAGCCGAGCATGCTCCTCGGCCGCAGGGAACTCCTCGAGAGTGCCGAGGTCGAACCCGACTGCGGTGAAGCCCGGCACTTCGATGATCGCGCGTGCCTGCCACTCGGGCCGCCGCCAGTGCTCGCCCGCGGCGAACAGCCGCCACTCCCCCTCCATCTTGAGATGCGAGTGCACCACCCGATCGCCGATTCGCATGAGCAGGTGCTTGCCACGGCTCGCGACGGAATGGAACCGCTCGCCGGCGAGGTCGACGGTGGCCAGGGCGGGCACGCGGAAGTCGGTGCGCGTGACGACTCGCCCCGCCAGCGCCGCGTCGAGCGAACGAGCCACGCGGTAGACGGTGTCACCCTCGGGCATCGAAGCGGAGCCCCCTCGGCGTCTCACGGAACCCGGCGTCGCGCAACGGCCGGTCGAGTACGGAGCCGAACACCGGCTCGCCGTTGACCGACTCGACGCGCATGCGTTCGGTGCGCCCACGGGCGAGGGTCGCGGCGAGTGCCGCGGCCGCCGCAGCGAGGTTCTCGGCATCGTCGGTGAACACGAGCGCCGTGCGCCCGCCACGCTCGAGGTAAAGCGCCGCCTCGCCGTCGACGATCGCGACGAACGCACCCGACTTGCGCGCCGGCCGGTGGGCGACGTCGGCGATCGGGTCCGGCCACTCGAGCGCTGCGCCGAACGGATTCGCCGGGTCGGTCGCCGCGAGTGCGAGCGTCTGACCCTTCGGCGCGGCCCGCAGCCGGTCGACGGCCGCACTCGTCGCGAACTGCGCGCCGCCCTGGCCGTCGATGAAGTAGCCACGGCGCACCCGCCCCGAATCCTCGAAGCCCGACAGCGTGCGGTAGGCCAGCGCGAACCCGCCGACCACACCCTCGGCGACGACGGACCCGCGCGTGACGACGCCGTATCGCTCGAGCAGGGTCTCGCCGAGCACATGCGCACGCGGCGTCGCCGAGGTGCTCGCGAGCGGGAGCACCGACCACCTGCCGGCGGCGCGCGGCGGGTTCGCCCTGGCCCGCGCGGTGCGGTCGGCCTGCATACTGGCGGCGATCGAGCGGCGCGAGAGCGACCCGGCGCGCGGCCGAGCGCGAGGCGTGGGCGCGGACGTGCGGTGCGCACCGCCACCCGTGAGCAGCCCGCGTACCGGCGCGAAGGTGTCGTTCGTCACGAGTCCGGCCCAGACGAGAAGCCAGAGCGCGTCGGCGAGCGCCCGATCGTCGTCGGCCCCGACCGCGTCGGCCAACTGCCGGAAGAAGAACCCGCCGCCGCTGCCGAGCACCGCGATGAGCTCGGACTCGAGGGCATCGAGCGGTGTCTCGGACGGCGGCGGAAGCGTCAACTCGGCGCTCTCAGCCAGGTGCAGGCTGATCCAGCCGTCGTCGCCGGCGAGCGAACCCGAGCCCGACCACAGCGCCTCACCCGAGGCGGTGAGTTCGTCGAGCATCGCCGGCCGGTAGTCGCCAACGCGTGCCGGCAGCACGTATGCCTCCCACGCAGAGGCCGGGATGCGTGCGCCCTCGAGCTGCTCGATCACCGCCAGGACGCCGTCGACGCCGCTCAGCCGCCCGCCGACCTGCTGCCAGCCCGGGAGGAAGCGCGCGAACTCGCGCGGCTCGACCGGTTCGATCTCGTCGCGCAGCGCCGCGAGCGAGCGTCGCCGGATGCGACGGAGCACCCCGTTGTCGCACCACTCGAGTCCGGACCCGTGCGGCAGGAACTCGCCCTCGACCACGCGCCGTTCGGCCCCGAGTCGACCGAGCGCGACGGATGCCACGGCCTGGCCGATGCCGAACCGCCGGGCGACGTCGTGCACGGTGAACGGACCATGCGTGCGTGCGTAGCGTGCGACGAGATCGCCGAGCGGGTCGCGCACGGGCTCACCGAACACGTCGGGAAGTCCGGGAGGGATCGGCACGCCGAGGGCGTCGCGCAGGCGGCTGAGGTCTTCGACGGCGGTGTACCACTGCTCGCCGGCGAATCTCACTTCGGCAGCGCGTCGTGCGTGCACGAGCTCGACGAGCGCGGCGGCGGCGTCGGTCTCGGGGTCGACGCGCTCGGCGACCTCGTCGCTCGTGAGCGGGCCGAGGTCGCTGAGGAGGTCGGCGACGCCCTCGACGCCGCGGGCAGCGCGTTCGGGATCGATGCGCTGGAGCATCCGCTCGATCTCGACGACCACGTCGGGATCGAGCAGTTCGCGCAGTTCGACCGTGCCGAGGAGCTCGGCGAGCAGCGCCGGGTCGAGCGACAGGGCGGCGGCTCTGCGTTCGGCCAGCGGCGCGTCTCCTTCGTACATGAAGGCGCCGACGTATCCGAAGAGCAGGCTCGACGCGAACGGGCTCGGCGACTCGGTCGTCACTTCGACGAAGCGCAGCTCGCGTCGCTCGATGCGTTCGGCGAGCTGCGTGAGCGCCGGCAGGTCGTAGACGTCTTGCAGGCACTCGCGCACCGCCTCGAGCACGATCGGGAACTCGGGGAAATCGCGCGCGACCTCGAGCAGTTGCGACGCGCGCTGGCGCTGCTGCCAGAGCGGCGATCGCTTCCCCGGATACGTGCGCGGCAGGATCAACGCGCGAGCAGCGCACTCACGGAATCGTGCGGCGAAGAGGGCGGAGCCCCCCACGTGCTCGGTGACGAGCTGCGCAAGCTCAGCCGGCTCGAACGCGAAGAGCTCTGCACCCGGTGGATCGTCGCCGGTGTCGGGCATGCGCAGGACGATGCCGTCGTCGCTCGCGACGGCGTTCGCGTCGACCCCCGACCGCTCGCGCACCCGTGCACCCGCCGCGAGCGCCCACGGCGCGTGCACGCGCATTCCGTAGGGCGAGTGCAGCACGATGCGCCAGTCGCCGAGCTCGTCGCGGAAGCGCTCGACGACGAGGTTCGTCGCGTCGGGGACGACACGGGTCGCGGTGCGCTGGTCGTCGATGAACGCGACGAGGTTGGCGGCCGCCTTCTCGTCGAGGCCGGACGCGCGGCTTCGCGCGAGGGCGTCGGCGGGGCTCGCGCCCGCGAGCTCGGCGATGAATCGGCCGATCGCGGCGCCCAGTTCGGCCGGGCGGCCGATGCCGTCGCCCTTCCAGAACGGCAGCCGGCCCGGCTCGCCGAATGCCGGAGCGACCAGCACGCGATCGTGCGTGATCTCTTGGATGCGCCAACTCGTGGCCCCGAGTGCGAACACGTCGCCGACCCGCGACTCGTAGACCATCTCTTCGTCGAGCTCGCCGACCCGCCGGCCGGGGCCCGCCTCGCCGACCATGAACACGCCGAACAGCCCTCGATCGGGAATCGTTCCGCCGCTCGTCACCGCCAGCCGTTGCGCGCCGCGCCGCCCGACGATCGTGCCGGCGTCGCGGTCCCACACGAGCCGGGCACGCAGTTCGCCGAACCGATCGGACGGATAGCGGCCCGCGAGCAGGTCGAGCGTGGCATCGAACGCCGATCGCGGCAGCGTCGCGAACGGCGCCGCCCGCCGGACGAGTTCGAACCACTCCTCGACGCTCCACTCGTCGAGCGCTGCCGCGGCGATGGTCTGCTGCGCCAGCACGTCGAGCGGGTTCGTGGGGATGCGCAGCGACTCGATGGCGCCGCCGAGCATGCGCTCGGCGACGACGGCGGAGTGCAGAACATCGGCTCGGTGCTTCGGGAAGATCACGCCCTTCGACACCTCGCCGACCTGGTGCCCGGCCCGGCCGATGCGCTGGAGCCCGTTCGCGACCGACGGCGGCGCCTCGACCTGCATGACGAGATCGACGGCGCCCATGTCGATCCCGAGCTCGAGGCTCGACGTCGCGACGACGCAGCGAAGCCGCCCTGACTTCAAGTCGGCCTCGACGAGCGCGCGCTCCTCTTTGCTGACGGATCCGTGGTGCGAACGCGCGAGCACGGGCAGTGCGCCGCCCGTGATGCCCGACGCTCCGGGCAGCTCGGCCGGCGGTCGCCGAACGGGTTGGGATCGGTCGGCCCCATCGCCCGTTGGAGCCACGGCGTCGCCCGCGGGAACCACGACGGGCTCGCCGCCCGGATCGGCCTGCCGCTCGGCCCAGAGTTCGTTGAGTCGCGCCGTGAGCCGCTCGGCGAGCCGACGGGAGTTCGCGAACACGATGGTCGACCGGTGCTCGAGCACCTCGTCGAGGATCGCCTCTTCGACGTGCGGCCACACCGAACCCGACCCGGTCTCGCCGGCGAGATCGGACAGGTCGTCGACGGGCACCCTGACCTGGAGGTCGAACTTCTTGCCCGACGGCGGTGCCACGATCGATACCGGCCGCACGCCGCAGAGGAACCGTGCGACCTCGTCGTGCGGGCGAACGGTCGCCGACAGCCCGATGCGCTGCACCGGGCGCACGGTCAGCTCGTCGAGCCGCTCGAGCGACAGCGCGAGGTGAGCGCCGCGCTTCGTGCCGGCGAGCGCGTGGATCTCATCGACGATGACCGTCTCGACGCCGCGCAGGGTCTCGCGGGCCGCCGACGTGAGCATGAGGAAGAGGGACTCGGGCGTCGTGATGAGGATCTCGGGGGGATGCGTGACGAGCGCACGGCGCTCGGCGGGCGGTGTGTCACCCGACCGCACCCCGACCGACACGTCGGGCACCTCGAGACCGTGAGCGGCCGCGGTGCGCGCGATGCCCACGAGCGGCGCGCGGAGGTTGCGCTCGACATCGACGCCGAGCGCCTTGAGCGGCGACAGGTAGACGACCTTCGTTCCGGCCGTCAGCGCATCGGCGCCCGCGTGGTGCAGCCGATCGATCGCCCAGAGGAACGCCGCGAGGGTCTTGCCCGAGCCGGTGGGAGCGACCACGAGGGAGTGATCGCCGCGCGCGATCGCCTGCCAGGCGCCCCGCTGCACGACCGTCGGCGCGCTGAACGACTCGGTGAACCACGCCCTGGTCGCCGGCGAGAACGCATCGAGCGCCTCAGTCATAGCTCCATTCAAGTCGATACCACCGACGCCCGGGCGCGAGCCACCGCATCGATCGTGCGGCGCACCTGCGCGGCATCCGTACCCCAGTTGCTGACCGAGAACCGCACCACCGCGCGATCGTGCCAGCGTGACGTCATCGCGAGCACCTCGCCATCGCTCCAGAGGCGCGCGCTGAGCGCCTCGGTCTGCGTGTCGTCGGACAGCGCGATGCACACCTGCGTGAAGACGACCTCGTTCAGCACCTCGACGCCCGGCAGCGCGCCGACGCCGTCGGCAATGCCTCGCGCGGCTTCGGCGAGCCCATCGACCAATCGGGCGACGCCATTGCGCCCGAGCGAGCGCAGCACCGCCCAGGTCGGGATGCCGCGGGAGCGCCGCGAGAGCTCGGGGACCTTCTCGTGCGGATCGGCGCCCGCTTCCGCCGTCTGCAGGTAGCTCGCCTGCATGCTGAGCGCCCGATGCATCGCCGTCCCGTCGCGCACGATCGCGATGCCGCAGTCGTAGGGCACGCTGAGGGTCTTGTGCGCGTCGGTCGACCACGAGTCGGCGTCGGCCATTCCTGCCGTCAGGTGCCGCAGTGCGGGCGAGGCCGCCGCCCACAGGCCGAACGCCCCGTCGACGTGCACCCACGCCCCCGCTTGGTGGGCGACGGCGATCGCGGCGGTGAAGTCGTCGAAGGCGCCGGAGTGGATGTTGCCGGCCTGCAGCAGCACGATCGCCGGCCCGTCGCCGGCCGCGAGCGTCGCGCTCAGCTCGTCGACGCGGATGCGCCCCTGCGCGTCGGAGGGGACGACGATCGGCGAGCCGAGTCCGAGGTAGCGCCCCGCGAGGTCGACGGTGGCGTGCCGCTCCTCGCCGACGATGAACCGGATGCGCGGCGCGCCCGACATCCCCGCCGTCTCGACATCCCAGCCGACGCGTCGCAGCACCTCGTCGCGTGCCGCGGCCATGCTCGTGAACTGCGCCATCGTCGCCCCGGTCGTGAACCCGACCTCGCTGCCGGCGGGCAGGCCGAGCAGATCGACGAGCCACTCCCCCGCAACGGCCTCGACGGCGGCCGCGGTGGGCGAGATCGTGCTCAGGCCCGAATTCTGGTCCCAGGCGGAGACGAGCCAGTCGGCGGCGAGCGCGACCGGCTGCGTGCCGCCGATCACCCAGCCGAAGAACCGCGGAGAGCCGCTGGCGATGAGACCCGGTTCGGCCGCCGTCACGAGGTGCTCGATGACCTCGACCGGCGGCTCGCCGTCGTCGGAGAGGGCGCGGCCGAGCCGATCGGCCACCTCATCGGGCACGATGCCCGGCGGGATCGAACGCTCGCCCACCCCCGACAACCACGCCCTGGCGTGCACGTTCGCGGCGTCGAGCACCGCGTCGTAGCGGGCTCCCCAGCCCTGCTGGTCATCGGATCGGTCGGCCATGACGCACCTGGATTCCGCGCATCTGCAGCGCACTGACGATTCTGCGGCAGACGATCGAGGCGGTCAACGCCTCGAACACGGTGACGGATGTCCCTTCCACGAGTCGCGCCCGACACCGCGCCGCGCAACGCCTCGCACCGTGGGATCAGGCGACCTCGAGCACGCCTTCGAGCCCGAGCACGTCGCCGTACCGGGCGGCCGCCCGCCGCAACTCGTCGAGCTCTCGACGGCGAAGCGCGCGGTACGGCCCGAGCGAGAAGATCACCCGATCGGAGGTGAGCCGCCGGCGCATCGTCGCGACGATCTGGGCATCGACGAGGGCCATTCCGGCCGTGGCCTCGCGGCCGCGCCGCAACAGTCCCGCGACGTCGAGCACCATGCGGCTGTCCTGGTATCCGCGGTAGAGCTCGTCGAGGATCTGCAGCAGGTGCGCCCCGGGTTCGCCCGGCGCGTCGGGCGGATCACCCGGTGCGTGCCAGAACGTGCGCCCGTCGTGCTCGAACGAGTCGAGATGATCGCGCGCCGCCTCGAGCCCGCGGCGCACGTCTCCGAGCGTGAGCGTCGCCCAATACGCGAGGTCGCGCTCGGTCGCGGGGCCGTGACCGGTGAAGTAACGTCGTGCGAGCTCGCCCAGCGCGTCGGCGCGGTCGAGTCGGCGCGGGTTCGGGATGCGTTCGTCGAAGCGGGCATAGGTGTGTTCGCCGTCGCGCGGCCCTCCACTGCAGATGAGCAGATCGAGCTCGAGCCGTGCGAGCAGGATCATCAGCTGCTGACCGCTCGGCTCGAAGCCGCGCTGCGCCAGCTCGTCGGCGAGCTCGGGCCGGGTGGGGCGTCGCCCGCCCGACACCGCGCCGAGCACGAGGGCCGTGGCCGAGTCGAGCGCTGACGCGTCCATGCCGTAGACCTCTCGCAACGGCGGTTCGGTCACACGGCGTACACGGGGCGCGGTCAGCTCGAGCAGCCACGCGGCGTCGTCGGCGCGCACGTAGTGCCACGTCGGCCGAAGCACATGGGTGCGAATCAGCTGCCCCGAGTCGAGCAGGGCGGCCAACTCGCTGAGATCGGGTGTGCTCGTGCGCGACACCACCGCCCACGCCGACTGCGCCGGGTTCTCGGCCTGGACGGCCAGCAGGGAATCGACCACTGATTCGGCGTCGCCGAGAAGCGGTCCGACGGCATGCTGGCTCGTCATGCGCCACCGGGCGATGTCGTGGTCGCTGATCAGGGCGGCGTCCCATCCATGGATGTCCCGCCGACGAGTCGTACCGCGAGCGAGTCGACCGACGTGGCGATCACCTCGTCGGCCGCCCACCGCCGGGCGAGGCGTGCCGTCGTCGCGTCGAGCTCGTCGCGGGTGAGGCCCTGCACGAGCTCGAGCCGCACGACGAGCTCTGGACCCGACAGGCGCGCTCCCGGGTCACCGGGCAGCAGGGTGACCGCGAGCACCGCGAGCTCCGATCGTATCGACGCCTCGAACGCGTCGCGCACTGCCTCGGACTCGAACGGCGGAGCCCAATCCTGCGACTGCGCGACCGCCCAGACCGCGGGGCGACGCAACACGAACTCGGTGGCCGACCCCGGATCGAGCACCACGAGCTCGGTGCCGTCGTCGGCCGCAGCCAGGGCGACACGCACCCCGTCGGCCGGGACCGGCCTGGCGACCGGGTTCCACCTCGACATCGCCTCGACGGACGCGAAGACGGGCAGCACCCTGCGCCCGTCGGGTCCCGCGACCGTCACGATCGACAGCTCCTGGCTCTTGTCGACGGCGAGTCCGTGCGCGCCGACCTCGGCGCCGCCGTCACCGAGTTGCGCGAGCAGCGGGATCAGCAGTCGCGATTCGGCGAACGCGGCGACGACGTCGGCCTGGCCGGCCGTTCCCTCGCGGAACCCGGTGATCGCCGCGGCGAGCTTCGGCGGCGCGAGGCCGTCGTCGGCCGCGTGCGGGTTCGGCTCGAACGAGCGACCGGCCCAGGGCACGCCTGCGGAGTCCGCCTGCTTCGGGTCGACCGCGGTCGGGCCATCGGTCGATGGCTCGTTCGGTTCGTCAGCGCGACGCGACATCCAGTGCCTCGGCGAGCGTGAACGCGCCCGCATAGAGTGCCTTGCCCACGATCGCGCCCTCGAGCCCGAGCGGCACGAGCTCGCGAAGGGCCACCAGGTCGTCGAGGCTCGAGACGCCGCCGGAGGCCACCACGGGCCGATGCGTGCGGTCCATGACCTGTCGCAGCAGGTCGAGGTTCGGGCCCTGCAGCGTGCCGTCTTTCGTCACGTCGGTGACGACGTACCGTGCGGTTCCGGCCTCTTCGAGCCGTTCCATGACCTGCCAGAGGTCGCCGCCATCCTTCGTCCACCCACGTGCCGCGAGCGTCGTGCCGCGCACGTCGAGCCCGACGGCGATCGCTTCGCCGTACTGGGCGATCACCGAGGCCGCCCACTCGGGGTTCTCGAGCGCTGCGGTGCCGAGGTTGATGCGCTTGGCGCCGATCTCGAGCGCGTGCTCGAGGGACTCGTCGTCTCGGATGCCGCCCGAGAGTTCGACGTTCACGCCTCGCACCTGACGGATCGTCTTCTTCAGGATCGCGGCGTTGGAGCCGCGACCGAACGCGGCGTCGAGGTCGACGAGGTGGATCCACTCGGCGCCCTGGTCGGCCCAGTCCATCGCGGCGTCGACCGGGTCGCCGTAGTTCGTCTCAGTGCCCGCCTCACCCTGGGTCATGCGGACGGCCTTGCCACCGGCGACGTCGACGGCCGGAAGGAGCACCAGGCCGGGGGTCTTGTTGAACTCACTCATCACTGTCCTCAGGAATCTTCGTCGGAATCGACGTGGGCACAGTCACAGGATCTTACGCCTTCACCAACGTCGATGCGCAGGCGTGACCTGCGCTGGCATCGGCGCACTCAGTGGAGCGTGCCGATCCAGTTCGCGAGCAGGCGGATGCCTGCCGCCGCGGACTTCTCGGGGTGGAACTGCGTGGCCGACAGCGGTCCGTTCTCGACGGCCGCGAGAAAGGGGCCGCCGTGCTCGGCCCACGTGAGCTTCGGCGCGGGGAACGGCGGCATCACGTCGAGGAGCCACTGCTGGGCGGCGAAGCTGTGCACGAAGTAGAACCGCTCGTCTTCGATGCCGTCGAACAGTACCGAGCCCTCGTCGGGAGTGACGGTGTTCCAACCCATGTGGGGCAGTACCTGGGCCGGCAGTTCGGTGACGACGCCCGGCCACTCGCCGAGGCCCTCGGTGTCGACCCCGCGCTCGACGCCGTGCTCGAACATGACCTGCATGCCGACGCAGATGCCGAGCACCGGGCGCCCGCCGGCGAGGCGCCGGTCGATGATCTCGTCGCCCCGCACCGCGTGCAACTGGTCGATGACGGCCTTGAAGGCGCCGACGCCCGGCACGACCAGGCCGGCGGCCTCGAGGGCAACGCGGCGGTCGGCCGTGACCTCGACCTCGGCCCCGGCCGCCTCGAGCGCCTTGGCGGCGGAGTGCACGTTGCCCGAACCGTAGTCGAGCAGCGCGACGCGCGGTGTGCGGCTCACAGGGCGCCCTTCGTGGAGGGGATGCCCGAGACGAGCGGGTCGAACGCCTTCGCCTGGCGGAACGCGCGCGCGAACGCCTTGAACTCGGCCTCGGCGATGTGGTGCGGGTCGCGGCCGCCGAGCACGGTGACATGCACCGTGAGCCCCGCGTTGAAGGTGATCGCCTCGAAGACGTGGCGCACCATCGACCCCGTGAAGTGACCGCCGATCAGGTGGTACTCGAACCCGGCGGGCTCGCCCGAGTGCACGAGGAACGGCCGACCTGAGATGTCGACGACGGCCTGGGCGATCGCCTCATCGAGCGGCACGAGCGCGTCGCCGTATCGCGAGATGCCGCGTTTGTCACCGAGCGCCTGCCTGATCGCCTGGCCGAGCACGATGGCGGTGTCTTCGACGGTGTGGTGCACGTCGATGTCGACGTCGCCGCTCGCCCGCACGGTGAGATCGGTGAGCGAGTGCTTCGCGAAGGCCGTGAGCATGTGGTCGTAGAAGGGAACGCCGGTCTCGACGTCGCTCGTTCCCGAGCCGTCGAGGTCGATCGAGAGGTCGATGCTCGACTCGCTCGTCTCGCGCTGCACGCGAGCCGTGCGCGGGGGCGTCTGTGCGCTCATGCGTCAATCCTATTGCGGCCGGCCGGCGCGAAGACGGCGATCGCCTCGAGGAACGCGGTCGTCTCGGCCTCGGTTCCGGCGGTCACGCGAAGGTGACCGGGAATGCCGATGTCGCGAATCAGGATGCCCCGTGCGAGCAGTGCCTCGAAGACTCCGTGCGGGTCGTCGACACCGCCGAAGAGCACGAAGTTCGAGCCGCTGCGTGCCGGTGCGAACCCGAGTTCGGCGAGCGTGCGCGTGATGCGTTCACGCTGGGCGCGGATCTCGTCGACCATCGCGAGCATCTCGTCGGAGTGCGCGAGCGCCCCGAGCGCTGCAGCCTGCGTCAGCGCGGAGAGGTGATACGGCAGGCGCACGAGGCGCAACGCGTCGATCGCCGCAGGATCGCCCGCCAGGTAGCCGACCCGCGCACCCGCGAACGCGAATGCCTTGCTCATCGTGCGCGAGATGAGTAGGCGCGGACGCCCCCCGAGCAGGGTCAGCGCGCTCGGCGTGCCCGGATCGGCGAACTCGAAGTAGGCCTCATCGACCACCACGACACCCCGTGCGACATCGGCGACCGCCCGGATCGTGTCGAGCGAGAGCGGCGTGCCCGTGGGGTTGTTCGGCGCGCAGAGCAGCACGATGTCGGGATCGTGCTCGCGCACGGCTGCCACAGCGGTCTCGAGGCTGAGTTCGAAGTCGGCATCGCGGGGTGCCGCGATCCACTCGGTGCCGGTACCCGCTGCGAGGAGGCTGTACATCGAGTACGTCGGCGCGAAGCCGAGCGCCGACCGACCGGGGCCGCCGAAGGCCTGCATGATGTGCTGCAGCACCTCGTTGGAGCCGTTTGCTGCCCAGATCTGCTCGGGAGCGAGCCCGTGGCCGAGGTACGCCGCCAGAGCTGCCCGAAGGTCGCTGAACTCGCGATCGGGGTAGCGGTTGAGTCGCAGGATGGCCGCGGCGATGCGGGCGACGATGTCATGCGCCACGTCTTCGGGGATCGGATGCGTGTTCTCGTTGACGTTGAGAGCGACCGGGACGTGCTCTTGCGGAGCACCGTAGGGCGTACGCCCCCGGAGGTCGTCGCGGATGGGGAGGTCGTCGAGACTCGTCACCGATCCATGCTACCGACGCCGACTCGGGCCGCCGTTCGGCAGCATCTCAGCCGGCGTTCGGGACCGCCAGCCGCTGCCCGGGCTCGATCACCGCGTCGTCGAGGCCGTTGAGGCGGACGATCTCGTCGATCACGACGCGCGGGTCGGCCGACGGGTCGACCGCCGTCGCGATCTCCCAGAGCGAGGCGCCCGCGTCGACGGTGACGTACGCGAGTCCGGCGCCGACTGCAGCGCCCTCGGCGTCGGCCGCCGCTCCACCCGCGGAGAGCACGGCGACGAGCACCCAGACGGCGAGCGGGATCGCAGCGAGCGTTGTGAATACGACCCTGCCACGGCGAGTCAATCGAAGACGAACGGCACGAACCGGGCTGCCTGCGTCGGCTTCGGGTGTTCGCAGGCTCGCCTGAGGGCTGTAGCCGGGATTCACGATCACTGCGCTCATGTCACACCTCCTGATGGAGTCGCACCCGACCCTCGGCCGGGAGGGCCGGATGCGAATCTCTGTTCCGAATATATCTTCGAACAATCGAAGCCGCAAGCACCGAGCGATGATGAATCTGCGGGTGGATTCGGCGACACACTCGAACGAATGTTTGCCTCGGCCACCCGGTGCGGATACAGTTTCGAATGTCCGGAAGACAGTCGACCAGACACCACTGACATTGGGTCGCGAAGGCGACCTCGACGAAGGGGCGAGACCGTGAGCACCCACAACGACGTGCGCGAGACGGGCCGGGCACGACGCCGCAAGAGCTTGAGTGCGAAGCAGATCGCCATCCTCGAGGTCGTGCAGCGGTCGGTCGCGAGCCGCGGCTATCCGCCGAGCATGCGCGAGATCGGCGACGCCGTCGGGCTCTCCTCACTGTCGAGCGTCACGCACCAGCTCAATCAGCTCGAGCTCGCCGGGTACCTGCGGCGCGACCCCAACCGGCCGCGCGCGCTCGAGGTGCTGATCGAGCTACCGGGTCTCGACGAGCGCACCCCGGCCGCCGGCGACCCGGTTCCGGTCGGCGACGCGGCCATGGTCCCGCTCGTGGGCCGCATCGCGGCCGGCGTGCCGATCACCGCCGAGCAGCAGATCGACGAGGTCTTCCCGCTCCCCCGTCAACTCGTCGGCAAGGGCGAGTTGTTCATCCTCAAGGTCGTGGGCGACTCGATGATCGATGCCGCGATCTGCGACGGCGACTGGGTCGTGGTGCGCTCGCAGCGCACCGCCGAGAACGGTGAGATCGTGGCCGCGATGCTCGACGGTGAGGCGACGGTCAAGGTGTTCCGCCAGCGTGACGGCCACACCTGGCTGCTCCCCCGCAACACCGCGTTCGAGCCCATCGTCGGCGATCACGCAGAGGTGCTCGGCAAGGTCGTCGCGGTGCTGCGCGCCGTCTGATCGCGACCCGTCAGCTCAGACCTCGGCGCGGACGGCGGCGGGAGCCACTCCACGCAGCCACTCGAGCACCGCGTGCATGAATCCGGCGTGGTCATCGCGGAAGACCGTGTGACCGGTGCCGGGCACGGTCGCCACCGTCATGCCCTGCCGACGCATCTGCGCGGCGACGCGGTCGGTGATGAGCAGGCTCTTCTCGGCGAGCAGCACGAGGCTCGGCGCGACGAGCCGTGCCGGCGGAACGAGCGGCCGTGTGTCGCTGAAGCCGAGGATCGTGCGCTTGTCCCAATCGCGAAGCGTCGCCAGTTCGATGTCGACGTCGTACGCGCTCCACTTCGGGTTCATTCGCACGAGCGCGGACCGCTTCGGTCGCGGCGCGATCGCGAAGAACGCCTTGAAGGCCCAGCCCTTGACCCCCTTCGGGAACGCGAACGCCGGATCGATGTAGATCGCCGCGCGCGGAGCGAGTCGATCGGCCACGAGACTTGCGACGAGCCCGCCGAGTGAATGACCCATGACCACGTCGGGCGCGACGTCGAGCATCGGCGCGACCGTCTCGACGACGTCGTCGGCCCACGCGGCGGGTGAGTACCGCAACGCTCGCGGGCTGCGGCCGTGACCGCTCAGATCGACCGCGAGCACGCGGAAACCCTTCGCCTCGAGCTCGGCGGTCACCCGGTGCCACGCCCGCGAATCGGACATGATGCCGTGGATGAGGACGGCGGTCCTGGAGCCGCTGCCGGATTCGTGAACTGCGAGGCGCATGACGTGAAACGTAGCCGTCCCCGCTGAGCATCGCCCCCGACCGAACTGGATTAGCCCTGCGAGCCGCCGACTCAATGGCGATCCGGGATCGGCACCACTCGCATGAGGCCCGTCAACGAGATCCGATCGTCGTAGCCGCCGAGCAGGAGCACCGACCGATCCTCGATCAGGTTCACCGTCGCGAACGAGGCCGTCGTACCGAGTTCCGCAACCACCGTCGAGGTGCCCGCCCCGAAGTCGATGAGCTCGACCGTGTCGCCGCCCGCACCGACGAGCACCCGACCGTCGGTGAGCGCGAGCGCGCCGCCCGAGAGCTTGTACCGAGGCTGCGTGAGGTCGGGGCCGGGTGAGAAGCCGCCGCCGGCGGGATCGAAGACCTCGGTCGAGGCATGGAGCACGCGATCGTCTGCGGTGCCGCCGCCGACGAGCACCCTCCCGTCTGCGAGCGTCACTTGGAAGTGCTTGAACCGCGGAACTGCAAGCGGTCCCACCACGACCCATTCGTCGCGATCAGGTTCGTAGACGGCGGCCGCGGTGGTGCCGGTCCCGCGATCGACCCGGCCGCCCGTGACGAGCACGCGACCGTCGGCGAGCGAGGTCGCCTCGAGGGCGTCGGCGGCCCACGGCAAGGGGCGCGCCGCCGAGACCGCACCGGTCTCGGGGTCGAAGACCTCCGCGCCCGCGGTGAAGCCTCCCGGCCCGGTGTCGCCGCCGACGATGAGCACGCGGCCGTCGGGCAGGACGGCCGCCGTGTGGCCGCCGCGCGGCGCGACCGTCGCTGCCGGAGCCGTCGTCGCCCCGACGGGGTCGAGGACGTCGATCGATCCGGTGACCCCCTCGCCCTCGCCGAGGAACCCGCCCACGACGACCACGCGGCCGTCGGGCAGCAGGCTCGCCGTGTGGTTGGTGCGTGGCACGCTCATGGGTACGACCGAGGCCACGGTCCGTCCGTCGGCGTGGACGATCATCGTGTCGGCGCTCGCGGTGCCGCAGCCGTCGACGACGCATCCGCCCGCGACCAGGATCCGGCCGTCGGCGAGCGACGTCGCCGTGTGGGCGGCGCGATTCCCGGCCCGCCCTGGGTCGGGCCCGTCGACGGTCGCACCGGGGACCGGCGCATGCTGCTCCCCTGCCGTGCACCCGGTCAGCGACAGCGCGACGACCACCAGCGCCGCTAACCCGAACGTGCGCATGCCGTATGTTACGTCCGCGCGCACCGCCCGACAACGCCGCGATGGTGTTCGTTCCATCCCCGAAACCGATCCGGTCGGATGCCGCGGGGTACGCGACATCCGACCGGATCGTCCGAATCCTTGGCTAGTCGACGAGCACGGACTCCGTGAGCTCGGCTCGCACCGCGCGGGTCGCCTGAATGATGTGCTCGAGCGACGCGACGGTCTCGTCGTAGCCGCGGGTCTTGAGTCCGCAGTCGGGGTTCACCCACAGTCGCGACGCCGGGATCTCGGCGACCGCACGCTCGAGGAGCGCCTGCACCTCGACGGCGCTCGGCACGCGCGGTGAGTGGATGTCGTAGACGCCCGGGCCGATGCCGTGATCGAAGCCGCTCGCGCCGAGATCGTCCACGACCTCCATGCGGCTTCGGGCCGCCTCGATCGAGGTGACATCGGCGTCGAGGTTCTTGATGGCGTCGATGACCACGCCGAACTCCGAGTAGCAGAGGTGGGTGTGCACCTGGGTGGCCGGCGCGGCGCCACCCGTGGCCAGCCGGAACGAGCCGACCGACCAGTCGAGGTAGGCGGGCTGGTCGGCACGCTTGAGGGGCAGCAGCTCGCGCAACGCCGGCTCGTCGACCTGGATGACCCGGATGCCGGCATGCTCGAGGTCGCCGATCTCGTCGCGAAGCGCGAGCGCGACCTGTCGCGCCGTGTCGCCGAGCGGCTGGTCGTCACGCACGAACGACCACGCGAGGATCGTCACCGGACCGGTGAGCATGCCCTTCACCGGCTTCTCGGTGAGCGACTGCGCGTACGTCGACCACTCGACCGTCATGGGCGCCGCGCGCGACACGTCGCCCCAGAGGATCGACGGGCGCGTACAGCGCGATCCGTAGGACTGCACCCAGCCGTGCTGCGTCACCGCGAACCCGTCGAGCAACTCGGCGAAGTACTGCACCATGTCGTTGCGCTCGGGCTCGCCGTGCACGAGGACGTCGAGCCCGAGTTCCTCCTGCAGTCGCACGACCCGTTCGATCTCGTCACGCATGAGCTGCCGGTAGCCACCCTCGTCGAGTTCGCCCTTCACGAGCCGCGCCCGCGCCCGCCGGATGTCGCCGGTCTGCGGGAACGAGCCGATCGTCGTGGTCGGGAGTTCGGGCAGGTCGAGGCTCGCCTGCGCGGCCACGCGATCATCGTACGAGGCGCGGGTGAAGTCGCCGGCGGCGAGCGCCGCGAGCCGCTGGCGCACTGCAGGAACGCGCACGCCGGCCGCACCGGCGCGGTCGGCGAGTGCGGCGGATGCCCCGGCGAGGTCGGTCTCGATCGCCTCACGGCCGTCGATGAGTCCGCGGGCGAGCGTGGCGACCTGCGCGACCTTCTGGTCGGCGAACGCGAGCCACGAGACCAGTCGTGGCTCGAGCGCGGCCTCGTCGGCGACGTCGTGGGGCACGTGCAGCAACGAGGTCGAGGTCGACACCGCGACCGCGTTCGACAGGTGCTGCACGGCCTCGGCACGTGCGAACGCCGCTCCGAGGTCGCCGCGCCAGATGTTGTGGCCGTCGACGACGCCCGCGACGAGGGTCTTCGCCGCGAGCGACTCCTCGGTCGCCGGGTCGAGGTGCGCCGGAAACGTGCCGCGCACGAGGTCGAGCCCGATCGCCTCGACCGGGGTCGCGGCCAGCACCGGCAGCGCACCGTCGAGCGAGCCATAGGGTGCGGCCACGAAGATCGAGGGTCGCGCATCGGATGCCCCGAGCGCGTCGTAGGCGACCGCCGCGGCCTCGAGCACACGGTCGCGGGACTCGTCGAAGCTCTCGCTCACGAGCGCGGGCTCGTCGAGCTGTGCCCACTCTGCACCCGCCGCGGCGAGCCGGTCGAGCAGTCGTGCGTACACGGGCACGAGGTCGGCGATGCGATCGAGGGGGCGGAATCCGGCCGGCGCACCTTCGGCCGCCTTCGCGAGCAGGAGGAAGGTCACGGGCCCGACGATCACGGGCCGCGTGAGGAACCCCTGCGCCTTCGCCTCTGCGAACTCGGAGAGGATGCGTTCGGGGTGCAGCTCGAACACGGTATCCGGGCCGATCTCGGGTACGAGGTAGTGGTAGTTCGAGTCGAACCACTTCGTCATCTCGAGCGGCGCGTCGTCGCCGACGCCCCGCGCGATGGTGAAGTACGCGGCGAGGTCGACCTCGCCATCGGCCGCCAGGAACCGCGTGAACCGCGGCGGCACGGCGCCCACGGCGACCGCGGTGTCGAGCACCTGGTCGTAGTACGAGAACGACTCGGGGATCGCCGATCCGGTACGTTCGAGGCCCAGCTCGGCGAGTCGCTCGCGAGTCGCGGCGCGCAGTTCGGCGGCGCGTGCCTCGAGTTCGGCGGCGTCGATCGAGCCCGCCCAGAACGCCTCGACCGCGCGCTTGAGCTCGCGGCGGCGGCCGATGCGCGGGTAGCCGAGGATGGTCCCCTTCGGGAATGCGTGTGTGGTCATCGTGGTGTCGTGTTCCTCTCATGGACGAGTTGCGGGGTGGTGTGAAGGTCGAGACGGCCGAGCACGTCGAGCACGGCGTCATGCCGGTTGAAGGTGTACAGGTGCAGGCCGGGGGCGCCGCCGCCGAGCACCTGTTGGGCGAGTCGGGCGGCGTAGGCGATGCCGAGCTGGGCGCACGACTCGGCGTCGGGCTCGATCTCGAGGTCGATCGCGAGGTCTGCGGGCGGCTCGACGCCCGTGAGTTCGGTCAGCCGTGCGAGTCGTGCCGGCGTGGTCACCGGCATGATGCCGGGCACGATCGGGATCGTCACGCCGCCCGCGCGGGCGCGCTCCACGAATCCGAGGTAGTCGTCGGCATGCCAGAACAGCTGGGTGATCGCCAGGTTCGCGCCGGCGACCTCCTTCGCGAGCAGTGCGTCGATGTCCTGGGTCAGGCCGAGGGAACGCGGATGTCCCGTGGGGAACGCCGCGACCGCGACCCGCTCGGGCCGTCGCCGCTCGCCGATGCGCGACGCGCCGGGCACGCCCGGCACGCCCTCCTGGGCGAACGGCTCGCGTTCCTCCTGCACACGGTGGATGAGCTGCACCAGCTCGGCCGCGCTGCCGAGGTCGCCGATGCCGGCGTCGGGGTCGGCACCCTCGGGTGGGTCGCCGCGAAGGGCGAGGAAGCTCGTGATGCCCGCGTCGAGGAACTCCCGCACGAGGCGATTCGCCTCGGCATGCGACGAGCCGACGCACGTGAGGTGCGCCATCGGCTCGACATCGGTGTTCTCGAGCATGTAGCGCAGCACCGTGAGCGAGCGGCCGCGCGACGAGCCGCCCGCGCCGAACGTCACCGAGATGAAGGCGGGGTCGGCCTCGGCGAGCCGGTCGATCGTGCGGCCGAGGGCGAGCGCGGCCGCGTCGGTGCGCGGCGGGAAGAGCTCGAACGAGATCGGAGGGCGCGGCCGACAGTCCGCGTCCGACGCGTCTGAACCGATGCCAGCCATATGTCGTCTCCTGCGTGGCGAGCCGGTCGGCGGAGGCGCGGCGGGCCGCGTCCCCCTGCCGGGACGGCGGGCGGGTGTCGCGGGCGGGTGCCGGGCTCGGCGGTCGCTCCAGGTGGGCGGCATCCGGCCGCACACCGACGATCAGGAGCGACGATACGCCCGAGGCCCGAACGCCGGAACACATATGACGGAAGGTGACGATCGCCCGATGGAACGCGACGCGCGGAGGGACATCCGCGCGTCGTTGTCGTTCGCGCCGTCGTTCAGATCGCGCCGTCGTTCAAATGGCGCCGCCGTTGACGGGCGGCGCCGTCAGGCCCCGACGGCCGCCGCGAACCGCGCGAACTGGGCGGCCAGTTCGGGCGAGGCGAGCGCACGGATGCGGGTGCCGTCTTCGAGGTAGTCGATCGACAGCACGCGGCCCGCCTCGTGCAGGGTCGACACGATCTCGCCGCGGTCATACGGAACGAGCAGGTCGATCTCGATCGCGGGGTCGGGCAGCATGCGCGAGATCGCCTCGAGTACCTCGGGGATGCCCTCTCCGGTGCGTGCCGACGCGAAGATCGCGTTCGGTTCGAGCCCGCGCAGCACGAGCCGCTCTTCGGGTGTCACGAGGTCGGCCTTGTTGAAGACGATCAACTCGGGGATGTCGCGGGCTCCGACCTCGCCGATGACGTCGCGCACCGTGGCGATCTGGCCTGCGGGATCGGGGTGGGCGGCGTCGACGACGTGCACGATCAGGTCGGATTCGCCGACTTCTTCGAGGGTCGAGCGGAACGCCTCGACGAGCTGGTGCGGCAGGTTGCGCACGAAGCCGACGGTGTCGGCGATCGTGTACACGCGGCCGTCGGCCGTCGTGTTGCGGCGCACGGTCGCGTCGAGGGTCGCGAACAGGGCGTTCTCGACGAGCACGCCGGCACCGGTGATGCGGTTCAGCAGGCTCGACTTGCCGGCGTTCGTGTAGCCCGCGATCGCGACCGACGGTACGGCGTTGCGCTTGCGATTGGCGCGCTTGGCCTCGCGAGCCGGCTTCATGCCGGCGATCTGCTTGCGCAGCCTCGCCATGCGCGAGTGGATGCGGCGACGATCGAGCTCGATCTTCGTCTCACCGGGGCCGCGCGAGCCCATGCCGGCCCCTGCGCCGCCGACCTGGCCGCCGGCCTGACGCGACATCGATTCACCCCAGCCGCGCAAGCGCGGGAGCAGGTACTCGAGTTGCGCCAACTCGACCTGCGCCTTGCCCTCACGGCTCTTCGCGTGCTGGCTGAAGATGTCGAGGATGACCGCGGTACGGTCGATGACCTTGACCTTGACGGCGTCTTCGAGCGCGCGCCGCTGGCTCGGAGCGAGTTCGGTGTCGGCGACGACCGTGTCGGCGCCGAGCGACGCCACGATGTGGCGCAGCTCTTCGACCTTGCCGCGGCCGAGGTAGGTGCTCGGGTCGGGATGCGGTCGACGCTGCAGCACGCCGTCGAGCACCCGCGCCCCGGCCGTCTCAGCAAGGGCCGAGAGTTCGCGCATGGAATTCTCGGCGTCGTCGAGCGAACCCTGCGAGTACACGCCGATGAGCACGACGTTCTCGAGCCGCAACTGCCGGTACTCGACCTCGGTGACGTCTTCGAGTTCGGTCGAGAGGCCGCCGACACGGCGAAGCGCCGCCCGCTCTTCGCGATCGAACTGCTCGCCGTCGTTCTCGCCTGAGGTGTCGTGGGAGCCGTCGGTCATGAGCGCGTCGGCTGGGCCCGCCCCGAAGCGCGTGACGCCCGCCTTGGTCTCTGAGCCGCGCAGCACCCGCTCGACGGCGTCGTCTGCGGCGGACTGTTCGGCATCGTTCATCCTGTCAACCCTACTTCGGTTCGCGTGCGATAGGTTCCCCTGATGAGCACTGCATGGCCTCGGACCACTCCTTCGGTTCGCGTGCGATAGGTTCCCCTGATGAGCACTGCATGGCCTCGGACCACTCCTTCGGTTCGCGTGCGATAGGTTCCCCTGTATGCCCTCGGACCACTACTTCACCGCGCGGCCCGCCGGTGAGGCGGCGCTCCGCACCATCACCGTCACGCTCGCGGGCCGCAATCTGACCGTCACGACCGCCGGTGGTGTGTTCAGCCCCGAGCATCTCGACACGGGCACCCGCGTGCTGCTCGAACGAGTGCCGGCGCCGCCCGCAACCGGAGACCTGCTCGACCTCGGCTGCGGATGGGGTCCGATCGCGATCAGCCTCGCGTTGCAGGCACCCGAAGCCACGGTGTGGGCGGTCGACGTCAACGAACGCGCGCTCGACCTCATGCGGCGCAACGTCGCCCGGCTCGGACTCACGAATGTCAGGGCCACGCTGCCCGATGATGTGCCGCCCGACGTGCGGTTCGCCGCGATCTGGTCGAACCCCCCGATCCGCATCGGCAAGGCCGGGCTGCATGCACTGCTCGAAGACTGGCTCCCCCGGCTCGACGACGATGCGAGCGCATGGCTCGTCGTCGCCAAGCAACTCGGCGCCGACTCGCTGCAGCGCTGGATCGCCGATGAGCTCGGCTTCGACGTCGAGCGCGCCGAGACCTCGAAGGGCTTCAGGGTGCTCGAAGCGCGACGCTGAGCGCCGCTCAGGCCAGCGTCAGCACTCCGTCGAACACCAGTTCGGCCGGACCCGACAGCGCCACGTGCTCGCCATCGTCGGCCTGGAACATGCGGACGCCGAGCACGCCCCCCGGAACCTGCACGCGCCAGTCGTTGGGCGCACCCGCGCCCGCCCAGTGCCGCACGGCGAGCGCCGACGCGACGGCTCCGGTGCCGCACGAGAGCGTCTCTCCCGATCCGCGCTCGTGCACGCGCATGCGGATTCGCCCGACGCCGTCGTCGACGAGCGGCTCGGCCGGAACCACGAACTCGATGTTGGCTCCATGGACGGGTTCGGGGTCGAGGATCGGCTGGAAGCCGAGGTCGAGACTCTCGAGCTCTTCATCATCGGCGAGGGCGACGACGATGTGCGGATTCCCGACGTCGATGCCGAGGCCCGGCCGAGCGACGGGAAGCTGCTTCGCCCGTACGAGCGGCTCGCCGCCATCGAGCCGCCACAGACCGAGGTCGGCCTGGAACCCGTTCGAGGTGCGGCTCACCGTGCGCACGCTGGCGCGCGTGCCGATGGCGATCTCGTCGCCTGGGTGGAGGTCGGCGAGGCCCTGGTCGAGCAGGTACTTCGTGAAGACGCGGATGCCGTTTCCGCACATCTCGGAGACCGAGCCGTCGGAGTTGTAGTAGTCCATGAACCACCCGGCATGCGGGTTCTCGGCGAGCGCCGCGGCGCCCGCGTCGAGATTCGCCGACCGCACCGCACGGATGACGCCGTCGGCGCCGACACCGAAGTGACGGTCGCAGATGGCGGCGATCTGGGTGGGCGTCAGCTCGGATTCACCCTCGGGATCGCTGAAGAGCACGAAATCGTTACCGGTGCCCTGGCCCTTGGTGAATCGAAGATCGAACGACATCACCTCAGTCTAGGGTCGCCAGGCGGGCGAGTTCGGCGGCGCGGGCCGCCGCGTCGTCGGCGTCGATCGCGACCGCATCGCGGTAGCGCTTGAACCAGCCGACCTGGCGCCGTGCATAGGTGCGGGTGAGTTGCTGCGTCTCGGCGATCGCGTCGGCCCGGGACATCCGCCCGTGCAGTTCCCCGAGCGCCTGCGCGTAGCCGATCGCCTTTCGGGCGGTCACTCCGCGCTCGATGCCGCGCGGCAGCAGGCTGCGCACTTCGTCGACGAGCCCCCGCCGCCACATCTCGAGCACGCGTGCGTCGAGGCGCTCGACGAGGTGCGCGCGCTCGCTGTGCAGGTGCACGATGCGGTGCTCCCGCCACGGCACCGGATCATCGGGCAACCGCGCCGCCTTGGGTTCGCCGGTCAGTTCGATGACTTCGAGCGCGCGAACGATGCGACGGCCGTTCTGCGCGTCGACGCTCGCCGCGGTCACGGCATCGATGCGGCGCAGTCTCGCATGCAGGAGCCCGGGACCGTGTTCGGCCAGCTCGGATTCGAGCCTCGCCCGCACCTCGGGGTCGGTGCCCGGGAACCTGAAGTCGTGGATCACGCTCGACACGTACAGGCCGGAACCGCCGACGAGGAGGGCGACCGCGCCCCGTGCGACGATGTCGTCGATCACGTCACGGGCCGCCGACTGGTAGGTGGCCACCGAGGCGTCTTCGGTGACGTCGAGCACGTCGAGCAGGTAGTGCGGCACGCCGCGGCGCTCGGCGAGCGAGAGCTTCGCCGTGCCTATGTCCATGCCGCGGTAGAGCTGCATGGCGTCGGCGTTCACGACCTCTGCAGTTCGGCCGGCTCGTTCGAGTGCCGTCGCGAGGTCGAGCGCGAAATCGGACTTGCCGGTGCCCGTCGCGCCGACGATCGCGATGAGCGACACGTCAGCGCTGCGCGTCGGTGGGGTCGTAGATCGGCATGGTGCCGACGCCCGGCGCGACGAGCGGTTCCGCCGAGCGAGCGCGCAGCGTCGGCAGACCGAGCGAGACACGGCCGGCGTCGGATGACCCGCCTGCGACCGGTACCGCACAGCTCTCGGCCTCGGCACGATCCCACGCGTCGCCCGCGCGCGTGCGACGGATGGCCAGCGGGGCGTCGCCGAGCGAGTCGGCCAGGAGATGGAACGGTGCGGCCCGCGAGATCGTCACCGAGACGACGTCACCCGGCCGAGGCAGCTCGGACCCGGCGGGCACCTCGAAGTGCACGAGACGGCTGTCTTCGGCGCGACCACTGAGCCGGTGGGTCTCGGCGTCCTTCTTGCCCTCGCCCGAAGACACGAGCACCTCGACGGCGCGGCCGACGAGTTTCTCGTTCTCCTCCCAGGAGATGCGTTCCTGCAGCGCGGTGAGTCGCTCGTACCGCTCTTGCACGACCGCCTTCGGCACCTGGTCGTCCATGGTCGCCGCCGGAGTTCCCGGGCGGATCGAGTACTGGAACGTGAACGCCGAAGCGAACCGCGCGGCCTCGACGACGCGGAGCGTATCTTGGAAGTCCTCTTCGGTCTCGCCCGGGAAGCCCACGATGATGTCGGTCGAGATCGCGGCGTTCGGGATCTTCGCACGCACGCGGTCGAGGATGCCGAGGAACTTCTCGGAGCGGTACGACCGGCGCATCGCCTTGAGGACGCGGTCGGAGCCCGACTGCAGCGGCATGTGCAACTGCGGCATGACGTTCGGCGTCTCGGCCATCGCGTCGATGACGTCGTCGGTGAACGCCGCCGGGTGCGGGCTCGTGAACCGGATTCGCTCGAGGCCCTCGATATGGCCGGCGGCGCGCAGCAGCTTGCCGAACGCCTGCCGGTCGCCGAACTCGACGCCGTAGGAGTTCACGTTCTGCCCGAGCAGGGTGACCTCGACGGCGCCGTCGTCGACGAGCGCCTGGATCTCGGCCAGGATCTCGCCCGGCCGCCGATCTTTCTCTTTGCCGCGCAGCGCCGGCACGATGCAGAAGGTGCACGTGTTGTTGCAGCCGACCGAGATCGACACCCATCCGCTGTAGGTGGAGTCGCGCTTGGTCGGCAAGGTCGACGGGAAGACCTCGAGGGCGTCGAGGATCTCGAGTTGCGCCTCGTCGTTGTGTCGCGCACGCTCGAGCAGGCTCGGCAGCGACCCCATGTTGTGCGTGCCGAACACGACGTCGACCCAGGGCGCCTTCTCGAGAATGACGTTCTTGTCTTTCTGGGCGAGGCAGCCGCCGACCGCGATCTGCATGCCCGCATGGCGGCGCTTGACGCTCGCGAGGTGGCCGAGGTTGCCGTAGAGCTTGTTGTCGGCGTTCTCGCGCACCGCGCACGTGTTGATGACGACGACGTCTGGCTCGGTGCCGTCGGCGGGAATGTACCCGGCCGCCTCGAGCGAACCGCTCAGCCGCTCGGAGTCGTGGACGTTCATCTGGCACCCGAAGGTGCGGACCTCGTACGTGCGCGGTGCGTTCGACGACTCCGTCGTCGCGACTGTCGCGACCTCGTGAATGGTGCTCATGATCGCACCAGTTTACGAGCCTGCAGCGGCGATCGCCGCCGTCACCGCCTCGCGCACGATATCGCTCGAATACCCCCGTCGCTGCAGGAACGCCGAGAGCCTGCGCTCGGCGGTCTGCCGGTCGAGCCCCGTGAGCTGACGAGCGCGTCGTTCGGCGACGGCCAGTGCGTTCTCACGCTCGGTCTCGGGGTCGAGGTCTTCTACCGCCGCTCGCGCGATGCCCCCGTCGATGCCGCGACGGCTCAACTCATTGAGGATCGCGCCACTGCCTCTGCCGCGGCGCACGCCGTGGCTGTGCACGAGTTGCTCGGCCAGGCGTGCGTCGTCGAGGTAGCCGAGGCGTTCGTAGCGCTCGATCCACTCGTCGATCTCATGCTCGTCGAGCCCGTGCTCTGCGAGCACCGAGCGCACCTCGGTCACCGAGAGCGCCGATCGCCGCAGGCGGGAGACGACCAGGCGGTCGATGCGGTCGTCGCGCTCGACCCCGGTCTCGGGCGGATCGACCGTCGCCGGGTCGGCGGTGGTCGCTTCGACGGAGGGAAGCGGCCCGGCTTCGGACCTCGGGCGCGCCTGCCGGTCGACGGCCTCGCCAGTCGTTGCCGGTCGACCCGTGCGTGCAGTCTTCTCGACATCCGGGCGCGAACGCTTCTCGGTGACGGGGCGACTCGTGGCCACGGCATCGGGGCGCACCCATGGCAGGTACGTGACCGGGGCGAGACCGTCTGAGGCTGCGTCGCTCATCATGCGCTCTCCCCGATCATCGAGCTTCTCCCGGTCATCGCACCGCTGCGTCAGGCGCCCTTGCGCTTCGACGTGATCGACTCGACGTTCGACGGAGTTGCCGCGACGGCAGCAGGCTGGCCGATGCCGAGCTTCACGAGGATCTTCTGCTCGATGTCGGCCGCGATGTCGGGGTTCTGCAACAGGAAGTTGCGGGCGTTCTCTTTGCCCTGCCCGAGCTGGTCGCCGTCGTAGGTGTACCAGGCACCCGACTTCTTGACGATGGCCTGGTCGACGCCGTAGTCGATGAGGCTGCCCTCGCGGGAGATGCCGACTCCGTAGAGGATGTCGAACTCGGCCTGCTTGAACGGCGGCGCCATCTTGTTCTTGACGACCTTGACGCGGGTGCGGTTGCCCACCGCGTCGGTGCCGTCTTTCAGGGTCTCGATGCGGCGGATGTCGAGTCGGACCGACGCATAGAACTTGAGCGCCTTGCCGCCCGCGGTGGTCTCGGGGCTGCCGAAGAACACGCCGATCTTCTCGCGGAGCTGGTTGATGAAGATCATCGTGGTGTTGGTCTGGTTGAGGCCACCGGTGAGCTTGCGGAGCGCCTGCGACATGAGACGTGCCTGCAGACCGACATGCGAGTCGCCCATCTCGCCCTCGATCTCGGCGCGGGGAACGAGCGCCGCAACCGAGTCGATGACGATGAGGTCGATCGAGCCCGAACGCACGAGCATGTCGGCGATCTCGAGCGCCTGCTCGCCGGTGTCGGGCTGCGACACGAGCAGTGCATCGATGTCGACACCGAGCTTCTTGGCGTACTCGGGGTCGAGGGCGTGCTCGGCGTCGACGAAGGCGGCGATGCCGCCGGCGCGCTGTGCGTTGGCGATGGCGTGCAGCGTGAGCGTGGTCTTGCCCGAGGACTCGGGGCCGTAGATCTCGACGATGCGGCCGCGCGGAATGCCGCCGATGCCGAGGGCGACGTCGAGGGCGATCGAACCGGTGGGGATGACCTCGACCGGCGCGCGCTCTTCGCTGCCGAGGCGCATGACCGAGCCCTTGCCGAACTGACGGTCGATCTGAGCGAGGGCGGTTTCGAGTGCCTTCTCGCGGTCTGCGGGTGATGCCATGGTGTGGGCTCCTTCGATGCTCGGTTGCTGCTGCCTCTAGGCTGTCGTTCCACGTTGCGGGCCGTGACCCGCGGCGTCTCGCGACAAGGCGGTTTGCGGTGTGTTCCGACGCTTCGACCGTATGGTCGGCCACCGACATCGGACGCCGTCGCCGGCGGAGATGTGGATGGATCGCGCTGGAACTCCTGCTGTTGAGGAGACTACCCCAGCGACCGAACAGATGTTCGAAGACGCGCCCGCGTGTCGAACACGCCTTCGGGCATACGGCGCCGCTCAGCGGTCGCCGTGACCGCGATCCCCCGGCACCGGCCGTCCGGCTCCGTGACGGCGCTCTTCAGGGACATCCGTCGCGTCGCAGAGCGCGAACCACACCTCACGCGGCCGCACGCCCGCCGCGAGCGCCTCGCGAGCCGTGCGCCCGCCGAGCGTCGCGAGCACGAGATCGTTCACGACGACACCGCCGTAACCCGCGCCGAACTCGGCATCGACGGCGATCTGGAACTCGCTGAGCTTCATCGGCTCCTCCCGGACATGCCTTCGGCCGGTCCGAGGACCGGCCGAAGCGTTCGTATGTTTGCGGAGACGGACGCGGTCAGCGCACCATCATGTCGGCGTCGAACTCGGCGACGAGCTCGTCGGGCAGGCTGTCGGGAACCACGCTGACCCCCTCGAGCACCGCGATGCGGTCGCCGACCTCGTGCATGATCACCGAGATGGGCGTGTCGAGTGCGTCGGCGACCGACGCGAGGATCTCGCTCGAGGCCTCTTTCTGACCCCGCTCGACCTCGCTCAGGTACCCGAGCGCGACGCTCGCCTTGGACGCCACCTGCCGGAGCGTGCGCCCCTTCTGCAGTCGGAAGTCCCTCAACACATCGCCGATCTCCTGTCGAACCAGAACCATCGGGGAACCTCCTCTACTGTGCCTGCGGCCTCGCCGAGACCGGAAACGGGAGAGCCAGTCTACCCGACCCTCGTGGCTTCCAATCTAGCGTGGCACACTGGAGCTTTCGTGTGAACCTCGCCACATGTAACAGGGTGTTCACGAAGACTATTCCGCAGCTGGGTGGCGCGATTCCGGATCGCCTTCGGCGCCCGGACCGGCCCGACGATCGGATGTCTCGAGCCGCGTCACGACCGCGTCGAGCAACGCCTGCACCGTGGCCGCTCGGATCGCCCCGCGGTCGCCGTCGAGTGCGAGCGCGATCGCCTCAGCCCCCTCGGCGTCGGCGATGCCGAGGTACACCGTGCCCGGCGCGCGCCCGTACTGCCAGTCGGGGCCCGCGACGCCGGTCGTCGCGACGCCGAGATCGGCCGGCCGTCCGTCGACGGCGAGGGCGGCGCGGGCACCCTCTGCCATCTGCCGGGCGACCTCGGGATGCACGGCTCCCTCGCGCTCGAGCAGCGCGAGATCGACCCCCAGCAGGGAGTGCTTGATCGCCGTGTCGTACGCCACGACTCCGCCGTTGACCACCACCGAAGCCCCGGGCACACTCGTCATCGCTGCGGCCACGAGCCCGCCCGTCAGCGACTCGGCGACCGCCACGCGGAGCCCGCGTCGCGTGAGCAGGGCGATGACGCGCTCGGCGGCTTCGGCGCCGGGCTGGGGAATCGGCTCGCCCACGTCAGGCGCCGGCGTCGCCAGACCGAGCGAGGCGCACGGCGTCGCGCACGTACAACAGGCCCGACCACAGGGTGAGCACGACCGCGGCGGTCATGAGGATGGCGTTGACCCAATGGATCCACTCGCCGAACACGGTCCAGAGCGGGACGAGCGCGAACGAGATCGCGACGGCCTGGACGAGCGTCTTGAGCTTGCCGCCCGACGATGCGGGAACGACGTTGCCGCGACCGAGCTCGACGAACCGCCACACCGTGATGCCCACCTCGCGCACCACGATGATCGCGGTGACCCACCACGGCAGCTCGCCGAGGATCGACAGGCAGACGAGTGCTCCGCTCGTGAGCAGCTTGTCGGCGATGGGGTCGAGGATCTTGCCGAGATCGGTGACGAGTCCGCGCGACCGTGCGATGTGCCCATCGATGCCGTCGGTCGCGATCGCGATGATGAACAACGCGGCAGCGGCCCAGCGCAGGGGGCCGTCATCGCCGCCGTCGGCGAGCAGCATCCAGAAGAAGATCGGCGCGAGCAGGATTCGCACGACCGTGATCGCGTTGGGGAGGTTCCAGTTCGCCGAGCGCGCGGAGCTGCCGGCGGGATTGGTCATACGGCCAACTGTACCCGGCGACGGATGCCGCGGCGCAGTGTCGTGCGAACACCCGTCAGTCGCGACCGGTGAGCCCCCAGGCGTCTTCGTCGGGATCGGCGTCGACCTCGGGCAGGCCCCGGGTTCCCCGCGCGACCGGGTCGCCGTCATAGCGGTCGTCGGGCTCGCCCCAGGCATCGGCGGGGGCTGCAGCCGGGGCGGCCGAAGCGCCGGCGGCTGACTGGGCCGGGAGGGCCGGAGCCGACGACGGCCCCGACGGCTCGCCGCGCAGTCGTGCGAGCACCTCGGGCAACTGTTCGGTGGTCGCCAGCACATCGCGCGCCTTCGAGCCCTCGCTCGGACCGACGATCTCGCGCGACTCGAGCAGGTCCATGAGCCGCCCGGCCTTGGCGAATCCGACCCGCAGCTTGCGCTGCAGCATCGATGTCGAGCCGAACTGCGTCGACACCACGAGCTCGGCCGCGGCGAGCAGCAGCTCGAGGTCGTCGCCGATGTCGGCGTCGATCTCTTTGCGCTCGACGGCGGCCGCGACATCTTGCCGGTAGTCGGGCCGCGCCTGCCGGGTGACGTGCTTCACGACACGTTCGATCTCGGCCTCGGTGACCCAGGCGCCCTGCACGCGAATGGGCTTCGATGCTCCCATGGGTAGGAACAGGCCGTCGCCCTGCCCGATGAGCTTGTCGGCGCCGGGCTGGTCGAGGATGACCCGAGAGTCGGTGACGCTCGTCACCGCGAATGCGAGACGCGAGGGCACATTGGCCTTGATGAGGCCCGTGACGACATCGACCGAGGGGCGCTGGGTGGCGAGCACGAGGTGGATGCCCGACGCGCGGGCGAGCTGCGTGATGCGCACGATGGAGTCCTCGACGTCGCGCGGAGCCACCATCATGAGGTCGGCGAGCTCGTCGACGACGACGAGCAGGTACGGGTAGGGCTTGAGCCTGCGCTCGGAGCCGGCCGGCAGCACGATCTCATTGTTGACGACGGCCTTGTTGAAGTCGTCGATGTGGCGGAAGCCGAACGACGCGAGATCGTCGTAGCGCATGTCCATCTCTTTCACGACCCACTGCAGCGCCTCGGCCGCCTTCTTCGGGTTCGTGATGATGGGCGTGATGAGGTGCGGCACCCCGGCATAGGGCGCGAGCTCGACGCGCTTCGGGTCGATGAGCACCATGCGCACGTCGGCGGGCTTGGCCCGCATGAGCAGCGAGGTGATCATCGAGTTCACGAAGCTCGACTTGCCCGAGCCGGTCGAGCCGGCCACGAGCAGGTGGGGCATCTTCGCGAGGTTGGCCACGACATGACCGCCGCCCACGTCCTTGCCGACGCCGATCGTCATGGGATGCGACGCGTTGACCGCCGCCCCCGAGCGCAGCACGTCGCCGAGGGTCACCGTCTCGCGGTCGGCATTCGGGATCTCGACGCCGATGGCGCTCTTGCCCGGAATCGGCGAGAGGATGCGCACCTCGTTCGATGCGACGGCGTACGCGAGGTTCTTCGAGAGCGCCGTGACCCGCTCGACCTTGACACCTGGGCCGAGCTCGATCTCGTACTGCGTCACCGTCGGCCCGCGCGAGAACCCCGTGACCTTCGCGTCGACGCCGAACTGGTCGAGCACCCCGGTGATCTGGCGCACCACGTCGTCGTTCGCCTGCGATCGCGACTTCGCGGGCGCACCGGCGGCGAGCGTGGATGCCGCCGGCAGCGAGTACGGGCGTTCGGGTTCGGACGGCTCGTCGCCGTCGATGCCGCCGAGCCCGCCGTCGCCCGTGGGTGATGTCGCCGACGCGGCGTCGTCGAGCCCGTCGAACATCGGCAGGGCCGTGGTCTGTCCGCCTTCGTCGCCGCGAAGCCCCGTGCCGCCGCGCGGGACGTCGCCGGTGAAGTGCGCCAGCGCCGACTCGGCACGCTCGAGATCGCCGAGCACCTCGGTGCCGTAGGAGGCGGGGCCGCCGACCCCTTCGAGTGGGGTCTCGAAGCTGCCCGCGGCCGAGCCCGGGCCGAACACCTCGGTGATGCCGTCGACGCCCGGAGCCTCGAATGCCGGGTCTTCTTCTCGATTGGAGTCGTTGCGTCGCCACCACGGCAGCAGGCCGGTGTGCTCGGGCTCGTCGCCGAGGTCGTCGATGCCGTCGAGTTCGGCCTGCACGGCCTTCTTGCGCTCGCGGCGCGAGAGCTTCGCCGGAGCCTCGGCGGGCGCCTCGGCCTCGTCGGGAGCCCCGAACAGCCACGCGTACAGCTCGCGGAACCGCGTCGGAATGCGGTTCGGCGGCGTCTTCGTCATGATGAGCAGCGAGAGCGTCACGAGCAGGATGACGATGACCGTCGCCCCGATGGGCGTGATGAGCAGGATGAGCGGCTGCGCGAGCATCCACCCGAGAATGCCGCCGGCACGCGCGAGCACGGCCATGCCCTCGCTCGGCTCGGGCTGGCCGCCGAAGATGTGGCAGAGCGCCGACACCGAGAGCAGGAGCACGCCGAGCCCGATGCCGATGCGCGTGTTGTCGTGCACCGAACTCGGGTGCCGGAACAGCCAGACGGCGAAGAGGAGCATGACCACCGGCAGCGCGAACGCCACCCGTCCGAACAGGCCGCCGAACGTCCACGAATCGAGCGACTGCGCGATGGGCTCGTTGATGAAGAACCACTCGACGACCGCACCGGCGATCGCGAGCACGACGATGAAGAACGGCAGGCCGTCGCGGCGCTCATCTTTCTGCAACGTCTCGGGGCCGAGGGCGCGGGCGGCACCGCCCGCGACGTGCGCAAGCCCCATCCACGCGCGAACGAACAGGTTCGGCCCGGCAGGCGCGGCCGCCGCCTTCTTCGACGCGGCCGACGCCCTGCCCGTCTTGGCCGTGGTCGCCGGCAGCTTCTTGGTCGGCGCGGTGCGCGAGCTCGAGCTGCGCGACGGGGTGCCCGAGGCGCGCCCGTTCGACCTGGTGCTCGTAGCCATGCTCCCCACGTTACGGCCGACCGCCGACTCAGCCCCGTATCAACGGGCGAGTGTCTGCGATCGGGTCGTGACCCGTTGGCGCCGGCGAGCGCGCTTCAGCGCAGCACTCGGACCATCGTGTCGCGCCCGCCCGAGGATTCGACGACGCTGAATCCCTCGGAGCGAGAGAGTGCGTGCGCGAAATTGCCGTGCTCGACGCTCAATGCCAGCCGGGCGTAGCCCGCTGACCGCGCGACATCCGCCAGCGATCGCATCAGCGACCGGCCGACGCCCTGCGACCGCCACAGCGGACGGACGCCGATGATCAGCTCGGGCACGCCGGTCGCGACGAATCCGCGGGCGCCCTGCTCGGGCGAGAACAACCGGAACCATGCCGCCGCGATCGCACGCCCCTCGGCGTCGACGGCGACCACGCCTCGATCGGCCGGCTGCTGCCAGCCCGCGATGTACGCGCGCGAGACCGGGTCGGCGAGCACCACCGGCTTCGGCCGGTGAGCGCCCTGCCGCCAGTTCGCCGCCTCGACCACCATGTCGGCGAGGAACGCTCCGTCGCCGGGGATGGCCGGACGGATCAGGAAGTCCGCCATGCACGGATGCTACGCGCGCGGTGTTTCGGCGACGTTTCCGACCTCTCGCAGCGTGTCGGGCGCGGCGTCACGCCTCGATGACGAGCGGCACCAGCATCGGACGCCGGCGCAGGCGACGGCTCACCCACGTGCCGAGCGTTCGGCGAACGATCTGCTGCAAGCCGCGCGAGTCGCGGACGCCGTTCTGTGCGGCCTCGGCGAGCGCCGCGATGATCTTCGGCTTCACGTCCTCGAACACCGCGTCGTCTTCAGCGAAACCGCGAGCATGGATCTCGGGTCCGGTGATCACCTCACCGGTCGTCGCGTCGACGACGACGATGACCGAGATGAAGCCCTCTTCGGCGAGGATGCGGCGATCCTTCAGGTCGGCGTCGGTGATCTCGCCGACGGTCGAGCCGTCGACGTAGACGAACCCGAGATCGAGCTGACCGACGACCTTGAGCACGCCGTCGCGCAGATCGTAGACCGAGCCGTTCTCGCCGATGAAGGTGTTCTTCTCGGGAATGCCCGTGTCTTGGGCGAGCTTGGCGTTCGCGAACAGGTGCCGGTACTCGCCGTGGATCGGCAGCACGTTCTTCGGCTTCAGGATGTTGTAGCAGTAGAGCAACTCCCCCGCGGCGGCGTGACCCGAGACATGCACCTTCGCGTTCGCCTTGTGCACGACGTTCGCGCCGAGCTTCGTGAGACCGTCGATCACCCGGTAGACGGCGTTCTCGTTGCCGGGGATCAGGCTCGACGCGAGGATGACCGTGTCGCCCTCGCCGATCTCGATCTGATGGTCGCGGTTCGCCATGCGAGAGAGCACCGCCATCGGCTCACCCTGTGACCCGGTGGACATGTAGACGATCTCATCGTCGGGCACGTTGCCGGCCTTCTTGTAGTCGATGAGCACGCCCTCGGGAACCCTCAGGTAACCGAGGTCGGCGGCGATCGTCATGTTGCGCACCATGCTGCGGCCGAGCAGCGCGACCCGACGGTGGTTCTGCCACGCCGCGTCGAGCACCTGCTGCACGCGGTGCACGTGGCTCGAGAAGCTCGCGACGATGACGCGACGGGGTGCGCGGTTGATGACCTCATCGAGCACGGGGCCGATCGCGCGCTCGAGCGGGGTGAAGCCCGGGACATCCGCGTTCGTGGAGTCGACCATGAAGACGTCGACGCCCTCCTCGCCGAGGCGCGCGAACTCGCGCAGGTCGGTGAGGCGGCCGTCGAGCGGCAGTTGGTCCATCTTGAAGTCGCCGGTCGCGAGCACCGTGCCTGCGTCGGTCTTGATCGCCACGGCGAGTGCATCGGGGATCGAGTGGTTGACGGCGATGAACTCGAGCGAGAACGGGCCGATCCGCTCGCGCCCGCCCTCCTTGACGGTGAGGCTGTAGGGCTGGATGCGATGCTCCTTGAGCTTCGCCTCGACGAGCGCGAGCGTCAGCTGCGACCCGATCAGCGGGATGTCGCCGCGCAACTTCAGGAGGTATGGCACCGCACCGATGTGGTCTTCATGGCCGTGCGTGAGCACGACGCCGACGATGTCGTCGAGGCGCTCCTTGAGGAATCCGAAGTCGGGCAGGATCAGGTCGACGCCGGGCTGGTGCTCTTCGGGGAAGAGCACGCCGCAGTCGACGATGAGGATCTTGCCGTCGAGCTCGTAGCTCGTCATGTTGCGGCCGACCTCGCCGAGGCCGCCGATGGGGATGATGCGGAGCGTTCCGGCTTCGAGCGGAGCGGGATCGATGACGACGTCGGGCATATGCCCTCCTTACGTTGCGGTGTTCAGTTCGTGCGGCGCTCTGGCGTCGCGGGTGTCTGGGGTGAGGTTCAGCGGGTGGTGCCCGCGACCTTGGGCAGTGCGCCGCCGGCGGCGGCGTTGCGGTCGGGGCGGAAGCGGTGGAAGTCGACGCCGGGGATGCCCTGGACGTGGTCGATCTCGTCTTCGATGAGCGCGGCCTCCCACTCTTCGGGACCGACGAGGGGCAGTCGTACACGCGGGCTGGAGATGCGGCCCAGGCCGTGCAGGATGTACTTCGCCGCGACCGTGCCCGGCACGTGCGTCATGACCGCGCGCACGAGCGGCTCGAGACGCTGGTGCTCGGCGGTCGCGGTCGCGAGGTCGCCGCGGTTCACCGCGTCGACGATGGTTCGGTAGGGCGCCGGCGCGATGTTCGCGGTCACCCCGATGAGCCCGGTCGCACCGATCGCGAGGTGCGGCAGCACGTTCGCGTCGTCGCCGGAGAAGTACATGAGGTCGGTCTGGTTCAGCACCCGGCTCACCTCGGAGAAATCGCCCTTGGCATCCTTGATCGCGAGGATGTTCGGGTGCTTCGCCAGGCGGAGGATCGTCTCGTACTTGATCGGCACTCCGGTGCGGCCCGGGATGTCGTAGAGGATCACCGGCAGGTCGGTGGCATCGGCCACGAGCCGGAAGTGCGTGAGGATTCCGGCCTGCGTCGGCTTGTTGTAGTACGGCGTGACGATCATGATGCCGTCGGCGCCGGCCTGCTCGGAGTGCGTGTAGAGCTCGATGGCGTGCGCGGTCTCGTTCGAGCCGCCGCCCGTGATGATCTTGGCGCGTCCGGCCGCCACGTCTTTGCCGACCTCGACGAGGCGGATCTTCTCGGGGTCGGTGAGCGTCGAGGTCTCGCCCGTGGTTCCCGTGACGACGATGCCGTCGGCACCCGCCGAGATGACGTCGTCGATGTGCTTCTCGACCCCGGGCCAATCGACCTCGCCGTCAGCCGTCATCGGCGTGACGAGCGCGACGAGCACTTGTCCGAAGGGGTTCTCTGCAGTCACGATGACCAGCGTATCGGTTGGCCCCGTACCGCGTCGCCCGCGGCGATCGGTGGCCACGCGCTGCCGTCGCGCTCGTCATTGTGTGCCGGTCGTCGGGGGTTCGAGGTGACACACCGGCGGCAGCCGCTCCGGCCACGGCGTGTCGCAGACATCGTCCGACGACCCGCACCTCACCCGCCTGGGAGTGAATGGCATTTCGGGTGACTCGCCTGCCCCAGTCATCCGAACCGTACGCCTGCGACGCGACGGTGCAGACCGGCGTCGACCCTGGCGAGGATGGCGGCACGGACCGTGGGCCACTCGTGGACGACGAGCGCGTAGTCGAACCGCAGCGTGTCGAAGCCGAGTCCAGCGGCGATGCCGTCGCGAACGAGGTCCTTGTGGCGCGAGTGCTTGGTATCGGCGTGACCCTGGACGCCGTCGACCTCGAGGATCAGTCGGTCTCCGAGCACGAAGTCGACGCATCCGACACCGGGAATGTCGACCTGCGATCGCAACTCGATGCCGTCCGCGCGAAGCCGGAACCGCAGGAGCGACTCCAGTCCGCTGTCGGCATCTGCCCGGGCGAAATCGAGCATCCACCGATGTCGCACCGGGATGCTCCGTCGCAGGTGCTCGAGATCGACAGCAGAAAGCCGGCCATGTAAGAGGGCGGACTCGAGTGTCGCGAAGAATGCTTCGTCGCCGGCGCAGCGCAGGATCTCGATCAGAGCACGTCGCACCGTGCTGCGCCGGCCGATCTCGACCGGTCGGCGCGTGCGGTGCGCGACGCAGTCGCAGTCGGCATGCGCGTGGACGCGGTCGCGCGCGCCGACCGCGATATGGAGACCGTCGTGCTCGACGACCCAGAGTCCCGCCGCCGCCGCGGCCGACAGACAGCTCAGCATCCCACCGTGCGCCGCCGCTGCGCGCACCTCAGCAGGGAGTCCTGGCAGCGCGAAGACCCCTTCCCTGAGACGAAGGAGCGCGCCGACACTGACCGCGCGCGCGATCTCGCGCCGGGTGACGCCACTGTCGCGGAGCTGCGCTGTGCGCACCACCCCGCCGAGCTCTCTGCAGCAACGGGCGGCTTCGGATGGAGATCGCATGCGCCATGCTCGCCTCGACACCGGTCGCCGCGCACGCCACGCAGACGACGTGTTGATACTCCCCCCGCCTCCGGGCCTGGGGAGGAGCAGTGATCGCTCCGGTCGGCCGGCGCCGGCGTGCCAGTCGTCGGGCACCCGGAGCGCCAGTCGTCAGACGCCCGGCTCGACACGCGGATGCGAGCTGCCCCACCGGCGGCGTGTCGCGCAACTCGTCCGACGACTCGCACGCGGTGAGGCCGGCGGGCGCGGGGAGGTGGGATCAGCGCGCAGTGCGCGGGCGCGTCGAGGGCGTCAGACGCGGGTGTAGGTGAGGAACCGGTAGCGGATGCCACTTGTCGAGGTGTGGGCGCCCGAGTCGGGTTCGACCGCGATGAGGCGGAAGGCAGAGTCGATGTCGGGTGCCAGCACGTCGGCGGCTGTGGGTGTGAACGGCGAGTCATGCGAGTGGCGCAGCTCGGTCACCTCGATGCGGTCGGCGAGCGACAGGGTCGCCGCGAACAACTGCGCGCCGCCGATGACCCACACCCGGTCGGGTGGGGAATCTCGGGCTGCGAGTGGCGCTGCGGCGAGCGCGAGCGCCGCGTCGACGGATGCCGCGACCACGGCACCCTCTGAGGCCCAATCGCGCTGACGCGTCACTACCACGTTGCGGCGCCCCGGCAGCGGCCGGAAGCGCGGCGGCAGCGATTCCCAGGTCGCACGCCCCATGACCACAGGCGACCCGAGCGTGACCTGCTTGAAGTGCGCGAGGTCTTCGGGGACGTGCCAGGGCATGCCGCCGCCGCGGCCGATGACACCGCCCTCGGCTTCCGCCCAGATCAGGCCGATGCGCGGCGCGGCGGCAGCGCTCATACCGCGACGGCGGCGCGGATCGCCGGGTGGTGCCGGTAGCCCTCGACGACGAAGTCGTCGTACTCGTAGTCGAAGATCGAGCCGGGCGTGCGCGCGAACCGCAGGGTCGGTGCCGGGTAGGGGTCGCGCGAGAGCTGCTCGCGAACCTGATCGACGTGGTTGTCGTAGATGTGGCAGTCGCCGCCCGTCCACACGAAGTCGCCGACCTGGAGCCCGGTCTGGGCCGCGACCATGTGGGTGAGCAGGGCGTAGGAGGCGATGTTGAACGGCACCCCGAGGAACAGGTCGGCGCTGCGCTGGTAGAGCTGGCACGACAGCCTGCCGTCGGCGACGTAGAACTGGAAGAGCGCGTGGCAGGGCGCGAGCGCCATGTCGGGGATGTCGGCGGGGTTCCACGCCGAGACGATGAGCCGGCGTGAGTCGGGGTTCGCACGGATCTGCTCGACGACGTCGCGGATCTGGTCGATCGTCTCGCCCGACGGCGTCGGCCACGAGCGCCACTGCACGCCGTAGACCGGGCCGAGCTCACCATCGGGGTCGGCCCACTCGTCCCAGATGGAGACGCCGTGCTGCTGCAGCCAGCCGACGTTCGACGAGCCCTGCAGGAACCACAGCAGCTCGTAGGCGATCGACCTGAAGTGCACGCGCTTGGTCGTGATGAGGGGGAAGCCCTCGGACAGGTCGAACCGCAACTGCCGCCCGAACACGCTGCGCGTGCCCGTGCCGGTGCGATCGCCCTTCACGGCCCCGTGCTCGAGCACGTCGCGCAGCAGGTCTTCGTACGGTGTGGGAATCGTCTCGGACATCGCGACAAGGCTAACCCCGCCCGGCGACTTCGGCGCGTGGACACGGCCGCATCGGCGCCGTCGGCGAGCGATCGGATGTCCCGCGCCCGTCATCGTCCGTCACACTCGCCACGCCCGCGCCCGGCGTGCCTACGCTCGGATCATGGACTGGCTGGCAGCGCTCGCGGTCGGCGCCGTGCTCGTCACGGCGACGACGGCGACGGGGCTGCTCTGGCGGTCGCGGCAGGGTCGCGCGCACGCCGGCTCGGGTGAGCGCGTCCGCCCTGCCGAGCTCGGCCCGGTCTCCTTCGGCGACGCGGCGACCCTCGTGCAGTTCTCGACCGAGTTCTGCGCCAAGTGCCCCGCGACGGCGCGGCTGCTCGACTCGATCGCCGGCGACGCGCGCGGAACGCGGCACGTCGAGATCGACCTGACCCGGCGCGCCGACCTCGCGCGCAGGTTCGACGTCATGCAGACGCCGACCACCCTGCTCCTCGACGCCGATGGCATCGTGCGAGCGCGGTTCAGCGGGGCCCCACATGCGCACGCGGTGCGCACCAAGCTCGATGAGATCCTCGGGAGGCATCATGTCGGAACCCATCACTGAGCGGCAGGTCGGCTCCGGCACGCCCCCCGCGATCGACCCGCGCGGCCCCCGTTTCGGCGCGGGCATCACCGCGGTACTCCTGCTCGTCACCGTCGTGCTCGGCGTCGCCGGCGCGTCGACCGCTGCCTTCTGGCTGCTCGTGGCCGCCACCGCGCTGTTCGCGTGGGGTGCGTTCGCCGGCATCCGACGACACCCATATGGCCTCCTCTTCGCGAAGCTCGTGCGTCCGCGGCTCGCGCCGCCGGCCGAACACGAGGACCCTCGCCCGCCGACGTTCGCCCAGGGCGTCGGCTTCGCCGTCGGCCTCGCCGGCGTCCTGCTCGGCGTGCTCGGCGTGCCGTCCGCGGTGCCGATCGCCGCGGGCATCGCGTTCTTCGCGGCGTTCCTCAATGCCGCCTTCGGGTTCTGCCTCGGCTGCCAGATGTACCTGCTGCTCGTTCGTGCGCGAGTCATTCCCGGCACCTGACGCCCGCGACATCCGCCGATAGGCTGGGAGTCCGTCTCGAAGTGGAGGATCCCATGGCGCTCACGAGTGAATCGACCACGATCTGGAAGGGCACGCTCTTCGAAGGGTCCGGCGATGTCGCCCTCGACTCGTCGGGGCTCGCGACCTTCCCGGTGAACTGGACGGCTCGCGCAGAGGGCGTGGCGAACATGACCAATCCCGAGGAGTTGCTCGCCGCGGCGCACTCGTCGTGCTTCTCGATGGCGCTCTCGCTCGCACTCGCGCAGGCGGGCAACCCGGCCGAGAGCATCCAGACCACTGCCGCCGTGACGTTCGAGGCGGGCAAGGGCGTGCTCGGCAGCCACCTGCTCGTGAGCGCTCGAGTGCCGGGCATCAGCGAGGCGGAGTTCGAGGCGTTCGCAGCAGACGCGAAAGACAACTGCCCGATCTCGAAGGCTCTCGGGATTCCGATCACGATCGAAGCAGAACTCGCCTGACCATGAGAGTGCTCGTCGCCGGGGCATCCGGATTCATCGGCGCCGAGCTGGTCGACCGACTCGCCGCCGCCCGACACGAGGTCGTGCGGCTCGTGCGGCGACGCGCACAGTCACCCGATGAGGTGTCGTGGTCGCCTGCCGCGGGCATCATCGACTTCACCCTGATGGACCGCGTCGACGCGGTCGTGAATCTCGCCGGCGCATCGCTCGCACGCATTCCCTGGACAACGGGTCACCGCCGCGAGATCCTCGATTCGCGCGTCAGCACGACGCGCACACTCGCCGATGCGATGCGCAAGGCACGGCGGGCACCCACCACCTTCATCAACGCGTCGGCGGTCGGGTACTACGGCGACCGGCCGGGCGAGCTGATCACCGAGTACTCCGGCGCGGGCACCGGGTTCCTCGCGGGGGTCGTCGAGAAGTGGGAGGCGGTGGCGCGGCTCGCTCCCGATGAGACGCGCACGGTGACCCTGCGCAGCGGCATCGTCGTCGGCCACGCGCACAGCCGCGGACACGGCGGAAGCCTGAAGCGGGTGGGCACGCTCACGAAGCTCGGCGTTTCCGGACGGCTGGGCACGGGCGGGCAGCACTGGCCCTGGATCGCCATCGCCGACGAGGTCGGTGCGATCATGCACCTGCTCGAGTCGAACATGTCGGGACCGGTCAACCTCGCCGGCCCCACCCCCGCCACCGCCGACCGCGTCATGACGGCGATGGCCGAGCGCATGCACCGGCCGCACGTCTTCAGCGTTCCCGAGAAGCTGCTCGAGCTCGTGCTCGGTCAGGCGGCCGATGAGCTGCTGCTCTCGAGTCAGAAGGTGCGGCCCCAGCGGCTCCTCGACGACGGCTATCGCTTCGAGCATGCGACGGTCGAGACGGCCCTCGACGCGATGCTCGGTCGGTAGCTCGACAGCCGGCGCCGCTTCGGCGCACGACGACTCAGCGCTGTGCGCGATCGAGTTCGATGGCGCGTCTGACGGCCTGACGTGCGCGTCGACGATCACCGGCCGCATCGTATGCCAGCCCCAGCCGCAACCATGCCCGCCACGAGTCGGGCGCGGCCTCGGCCTCGGCTCGAAACCCGTTGAAGGCGGCGTCGGCGGCGGCCCGCTCGGGTCGGCCGCTGGGACGCAGCGGCAACCCGAGCTCGAGTCCGCCCTCGGCCTCGAGTCGTTTCACGAGCGCCTGCGAGCGGATGCCGAACGCGAGTTCGCGCCAGAGTGCCCATGCCGCGATGATCGGCAGCACGATGAGGGCGATGCCGATGCCGATCGCGATGGGCTCGCCGGTGCCGATGAACTGCACCGCGCGCCAGCCCACGAGCACGACGTAGACGACGAGTAGCGCAGCCATGATGAGCGCGCCGGTCCTCGTGGTCATCGGATCGTGCCCGGCAACCCGAGGTCGAGCAGAGCGTCGAGGCCGACGGTGACGCCCGACACCTCGGTCGCGCGTCGCAGCGCGAGCAGGATGCCGGCCTCGTACGAGCTCGGCGACAGGGTCGAGTGCGTGAAGGTGAGGGTCTCGCCGTCGCCGCCGAGGATGACGCGCTGCTCGGCCAGCACTCCCGACATGCGCAGGCTGTGCACGGGGATGCCCGAGACGAGCTGCCCGCGTGCGCGCTGGTCGGCGTGCGGCGCGGCGACCGGCCCGGCAACGCCGCGACCTTCGCCGATGAGCTCGGCGGTGCGCACCGCAGTACCCGACGGCGAGTCGACCTTGCCGGCATGGTGCGCCTCGACGATCTCGATCGAGTCGAAGTAGGGGGCGGCGAGCGCGGCGAACGACGAGGCGAGCACGCTGCCGATCGAGAAGTTCGGCACGAAGACGACTGCGCCCGCGTCGTCGTGACCGCGCACGAACTGGGTGATCTCAGCGATGCGATCGCTCGACCAGCCCGAGGTGCCGACCACGATCGGGATGCCCGCGCCGGCGGCGAACTCGACGATGGCAGCACTCGCACCGGGGTGGGTGACGTCGAAGGCGACATCGGCGCCGAGCATCTCGTCGAGACTCGACCGCGAGTCGAGCGCCGCGTGCAGTTCGAGGTCGTCGGCCTCGTCGATGAGTCGTATCGCCAGTTGCCCCATCTTGCCGGTGGCCCCGGCCACGGCGACCCGTTTCGTCACGCCTTCACCCTAGCAAGCGGCATCCGACCGATCGGATGTCGCGGGGTGCGCCCGTGGCCGCATCGTAGGCTGATCGCATGCTGCGTTTCCGCCCGGCCGACGTGACCGACCCCGATGCCACCGCACTGCTCGACGCGTACTTCGCCGAGCGCGCGGCCGGATTTCCGGTCGAGCAGGGCCGGTACAGCCCGACGTGGCCGAGTGCCGAGCAGTTCACGCCGCCGGCCGGCGTGTTCCTCGTGGTCGAGAACGATGAGGGCGAGCCGGTCGGCTGCGGCGGAGTGCGACGCATCCAGCAGCGCCCGGAGACGCTCGAGGTGCGGTTCGAGGTGAAGCACCTGTGGCTCGCGCCGGCGGCAAGGGGCCAGGGCGGCGGGCGTCGCCTGCTCGACGAGCTCGAACGTCGTGCGATCGAGTTCGGCGCGCAGGAACTCGTGCTCGACACGAACGCGAGCCTCGAAGCCGCCGGCGGGCTCTACCAGTCGGCCGGGTACGCGCCGATCGAGCCCTACAACGACAACCCGAACGCGACGAACTGGTACGGCAAGCGGGTGTAGCGCCCCGTCAGATCGAGTAGGGCTCGGGAAGGCCGGTGCGCAGCTCGGGCGGCAGGTGCGCGAGATCGTTGTGCACCACGAGGCTCCACGGACGCCCGGGCTTCTGCGTGAGCACGGTGAGACCGCAGTTCGCCTGGTTGATCGACACCCAGCGCCAGTCGGGCGCCCCGAGCACTTCGCGCACGAACCACGCGATCACGAAGTTGTGGGTGATGAGCAACTCGTGCCGGTCTTCGCGATGCGAGCGCAGGAACTCGTCGACGGCATCGACCATCTGGGCGCTGCCGGCCTCGATCTCCTCTTCAGTGACCGAGCCGAAGAAGGGATCGTAGACCTTCGGCGTCTCGGGGGCGGGCCCCGACGGGATGCAGTCGAAGAGCAACGCCGACGGCTGGGGGTTCAGCGCCGGCATTTTCGCCGCGATGATCGCCGCGGTCTCGGCGGCACGCTGCAGGGGCGAGTGCCAGGCGTGGTCGAACGGGATGCCGCCGAGCCGTTCGGCGAGGAGCTCGGCCTGCCGGCGGCCGCGCGGCGAGAGCGGCCCGTCGGGCATGCCGTGCTCGGCGTCGATCTGCTCGCCGTGTCGCACGAGGTAGAGATGGTGGGCCACTGGGTATCGTCTCCTGTACTCGTGTCGGGTCGCTCAGGCGACGTCGATGCTCGGCGCGATGCGGTCGACTGCACCGGTGAAGGCCGCCTCGTCGGTCGCCCCGACGGCGACGAGCGAGAAGGGCCTCGCGACGAGGTCGGCCGCGAGCGCCTGAACGTCGTCGACCGTGACGAGTGCGATGCGCCGCAGGGCCTCATCGAGGTCGGCGAACTCGCCGAGGGTCAGTTCGGCACGGCCGAGCCGTGACATGCGGGTGTCGGAGTCTTCGAGCGCGAGCGCCGAAGCGCCGGCGAGCTGCCCGGCCGCGCGGCGCAGTTCGTCGGCGGTGACGCCGTCGCTCGCGAGCCGTTGCAGTTCGTCGCGCATGAGTTCGGCGACGGTGCCCGCCTTGGCCGGCGCGCACCCCGCGTACATGCCGAAGAGTCCCGCATCGGAGTACGCGGGTGCGAACGAGTACACGGCGTAGGCGAGGCCGCGGCGCTCGCGGACCTGCTGGAACAGTCGTGACGACATGCCCGAACCGAAGATGGCGTTGAGCATGCTCATCGTCGAGCGGCGGTCGTCGGTCGCCACGAGACCGGGCACGCCGAGCAGCAGATTCACCTGCTCGGTGGGCCGTTCGACGACCGTGAGCGGATTCCCCGCCGCGAGGTTCGCCGCGAGCGCCGGCCGGCGCTCGACCGGTGCCGCGGCGACCGTGAGGTCCCAGCCGGCCGTGCCGAGGGCGCGCTCGAGCTCGACGACGAGCGCGTCGTGGTCGACGGCGCCGGCGACGCTCACCACGAGGTCTTGCGGGCGGTAGTTGGCGCGGTAGTGCTCGGCCACGGCCGCGCGGGTCGCCGCCCGGATGGTGTCGGGGTTGCCGCCGATCGGTCGGCCGAGCGGGTGCTCGCCGAGCACGGCTTCGAAGAACCGCTCGTTGGCGACGTCGGCGGGGTCGTCGCCGGCCATCGAGAGCTCTTCGAGGATGACCCCGCGCTCGTTCTCGAACTCGGTGGCGTCGAGCAGCGACGAGGTGAACATGTCGGCCAGCACGGCCACGGCCATCGGCAGGTCGCGATCCTGCACCTTGGCGTAGTAGCAGGTGTACTCCTTGGCGGTGAGCGCATTGTGCTCGCCACCCACCGAGTCGAACGAGATCGCGATGTCGAGCGCCGTTCGGGAGGGCGTTCCCTTGAACAGCAGGTGCTCGAGGAAGTGAGTCGACCCGTAGCTCGCGGAGTGAGCCGCGTCGGCCCCCTGCTCGTCGCGAGACCCGACCGCGACCCAGAACCCGATGGTGACGCTTCGGCTGCCCGGCACCTGCTCGCTCAGCACGCGGACGCCCGACGGGAGGATGCTTCGCCGTACGCGGGCACCGCCGGTGGCCTCGAACGAGAGCTCGGACAGGCCGAGTGGGAGGTCGACGGCGCCGTTCATCCCGCCCAGCCTATGCCACACGCTGGGTGCGGGCGAGGTTCGCACCGCCGTGCGGCGGGTCGCTCGCCCGATGGGTCAGGCCGAGGCGCGATCGAGTTCGACGAGTTCGGAACGCTGCAGCTCGATATCGGCCGCACCCATGAGCGCCTCGACCTGCTCAGCACGCGTCGCGCTGACCACCGGTGCGGTGACCGTGGGCTTGGCGAGCAGCCAGGCGAGGGCGATCGTGGCGGGCTGCACGCCGTGGGCGAACGCGACGGCGTCGAGCGCGGCGAGCACGCGGTGGCCGCGACGACCGAGGTGCGCGGCCTGCCGTGCGCCGCGGGCGTCGTGCCTCGCGTCGGAGCGGCGGCGTACGCCGCCTCCGAGGAATCCGTTCGCGAGCGCGAAGTACGGCAGGACCGAGAGTCCCTGCGCATGCGCGACGAGTTCTGGGGCACCCTCGAACGTTCGCCGATCGAGGAGGTTGTACTTCGTGGTGAGCGCCTCGAGGCGGGGCAGGCCGTTCGCGGCGAGCACGCGGGCCTCGATGAGCCGTTCGGGTGAGAAGTCGGAGGCGCCGATCGCTCGCACCTTTCCGGCGGCGATGAGGGCATCGACCGCGCCGAGGCGCTCTTCGAGCGGGATCTCGAGGTCGTCGTCGTGGAAGCACAGCAGGTCGATGCGGTCGACGTCGAGACGGCGCAGCGAGTCGTCGACGGCGGCGACGAGGTCGACACGACCTCGCGCGCGATGATCGGGGTGTCGGCCGACCCTGGTGGAGACGACCATGCGGTCGCGGGTGCCACGTGAAGCCATCCACGCTCCGATGATGGACTCGCTGCGCCCCCCGGCGAAGCTGTCGGCGGTGTCGATGATCGCACCACCGGTGCCGGCGTACCGGTCGAGCACGGCGAACGCCGCTTCGGGGTCGACGGTCCACCCGAACGTCGAACCACCGAGTGCGAGGGGGTGCCCCGAGAGGCCGGTGTCGCCGATCGTGACGCGCCGCGGCACCGTGATCGGACCCGAGAGCGGGTTCGACGTGATCGTCTCGATACGGTGTTCGGCCGTGTCGGTCGCGGTGCCCTCGACCTCGTCGTCGAGTGGACTCAGCGTCGTCGCGCGCCCGCGTTGCGTGTACGTCGCCCCCGCAACGCTCGCCGCATGGCCCTGCATGCTGTGTCGTCGAGCCACTCTGCTCCTCCTCCCCAGGATTTGGATATCGAGGATAAGCACGGTGCGACGCACTGCTGAACCAAACTCCGGAAATCCGAGTGAACCGTTACCGAATCGTTTCGGCAGGCGGGCTCACGCGCTTCTTCGAGCGATCGAGCGAGCGGATGTCGCGACGCGCGTCACCCCGCCCGGCGCACGAGCGCCTCTGCCTGACGCAGCACGGGCGCGTCGACCATCTCGCCGCGGAACGCGAACACGCCGGCCTCGGTCGCGGCCGCCTCGAGCACTGCCTGAGCCCAGGCGAGGCGTTCGGGATCGGGGCGGTACCCCTCGCGCACGACCTCGACCTGCGACGGATGGATGCACGCGGTCGCGGCGAACCCGAGCGCCGCGGCGTCGTCGACCTCGGCGCGAAGCCCGTCGAGATCGGCGATCTCGAGGTGCACCGCATCGATCGCGGCGATGCCGTTCGCGGCCGTCGCGAGGCGCACCTGTGACCTGGCATGCCTCGCGACGTCACGATAGCGCCCGTCGTCGAATCGGCTGGATGAGCCGCCGAGCGACGCCACGAGATCCTCGGCCCCCCACATGAGCGCCGAGACGTTCGGGACGTCGGCGATTTCGGCCGCAGCGAGGACCCCGCGTGCGGTCTCGCAGAGGGCGATCACCTCGTAGTCGACGAGTCCGACGAGATCGGCCGTGCCCTCGCACTTCGCGAGCATCACCGTGCGGTACGGCGTCTCGGCGAGCGCCGCGAGATCAGCCTCGTGGTGCGGCCCGTCGGCCGGGTTCACGCGAACGATCACGCGTTCGGGGTCGATCGCCGTGGTGAGCAGCGCGATCCGCGCGGCGTGCTTCGCATCGTCGGCGACGGCGTCTTCGAGGTCGAGGATCACGGCATCGGCTCGCGCGGCGGCTTTCGCGAACCGGTCGGGCCGGTCGGCGGGGCAGAAGAGCAGCGCGGGGCCGAAGCGGAACGCGGGGTGGGTCATCCGCTGGTCTCCTCGCCTTCGCGAGCGGCAGCGGCAGCCGCAGCGGCAGCCGCCTGCCGTTCGCCAGCCTCGCGCAGCCAGACGAGCATCGTGCGCGACGCCGTCGCGACGACGACGCCGTCTTGATTGCGCGCCGTGTGCGCGAGCGTCACGACGCCCTGGCCGGCGCGCGACGCCGACTCGCGCTTGGACTCGACGACGCTCTCGCCGTAGAGCGTGTCGCCGACGAACACCGGGTGCGGGAACGCGACGGCTCCGAAGCCGAGGTTCGCCACGAGCGTGCCCTGGGTGAGCTGGCCGACCGACTGGCCGACGAGCGTCGAGAGGGTGAACAGCGAGTTCACGAGCGGCTGCCCGAACGGTTGCGTGGCCGACCATGCCGCGTCGAGGTGCAGCGGCTGCGGGTTCATCGTCAGCGTCGTGAACAGGACGTTGTCGGCCTCGGTGACCGTGCGCCCCGGGCGGTGCAGATAGCGAACGCCCTCCTCGAACTCCTCGAACCAGAGCCCGCGCTGCACGACCTCGCGCAGCGGCGCCTGTTCACTCGAGGCATCCGTCATGGTGAACCTCCTAGCCGATGCCCAGCTCTCGTGCGATGACCATGAGCTGCACCTCGTTCGTGCCCTCGCCGATCTCGAGGATCTTCGAGTCACGGTAGTGCCTCGCGACGAGGCTCTCGTTCATGAAGCCCATGCCGCCGAAGATCTGGGTCGCGTCGCGGGAGTTGAGCATGGCGGCGTCGCTCGAGACGAGCTTCGCCATCGCGGCCTCCTTCTTGAACGGCAGGCCCGCATCGACCCGGCGGGCCGCGTCGTGCCAGGCGAGGCGTGCGGTGTAGACCCGGGCCTGCATCTGGGCGATCGTGAAGGCGACGTACTGGTGCGACGCGATCGGCACGCCGAAGACGTTGCGGGTCTTGGCGTAGCTCAGCGCCTCGTCGAGGCAGCCCTGGGCGACGCCGGTTGCCAGCGCGGCGATGGCGATGCGCCCCTCGTCGAGCGTGCGCAGGAAGTTGGCGAAGCCGCGGCCCCGTTCGCCGAGCAGGTTGGCGGCCGGCACGCGCACGTCGTCGAACGTGAGCGGATGGGTGTCGGAGGCGCGCCAGCCCGACTTGTCGTAGCCCGGTGCCACGGTGAACCCGGGAGTGCCGTTCGGCACGATGATCGTCGAGAGCTCCTTCGAGACCGAGCCGTCGGGGCGCTCGCGCTCACCGGTCACCGCCGTGACCGTGACGAACTTCGTGATCGGCGTGCCCGAGTTGGTGATGAACTGCTTCGAGCCGTTGATGACCCACTCGTCGCCGTCGAGCACGGCCGTCGTGCGGGTCGCGCCGGCGTCGGAGCCGGCCTCGGACTCGGTCAGGCCGAATCCGGCGAGCGCGCGCCCGGCGACGAGGTCGGGAAGGTGCTCGGCCTTCTGCTCGTCGGTGCCGTGACGGTAGATCGGCATGGCACCCAGGCCGACGGCCGCCTCGAGGGTGATCGCGATCGACTGGTCGACACGGGCGAGGGCCTCGATCGCGAGGCACAGCGCCAGGTAATCGCCGCCCTGACCGCCGACCTCTTCAGGGAACGGCAGGCCGAAGAGCCCGAGCTCGCCCATCTGCGCGACGACGTCCATGGAGAGCGTGTGGGTGCGGTCGGCCTCGTACGACTGCGGGGCGACGACGGTGTCGGCGAACTCGCACACCATGTCGTACAGCTGCTGTTCCTCGGGGCTCAGGTCGTGCATGGTGCTCCTCATTCCTGGTCGGATGCATGCGCGACGGCGCTCTCGTGAGGGCCGTCGGAGGGGGCGGATTTCGGGTCGGATTTCGGGTCGGATGTCGCGGGGTGCGGCTCGATGCGCGCGACCGCCTGGTCGCGGCCGACGAGGTCGCCCACGGCGACGGCGAGCCGCACCGTGCCGTCGAGGGCTGCGACGACGCGGTGCTCCATCTTCATCGCCTCGATGGCGACGATGGCGTCGCCCGCCTCGACGGAGTCGCCGTTCTCGGCGAATACCGCGGTGACGGTTCCGGGCATGGGCGCGCGAAGTTCGGGATCGGCGGCGAGTCCGCCGCGTTCGGTCGCCGCGCGACGCCGCTCGGCGTGGGTGCGACGGTCGATGCGCACGAAGGCGGCCGAGGCGCCGTCGTGGTGCACCCAGACGGCGCCGTCGTCGTCGACGCGGACGATCGCATCGTCGACGCCGTCGAGTGCGTCGGCTGCCGGGCCGTCGGCTGCGGCTGCGACCGTGCGCAACTCATGCGGATGGTCGCGGGGGGCGAGCAGCACGTCGGTCGGGTGCACGGCTCCCGGGCGCCAGCCCGTGGCCGACTGCCAGGCCGTCGGACCGGCGATGCGCCCCGCGAGCCGCTCGTCGGCGCCGTCGCGAACGAACCGGCGTGCCGCCGCCTCGATGAGCGCGGGCACCGGCTCGGCGACATGCGCCTCGGGCATGCGGTCGATGAGCCCGGTGTCGAGGTCGCCCGACTGCACCTCCGGTTCGGCGAGCAGACGCCTCAGGAAGGCGATGTTCGTGTCGACCCCGAGCACGACGGTGTCGGCGAGGGCGCCGTCGAGACGCTCGAGCGCCTGCGAGCGATCAGAGCCGTACGAGATCACCTTGGCGATCATCGGGTCGTAGAAGGCGGTGATCTGCTGGCCCTCGCGGATGCCCGCGTCGACCCGCACGCCCTCGCCCTCGGGTGCCCGCCATGCGAGCACCGGCCCCGTCGACGGGAGGAACCCGCGGTGCGGAGTCTCGGCATAGACCCGCGCCTCGATGGCGTGCCCCTCGAGGCGCACCTGCTCTTGGGTGAACGCGAGCGGCTCGCCCGCGGCGATGCGCAGCTGCTGCTCGACGAGGTCGACGCCGGTCACGAGCTCGGTCACGGGGTGCTCGACCTGCAGTCGGGTGTTCATCTCGATGAAGAAGAACTCGTCGGGTGCGGCATCGGACACGAGGAACTCGACCGTGCCCGCGCCGAGGTAGCCGACGCTGCGGGCGGCATCGCAGGCCGCCGCGCCGATGCGCGCGCGCGTCGATGCGTCGAGCAGTGGTGAGGGCGCCTCTTCGATGACCTTCTGGTGACGCCGCTGCAGTGAGCATTCGCGTTCGCCGAGGTGCACGACGGCGCCCGCCGCATCGGCGAGGACCTGCACCTCGATGTGGCGGGGGCGTTCGATCAGACGTTCGAGCAGCAGCGTGTCGTCGCCGAACGCGGCACTGGCCACGCGGCGTGCGGTGGCGAGCGCCGCAGTCAGCTCGGCCGATGCGCGCACGACCTGCATGCCCTTGCCCCCGCCGCCCGCCGAGGGCTTGACGAGCAGCGGGAACCCGACCGTATCGGCGGCGGCGACGAGCGCGGCGTCATCGAGCGTCGGGTCGGCGATTCCGGGCACGATCGGCACACCGGATGCCGCGACGTGCAGCTTGGCCCGGATCTTGTCGCCCATCACGTCGAGGGCTTCGTCGCCCGGTCCGACGAAGACGATGCCCGCCTGACGGCAGGCGCGGGCGAAGCCCGCGTGCTCGGAGAGGAACCCGTACCCGGGGTGCACCGCCTGTGCGCCGGTGGCTCGGGCCGCGTCGACGATGCGGGCGGGGTCGAGGTAGCTCTCGGTCGCGGGGGCCGGGCCGATGCGCACGGCCTCGTCGGCGAGGAGCACGTGCGGGGCGTCGGCGTCGGCGTCGGAGTGCACCGCGATCGAGTGGATGCCGAGGCGGCGCAGCGTGCGGATGACTCGCACGGCGATCTCGCCGCGGTTGGCGACGAGCACCCGATCGAAGGGGCGCCGGGCGTGGTCGTCACCGGCGCTCAGTCGCGCGGGATCGGGTGTGCTCGTGAGCGTGACCATTCGCGCGCCTCTCTGCCGCTCGCGCGCCACACAGTTAGCGCGCACTAACTGGAATCATGTTAGTGGTGACTAACTGAAACCACAAGCGGTCGATGGCGGCCGGTCAGGAGGGACGTTCAGCCAGCGCGTCGGCGAGGCGATGGACCCCGTACTCGAACGCTCGCTCGACATCGCCGCCGAGGCGGAAGGCGCCGGCCAGCTCCATGCTCACGAAGCCGTTCGCCCAGGCCGTCAGCGTGCGGGCCGAGTCGAGCGCATGCTCGGGACCCGACAACTCGGCCGCGACCTCGAGCATCGACGCGCTCGCCTGCTGGAGCGCGTCGAGGTCGATCGGGAGGTCTCTGCCCGGAGTGAACAACAGACCGAATGCCGCCGGGCGCTCGTGCGCGAAGCCGCGGAAGGTGCGCGCGAGCACCATGAGCCGCTCACGAGCATCAGCGGCGCTTGCCGCCGCGGCGTCGAGTCGCTCGCCCAGTTCACGCGCGGCCGCCTCGGCGACCCGCGCGACGAGCTCGGCTCGGTTGCGCACGCGTTTGTAGAGGGAGGGCGCCCGCACCCCGACACGGGTCGCGACGGCCTGCATCGTAAGGCCGGCGAGCCCCTCGGATTCAAGGAGCGCGCGACCCGCCGCGACGATCTCGTCGAGTGAGGTGCGGTCAGGTGTCGGCATGGGTCCCCCCGGGGTCGGAACTCGTGTTGGCTATTGACAATAGCCATGATGGCTATGTATATTAGCCATCATACCCACCACAAGCGACGAAGGCGGAACACCGATGCAACTCGGCCCCTCCCTGCACCGAATCGGCAACGACATCGTCGCCGTGTACCTGGTCGACACCCCGGCCGGCATCACGCTCATCGACGCGGGCCTCGCGGGCCAGTGGCGCGACCTCACCGCCGAGCTGTCCGCGATGGGTCGCTCGATCGGCGACATCCGCGGGGTCGTGCTCACCCATGGCGACACCGACCACATCGGGTTCGCCGAGCGACTGCACCGCGACCATGCTGTCCCCGTGTACGTGCACGAGGCCGACGCGCCCCGCGCCCGCGGCGAGGAGTCGACCAAGCCCGAATGGGGCCGCATGAAGCTCGCCGCGACCGCGAAGTTCCTCTGGTACGCGCTCACCCACGGCGGCGTGCGCACCACGCACCTCACCGAGGTCGTCCCCGTGCGCGACGGCGACGTGCTCGATCTGCCCGGGGCACCGCGGGTCATCGGCATGCCCGGCCACTCCCCCGGCAGCATCGCGATCCACGTGCCCGTCGCCGACGCCGTGTTCGTCGGCGACGCGCTCACGACGCGGCACGTGCTCACCGGCGCGGCGGGCCCGCGGCCGGCTCCGTTCACCGACGACCCCGCCGAGGCACTCGCCTCGCTCGGCCGGCTCGAGGGCATCGAGGCCACGTGGGTGCTTCCCGGGCACGGCACGCCGTGGAATCGCGGGGTCGCCGAGGCCGTGCGCGAGGTCGCACGCGCGGCTGCGACATCCGATTCGTGAACTCGCACGGCATCTGCCGTCTCGAGCGCGCAGTCGTCGCCCTTGACACGGCGTCGACTGCGCTCTCGGCACGTCCGGCGGATCGCGGCGGTCGCTACATGCGGAAGAGGCCGAACGCAGGCTCTGGCAGCGGAGTGCGGCTCGCGAGCTCGAGCGCGAGAGCGAGCACGGTGCGGGTGTCGGCCGGATCGATGATGCCGTCGTCCCAGAGCCGCGCGGTCGAATGGTACGGGCTGCCCTGATCGTCGTACTGGGTGCGGATCGGGTCCTTGAACGCCTGCTCGGCCTCGCTCGACCACTCCTCGCCCTTGACGGCGAGCTGATCGCGCTTGACGGTCGCGAGCACCGACGCCGCCTGCTCGCCGCCCATCACCGAGATGCGGGCGTTCGGCCACATCCAGAGGAACCGCGGCGAATACGCCCGGCCGCACATCGAGTAGTTGCCGGCGCCGAACGACCCGCCGATGACGACCGTGAACTTCGGCACGCGGGTCGTGGCGACCGCGGTGACCATCTTCGCGCCGTGCTTGGCGATGCCGCCCGCCTCGGCGTCGCGGCCGACCATGAAGCCCGAGATGTTCTGCAGGAAGACGAGCGGGATGCCCCGCTGGTCGCACAGCTCGATGAAGTGCGCGCCCTTCATCGCCGACTCGCTGAAGAGCACCCCGTTGTTCGCGACGATGCCGACGGGGTGCCCGTCGATGTGGGCGAAGCCCGTGACGAGGGTGTCGCCGTAGTCGGGCTTGAACTCGGAGAACTCGCTGCCATCGACGAGCCGCGCGATGACCTCGCGCACGTCGTAGGGCTGCTGCACGTCGACGGGGACGGCGGCCGTGAGGTCGACAGGATCGACGGCCGGCGGTCGCGGCTCGCGCACGGCCCACGCTCGTGGCGCCGGCTCGGGCAGGGTCGCGACCATGTCGCGCACCAGCTCGAGGGCGTGCTCGTCGTCGTCGGCGAGGTGGTCGGTGACGCCCGAGACGCGTGAGTGGAGCTCGCCGCCGCCGAGCTCTTCGGGGGTGACGACCTCGCCGATCGCCGCCTTCACGAGCGGCGGCCCGCCGAGGAAGATCGTGCCCTGGTTGCGCACGATCACCGTCTCATCGCTCATCGCCGGCACATAGGCGCCGCCCGCGGTGCAGGAGCCGAGCACGGCCGCGAGCTGCGGGATGCGCATCGACGAGAGCTGCGCCTGGTTGAAGAAGATGCGGCCGAAGTGCTCGCGATCGGGGAACACCTCGTCTTGCAGCGGCAGGAACGCGCCGCCCGAGTCGACGAGGTACACGCACGGCAGCCGCTGCTCCTTCGCCACCTCCTGCGCGCGCAGGTGCTTCTTGACGGTCATCGGATAGTAGGTGCCGCCCTTGACCGTCGCGTCGTTGCAGACCACCATGACGGCGCGGCCGTGCACGAGTCCGACGCCCGTGATGATGCCGGCACCGGGTGAGTCGCCGCCGTAGAGTCCTTCGGCGGCGAGCGGGGCGACCTCGAGGAACGGACTGCCCTCGTCGAGCAGGCGCGCGACCCGGTCGCGCGGCAGCAGCTTGCCGCGCGCGACGTGGCGGTCGCGGGATGCCTCGGGCCCGCCGAGCGCCGCGGCGGCGAGCCTCGTGCGCAGCTCGGTGACGAGTTCGGCGTGGCCGGCGGCATTCGCCTGCGCCGCATCGCTCGCGGGATCGAGGTTCGAGTGGAGGATGGACATCTGCCCCGCCTGTCTGCGTCGACGGCGCGCTCCCACTTGTGGTCGGCGCGTGATTTCGGTTAGTGTGCACTAACTCGATTCCCGATGTTAGCGAGCAAGCACCGACATGGCAAGCGCACTCAACGCCCATGACGCCGACGGCGTTCCCACGCTCACCGAGCGCGGGCGCCAGAAGGCCGACCGCCGCGCAGCCATCCTCGAGTCCGCGGCGACCATGTTCGCCGAGCGCGGCTACGCGGGCGTCACGATCGAAGATCTGGGTTCAGCGGCCGGCGTGTCGGGGCCCGCGGTCTACCGGCACTTCCCCGGCAAGTCCGCGGTGCTCGCCGCCATCCTCTCCGACGCGAGCTCGACACTGCTGAGCGGCGCCGAGCGCGTCATCCTCACAACCCCCGACGCGGCATCCGCTCTTCGCTCGCTCATCGCCTTCCACGTCGACTTCGCCCTCGCCGAAGCCGACGTCATCCTCGTGCAGGACCGAGAGTTCGAACAGCTCGACGCCGGCACGAGACACGACGTGCGGCTCCTGCAGCGCCAGTACGTCGAACACTGGGTCGACACCCTCACGCGACTCCGGCCCGATCGGGCCGAGCAGGAGCTCAGGGTCCGGGCACACGCCGCCTTCGGACTGCTGAACTCCACTCCGCACAGCGCCCGCATCCCTGGGCGCAGACCCGCCGACGGCGTCGTCCGCGGCATCCTGGAGGAGATGGCATGGGCAAGCCTCATGTCGTGACCCTGCGCGCGACCCGCGCGGGCGATCTCGACGCACTGTTCCTGATCGAACAGGACGATGTGGCGGTGCAGATGGCCGCGTTCACGCCGCCCGATCCCACCGATCGGGCGATGTTCGACGCCCATTGGCATCGCCTGCTCTCCGACGCAGGCGTCGATGCCCGCACCATCAGGGCCGACGGCGACATCGTGGGCAGCGTCGCCCGCTGGGTCGACGAGGGCACCGCCGAGATCACCTACTGGGTCGACCGCGCGCACTGGGGCGAGGGCATCGCGACCCGCGCGATGAAGCTCTTCCTCGACACCCGCGACGAGCGACCGGTGCGCGCGCGCGTCGCCGCCGACAACGCGGGGTCGATCGCCGTGCTCGAGAAGCTCGGCTTCACGCTCGTCGGGGTCGAGGTGAGCTTCGCCAACGCGCGCGGCACCGAGATCGAAGAGCGCACCTACACGCTGACGTAGGCGACCGGGCCCCCAACGCCCCGCTGTGTCTCCCGTTCAGGGGATTCTCGCAACACGCCGACGACCGCAGTCGACCGCACGGCGTGTCGCGAGAATCCCCGAATCGAGCAGCACCGCCCGAGCGGATGCCGCGTGCGGGGCGTCACCCTGCGGCCTCAGTTGCCCGGGCGCGCTCCCTGCGCGGTCGCGAGCTCGCCGATGCGCCGCACGAGCGCCAGGTCGCGCGAGGTCACCCCGCCGACGTCGTGCGACCAGAGCTCGAACTCGATGTGCCCCCAGCCGAGATGCACCTCGGGGTGGTGGTTCAGTTCGTCGGCCACCGCGGCGACCGCATCGAGCAGACGCACGGCGCTCGCGAAGTCGTCGGTCGCGTAGGTGCCGACGAGCTGGTCGTCGACGTGGATGAAGGCCGTCCCGGCGAGATCGTCGGCGGTGTCGGCGGGCACGAGGATACTACGTCCGTCCATGCACACATCCTCTCGCCGATCGCCGCTCGCGACACCCTCGAGTCGCCCCGATCCGGCAAACGGTCGGGGCGACTCGGGCCGTGCAGGTCGGGTTCACGCCATCGTGAGGGCGAGGCCGGGCTCGCGGAGGATCGCGCCGATGTCGGCGAGGAACCGCGACCCCTGCGCACCGTCGACCAGTCGGTGGTCGAACGACAGGCTCAGCGTCATGAGCTCGCGCAGCGCGATCTCGCCCTGGTACTCCCATGGCTGGCGTCGCACGGCGCCCATGGCGAGGATCGCGGCCTCGCCCGGGTTGAGGATCGGGGTGCCCGCGTCGATGCCGAACACGCCGATGTTCGTGATCGAGATCGTGCCGCCGGCGAGGTCGGCCGGCTGCGTGCGGCCGGCGCGCGCCGTGTCGGCGAGCGCGGTGATCGCGTCGGCGAGTTCGACGAGGGTCATCGCCTCGGCACCCTTGATGTTCGGTACGACGAGGCCGCGCTCGGTCGCCGCGGCGATGCCCAGGTTCACACCGCCGAACTGCACGATCTCCTGCGCCTCCTCATCCCATCTGGAGTTCACGTCAGGCGTACGGCGTGCGGCGATGCACAGCGCCTTCGCGACGACGGCGAGCGGGGTCACCTTGTGCCCCGCGAACGCGCGGTCGTCGCGGATGCCCCGCAGCAGCTGCATCGTCGCCGTGACGTCGACCGTGAGGAACTCGGTGACGTGCGGCGCGGTGAACGCACTGCGAACCATGGCCGCGGCGGTGTGCTTGCGCACGCCTCGGATGGGAATGCGCGTCTCTGCGGGCGGCTGCTGCCGGCCCGTGAGGTCGGCCGGGTGCGTCGAGTCGGTCAGGAACTCCCCGAGCGACTCGACAGGCGGCGATATCCGGGCGCCCGACGTCGAGGCGGATGCCGCTGCCTCGACATCGTCGCGGGTGATCAGCCCTCGCTCCCCCGTGCCGGCGACGGCCTGAAGGTCGACGCCGAGGTCGCGGGCGAGCTTGCGCACGGGTGGGGTCGAGCGAGGCCGTTCGGCGAGCGGTTCGACCTCGGTGACGGTGGCGTCGTGGGCGGCGACGTGCGACGGCGCGGTCTCGGCAGGCGCCGTGGACGCCGCAGCCGAGTGCAGTCCGGCCCGAGCACGCCGCTTCGGCCCGGTCTCGGCGGCCGCGCCGTAGCCGACGAGGTTCGGCCCCGGCGCGGCTTCGGTCGCTTCGACTGCCGGCGCGGCGGATTCGACCGGCGCGGGCGTTGCGACAGGCTCGGCCGACGCGACCGGCGGGGCAGGGACATCCGATTCGGTCACCGGCTCGCCGGTGTCGCACGAGAACAGGGGTGCACCGACATCGATCGTCTCGCCCTCGGCGGCGTGCAGCGCCGTGATGACGCCGGCGTACGGCGACGGCAGCTCGACGACGGCCTTCGCGGTCTCGACGTCGGCGATGATCTGGTTGAGCTCGACCCGGTCGCCGACGGCCACGCGCCAGGCGACGATCTCGCTTTCGGTGAGGCCTTCACCGAGGTCGGGCAGGGGGAAGTCGCGGATCATCGTGGTCATGCCTCCACCCCGCTCAGCGAGTTCGGGCGCCCCATCACGCGGTCGACCCCGTCGAGCATGCGGTCGAGGTCGGGCAGGTGGTGGCGCTCGAGCTTCGCGGGCGGGTAGGGGATGTCGTGGCCGGTGACGCGCACCGGCGCGGCCTCGAGGTACTCGAAGCAGCGTTCGGTGATCGACGCGGCGATCTCGGCGCCGACACCGCCCTGCTGCCCGGCCTCGTGCGTGATGACGAGCCGCCCGGTGCGGCGCACCGAGGCCGCGACCGCCGCGTAGTCGACCGGCGCGAGCGAGCGCAGATCGATGACCTCGATCGAGATGCCGTCCTCGGCCGCCGCCAGCGCGGCATCGCGCGCGGTCTGCACGAGGGCGCCGTAGGTGACGAGGGTCACGTCACGACCGGTCGCGACCGTTGTCGCAACGCCCATCGGAGGCGCATCGGCGAGGCTCGCGGACTCGTCGACCTCGCCCTTCACGTGGTAGCGGCGCTTGGGCTCGAAGAAGAGCACGGGGTCGTCGCTCGCGATGGCCTGGCGCACCATCATGTACGCGTCGGCGGGATTCGAGCATGCCACGACGCGCAGGCCGGCCGTGTGCGCGAAGTACGCCTCGGGCGACTCGGAGTGGTGCTCGGCAGCGCCGATGCCGCCGCCGAACGGCACGCGGATCGTGATGGGCATGCGCACATTGCCGCGCGAGCGGTAGTGCAGCTTGGCGACCTGGGCGACGATCTGGTCGAAGCCCGGGTAGATGAAGCCGTCGAACTGGATCTCGATGACCGGCCGGAACCCGCGGTAGGCGAGGCCGACGGCAGTGCCGACGATGCCGGCCTCGGACAGCGGTGTGTCGACCACGCGGTGCGCGCCGAACTCGGCCTTCAGCCCGTCGGTGACACGGAACACGCCTCCGAGCGTGCCGATGTCCTCGCCCATGAGCACGACCTTCTCGTCGTCGGCAAGGGCACGGCGAAGGCCGGCGTTGAGTGCTTTCGCGAGGGTCAGGGTCGTCATCGGGTGGTTCCTTCGGTGCGGTCGGATGCCCCGGCACCCGGCTCGTCGAACATCGCGAGGTAGCGCGTGTAGTGGTCGCGCTGTCGCGCGAGATGGGTGTTCGGCTCGACGTAGACGTGGTCGAAGACCGTGAGCGGCTCGGGGTCGGCGAGCGTCGTGATCGCCGCGCGCAGCTCTGCGGCCGCACGATCGGCGTCGGCGGCGACCTCGCGTTCGAGGCCCGCGGAGTCGACACCCGAGGCCTCGAGCAGCGCGAGCACGCGCGTGAGCGGATCGCGCTCACGCCACTGCGCGATCTCGTCATCGGAACGGTAGCGCTTGGGGTCGTCGGCCGTGGTGTGCGGGCCGATGCGGTAGGTCACCGCCTCGATGAACGTCGGGCCCTCGCCGCGACGCGCGCGGTCGAGCGCGATGCGGGTCGCCGCAAGCACGGCCAGCACGTCGTTGCCGTCGATGCGGATGCCGGGCATGCCGAACCCGTCGGCACGGCGGGCGAGCGGTTGCTTCGACTGCAGCCCGACCGGCTCGGAGATCGCCCACTGGTTGTTCTGGCAGAAGAACACGACGGGCGCGTCGAAACTCGCCGCGAAGACGAGCGCCTCGTTCACGTCGCCCTCACTCGTGGCGCCGTCGCCGAAGTACGCGATCGTCGCGGCGTCGGAGCCCTCCCACGCAAGCCCCATGGCGTACCCGGTGGCGTGCAGCGCCTGCGCGCCGATGATGATCTGCGGCACCGCCATGTTGTGCTCGTACGGGTTCCATCCCGAGGACGCCGTACCGCGCCACACGCTCAGCATCTCGGCGGGCTTCACGCCGCGCACCCAGGCCGGCGCGTGCTCGCGGTAGCTCGAGAAGATGAAGTCGTCGTCGCGCAGCGCACGGGCCGATCCGATCTGCGCGGCCTCCTGACCGGCCAGCGGCGGCCACAGCCCGAGTTCGCCCTGCCGCTGCAGTGCGGTGGCCTCGGAGTCGATGCGTCGGATGATCGACATGTCGCGGTAGAGGCGGCCGACGGCCGCCAGGTCGATATCGGCGATCCACGGGTCGAACTCGGCGTTCGCGCGGCGCTCGCCCGTGGGGGTGACGAGTTGCACGAAGGGCTCGGGCCGGGTCAGGAGCCCGGTCGCGTCTCGGTCGGATGGGGTCATCGTCGATCCTCGCTTTCGGCGGCGTGCCTTGTGGGCTGCCCGCGCCCGGCGGCTCTGCCGGATACTTCGAGGGTACGTCGATGTGTCACACAGCTCAAGCAGGCTGGAGTCCGTTGAGCATGTTGCCCAGTTTTGGGGTGCCGTCCCGTGCTATCGTGTGGCGTTATGAGCGGTTACGACACCGTCGATCGGGCCTTGCTCGCTGCCCTCGCCCGCGACCCGCGCGCGACCGTGGTCGCACTCGCCGAGCGTCTGGGCCTGTCACGCAACACCGTGCAGGCGCGACTGGCCCGGCTCGAGACATCCGGCGCGTTCCTCTCGTTCGAACGCAGCATCGACCCGGCGCCGCTCGGCTACCCGCTCGAGGCGTACGTGTCGGTGCACGTGCGACAGCGGGTGCTCGCCGAGGTGGTCGACGAGATCGCCCGCATCCCCGAGGTCATCCAGGCGCACGGCATCACCGGCTCGATCGACCTGCTCGTGCGCCTCGTGTGCCGTGACGCGCACGACCTGTTCCGCATCGACCGCGAGATCCTCGCGATCGACGGCGTCGAACGCACCGAGACGTCGCTCGCCATGGGCGAGCTCATCCCCTACCGGCTGCTGCCGCTGCTCGAACGCTAGTCGAACAGCTCGATGTACTCCTCGGTGGGCCCGAGCTCGGGCTCGGCGCGCAGTTCGAGGTGCGCCCCGCTGCGTTCGAGTTCGAGCACCGTGATCGTGTTGGCGCCCGCCGCGAGCAATGGCGCCGGCACGTAGAGCGTGAGCTGCGGCCCGATCTCCCAGTAGCGGCCGAGCAGGAACCCGTTGACCCAGGCGAACCCCTTTGCGAAGCCCGGCAGCGCGAGGAACGCGTCGGCGGGCGAGTCGACGTCGAAGCGGGCTGTCGAGAATCCCGGTTCGGCGCCGGTACGGCGAACGGATGTCGCGTCGGCGCCGCCCGACGCGACGAGCCCGACCGTCGCCTCGGACCAGAGATCGATGGGCAGGGGCAGGCTCGTCCAGCCCTGCACGAGCCTGCGATCGATCTGCACGCCGCCGAGGATGCCCTTGCCCTGCCCGAGCAACGGACCATAGTTGATGCGCCCCTGGTTCTCGACGAGGATCTCGAGTCGCACGCGCTCGCCCTCGCCGGTCACCGCAAAACCCGTGGCGGCAGCCGCCTCGTCGCCTACGCCCACGAGCCGGCCGTCGACCCAGACGTGCGCGCGGTCGTGCAGGCCGCGGATCGAGATCGTGCTCGTGCCCGCGGGCAGGATCGGCTCGGCGCGATACAGTACGAGGCCGGCATCCTGTCGGAGCGCTTCGAAGGTGCGCGGCGCCGGGGTGCGCAGCGCCGATGACTCGCTCGTGAGCGCCGCGCCGCGAAGCGCGGGCAGCAGCGGCGCCGCGGCTTCGATCTCCAGCCGGCGCGCCGGCAGCACCGGGCCCGGCTGCGGCACCGGGGTCGCCACGGCTCCGGTGAATGCCAGGAGCCGCTCGCGGAGCATCCGCCCCTTCTCGGTGATCGCGCCGTGCTCGCTCACCGGCGCGTCGGAGTCGTAGCTCGTGACGGTCGGCTGCAGGACGCCGTCGGCATGGTTGGCCCCCGACCAGAGGCCGAAGTTCGTGCCGCCGTGCGCCATGTAGACGCTCACCGAACCACCCGATGCCAGGATGTCGTCGACGACCCCGACCGAACCCCCGGGTTCACGCACGTGATGGTGCTCGCCCCAATGGTCGAACCAGCCGTTCCAGTACTCGGCGCACAGGAACGGCTCGCCCTCGCGGCGCGAGCGCAGCAGCTCGGCGGCCTGCGACGCGCGGGAGCCGAACGTCGCACTCGCCATCACCCCATCGAGGGTGCCGCCATCGAGCATGAGGTCGGTCGGCCCATCGGCGGTGTACAACAGCTCGGTGATGCCACCCTCGATGAGGGCGTCGTGCAGCCATCGCAGGTAGGCGACGTCGTCGCCGTAGCTGCCGAACTCGTTCTCGAGCTGCACGGCGACGACCGGGCCTCCGTTCGCCGCCTGCAGCGGGGCGAGGCGCGGCAGCAGCTCGTCGAACCACGTGGCGACTTCGGTGAGGTAGCGCGGATCGCTCGAGCGCAGCGACAGCCCGGGCAGGCCGGTGAGCCAGGCCGGAAAGCCGCCGTTGTCCCACTCGGCGCAGATGTACGGCCCGGGACGCACGATCACGTCGAGGCCCAGTTCGCCGGCGAGGCCGATGAACCGCTCGATGTCGCGCCAGCCCGTGAAGTCGGCCTCGTCGGGCCCGCGTTGATGGAAGTTCCAGGCGATGTAGGTGTCGATCGTGTTGAACCCGAGCGACCTGAGCCGCTCGAGGCGGTCGCGCCACAGGTCGGGATGCACGCGGAAGTAGTGGATCGAGCCGCTGAGGATGCGGTGCGGCAGCCCAGCGCGGAACAACTGCCCGTCGGCGAAGGTCAGGATGGGGGCATCCGCTCGCTCGCCCGAATCGGGGCGGCCCGCCTCGGCCAGCTGCGTCGACTCGAACGCGGTCACTTGATCGCGCCGGCGGTCAGGCCCGCGCGCCAGAAGCGCTGCAGGAAGAGGAACGCGATCAGCAGGGGGATCACCGAGAGGAACGCGCCGACGACGACCGTGCCCGCGGGCACCACGCCGTTCGAACCCGACCAGCCGACCAGGCCGACGACCACGGGCTGCAACGACGTGTCGTTCAGGACCATGGCGGGCAGCAGGTAGTTGTTCCACACCTCGACGAACTGGAACAGGAAGATGGTCACGAGCGCCGGCGCCATGATGCGCATCGACACCGAGCGGAACACGCGGAACTCCCCCGCGCCGTCGAGCCGGCCGGCTTCGATGAGCTCGTCGGGTACCGACTGAGCTGCGAAGACCCGGGCCAGGTAGACGCCGAACGGGCTGACGATCGACGGCAGCAGCATCGCGATCGGCGTGTTCAGCAGCCCAACCTGGTTGAACATGAGGAACAGCGGGAGCGTGAACATGATCTTCGGGATCAGGACGGCCGCGAGGATGATGCCGAAGACGACGCCGCGTCCGCGGAACTCGTACTTCGCGATCGCGTACCCGGCCATCGCCGAGATGACGGTTCCGATGAGCGCCGACGTGCCGGCGTAGAAGACGCTGTTCAGCATCCACTGCCCGAAGACGCCGTCGTTGACCTCGAAGACGAGCGCGATGTTCTCGAACAGCCCGAAGCCCTCGAACCAGAGCCCGTTCCCACTGAATTGGCGGCCGGCGGGCTTCGTGCTCGCCACGATGAGCCACCAGATCGGCAGCAGGAAGTAGATGGTCGCGAGCACGAGCACCGACATGACGCCGATGCGGCTGCCGAGCGTGGTGTCGCGTTGCGCACGTCCGCGGCCGGGCGCATCGCTTGCGCGGTCGTTGCGCGGCGGGCGGGTCGCCGACGCGAGTGTGGGGGTCATTGTTCGCCTCGCGAGGTGAGCTTGAAGAAGACGAAGGACGCCACGCCGACGAGTACGGCGAGCACGACCGACTGCGCAGCGGCATAGGGGTAGTTCTGTGCGGCGACCGAGGACTGCGCCGCCATGAGCGGGGTGTAGGTCGAGGTGATCGCACCACCCGAGATCGACTTCAGCACGGTCGGCTCGTTGAAGAGCTGTGCGGAACCGATGATCGAGAAGACGGTGGTGAGGATGAGCGCCGGACGCACCATGGGGATCTTGATGCTCCATGCGATGCGGGTGGCGGAGGCGCCGTCGATCTTCGCGGCCTCAAGGGTCTCTGCCGGGATCGTCTGCAGCGCCGAGTAGATGATGAGCATGTTGTATCCGGTCCAGACCCAAGTGACGACGTTCGCGACCGACCAGAGCGCGAGCCCGTCACTGAAGAACGGGATCGAGAAGCCGAACGCGGATTCGAGGAACCCGTTGATGGGGCTCGTGACCGGCGAGTAGAGGAACGACCACATGACCGCGGCGACGACGCCGGGGATGGCGAACGGCAGGAAGCTCGCCATGCGGAAGAATCCGCGCCCGCGAGCGGACTTCGAGTCGATCAGCAGTGCGATGAGGAGCGCCAGCCCGAGCATGATGGGCACCTGCACGATGCCGAAGAGCAGCACTCGGCCGAGCGACGCCTGGAACTCGGCGTCGCCGAACACGCGGGCGTAGTTCGCGAAGGGGTCGAAGGCGAGCGTCGGTGCCGTGAGGCCGAGCCCGTCGCGCTGCAGGGTGAACAGGCTCTGCGTGAATGCGAACAGGATCGGTGCGACGTATATCGCGACGAAGAGCACGAGGAACGGCAGCAGGAAGAGCCATGGCGTGCGCCATCTGAGCGTTCGAGCGCTCGTGGCTCCCGTAGTGATCGCTGACATGTCACTCCAGTCGTTGATGTGGGTTCGGGCGGTGGCGCACGTGCGGCCGCTTCGCGCCGGGCGGTTCGGATCTCCATGACGGTGGCGGACCGGGCGAGCCGGCCCGCCACCGATCGGGAACGCAGCGGATGCCGCGTCGCGAGTGCTACTCGGTGACCGAGAGGCCCTGTGCTTCGAGCCCGACGACGGTCTTCTTCTGCGTGGTCGCAAGGGCATCGGCGATCGTGCCGGTGCCCGCCCATGCGCCGCTCAGCGAGTCGTCGAGGAACCCGACCGTCTCGGGCATGTTGGGGCCCCAGACCCAGCCTTCGGCGACCTGCGCCGAGCTCTCGGCGAACACCTCGTAGATGTTCTGGCCGCCGAAGTAGTCATCGCCCTCGCTCAGCACCGGGAGGGTGAGCAGGTCGTTCGCGGCCGGGTAGAGGCCCGCGGTCTCGACGAGGGCCGAGAAGGTGTCGGCGTCGGTGCTCATGAAGTGCGCGAAGTCCCACGCGGCCTCGGGGTTGTCGCAACCCTCGAGCACCGCGGTGCCCGAGCCGCCGACGTTGCCGGTGACGTCGTCGCCGGCGGTCCACTGCGGCATCGGGGCGACGGCCCACTTGCCGGCGCCGTCGGGCGCGCTTCCCTTGAGGATGCCGGCGATCCACACCGCACCGACGTGCGTGGCGATGCTGCCGTCACCGAGTCCCGTGTACCAGGACTGGTCCCACATGGGGGCGGGGCTCATGAGGCCCTCGTCGACGAGGCCCTGCCAGTAGTCGGCGACCTTCTTGCCGGCGGCCGAGTCGATCGAGACCTTCCACGATTCGCCTTCGACGCCGAACCACGGAGCCTGCGCCTGCCAGTCGAACCCGGCGTAGTCGTAGTTGAGGTAGGTCGCCGAGATGTACTTCGACGGGTCGGCGGCGTGGATCTTCTGGGCCGCGGCCTGGTACTCGTCCCACGTGGTCGGCACGGCGATGCCGAGCGAGTCGAACACCTCGGTGTTGTAGAACAGCGCCATCGGACCCTGGTCGACGGGGGCGCCGTAGACGGCGTCGCCGACGCTCATGGCCGCCCACGTCGCGGCGCTGAACTCGTCCTTGTTCGCATCGGCGATGTCGGAGACGTCTTCGAGGGCGCCCTGCGCGGCGAAGCTCGTGAGGGTCTCGTAGCCGACCTGGCCGAGGCACGGGGCGTTGCCCGCGGTCACCGCGTTGAGCATCTTCTCGTAGCCGCCCTTGGCACCGGGCGAGATCTCTTCGTAGTTGACGACGACCGCGTCCTGCGAGGCGTTGTATGCGTCGACGGCCTCGGCGTAACCGGGCGCCCATCCCCAGAAGTCGATCTCGGCGGGACCGCTCGCGGCCGACGTCGTGTCGGCGCCGCCCGAACAGGCGGTGAGGGCGAGGCCCACCGCGACGGCGCCGGCCAGGGTGGCCGAGCGAAGTGCTGTCTTCTTCACTGAATCTCCTTCGAATGCAGAGGGGGCTGACCGAACGGCCGCCGGAAAGAGTGTGACACAGATTGTTACCGATAACAACTCTCACGCTCGCCTGATTTCGCGGCCACGCCGACGAAAATGCCGACTCCGGCTTGTCGCCTTGTAGTATCGCTATCATCGCAACAAAGGGCATCACCCGCGCCGAATCCGACGCACAGGAGCATCGATGAGCAACGAACGCGCCACCACCGGCCGCACCCCCGACATGGGCGATGTCGCCGCGCTCGCGGGCGTCTCGAAGCAAACGGTCTCGCGCGCCCTCAGCAACCATCCGAACGTCACCGCCCGCACCCGCGCCAAGGTCGAGGCGGCCGTTTCCCAGCTGGGCTACCGCCGCAACGCCGCCGCGAGCATGCTCTCGTCGGGGCGCAGCCGTACCATCGGCGTCGTCAGCATGCCGACCCTCAACTTCTCGAGCGCCGTCATCGGCTACGGCATGGAGCGAGCCGCACGCGCGGCCGGATACAGCGTGAGCGTGGCCACCACGACCTCGCTCGCACCCGAGTCGATCGCCGACTCCATGTCACGCCTCGCCGAGCAGGCCGTCGAGGGCATCGTGCTCGCGGTGCCCGTCATCGCGGGCAGCGCCGCGACCGAAGAGATCAGCCGCCGCATCCCGACCGTCACGATCGACGGTTCCAGGTCGGCCTCCACGCAGGTCGTCGCGGTCGACCAGTTCGCCGTCGGCCGCCTCGCGACCGAGCACCTGCTCGAACTCGGCCACGAAACCGTCTGGCATGTCGCGGGCCCGGCCGAATGGGTCGAAGCGGGCGAGCGCGAGACCGCCTGGCATGCCGTGCTCACTGAGGCCGGCCGCGAGGCTCCGCCGATCGTGCGCGGCGACTGGTCGCCCGAGTCCGGCTACCAGGCAGGCCTCCTGCTCACGCGTATGCCCGAGGTCACGGCGGTCTTCGTCGCGAGCGACGAGATGGCGTTCGGGCTCATCCGCGCACTGCACGAGCAAGGACGGCGCGTACCGCACGACGTCTCGGTGGTCGGCGTCGACGACATCGCACTCGCCGCCTATTGCAGCCCGGCGCTCACGACCGTGGCCCAGCCGTTCGAAGAGATCGGCCGGCTCGCCGTCGATCACCTGCTCGACTACATCGCCGACCCCGCCACCACCCCCGATCCGACGACGGTCTCGCCGTCGCTCGTCGTGCGCGGCAGCACCGCTCCCGCCCCGTCGGCGTAGCGTTGCTGCGGTCGCCACCATCGGTGGCCGCGTCGATACCGCCGACGGCGATTCGGGCCGCATCGCGTCCGGCGCGCAGACAGCGGATGCCCCGCCCGAGGTTCTCGGGCGGGGCATCCGCTGGTTTCGCTGCTTCGATCAGACCTCGACGTCGGCGCCTTCGGCCGGAGCCTCGGCGTGCGTGTGCGTCGTCTCGCGACCGTTGGTGTCGGCCTCTTCAGCCAGCACCGGGGCGAGCGAGAGCTTGCCGCGGTCGTCGATCTTCGTGATCTCGACGAGGATCTTCTGACCCACGCCGAGCACGTCTTCGACGTTCTCGACACGCTTGCCACCGGCGAGCTTGCGCACCTCGCTGATGTGGAGCAGGCCGTCCTTGCCGGGCAGCAGCGAGACGAACGCGCCGAAGGCGGCGATCTTCACGACGGTGCCGAGGAACTGCTCGCCGACCTCGGGATTGGTCGGGTTGGCGATCGCGTTGACCTGGGCACGGGCGGCCTCGGCCGAGGGGCCGTCGGTCGCGCCGATGTAGACGGTGCCATCCTCTTCGATCGAGATGTCGGCGCCGGTCTCGTCTTGGATCGCGTTGATCGTCTTGCCCTTCGGGCCGATCAGCTCGCCGATCTTGTCGACGGGGATCTGCACGCTGATCACGCGGGGCGCGGTCGGGGCCATCTCATCGGGGCCGTCGATGGCGGCGTTCAGCACGGCGAGGATCGTCGTGCGTGCGTCCTTCGCCTGCGTCAGCGCGCCGGCCAGCACCGACGCGGGGATGCCGTCGAGCTTCGTGTCGAGCTGGATCGCCGTGACGAACTCCGACGTACCGGCGACCTTGAAGTCCATGTCGCCGAGGGCGTCTTCGGCACCGAGGATGTCGGTGAGCGCCGCATAGCGGGTCTCGCCGTTCACGGTGTCGGAGATGAGGCCCATCGCGATGCCCGCGACGGGAGCGCGCAGCGGCACACCGGCGTTGAGCAGCGACAGGGTCGAGGCGCAGACCGAGCCCATCGAGGTCGAGCCGTTCGAACTGAGCGCCTCGGAGACCTGACGGATCGCGTACGGGAACTCCTCGCGCGTGGGCAGCACCGGCACGAGCGCGCGCTCGGCGAGGGCGCCGTGCCCGATCTCGCGACGCTTCGGCGACCCGACTCGACCGGTCTCACCGGTCGAGTACGGCGGGAAGTTGTAGTTGTGCATGTAGCGCTTCTTGGTGACCGGGCTCAGCGAGTCGATCTGCTGCTCGAGCTTCAGCATGTTCAGCGTGGTGACGCCCAGGATCTGGGTCTCGCCGCGCTGGAAGATGGCCGAGCCGTGCACGCGGGGCACGACCTGCACCTCAGCGTCGAGCGGGCGGATGTCGGCGAGGCCGCGTCCGTCGATGCGCACGCCCTCTTCGAGCACGCGCGAGCGCACGACGAGCTTCGTGACCGACTTGTAGGCGGCCGACACCTCGGCGTTGGCCGACTCGGGCAGCTCGCCCGCCTCGACCTTGGCTGCGACCTGCTCCTTGACGCGAGACTTGAGCGCGTCGTCGGCGTCTTGGCGGGCGACCTTCTCGGCGATCTGGTAGATGCCCTTGAGGTCGTCGTAGGCGAGGCCCGCGACGACGTCGTAGGTCTCGACCTGGTACGGCGGGAAGGTCGGGTAGGCGGCGGTCGGCTTCGCAGCGGTCTTGGCGACCTGCTCCTGCGCCTCGACGAGCTGCTTGATGAACGGCTTCGACGCCTCGATGCCCTGCGCGATGACGGTCTCGTCGGGCTTGACGGCACCGGCCTGGATGAGGTTCCAGGCGTTGTCGGTGGCCTCGGCCTCGATCATCATGATCGCGACGTCCTGCGAGCCGTCGGCCTCGGTCACGACACGGCCCGCGACGACCATGCTGAACACGGCTTCCTCGAGCTGGGTGTGCTTCGGGAAGGCGACCCAATGGCCGTCGATGAGCGCAACGCGTACACCGGCGACGGGACCCGAGAACGGCAGGCCCGAGAGCTGGGTCGAGAGCGACGCGGCGTTGATCGCGAGCACGTCGTAGAGCTCGTCGGGCTCGATGGCGAGCACGGTGACGACGACCTGCACCTCGTTGCGGAGGCCCTCGACGAACGAGGGGCGCAGGGGGCGGTCGATCAGGCGGCAGGTGAGGATCGCTTCGGTCGAGGGGCGGCCCTCGCGGCGGAAGAACGAGCCGGGGATGCGGCCTGCGGCGTACATGCGCTCTTCGACGTCGATCGTGAGCGGGAAGAAGTCGAAGTGCTCCTTCGGCTGCTTCGACACCGACGTCGCCGAGAGCAGCATCGTCTCGTCGTCGATGTAGGCGACGGCCGAACCCTGCGCCTGCTGGGCGAGGCGTCCGGTCTCGAAGCGGATGGTACGCGTGCCGAACTTGCCATTGTCGATGACGGTTTCGGCGAACGTGATTTCAGGACCTTCCAAGAGGTCGTCTCCTTTGTTTACCGTCGCACCCCGTGTGGGCACGACTCATACAGAGGAGCAGGAACAGGCATTACGAACCGCAAGAGCTTGCGTTCACGCTGGCCACCAGTAGAAGTCCACCGATCCGTGCTCGGTGATCCACCACAGGGGACCAGCTTCCTGCCGGCCTGCTCCATGGGGGCCCGTTTTCAGGCGGGCTCCAGTTGCTGCCCATCGGGCAACCTCCACAATGCTAGCAGAGGGCTCATTTTCCGCCTGTGAACAGCGGATGTCCCTTCCGCGACTCGACACGTGCGCATCTCCCGCACGACGTGGCAGCGGCATTCATGCCAGACTCGAACCCATGACGTCCGACGAAGACCAGACGACCGGCCCGTCCGACGAGACGAAGCGCAAGTTCCGCGAGGCGCTCGAGCGCAAGAACAAGGCCTCGAAGCAACGCGAGGGTGAGTCGCACCTCGACGGGGGCTCCGGCGCCCAGGGCACGCACGGACCGGTCGACCACAAACGCGAGTTCCGCCGCAAGAGCGGCTAAGCCGTTCAGCGGGGCGTCACCCGAGCCGACGGGCCCGCCGCATCGGTGTCGGCCCAGGCGATGGATCCGCCGCGACGGCGATCGGCAGCAGGTCCGGACGCTTCGCGACGCGGCCGTCGCCGGCCGTTCGACCCTGCAGACGACGCACGATCCACGGCGCCGCGTGTCGGCGCAGCCACTCGAGGTCGCCGACCGTGCGGTCGTCGCTCACCTCGTCGACCGGTTCCACCGCGTGCACCGCGCGCTCGAGCGCACCGAGCTCCTGCGCGTCGGGCACGCCGAGCACCCGCGCCGCCGCGTACGCGAGACCTCGGTGACCGGCTGAGTTCAGGTGCACCCGATCCTCGGCCCATCGGTCGTGACCGACGAGTTCGGGCATCGTGTCGACGTCGACCAGCATCGAGCCGGTCTCGGCGGCGAGCGCGCGCAGCCGCGCGTTGAAACGTGCGAAGCGCGCGGCGAAGAGCCGGGTGGCGGGTCGGCGCGGCATGAACGGCGTCACGAGCAGCACATCGCAGCCGGTCGCTCGCAGCTTCCTGACCGCGGCATCGAGCCGGTCGGCGAGCGCATCGGGTTCGACACGACGACCTACGAGGTCGTTCGCGCCGATCAGCACGGTCACGAGATCGGCGCCGAGCCCGACCGCGTGGGGCATCTGCACGGTGACGGCGTCGTCGACCCTGCGGCTGCGCACGGCGAGGTTGGCGTAGCCGACCTGCTCGGCGGCGGGGGTCGTGAGCGCGAGGAGCATGGCGAGCCGGTCGGCCCAACCGCGGTACTCCCCCGCGGGCACGCGGGAGGCGTCGCACAGCCCTTCGGTGAGCGAGTCCCCGACGGCGACGTAGCGCCGCCAGCGCGGTGATGCGATCGGGGCGGATGTCGGGACATCCGCCGCTCGTTCGCCGACCGCCGACCGCGAGACGGCGTCGCGGGTGCGGCGCACCCGGCCGACCCGCTCGCCACGTGTCGCGCGTCGCAGCGCGACGGCCCCTTCGTAGTGCTCGATGAGCTCGTCGCCGAGGCGATCCCATCCGCGACCGGCGACGGCCTCGCGGGCACGCACCGAGAACGCCCGTCGCTTCGCGTCGTCGCCCGTGAGGTCGAGCACGCGGCTGCGCAGCTCGGCGAGGTCGCCCGGACGGTAGAGCCAGCCGTCGCGGCTCGAGTGCACGAGGTCGAGGGGGCCGCCGGCACCCGTTGCGACCACGGGAACCCCGCTCGCCATCGCCTCCTGGATCGTCTGGCAGAACGTCTCGCTCTCGCCGGGGTGCACGAACACGTCGAAGCTCGCCATGGCGCGGGCCAGTTCGTCGCCGCCGAGGAATCCGGCGAAGTGCGCAGTGGGTAGGAGACGCTCGAGCGCCGGCCGGTCGGGGCCGTCGCCGACGATGACGAGACGCACCCCCGGGAGGTCCGCGATCACCCGGAGATCCTCGACCTGCTTCTCGGGCGCGAGTCGGCCGACGTAGCCGACCACGATCTCGCCGTCGGGCGCAACCTCGCGGCGCCACCGGCGGCTGCGCCGCCCGGGCGCGAACCGCTCGGTGTCGACTCCGCGACGCCAGAGTGCCAGGCGGTCGACGCCGAGGGATTCCAGGCGGTCGAGCGCCGAGGTCGACGGCGCGAGGGTGAGATCGGCGCGGCGGTGCAGCTTGCCGAGGTGACGGGTCAGGACCGGGGCGGCACCGGGGATGCCGTAGCGCTCGGCGTACGAGGGGATGTCGGTCTGGTACACCGCGACCGACGGGATGTCGGCCGCCTCGGCCGCCAGGACGCCACGCCAACCGAGCACGAAGGGCGATGCGAGGTGCACGACGTCGGCTTCGTGCCCGCGAAGGATCGTGGCGAGCTTGTGGGTGCTCGCCAACGTCACGCGCACGTCGGGGTAGCTCGGCAGGGGTACCGACGGGAGGAGCACGGGCTCGGCACCGTAGAGGGTCCGGTCGATCGGCCCGGATCGCGGTGCGACCACGAGCGCGTCATGGCCGCGTCGCTCGAGGTGGCGCAGCACCTGCAGCAGTGAGTGCGTCACGCCGTTCATGTGCGGGAGGAACGATTCTGCGAGGAGGACGACCTTCACGCTTCAAGCGTGGGGTGCGCGATCCGCCGATCCCGCCGAAACGGCCCCGATGCGCCGAGGGTTCACCCAGTCGTCGGATGCCGTTCTCCGAGGTGCACCGAATGGACAGCCCGAGGCATCCGCTCGTCAACCCTCGCGCTCGCGCGCGGAAGGGCGCATGATGGGCGTGGACGCACGTCCACCGGCAATTTCCGCCAGTTCGAGGAGGAACACCATGTCATCCGTCGCACGCGTCACCACCATCACCGTCCGGTCGGAGAAGAGCTTCGAGGACGCCGTCGCGGTCGGCATCGAGCGTGCCGCGCAGACGCTGCGCCATGTGAGTGGCGCGTGGGTCAAGGAGCAGAAGGTCGAGGCGACCGAGGGGAAGATCACGGCCTGGTCCGTGGTGCTCGAGGTCAGCTTCGTGCTCGACGACTGACGCGACTCGGCAGAGGCGGTGGGGAGGGCCTCCCAGACCTCCCCACCGTCGTCGCGTGCGAGGGTTCGATCAGGGACCGGTGAAGACGCCCCTCAGCGAGAGACTCGCGCCGCTCGTCGTGTCATCGATCCTGACGTTCGACCAGATCACCGAGACCAGGGTCGACGTCTGGCCACCCGGGCAGTCGAGCACGGCATCGGCGTCGGGCGGGTCGAGGGTCAGCGAACCGATGAGGTTGCCGTTCTGACCGGCGGTGAAGACTCCGCTCTCCGACACTCTGTCGTCGAACACCGTCTTCTTCGGGTCGCTCGGCACGTTGCCGCCGCCGTTGACGCACTGGTACAGAGCCTCGAGGTCAGCAGACACCACGATCGTCTCGACCGCGCCCGAAGACAGGCCGGCCTCCTTGAACTCGACGACGAGCGAAACCCCGTCGATCGACGCGCTCGTGGCGTTCTTGATGAAATGCGGGTTTCCGCCCGCCATGGCTGGACTTGCGCCCACCAGAACGAGTCCCGCGGCGGCGGCGAGCGCCACCAGGGTGCGACGAATGCTCATGACAGTCCTTCCGATCGGATATCGCGTGCGGTGGCGCGTGCACCCGGACCCCGCATGGCCTCGTGTCCCGCCCCGATCGGAAAGCGCGCGGCATTTCGCGGCGTCCAACGCCGCGCCCCCGTGCTGAGGCTACTCCGACCGGGGCGATTCGTCACCCCTATCACGAGGAAATCTCATCTCTGGTTCCAGCCGGCTGCTCATCGGCCCTGACGACACCACGCGAACACCGGCTGTTCACCTCGCGATGAGAGAACTGACGCGTGGATGAGGCATGGATCGAGGGCGTTGCCGCGTCACCCTGGCTCGTCCCGACGCTCTTCGCCCTGGTCGTCGGCGACGCGTTCCTCGTGGTGCTGCCGAGTGAGACCGCGGTGGTTGCGCTCGGGGCGCTCGGCACCGCGACCGGCGCCCCGTCGTGGTGGCTCATCATCCCGGTCGCGGCCGCGGGTGCCGTCGTCGGCGATGCGCTCTGCTACCTCATCGGTCGGAGGGTCGGCCTCGACCGGTGGCGGTGGCAGCGTGAAGGGCGGGTCGGGGCGGCCATCGCGCGAGTTCGGCGCGCCGTGCACCGCCGCACCGCGGTGCTCGTGTTCACCGCTCGCTACGTGCCCTTCGCCCGGATCGCCGTCAACCTCGCCGCCGGCGCCGGTCGCGTGCCGCTGCGGCGGTATCTCCCCCTGTCGGCGGCCGCCGGGCTGGCATGGGCGTGCTACAACGTCGCGATCGGCGCCGTGATCGGCAGCGCCTTCAGTGACAACCCGATCCTCGCGGTCGCCATCTCGATCCCACTCGCGATCATGCTCGGACTGCTCGTCGATCGGTTGATCACGCGACGGGCGGGATGAGGCGATTCAGGGTCGACACTGACGCTCCCGCCCCGGGAGGGCGTAGATTCCTGCTGAAGGTCTCTCATGTTCTACGTACGGGAGGCGCGCATGAGCGGGCGACGTTCCGATGTGGGATTCATCGAGCTGGATCTCGAAGATCCGCCAGGCGACGGATCGACCTCGTTCTCGGGGTCGGATGGCCCTCGCCGCGCGACGTTCCACGACCTCTCGCCCGACGGCACACCGGCCGACCGGGCATTGCTGCCCGACCGGATCGCGAAATTGCAACCCTGGCACCGTCGAACGCTGCGCATCGCACTTGCGATGAAGGGCGGACTCAGCCTGGCGGTGTGGATCGGGGGCGCGGTGGCCGAACTCGACATCCTCCGGCGCATCCGCCTCTTCGACGACGACGGCACGTGCCGCGCGATCCTGCTTCACAAGACCGACGCGAAGGAGCGCGGACGTGGGGGCGCCGATCCGAATCTCGTGCGCAGGGCGTCGGAGTACGCGCGATTGCTCAGGTCGCGCGGGTACGACCGCGTCGAGTTCGATGTGCTCGCCGGCGCGAGCGCGGGAGGCCTGAACGGAGTGCTGTACGCGGTCGCGCAGCGGGCGGGGGTCGGCTTCGACACCATGCTCGACACCTGGCTGGAGGCAGGCTCCGCCTGGGGGCTCCTGCAGACGGGCGATCCGAGCCGGTTCGATGCGATCATGCGCGGCGACGGATACTTCTGGCCGCAGCTCTCCCACGAGATCCTGAAGATCATCGACGGTCGCGACCCGGTGAGTCCCTTGCGCGCCGACCAGGTCGTCGTCGACCTCTCGGCGACCCTCCTCGATGCCGTCGACTCGAGCGACCGCACGACGGCCGAAGGTCGAGCGCAGTTCCGGTTCGTCGGCGGGCACGATGCCCTCGACGATCGAGCCGTCCCCCCGCGCTACACGGACCCGCTGGACGCGCGCGATCTCGCCGACATCGCGCGCATCGCGTACGCCGCACGCTCGACCTCCTCGTTCCCGTTCATCTTCGAGCCCGCGCTCATCTACTCGGGTCGCGACCCGCTCGCCGGCGCACACGGCTGGGCCTCCCCTCGCGATCCCTGCGAAGCGCTCGACGCACCTGACATGCGCATGGTGTTCAATGCGCATCGAGAGGATGCCGCGACGCATCCGTTCCGAGTCGCCGACGGCGGCATCCTGGACAACATCCCGATCGATCGCGCGCTGAACGCGGTTCGGAACATGCCGGCCGACGAGCACAGCAACCGAGCGATCCTCTACCTCGACCCGTCCCCGAAGGAGACGGCGGCGCTCTTCCGGCGCCCCACCGCCTATGCGTCGAGCCGTCCGACCCTCCTGCGCACGCCGATGACGGACGGTGGCGCCGCACCTGCGTTCCGCACCGACGCCGCCACGGTGCGCGACGACGTCGGCTCGCGGGTCATGAGCACGATCGTCGCAGCGCTGCGCAAGCGCAGTGCCCGGGAATCGCGCGACGACGAGATCGAAGAGGTCGATCTGGTGCGCGCGACGACCAGCGTCGCGAAAGCGCGGAATGAACTGCTCGCCGAACGAATGGACGGGAGCTCGCTCGATGCGGAGTCGGAAGAGCGGGCCGCAGCCGCGTATGCCGGGTACCGGGCGTTGAGCGATTTCGAACTGCTCGTCCCATCCCTCCTGCATCCCGGCGAGTGGCTGCTCGGCACCGACCTGGCCCAGCGACCCGAGCTGCTGGCACTCGACCGCCTCAGCATCGTGCACGTCGAAGCGGCGTTCCGAGACGAGGCCGACCGGCTGCACGACCCCACGATCGAGCATGAGTCGGGTCGCTCGCCACACCGGACCGACCGTCTCGCCACCGCTCGTGGGCGACAAGCACTCGTGGACGCGAGCATGGCCGCCCTCAGCTGGATCAGGGCGATCGAGCAGACGGCCTTCCACGATCGCGTGCTCGGCGAACTCGACGGCGTCCTCGACGCATCGCTCGCGCCCGCACCGATCGGCGACGAGGACCGGCGCCATCCGGTCGACCGCGAGGGCAGCCGAATGGATCCGAGCGTCGAGCCGCTGCCGGCGGTTGCGCCTCGCGCTCTCGTGCGACGCAGGCTCAGCCGAGTCATCCGAGCGGCGACCCTGGCGCGCGACGAGGCGATCCTCGCCACGCTCGAGAGCGCGAAGGACCGCATGAACGCGCAGCGGGCGGGCGGCACCCTGAGCCCGCTCGACGCCCACGGTGTCGTGACGAGCTGGTTCGCGGCCGACGCGCGCAGTGGCGGGCATCTTGCTGAGGCATGGGACGAGCTCGACGGCATCATCCGGTGGCTGCTCGCGACGTCGGAGACGATCAAGGCGACCAGGGCGAAGGAGCGCTGGTTGCGGACGCCGTGGTCGCGCCTCGAAAGTCACCCCGAGCATCCACTCACCGCCCGCCAGTTGCCGCTGTTGTTCGGTGGCAGCGGCATCCCACAGCCGATCTCATCGGTGCGCTTCCACCGCATCGGCTCCGACGTGCAGCCGGCGCAGCCGCTCGAGTACCGGCGGCTCATGGAGGACCAGTTGCTTCGGGGCTACCGCTCGGCCCTCGCCCACCGCGCACGCGAGCTCGACGCCGTCACGGTCGGCAACCTGCTCGATGAGCAGAGCCTCCGTTCGACGGCCAAGCTCGCCGGTCTCAGGGCCGCGAACATCGCCGGCTTCCTGAGCCGCGATTGGCGCCTCAACGACTGGTGGTGGGGACGGCTCGACGCCGCGTCCGGGATCGTCGAATTCTTCTCATCGCTCCCGACTGCGCCCGAATCGCCGCCCTCCGACTCCGACTCGGACTCCGACGGGCAGACGGCCGCCGCCGCCGAGGACGAGGCCGCGATCCTCGCGCGGGTGCACCGCGAACTCCTCGCTCAACTCGACGCCGCTCCCGTCGCGAGCGCCGCGGACACCGACCAGGACACGAACATGGAGCAGCTCACGCTCCTCGGGCTCCCGGCGCGGCGGGACGTCCCCCGGACCCAGGCGACGCGCGAGCGATTCGTGCGCGGCACGCAGGGCTTCGACGCGTTGTCGGACTCGTATCGAGTGGCCATCGTCTCGCGCACGCTGCGCGCGGCGTCGAGTGCGCTGACCCACGGTGAACGGGCGACGTCTCCCAAGCGGTTCCTGCACTGGCTGCTGCGCCCGATCGCGGTGCTCCTACCCGCCTTCATCTCCATGCCGCGCCTGATCCTGCTGGCCGGCCTGATCGCCGCCAGCGCAGTGACCGTGTGGCCCATGAGCTCGACGCCCGAGCTGCAGGAGGTCGGCGACACCACCGTCATCGCGTACGTGCTGACGGCGCTGGCCGTCGCGCTCATCGTCATCCGACTCGCGGCAGCCGTGCAGTCGAAGCGTCGTCACGACCGCCAGATCCTCGCGCACACCACCACCCGACCCTGGACACGCGATGTGATCACCTGGGCCGAGTGGCGGGCGCGGAGTGGACGCGTCGCCCTGGTGGGCGCCACCATCGCCCTCGCCGTGACGCTCGTCACCGTCGTCGCGTTGTTCGGCATCGACGAGGTGCTCTACTGGGTGATCCTCATCGCGTTCATCGCCGTCGGCGAAGCGGCCGCGCATGCGCTCCAGACCGTGCCGGTCACCCTTGCACGCAGACCTTCCGGTCCGATCGTCTTCGCCGTGCTCGGTGCCGTCGGGGCGATCGCGTTCACCACGCTCCTGACGACCCCCATCGCGTCGCTCGCTCCCGTGAGAATCAGCTGGACGAACTCGCTCGGATGGTCCGCCGTCGTCTGGCATGTCCTCGGCGCCACGATCATCGGCGCGGCGATCGCCGCCACGCTGGTCGGTGGCCTCACCCGCGACCCGCTGCGAAACGCCATGCCGATCGCATGGACGGCAGCCGCGACCGGCCTGGCGTCGGCGATCACCGCGCTCGCGTTCATGCAATCGGCGCCCGTGACCGGCCAGATCGCCGACCTCCTCATCGTCGGATGGGCCGGCGGCACCGCGCTGTGGTGGGCACCCTGGTGGCGCGGCAGGCAGACCGGCAAGGACGACGGACCGACGGACACGGTCGTCGATCACGACTGGCCTGATACGCGCGGCCCCGTTCCGACCCGCGCGCACCGGCGCGCCCTGCATGCGGCGGTGCGCAAGGGCCGTCGTGCGCAGCGCTCCGTCGTCCGGCAGCAGCGTCGCGCACACCACGCCGCGGCCCGGCAGGACCGTCGCGCACACCACGCCGCGGCCCGGCAGGACCGTCGCGCACACCACGCCGCGGCGCGACGGGGCCGTCGCATCGATGCGCCGAGTCGGAGTGGCGAAGTCACGGGGCAGGTTCCCACCCGCCCCCGCGAGACCTTCGACGACGTGCTCCAGGGAACAGGCGAGCACGAACGGGTCCCGAAGTGAGGCCGAGCGGCCGCCGGAAGGCCGACCTACTCCCCGGTGAACCCACCGACGAGGTGACCGACCGGACGGTCGAGCGCGAACGGGTCCGACACGAGGTCTGATCGGTCGGTGCGCTCGACGAGTTCGGCGAACTCCTTCGCTCCGCGGAAGATGCGGTCGGGCAGTGAACGCACTCCGTCGCCGCCGTTGCCCCAGTCGCTGGTCGCGGCGAACACGCCGGTCGTGACCGGGATCGCGTGCAGGTAGGTGAACAGCGGCCGGATCGCGTAGTCGATCGCGAGGGAGTGACGAGACGTACCGCCCGTCGCACCGATGAGCACCGGCAGGTCGGTGAGCGCTTGCGGGTCGATCACGTCGATGAACGATTTGAACAGGCCCGCATAGCTCGTCGAGAAGATCGGCGTGACCGCGATGAGCCCGTCGGCCGTCGCCACCGCGTCGAGCGCCTCCTGCAGCTTCGGCGGGGCGAAGCCCAGGAGCAGGTGGTTCGTGATGTCGTGCGCGAGGTCGCGCAGCTCGAACACCTGGGCCTCGACCTCGACACCGCGCTCACGCATGATCGACACTGCGTCGGCGGTCATTCGGTCGGCCAGCTGGCGGGTGGAACTCGGCGTCGAGAGGCCGGCCGAGATGATGACGATGCGCTTGGTGGTCATCGCACGAACTCCTTGCGGGTGGCGGCGGCGCCGAAGGCCGAGCCGGGCTTCGAGGAGTCGACGACCGCGGTGTCCTGGTACGGCGACCCGAGGGTGAGGTTGTCGCCGCGGTTCGCGTTCGGCGTGGCCTGGCGGGGCGCCTGGTCGCCGTACTTCGCCTGCACGAGCGACGCGTGGGTCGGGGCATCCGGGACTTCGGCCGGACGATTCTTCGCGAACTCCTTGCGCAGCACCGGCACGACCTCCTCACCCAGCAGGTCGAGCTGCTCGAGCACGGTCTTCAACGGCAGGCCGGCGTGATCGATGAGCCAGAGCTGGCGCTGGTAGTCGCCGACGTAGTCGCGGAACCCGAGCGTCTTGTCGACGACCTCCTGCGGGCTGCCGACGGTGAGGGGCGTCTGCTGCGTGAAGTCTTCGAGGCTCGGTCCGTGACCGTACACCGGCGCGTTGTCGAAGTAGGGGCGGAACTCGTTGACGGCGTCCTGCGAGTTCTTGCGCATGAAGACCTGTCCGCCGAGTCCGACGATCGCCTGCGCGGCGGTGCCGTGGCCGTGGTGCTCGAACCGCTGCCGGTAGAGCGCGATCATGCGCTGTGTGTGCGATGCAGGCCAGAAGATGTGGTTCGCGAAGAACCCGTCGCCGTAGAAGGCGGCCTGGTCGGCGACCTCGGGCGTGCGGATCGAGCCGTGCCAGACGAACGGCGGCACGTCATCGAGCGGTCGCGGCGTGGCCGTGAACCCCTGCAAGGGGGTGCGGAACTTGCCAGACCAATCGACGACGTCTTCGCGCCACAGGCGGTGGAGGAGCTCGTAGTTCTCGAGGGCGAGCGGCAGGCCCTGCCGGATGTCCTGGCCGAACCAGGGGTAGACGGGGCCGGTGTTGCCGCGACCGAGCATGAGGTCGACGCGGCCGTCGGACACGTGCTGCAGCATCGCATAGTCTTCCGCGAGCTTCACCGGGTCGTTCGTGGTGATCAGCGTGGTCGCCGTGGAGAGCTGGAGGGTCGAGGTCTGTCCTGCGATGTTCGCGAGCGTCGTCGTGGGCGATGACGACCAGAACGGCGGGTTGTGGTGCTCGCCGAGGGCGAAGACATCGAGCCCCACCTCCTCGGCGTGCTTGGCGATCGCGACGGTGCCCTTGATGCGCTCGTGCTCACTCGGAGTACGCCCGGTAGTGGGGTCTTGAGTGATGTCGGTGACGGTGAAGATTCCGAACTGCATTTCGCCCTCCTGGGCCGAGACATGATCCATGCGTTTGCATGCAATAGACGAGAACGGATGCCTCGACCGATCTATTCCCGTCGATCCTGTCGCGTTTCGCACGAAGGCGGGGGTGCCGATCCGGCACCCCCGCCCTCGCTGATTCAGCGCGACTCAGTCGAGATCGCTCGGACCGTGGTCGTGGTCGTGGTCGAGGCCGCCGGCGTTGCCGCCGATCGTGCCCTCGGGTCCGGCCGCCGCAGGCAGGTTCAGACCACCCGGGATCGCCACGCCGGCAACGCCGTTCACCGACTCGGTCGAGTAGGAGTAGGCGAGCACGGCGAGTGCGACCGCATCGGCGTTCACGCCCATCGCGTGTTCGTTGATGTTGTCGATCGTGTCGCACACCTGGTGGTAGCACTGGTCGTACGACTCCCCCGCGATGCCGCCCCAGATCTCCTCCTGCTGCGCGGTCTTGACGACCTCGGCACCGGTGAACAGTCCGCCAGCGGGGATTCCGACGCGGATGAACGCGTCGTAGTCGCTGCGACCGCTGAACTGCGCGTCGTCGTAGGGCTCGCCCACGCTCGTGTAATAGCGCTCGAACAGGTTCTCGATCTCAGTCGAGCCGTCGGGGATCGGGACGCCCTCGGGGGCCAGCCAGCCGGACTCGTTGCCGTCGTACACCATGAAGATGTAGTTCGGCGAGGCGACCATGTCGAAGTTCAGGTACAGCGCGATGCGGTCCTGCTCTTCCTGGCTGAGCTCGGCGACGTACTCCTCGGAGCCGATGAGACCCGATTCCTCGGCACCCCACCACGCGAGGCGGATGGTGTTCTCCGGCTTGAGCTTGGAGATGTTCTGCGCGAGGTCGAGCAACGCCGCGGAGCCGCTGCCGTTGTCGTTGATGCCGGGGCCGGCCTGCACCGAGTCGAGGTGCGCACCTGCCATCACGACGTTGTCGTCGTTCGTGCCGGGGAGCTCTGCGATGACGTTCTTCTGCGGACGCTGCTCGGGTGCCGGCACGAAGACGCGAGCCGTGGAACCGGCCTGCGAGAGCGCGACGCCCTGCTCGTAGCTCGCACCCACCACGGGGATCCCGACGACGTTCGGGCCGCCGAGGGTGCCGACGATCAGGCCCTGCCGGTCGTCGGACGCGAGGTTGCCCTGGTTGAAGATGATCACGCCGCCCGCTCCTGCGGCCTCCGCGTTCACGGCCTTGTCGGCGAACGGACACGTGCCGCGCTGCACGAGCGCGATGTTTCCGGCCGGGAAGCCGGCGAAGTCAGCCGCCTCGCAGCCGCTGGTCGAGGTGTTCCCGAGACCGAGCTGGAGGTCGACGGCCGTCACGGCGGCGGTGACGTTGCCCGGCCCGCTGCCGGTGAACGGCCCGGTGGGGTACGACGCCGGCGTCGGCAGGATCTGGTCGAGCGTCGACGGGCCCACGAAGGTGTAGGGGAACTCGTCGATCGAGACGTTCCATCCGGCGGCCTCGAGGGTGTCGACGACGTAGTCGACGCTGGCCTCGTAGCCGGGGAGCCCGGCAGCGCGGTTGCCGCCGTTCGCGTCGGCGATCGCCTGGAACGCCTCGAGGTGCTCCATCGCACCGTCGGCGTCGACGCACTCGAGCAGCTTCGCGATCGTGTTGTTGTTGCGGTTGTCGCACTTCGCGGCCGGTGCGGCCGTCGCCGCGCCGACCGGAATCAACGCGACCGCGAAGGCGGCGACCGTCGCGATCGCGATCCCGCGGGATCGTGTTACAGGTGACTTCATTGTCTTCCCTCCAACTGGGGCGCCCTGTTTGGGCGCCACGGCTATGGGGGAGCCTAAGGGCATCGATCGCGCAAGAGAAGCCCTTGCACGAAACTCCTCGGCATGCGCAGAAATCGTGCGTGCGCGCGGGAGCCAGTGGCTAGACTCGCCGTGATGGGCACGATCTCGGTCATCATTCCGAGTCTCGACGACGCGGACTTCCTCGCCGCCTGCCTCGACGCGCTCGCTCGGCAGACCCGCCCGGCCGACGAGATCATCGTCGTCGACAACGGCTCGACCGATGCCACGCCCGACGTCGCCCATGCGGCGGGGGTCCGCGTGGTCACCGAGCCGACTCGCGGCATCTGGCCGGCCACCGCAGCCGGATTCGACGCCGCCCGCGGCGAGATCCTTGCACGACTCGATGCCGATTCCGTGCCCGCACCGAATTGGATCGCCGAGATCGAGCGGCGCATGGCGTTGCGCGACCGGCCGACCGTCCTCACCAACGGCGGCACGTTCTACGGGCACAACGCCGCGGTTCGGTGGATCGCCCGAAACCTCTACATCGGCGGGTACTTCACGGTGATCGGCGCGGTGTTGGGACATCCGCCGATCTACGGCTCGAACTATGCACTGCGCGCCGACGCGTGGCGGCAGCTTCGCCACCACGTGCACCGCGATCGTGCCGACCTGCACGACGACCTCGACCTCGCCTGGTCGCTGCGACCAGGCATGACGGTGGTTCGCGAGCCGCGCCTCGCGGTCTCGGTTTCGGCGCGCCCGTTCGACAGCCTCGGGGCGATAGGCAGGCGAGTGCGCATGGCATTCCATACGCTCTACGTCGAATCGGGCGAATGGCCCCCGCAGGAGCGACGCGCCGATCGCAGCACGGCGCCGGCGTGGGTGTGGGATGCTGCCGAGACCGAGGTGGCGACCCGCGATCACGACGGCGACGAACCGCTGCTCGCCTGACCGAAGAGCTGCGGCTAGGCCGCGGCGAAGAGCACCGTCATGTCGCGCACGAGCTGGTGCGGTGCCGTCTCGCACGGGCTGTGCCCCGTGCGGTATACGGCGAGGCGAGCGCCGATCTCTCGAGCGAACCGCTCGTGCAGCTCTCGCGGCCAGAGGTCGTGCTCGCCGACCGCGACGAGCTTCGGCACGGGCGTCGCAGCGAGGCGCGCTCGCACGTCGGGAGTGTGCATCATGAGGCCGATGATGTCGTCGACGCTCTCGCGCCGGGTGAGGGCGAAGCGCTCGCGCACGAACGCGAGTCGACCGGGTGGCACCTTGTTCAGGTTGTTGCGGATGCCCCAGAGCATCAGGGCCGCCCCCTGCCGCGGGCTGGTGAAGCCGCTGATCGGGCCGATGCGCTTGACACCGCGGAACGCCTGCCCGGGCTCGGGCGGGGCGCTCAACAGGGTGAGGCTCGCGAAGCGGTCGGGCCGTTCGAGCAGGGCGAGTTCGGCCAGCGTTCCCGCGAAGCTGTAGCCCAGCACATGGGCACGGCCGGCGCCGTCGTCGAGGACTGCCAGCAGGTCGTCGAGGAAGAGTCGCTCGTCGTAGTGGGTGCGCGGCGGGTCGAGGTTCCACGGACCGGCGTCGGCCGACTCGTACTGGCCGGCGAGATCGTACGACTCGACCCGGAATCCCGCTGCGGCGAACAGCGGGAACATGAGCACGAAGTCCTCCTTCGAGCCGGTCGCACCCGGGACCAGGACGATGCGATGCCCGTCGGTCGGGCCCAGCGCGATGTGCGCGAGGCGCCCGCTCGGCGCGTCGAACCAACTGCGCTCGGTGCCGGGCGGCAGCCGCCGCCAGTCGAGATCGGCAATGGCCTCGTCGAGCGCGCGAGCGTCGTCGACCACGACCTGATCGATCGCTTCGACCGAACCCGCCGATTCAGAGTTCTCTGGTCGGCGCCGGAATGCGCCGCGCACCCCGTCGAATGCCGCCACGACCTCACCATACCGCCGCCCGGGTCGCTGCCAGCGAACACCGGGCGAGCACTCAGCGCCTCCGCTTAGGCTGGATGCATGGCAACCGTTGCGCTCACCCTTGACGATTTCGAGAAGACCATCCTCGAAGGAGGCACCGTCTTCGTCGACTTCTGGGCGAGCTGGTGCGGCCCCTGCCTGCAGTTCGCACCCAACTACGAGGCCGCCGCCGAGGCGAACCCCGACATGACGTTCGCGAAGGTCGACACCGAGGCGCAGCAGCAGCTCGCGGCGGCGATGAACATCACGTCGATCCCGACGATCATGGCCTTCAAGGACGGCATCGGCGTGTTCGCCCAGGCTGGCGCACTCCCGCGCCCGGTACTCGACGACCTCGTCTCGCAGGTGCGCGAGCTCGACATGAACCAGGTGCGCGCCGACCTCGCGCGTCGCGAGGCCGAGGCGGCCGAAGCCGCCGAGCCCACCGCCTGACGCGCGCCGACGACACGGTTGAGCCGACGACGACGTTCGGTCGTCGGCCTCAGCGGTCGGGCCGCGCCTCGAGCGCGTGCTCGAGTCCGCTGAGGTCGAGTTCCACCTTGAATGGGCGGGCATTCCCCACGATGAGGGCCGGTACGCGCACGTACTGACCCCGCTGCCGCATCGCGTCGAGCGCATCTCGCCATCGCACGTCGGCCGCCTCCTCGAGGAAACCGGCATGCCGAGGGTGGTCACCGCCGACGAGTTGCACCCCGATTCGGTAGCGGCGAGACAGCCAGCGACTGGCCCGCGGCACCAGCACAGCGAGCTGCTGGGTGCCGCCGTGCAGCAGCGCGAGCTCGATCGCGGGCTGGTGGCGCTGCACGTCGGACACCGGCGCCACCGCGCGTACGCCGCGATCGACGTGCAGCGCGTCGACGAGTTCGAGGCCCTCGAGGGTCGTCAGGTCGCCCCACTGGTCGGGGTTCGCGCTGCGGCCCCCGCGCAGAAGCGAGCCGGCGAGCCACGCCACCGCGACCGCGAGCAGCGCGACGAACGGCCACAACACCCAGGGCGGGGCTTCGGGTCGCACGATCGAGGTCGCCAGCAGCAGCACCCCGACGACGATGAACGGAGACGGCTCCCAGGCGAACAGAGACTTCGATCGGGGCGCGGGCACGAGGATCAGGCTATCGCGCGCAGAGCGGGCAATCGCGCGGCCACCTCGTCGAGCACCGACTCGTCGCCGGCGTAGAGACCGTGCTCGCGTGGCCAGTGCGAGACGACGTCGGTGTAGCCGAGCTCGGCGGCGCGCCCGACGGCCTCGTCGAACGCCCCGGCACTCGCGAGGCTGTAGCGCGACCCATCGTCGAGCGATAGGGTTCGGCCGATCGTCGACGGGTCGCGCCCTGCCGCCGCGCAGGCGTCGTCGAGTCGGTGGATGAGGTCACCGACGCTGCGCCACCACGTGGCGTCGTCGTCGTGGTCGCCGCCCGTGGTCACCCAGCCGTCGCCGATGCGCACCGCGAGATCAAGCGCTTTCGGCCCGTTCGCTGCGAGGTGCAGCGGCATGCGGGGGCGCTGCGCGGGCTCGCCGACCATGCGCGCGCCGGCTGCCGTGTACCACTCGCCTTCGAACGAGATGCCGGATGCCCCGTCGGCGGCACCCCGTTCGAATCGGAGCAGCGCGTCGAGGCTCTCGGCGAACTCCGCGAAGCGGGCGAACCGCTCGCGCGGCGTCAGCTGCGGCTGGCCGAGCACGTAGGCGTCGAATCCGGTGCCGCCGGAACCGAGGCCGAGCAGCACCCGTCCACCCGAGATCTGGTCGACGGTCGCGATGTCCTTCGCGAACGGTACCGGATGCCGGAAGTTGGGCGAAGCCACGAACGTGCCGAGCCCGATGCGACTCGTCACTGTTGCCGCCGCGGTCAGCGTCGGCACGGTCGCGTGCCAGCGCTCGCCGGCGAGCCCGCGCCATGAGAGGTGGTCGTAGGTCCACGCGTGGTCGAACCCGAACTCTTCGGCGCGGCGCCATCGCACCGCGGCCTCGGGCCAGTCGTACTGGGGCAGGATGACGACGCCGAAACGCATGGCGCGAGTCTACGGCCCGTCGACGATGCGAGCGGATGTCGCGGGGCCGGGGACATGGCCGGCTGCTGCGGACTCGGGCTCGGGCTCGCGCGCGTGCGACGATCCGCTGTCGGTGCGCGACACGGGCACGAGGTCGATCTCGAGCGGCACCGGTTCGACGGCGGGCCGCTCGAGTCGCACGAGGACGATGCCGCCGAGGATGAGCACTCCGCCGAGCATCTGCACGGGACCGATCGCCTCGCCGAGCAGCACCCAGGCGACGATGCCGGCGAAGACGACCTCGGACAGGCCGAGGAAGGACGCGAGCCTCGTGCCGAGCATGCGGATGGCCTGGATGCCGGCGACGTAGGCGAACGCGGTCGAGACGGCGCCGACCGTGAGCACGAGCACCCACCATGGGGCGGTGCCGCCGAGGAACGACATGTCGGTGAGCACGAACTCGAACGGCACGAGCCCCGTGAGTCCGGCGAGGCCGAGCACGATGGCGCCGATGAAGACGCCGGACGCCGCGAGGGCGATGGGCGGCACGCCCAGGTCGTCACGCGCCCCGAGCACGTAGTAGACCGCGACACCGAGCATGGCGATGCCCGCGAGCGCGATGCCGACCGGGTCGATGGCGCCGCCCGCCGGGCCGATGACGAGCACGAGGCCCGCGATCGCGACGACGGAGCCCGCGAGCACGACCCACTGCGGTGCCCGGCGGGTGCGCGCCCAGGCGAACGCGACGAGCGCCACCGGCGCGAGGTACTCGATGAGGAGCGCGGTGCTGACGGGGATGCGGGCGATCGAGGCGTAGAAGGCGAGCTGCACTCCGGCGACGGCGATGACCGAGTAGACGAGCACGGTCCACTTCGCGCGCCAGAGCGGGCGCAGGTCGAATCGCAGCGCGATGAGGCCGGGCACGATGAGCAGCAGTGCCGCGACCGAGACCCGCAGGAACACCGCAGCCCCCGGCGACCAACCCGCTTCGAGCAACGGCTTGACGACCGCCCCGCCCGCGCCGAAGGCTAGGCCCGAAGCGAGCCCGAGCAGGATTCCGATGATGCCGCGTGATCCACGCATCGGGCGCTCCCTTGATCGGTCTGTGTGCTGGTGGCGATGTTCGCGAGTCACAGCCGATGTCATGACCGAACCGCGTTATGCTGGTTACACTACTCCGCACATCCGTCAGGAGTCAAATGATTTTCACCAATGACACCGAAGCCTCGCTCGGGTTCGCCGCAGCACTCGCCGACACCGTGCCCGAGGCATCCGATTCCGGCGACGACGAACTGTCGACGCCGGCGCAGCTGACCGCCCTGCTCGACGCCTGGAGATTCTCGGGGCGACGCGACGGCGACGATCGCGAGCTCATCGAAGTGCGCAGCGCCCGCTCACGGCTGCGCGCGCTCTGGTTGCTCGACCGCGACGACGCGGTCGACGAGGTCAACGACCTGCTCGTCGATGCTCGAGCACTCCCCCGACTGGTGCGCCACGACGACCTCGACTGGCACATCCACGCGACCGAGATCGATGCCCCGCTCGCCCGCCGCATCATGGTCGAGGCGGCGATGGCCTTCGTCGATGTCATCCGCGCCGACGAGATGGCGCGCCTGCGCGTCTGCGACGCCGACGACTGCGAGAGCCTCTACGTCGACATGTCGAAGAACGCCTCACGTCGGTTCTGCAGCACGCGTTGCGGCAACCGCATGGCGGTGCGGGCCTACCGGGCGCGCACGGCGTGACGGAATGACGAAGGCCCCCGCCCGTGCCATGCACGGTGGGGGCCTTCGCAAGAAGTTCGCGGTGTCTTCGAGAGCCGCGCTGCCGCTCGAATGCGGCACAGGACTCCGCTTAGCGGCGCAGCCCGAGACGCTCGATGAGCTTGCGGTAGCGGTTGATGTCGACATCGGCGAGATAGCCGAGCAGACGACGACGCTGACCGACGAGGAGCAGCAGGCCACGACGCGAGTGGTGGTCGTGCTTGTGCTCCTTCAGGTGCTCGGTGAGGTCCTTGATGCGCTTGGTGAGCAGCGCGATCTGAACCTCGGGGGATCCAGTGTCACCGGGGTGCGTCGCGTACTCTTCGATGATCGCCTTCTTGACGTCTGCTTCGAGTGCCATAGATGGGATCCCCTCTCTCTTCGTTGCGCGCTGCCCGTGGCCGAATGCCTGGGCTCTCTTTGTGCGCGGCCGTCATGACGGCAACCTCAATACTCTACCAGAGCGGATGCCCCGTGGCCGACGGTCCCGCTGAGTCGAGGTCGCCCGCGGGGCTCGTCCTGCATTCGATGGAATACGACCTCGCGTCGCATCGTTTTTCATACGTATGAATGCGATTGCCGTGGATGTCGCCGTCATCGGCGCCGGTCAGGCCGGGCTCTCGGCGGCGTACCACCTGCAGCGGCGGGGTTTCGCGCCGGTCACCCGCGACCAGGGTGCCGGCGAGACGTTCGTCGTGCTCGACGCCAACGCGGCACCGGGTGGTGCGTGGCAGCATCGCTGGGCGTCGCTGCGGATGGCGACGGTGAACGGCATCCACGAGTTGCCGGCATTCCCCGTTCCGCCGGCCGATCCCCAGACGGCGAGCCGCGATGCACTGCCGCCCTACTTCGCCGAGTACGAGCAGCACTTCGGGCTCGAAGTGCAACGGCCGGTCCACGTTCAGGCAGTCCGGCGCGCCGACGACGACCCCGACGGGCGCCTGCTCGTCGAGACCGACCGCCGCACGTGGGCTGCACGCCACGTCATCAACTCGACCGGCACGTGGACCCGCCCCTTCCGCCCCTACTACCCCGGCGTCGAGCGATTCCACGGTCGTCAGCTCCACGTCGCCGACTACGTGTCGGCCGACGAGTTCGCCGGCAGGCGCGTCGTCATCGTCGGCGCGGGCGTGTCGGCGGTCCAGCTGCTCGATGAGATCTCTCACGTCGCCGAGACGCTCTGGATGACGCGCCGCGAACCGCAGTGGGTCGAGGAAGCGGACTTCGATCTTCCTGCGCGAAGTGCGGCGATCGCCGGCGTCGAGGAGCGAGTGCGACAGGGCCTGCCGCCGGGCAGCGTGATCTCGGTCACGGGCATGCATTGGACGCCGTGGGCGCGGGCGGCACAGGCACGCGGCGTGCTGGTGCGGCATCCGATGTTCACGGCGATCGAGGAGGACGGCGTCCGCATGCCCGACGGAACGCTCCTCGCGGCCGACGTCATCCTCTGGGCGACCGGATTCCGGCCGGCCGTCGACCATCTCGCCCCGTTGAAGCTGCGCACGCCCGCCGGTGGATTCCGCGTCGCCGACAGCCGCTCGCTCGACGAGCCGCGGCTGTTCCTCATCGGGTACGGGCCGTCGCAGTCGACCGTGGGCGCGAACCGCGCGGGCCGAGCGGCCGTGCAGCAGATCGTCGCCGAGCGGGTTGCGCCGGTCGCCGCGTAGTGGCGGCGCAGCCCTTACGGCACGATGACGACCTTGCCGAACACCTCGCCGGCGCGCAGCCGATCCATCTGGTGGGGCACCGCCTCGAGCGGATGCGGACCGTCGACGATCGCGCGAAGTGATCCGGCAGCGACGAGCGCTGCCAACTCGGGCAGGTCGCGGTTCGGAACGGCAGCGAGCAGGCGAACGGCGCGGCCGCCGTCGCGTTCGGCCTTGCGCGCGCCGGCGAGCGCGTAGCTCAGGATGCGTCGGGGCCGGCCGCCGATCGCGACCGCCTGGCCATGCGGTGCGAGCAGTCGCCGGTGCTCGGCGGACGACAATGCGCCGACGACGTCGAGGATGCGATCGAACGCATCGGCCACGGCTGGGATCGCACCCGCCTCGAAGCAGTCGGTTGCCCCGAGCTCGCGCAGGCGGTCGAGCTTCGCCGCTCGATCGACGACGGCGACGTGAGCGCCCGCCGCAGTGGCGAGCTGCAGCGCGAACGTGCCGACGCCCCCGCCGGCGCCGACGATGAGCACGCGCCGTCCGTCGAGAGTGCCGCGGTCGCCGAGCGCCTGCAGCGCCATGCTCGCCGCCTGCGGCAGCGCCGCGGCGGTGACGTCGTCGACGGCGGCAGGCAGCGCCACGACAGCGTCCTCGCGGGCGACGACGTACTCGGCGAAGCCGCCCCAACCGCTCGCAGTGAGCTCGCCGAACACCCGGTCGCCCACGCGGTGCCGCGTGACGCCGTCGCCGACGGCAACGACCTCGCCCGCGACATCCGACCCGACGATCCGATGTTGAGGCCGGAACGGTGCGGCGATGCGGTTGAGTGCCTCGCCGATGACGAGGTCGACATCCCACGAGTTGAGCGACACGGCCGCGACGCGCACCTCGACCTCGCGCATGCCGGGCGCCGGGCGCGGGATCTCGGCGAGGCGCAGGACGCGCTCGGGCTGCCCGTAGCGGTCGAGCACGATCGCACGCATGAGGTGGGACGCAGTGGTCACGGCACGAGCGTATCGAGCCGTGCGGGTCTGCCGTGCGGGTCTTCGGTCCGATTTCGACGGCACCTTGCGTCGGGGCCCAGCGTGCGCGAGGCTGCTCCGCATGAGCAAACCCGTCCTCGTCATGATCGGCGCCATCGTCGCGCTCATGGGCGTGATCTTCATGTTCCAGGGGTTCGGGGTCATCGGCGGCAGTGCCATGAGCGGGTCCACGCTCTGGGCGGTTCTCGGGCCGATCATCGCGCTCGCCGGGATCGCGCTCGTCGTGGTCGGCCTGCGCCGCGGTCGCAGGGATTGAGGCCCGGTGACATGGCGTTCACGATGAAGCGGGTGTACGACCCGGCCGAGGCGACCGATGGCTTCCGGGTCCTGGTCGACCGGCTCTGGCCCCGCGGCGTCAGCAAGGAGCGGGCCGAACTCGACCTGTGGGCCAAAGACGTCGCGCCCTCCCCCGAGTTGCGCACCGAGTGGCACCACAACCGCGAGCGGTTCGACGAGTTCGCGGCACGCTACCGTGACGAACTCGACGCGGGCGATGCCGCGAGCTCCCTGCTCGACCTCGGCACCCAGCACGAACGGGTGACCCTGCTCTTCGGTGCGCGCGACGAACAGGTCAACCACGCGACCGTGCTGCTGGCGTGGCTGCGCGAGCACGGGGCATCCGTCGAGCCCTGATCCTGACGGTGACGCTCTTGAGGTCTGCACGCGGTGGGCGTAGCGTGCGGGTGAATCGAGGAAGTGAGCACAACTCATGCACGCGACCAACCGCACCCGCACCGCCGCCATCGCCATCGCCGCCGCCGCCGCGTTCACCTTCGCCGGCTCCGGCGCCGCGAACGCCGCCGGCGCCATCCCGCTGAACGGCGGACAAGAGAGCCCCGCGCCGAACAACTTCGGAGCGCACGGCTGGTTCAGCTACGAGATCGACGGCGACGAACTCTGCTACACGCTCGAGGTCGACGGCCTGTCATCTCCGGCGACGGCCGCGCACATCCACGTGGCACCGCGCAATGTCGCAGGTCCCGTGGTGGTGCCGCTCACCGTGGTCAACGCGACGAGCTTCGAGGTCGATACCTGCACGACGGCCAATCCGATGGTGCTCGCCGCCATCGAGGCGGACCCGAAGGCGTACTACATCAACGTGCACAACGCGAACAACCCGCCGGGAGAGATCCGCGGGCAGTTGAAGTAGCGCACTGGCGAGAGCTTCAGTCGACGATCGAGCGCGCCGGGAATCGTGCACGCCGTGCAGTATTGCGCGCCGTCACCAACGACTCGATCGACGAGGAATGGCAAGCACTACTGGATCACTACGCGCCGGCCTCATTCTGAACTGCCGCGCTGAAGCCGCGCAGACACCGGTGTCCGGCCACGTCATTCATGCGACGATAGAGATGAGTGACCCGAAAGGTCGCACCACGATGACCAGCGCCCAACGACGACCTGTCGACCGCGCGGGATACCCTCCGCCGGCGCTCACCGCCGCCGTGCTCGCGCTCTTCGCCGTCGTGCTCGCCGTGTGTGCGGTCGTCGCGATCGGCGAAACCACCGCCCGCGCGTTCACGTCGTACACACCGGTCGAGGCGACCGTCGTCGACGAGCGAACCGAGGAGGCGCTGGTCGCCGACCGGCGCGGCAGCAATCGCGTGCCGTTCCGCGTCGTGAGCGTGGAACTGCCCGACGGGATTCGCGCCGAGATGCACAGCGACGATCTCGTCGTCGGCGCGACCGCGACGGTCTACCGCGGCGACTCGGGTGCCGTGTTCGAGACTCCACCCGCGCGTCCGACCGTGCTGGAGTGGGCGCTGTGCGCGGCGATCGTGGCTGCCGCGGTCGTTCTGGCGGTCTTCTCTGTGCGCTGCATGCTGGCGCTGCGTGCGCCCGCGTGAGGCTGGGCGCCTACGACGGAACCAACGGGAAGATCGCCGGCCAGCCGTTGTGCGCGTACACGATGACGCAGAACACGACCGCGTCGAAGATCAGGTGCACCACCAACACGTAGGTGAGCGACTTCGTGAGCTTGAACGTGTAGCCCTGGATGAGTGCGAACGGGATGGTCAGCAGCGGTCCCCACGACTGGTAGCCGAGCTCCCACAGGAACGACACGAACACGATCGTCTGCAGGAGGTTCGCCTGCCACGTCGGAAAGTGGCGGCGAAGCAACGCGAAGACCGTGCAGATGAAGAACAACTCGTCCCACGTGCCCACCGCGTTCACGCCCACGAAGAGGCGTGCGATCTCGTCGGGGGCGGTGACGGTCGGCCAATTCTGGTAGACGCCCGAGGTGATGAAGTAGAACGGCAGGATGAGCCACCCGGCCACCGTCACGAAGATCAGGTAGAACCACTGCGTGCGGGTCCAGCGGCGCCCGGTGCGCCACGGGAACCGGATGACGCGGTCGCCGTACCAGTAACGCGAGATGACGTACGGCACGACCACGGCGAGGCCGAGCACCACGGCGAAGCGCACTATCGCGGGGTAGCTGATGTCGGCCTCGAGCGAGATCGTCGAGATGATCGCCTGCCCGAGCGCGATGAGGAAGAGGTCGGGCAGCAGCCGGCTCGTGCGACCCGAACGGTCGGTGAGCCACGCCCCGAGGAGCCCCGCGACGAGCAGCGCATAGCCTGCGAACGGCAGCACGAAGCCGAAGAGCAGCACGGCCGCGCCGCACACCAGGACGGCGGGGACGAGTCCGATCGCGTGCGTGCGCACGTCGCGCTCTATGAGGTCCGTGCCGGTCGAGGCTGCCACACCCCAAGCTTCCCACGGGTGTCACCGCGCCATGGCACGATCGAGGCATGCAGCAGCCAACCCATGCGATCGTGCCGCCCTACCTGCTCGCCCGCATCGCCGCCGCCGACGACCTGCGTTTTCCCCGGGCCACCGCCGCGGCTCGTCGATCATTGCTGCGCGACGCACCGCTGCGCGAGTGGAGGTCGGCGGCTGAACGGCCGCCCTTCCTCCTCCCCGAGCACCCTGCCCGTGACGAACGCCCCACCGCGGGCCCCGGGCTGGCGCCCGCGCCCGACCGCCGGGTCTCCGACGCCGAGGGCGAAGAGCGGCTCCCCGGTCGCCTGGTGCGTCGCGAGGGCCAGCCGCCGTCGGGCGACCGATCGGTCGATGCCGCCTACGACGGACTCGGCGAGACCTTCGAGCTCTTCGCGAGGGTGTTCTCACGCGACTCGATCGACGGTGCCGGCATGCCCCTCGAAGCCACCGTGCACTACGGCGACCGCTACGACAACGCCTTCTGGGACGGTGAGCGCATGGTGTTCGGCGACGGCGACGGCGAGGTGTTCCGTGGATTCACCGACTCGCTGAGCGTCATCGGGCACGAACTCGCGCACGGCGTCACCGAGCACACGGCCGGGCTTCGCTACCAGGGCCAGTCGGGCGCCCTCAACGAGCACGTCTCCGACGTGTTCGGTGCGCTCGTCGAACAGTACGCGAGCGGCCAAGACGCCGACTCGGCGAGCTGGCTCATCGGCGAGGGCATCTTCACCGATCTCGTCGAGGGTCGCGCGCTGCGGTCGATGCTGAATCCTGGAACGGCCTATGACGACGACGTGCTCGGCCGCGACCCGCAGCCCGACCACTTCGACCGCTACATCGAGACCGACGACGACAACGGCGGCGTGCACCTGAACTCGGGCATCCCCAACCGCGCGTTCGCGCTGGCCGCGCGCGAACTCGGCGGCTTCGCCTGGGAGGGGGTCGGGCGCATCTGGTACGACGTGCTCACGTCAGGCCGTCTGCGGCCCGACACCGGCTTCCGCCGATTCGCCGCCGAGACGGTGCGCGCCGCACGCGAGCGCCACGGACGCGACTCACGCGAAGAGCGTGCCGTCGCGGGCGGCTGGTCGACGGTGGGCATCGAGGTGCCGCGGGAGTAGCATCGCCCCCATGGACGTCATCGTCTCGCGCAGCGGTGGCCTCGCCGGTCTCCGGCTGACCTGGGAGGTTCGCGTCGAGGAACAGCCCGACCCGCGCGAGTGGTACCTGCTCATCGACGAGCTGCCGTGGAGCGAACCCCGACCGGTGCCGCTCGAGCCCGACCGCTTCGTCTACAAGATCCGCTGTGCGCCGCACGAGGCCACGCTCGCCGACCGCCAGCTCACCGGCCCGTGGCGCCAGCTCGTCGATCTGGTGCAAGAGGCGGCTGAACCGTTGCGGCGCGGCCAGCGCGAAGACCCACCAGCACACCCCACGCGATCAGACCCTGCGCGGCGAGATACGTCGACATGACGACGAGGTCGTGCAGGGCGAACTCGTAGCCCGGCAGGAACCGACCGAGCGCGAGCACCGAGTCCGAGACGACGAAGAGCGCGCCTCCCACCGCGATGACCCCGCCGCGCCCGCCCGCCAGCGCGGCCATGGTGCCGAGCACCGCGCCGTACACTGCGACGGGCACGAGCAACACCGCGAGGTGCGGACCGAGCAGCGCGAGGAAGGCGACGTACCACGCGGGCGGGCGGTCATGTCATGCCACCTTCTCGAGTCGAACGATGACCGCCTTCGAGACGGGCGTGTTGCTGCCGATCGCGGTGCTCGCGAGTGAGACGAGCACGTTCGCCTCGGGGAAGTACGCGGCGGCGCATCCTCTCGCGGTCGGATACGCGATGACGCGCTGCCCCGGCAGTCGGCGATCGGACTCGCCGGGCCACTCGCTCACGACATCGACTCGGTCGCCGTCGGCCAGTCCGAGACGCTCGAGATCATCGGGGTTCACGAACACCACGTCACGCCCCTTGCGTACGCCGCGATAGCGGTCGTTCAGGCTGTAGACCGTCGTGTTGAACTGGTCGTGCGAGCGCAGCGTCTGCAGGATGAGTCGTCCGGGCGGGCACTCGATGTGCTCGAGTTCGTTGACGGTGAGGTGCGCCCTTCCGCTGGGAGTCGGCCAGGTCCGCGAGTCGCGCGGGCCGTTGGGCAGCACGAACCCGCCCTGTGTTCGCACGTCGTCGTTGAAGTGCTCGAACCCGGGCACGACGCGGCTGATGTGGTCGCGGATCACGTCGTAGTCGCGTGTCATGCCGTCCCAGTCGATGGGGTGGTCGTCGCCGAGTGTCGCCCTGGCCATGCCCGCGACGATGGCGACCTCGCTGCGCACCTCGTCGCCGATCGGCGGCACGGCGCCGTGCGAGGCGTGCACGGCGCACACGCTGTCTTCGACCGACACGAACTGCGGGCCTGCCTGCTGCAGGTCGACCTCGGTGCGGCCGAGCGCCGGCAGGATGAGCGCCTCCTGTCCGGTGACGATGTGCGAGCGGTTCAGCTTCGTCGAGACCTGCACCGTGAGCCGGGCGCCGCGCACCGCGTCTTCGGCGGCGAGTGTGTCGGAGATCGCGCCGACGAAGTTGCCGCCGAGCGCCACGAACACCTTCACGCGGCCGTCGCGCATCGCGTGCAGCGTGTCGACCGCATCGAGCCCGTGCGCCCGTGGCGGTTCGAACGCGAACTCCCGCCCGAGCGCGTCGAGGAACGACTCGGGCATGCGCTCCGAGATGCCCATCGTGCGGTCGCCCTGCACGTTCGAGTGCCCGCGGATCGGCGAGGCGCCGGCGCCGGGCTTGCCGATGTTGCCGCGCAGCAGCAGCAGGTTCACGACCTCCTTGATCGTGTCGACCGCCTTTCGCTGCTGGGTGAGCCCCATCGCCCAGGTGATGATCACGCGGTCGGCGGCCAGGTACTCGGCGGCGAGGTCATCGAGGTCGTCGACCGTGAGGCCCGTGGCGACGAGCACCTCGGCATCGTCGAGCGCCGCGAGATGCTCGGTGAGCGCCTCGAGCCCGACGGTGTGCTCACGCAGGAACACGTGGTCGAGCACGGTGCCGGGCGCGGCGGCCTCGGCCTCGAGCACGCGCTTCGAGACCGCCTGCAGGAGCGCCATGTCGCCGCCGGACCGGATCTGCAGGTACCGATCGGCCATCTCGGTGCCACGACCGATCAGCCCGCGCGCCTTCTGCGGGTTCTTGTAGCGGATGAGGCCGGCTTCAGGCAGCGGGTTGACGGCGATGATGCGGCCACCGTTGCGCTTGGTCTCCTCGAGTGCAGTGAGCATGCGCGGATGATTCGTGCCGGGGTTCTGGCCCATGACGATCACCAGGTCGGCCCGGCCGAAGTCGTCGTACGCGATCGTGGACTTGCCGACGCCGATGACGTCGTTGAGCGCAGTTCCGGTGGATTCGTGGCACATGTTCGAGCAGTCGGGCAGGTTGTTCGTGCCGTACGCGCGCACGAAGAGCTGGTAGAGGAACGCGGTCTCGTTCGCCGTGCGGCCGCTCGTGTAGAACGCCGCCTCATCAGGGCTGTCGAGCTCACGCAGATGGGCGCCGACGATCTCGAACGCACGCTCCCAGCTGACCGGCTGGTAGTGGTCGCTGCCCGCGGGCTTGTGCACGGGCTCGACGAGTCGCCCCTGTTGCCCGAGCCAGTACTCGGTCGCGTCCTGCAGCGACGTGAGCGAACGCTCTGCCCAGAACGTTCGCGCCACGGTCGAGCGCGTCGCCTCCCACGTGATCGCCTTCGCACCGTTCTCGCAGAACTCGGCAGTGTGGCGATGCGCGGGGTCGGGCCACGCGCAGCTCATGCAGTCGAAGCCGCCGTTCTGGTTGACGGCGAGCAGCAGCCGGGCGGCCCGCGCCGCGCCGAGGTTCGCCACGGTCGACTCGAGCGAGCGCACGACCGCCTCGGCGCCGACCGCCTCGCGCTTCGGATGGCCGACCTCGAGGTCGGGATAGTCGGCGCGCTCGGGAACCGGCCGGGTCATGCGAGCGCCACGGATGCCGCGTGCTCGGATGCCGCGTGCTCGGATGCCGCGTGCTCGGTCGCGGGGCGCACGCGCTCGTCGCCCGCGTACACGACCATCGAGGTGCCTCTCACGAAGCCGGCGAGCGTCAGCCCCACCTCGCTCGCGAGGTCGACCGCGAGCGACGACGGCGCCGACACCGCCGCGAGCATCGGGACACCCGCCATCGACGCCTTCTGGGCGAGTTCGAAACCTGCCCTGCCCGAGACCACGAGCACCGTGCCGCGCAGGGGCAGCCGGCCCTCGCGCACCGCCCAGCCGACGACCTTGTCGACGGCGTTGTGGCGCCCCACGTCTTCACGAACGACGAGAAGCTCGTCGCGCTCGATGTCGACGAGTGCGGCCGCGTGCAACCCACCCGTCCTCGCGAACAGCGCCTGGGCCTCGCGCATGCGATCGGGCAGCCCGACCACCCAGGCCGGATCGACCGTGATCGGATCGTCGGCGACGTCGTATGCCGATCGCTGCCGTACCGCGTCGATACTGTCTTTGCCGCACAGGCCGCACGCGCTCGTCATGGTCAGCGCGTGCCGTGCCCCGATCGGGATCGGCGGTGCGCCGGCCGCAAGGGTCACGTCGAGCACGTTGAATTCGCCGTCGGATGCCTCGTCGCCGGTGCAATGGCGTGCACCGACGACGTCGTCGTGGTTGCGGACGATCCCTTCGGAGACCAGCAGACCGAGTGCGAGCTCGACGTCGTGCCCGGGTGTACGCATCGTGACGGCGAGCGGTCGGCCGCCGACGCGCACCTCCAGCGGCTCCTCGACGGTGAGCTCGTCTTCACGGCGTGAGGTGCGCTCGCCGAGCGTGTACCGGGTGACGCGTCGTCGCGCCGTGATTCGGCTCATCGCAACATTGTCGCACCGCGCGCGAGCCCCGCCTGACACACCACGAAGGCCGGTGGGCATCCGCCCACCGGCCTTCGATCACGCGTGTCGGCTCAGCTCACGCCGAGGAGGTCGATCACGAAGATCAGGGTCTTGCCCGACAGCTGGTGGCCGCCGCCCGCGGGGCCATAGGCCTTCTGCGGAGGGACCGTGAGCTTGCGACGGCCGCCCACCTTCATGCCGGGGATTCCCTCCTGCCAGCCGGCGATGAGCGCCTGCAGCGGGAAGTTGATCGACTGGCCACGACTCCACGAGGAGTCGAACTCTGCGCCGCTGTCGTACTCGACGCCGAGGTAGTGCACGTCGACCGTCGAGCCTGCGGTGGCCTCGGCACCCTCGCCTACGACGAGGTCTTCGATGACGAGGTCGGCGGGGGCGGGGCCCTCAGGAGCGTCGATCTCGGGCTTGCTGTTCGTATCGGTCATGGCTCCAGTTGAGCAGATGCGTGGTGCCGCCCGCAATGCGGGACACCCGTCCACCACCCTCTTGCGCTGACTGCGAACACGTTGCACTCTGGAATCCGAGAACTCGTCGCCCACGTAGCGCTGTCGGCCATGCCACACCACTTGGGCGGCGAGTTTCTTCGTGTCCGATCAGTGCAGCAGTTCGCGTCGCGTCGCCGAGATCGACGCGAGCAGCGCCTGCTCGTCGGCGACGGCGCGCGCGCCGCCCTGCCCCGACGCGAGCTTCTGCCGCGTGAATGCGAGGTGCGTGGCATCCCGGATCAGACGTCGCATCGCGACGGTGCGCGGCGGAGCCTGCGCCACCGCCCACGCCTTCGCCCGCCGCCGGCCCGACGGTGTCGCGAGCATGTCGACCTCGCCGGCGCTCAGCCAGCCCGCGGCGGCGTACTCGCCCAGACGACGACGCGTGACCCGCACCTCTTCACGCCGGAGCCACGCGGTGAGCAGCACCGCGGCGATGAAGATCGGCACCTGCACGGTGAAGTACACGCCGATCGCATCGGTCGCGAAAACGGCCGAACCGTTCCACAGCGCGTGCAGCAGGGTCGCCCCCAGCAGGCCGATCAGGAACCAGCCGACCACGCCCGCTCCCCCGCCGCGGCGCGCGCCCACGCCGATCATGATGCCCGTGAACGCCGTGAACAGCACGTGCGCGAACGGGGAGAAGATGCCGCGGATGACGAACGTCGCGCCGAGTTCCTCGCCGCCGCCCTCGATGAGCGCGACACCGAAGTAGAGGATGTTCTCGGTGAAGGCGAACCCTGCGGCGACGGTCGCCGCGTAGACGAGCCCGTCGATCGGCCCGTCGAAGTGCGCCCGTGAGAACGCGTAGATGAGCAGCACACCGACGCCCTTCGCGAGTTCCTCGACGAGGGGCGCCTGCACCACGGCCTGAACCGCCTCGTCGGCGGCCGCGCCAGTGGCGAATGCCATCGTGAGTTGCACCCCGAGATCGACGATGAGGGCGATGGCCACCGAGACGGCCGCGCCCCACAGGAACGCGAACCACAGGGCGCCGACCGGTTCGGGCTCCCAGCGGTCGACCCAGCGGATCGCGAGCAGCACGCCCACGAGCGGTACGAGCGCCACCACCGAGCCGACCACGAGCGTCGACACGCCGAGGGCCGACGCGAGGTAGGCGACGACGCCGAGCCCGACGAGGCCGGCGATCGCGATGCCGATGACCGCGAGCGCGAACCCACCGCTGCGCGCGCGATGGGGGGCTGGTGCGGGTGCCGTCTGGCTCACGCCCGAAGCCTATCGAGGAGCGGGCGCGGATACCTCGAACATGACCCCCGGGTTCAGGATGCCGGTCGGGTCGAACAGCGCCTTGATGCCGCGCTGCAGCTCGAACGAGTCGTCGCCGAGCTCATCGGCCAGCCAGCGGCGCTTGAGGACGCCGACGCCGTGCTCGCCGGTGAGCGTGCCACCGAGGGCGACGGCGGCGCGGAACATCTCGTCGGCCGCCTCCCAGATGTGCGCCGGCACCTCGTCGCCCGTGTACACGAAGTTCGGGTGCAGGTTGCCGTCACCGGCATGTGCGAGGGTCGGGATCTCGATGCCGTGCCGCGCGCCGATCCGTTCGATCGCGCGGAACATCTCGGGCAGTCGCGAACGCGGCACGGCGACGTCCTCGATGAGCACCTGGCCCGACGCGGCGAGCGCAGGGTGCATGGCCCGGCGGATGCCGAGCAGCCGCTCGCCCGCGATGCGATCGGTCGACAGCTCGACTCGGCCGCGCGCCGCCGCGAACAGCTCGGCGATGGCCCCCGCTTCGACGTCGGACCCCACGCCGTCGGTCTGCGCGAGCAGGAACGTCTCGCCGGGGGCGAGTGTGGCGAGTGGCGTGCCCGCCAACTCGGCGTCGCCGAGGTGCGCGGCGACACGGGCGAGACCGGCCGCATCGATGAGTTCGAGCACCGCGGGGCGCAGCCGAGCGGCGGTGACGGCTGCGGATGCGGCGGCCGCAGCCTCGACATCGGGGAACACGCCCGCCACGGTGACGGTGACGCCCGGCGTGACCGGCCGCAGCCGCACGGTCGCCTCGACGATGACGCCGAGGGTGCCCTCGGAGCCGGTCAGGAGCGCGGTGAGGTCGTAGCCGGTGACACCCTTCACGGTGCGGTGGCCGGTGCGCAGCAGCCTTCCGTCGGCGAGCACGACCGTGAGCCCGAGCACCGCCTCGCGCGTGACCCCGTACTTCGCGCACAGCAGGCCGCCGGCGTTCGTGGCGATGTTGCCGCCGATCGTCGAGATCGCGCGGCTCGCGGGATCGGGCGCGAACCAGAGCCCGCGCGGTGCGAGCAGGTCGTTCAGGTCGCCGTTGAGTACGCCCGGCTCGACGACGGCCAGTTCGTCTGCGTCGGAGATCTCGAGGATGCGGTTCATTCGCGAGACATCGAGCACGATCGCCCCGGGGCTCGCGATGGCGCCGCCCGCGAGGCCCGTGCCGGCACCGCGCGGCACGACGGGCGTGTCGGTGGCGTGGGCGATGCGCATGACTGCTTGGACCTCGTCGACGGATGTCGCGTGCACGACGGCGATCGGCAGGCTGGCGCTGCGCCAGCCCGAGCGGTCGTCGCGTGTCGCCTCCAGCACACTCGGTTCGGTGGTGACGGAAGCCCCCAGGATCTCGTGAAGGCGGGCGACGACGGTGTGCGACATCCCTCAACACTATCGACGCCGGTCGTGTCCGATTCCCGCCGACCGTGGTCGGTGGCGCGTGCGAGGCTTGGAGTATGACGCAGACCGCATCCGCCCGCATGGCCGACCCCGCGGCCGCTCCGACCCGACCCGGCGATCCGTTGGTCGACCCCGTGTTCGCCGAGCGCTACCGCGCCATGCGCGCCCGCGACTCGCGGTTCGACGGCCAGTTCATCACGGGCGTGCACTCCACCGGCATCTATTGCCGACCGAGCTGCCCCGCCGTGTCGCCGAAGCCCACGAACGTGAGCTTCTACCTCACCGCAGCCGCCGCGCATGAAGCGGGGTTGCGCGCCTGCAAGCGGTGCCTGCCCGACGCCGTGCCGGGCTCCCCCGAGTGGGACCTGCGCGACGACCTGGCCGCGCGTGCCATGCGGCTCATCGCCGACGGCGTCGTCGAGCGCGAGGGCGTGCCGGGCCTCGCCGCGCGGCTCGGCTACACCACCCGCCACCTGAACCGCGTGCTCACGGCCGAACTCGGGGCCGGGCCGCTCGCACTCGCTCGGGCGCACCGCGCACAGACGGCTCGAGTGCTGCTCACGAGCACGGCGCTGCCGGCGGCCGATGTCGCGTTCGCGTCGGGCTTCGGCAGCGTGCGGCAGTTCAACGACACGATCCGCGAGGTCTACGACCGCAGTCCGCTCGAACTGCGGGCATTGGCTCGCGTGCGTGAGCGGGTCGCACATCGGCCGCGTGCCGCCGCGGCGGCCCCCGGAATCGTGCACCTGCGGCTTCCCGCCCGGCCCCCGTTCGACGCCGCGGGCGTGTTCGCCTGGCTCGAGGCGAGGGCCGTCGACGGCATCGAGGTCGCCGGCCACGACCGATTCCGGCGCACGCTGCGACTTCCCGGCGGACCGGCGCTCGTCGAGCTCGGCGCAGGGGGCGATGCCGGCTCCCCCGCGATCGACGTCGACGCGAGGCTCGCGAGCCTCGCCGACCTGCCGCCGCTCGTCGCCCGGGTCCGCCGCCTGTTCGACCTCGACGCCGATGCGGTGGCCATCGACGAGGTGCTCGCCGCCGACCCCGTACTGGCTCCGTCGGTCGCGGCCACACCGGGCATCCGGGTTCCGGGGTGCCTCGATCCGCACGAGCTGGTGTTCCGCGCGCTCATCGGGCAGCAGGTCTCGGTGAAGGCCGCGCGCACCGCGCTCTCGCGCCTTGCTGCCGAGCTCGGCGAACATGTCGACCCTGCCGGGGTCGACCTCCTCGGCGGCGCCGGGCGAGCCGCGAGCGACGGCGGCTCGACCACCGTGCCCCATCTGCTGTTCCCCACGGCGGCGGCCATCGCCGAGCACGGCGCCGATGTACTGCGTGGTCCGGCCGCGCGCGTGCGCACGATCGTCGACGTCGCGCGGCGGCTCGACTCGGGCGAGCTCGTCGTGGCGGCCGAGCGCGAGCGCGAAGACCTGCGACTCGACCTCCTCGAGGTGCCCGGCATCGGTCCGTGGACGGCAGGGTACGTCTCCATGCGCGTCACCCGCGCTCCCGACGTGCTGCTCACGGGCGACCTCGCGCTGCGCAACGGTGCCGAACGCCTCGGCCTGCCCGGCACCGCCACCGATCTCGACGCCCTGGGCTCGCGCTGGGCGCCCTGGCGCAGCTATGCCTCGATGCACCTCTGGCGCGCCGCCGGAGCGAAGCCCTGATCGTCGATGCCATCCCGATCGTCGATCCGAACCTGATTGTCGATGCGAACCCGCGACCACGCCCGTTCGTTGTACACCTCCCACACAGGTCGCGCGGGTGCGCCCGATAGCCTAGACAGGTGAAGTTCGCGCACCTCAGAGCCGAAGGCCAGACGACCCCTCGACTCGCGGTGGTCGTCGGCGAAGCCGCCCTCTTCCTCGACGAGGTGATGCCCGAGGCGCCGCGCGACCTGCAAGACCTCATCGAGCGCGGTCCCCAGGGGCTCGACGCGGTTCGCGAGGTCGTCGATGCGAACGGCCACATCGGCGCCGAGCTCACGCCGGTCGCCGAACTGCGTCATTCGTCGGCGGTGCTCCGGCCCGCCCAGGTGCTGGCGATCGGCGCGAACTACGCCGCCCACGCCTCCGAGCTCAAGCTGCGCTCCGAGACCGCCATGACGGTGTTCTCCCTGTGGCCGAACTCGCTCACGGCGCACGGCGCCACGACCACGTGGCCCGGCGACCTCGCGACCCAGGTCGACTACGAGGCCGAGCTCGGCGTGATCATCGGCCGGCCGGCTCGTGCAGTGCATACCCGCGACGCACTCGACTACGTCTGGGGCTACACCGTCGTCAACGACATCACCGCACGCGACATCCAGTTCAGCGAGGCGCAATGGTCGCGCTGCAAGTCCTTCGATGGTTTCACCCCCACCGGACCCGTCGTGGTCACCGCCGACGAGATCGCCGACCCGCAAGACCTGTGGCTCACGACGAACCTCGACGGGCACATCCTGCAAGACGCCTCGACCAACGAGATGGTACGCCCGGTGGCCGACATCATCGCCTACCTCTCACGGTCAGCGACGATTCCGCCGGGCACCCTCATCTCGACCGGCAGCCCCGGCGGCGCGGGCTACTCCCGCAATCCCCAGGTGTTCCTGCGCGACGGCTCGACCGTGACCGTGACGATCGAGGGCATCGGCTCGCTCACCACGCACTGCCGCGTCCTGTAGTCGACCCGCAGCGCGACATCGACCGTTCTCCCGAGTTCGCCGCCGAGCGAGAGGGTGAGGATCATCGGCAGGGCGTGGGCGCGGCGAGCGGGGCGACCGGCCGTGGGTGCGTTCAGGCGATGGAGCACGCCACGCACGGCCGCGTCATCTCGTCACTCGCTCGGTTCCCCCTGCATGTCGATCACCGGAATCGCCATCGTGATCGGGCGCATGCCCGACAGCTTCGACGGCGAGAGTTGCGCCGTGACGTCTTCACGGGTCATGAGCCCCGACTCGACCACGAGATCGGCGACCGGACGACCGCTCGCCAACGCCTCCTTCGCGAGCGTCGCCGCCGCGGTGTAGCCGATGAACGGGATGAGCGCCGTGATGACGCCGACGCTCGACGCGACCATCGCGTCGAGGCGCGCGGTGTTCGCGGTGATGCCGTCGACGCAATTGACCCGAAGCGTCCAGCATGCCTGGCGCATCCACGTGATCGACTGCAGCAGCGAGTGCGCGATCACCGGCTCGAAGGCGTTGAGCTGCAGCTGGCCGCTCTCGGCCGCCATCATGACGGTGACGTCGGCCCCGGCGACCGCGTAGGCGACCTGGCTCACGGCCTCGGGGATCACGGGGTTCACCTTGCCCGGCATGATGCTCGACCCCGCCTGCTTGGGCGGCAGGTTGATCTCGCCGAACCCGGCCTGCGGCCCGGATGACAGCAGGCGCAGGTCGTTGCAGATCTTCGAGAGCTTGATCGCGCTGCGCTTGAGCGCACTCGAGAACGTCATGAAGACACCCGTGTCGCTGGTGGCCTCGATGAGGTCGGGCGCCGACTCGAGGCGCATGCCCGTGATGGCGCTGAGGTGGGCGACCGCGGCGGCGGTGTAGCCGGGCTCGGCCGTGATGCCGGTGCCGATCGCCGTGGCGCCGAGGTTCACCTCGGACAGCAGCTTGATGGTCTCGCGCAGCCGGTCGACGTCTTCGCCGAGCGTCGTGGCGAAACTGTGGAACTCCTGCCCGAGCGTCATGGGCACGGCGTCCTGGAGTTGGGTGCGGCCGACCTTGAGGACGTCGTTGAACTCGCGGCCCTTTCGCCCGAAGGCGATGCGCAGCTGGTCGAGCTCGGTCAGCATCGTACGCAGCGAGAACGCCATCGCGAGCTTCACCGCGGTCGGGTACGTGTCGTTGGTGGACTGGCTGCGATTCACGTCGTCGATGGGATGCAGCACGTCGTAGCGGCCCTTGGCGTAGCCGCCGATCTCGAGCGCCAGGTTCGTGATGACCTCGTTGGCGTTCATGTTGGTCGATGTGCCGGCGCCGCCCTGGATGACTCCGACGACGAACTGGTCGTGCAGTTCTCCGTCGATCACGCGCTGGCAGGCCTCGTCGATCCACGCCGCCTTCTGCTGCGTGAGCACGCCGAGCTCTCGGTTGGCACGTGCGGCGGCCTGCTTGACCGAGGCGAGTGCGATGACGAGTTCGGGGTAGACCGAGATCGGCCGCTTCGAGATCGGGAAGTTCTCGAGTGCCCGCATCGTGTGCACGCCCCAGTACGCATCGGCGGGCACCTCGACCATGCCGAGCGAATCACTCTCGGTGCGCGTCGGCGCACCGGGCGCGGCGAGGTGCTCGCTCGCACCGAGACGGCGTTCGGCTGAAGGGTATGCGGGCGTCGACACGAGATGGGCTCCATTGCCTCGGGCGCGCGGGATGAGGCGCGGCGGGTGTTCGGTTCGGGTGCGATGCGGGATCGCCGCTTGCATCTCGAGCCTAGCCGTCGTCGCGGCACACGAAGGGCCGCGCTCCCGAAACGGGAGCGCGGCCCGGTCGACCGGTTCGGTCGATCAGATGAAGGCGAACGGCAGCATCGCGAGGCCGACGAAGGCCGCGCCGATGCCGACGAGCACGGCACCGCCGAGCATCACCGCGTTGAGCACGATGCCCCAGATCGCCATGGTCCGCGATTCGGGTTCGCGCTTGAGCGCCATGATGCCGAGCACGAGGCCCGCGGCCGGAACGACGAACGTGTAGCTCGCGACGATCGAGACGAGTCCGAGCACGAGGCTCGCGATGCTGAACCCACGCGACTCGGCGACGGGGGCCGAGGGTGCGGCGTACGGGTTCGGCTGGTCGGCGAACGGCGCCTGCGGTTCGTTGTGGGTGGCGGTGCTCATGATCTGAATCTCCTGTTCGTGGAAGGTGATTCAAAATTACGGATGCCCCGTGCGCCGCGATATGGGGCTATCCCCCCGATCCCGAGGTGGGCGTGCATGCCGGTCGTACCCGATGCGAACCGCCCGCCCGCTACGATCGCAGGGACCCGCCCCACTCCCCACACCTCGCCCGCGAACGGAGCCGCATGAACCTGCCCTGGACCCTTCACGGCGACGGCAAGCACGTCAGGCCCGGTGAGGTCGTCGCCCCGGGCGAGCGCCTGAGCTGGCCCCGCACGATCGGTCTCGGCGCGCAGCACGTGGTCGCGATGTTCGGCGCGACGTTCCTCGTGCCCATCCTCACCGGGTTCCCCCCGGCGACGACGCTGTTCTTCTCGGGCCTCGGCACGATCCTCTTCCTCGTGATCACGCGAAACCGGGTGCCGAGCTATCTCGGCTCGTCGTTCGCATTCATCGCCCCCATCGCGGCCGCCATGGGCGCCCAGGGCATCGACGACCCTATGGGGGCGGCGCTCTTCGGCATCGTCGTCGTGGGCGTGCTGCTCGCCGTCGTGGGCCTCATCGTGCAGTGGGTGGGTTCGCGCTGGATCGACGCGCTCATGCCGCCGGTGGTCGCCGGCGCGATCGTCGCGCTCATCGGCTTCAACCTCGCCCCCGCCGCTCGCGATAACTTCATGCTCGCCCCGCTCACGGCGATCATCACGCTCGCGACCGTCATCATCGCGAGCGTCGCGTTCCGCGGCATCCTCGGGCGCATGTCGATCCTGGTCGGAGTCGTCGTCGGCTATGTCGCCGCGACCGTCCAGGGCGAGATCGACTTCAGCGCGATCGAGCAGGCGGCTTGGGTGGGCCTGCCCGCGTTCCACCTCCCCGCCAACCCGTTCGCCGACGCGGCGCTCTGGGGCCTGCTCCCGGCGTTCCTGCCGGTCGTGCTCGTGCTCATCGCCGAGAACGTGGGGCATATCAAGGCCGTCGCGCAGATGACCGATCCGGCCGTCAACCGCTCGATCGGCCGTGCCCTGTTCGCCGACGGGTTCGCGACGACCATCGCCGGCTTCTTCGGCGGGTCGGGCACGACCACGTATGGCGAGAACATCGGCGTCATGGCCGCCACCCGCGTGTACTCGACCGCTGCATACTGGATCGCCGGAATCGTGGCGCTGCTGCTCGGCCTCTCGCCGAAATTCGGCGCGGTCATCAACACGATCCCACCCGGAGTGCTCGGCGGCGTGACGACGGCGCTCTACGGCCTCATCGGCATCATCGGCGTGAAGATCTGGCTCGACAACAAGGTCGACTTCACGAAGCCGGTCAACCAGTTCACCGCGGCCACCGCGCTCATCATCGGCATCGCCGACTTCACCTTCGCGATCGGCGGAGTCTCGTTCAACGGCATCGCGCTCGGCACCATCGCGGCGATCGTGATCTACCACGTGATGAACGGCATCGCGAAGGCACGCGGCACCGACTGAGACTGCGCTGCCGGGCGGCTCACGCGCCGAGGAGGCCGAGCACCTTCTCGCCGACGATCAGGTAGATGCCGAAGAGCACGGCGAATCCGCTCAGTGCGAAGCACGCCCAGGCGCAGACGAGCGCGGCACGCTTCTGGCCGTCGCTCAATGGGCTCTTGCGCGCCGCCTTCGCCGCGCGCTTCTCAGCTTGACGGGCCTCGGCGGGTGTCACGATCGTGATCGCATCGGTGAACTCCGCCGGTGTGACGATGGGCGTACGGCCCGAGATCGTCAGCAGCCGGATACCGAGCGCGTAGGCCGACACCACGACGGCCGAACTGACGAACGCCGCCACGAAGACCAGGAGGAAGGCGAGCCAGTCGATCATGCCTTCACCTTCTTCTTCGGCTTGGGATTGCGCTTGATCTTCACGGCGCGACCGGAATCGGCGACCTCGCTCAGCACGTTGTCGGGCGAGACCTCGCTGCGGCGCGACCAGAGGAAGATGCCGATGATCACGGTCACTCCGACGACCGCGTCGATGAGCACGCCGACGACGCCGAGGTGCGCTACCGCCGCCGCGAGGGCACCGACCGCGCCCGCCGCGGGCAACGTCAGCAACCAGCCCACGCCGATGCGGCCGGCGGTGCGCCAACGCACCTTCGAACCGCGCCGTCCGAGGCCAGAGCCGATGACCGAGCCCGACGCCACCTGCGTCGTCGAGAGCGCGAAGCCGACGTGGCTCGAGGCGAGGATCGTGGCCGCGGTGGCGGTCTCGGCTGCGAAGCCCTGGGCCGGCTTCACGTCGGTGAGCCCGGTGCCGAGCGTCTTGATGATGCGCCAGCCCCCCATGTAGGTGCCGAGGGCGATCGCGACGGCGCACGTGACGATGACCCAGGTCTGCACCTCGCTGCCGGCCTCCTGCATGCCTGCCGCGACGAGCGTGAGCGTGATGACGCCCATGGTCTTCTGGGCGTCGTTCGTGCCGTGTGCGAGGGCGACGAGCGATGAAGAGAAGATCTGCGCATGGCGGAATCCGTCGCGACCGTCGGGTTTGCCGTCGTAGCGGCGCGTGATGGCATAGGCGAGCTTCGTCGCGGCGTAGGCGATGAGCCCTGCGGTGAGCGGGGCGAGCAGTGCAGGCAGGATCACCTTCGACATGACGACGGCGAAGTCGATCGCGCCGACGCCGAAGCCGACGATCGCCGCACCGATGAGCCCGCCGAACAGTGCGTGGCTCGACGACGACGGCAGCCCGAGGAGCCAGGTGACCATGTTCCAGACGATCGCGCCGATGAGTCCGGCGAAGATGAGCTCAGGCGTGATGAGCACGCCGCCGTCGCCTTCCTTGATGATGCCGCCCGAGATGGTCTTGGCCACCTCGGTCGACAGGAATGCGCCCACGAGGTTGAGGACCGCGGCGAGCGCGACCGCGGTCTTGGGGCGCAGCGCACCGGTCGCGATGGGCGTGGCCATCGCGTTCGCCGTGTCGTGGAAGCCGTTCGTGAAGTCGAAGAAGAGCGCCAGTGCGATGACCAGCACGACGATGAGGGTGAGATCCACCGGCGCCTTTCGTACGTGAATACAGCCTCTGGGATCGGTGAGGCCCATCCTTCGGGAATGAACTTTCACCAGATGTTCATGGAAAGCGGGTTGCAAGCTCGGCGCTCACGACACACCTCCGAAGATGTTACGCGACGGGAGTGTGCTCCGACACCACGGTGGCGAGATCCTCACCGAACACGAAGACGCGCCGAACGCTCGCCCCGGCGAGCACCTGCGGCAGCCAGCGGCGGGCATCGTCCCACATCTCGTCGAACGGGATCGACGAGAGCTCGAACCACTCGGGGTCGAGTTCGTCGGATGGCCCGGGGTCGCCATCCCACTCGCGGCAGACGAACACACTCGATTCCTGGCTCCAGGCCTCGCGGTGGGGGAAGTGATAGCTGAGCAGGCCCCGCGCCTCGAGCGCGGACGCGTGCACGACGACACCCGACTCCTCGAACACCTCGCGCACCGCGGCATCCGTCGCCGTCTCGCCGGGTTCGAGCTTTCCGCCCAGTCCGACGAAGTTGCCCATGCCGAGGCCGTGCTTCTTGCGGCCGAGCAGCACCTCGGTCGCCCCCGCGCGTTCGCGCACGAGGTAGCAGACGCAGACCTGGGGCAACGGCATCGGTCGTTCCTGCATCGTCGGATCAGCCGAAGAGGATCTTCGCCTCGTCGTAGCGGTGCTGGGGCACGCGGTTGAGGCTGTGCGTCGCATCGGCGATCGAGACCGTCTCGATGTCGGTGCCCCGAAGCGTCACCATCGAGCCCCATGCCTGCGCGTAGACGGCGTCGACGGCGGCCATGCCGAGGCGGGTCGCGAGGACGCGGTCGTACGCGCTCGGCGCACCGCCGCGCTGGATGTGTCCGAGCACCGTCGCCCGCGACTCGATGCCCGTGCGTTCCTCGATGATCGGCGCGAGCTGCTCGGAGATGCCGCCGAGCCGGGGGCGGTTGAACGCGTCGAGGCCCTTGTGGGAGTGCGCCTCCTCCATGGAGTCGAGGGTGAATCCCTCGGCGACCACGATGAGCGGCGCTCGGCCGCGGTTGCGCACCGACTCGACCCATTCGCAGATCTGCTCGATCGACTGGGGTTGCTCGGGGATGAGGATCGCGTGCGCTCCCCCGGCCATGCCCGAGTGCAGCGCGATCCAGCCGACGTGTCGGCCCATGACCTCGAGCACCATGCAGCGGCCGTGCGAGTCGGCGGTGGTGCGCAGCCGGTCGATCGCCTCGGTGGCGATCTCGACCGCGGTGTCGAAGCCGAACGAGTAGTCGGTGGCCGCGAGGTCGTTGTCGATGGTCTTCGGCACGCCGACGACCTTGATGCCGCCCTCGTCGTACAGGCGGCGCGCGGCGGTGAGAGTGCCCTCGCCGCCGATCGCGATGATCGCGTCGATGCCGTGCTCGTCGAGCATGCGCTGGATGTTCTCGGGGCCGCCACCCTCACCCTCGTAGGGATTCGTGCGACTGGAGCCCAGGATCGTGCCGCCCTGCTTCGAGAGACCGCGCACGTCGTGGCGGGTGATCGGCATGATGTCGGCCTCGACGACGCCCTTCCAGCCCCACCGGAAGCCGACGAACTCGGTGTCGTGCGAGATGACACCGTTCAGCACGGCGCCTCGGATCACCGAATTGAGGCCGGGGCAGTCGCCGCCCGAGGTGAGGATGCCGATCTTCATGGTGAGGTGACTCCAAATGCGCGTCGGAACATTAGGTGTGCCGGATGCCACGACGCCGGGGCGGTTCGACTGCCGCAGTCTATCCGTTCCGGCGGCGGTGCCCCGCTCGAGGGTGCGCTACAGCGCACCGTCCAACGCGCGACGGAGCAGGTGCTGCAGCGCGTCGAGCTGCACCGAGTCGGCCGAGCCGGGCTCGACGTCGCTGCCGTCGAGCGCACGGGCGGCGAGGCCCTGCTTCGAGTCGATGAGCTCGGCGATCCGGGCGTCGATGGTGTGCGCCGCGATGATGCGCCACGCCGTGACCGGTTCGTCCTGCCCGATGCGGTGCACGCGGTCGATCGCCTGGGTCTGCTCGGCCGCGGTCCAGCTGAGCTCGGCGAGCACGACGTTCGAGGCGGCCTGCAGGTTGACACCGACGCCGGCCGCGGTGAGCGAGCAGACGGCGACGGCGACCTCGGGATCCTTGTTGAACGCGTCGATCGCGGCCTGGCGCTGCAGGGCGGTCTGGTCGCCTCGCAGCGACACGGTGCGCAACTCGCGTGCCGCGAGTGCAGCCTCGGCCTGGTCCATGACGTCGATGTGCTTCGCGAAGAACACCACCTTGCCCACCGAGCGGGCGAGCTGCGCGGCATAGTCGGCAGCGAGGCCGGCCTTCGCCTGGCCGATGCGCCGCACCATCGTGAAGACGTTCTCGCCGGACTTCGCCGACTTCGACTCCTCGAGCTCAGCGCTCGCGACCGCACGGATGAACTGGTCGCGCTGGTCGTCGTCGAGGTCGCCGACACGCAGGGCACGCGACTCGACGAGTGCGCGGAAGCGCGAGACGAGGCGGTTGCCGAGCTCGCGCTCGGCGGCACGTACCGACCGGCCGAGCTCGTCGTCGAGTTCGACGGGGAGGTCGGCGATGCGCTTGTCGGGCAGGTCGGCAGCGACGTCGACCTTGCGGCGGCGCACGATGCCGAGGTCGATGACGGTCTGCCGGGCCGCGGTGTAGAAGCCGTTGTCTGCGGGCGTGAGCCCCGTCTCTTCGAGCTTTCCGAGCAGCTCTGCCGATGGCTTGTCGCTCTCGATCCAGCCGAGGAACTTCCAGATCGCGCGGAAGTCGTCGACGTCGTTGATGAGCGGGGTGCCGGTGAGCGCGAGCAGCAGCGGGTCGCCGCCGGGCGCGGCCCGGCGGATGCGATCGGCGAGCGCGAGCACGTTCTTCGAACGCTGCGACTGCAGGTTCTTGATGAAGTGCGCCTCGTCGACGACCATGCCCTTGAACCCGAGGGTCGAGAGCCACGCCATGTGCCGGTCGAGCACGTCGTAGTTCACGACTACGACGTCGGCGAATGCATCGAGCGAGTCGCCGTCGCCGTGGATGACGGTGGCCCGGCGCTGCGGGGTCCACCGCTCGACCTCGCGGGCCCAGTTCATCTTGACCACGTTGGGCACGACGGCGAGCAGCGGGTAGGCGTCGGCGACGGATGCCGCGAGCACCGACTGCGCCGTCTTGCCGAGGCCCGGCTCGTCGGCGAGCAGGAACGTGCGGTGCCCGTCGCGGGCGCTCTCGATGAACCGCGCCTGGTGTTTCATGAGCTCGAGGCCTCGCGGTGAGAGCCGGTCGACGACCGGGGCCTCTGGCAGGTCCATCGAGGCGGCGCGCCCGCCCGAGCCCATCTCGAACGACTTGAACAGGGGACCGAGCAGTTCCCAGTTGGCGAGGCGGCGAACCGGCACGATCGGCGCGGCGGGCTTCGAGAAATCGGGGGCCAGGAACGGGTTGGCGAGCTGCCTCGAGCGAACGGAGGCCGGAATGACCTGGTTCTCGGCGAGTTCGAGTCTGACCTCGGGCTCGCGAGTGATGATGAGTTCGTCGGGGCTGAGCTCGGCACCGGACTCGAGCAGCCAGTCGCGGCGGAACCGCTGCGCGACCGTCGAGATCGAGGCGTCGGGTTCGAGCAGGGCGATGAGGCTCGTGTCGCGTGCCGCGGTCTTCGCGAGGATCTGCGCGATCCCGTCGAGGCGCTTCAGCAACTCGACCCGTGCGGCATCGGCGACCTCGGTGTCGGCCTTGACCCTCGCGCGCTCTTCGCGCATCAGCAGCGCGATGACTTGGAACTTCGTGCGGTTCGTCGGGCCGAGCTTGCCCTTCTGGGCCTTCTGCTCGACCTCTCGCACCTTGCGGGCGAGGATCGGGATGATGGGGGCGTCGTCATCGCGCGAACGCGTACGTTGCCGCTGCCTCGTCTGGGCCATGGTCCTCCCGTTTCCTCGTGCCGATCCGGCACCCCCTCGGCACCGTTGTGGTGAACGAGCCCGCACGGAGCGGCTGGGATGCCGCTGGGCGCAGTACGCCGAAATCCCGAACCGAGCAGCGGTGAGCGGGGCTCACACGGTCGGACGACAGAGCGGATTCGTCGGGCGCGTGTTCATTCTAGCGGGCGCGACGCCCGCCGCGGGACATCCGTGCGCAGATCGCCGGAGCGGCGGCCTCAGCCGACGACGTGGATGGCGTAGCTCAGCAGGAACCCCGCGGTCGCCAGCAGTCCTGTGAACGCGTGCGCCGATCGGAACGCCTCGGGGATCATCGTGTCGCAGATCATCGCGAGGATCGCACCTGCGGCCAGCGCCGTGATGAACGCGGTCAGCTCTCCGCCGACGCCGTCGAGCAGCAGGAAGCCCGCAAGCGACGCGAGGGCGCTCGCGAGCGCGATCCCCGTCCACAACATGAACACGTACGTGCGCGAGCGCCCGCCCGCCTTGAGTTCCGCGGTGCTGGAGAGCCCCTCGGGCACGTTCGAGATGACGATGGCGACGAACACGGGAATGCTCACTCCCCCGCCGCCGACCATGCTGAGTCCGAGCACCGCCGACTCGGGGATCCCGTCGAGCAGCGCGCCGAGTGCGATGCCGAGGCCCGTGCCCGGGCTCTCGCCGCGCCCCCGGGGATTGCGCTGATCGGATCGGTCGAGCAACCGGTTCGCCATGACGTAGACGACGGCGCCGACGGCGAACCCGCCCACGGTCGGCCAGAAGCCGCCCTCGTCCTGTGCCTCGAGCACGAGGTCGTACGCGAGGGCCGAGATCAGCACGCCGGCGCCGAACGCCATGACGGCAGCGACGACTCGATCCGGCACCCGCACGAACCAGGCGACGACCGCACCGGCGAGCAGCGCGCCGCCGGCGAGGAGTCCGGCGATCGCCGCCAAGAGCCAGTCGGGCATGCTGCGAGCCTAGGCGGCGGGCGGCGTCCGTCGTGGCTGATTTCACCCGTGCGTGTTCCGGGCGACGGGCATACCCTTGAAGCATGGATGAGCTCCCGGGGGTGGGCGCCGCAGTCACGCCCGAAGATGACGAATTCACGGTCTCGCAGGACACCGAGTTCGACGAGCCCGACGAGGCCCGCGACGACGACGGCCGCTCCGTCGACGACAGCCTCGACGACGAGTTGCCGGGTGTCGACGCCGAGCGGCGCGTCGACCTGCGCGACGAGCGCGCGGTCGCCGGCGACGACTGACCGCTCTGGCTGATCATCGAACCGCGGCGGTCAGCGTGACGGATGGCGACCGGTACGCGCGACCGCGCGAACTCAGACGCCGCCGCCGCCCCCGCCGCCTCCGCCGCCGCCCGATGAGCCGCCGCCGCCCGATCCGCTCGACGACGAGCTCGAGCTCGAGCCCGACCACGACGCGCTCGACGCCGACGAGAACGACGACACGCCCACGGCGAAGGCGCCGGCGTTGAAACCGCTGCTGCCCGAGTACCAGCTCGGCGAGCCGCCCTCGCGTGCGTACAGCTCTGCGAGAACCTCGCTCCACTCGCGTTCGAGGCCGAACAGCACCGAGTAGGGCAGCAGTCGCTCGTTGAGCTTCAGCACCGTCGCGGGGTCGGGCACCTGCCCGGCCACGGGTGCCGCAGCCCCGGGCGCGCCGACCCGCAGCGCCCCGCTCGGGCTCTGCAGCACCCGCAGCCGATCCGCCTCGGCGAGTCGGATGTAGAGACGAAGCCCCTCGAGGTGGTCGCGCGCGGCGCGCCCCGCCTCGGTGAGCGGCCTCACGCCGGCGACGATGACCACCGTCGCGAGTGCCCCGATGATCGCGACGACGAAGACCAGGAACGGCCAGGCTCCGCCGCGCCGATCGTCGAGCGCGATGATGCCGAAGACGACGCTGAGCACGGCGGCAGCCACCGCGACGACGGCGAGCAGCAGGCGGATGCCGAGGTCAGGACGATGCCGGAGCCCTGACTTCACGACCCGCTTGTGCACCTTCTGCCGTAAGGAGAGCAGTCTTCGCCCGAGCGACGGATCGCGGGACTTCAACGCTCGTCGCGCGCCCGGATAGGGGTTGTCGCGGTAGAGCGCGCGCACGACCGACTGCGCATCGTGGTCGCCGAGTTCGCCGCCGACGAAGTCGACCGCGTACCGCTTGCGCCCGGTCTCGACGACGCGAAGCTCTCCGGCTACGGCGCGTTCGAGGATCGTCGCGGTGACGCCCTTGCCGGCATGCCCGGCGAGGTCGGCCGCCTCCATCGCGCTGAGCCCGGTCGGCGGTTCATATTGCGCGATGATCGTGCCGCGCCCGGGGTGGTTGCGCCAGCGCACGGCGCGCAGCACGATCGTCGTCAGCATCGCGAACAGCGCGAATGCGGCCCCGACGGCGCCGGTGATCGCGGCCGGCGATGCCCCGAACGACGCGTCGCGCGGCTCGAAGGTGCCATCGCGGAACGCGACCGCGAGCGACAAGTTCTCGAACGGCCCCAGGCCTGCGGCCTCGGCGACGGCCGCCGGAGGGTCGATGACGAGCGAGTCGCACGGCTGGATCGATCCGCTCGGGCCCCGGTAGCACGCCGCGTCGCCGGTGAGCGCGTCGACGAGGTCGGGACTCAGCCGCAGTTCTGCGCGCACCGAGCCGAACGGCTGGCGCCATCCGGTGCCGTTCACGTCCCAGAAGAACTCGTCGATCGCCGCGTCGTCGGGCTCGAACGTCACGTTCTGCTGGCGGTAGGTGATGACGTATGTCTGTTCGCCGTGCACGAAGTCGTCGGCACGCACCGTGACGAGGAGGAACTCGCCCGCCTCGTCGCGCTCGGTCTCGAACGCGCGGGGCGCGCCCGAGGCATCCGTCACCGATTCGACGACGAGGTCGGTGGGATGGCCGTCGTAGTCGAGCGGGATCGCGCGCCTGATGCCGCGGTTCTGGTCGAACTGGGGGAATTGCGCCACGAGCGTCTCGGTGGTCTCGAGCACCGAGCGGCGATCGGCGTCGCGCGAGAGTCGGTACACGGCGTCGAAGGACCGGAAGCTGAAGTCGTCGACGTTCGGCATGGGCTCGCCGATGACGGATGCCGCGACCACGACCCGCTCGCCCGACCGGTCGTCGCCCGTCATCGGCGTGCCGGACGCCGCAGCCGATGCCGCCGGCGCCGCCGCAAGCGCAGCACCCGCGATGAGGAGGGAGATCGCTCGCACGAGACCAGGACGGGCCATGGGCCAACGCTAGCGCGCCGCGGGCGGCGACACGATGGCGTTTCAGTACCCACTCGGGGTATCACAGAATCCGCGAGTATCCTGTGAGGGTGATCGAGGACATCAAGAAGCGCGCCCTGCACCGCACGAAGATCATCGAGGGCCAGTTGCGCGGCATCGAGAAGATGATCGAGAACGACGACTACTGCGTCGACATCATCACGCTCTCGCTCGCGGTGCAGAAGTCGCTCGCGTCGCTCAACAAGCTCCTCGTCGAGAACCACCTGCGAACGCACGTCACCGAGATGTACGAGGCGGGCGGTGAGCAGCGCGAGGCCGCCGTCGCCGAACTGGTTCGCGTGTTCGAGCTGTCGAACAACCGGAGCTGACGTGACCCGCATCGAACTCATCACCGGCGACATCACCGGCGAGCGGGTCGATGCGATCGTAAACGCCGCCAACTCGAGCCTGCTCGGCGGTGGAGGCGTCGACGGGGCGATCCACCGCGCTGGCGGCCCGTCGATCCTCGCGGAGTGCCGCGAACTCCGCGCGACGACCCTGCCCGACGGCCTGTCCGTTGGCGACGCCGTCGCGACCGGCGCCGGGCGCTTGCACGCTCGATGGGTCGTGCACACCGTCGGTCCGGTGTGGCCCGGTCCAGGGGCCGAGGCTGAAGCCCGGCGGGAGCTGCTGCGCGCGGCCTACCGCAACTCGCTCGGGCTGGCGGCACGGCTCGGTGCGACCTCCATCGCGCTCCCCGCCGTGTCGGCCGGAATCTACGGCTGGCCCGCCGACGACGCCGCGACCCTCGCCCTGGCCGCTGCGAGCAGTGCGGCAGCGGATACGGTGCCGGGTCGTGTGCGCTTCGTGCTGTTCTCGGCCCGCATGCACGATGAGTTCCGCGCGGCGGCCGAGCGGCTCGGCATCACGATCGAACTCGACTGACGTCGCTGCTCACGTGCCGGGCGCGGTGGCGGCGAGCCATGCGTCGAGGTCGCTCGGCTGGTCGGTGATGATGCCGTCGACGCCGAGGGCGCTGACCTCCTGCCACCGCTCGTGCGAATTGAGCGTGTAGCAGAGCACCGCGACCCCGACCTCGTGGAGCGCCTCGAGCGCCCCGGGCTCGGCCGAGACCGATGCCGCCGTCGTGCCGAATCCGATCACCCCGAGGCGTTCGGCCATCGGCACCGGATCGGCGGGCAGCTCGCGGATCAGGAGGATTCGCGGCGTCGTCGGCGACACCCGCTGCACGGCGAAGAGCGTCTCGAGGCTGAAGCTCTGCAACACGACGCGCTGGCGCAGCCCATGCCGTTCGATCAGGTGGAGCACCGTGCGCACCTCGTCGGGCCGCCAATCGGCCTTGAGCTCCACGAGCGCACGGGCGGACTCGCGATCGGCGAGCGCGGCGAGGAACTCGTCGAGCGTCGGGATGCGCTCGCCGGCGTGGTCACGGTCGTACCATGCGCCCGCGTCGAGACGCCGGAGCTCGGTGACGTCGAGTTCGCCGACGGTGCGACGGTCGCCCGTGATGCGCTCGAGGGTCGTGTCGTGGAACAGCACGGGAACGCCGTCACGGCTGAGCTGCACGTCGGTCTCGACGTACGCGAGGTCGTCCATGGCGAGTTCGAGCGATGCCATCGTGTTCTCCGGCGCTTCGGCGCGGTCGCCGCGATGACCGACGATGAACGCGGCCTCGCCGGGCAGCCGCAGGGCACCGAAGACGTCGACCGCCGAAGCGACCGTCGGGGTGGCCGCGATGAGCAGCACCGAGGCGATGACGATGGTGCCCGTCAGTGCGCAGGCGACGCGGACGGCGCGTCGCGGCTGCACGAGGAGTCGGTCGAGCCGTGGTCGGGCGGGTGCCGGCGCGGGCATCGGCGAGGATGCGACCGCGGGGTCGGTCGCCCTGGACGTTCGGGTCACGGGTGTTCGGGCCTTTCCGCCGGCCGCGCACCGTTGCGCGGCGGGTGCAGGTCACTCTAGCAACACCGTTACCGTTTCGTTACCTCCAATTTCGGGGGCCGAGACCGAGCTCACCGCCCGCCGCCGGCACTGAGGCCGGTCAGCCTCGCTCGTTGCCTCGCTTGTAGTTGCCCGTGATGCGCGCGAGCAGATGCTGCGTCGTCAGGTCGTCGGCGCGCTGCAGGGCAGCAGCGAGCCTGCCCGCATCGCGACCCCCGACCGTGGTGACCGGTCGGCCGCCGCGCGACACGATCACCGCCCCGTCCTTCGCGATGCGGTAGTCGAACGGGTCGGACGCCAGCCGCCCGCGTTGGTCGGACGCGCCATTGCGACCTGCCATGTGCTGCTCCCTACTTGAGGCTCTTGGTGTGCCAGACGGTCTTCGTCTCGGTGAACGCGGTGATGCGACCGAGCGTCGGCGCTGCCGCGTCGGCGCCGCCCTCTGGGCGCAGCACGCGCTTCAGCGTGTCGGCCGCGTCGATCTCGAGCGAGACCCAGTCGAGATCGCCGGCGCCGACGAGATCGAGCGCGTTGACATCGGAGTGGCTCGCGAGCCACGGCGCGATCTCGGCAGGCGAACCCGTGAGCACGTTGACGACGCCCCCGGGGACGTCGCTCGTCGCGAGCACCTCGGCGAGGCTGATCGCCGAGAGTGGGTACCGTTCGCTCGCCACGATGACGGCCGAGTTGCCGGCGACGAGCGCGGGTGCGAGCGCCGAGACGAACCCGACGAGCGAGGAGTCCTGCGGCGCGATGATCGCCACGACGCCCGTGGGCTCGGGCACCGAGATGTTGAAGTACGGACCGGCCACCGGGTTGGCGTTGCCGGTGACCTGCGCGAACTTGTCGGCCCACCCGGCGTACCAGACCCAGCGATCGATCGCCTCGTCGACCTGGGCGGATGCCACGGCACGCGACGCCCCCTCGGCCTCTTCGATCTCGGCGACGAACTGGGCCCGCCGACCCTCGAGGAGCTCGGCGATGCGATAGAGCACCTGCCCACGGTTGTACGAGGTCGCGCCCGACCAGCCGGAGACCGCGCCGCGCGCCGCGACGACCGCGTCGCGCGCGTCTTTGCGGGATGCCTTCGCGACGTTCGCGAGGAACGCGCCGTCGGCGCGGAGCACCTCGTAGGTGCGCCCTGATTCGCTGCGCGGGAACGCGCCGCCGATGTAGAGCTTGTAGGTCTTCGGCACGGCGAGGCGGCTCACTTCGCTGCTCCCTTCTTCGCGGGCGTGGCTGATCGCGTGGTCTTCGCGGCATCCTTGGTCTCGATACGCGGCTTCGCCGCTCGTCGCCCAGCGGTGGCGGGCTTCGCCGCTGCTCGACCGGCGGAAACCGACTTGGCGCCTGTTCGACCGGCGGTGACCGCCGCCTGGCCGACCGGCGCGGGCGTCAGGTAGGCGGCAAGGCCGTGGCGGCCGCCCTCGCGCCCATAACCCGACTCCTTGTAGCCGCCGAAGGGGCTCGACGGGTCGAACCGGTTGAACGTGTTGGCCCAGATCACCCCGGCGCGGAGCTTGTCGGCGACAGCGAGGATGCGGCTGCCCTTGTCGGTCCAGATGCCGGCCGAAAGCCCGTAGGGCGTGTTGTTCGCCTTGGCGATCGCCTCGGCGGGCGTGCGGAACGTGAGCACCGAGAGCACCGGGCCGAAGATCTCTTCACGCGCGATGCGGCTCGAGGTCTGCACGTTCGTGAAGATCGTCGGCGCGTACCAGAACCCGTTCTCGGGGATCTCGCACGGCACGCTCCACCGGTCGGCGCCCTCTGCGACGCCGATGTCGCTCAGCTCGCGGATGCGCTCGAGCTGCTCGCGCGAGTTGATCGCGCCGATGTCGGTGTTCTTGTCGAGCGGGTCGCCGAGACGCAGGGTCGAGAGGCGCAGCTTCAGGCGCTCGACGACCTCGTCGTGGATGTTCTCTTGCACGAGCAGTCGCGAGCCGGCGCAGCACACATGGCCCTGGTTGAAGAAGATGCCGTTGACGATGCCCTCGATGGCCTGGTCGATCGGTGCGTCGTCGAACACGATGTTCGCCGCCTTGCCGCCGAGTTCGAGCGTGGCCTTCTTGTCGGTGCCCGCGATCTGCTTCGCGATCGCCCGGCCGACCGCGGTCGAGCCGGTGAACGCGACCTTGTCGACGTCGTCGTGGGCGACGAGGTTCGCGCCGGTGTCGCCAGCGCCGGTGATGATGTTCACGACCCCGGGCGGCAGGTCGGCCTGCTGCAGGATCTCGGCGAAGATGAGCGCGGTGAGCGAGGTCGTCTCGGCTGGCTTCAGCACGACGGTGTTGCCCGCGGCGAGCGCGGGTGCGATCTTCCACGAGAGCATCAGCAGCGGGAAGTTCCACGGGATCACCTGGGCGGCGACGCCGTGCGCGCGGGGGCCTGCGCCGAGTCCGGCGTGGTCGAGCTTGTCGGCCCACCCGGCGTAGTAGAAGAACCACGCCGCGACGAGCGGCACGTCGACGTCGCGCGACTCCTTGATCGGTTTGCCGTTGTCGAGCGACTCGGCGACCGCGAGTTCACGCGCGCGCTCCTGCACGAGCCGGGCGATGCGGAACAGGTACTTGCCGCGGTCGCGACCGCTCATCTTCGACCACGTGCGGTCGTACGCGCGACGCGCGGCGGCGACGGCGTCGTCGACGTCGGCCGCATTCGCGTTCGCGATCATCGCGATGCGCTCTTCGCTCGCCGGCGAGATTGTCTGGAACGGGGTGCCGCGACCCTCGACGAATTCACCGTCGATGAAGAGGCCGTACTGGTCGCGCAGCGACAGGATCGCCCGCGACTCGGGGGCGGGTGCGTATTCGAGGAAACTCATGAGGTGGAACCCTTCGGTTCGGAGTCGTATGGATGAGGGTGGTTCGGTGCCTGAGGAGGCCCCCAGGGCCGTCTCGAAGGGCTCAGTCGATGGTGACGTAGTCGGGACCGGAGTAGTGGCCGGTGGTCATCTTCTGGCGCTGCAGCAGCACGTCGTTCAGCAGGCTCGATGCGCCGAACCGGAAGAGGTGGGGCACGAGCCAGTCTTCGCCGACCGTCTCTGCGACGGTGACCAGGTACTTGATGGCGTCCTTCGAGGCGCGAATGCCGCCGGCCGGCTTCACGCCCACCTTGTGGCCCGTGGCCAGATGCCAGTCGCGCACGACCTCGAGCATGAGCAGCGTCACCGGTAGGGTCGCCGCCGGCGAAACCTTGCCGGTGGAGGTCTTGATGAAGTCGCCGCCCGCGAGGATCGAGAGCCACGAGGCCCGGCGCACGTTGTCGTAGGTGACGAGTTCGCCGGTCTCGAGGATGACCTTGAGGCTCGCGCTCGTGCCGTCGGCACGGCGGCAGGCGTCTTTCACGGCGGAGATCTGGTCGAAGACCTGCCCGTAGCGACCGGCGAGGAACGCTCCGCGATCGATGACCATGTCGATCTCGTCGGCTCCGGCGGCGACGGCTTCGGCTGTGTCGGCGAGCTTGATCTCGAGCGACGACCGACCGCTCGGGAACGCGGTCGCGACGGCGGCCACCGAGATGAGCCCGTCGTCGGGATCTCCGTGGGCGCCGCCCAGGGCGTCGACCGCGAACGGCACCATGTCTCCGTACACGCAGACCGCTGCGACGCGCGGCGTCGACGGGTCGGCGGGATCGGGGTTCATCGCCTTGGCGACGAGGGAACGCACCTTGCCGGGGGTGTCGGCACCCTCGAGCGTGGTGAGATCGACGAGCGAGATGATCTTGTCGAGCGCCCATTTCTTGGACGAGGTCTTGATCGAGCGGGTGCCGAGCCCGGCGGCGCGCTGCTCGAGGCCGACCGCGTCGACCCCGGGGATGCCGTGCAGGTACCGGCCGAGCGTCTGGTCGTCGGGTTCGCCGCCGAGCACGGCGAGCGCGCGCTCGCGGGCGGTGACGAGTGAAGTGCCTGACATGGTGTTCGACCTGTCTTTCGTGTGAGGGGTGAGGCGGTGGTGCGACGTCAGCCGTCGAGGAGGTGGAGCGCCGTGGATTCGTCGGTGACGAGCACCGAGCAGAGACGGCTGCGCACGACGGCGTCGGCGACGGCGTGCTTGGCGGAGCCGGCGATCACGGCGATCGCCAACTGCGATGCGCGGAGCTCGTCGAGCGTGAGGCCGACCGTGCGCGCGTCGAGCGCGGGGTCGACGATGTTGCCGTCGGAGTCGATGTAACGCCCCACGACATCGCCGACCGCGCCCTTCTGCACGAGCAGGTCGACGTCGGCGGTCGAGAGGTAGCCGCTCTCGACGTGCACCGAGCTGTGGTCGGCGGCGCCCGCACTGAAGAGGTACGCGTCGGCCGAGCGGGCGAGGTCGATGACCCCGGCCACCACCCGGTCGGACTCGATGGCCTCTTTGGTGGAGAGCTGTTCGAGGATCGCGGGGCTCGGCAGCAGCGTGGCGCTGCCGCCGCCCTTCTGCGCGATGGCGACCGCGGTCGCGGCGGCGGTGCCGGCTCGACGGTTGAGGCTGACGCCGCCGTTGATCTGCACCACGTTGACCCCCGCGGCCCACCCGTTGCGCAGGTGCTGCGAGATGTCGAAGAGGGTGCGCCCCCAGCTCACGCCGAGGGTGCGCGGCACGGGGCGCAGCGCGGTGAGGTAGTCGGCCGCGGCCTGGGCGGTGCGCGCCTGCAACTCTTCGGCCGAGACGACGCCGGCCGACGACACGACGATCGCGTCGGTGAGCCCCCGCTCGTCGCGGAGCCGACGCTCGATCGGCAGGCGTCGAGCGCGCGGATGCAGGATCTCGATGCGGATGAAGCCGCGCTGCTTCGCCTGCGCGAGCAGCCGCCCGACCTTCCACCGGGTGAGGCGCAGGGCCTGCCCGATCTCGTCCTGCGTCTTGTTCTCTTCGTAATAGAGTTCGGCCGCCCTGATCGAGAGCAGCTCGTCGATCTCGTCCATGCCCCTCCGTCTGGCCCGGCGCCTCCGCCGGGCCTCGCATTCCAGCGTAGGCAGGTCGAGGCGCATCGGCAACACTCGCGGGTGATCCTGCTCAGATGAGCATCCGAGCGTCGGATGTCGCGCGCCTATGCTGAAGGGATGCCACTGCCGCTCGCCCTCGCCGTCGACTTCGGCGGAACCAAGGTCGAGGCAGCGCTCGTCGATGCCCGAGGCGCGCTCGTGGCGGGCTCCCGCCATCGTCGGCCGACCGGCGCCGGCGCGTCCTCGCCCGAGCTCGACGCCGCGGTGCGCGACGTCGTCTCGGCCGCACTCTTCGCCCGCCCCGCCGACACGCCGCTCCTCGGAGTCGGCGTCGGCGCGGCAGGCCCCATCGACCTCGAGCATGGCACGGTCTCGCCCCTCAACGTGCCCGCCTGGCGGGGACATCCGCTGGTCGAACGCACCTCCGAGATGGTGCACGACGCACCCGTGACGCTGCGCATCGACGGACTCTGCATCGCGCTCGCCGAATACTGGGTCGGCGCCGGCGTGGGCGCCGCGAACATGCTCGGCATGGTCGTCTCGACTGGCGTCGGCGGCGGCCTCGTGCTCGGCGGCCGCGCCGTGCCGAGCCCGACGGGCAACGCCGGGCACATCGGCCACGTCGAGGTCGGCGGATTCGACGACCTGTGCGCGTGCGGCGGCAGCGGGTGCCTCGAAGCCGTCGCCTCGGGCCCGCGCACCGTCGCGTGGGCGCGCACCCGGGGCTTCACGGGCGAGACCGGTGAAGACCTCGCGCTCGCCCACGCCGCGGGCGACCCGGTCGCGCTCGCCGCCGTCGAACGCGCCGGCACCGCGATCGGGCATGCCGTGGCCACGTCGGCCAGCCTGCTCGATCTCGACGTCGTCGCCATCGGCGGCGGCTTCTCGCGGGTCTCCCCCGCGCTCTTCGACCACGCACGTGCGGCCGTGGCTGAGCGCACCTCGTTCCCGTTCGTGACGCGCGTCGAGATCGTGCCGTCCGGACTCTCCGACGAGGGCCCGCTCATCGGAGCAGGGGCGCTGGTGCACCGGCCCGAACTGCTGGCCTGAAGCCCGCGCCCGCGGCCTCGACGATCAGCCGTCGCGCTCGTCCTCGAAGTAGCGCGGGCGGGCGACCACCGCCCCCGCGATCGCCACCGGCACGGCCGATGCCAGCAGCAGCAGCAGCGGCCAGACCCAGCCACCGGTCTGCTCCGCGAGGATGCCGACGAGCAGTGGCCCGGTCGCAACCATCAGGTAACCCGCGGACTGCACGAATGCCGAGAGGCCCACGGCGCCCGAGTGCGTGCGCGTGCGCAGGTTGATGAGCACGAGGGCGAGCGGGAAGAGCATCGGACCGATCCCGGCGAGCGCGACCCACAGCCACGTCGCCACCGTGGGGACGATGAGCAGGCCGAGGTAGCCGATCGCCAGCGTGACGATCGCCACGACGACGAGCAGCCGGACCTTGCCGTAGCGCGCCGCCACGACGGGCACGATGAGCCCGGCGGGCAGACCCATCGCCGCGTACAGCGCGAGCAGCGCGCCCGCCTCGGCGGGTGAGACCCCGGCGAGGTCGCGCAGGATCACCGGAAGCCAGGCGAACGCCGTGTAGCTGTTGAACCCCGGCATGGCGAACACGACGGCGAGCGACCAGGCCAGCGGCGAACGCAATGCGTGGCGCAGCTGTCCGCGATCGGCTTCCTCGGGCAACGCCTCGGGTGCCTGGCGTTTCGGGTGCACGAGCAGCGCGATCCACGGCACGAGCGCCAATGCGGCCACGATCGCCCATTCGCCCAACGAGACCCGCCAGCCCGCGGCATCCGCGACCGGCACCGCGACGAGCGGCGGCGTGAACGCACTGATCGACATCGCGGTCACGTACAGGGCGGTCATGAACCCGATGCGATCGGGGAAGTACCGTTTCACGAGCGGCGGCAGCAGCACGTTGGCGACGCCGATCGCGGCGAACGTGAGCGTGCTCGCGGCGACGAGCGTCAGCGCCGAGCCCGACAGCCCCCGCCACGCGAGCCCTGCGGCGAGCGCGATGAGCGAGACGATGAGCGTGCCCTCGAGGCCGAAGCGGCGGGCGACGAGCGGAGTCAGGATGCCGAACACGGCGAAACTCAGCGGCGGAAGCATGCCGAGGAACCCGAGCACGACCGGATCGAGCGTGATCTCGGCCCCCACCTGGTCGAGGATCGGCGAGAGCGATGCCACCGCGGTGCGCAGGTTGAACGCAACGAGCACGATCCCGATGAGGGCGAGAGAGCGCCCCGCCCAGAGCGGTCGGGGCGGGATCGAGGGCATCACGTCGAGTCTATGGCTCCGACCAGCCACCGAACGCCTGGGGCGGGCGGCTGGGACGTCCACGGAAACCGCCCGTCGCGGGCGGTGCTCGCGTTCAGTCGGCCAGGATCTCGCGGGAGTGGTCGACGTCGCCGCGCATGGTGTCGATGAGGTCGGGGATGTTCGTGAACGCCACCATGCCGCGGATGCGCTCGACGAACTCGATGTCGACGACATGATCGTAGAGGTCGAGCTCGCGGTCGAGCACGTACGCTTCGACCTGCTTCTTCGCGACGCCCTCGAACGTGGGATTGTCGCCGACCGAGATCGCGGCGGGGTACCGGGTGCCGGCGTCGGTGAGCCAGCCTGCGTAGACGCCGTCGGCGGGGATGAGCCCCTCTGACTCGGGCGTGAGGTTCGCGGTCGGGAATCCCAGTTCGCGGCCGCGCTTGGCACCGTGCACGACGATGCCCGACACCGTCGGAGTGTGCCCGAGCAGTTCGGTCGCGTGCCGGACGTCGCCCTCGGCGAGCAGCTCGCGCACCCAGGTCGACGACACGCGCCTCCCGCCCTGCGGGGTCACGTCGTCGATGACCTCGACCGTGAACCCGAACGTCGCCCCGAGGTCGACGAGGAGGTCGACGTCACCGGCGCCGCGAGCTCCATAGCGGAAGTCCCGGCCGACCAGCACGGCCTTGGCCGCGAGGGTGTCGACCAGCACGCGCTCGACGAACTCGGTCGCGGGAACCGAGGCCAGCGCGCGATCGAACGGCAGCATCAGCGTCGCGTCGATGCCCGTGGTGGCGAGCAGCTCGAGCTTCTGGCGAACGCTCACGAGCGCGTCGGGGCACTTCTCGGGCGCGAGCAGCGCGAGCGGGTTGCGGTCGAACGTGACGACCGCCGCTTTCAGCCCCTCGGACTCGGCGATGCCGCGGAGCCGGCTGATGACGGCGCGATGCCCCTGGTGCACCCCGTCGAACTTGCCGATCGTCACCGCCGACGGGCCGAAGCCTGCGGGCACTCCGGCGAGGCCCTTGAAGATCTTCACGCGGCACCCTCCCCCGCCGGGCCGGCGGCCGGACGTGCGCTCGACGAGCCCGGCGCGGCGGGCCGATGCGTGGCGAGCCACCACATGCCGAGCACCGGCAGGACGAGCGGAATGTAGAGGTAGCCCCGGCCGAACCCCGACCACACCGTGTCGTGCGGGAACAGGTCGGGCATCATGACGCTGAGGGCGCCGACGACGATCACGCCCATGAACTCGAAGACGATCGTCGCCCACGCCACGCGGTACCACACGACCCCGGGGCGCACGAGCGCGATCGTGGCGACGATGTAGACGACCGCCGCGAGGGCCGACAGCGCGTAGGCGAGGGGCGCTTCGTCGAACTTCGACACGATCTGCACGAACGAGCGTCCGGTCGCCGCGAGCGCGAGTACCCCGTAGACGGTGACGAGCACGCGTCCGACGCCGCTCATGCGGGTCGACGGTCGCACTTCTTCCGGGGGATTCTGCAGCTTGCTCATGTCGCTCGATTCTCTCAGACGCGGATCACGCGGACTGCACGGTCCAGATCTGCAGCATGCGGTACACCATGACGCCGACGGCGAGCGCGGCGACGCCCAGCACGACCGTCGACCACCGGTTGCGCTCGAGCAACGCCCAGAACGCGGCGGCCGGCGGCAGCAGCAGCGCGCTCACGAGGTAGGTGTAGAACTCCAGCAGGCTGCCGGTGGGCTCGTTGCCAAAGGCCGGAGCGAGGATCGCGACGACGAGCTGCACGACGAGCAACACCTCGACGAGCGCCAGCGCACCGATCGTGAGGTCGCTCGGCACCCGGCCTGCGAGCCCGAGCACGAGGCAGAGCACGCCTGCGGCGACGGCGACGGCGAGCTGCACCCAGGTGAACCACTCGATCACGACTGCTCCTGCTGCGGGAATCCGGTGATGACCTTGAGTTGATCGCCGCGCCGCTCGACGATCGCGATGAGCCGGTCGCCGGGCGCGATCGCCGCGAACGACGCGTCGCGATCGGATGCCGCGAGCCGCGCCTCGTCGACCGCGACGCGCTTGCCGTGGCCGAGGTCGACGGCCTCGGCGGCGGTGACCTCGACGACCGGCATGGATCGCCTCGCGGCGGCGGCGGGTCCGATGAGCGACGCGACGACGTCGAACCCTTCGAGCTCGCTGGCCTCGTCGACCGAGTACTGCCCGATGCGGCTGCGGCGCAGTGCCGTGAGATGGCCGGCCGTGCCGAGCGCGGAACCGAGGTCGCGCGCGAGGGCGCGCACGTACGTGCCCGACGAGCATTCGACGCGAACGTCGAGGTCGACGTATCCGTCGCCGGCACGCGACTCGAGCAGTTCGAACGCCGACACGGTCACGCGGCGGGATGCCAGCTCGACCTGCTCGCCGTCGCGAACGCGCTGGTAGGCGCGCTTGCCGTCGACCTTCACGGCGCTGACCGCGCTCGGAACCTGGTCGATCTCGCCGACCTGTCGGAGCATCGCGACGTGGATCGACTCGTCGGTCAGCGCGGCGATGGCCGCCCGATCGACGTCGGTCGCGGGCAACGGCTCGCCCTCGGCATCGTCGGTCGTCGTGCCCCAGCCGAGGCGGATCGTCGCGAAGTACTCCTTGTCGAGCCCGACGAGGTAGTGCAGCAGCCGAGTCGCGCTGTCGACCCCGAGCACGAGCAGGCCCGTCGCCATCGGGTCGAGCGTGCCCGCGTGCCCGATCTTGCGGGTTCCGGCGAGGCGGCGCATGCGGGCGACGACGTCGTGACTCGTGATTCCCTGCGGCTTGTCGACGAGGAGGATGCCGCTGTTCACGCCCATCAGGCTAACAGCCGGCCGACCCGTGGTCGGCACACGGGGGCGACTGCGCGCCGCCTACGCTGAGACCGTGAGGATCGGGATCATCGGCGCCGGCGCGCTCGGAGGGACCTTCGCCGCCCTGCTCGTGCGGGCCGGCCACGACATCGAGGTCGCGGCGCGCGGCGCCGGTTTGGCGGCGATCCGCGAGAGCGGCATCCGGATGAGCGGCGGGTACGGCGACGTGCACGCCACCGTCGCCGCCTCCGAGACGCTGTCGATCCGGCCCGACCTCGTGCTCGTCTGCACGAAGGCGCAGGATGCCGAGGCCGCGATCACGGCGAACGCGCTGCGCATCGACGGCGTGCCCGTCGTGGTCGTGCAGAACGGGCTCGACGGCGTCGCGACAGCGACGAGGCTGCTGCCGCAGTCGTCGTGCATGGGTATGCTCTCGATCATCGCGGCGAACTACACGGAGCCGGGCGTGGTGCGCGTCACGACTCCCGCGACGAGCTACCTCGGCCGCGGCGACGGCCCGGCCGACGCCGAATGCGTGAGGGTCGCCGGAGTACTGTCGGGCGCCGTACCCGTCGTCGCGATCGACGGGTTCCGGGGCGCGCAGTGGACGAAGCTCATCGTCAACATGCTGAACGCCGTCCCCGCGATCGTGGGCGAGAGCGTGCAGGACGTCGTCGACGACCCCCGCCTGCGACGCGTCGTCGCCGCGTCGATGCGCGAGGCCGTGCGTGTGGGCATCGCCCGGGGCATCCGCTTCGGGTCGTTGCAGGGACTCGGCGATCGGCGCCTGCGCCTGTTCGCACGACTCCCGCTCGCGATCGGCCAGGTGCTGCCGTGGTCGATGCGCATCCGCATGGGCGGCGTGCCCAACCTCGGGTCGACACAGCAGAGCCTGCGTCGCGGGCAACCCACCGAGATCGACTTCCTCAACGGGGCCGTCGTGCGCGAGGCATCCGCCGCCGGTCTCGACGCACCCGTCAGCCGTGCGCTGACCGCGCTCGTGCACGAGGTCGAGCGGCGCGGCGAGCCGCTCACCCCCGACCGGGTGCTCGCCGACGTACCGGTCTGACGGATCGGGATTTCAGCCTCGGGTCGGGTGGTCGGGATCGGTCAGGTCGATGATCGCCGCCGCCACCGCTCGCGGGTCGCGCTCGCCATAGGCGAGGACGTCGGCCGGGTCGATGGGATCCCCGTCGACGGCGATACGCACGTCCCACAGCCCCGCGAGCCGCTCACGCAGCACGAACCGGCCGTCGATGACGAGGATCGCGTCCTCGGGGCCGGTGATCCACTTCGGCTCGACCCAGGCGTCGCGAGTGGGATCGAACACGCGGGTGACGAAGGCGGTCGACCCGCCCATGCGGAACGGCTCGACGAGCACGCGCCGCAGCGCCGACTCGTCGATGCCGTACCCGTAGTACCGGGCCGGGGTGTCGGCGCCGTACGCCGCCTGCGCCGCCCTCGACCGATGGAAGTCCTCGATGCTCGCACGGAACACCGAATGCTCCCGTTCGCGGAGCACATCGGCGAGGTCGTCACCGAACTTCGATTTGCCGCTGCGCAGCGGCCCGTCGATCGCGACGATCATTCGGCCGTGCCCGTACTGCGCCACGATCTCATCGGCGAGCCCACGCAGGAACGTGACCCTTGGCGTCGTGACGAGTCGCATGCTCCGAGCCTAGCCGCGAGCCCCCACCCGTGCCGGGTCGACGTCATAGGCTGAGCGGATGTCGCGCCACACGCCATCGCCGATCGCCGACACGCTCATCGGCTGGTTCGCAGATGCCGCGCGGCCCCTGCCGTGGCGTGCGGCCGACGTTTCGCCGTGGGCGGTGCTCGTGAGCGAGTTCATGCTGCAGCAGACGCAGGTCGCCCGGGTCCTCCCGCGCTGGGAGGCGTGGATCGAGCGATGGCCGACCCCGGCGGCGCTCGCGGCCGAGCCTCCGTCCGAAGCGGTGCGGGCCTGGGACCGGCTGGGCTATCCGCGGCGGGCGCTCTGGCTCCACCGGGCCGCGACCGAGATCGTCGAGCGGCACGGCGGCGAGGTGCCGCACGACCTCGATGCGCTGCTCGCGCTGCAGGGCATCGGCCCCTACACGGCGCGCGCGATCGCCGCGTTCGCGTTCGGCCTGCGACATCCGGTGGTCGACACGAACACGCGACGCGTGCTCGCACGCGCCGTCGCGGGGCAGGGTGAAGCGGGGCCGCCATCGACGGCCCGCGATCTCGCCGCGATGGAGGCACTGCTGCCCGATGACCCGCCCTCGGCGCGCATCGTGAACGCGGCGACCATGGAACTCGGCGCCACGGTGTGCGCCGCCCGTGCCCCGCGCTGCGACGAGTGCCCCATCGCCGACGCGTGCGCCTGGCGCCGGGCGGGCTACCCGCCGTACGAGGGCGCTCGGCGACCCGTGCAGGCGCGTTTCGCGGGCTCCGATCGGCAGGTGCGCGGCCTCGTCATGCGAGAACTGCGTGCCGCACACCGACCGGTCGACCGCGTCGAGCTCGCCCCCGTCTGGGCGGATGCCGCCCAGCTCGACCGCGCGATCGCGGGACTGCTCGCCGATGGGCTCCTGGTCGGTGACGACGCGGGATACCGCCTGCCCGAACGGTGAGGATTCTGCGACCGAGTGCAGAACGCCCGGCTGCCTGCGGCATCGCGTGTGCGAATATGCAGGAGTGCCCTCGCTGAAGCTCCCGCCATCCCGGCCGAACCCCGACGACCTGCTGGTGCTGCTGGCCGTGGCCAGGGCGGGCCGCTACACGGCGGCCGCGGCCGAGCTGGGCCTGAACCACACCACCATCGCTCGTCGCATCACGGCCCTCGAAGCCGCGCTCGGCGGCCGGGTGCTCGCGCGGGGGGCGGCCGGTTGGGTGCTGACGGCTCTCGGCGAGCATGCGATCACCGCGGCCGAGGGCGTCGAGCGCGCGCTCGGCGCGCTCTCCCCCGAGTCGGCGCGGCTCTCGGGCGTCGTGCGCCTCTCGGCGACCGACGGCTTCAGCGGGTTCATCGCGGCCCCCGCGATCGTCGCCGTCCGGCGCGCGCATCCCGACGTCTCGCTCGAGATCGTCGCGGCGCAACGCCGTGCCGCCCAGCAGCGCGTCGGCGTCGACCTCGAGGTCGTCGTCGGGAAACCGCACGTCAACCGCGCCGAAGCGGTGCACCTCGCCGACTACGCGCTCGGCCTGTATGCGAGCCGCCCGTACCTCGAGCAGCACGGGACGCCACGCACGACGGCCGACCTCGACGGCCGGCCGCTCGTCTACTTCATCGAGTCGATGCTGCAGGTCGACGCGCTCGACGAGGCGCGTCGCTCGACCCGCCGCATGGTCGACGCGGTCTCGAGTACCAACGTGTTCGTCCACGTCGACGCGACGCGCGCGGGCGCGGGATACGGCCTCCTGCCGGCATTCCTCGCGGACCGGCACGACGACCTCGTGAGACTGTTCCCCGCCGAGATCGACGAGCGACTGCCCTACTGGCTGGTGTGCCGGCCCGAGGCGTTGCGACAGCCGGTCGTGCTGGCCTTCATCACCGCCATGCAGGCGCGCATCGCCGAGGTCGCCGCCGACCTGCACGGCAGTGGCGGGCCGCGCTGAGGCCGTCGCGGACCAGCCCGTGCGGACCTAGCCCGCGCGCCCCTCGTCGGCGACGTCGACGGTGTCACCGTCGAGCTCGTCGGCGCCGTCGTCGTCGAGGTCACGCGGCTTGACGTACGGATCCGCCTCACCGGCGTACTCGGCCGTCGACGCGAGTTCTGTGGTCTCCGCGTCGCGCTCGCGCGCCTCGCGGAGCAGTTCCTCGATGTGCTCGGCGTTCTCGGGGATCGCGTCGGCGATGAACTCGAGCGACGGGGTGAGCCGCGCGGTGATGTTGCGGCCGACCTCGGTGCGGAGCATCCCGGTCGCCGACTTGAGCGCCAGTGCAGAATCGCGACGCTCTTCATCGGTGCCGTACACCGTGTAGAAGATGCTCGCGTGCTGCAGGTCGCCCGTGACGCGCACGTCGGTGATCGTCACGAACCCGAGCCGCGGGTCGCGAAGGCCCTTGTCGAGCCGTTTCGCGACGATCTCCTTGATGCGGTCGGCCATCTTCCTGGCCCGTGCCGGATCAGCCATGGTGCAGTGTTTCCTTCCGAGCGAGGCCGGGGCGGCAAGCCGCCCCGGCCGTTCGATCAGGCGCGAGGCTTCTCGCGCATCTCGATGGTCTCGATCTCGTCGCCGACCTGGATGTCGTTGAACTTGCCGAGGCCGATGCCCGCCTCGAAGTCCGTGCGGACCTCGGTGACGTCGTCCTTGAACCGGCGCAGCGACTCGATCGCGAGGTTGTCGCCGACGACGACGCCATCGCGGATGACGCGTGCCTTGGCGTTTCGCGTGATCGTTCCCGACCGCACGATGACACCGGCGATGTTGCCGAACTTCGAGGAGCGGAACACCTCGCGGATCTCGGCGACGCCCGACTGGACCTCTTCGTACTCGGGCTTGAGCATGCCCTTGAGCGAGTTCTCGATGTCGTCGATCGCGTTGTAGATGACCGAGTAGAAGCGCACGTCGACACCCTCGCGGGCGGCACGCTCCCGCGCCTTCACGTCGGGGCGCACGTTGAACCCGATGACGATCGCGTTGTCGATCGTCGCGAGGTCGATGTCGCTCTCAGTGACGGCACCCACACCGCGGTGGAGGATGCGCAGCTGCACCGATTCGTCGACCTCGATCTTCAAGAGCGACTCCTCGAGCGCCTCGACGGCACCCGACACGTCACCCTTGATGATGAGGTTGAGCGACTCGACCTTGCCCTCTTCGAGCGCACGGGTGAAGTCCTCGAGCGAGATGCGCTTGCGCGCCTTCGCGAGCAGGGCGTTGCGCTCTGCCGCCTCGCGCTTCTCGGCGATCTGGCGGGCCGTGCGGTCCTCCTCGGTGACGAGGAAGGTGTCGCCCGCTCGCGGAACGCTCGAGAGGCCCTGCACCTGCACCGGGCGAGCCGGTGTCGCCTCGGCGACCGCGTCGCCGTTCTCGTCGGCCATCGCACGAACGCGGCCATAGGCGGTGCCCGCGACGATCGCGTCGCCGACCCGGAGCGTGCCCGACTGGATGAGCACGGTCGCGACCGCACCACGTCCCTTGTCGAGCTTCGCCTCGATCGCGACGCCACGTGCGTCCTTGTCGGGGTTCGCGCGCAGGTCGAGTCCGGCGTCGGCGGTGAGGAGCACTGCGTCGAGCAGTTCCTGGATGCCGATGCCCTCACGAGCCGAGACGTCGACGAACAGCACGTCGCCGCCGTACTCCTCGGCCACGAGGCCGAACTCGGTGAGCTGCTGGCGCACCTTGGCGGGGTTCGCGTCGGGCTTGTCGATCTTGTTCACCGCCACCACGATCGGCACGTTCGCCGACTGCGCGTGGTTCAGCGCCTCGATCGTCTGCGGCATGATGCCGTCGTCGGCCGCGACCACGAGGATCGCGATGTCGGTCACCTGCGCACCACGGGCACGCATGGCGGTGAACGCCTCGTGACCGGGGGTGTCGATGAAGGTGATCGCGCGGTCGATGCCCTCGTGCTCGGTGTGAACCTGGTAGGCGCCGATGTGCTGCGTGATGCCACCGGCCTCGCCCGCGACGACATTCGCGTTGCGGATGGCGTCGAGCAGGCGGGTCTTACCGTGGTCGACGTGACCCATGACGGTGACGACCGGCGGACGCGCCGCGAGGTCGTCGTCGGTCTCGTTCTCGAGCTCCTGGTCGAGGTCGATGTCGAAGCCCTCGAGGAGTTCGCGGTCTTCGTCTTCGGGAGACACGACCTGGATCTTGTAGCCGAGCTCGGCGCCGAGCACCTCGAAGGTCGCCTCATCGAGCGACTCGGTCGCCGTCGCCATCTCACCGAGGTGGAACAGCACGGTGACGAGCGAACCGGGGTTCGCATCGATCTTGTCGGCGAAGTCGGAGATGGAGGAGCCGCGACGCAGCCTGATGACGGTGTTGCCGTCGCCGCGGGGAACGCTCACGCCGCCGAGCGACGGGGCCTCCCGCATCTCGAACTCGGCCCGCTTCGTACGCTTCGACTTGCGCGACTTGCTCTTGCCACCGCCGCGACCGAAGGCACCTGCCGTACCGCCGCCGGGGCCACGACCACGGCCGCCGCCACCCGCAGGACGCGGGCCGCCGAAGCCGCCGCCTGGCGCGCCACCGGGACGCTGGAAGCCACCGCCGGCACCGCCGGGACGAGCGCCTGCGCCGCCACCGCCGCCGGGACGCTGGAAGCCGCCGCCGGGGCGGCCGCCGGCGCCGGCCGGGCGGGGAGCGCCGGGGCGCGGCGAACCTGGCCGCGGCGCCTGCGGGCGCGGGATGTTGCCGGGGCTCGGCCGCTGTCCCATGCCCTGCGAGCTCGAGAACGGGTTGTTGCCCGGACGAGGCTGAGCCGGACGCGAGCCCATGCCCTGCGAGCTCGAGAACGGGTTGTTGCCGGGGCGAGGAGCACCGGGGCGAGGGGCGCCGGCCGGGCGCGGGACCGCGCCGCCGGGCTTGGGACCGGTCGACGGCTTCGCGACGTCGGAGGCGGTGGCAGCGGCGGCAGCGGCGGGCTTCTCAGCCTGCTCAGCCTGCTGTTCGGCCTTCTCGGCAGCCGCGTGCGCGGCCTTCTCTTCAGCCTGGGCCTGACGTTCGGCGACCGTGAGGGGCACCTCGGCGACGGGCGCCGCCGGCGCCGGCGCCTCGGGCTCCTCGACGACGGGCTTGGCGGCCGGCTTGGGGCCGGGCTTGACGCCGGGCTTCACGGTCGACGACGCGGGCTTGGCCGCGGCGGCAGGGGCGGGCGCCGCTGCCTTGGCCGCGGCGCCGTCGGCTTCGAGCGCCGCCTTCAGGCGGCGCGCGACGGGGGGTTCGATGGACGACGAGGGTCCCTTGACGTACTCGCCCATCTGCTTGAGCTTCTCAAGCGCGATCTTGCTGTCGACACCGAGTTCGGATGCGATCTCGTGTACACGTGGTTTGGCAGCCACTTCTCTCCTGTTCCGGGCCCGACCCCGGACAGGGGCGGACCATCAATGGCGGACGGGTCTCATTTCGAGCCGCTCATGAGTTGTCCATTTGCCTTCAGCCTGTTCTCTACGTTGCTGGTGTCCAGTTCGCCGCGGACGCGAAGTGCGCGGGTGAACGCGCGTCGCCGCACGGCGAGCCGGTAGCACTCGAGTGACGGATGCAGCCACGCACCCCTTCCCGGAAGCACAGCCGAATCATCTGCGATGACGTGGGAGTTCTGGGTGACGACCCTCAGAAGTGAGGATCGCGGGGAGCGCGAACGGCATCCGATGCACGTTCTGACGGGTTCCATGTTACACCTCTGAGCTGTGCGCCCGCCGACACGGCCGGCGAGCGCACGGCAGACGTCAGTTCGACTCGAGGATCGAGTCGGGCTGGATGTCGATCTTCGCGCCGGTCAGCTTGGCTGCGAGACGGGCGTTCTGGCCCTCCTTGCCGATCGCGAGCGAGAGCTGGTAGTCGGGCACGAGGGCGCGGACGGCGCGTGTCGACTCGTCGATGACGAACGCGCTCGTGACCTTGGCCGGCGACAGGGCGCTCGCGACGAACGTGGCGAGGTCGTCGGACCAGTCGACGATGTCGATCTTCTCGGCGCCGAGCTCTGCCGTGACCGCGCGGACCCGCTGCCCGAGCTCGCCGATCGCCGCACCCTTGGCGTTCACGCCCGGCTGGTTCGCACGCACCGCGATCTTCGTGCGGTGCCCGGCCTCGCGAGCGAGCGAGACGATCTCGACCACGCCGGACGCGATCTCGGGCACCTCGAGCGCGAACAGCTTGCGCACCAGTGCGGGGTGGGTGCGCGAGACCGTGATCGACGGGCCCTTCGTGCCCTTGGCGACGCTCGTCACGTAGACGCGGATGCGCTGGCCGTGCGGGTACTCCTCGCCCGGCACCTGCTCTTCGGGCGGCAGGATCGCCTCGACCGTGCCGAGGTCGATGTGCACCATCTTCGGGTTGGGACCCTGCTGGATGATGCCGGCGACGATATCGCCCTCACGCCCGCGGAACTCCCCCAGCACCGCGTCGTCGGCCAGGTCGCGCAGGCGCTGGTTGATGACCTGCTTCGCCGCGAATGCCGCGATGCGACCGAAGTCGCTCGGCGAGTCCTCGGCCTCGCCGATGACGTTTCCCTCGTCGTCGAGCTCGGGCACGAACACCGAGACGTGCCCGGTCTTGCGGTCGAGGTGCGCGCGAGCCCCGTTCGGGTTCGCATGGCCGTGCTGCCCCGGATTGGTGTGCTTCAGGTAGGCCATCAGGATGGCCTGTTCGATGATCTCCACCAGTTCGTCGAACGGGATCTCCTTCTCGCGCTCCATCATGCGAAGCACGCTGAGGTCGATATCCATCGCCGGCCTCCTCTATTCAGCTCTCAGTGCCGCTCTCCCCTCGGAGTCGGCAGGACTCAACGATACCGGTTGACGCGGGGCGGGTCATCCGCTCGCGCCTTCGGGCGGTCAGGAGAGCGCGGCGACGACCCCGTCGATCGGCACCTGCGTACGCTCGCCCGTTGCGCGATCCCAGACCTCGACGACGCCGTCGGCGACGCCGCGGCCCGCGATCACGATCTTGGGCACGCCGATGAGCTCGGCGTCGCCGAACTTCACGCCCGGCGATACCTTGGGCCGGTCGTCGTAGAGCACGTCGAATCGGGATGCCTCGAGCGCGGCCACGATCGTCTCGGCGGTGTCGAACACCGCGGCGTCCTTGCCGGTCGCGAGCACGTGCACGTCGAACGGCGCCACGGCGGCGGGCCACACGAGGCCCTTCTCGTCGTTGTTGCCCTCGGCGAGGATCGCGAGGATGCGCGTGACGCCGATGCCGTAGGAGCCCATGGTGACGGTCGCGAGCTTGCCGTTCTCGTCGAGCACCTTGAGGCCGAGCGCCTCGGCGTACTTGCGGCCGAGCTGGAACACGTGGCCGATCTCCATGCCGCGAGCGAGCTCGACCGGGCCCGAGCCGTCGGGCGCTGGGTCGCCGGCGCGCACGTCGGAGATGTCGATCACGCCGTCGGCGACGAAGTCGCGACCGGCGACGAGTGAGAGCACGTGCTTCTGGTCGATGTTCGCGCCGGTCACCCACGCGGTGCCCTCGACGACGCGCGGGTCGACGAGGAATCGGATGCCGCTCGCAGACTCCTCGCCGAGCACGGGACCCTCGGGCGACCAGGGTCCGATGTAGCCCTTGACGAGGCCGGGGTGCTTCGCGAAGTCGGATTCGGTGGCCGCCTCGACCTCGGCGGGGGCGAACGCGACTTCGGCCCGCTTGACCTCGACCTCGCGGTCGCCGGGCATGCCGACGACGACGAGCTCGCGCCTGCCGTCGAGGTGGGTGAGCGCCAGCACGACGTTCTTGAGCGTGTCGGCGGCACGCCAAGCACGGTCGGTGCGCGGCTCGTGCTCGTTGACGTGGTCGACGAGGGTCAGGATCGTCGGCGTGTTCGGCGAGTCGAACACGACCGGCGCAGGCTGGCCGTCGACGGGCAGCGACTCGGGCACGATCGTCTGGAACGCCTCGACGTTCGCCGCATACCCCCCGGCCGAGCGTACGAAGGTGTCTTCGCCGACGGGGGTCGGGTGCAGGAACTCCTCGCTCTTCGAGCCGCCCATGGCGCCCGCATCGGCCTGCACGATGACGTACTCGAGCCCGAGGCGCGCGAAGATGCGCTCATACGCGTCGCGCTGCGCCTGGTACGAGGCATCGAGACCCTCATCGGACACGTCGAACGAGTACGCGTCCTTCATGGTGAACTCGCGGCCGCGCAGCAGGCCGGCACGCGGCCGCGCCTCGTCGCGGTACTTGTCTTGGATCTGGTATATCGACAGGGGCAGGTCTTTGTACGAGTTGTAGAGGTCTTTCACGAGCAGCGTGAACACCTCTTCGTGCGTGGGCGCGAGCAGGTAGTCGGCGCCCTTGCGGTCGTGCAGGCGGAAGAGCGCGTCGCCGTACTCGGTCCACCGGTTGGTGACCTCGTAGGGCTCGCGCGGCAGCAGCGCCGGGAAGTGCACCTCGTGCGCGCCCGCGTTCGTCATCTCTTCGCGGATGATCGCCTCGATCTTCGCCTTCACCCGCAGCCCGAGCGGCAGCCACGCGAACACCCCCGGCGCCTGACGGCGGATGTAGCCGGCGCGCACGAGCAGCTTGTGGCTCGTCACCTCGGCGTCGGCGGGGTCTTCGCGGAGCGTACGGAGGAAGTAGTTGGTCAGGCGTGTGGGCACCCGCCCAGTCTAGAAGGCGAGCGGATGTCGCGACTTCACGCCCTCCCCTCGTCGCGCCCACCCGCCGTAGGCTGGGCAGATGTCCGCCCTCCGGTCGCACATCGCAGCATCCGTCGCGCAGAGCGAACTCGCCGTCGCGCTCGCCGAGTTGCGCGCGTCGCTCGAGCTGCCCGCCGAGTTCCCGGCCGAGGTGCTCGCCGAGGCCGAGGCCGCGACATCCGCTTCGCCGCCGCCCGAACGCGACCGGCGCGACCTCGAATTCCTCACGATCGACCCGGTCGGCTCGATGGACCTCGATCAGGCCCTGCACCTCGCACGTCGCGAGGGCGGGTACACCGTGCACTATGCGATCGCGGATGTCCCGGGCTTCGTCACCCCCGATCGCGCGGTCGATCTCGAAGCGCGCGAGCGCGGGCAGACGCTCTACGCGGCCGACGGCCGCATTCCGCTGCATCCGCCCGTGCTCAGCGAGGATCGCGTTTCACTGCTACCCGGCGTCGACCGGAGCGCCTACGTGTGGGCGCTCGACCTCGACGAGGCGGGCGCGGTCGTCGGCACCCGGCTCGAGCGCGCGATCGTTCGCTCACGCGAGCGACTGAGCTATATCGAGGCGCAGGAGCGCATCGACGCCGGCGCAGCAGACGGGCCGCTCGGCCTGCTGAAGCAGATCGGCCTGCTTCGCATCGAGCAGGAGCGGGCACGCGGCGGAGCGAGCCTGAACTCGCCCGAGGCCGAGATCGTGCGCTCCGACGGTGGCTACGCGCTCGAGTGGCGCAGCCTGCTGGCGGTCGAGGACTGGAACGCGCAGCTCTCGCTCATGACCGGGATGGCCGCGGCACAGCTCATGGTCGATGCCCGGGTCGGGATCCTCCGAACGATGCCGGCGCCTGATGCGTCGCGCATCGCCGCATTCCGCACGCAGACCGAGGCGCTCGGGCGGCCATGGCCCGAGTCGGTCTCGTACGGCGAGTACCTGCGGGGCCTCGATCGCACCGACCCGGCGTGCCTCGCCGTGATGCGCGCTGCCGGAGGACTGTTCCGCGGCGCAGGCTACGAGGCGTTCGACGGAACTGTGCCGCGCGACCCCATGCAATCGGCGATCGCGGCGCCATATGCGCACGTCACCGCGCCCCTGCGTCGACTCGTCGACCGGTGGGGCCTCGTCGTGTGCGAGGCGGTGAGCGCGGGCCGAGAGGTGCCGGGCTGGGCACGACAGTCGCTCGCGGCGCTCCCCTCGCTCATGGGTGCCTCGTCGCAGCGGGCGAGCCAGCTCGAATCGGCGTCGGTGGCCAGGGTCGAGGCGGCCGTGCTCGCCGATCGCGTCGGCGAGCGCTTCGACGCGACCGTGCTCGAACTGCGCGACGATCGCGCGGTCGTGCAGCTCGCCGACCCCGCGGTCACGGCGACCTGCCCAGCGAGCGATCGGACGCGTTCGGGCGAGCGCATCGCCGTCGTGCTCGCCAGCGCCGACATCGCTTCGGGCGCCGTGCAGTTCGCGCTCGCGGACTGAGTCGGACCGAAGCTCGGCAACCGGCGATCCGCCGTTCGAAGGCGCCGTGTTCGGACGGTGCCCGAACGCGTCAGACGTTGCCGTCGACGTCCTCCTCGTCGTCGAGCGCGAACTCCTCGAGGTCGTGTTCTGCCGCCGTCGCGGCGTCGTCGGCACGGTCGTCGGTGCCTGCTTCGTTGTCCTCGTCGACGCCCTCGTGCAGCGTTCCCATCCCGTCGGGATAGCCGGCCTGGTCGGGATACTCGAACTCGAACTTCTCGCCGCTCATCGCGATCCCCTCTCGCGCACGGACGCCGGTGGGGCATCCGGTGCCGCCCACTGTACTCGCGGCGGCCGCCGGCGACTACGGGGTCAGCACCTGCGGCGAGCCGACCGGGGCGTCGGCGCCCATCTCGTCGGCGATGCGCTGCGCCTCGGCGATGAGGGTTTCGACGATCTCGGACTCGGGGACGGTCTTGATGACCTCGCCCTTGACGAAGATCTGCCCCTTGCCGTTGCCCGACGCGACGCCCAGGTCGGCCTCGCGGGCCTCGCCGGGTCCGTTCACGACGCAGCCCATGACCGCGACGCGCAGCGGCACGGTCATGCCCTCGAGCCCGTCGGTGACGTCGTTGGCGAGCTTGTAGACGTCGACCTGCGCGCGGCCGCACGAGGGGCACGAGACGATCTCGAGCTTGCGCTCGCGAAGGTTCAGCGACTGCAGGATCTGCAGTCCGACCTTGACCTCTTCGACCGGCGGGGCGCTGAGCGACACGCGGATCGTGTCGCCGATGCCCTCGCTCAGCAGGATGCCGAACGCGGTGGCGCTCTTGATCGTGCCCTGGAAGGCCGGCCCGGCCTCGGTGACGCCGAGGTGCAGGGGCCAGTCGCCGCGTTCGGCGAGCATGCGGTAGGCCTTCACCATGACGATCGGGTCGTTGTGCTTGACCGAGATCTTGAAGTCGTGGAAGTCGTGCTCCTCGAAGAGGCTCGCCTCCCACACGGCCGACTCGACGAGCGCCTCGGGCGTCGCCTTGCCGTACTTCTCGAGCAGGCGCGGGTCGAGCGAACCGGCGTTCACGCCGATGCGCAGGCTCACGCCGGCCGCCTTCGCGGCCTTGGCGATCTCGCCGACGCGGTCGTCGAACTTGCGGATGTTGCCCGGATTCACGCGCACCGCCGCGCAGCCCGCGTCGATCGCGGCGAACACGTAGTTCGGCTGGAAGTGGATGTCGGCGATCACCGGGATCTGGCTCTTCTTGGCGATGATCGGCAATGCCTCGGCGTCGTCGCGGCTCGGCACCGCGACCCGCACGATGTCGCAGCCCGATGCGGTGAGCTCGGCGATCTGCTGCAGGGTGGCGTTGATGTTCGTGGTGGGCGTCGTGGTCATCGACTGCACGCTCACCTGGGCGTCGCCGCCGACGAGCACCTTGCCCACCTTGATCTGGCGCGACTTGCGTCGCGGGGCCAAGACCTCAGGGACTTTGGGCATTCCGAGATTCACAGCAGGCACGTGTCCGAGTCTACTTCCGGATCGCCGGGCGAACCCCCAGCGCCGGGCGGGATGCCTCAGGCGCAGCCGTCTTCGTGGATCGGAAGCGGGGCGCGGACCCGCGCGATGCTCGACCCGTCACCGTTCACGACGAAGTCGACGCCGAACCGTTGCTCGTGCACCGTGCCGTCGGGCCATGTCTCCTCATGCGTCGTGTAGTCGAGGTACGGCCCCGAGCAGCCGCTGGGGTTGATCTGCAGGCCCGGCATCGCCGAGAGCTCCGCCCACGATGCGCCGGCGACGACGCCCTGCTCGGTGGCAAGCGCGACCCCCGCGGAGTTCGGCCCGGTGAAGATCACGCCGAAGCTCGGCTTGTACAACGTGCGCTCCTGCCCGGCGAATTCAGCCCAGCGGTCGACATACCGCCGTTCCCAGAGCTCGAACGCACCCCATCGGTGCGCCGTGGAAGGCGAGAAGTGGCTGGAGCCCGGATGATCCTCTGCCGTCGGGTCGGCACCGAAGACCACGGTGAGCGAGTCGATCGCCTGGTCGACGTCATCGAGGTAGCCGAACTCGGCGACCACCGCATCGGAGGCGTCGCGCAGCTCCAGCGATTCGGGTCGCGCGACGATCGCGGTGACCGTCGTGAGCGGATCGACCGGCGCGGCGCTCGGTGTCGGCTCCGCGGTTGCCGCCGGTGCTTCGGCGTCGGGGGCCGGCGCCGCCGCAGGCGAACCCCCGAAGCATCCGGTCAGGGCCCATGCAAGCGCGAGCGCGAGCGCGGTAAGAGCGCCAGCGCGGTGGATTCGGGGCATCGGACACCTATCGGGAGGGATGGGCAGCAGGTGCGTGCCTGTGATGATCGTGACAGCGTCGCGGCAAGCGAGCCATCCGTGACGCGTCACGATCTGATATCGAAGCCGTGGCGCCGTCTCGGGTGCTCCTCGTCGGCGTCACCGAATCGGGACGCCGGCACGCGCGGGTTCAGCCGATCAGGTCGAGCAGCGCCGCGCGGAACTCGTCGGGGCGCTCGAGGTGCGGCGAATGGCCGCAGTTCTCGAGCTCGAGCTCGGTGACCGCGCCGCCCGCCGCTCGGTAGCGTTCGAGCACCGCACGGGTCTGCTGGATCATCGGCTGCGGCGGCGCCACGTCGTCGCCCGGCCAGCCCGGGATGATGCCCGCCTTGCCCAGCTGGTTGAGGTCGAAGAACGAGGCGTCGCCGACGATCGCGTCTTGAGCACCGTGGATCCAGAGGATCGGCGGCTTCGATTCGAGGTCGACGATCGCCGTGGTGTTGAAGAGCGACGGCGCCAGGGTGTTGAGCACGCCCCGGCTGCCCGGGGCGAAGCCCGGCCAGTTGTCGGAGGTCGTCGAGTCGCCCGGGTCGTTGTCGATGCCGGTCTTGGTCGTGAGCATCGACTCGACCCAGACGTCTTCGTGCTCGGCCTCGAAGCCCGGTACGACATACGTTGCGCGGAACACCGCACGCGGCGACCCCGGCTCGTCGCTGCGGTCGCCGCGCGCGAGGCGGGCGATGAAGTCGGGGTTCGCTCCCCCGCCACCCGTGCCCGCGGCATCCGGTGTCAGGAGCGAGCCGTCGGCGCCGGTCCCGCCGAACCCGTACGGCGAGACCGGCGCGACGAGCGTGAGGCTCGTGACGAGGTCGGGGCGGTCGAGCACCAGCTGCATCGCGACGCCACCGCCGAGGCTCCAGCCGACGACGTGCACCGCACCGAGGTCGAGCGCCTCGATGACGGATGCCACGTCGTCGGAGAAGTCGCGAACGCCGCGCGTCGCGTCGACCGGGAGCGTCTCGCTGTCGCCGAAACCGCGCAGGTCGACGGCGAGCGCCCGCACGTCATCGGGCAGGGCCAGCATCATCGGCTGCCAGAACAGCGACGACGACGTGTTGCCGTGCACGAACACCACGATCTTCGTCGCGGATTCCGATGGCCGCTCGAGCACATTGGCTGTGAGGCGATCGGTCTCGACCCGGTTGGTGGTGATGCCCGGGAAGATCGTGTCGACCATGGTGTTGCCTTTCGTGAGAGGTGGGTCTCGATACGGCCCTGACGGGCCTACTCGACCGACGAGAACAGCTATTCGACCGCTGAGGTGTCGAGCGGCGGCTCGGTGGCGGCGACGACCTCGTCGACGGTGACGCCGGGTGCGAGTTCGATGAGCTTGAGCCCCTCGGGCGTGATGTCGATGACGGCGAGGTCGGTGATGATGCGATCGACGACGCCCTTGCCCGTGAGCGGCAGGGAGCACTCGTTCACGATCTTCGCCGAGCCGTCCTTGGCGACGTGCTCCATGAGCACGATCTTGCGGCGGGCGCCATGGACGAGGTCCATGGCACCGCCGGGGCCCTTGACCATCTTGCCGGGGATCATCCAGTTGGCGAGGTCGCCGGCCGCCGAGACCTGCATGGCGCCCAGGATGGCGGCGTCGATCTTGCCGCCGCGGATCATGCCGAAGCTCGTCGCCGAGTCGAAGTACGCGGCGCCGGGCAGCACCGTGACCGTCTCTTTGCCGGCGTTGATGAGGTCGGGGTCGACGGCGTCTTCAGTCGGGTACGGGCCGACGCCGAGGATGCCGTTCTCGGACTGCAGCAGGATCGTGACGTCGTCGGCCACGTAGTTCGGCACGAGCGTCGGCAGCCCGATGCCGAGGTTCACGTACGAACCGTTGGAGAGCTCCTTCGCGGCGCGGGCCGCCATCTCAAGACGTGTGAGTGCCATGGCTCAGGCTCCTTCGGGCATCTCGCGGGATGCCGCGTTCTCGACGGACACGGTGCGACGTTCGATGCGCTTCTCGATGTCGGGCCCCACGACGACGATGCGGTCGACGTAGATGCCGGGCAGGTGCACGGCGTCGGGGTCGATCTCGCCCGCCTCGACGATCTCCTCGACCTGGGCGATGCAGACCCGGCCCGCCATCGCCGCGAGCGGCGAGAAGTTGCGGGCCGACTTGTCGAACACGAGGTTGCCGAACCGGTCGCCTTTCAGGGCGTGCACGAGCGCGAAGTCGGTGGTGATGGCCTCTTCGAGCACGAACTCGCGCGACTGGCCGTCGACGTCGAACGACTGCACCTGCTTCGGCGAGCTCGCGACCGCGATGGTGCCGTCGGCGTGGTACCGGCGCGGCAACCCGCCCTCGGCGACCTGCGTGCCGACACCGGTCTGCGTGAAGAACCCCGCGATGCCGCTGCCGCCGGCGCGGAGCTTCTCGGCGAGGGTGCCCTGGGGGGTGAGCTCGAGCTCGAGCTCACCCGAGAGGTACTGCCGTTCGAACTCCTTGTTCTCGCCGACGTACGACGAGGTCATCTTGGCGATGCGCTGCTTCGCGAGCAGCACGCCCAGACCCCAGTCGTCGACGCCGCAGTTGTTCGAGACGACCGAGAGGTCGTCGACGCTCGCGTCGAGCAGCGCCTGGATCAGGACCATGGGGATGCCGCAGAGCCCGAACCCGCCGACGGCGAGGCTTGCTCCTGATGGGATGTCGGCGACCGCCTCTTGAGCGGACCCGACGACCTTGTCGAGTGTCACGATGCACCTTCCTGTGTTTGCGCGGCCTGGATGCGGTCGCGGATGACGGGCATCACACTATCCACTCCGAGGGCCGACATGACGATCGTGTAGTGGTTGACGTCGGCGACGTCGTGCACGACCAGCTGCGGCATCCGCACCGCCCACTCGGCGGCGAGCTCCTCGGCGTAGAGCGGCGCCCCGTCGAGCAGGCCCCGCGGCGCGCGGAAGAAGTCGACCGGCCCGCGAGTCGCGAGCAGTGCCTCGGTGTAGCCCGCCGAGCCGTCGAGCTCGACCGCGTTCACCGCGACGGCGGCGGCGCTCGCCGAGCTGCGCAGCGCCGGCTCGTCTCCGTCGAGGTCGTACTGCACGTACGCCTCGATCGCGGAGTTCCAGTACGGCCCGAGGGCCGGATGCCGCTGCCAGAACTCGACGTAGTCGGCGCGGCTGGGGAACGTCATCGACAGCCGGTCGAGGGCCGGCCCGAGCAACACCTTCGGCAGGTCCGCGGGCGCGATGCCCTCGGGGCTCGGCACCGGCAGCCCGCCGTCGATCAGGGAGACGCCTGCGACCCGTTCGGGGTGTCGCTCGGCGAATCGCACCGAGACGAACGCGCCCATCGAGTGACCGAGCACGTAGACGCGTTCGACGTCGAGCGCGTCGAGGGTCGCGGCGAGGTCGTCGGCGTGCTGCTCGATCCCGTAGGGCGCCGGAAGGCCGTTGCTGCGGCCTCGGCCGCGCAGGTCGGGCGCGATGACCCGTCGATCGGGCAGGGCGTCGGCGACGAGGTCCCAGTTGCGATGGCTCGCCGTGATGCCGTGCACCGCGAGCACCGCGAGGTCCGGGGCATCCGCTCGCCATTGCCCGCCGGCCAGGTCGCCGCCGGCGACGGGTGCAGCGAAGGTGGTCTCGGTCATCGCGCGCTCCATCCGCCGTCGATGACGTAACTCGCGCCGGTCGCCATGCCGGCCTCGGGGCTCGCCAGCCACAGCGCGAGGCTCGCGACCTCGGCGGGCTCGACGAGGCGCTTGATCGCCGACTCGGTGAGCATGATCTTCGGCAGCACCTCGTCTTCGGGGATGCCGTGCAGACGAGCCTGGTCGGCGATCTGCTTCTCGACGAGCGGCGTGCGCACGTACCCGGGGTTGATGCAGTTCGAGGTGACGCCGTGCGGGCCGCCCTCGAGGGCGGTGACCTTCGACAGCCCCTCGAGGCCGTGCTTCGCGGCGACGTACGCCGACTTGAACGGCGAGGCGCGCAGGCCGTGCACGCTCGAGATGTTGATGACGCGGCCGAATCCGCGCTCGTACATGCCCGGCAGGGCCGCGCGGATGAGCAGGAACGGCGACTCGAGCATGAGGCGCAGGATGAGCGAGAACCGCTCGGGTTCGAACTGCTCGATCGGGCGCACGTGCTGGATGCCGGCGTTGTTGACGAGGATGTCGGCGTCGAGCGTGAGGTCGGCGAGCGCGCCGGTGTCGCCGAGGTCGACCTGCCAGGCCTCGCCGCCGACCGCGCGAGCGACCTGCTCGGCGGCCTCGCCGTTCAGGTCGGCGATCACGACGTGGGCGCCGGCCGCGGCGAAGGCGCGCGCGCACGCCTCGCCGATGCCGCTCGCGCCGCCGGTCACGACCGCCCGCCGTCCGCTCAGATCGGTCACGATTCCTCCTTCTGGGGCGCGTCGGCGCGCCGCGTTCCTGCGGTCCCAGGGCGCCCGAGGGCTCCCTCGATGAACCGCATCATCTCGTCGAGCACGTGCTGGGGCACCTCACGGGTGCCGCTCGCGGTGGGGTCTGCGCCGGCGCCGGGCGCCGCATCGGGGTCGCCCCAGAGCACCCAGCGCATGCCGATCATCTCACCGATGCCCATGAGTGCCCACGCGGCCACAGTCGGGTCGATATCACTGATCTCACCGTCGTCGAACGCGTCGCGGAGGCCGTCGATGTACCCCTCGACGATGCGCGTGTAGTGCAGTCGAAGCGCATCGGGCGACACCTGCTCGGCCTCGCGCACGACACGGTAGAGGCCCGGGTGCTCGGCCGTGAAGCGGAAGAACGCGGCGAAGCCCGCCCGCTCGGCCTCGAGCCGGCTCGAGGCGCCGCGCGCGCCCTCGCTCATCGCCTGACGCACGCGATGGTTGAGATCTTCGACGAGCTCGTTGAAGATCGCGAGCTTCGAGTCGAAGTAGAGGTAGTAGGTTCCCTGTCCGACGCCGGCGACATCGGTGATGCGAGAGACGGATGCCTCGTGGTACCCGTTGGCCGCGAACACGTGCTCTGCGGCCTCGAGCAGCTTGCGCCGGGTCTTCTCGCCCCGTGCCGTGCGGGGTGCCGCGCTCATCGCGCGTCCTCCTCACCCGCGGGTTGAGGAGGTCGCGCAGCGATCGTCTCGAAACCCGGTCGCCCGCGGGGTGTCTTTCGAGACGCATCCTCCTTCGTCGGACGCTCCTCAACCCGCTCGATGTTCGTCTCGCGGCTTCGAGACGCATCCTCCGTCGTCGGACGCTCCTCAACCGGCGGCTGCGAGCTCTCGACGAGCACGCGTCGCAGCACCTTGCCCGCGGTCGAGCGCGGCAGCGCGTCGACGAAGTGCACCTCGCGCGGCACCTTGTAGCGCGCGAGCGAGCCGGCCGCGAACTCGAGCAGTTCCGCGGCGTCGGTCGCGCGCCCGCGGGTGACGACGACCCACGCCACGCCGGCCTCTCCCCACCGCTCGTCGGGGACCCCGGCGACGGCGACGTCGGCGACGGCCGGGTGCCCCATGAGCACGGCCTCGACCTCGGCGGGCGCCACGCCTTCGCCGCCCGAGATGTAGATGTCCTTGATGCGGTCGACGATCGTGAAGTAGCCGTCGGCGTCGCGCCGCACGAGGTCGCCGGTGCGCAGCCAGCCGTCGACGAGCGTCGCCTCGGTCGCGGCCGGGTCACGGAAGTAGCCGGCGAACACCGATGGCCCGTGCACGAGCAGCTCACCCTCGGCCTCGCCCTCGAGGTGCTCGCCGGTGACCGGATCGGCGACGGCGACATCGACGTGCGGGTACGGCTTTCCGGCCGAGCCCGCGCGGCCGAGCGCGTCGTCGTCGGGAAGGCAGAGCACGTTGGGCGACGCCTCGGTGAGTCCGTAGCCCTGGGTGAGCGCGATGCCGCGGGCGTGCCACGTGCGCAGCAGCGCCGGAGGCATCGGCGCACCGCCGACGATCGTGTGCACGAGGCTCGACAGGTCGGTGCGCTCGAAGTCGGGATGCTGCGCGAGGAACAGGTAGTTGGCGGGCACGCCCATCATCGTCGTGATGCGTCGCTCTTGAATGAGGTGCAGCACGCGTGCCGGGTCGAAGGTGCGTTCGAGCACCACCGTCGCCCCGGTCCACCACGCGAGCAGCGGCTGGATGTTCCACCCGCCGACGTGGTACTGGGGCAGCACCGCGAGCACGCTGTCGCCGGGACCGATCTCGGCGATGCGCGAGAACGAGAGGTTGGTCCAGAAGCAGTTGGCGTGGGTGAGCACCGCGCCCTTCGGCTTCGCCGTGGTGCCCGAGGTGAAGATCATGAGCAGGGCGTCGTCGTCGGCGACATCGCGAACGGCGGCGGATGACCCGTGCCGCGGGTCGCCCGCGGGCGCGGGAACGTCGGACTCGACGCCGTGCGCGCCGAGCGGCGCGGTCGGGATGCGGCGCGCGAGTCGCGAGAGCGTCGCCTTCGCGACCGACTCGAACTCGGTCTCGACGAGCAGCAGCGCCGGCTCGGCGATCTCGAGCTGCTCGGCGAGCTCGCGCGGCGCGAGCCGCCACGACAGCGGTACGAGCGTGAGGCCGGCTTTCGCGCACGCGAAGAAGAGCACCACGTGGTCGGAGCTGTTGCCGGTGATCGTGGCGACGCGATCGCCGATCACATAGCCCGCGGCGCGCAGGGCCACGGCGAGGCGCTCGGCGCGGACGTCGAGCTCGCGGTAGCTGAGGACGACGCCGCGGTCGTCGATCGCGATGCGTTCGGGGGTCGCCCGGGCCCGATCGCGGGTCCAGCGACCGAGGGTGTGCAGACCGTCAGGCATCCGCGGCCTCCTCCGATTCGACCGGGTGCTGCTTCCGACCGGTTCGGATGCGTTGCGGGATTCCCGCGATCCCCCCGGGCAGGAACAGCACCACGAGGATGAAGAGCGTTCCCAGAATGAACAGCGGCTCGGACAGCGGCACGCGGAGCACGGCGGGCAGACCTGCGATGAAGTCGGAGCCCGCGAGCGCCGTGAGCCGCTGGTCGAGCAGTGTGTAGACGATACCGCCCACGATCGCGCCCCAGCGATACCCCACCCCGCCGAGTACCACGATCACGAGGATCGTGAGGGTGAAATCCGCCGTCGCGACCCGGGGCGACGCGCCCGACTGCAGCAGCAGGTAGCCCATGCCGGCGATCGCGGCGAGCGTCGACGCGACGATGAAGATGAGGAACTTCACCTGGTACGGACGGATGCCGAGCACCCGGACGCGCAACTCGTTCTCGCGCGTCGCCTCGGCGACGTGCCCGGCGCGGCTGCGCTCGACCCAGAGCACGACGAGGTACACGAACACGAGGATGCCGAGCGAGAGCCAGTAGAGATTTCTCGTGTTCAGCACCCCCACGAGCGCATCGGGCACGTTCGCGATGTCGAGCGAGAGGCCCTCGTCGCCACCGGTCGCGCCGCCGGGGTTGCGGCGGATGAGCACCGACCCGGCCTGCGCGAAGGCGAGCGTGACCATCGCGAACGAGATGCCCGTGACCCGCAGTGCCAGCGACCCCACGGTCGCGGCCAGCACGATGCCGAAGATCAGCGTCACGACGATCGACGCGAGGAAGATGAGCTCGCTCTGCCACTCGACGGGCGCGAAGTACTCGAGCGCCATGCCGAGTCCGTATGCCCCCGCGGCGAAGAACAGCGCATGCCCGAACGAGAGCAGCCCGGCCAGGCCGAACATCATGCGGTAGCTGAGCGCGAGCGCCGCGATGAGCATCGCGTAGGCGAGCAATTGCAGGGTTCCCGGCGTGTACGTCGGCCCGGGCAGCACGCCAGGGATCTCGATCGCGAGCAGCGGCAGGATCGCGAGCACGACGACGAGCGCGATGCCCCCGATGAGCAGCACGAGCGGTCGCCGGCCGGATGTCGCGCCGCCGGCCCTGCCGTCGGGTGCCGGTGCGGGCGCCTCGGTCGCCGAGCCCGTCGAAGCGGGCGCGGAATCGGTGAGCTGCTGGTTCATGCGACCTTCCCCATGAGTCCACGCGGGCGCACGAGCAGCACCGCGGCGAGGGCGATGACGACGACGAGGTCGCCGGTGCCGCCGAGGTAGAAGTTGGCGAACTGCTGGAGCACCGCCACGAGCACCGACGCGATCGCCGCACCCGTCAGCGAGCCGAGCCCGCCGATGACGGTGACGATGAACGCGAAGATGAGCAGCACCGATCCGAGGTGCGCCGAGACATAGCCGTAGTAGACCGAGGCGAGCACGCCGCCGAGTCCGGCGGCAGCACCGCCGATCGCGAACACGAGCGTGAACGAGCGCCGTACGTCGATGCCGAGCGCGGTGACCATCGAGCGGTTCTCGACGCCGGCTCGGATGATCAGCCCGTAACGGGTCTTCCGAAGAAAGAGCACGATGCCGCCGAGCACGAGGGCCGCGCACACGATGAGCAGGAACCGGTCGTTCGGAATCTTGGCACCGAGGATCTCAGTGGTCTGGGTCAGCCACTCGGGTCGGGCCGTGTAGATCGGGTCGGTGCCCCAGATGCCCTCGAAGAGGGCGACCGTGGCGAGTGCGAGGCCGACGGTGATGAGCGCCTGCTCGATATGCCGCTCGTAGAGGCGGCGGATGAGGAAGTACTCGGTGGCCGCGGCGACCACGGCACCGACGATCATGCCGACGAGCGCCGAGACGAGCAGCCCCCACCAGGTGCCGTCGGAGACCCGGCGCCCGACCTCCCAGCCGATGAAGGCCGCGATCGTGAGGAACGAGCCGTGCGCGAAGTTCAGCACGCCCATGAGCCCGTAGATGAGCGACAGACCGCTGGCGACCAGGAAATAGAGGGCGCCGAGCCCGAGCCCGGTGATGACGAGGAGGAGCACGGTGCTCATCGGAGTTCCTCCGTGGTGTCGGCGACGGGTATCGCAGTGGCGGCGTCGTGGTCGGGGGCGTGCGCCGGAGCGGCACGGTCGTCGGTGGCGTCGTGCACGCCGAGGTAGCGCTGGATGCGCGCCTCGTCGTCGAGCAGGTCGGCGGCCGACCCGGTGAACACCACGCGGCCGCCCGAGAGCACGACGACGCGCTCGGCGAGCTTGCGGATGACGTGCAGGTTCTGTTCGACGAGGAGGATCGGCACGGTCGCAGCGGCCTCGGCGAGCGCGGCCGCGACCTCGTCGACGATGCGCGGGGCGAGTCCCTTCGTGGGCTCGTCGACGAGCAGCAGCCGGTTCTCGTTCACGAGCGCCCTCGCGAGCGACACCATCTGCTGCTGGCCGCCCGAGAGTGTGCCGGCGCGCTGGGCGCGGCGGGCGTGGATGTCGGGAAACAGCCGCTCGATGAGCTCTCGGCGCGGCCGGTCGTCGCGCTCGGCGAGCCGCAGGTTCTCGGCGACGCTGAGCGAGCCGAAGATCTCGCGGTCTTCGGGCACGTAGCCGACGCCGCGTTGCACGATGCGGTGCGTGGGCAGCCGGTCGATGCGCTCTCCGCCGAGGTGCACCGCACCGGTGCGGTCGATGAGTCCGAGGATGGACTTGATCGTCGAGGTCTTGCCGACCCCGTTGCGGCCGAGCAGGGCGGTCACACCCGAGGCCGGGACTTCGAAGGAGATGTCCTCGACGACCTGCTGCCCGGCGATGCGGCCGTTCAGGCCGTCGACGACGAGGATGGGCTCGCTCATACCGGCTCTCCAAGATAGGCGGACTGCACCGTGGGGTTCGCCATCACGGCCTCGGGGGTGTCGACGGCGAGCAGCTCGCCGTGGTGCATGACCGCAACCCGGTCGACGAGACCGAGTACGACCTCCATGTGGTGTTCGACCATGAGCACGGTGCGGCCGCCGCGGTGCAGGCCGCGGATGACCTCGGTGATCGCTGGCATGTCGCCCGAGGCGACCCCGGCCATCGGCTCGTCGAGCAGGATGACCTTCGGATCCATGGCGATGAGCATCGCGATCTCGAGCTTGCGCTTCTCGCCGTGCGCGAGCCCCGCGGCGGCGGTGCCGGCCCGGTCGGCCAGGCCGACCTCGGCGAGGGCGGTGCGCGCGGCCGCGGTCGCAGCATCCGTGCGACGAGGAGTGCGGAAGACGGATGTCGCATGCCCCGTGTGCGCCTGGGCCGCAAGCCGCACGTTCTCGAGCACGGTGAGTGCCGGGAACAGGCTCGACGTCTGGAACGTGCGCCCGAGGCCGGCGGCGGCTCGGCGGTGGATCGGCTGCTGGGTGACGTCGCGCCCGTCGAGGTGCACGGTGCCCTCGGTGGGTCGCACGACGCCCGAGATGACGTTGAAGAGGGTCGTCTTGCCGGCGCCGTTGGGGCCGATCACCCCGAGCATCTCGCCCGCGGGCACCTGCAGCGACACATCCTCGAGGATGCGCGCACCGCCGATGCGGAGGCCGATGTGCTCGAGGGCGAGCACGGCGTGGTCGGTCATGGTTGCCTTACCTGTTCGTGGCGTCAGGGGGTGGTCCGGCGGCCGCGTTCGGGCGCGGCCGCCGGACTGCACGGCAGGGGATCAGCCGGCGGCCGGAGGGGCGACCTGGTCGGCAGCGATCGTGTCGATGAGTTCGGGCACCCAGTCGGCGCCGTCTTGGACGAGCTTCGCCTGGTACATCGGCTGGATGACCGCGTGGTCGCCCTCGCGCACCGTGATCTCGCCCTTGACCGAGTCGAACGTGTAGCCCTCGAGCGCACCGATCATGCCGTCGACGGTGTCGCCGCCTTCGCGCACCGCCTGCACGATCATCTGCGCGGCCACGAAGCCGTCGGGCGAGAAGAGGTCGGCGACCGCGCCCTCAGCCTCGAGGTGCTCGATCATCGCGGTCTCGGCGTCGGTGCCCGAGGCGCCGCCGAAGTAGTGGTTGAGGAACGAGATGTCGGCGGATGCGTCGCCGTAGGCGCCGTAGGTCGCGACGTCGCCGAGGCCGGTCACGACCGGGACGGCGTCGAACACGCCCTGCTGCGACAGTGCCGTCCACATCGCACCCGACGAGGCGCCGGCCCATGCGACGAACACGAGGTCGGGCGAGGCTGCGAGCAACTGCTGCGCGAACGGGGTGAACTCGGTGGCGTCCTCGGCGACGAGCACGCCCTCGACCGTGGCGCCCTGACCGCCGAGCACGGCCTGCACGCCGGCGAGGTTGCCCTGGCCGAACGCGGTGTCCTGAGCGAAGACGACGACCTTCTTGCCCTCGGGGTCGCCGATGAACGTACCGGCGGTGGCGACGTCCTGGAACGTCTGGCGGCCCGACCGGAAGGTGTACTCGTTGACGCCCGTGATGGCGTCGGTGGCGGCGGGGCCCGAGATGTAGAGGATCTTGTTCTGGGCGGCCTGCTCGGCGAGGGCCGTGGCGATGCCCGACACGACCGTGCCCGCGATGATCTGCGTGCCCTGGCCGATGACGTCCTTCGCGAGCGAGACTGCCGTGTCGGGGTTGCCCTGGTCGTCGAGCCACTCGATGTCGAGCTCGCGGCCGTCGACCGTGCCGGTGCCGTCGGTGGCGTAGTCGAGGCCCGCCTCGAAGCCCTTGGTGTAGGCCTCGCCGTAGGCCGCGAGCGGCCCGGTCTGGCTCGTGATCATCGAGACCGACACCGGCGCACCGGCGTCGGTCGACTCGGCGTCGCCGCCCGAGGTGGTCGGAGCGCACCCGACCAGTGCAATGGTCGCGGCGGCGATGACGGCCGTCGCGAGGTACTTCTTCGTAACCCGCATTGGATTGCCTCTCAACAGTGAATGGCTGGACGTGTGATGCAGAACCTGACAGGTGGTTCAGGTGTCATGAACGTACCATAGAGTTGAACGCGAGCAGCTCGCAACCCGAACGAAGGAGTTCCGAAGACATGAGCATCCCCGACGTCGTCATCATCGCTGGGGCACGCACCCCGTTCGCCCGCATCAACGGCAACCTCGCGAATCAGACGGCGGTCCAGCTCGGCACCGTCGCGATCCGCGGCGCACTCGAGAAGGCCGGGGTCTCCCCCGACGACGTCGATGCCGTCATCATGGGCCAGGTGCTGCAGGCAGGGGCCGGCCAGAACCCCGCCAAGCAGTCGGCCGTGGCGGCCGGCATCCCGTGGCGCGTCCCGGCGACGACCCTCAACAAGGTGTGCCTCTCGGGCCTCGTCGCCATCACCGACGCCGCACGCCTCATCCGCCTCGGCGAGGCATCCGTCGTCGTCGCTGGCGGCCAGGAGTCGATGACCAACGCTCCCCACCTGCTGCCCGGTTCGCGGGCAGGTCACGTCTACGGCTCGGTCGAGATGCTCGATCACGCCGCCGCCGACGGGCTCACCGACGCGTTCGACCACGACTCGATGGGCGCCTCGACCGAGCGCTTCAATGCCCGCTACGGCATCGAGCGTCCTGAACAGGACGAGATCGCCTCCGCCTCGCACGTGCGCGCCGGCGCCGCACAGGCCGCCGGGGTCTTCGCCGACGAGATCGTGCCCGTCGAGATCCCGCAGCGCAAGGGCGATCCGGTCGTCGTCGACGCCGACCAGGGCGTTCGGCCCGACTCCACCGTCGAGGTGCTCGCGAAGCTGCGCCCGGCATTCACCGCCGACGGCTCGATCACCGCGGGCAACTCGTCGCCGCTCTCCGACGGCGCCGCCGCCGTGGTGGTCGCGAGCCGCGAGTGGGCCGAGTCGAAGGGCCTGCCGTGGCTCGCCCTCGTCGGCGCCGCCGGCCAGGTCGCCGGTCCCGACAACTCGCTGCACTCCCAGCCGTCGAACGCCATCGCCGCGGCCCTCGAGAAGGGCGGTGTCGCGGCATCCGACCTCGACGTCGTCGAGATCAACGAGGCCTTCGCCGCGGTCTCGCTGCAGTCCACCCGCGACCTCGACCTCTCGAGCGACATCGTCAACATGCACGGCGGCGCCATCGCGGTCGGCCACCCGATCGGAGCCTCGGGCGCGCGCCTCGCACTGCACGCGGCGCTCGAGCTCTCGCGTCGGGGCAGCGGCAACGCCGCGGTCGCGCTGTGCGGCGGCGGCGGCCAGGGCGAGGCACTGCTGCTCTCGCGCTGATCGCGGCCCTCGTCGGTCGAGCAGGCGCGAAGCGCCGTGTCGAGACCCGGTCACCGGTCTCGATACGCGCCTTCGCGCTACTCGACCGGCGCCCGCGCGTGCGACGATGTGTGCCATGAGCACGCCGACCGCGCATCCCCCACTCGACCACCGCCTGCGGCGCATGGTCGGTCGTGACCCGAACGAACCGCACCGCGGCGCGACCCCGCTCGAGCTGCTCTTCGACCTCACGTTCGTCGTCGCGTTCAGCCAGGCGGGCGCACAGGCAGCTCACCTGCTCGAACTCGGGCACTGGGGCCCCGCGTTCCTCGGCTTCTCGATCGCGGTGTTCGCGATCTGCCTGGCCTGGATCAACTACTCGTGGCTCGCGTCGGCCTACGACACCGACGACGCGTTCTTCCGCATCGCCACCATGGTGCAGATGCTCGGCGTGCTCGTGCTCGCCCTCGGGCTGCCCCCGGCGTTCCATTCGATCGACGAGGGCGAGCACCTCGACAACGGCGTGATGGTCGCCGGCTACGTGATCATGCGCGTGGCGACCATCGCGCTCTGGCTGCGCATCGCCCGCGACGACCCCGCGCACCGGCGGTCGGCGCTGACCTACGCGACCGTCGTCGGGATCATCCAGGTGGGCTGGGTGATCTCCATCTTCATCAACCCGTCGCTGCCGGTGATGCTCGGCATCTTCGCGGTGCTCGGCACGCTCGAACTGGTCTGCCCCTACGTGATCGAGCGCCGGGTCGGCGGCACCCCGTGGCACGCCCACCACATCGCCGAGCGCTATGGGCTGCTCGTCATCATCACCCTCGGCGAGGTCGTGCTCGGCACGATCCTCGCGATCTCGGCCGTGGTCGAGGAACAGGGCTGGTCGGTCGAGGCGGCCCTCGTGGCGTTCGGCGGCACGCTGCTCGCATTCGCCATGTGGTGGGTGTACTTCACGATGCCATCGGCCAAGATACTGACGAGCTTCCGCGAACGCGGATTCACCTGGGGTTACGGCCACTTCTTCATCTTCGGATCGCTCGCCGCGACGGGCGCCGGCCTGCACGTCGCTGCGTACGAGATCGGGGGTGTCGCGCACATCGGCACCGTCGAGGCGCTGCTCACGGTCGTCGTTCCCGTGGCGGTCTTCTCGGTGGCGCTGTTCACCCTGTACTCGTTGCTGTTGCGGCAGTTCGACCCGTTCCACATCTGGCTCTTCATCGGCAGCATCATCATCCTCGTGATCGCGGTGTGGGCGGTCGCCGCCGGCGCGAGCATGGGCACGGGCATCGTGCTCACCGCGCTCTCACCGGTCGTGGTCATCGTCGGCTACGAGACCGTCGGGCACCGCCACCAGGCGGCCGCGCTCGAGCGGGCGCTCCCGCCGCGCCCGCCGGCATGAACGAGGGGGCGGATGCCGCGGCATCCGCCCCCTCGTCGCCTGCGAACGCTAGGCGTTCGGCCGGTTCGCGCGCAGCACCTCGAGGCGCGCGCGGTACTCGGTCTCGTCGATGTCGCCCTTCGCGAACCGCTCGGCGAGCGTCGACTCGGCGCTCGCGCCGGCCCGCATCCAGGGCGGGCCGTACGAACCGTCGGGACCGCCGTGCGCCCAGTATCGACGCCGGTTGCGGACGATCAGGAAGACGATGAGCCCGATGACCAGGAACCAGAAGATCGGGATGAGGATGAATGCCCATCCGAACCCGGCCCCCCATGGGCTGGCGTGGGCGGCCACCGAGGTGGCGGCGAGGGTGGTGAGCATGAGATTCTCCCGTGTTCGTGCGGCCTGCGGTTCAGGCCGTCGAGACGAGTCTCGCGATGAGCGGGCGGCGGCGAATCCGCCCGGCGGAGGCACCTGCGCTGCTCCCCGGGGAGCATGACGACCCCGGCGGGCGACTGCCGTCTACTGCGGCTACTGCCAGCCGGGCGCGACGAGGCCCGACTCGTAGGCGACCACCACGAGGTGCACCCGGTCGCGCGCGTGCAGCTTCGACATGATGCGCGAGACGTGCGTCTTCGACGTGAGGGGCGAGAGCACGAGCCGCCCGGCGATCTCGTCGTTCGTGAGGCCCTGCCCGACGAGGCGCAATACCTCGCGCTCGCGCTCGGTGAGCGCCGCGAGACGCTGCTCGTCGGGTGCGTCGCGCAGGCCCACCGCCATGCGCTCGAGCAGGCGCTTCGTGACCCCCGGCGAGAGCAGCGCCTCGCCGCTCGCGACGACCCGCACCGCGCGCAGCAGGTCGACGGGCTCGGTGTCCTTCACGAGGAAGCCGCTCGCACCCGCACGCACCGCCCTGGCGACGTACTCGTCGAGCTCGAACGTCGTGACGATGACGACGTGCACTCCCCCGAGTGCCGGGTCGGCGGCGATCTGCTCGGTCGCCCAGAGCCCGTCGGTGCCCGGCATGCGGATGTCCATGAGTACGACGTCGACGGGTTCGCGACGCACGAGCTCGAGGAGCTCTTCGCCGGTCGACGCCTCGCCGACGACGTGGAGGTCGGATTCGGCCTCGAGCAGCGCGCGGAAACCTGCGCGAACGAGCACCTGGTCGTCGGCCAGCGCGACGCGAATCATGCGGTGGCCCGCCATGGCAGGTGCGCGACGACCCTGACGCCGCCGAGATCGGATGTCTCGAGATCGACGGTTCCGCCGAGCAGGGTCGCGCGTTCGCGCATACCGAGGATGCCGGTACCGGTGTGCTCCTCGTCGACCGCATCGACGGCGTCGGTATCGGCACGCTCCCCGAATCCCGACCCGTCGTCGTCGATCGTGACCACCAGTTCGTCGCCGACGTGTTCGAGCTCGACCACCGCACGCGTCGCCCCGGAGTGACGCACCACGTTCGTCAGCGCCTCCTGCACGATGCGGTACGCCGCGAACTGCGCGGCGCGACCGGGCACGGCGTCGAGCCGGTCGATGAGTTCGGCCGAGAAGTCGGGCGAGCCCACACCCCGCAGCAGGCGCGGCAGTTCGGCGATCTCGGCCTGAGGGGCGAGTGGGGCATCGCCGTCGCGGATGACACCGAGCACGCTGCGCACCTCGTCGAGCGCCGTCTTCGACGTCTCCTTGATGCTGCTGAGGGCCGTGCGCGCCTGCTCGGGATCGCGGTCCATGAGATGCAGCCCAACGCTCGCCTGCACGTTGATCTGCGAGAGCGCGTGGCCGATGACGTCGTGCAGTTCGCGGGCGATGCGCACGCGTTCGCGCGCTTCGGCCGACCTGCGACGGCGCAGGGCCTGTTCGCGGTACGCGGCGGCACGGGTGCGCCGCACGCGCACGAACCAGCCGATGCCGAAGCATGCCGCGAGCGCGAGGGTGGTCGCGGCGATGCGGAACGGATGCCACGACAGCCCCAGCACCGCGCCGAGCCAGATCGCGGCGACCCATGCGACGACCGTCGACACCGCCGCCCAGACGACCGCCCCGCGAGCGACCGCGAGCACGATCGCGAACGCGAACGCGAGGTACGGGGGTCCGGCGTCGGGCGTGACGAGCAGGTCGGCGAGAGCGAGCGCCGCGACCACGGCGACCGTCGGCCCGGGGAACCGGCGCGACGCGAGCAGCGCGAGCGGTCCGGCAATGGCCAGTGCGACCTGACCGAGACCCGCCGCCCAGCCGACATGGGTCCAGACGGCGATGCCGATCGCCGCGGGTACCTGCACGAGCAGGCTGATGACGACGGGCGCGAGCAGCACGAACGCTGCCGGTGGCCGTCGGTATCGGTCGGGAGGCGGACCCCACGGAGGCCCGGGCATCGCCCGATCGGAGGGACCGCTCCACGAGGGCGCGGGCATTCCTCGATCGTAATGCCCCGGGCGCGCGCGCGGATCTGCCCGGCGAAGGCTCACGCCCTACTCCCCCGGGTGTACGGGCGGCGCCGCGCACCCTGCATCAGAACAGCGACACCGGCTTCACGATGTCGGCGTAGATGAGCAGCGCGCTCATCGCGCCGAACACCACGACGACGGCGAGCGTCACCGGCATGAGCTTCGCGAGGTCGACCGGCCCCGGATCGGGCCGCTTGAAGAGCTTCGCGAACCCGCGGCGGATCGCCTCCCACAGCGCGCCGGCGATGTGGCCGCCGTCGAGCGGCAGCAGCGGGATCATGTTGAAGACGAAGAGCGCGATGTTCAGCGATGCGAGCAGGCCGATCAGCCCGGCGGCCTTGGAGGCGATCGGAATCTCGTCGAGGCTCGCGATCTCGCCGGCGACCCGGCCCACGCCCACGACCGAGATCGGGCCGTTCGGGTCGCGCTCGCCGGGGCCGAACGCCGCGTTGGCGACGTCGACGAGGCGCTGCGGCAGGTTCACGATGATGCCGGCGACCCGTGCCACGTTGTCGCCGACCGCAGGCAGCACCGCCGTCGCCGGCTGCTGCACCGTCTCGGTCGCGGCGCCCACGCCGATGAACCCCGCCTGCACGACGACCGGCTCGCCCGAGGCATCGGTCACCACCTGACCGTTGGCGTCGATGGCGTACCGCTCGCTGAGCATGGGCGTGACCGTCAATGCGACCTCGTCGCCGTCGCGGACGACGACGAGCTCGACCGCCTCGTCGGGGTGGTCGCGGATGATCGCGGTCGACTCGCCCCACGTCGCGATGGGCTCGCCCGCGACCGAGACGATGCGGTCACCGGGTTCGATGCCGGCCGCGGCGCCGGGCGCAGCAGGATCACCCGGTTCGCACGTCTGCCGCTCGCTCGTCGCCGGAAGCGCGCACGCCGAGACGGTGCCGACCGTCGTCGACGCCTGGGTGACGCCGAAGCCCATGAGCAGCACCGCGAACAGCACGACCGCGAGCAGCAGGTTCATGAACGGGCCGCCGAACATGATGATGAGGCGCTTCCAGACCGGCAGCGTGTAGAACGCCCTGCTCTCGTCGCCCGGCGTGATCGACTCCATGCTGGAGTCGCGTGCGTCCTGCACGAGACCGCGGAGGAATCCCGTGGAATCGGCGTGCACCTTGGCGCCCTTCGCCGGCGGGAACATGCCGATCATCGAGATGTAGCCGCCGAGCGGGATCGCCTTGACGCCGTACTCGGTCTCACCCTTGCGCTTGGACCAGATCGTGGGCCCGAAGCCGATCATGTACTGCGTGACCTTGACGCCGAAGAGCTTCGCGGGCAGCAGGTGCCCGATCTCGTGCAGCCCGATCGACAGCGCGAGGCCGATGACGACGATGACGACGCCCCCGATGAACAGCAGTACGGATTCCACGGCGTTCAGCGTACTGCCGATGGCTTCGAGTGGGCTGGCCGTCTGCTGGGAGCGCGTCAGGCGCGCGCGATGCGGGCGTCGGCGGCGCGCCGGGCCGCCCGCTCGGCGTCGGCGAGCGAGTCGACGGTGAGCGTGCGATCGGATGCCTCGTGCGCGTCGACGACGTCGCGCACGGTGTCGACGATTCCCGTGAATCCGATGCGGCCCGCATGGAACGCCGCCACGGCCTGCTCGTTCGCCGCATTGAACACCGCGGGATACTCGCCGCCGGCCCTGCCCACCTGCTTCGCGAGCGCGACCGCGGGGAAGGCCTCGGCGTCGAGCGGTTCGAAGGTCCACGACTGCGCCGTGGTCCAGTCGAGCGGGCGACCGACCGCCGCGACGCGGTTCGGCCAGTCGAGCCCGAGCGAGATCGGCAGCCGCATGTCGGGCGGCGAGGCCTGCGCGATCGTCGAACCGTCGATGAACTCGACCATCGAGTGCACGATCGACTGCGGGTGCACGACGACGTCGATGCGGTCGTAGTCGACGTCGAAGAGCAGGTGCGCCTCGATGACCTCGAGGCCCTTGTTCACGAGCGTCGCCGAGTTCGTCGTGACGACGAGCCCCATGTCCCAGGTGGGGTGGGCGAGCGCCTCGGCGGGCGTGACGCCGACGAGTTCTGCACGCCGTCGGCCGCGGAACGGTCCGCCCGACGCGGTGAGCACGAGTCGGCGCACCTCGTCGTCGGTGCCCGAGCGCAGCGCCTGCGCGATCGCCGAATGCTCAGAGTCGACGGGCACGATCTGGCCCGGTTGCGCGAGGCGGGTGACGAGGTCGCCGCCCACGATGAGCGACTCCTTGTTGGCGAGTGCGAGCGTGGTGCCGCGCTCGAGGGTCGCCAGGGTCGGTGCGAGCCCGACGGAGCCGGTGATGCCGTTGAGCACGACGTCGGCCTCGACATCTCTGACGAGTTGCACCGCCTCGTCGATGCCGACGGCGGTGTGCTCGACGTGGAATTCCGCGGCCTGCTCGGCGAGCAGCGCCCGGTTCGATCCGACGGCGAGGCCGACGACGTCGAAGCGGCGTGGATTCGCCCGGATGACGTCGAGGGCCTGCGTGCCGATCGAACCTGAGGACCCGAGGATGATGACGCTGCGCACGCCTCAACTGTATGGCCGCGACCGGGCGGCCGCGGGATGGCCCCGGCGCGGGTCATCTGATCGGCCGAGGCGATTCGGCACTGCCGAGACGCGCCGATCAGCCGAGGACGGCGACCGACCCGGCGCGGTTGCCGGGCACCGGAACGTCGTGGAACCGGATGTCGCGCCATCCGGGCCCGAATTCGGGGACGCTGCGCTCGACGCGGCCGACGCCGCCGTCGTCGCCGGGAACCGAGACCGCGAGCGTCGACGGCTCGATGAACCCCGTGTGCCCCACCGCTCGCAGGAGCGCCGACTTCCGCGCCCACAGCGCGGCGCGCACGAGCGGACGCCGCGCGGGGTCGAGCTCGGCGAGCGCCGCGAGCTCGCTCGAATGGAACGCCGCCTCGTCGATGACGTCATCGACGCCGGCGACCGCGGACTCGATGGCGACCCCCACAGGTCGCCTGGTGCCGGCCGCAGCCACGATCGCATCGCCCGAGACCGCGGCGTCTGCGAACCACGCACCACCCGACGGCGTCGTCGGATAGGCGACGACCGGCCGGCCATGCCGCGCGCCGCACACCTCGCACGCGTGCACGAGCTCGACATCGTCGGCCGGCACGCCCGCGCCCCCGGCGACGAGCCGCCGCAGCACCGAGTCGGTGCCGGGCCCTCGACGGCCGCGCACGACCACGAGCACGCGCACGCCCGACTCCTCGAGCTCGATGAGCTCGCCGTCGGCCGTGGCATCCATGGACATGGCTCCAATCCTCCCCCATCAGCGCGGCCCGGGCCGACCGCCGGATATGCCGTGCGGTGCATACCCGTGCTCGTAGGGTCGGATGGTGAGCGAGATCGTGGCCGACGCCGTCCCTGCCGCGCCGGTTCGGCAAGGGCCCCTCTACCGCATCGTCCGTGGCATCCTCAGGCCCCTCGTGCGCCTGATCTACCGGCCGACCATCACCGGCGCCGAGCACGTGCCCAAGCACGGGGCGGTGATCCTCGCCTCGAACCACCTGTCGTTCGTCGACAGCATCGTGATCCCGCTCGCCTCACCGCGCCCGGTGCAGTTCCTCGCGAAGTCGAGCTATTTCACCGGCACCGGATTCTCGGGCTGGGTCTCACGCACCTTCTTCGGCGCCATCGGCGCAGTGCCCGTCGAGCGCGGCGCCGGCTCGCAGGCTCAGGAGGCCCTCGATGCCGGCAAGCGCGTCCTCGACGAGGGCAGCGCGTTCGCGCTCTACCCCGAGGGCACCCGATCGCTCGACGGGCGGCTCTACCGGGGCCGCACGGGTGTGGCATGGCTCGCGCTCACCACCGGCGCCACGGTCGTTCCCGTCGGACTCATCGGCACCGAGCAGATCCAGCCCGTCGGTGCCAGGCTCCCACGCATCAGGCCGGTGACGGTGCGCTTCGGCGAACCGCTCGACCTCGCACACCACGGCGGCGCGACCTCGGGCCGGGCCCGACGCGCCGCCACCGACGAGATCATGACGGCCATCCAGGCGCTCAGCGGGCAGGAGCCGTCGGGCCGATACAACGAGGTGCCGCCCCACGGTGCGCTCGCGCGACTCGCCGACAAGGTCGTCCCGCGCGAGCGGATGTGAACGGATTTCCCAGCAGATGCCGGTGAGGCTCCCAGCCGACGCCGGTCGTGTGCCGGTATCGTCGCTTCGGTGAATTTCACGAAGTCGGCCGCCCGCATCGTCGCGGCGGTGCTCGTACTCGTCGGCCTCGCAGCCTGCACCTCGCCGACGACTCCGAACGAACCATGGGACGGCGGTGCAGCCACCCGGGTCACCCCGACCCCCGAGTTCGAGATCCCCGACGCAGTGGGATTCGACCCCGGGTTCATCGTGAGCGACGACGCGTTCTACGACAGCGGGGCGATGAGCGAGCGCGAGATCCAGACATTCCTCGGCGGGCTCGACTGCCGCCCGGCCGACGACGTGCCGTGCCTCGCCGATTTCCGCGAGACCACGTCGACCCAGCCCGCCGTCGGCGGGGAGCACTGCGCCGAGTACCGAGGCGCGACTGGCGAACGCGCGAGCCGCATCCTCGCGAAGGTCGCGGTCGCGTGCGGGGTGAGCCCGCGCACGCTGCTCGTGCTGCTGCAGAAGGAGCAGTCGCTGCTGACCCGGCCGAACGCGTCGGGATACGAGCGCGCCACCGGCTACGCGTGCCCCGACACCGCCGACTGCGACCAGAAGTACTTCGGGTTCTTCAATCAGGTGTACCACGCGGCGTGGCAGTTCCGGCAGTACACCGAAGAGCCGAAGCGGCAGTACCGCATCGGCACCGTGAAGGTGCAGTACCACCCCGATGCGGCCTGCGGAGCCACCGCGGTCGACGTGCGGAACCAGGCGACCGCGAACCTGTACAACTACACGCCGTACCAACCGAGCCCGGCGACGATCGCCGCCCCCGAGACCGGCGATTCGTGCTCGGCATTCGGCAACCTCAACTTCTGGCGGCTCTGGCACCGTTGGTTCGGCGACCCCGAGACCGAGCGCTATCCGGGATTCCTGCCGGCCTGCACCCGACTCATCGGCGGGCACCCGTGCCCGCCGGGCGCGACGCTGCCGGCCGTGCCGGCGAGCTGACGATCAGCCGACGACGACCGACATCGCCTCGTGGCGCACGGGGAACGCGACCGACGCCGCGATGAAGCACTTCTGCGCCGCCTCGGCATGCAGTTCGTCGGCGAGCGCGAGCATCGACGCGTCGGCCACCGTCACGGTCGGACGCAAGGTGACCTCGGTGAACGCGCCCCCGCCACGGCCGTCCTCATGCATCGTGCCCGTCGGGGCGTCGGTGTACGCGCGCACCACGACCCCGTGGTTGGTCGCCACGTGCAGGTACGACAGCATGTGGCACTGGCTGAGTGCGGCGAGCAGCAGCTCCTCTGGGTTCCAGCGCTCGCGGTCGCCGTGGAAGACGCGGTCGCTCGACCCGTCGATCTCGTGGAGCTTGCCGACGGCGCGCACGACGTGCTGCCTGCCGTAGGCGCGATAGCCGCTCGTGCCCTCGCCGCGGTCGCCCTGCCACTCGAGTGCCACCTCGTACCGATGTTCGCCCAGCATCGGATCCTCCGCCTCTCGCGCCGCCCCGTGACATCCGATTCTGCCGTATGCGCGGCCGCGGTGCGCCCGGCCTGCGGCGATAGGGTTGAGACACCATGACTGACACCCAGATCTCCGCCCAGAAGGCTGCCGCCCCCGTCTACTCGGTGCCGCAGCAGCGCAAGGTCGTGACCGCCATCCCCGGTCCGAAGTCTCAGGAGCTGCACGACCGCCGCTCGAAGGTCGTCTCCGCCGGCGTCTCATCGGCCCTTCCCGTCTACATCGAACGCGCCAACGGCGCGATCCTCGTCGACGTCGACGGCAACCAGTTCATCGACTTCGGTGCGGGCATCGGCGTCACGACCGTCGGGCACACCGAGGCGCGTGTCGTCGAAGCGGCCGCGGGGCAGCTGCAGGACGTCATTCACACCCTCTTCACGATCACGCCCTACGAGGAGTACGTGCGCGTGGCCGAACTGCTCGCCGAGCACACGCCGGGCAGCTGGGCGAAGAAGAGCGTGCTCGTGAACTCGGGGGCGGAGGCCGTCGAGAACGGCGTGAAGATCGCCCGCAAGTTCACCGGTCGCCGTGGCGTCGCGGTGCTCGACCACGCGTACCACGGACGCACGAACCTCACGATGGCGATGAACTTCAAGGCGATGCCGTACGCGAGCGGGTTCGGCCCCCTCGCCGGCGACGTCTACCACGCGCCGAGTTCGTATCCGTACCGCGACGGGCTCTCGGGCACCGACGCGGCGGCCCGCACCATCGCCTACCTCGAGAAGGTCATCGGCGCGGCAGACCTCGCGTGCCTGGTCGTCGAGCCCATCCAGGGCGAGGGCGGCTTCATGGTGCCCGCCGACGGGTTCCTGCCGACGCTGCAGGGCTGGTGCACCGAGAACGGCGTCGTCATGATCGCCGATGAGATCCAGTCGGGCATGGCCCGCACCGGCCGCTACTACGCGAGCGAGCACTTCGACTGGGAGCCCGACCTGGTGCTCTCGGCCAAGGGCATCGCGGGCGGACTGCCCCTCGCGGCGGTCACCGGCCGGGCCGAGATCATGGATGCCTCGCAGCCCGGCGGCCTCGGCGGCACCTTCGGCGGCAATCCCGTCGCGTGCGCCGCGGCGATCGCGGTGTTCGAGTCGATCGAGCACGACGACCTGCTGGCCGAGGCACGGCGCATCGAGGCGACCTTCACCGAGGGCCTCGAGCGGCTCAAGCAGCGCTACGACATCATCGGCGACATCCGCGGCAAGGGCGCGATGATCGCCATCGAACTCGTGCAGCCCGGCACCGGCGACACCACGAAGGAGCCGAACGCCGAGGCGGTGGGGGCGCTCGTCGCCTACGCCGCACAGAACGGCGTGCTGTTCCTCAGCGCCGGCACCTATGGCAACGTGCTGCGGTTCCTGCCGAGCCTCGCCGTCACCGACGAACTCATCGAAGACGGCCTGCGCGTGCTCGACGACGGCCTCGCGGCCCTCGGCTGAGTCGTGACCGGCACATTCTCCGTCGCAGATTCCGTCGAGCTCGCCGTGGTCGAACGCAGTGGTTTCATCGAGTCCAGGCACGCCGGCTCCGCCATCGTGCTCTCCCCCGAAGGCGAGGTGCTTCGCGCTCTCGGCGACGTGACGACGCCGATCTTCCCGCGCTCCTGCCTGAAGCCGTTCCAAGCGGTCGCCGTGATGACCTCGGGCGTCACGCTGCGAGGCGAAGACGCCGCGATCGCCAGTGCCAGCCACTCCGGCACCGCAGCACACGTCGCACTCGTGAGAAAGCTCCTCGAGCGCGCCGCGCTGCCCGTGTCCGCTCTCGGCTGTCCGCCCGCCGCGCCGACCGACCGGGTGGCCCGCGACGAGTTGATCCGCTCAGGTGGGCCGCGTGACCGGGTCTACATGAACTGTTCGGGCAAGCACGCCGCGATGCTCAACGCGTGCGTCGAGAACGGTTGGTCGCTCGACGACTACCTCGACCCTCACCACCCCCTGCAGAAGCGCATCCTCGACGTCGTCGAGCGCTTCACGGGCGAGCGCCCCGCCTCGACCGCGGTCGACGGCTGCGGTGCCCCCGTGCACGCCATCAGCCTCACGGCGCTCGGTCGCGGCGTGCAGAAGATCACGACGGCGGCGACGACCTCGCCGTTCGCGCTCTACCGCGAGGCAGCCGCGCTCACCGAGGCCGTTCGCGAGCACCCGTGGGCGGTCGGCGGACCCGGTCAGCCAGACACGGTCGCGATCGAACGGCTCGGGGTCTTCGCGAAGGTCGGGGCCGAAGGCGTCATGGTCATGACGGCGAAGAACGGCACGACCACGGCGCTCAAGGTGCTCGACGGTTCCTCGCGCGCGTCGACGATCATCGCGCTGCGACTGCTCGCCGCAGCGGGTGCCGTCGACGACGAGGCGATCGACGCCGTGCAGACCGAGCTCGATCTCTGGGTCATGGGCGGCGAACGACGGGTCGGCAGCGTACGCGCCACCATCTGAACGGGTCCGCATGGCGCGTGCCCACGGCTCACGCGCTCACGAAGCGAACGGATGCCGCGGGGGCGACTCCCCCGCGGCATCCGCCATACTCGGCCTCGGTTCGGGTCGCCGAGGCTCACACTCGCGTCAGCTGAGCTTGGCGAGGCGCTTCGCGCGTGCCGCCCTCGACACCTGCGCGACGATCACGAGCACGAGGGCGAAGAGGAACACCGCCGACGCGATCACGTTGGCTTCGGCGGGGATGCCGCGCGACGCCGAGATGTAGATGTACTTCGGGAACGTCGACACCGAGCCCGAGTTGAAGTTGGTGATGATGAAGTCGTCGAAGCTCAGGGCGAACGAGAGCAGTGCCGCCGCCAGGATGCCGGGCACGAGCAGCGGGAACGTGACCCGCCAGAACACCTGCGACGGTGAACCGTAGAGATCTCGCCCGGCCTCTTCGAGCGCCGGATCGAGGCTCGCGACGCGAGCCTTGACCGTGACCACGACGAAGCTGATGCAGAACATCGTGTGCGCCAGGATGATCGTCGTCATGTCTTTCGGGACGCCCACCGCGAGGAACTGCGCCGCGAGGCCCGCGCCCAGGACGACCTCGGGGGTGGCCATCGGCAGGAAGAGCAGCAGGCTGATCGACGACCTGGCGCGGAACCGGTAGCGTACGAGCGCGATCGCGATCATCGTGCCCAGCGTCGTGGCGATGACCGTCGCGACGAGGCCGATCACGATGCTGTTGGCGAAGGCCTCGCACACCGCGCCGCCCTCGACGTTGCAGACGTTGAGCCACTTGTCGAACGTGAAGCCGCGCCACGAGATGTTCGACTTGATGGAGTCGTTGAACGAGAACACGAGCGTGTAGACGATCGGGATGAGCAGGAACACGAACGCGAGGACGGTGTAGACGGGCAGCAGCCAGTCGCCGAGACCGATGCGCTGCCGTCGCACGCGCCCGCCGCGATGCCCCGAGTCCTCGAGTTGCTCGCTCTCTTGGAGCCCGCCGAGCACGGCGGCTGCCTGGACTTCGCCGCTCACAGCAGGTCCTCCGTTCCGGAACGCCTCACGTAGATGCCGACGAGCACGAGGATCGCGGCCATGAGGATGATCGACAGCGCCGCGGCCGCCGGGTAATTGAGCAGCACGAGGAAGTTCGCCTCGATGACGTTGCCCATCATCTGCGTGTCGGGCCCGCCGAGGAAGTCGCGACTCGCATTCACGTAGTCGCCCGCGGCCGGGATGAAGGTCAGCAGCGTGCCCGCCACGATGCCCGGCATCGAGAGCGGGATCGTCACCTTTCGGAACACCGTGAACGGGTTGGCGTAGAGGTCGCTGCCCGCCTCGAGGTAGCGCAGGTCGAGGCGCTCGAGGGTCGTGTACAGCGGCAGCGTCATGAACGGGATGAAGTTGTAGGTCAACCCGAAGATGACGGCGGCCGGTGTGCCGGTGAAGTGCGCATCGGGTGCCATCAGCGAGAGCGCCTTCAGCGAGGTGATGATGAACGACTCGTCGGAGAGCAACTGCTTCCACGCGAGGGTGCGCAGCAGGAAGCTGATGAAGAACGGTGCGATCACGAGGACGAGCATGACGCTCTGCAGCAGCGGCCAGCGCCGCGCCTTCACGCCGATGAAGTACGCGAGGGGGTAGCTGAACGCGAGGGCGAGCACCGTCGCGACGAGCGCGTAGCCGAACGAACGCAGGATGTGCGGCCAGTACTCCTGCACCACGGTGACGTAGTTCTGCCAGTTGAACGCGTAGTCGTAGACGCCGATGTCACCGAACTCGTTCGGCGCCTGCAGCGACGTGAGGATGAGCGAGATGAGTGGCGTCAGGAAGAAGAGCACCATGTAGAGGATGCCGGGCAGGAGGAGGAAGAGCGCGATCCGGCTCTTCCGCTTCGGTGCCTGCGGCTGCGCCTCCGTCGTGGCGAACGCTGCGAAGGCCATCGTCAGCTCTCCTCGAGCTCCGCGACGAGCGCTTCGCGACGCTGCACGGCGATGGCGTGCGTGTCGTCGTCTGCTGCGAACTTCCCGGCGTCCGCCGGGTCGTCGTCGAGACCGAAGCCGTGCTCGACATCCCAGCTGACCCATACCTCGTCGCCCTCGGACGCGATCGGGCCGATGCCGATGTTCTGCGCGAAGACGGTCACCGTGCCGACGCCGGTGATCGACACGATGTACTGCGTGCTGACACCCGAGAACGACACGTCGATGACGTGACCGGGGCCGAGCACGTTGCGCGACGGCGACACCGCCGGTGCATCGCGGTGGAGCGCGACCTTCTCGGGCCGCACCCCGATGGTGACCTCGCCCTGGTGTCGTGCGGCGCGAGTGGTGGGCACGACCAGGCGCGTTCCCTGCACGTCGACCGCGATCGCGGTGTCGGTCGTGCCGGCGACCCTGCCGGTGAACAGGTTGGACTGGCCGAGGAAGTTGGCGACGAACACCGTGCGCGGGAGCTCGTAGAGCTGTTCGGGCGCGCCCATCTGCTCGATCGAGCCCTTGTTCATGACGGCGACGGTGTCGGCCATGGTCATGGCCTCCTCCTGGTCGTGCGTCACGTGGAGGAACGTGAGGCCGACCTCTTCCTGGATCGTCTTGAGCTCGAGCTGCATCTGCCGACGCAGCTTCAGGTCGAGCGCGCCGAGTGGCTCGTCGAGCAGTAGCAAGGCCGGACGGTTGACGATCGCCCGGGCGAGCGCCACGCGCTGCTGCTGCCCGCCCGAGAGCTGCGCCGGGCGACGCTGCGCCAGGTGGTCGAGCTCGACGAGCCGCAGCGCCTCGTGCGCGCGGGCGTCGGCGTCGCCGATGCGGCGGCGCCTCAACCCGAATGCGACGTTCTCGATGATCGACATGTGCGGGAACAGCGCATAACTCTGGAACACTGTGTTGACCGGGCGCTGATGCGCCTTCGTCTCGGTGACGTCGGTGCCGCCGATGAGGATGCGTCCGCGCGTGGGCTCCTCGAGCCCGGCGACGAGGCGCAATGTCGTCGTCTTACCGCAGCCGGAGGGGCCGAGCAGGGCGAAGAACGATCCGGCGGGGATGGTCAGGTCGAGCTCTTCGATCGCGGTGAATCCGGGGAAGCGCTTCTGGATTCCTACGAGCTCGAGGTCGGCACCTCGCTCGGCGAATTCGCGAACGGACACGCTCACGACCCCAGCAGAATGGCCTGGAACTCGGCCTGGTACTTCTGCTCTTCGGCACCCGAGAGCGAGCGGAAGATGTGCGCCTGCGACAGCGTCTCTTCATTCGGGAAGATCAGCTGGTTCTCCGCGAGTTCGGGGTCGATCGCGATCGCGGCCTCCTTGGCACCGACGACCGGGGTGATGTAGTTCACCCAGGCGGCCACCTCGGCGGCGACCTCGGGCTCGTAGTAGTAGTTGATGAGCGTCTCGGCGTTGGTCTTCCGCGGCGAGCCGATCGGCACGATGAAGTTGTCGTTCCAGAGCGTTCCGCCCGCCGATGGGATCGCGAACTCCCACTTGTCGCCGGCCTCGGCGTTGATCACCGTGATGTCGCCCGACCAGACGATCGCGGCGAGCGTGTCTTCGCTCTTCAGGTCTTCGAGGTACGAGTTGCCCTTGATGTTGCGCACCTGGCCATCGGCGACCTGCTTGTCGAGCTCCTCGATCGCCGCACTGAACTCCGCGTCGCCCCAGTCGCCGGCGATGTCGACGCCCTGCTCGAGCATGATGCAGCCCATCGTGTCGCGCATCTCGGAGAGGACGCCGACACGGCCCTTGAGCGACGCATCCCAGAGGTCGGACACGCTCGAGAGCCCGCCGGGGATCGCCTCCTTGTTCCAGGCGATGCCGGCGAAGCCGCCCTGCCACGGCACCGAGAACTTGCGCTCGGGATCGAAGTCGGGATTCTGCAGTGAAGGCGTGAGGTTCGCGAGATTCGGCAGGTTCGCGTGGTCGAGCTCCTGCCCGTAGCCGAGCCTGATCCAGCGGGCGATCATCCAGTCGGTGAGCACCGAGAGATCGGCACCGATGTCCTGGCCCAGTGCGAGCTGGTCTTTCACCTTGCCGTAGTAGGTGTTGTTGTCGTCGACGGCGACCTCGTAGTTGACCTCGATGCCGGTCTCCTCGGTGAACGCGACCAACGTCGGGTAGTTGCCGGCGTCGTCCTCGTCGATGTAGGCCGCCCAGTTCGCCCAGTTGAGCGTCTTGTCGGTCGACGACGTGTCGGCGGCGGGCGTGGGCTTCGTTGCGCCGCCACCGGCCGAGCACGCCGCGAGTGCCAGCGCGGTCGCGCCGGCTCCCGCGCCGGCGAGCAGAGTACGGCGGTTCAGCTGTGCTCGGCGCGCCTGCGCGATCAGGCTGCGGATCATCGGGTCTTGGGGAAGAGGCCGGGGGCTCACGAGCGACTCCATTCGTTGCAGGCTCATTCGGGGTGGGAAGATACTGACACACTGCAGGCCCATTTGCTCCCAATAATGTCCGAATCGTTAATTTTCGGGAACATTCGATTCGGATTCAGTGCCTCGCTCGGCTTCCCACGCCGGATTCGGTTGTATGGTCGGCGGCCAGTCGTACCGCCGGGCGGGCGCTCCCCCGAAACTCGCCCAGCACTGGCCACCGCCCTCGTCGAGCAGCGGGGGCAACGCTCGGTCCCTGATCAGGGCCCGATACTCCGGTGCGCCGCCGTGCACCACGATGACGGCCTCCTCGCGGATACGCGCGGCCATGGCCCAGTTCGCAGCCCATGCGTCGGCGTCGCCGACGATCACGGTCGGCCCGGGGTGACCGGCAGCCGCGGAGACCGCGCGCCCCGCGACATCCGCCCCCGAAGCGATGAGGATCGGAACCGCGCCGGCCGAGCGGATCGCCGCCGCTGCAGCGCTCGTGCCGGCAGCGACGACCGCATGGACTCCGCCGCCCTGCAGCACGAGCGGCCGCTCACCGCCGGCCTCGGGCTGCGGCATCGGTTCGGCCTCGACCACCTGCACCCGAAGTCCACGCCACTGGGCCGAACCGGGCGGCTCGTCGGCGCGCCACAGACCGCCGACCCCGCCCGACTGCACGAGATCCGACCTCGTGGCATGGTGCAGCAGCAGGCGCGCTCCGAACGCGTCGCGCAGCCCCGAACCCAGCCCATGCCCCTGCGAGACGGCCGCGGCGACCCAGAGCCCCCGTGCACGCCCCTCGCGGAGCAACGCCTCGACCGCGTCGAGCGCGGCCAGGCGATAGTCGTCGGGCCACGACCGGAACCGGACGTCGAGGTCGTCGATGACGACGAGCCGCGGGCAGTCGCCGCCGCCGCGCACCGCCGCGAGCAGGCCGTGCAACGTATCCCACACCGCACTTCGCGCGCCGTCGAGCAGGAGCACCGAAGCGGTGCCGTGCACCGCGGCCACGGCCCCCGCTGCAGCCGCCAGCGCTCCGGTGCGGCCGCTTCCGGGTGCGCCGAGCACGAGGAGGTGCCCATCGGCCGCAGGCGTCCACGTCGCGAGACTGCGGCGCTGGTGGTGCGGTTCGTCGGCGAGGCCGATCGCGAATCCATCGGTGTCGGCAGCGGCGGTGCGCGGTGCTGCCGCATCCGCGGCACCGCCGGCGGATCGCACGAGCGAAACGAGCCGGTCGCGCCCGACACGGCTCGGCAACGGATCGAGCCATGGCCGTCGAGCCCGGGCCCCCGCCGCGTTCGCGACCCGCGCCCCGGTGAGCGCCGCGACATCGGCGACCGCCGACTGGAATGTGATCGCGCGCCCGTCGCCGCGATCGACGATGCCACGACCGGGGGTGTCGGGCGCGATCTCGGCAGCCGACTCGGTGCCCACGACGGCGAGGCTGTCGGTGCGCTGCATCACCCGCAACGACACCCGGATCGCGCAGTTGGCCGTGATCTGCTCGCGCACGACGCCGTTGGGCCGCTGCGAGGCGAGCACCAGGTGCACGCCGAGTGATCGGCCGCGCGCCGCGATGTCGGCGATCACCGAGCCGAGGTCGGGGAATCGCTCGATCATGGCCTGGAACTCGTCGACGACGAGGACGAGCCGGGCCAACTCGATTCCGGCATCGAGCGAGCGGATGTCCCGGGCACCGGCCTGCGCAAGCACGCGCTCGCGGTGGCGCAGCTCGGCACGAAGGCTCATCACCGCACGCTCGGCCTCGCCCTCATCGAGATCGGTGACGATTCCGGTCACGTGCGGGAGCTCGCGGATCGGCTCGAACGCGGCTCCGCCCTTGAAGTCGACGAGCAGGAACGCGACACGATCGGGCGGGTACGCACGCGCGAGCCCCGTGAGCCACGAGAGCAGGAACTCGCTCTTGCCGCTGCCCGTCGTGCCGGCGACGAGCGCATGCGGGCCGTGATGCACGAGGTCGATCACGAGCGGGCCCGCGCCCGCCGCGCCGACCGCGACCGCGAGCGATGCCCGCGATGCACGGTCGACGACCGGTTGATCGAGCTCGCCGAGCACCACGCGAGCGGGCAGCTCGGCGCCGGCCGTCGCCACGCCGGCGCGTTCGGCGACGAGAGTCGACGCCTCAGCCCAGGCGAGTGCGTCGGCCGCACCCGTGACGGCCGGCACCACCGGCGCCGGTGGAACGCCGCCGGGGCGCCGCACGAACGCCGAACCCGGTGCGTCGACGTGGACGATCGTCTGAAGTCCGGGAGGCAGCGCCGACGTCTCGGTGGCGACGGCGATCAGCGCCGTGCCCCCGGTCGCGCGGCCGTTCGACCGGGATCCGAACCTGCTCGGCGGATCGGCTTCGTTCGCGGGCGCACCGCCGCCGCCGCGGTCGAGCACTCGCAGCCGCTCGGTGCCCGTGCCCGAGTGGGGCAGTCGCGCGGCCCACTCCCACTCGGTGGAGCGGGGAAGCTCGAGTGCGAGTTCACCGGGGACCCCGTGGTGGGCGCACTGCACGAGCGCCGCTCGCGCGGCAGCGAGGGCGAGCGGGCGTGCACCCACGAAGCCGACGCCTCCGTATGGATCGGCCAGCACCGGCGCGCCCTCGAGCGATGCGGCCCGAGCCAACAGCTGGCGCTCGTCGGAGTCGGTCGGCGAGCCGTCGACGCGCAGGTGGCTGCGTATCGGTCCGCTGCCCACGACGATGGCCGGCAGCGGGCCGCCCTGCCACGCGGGCGGCGTCGTGCGCGCGACGAGGGAGGCGGGTGACGGAGCTCTGCGCCACGCGGCGCGACGCTCGCATTCATGCCGCACCTCGATCTCGGCGCGGAGCTCATCGAGCCTGCGGGCGCGCTCGACACGAGCCCGCCGGAGTCGGGCGCGCCCCTGCCGCTTCGCGTCGAACACGGACGCGACCGCCACCACCGGGCCGAGGATCGCGAAGACGAGCGAGAACGGCGACCCGGTGATCGCCCACAGCGCCAGCGCTCCGACGACGGGTGCGAGCACCGCGAGCAGCGGGAATGCGGGTCGCTCGGGTTCGCCCGGCGGAGAGGGCAACGCGAGCGGGAGATCGACGACTGGCGGTTCGGTGGGTTCGAGCGGGCGCACGGAGACATCCGATCAGCTGCCGACGCCGCGAGCACGCCCGATCGGCGCAGCCGTGCGGAACCGCCGGCGAAGCGTTCCTGTCGAGGACGAGTGACCGGCGCGCTCGAGGGGGGCCGGGATCAGATCAGCCGACGACGAACGACTGCTCGGCGAGCTCGACCCGGCTTCCGCGCGGCACGAGATAGCGTCGCCCGGGCTCGCAGCGCAACGCTCCATCGTCGGGGCGCCGCACGACCGTGCCGTTCGCCGAGAACCGGTCGGCGACCCACAGGGTGCCCTCGTGTTCGCCGAACTCGAGGTGGGTCTTCGAGACCGAAAGGGTGCGGTCGGCGATCTGCACGAGATGGTCGTAATGCTCGCCCGGTTGCGGCAACGGGCGCCGGCCGATGAGGCCGTTTCCGGAGACCGTTCGCGTCTCGCCGGTGCTGAACTTCAGGACGAACCGCGACGGATGCCCCGGGGCCGAAGTCGCGGGCTGCGCCTCGGCGTCGGGCGCGACATCCGAATCGATCGCGGTGTCTGCCCCATCGGACCCGATCATGGCCGGCTCGGCACCGGACTCGATGGCGGTCGCAGCCCGGAATCCATCGACCGGGACGCTCACCACGCCGCTGTTGCGGCGCGACGGACGCTCGAGGGGATCGAGGATCGTGGTGTCGCCCGGCCGTGGGTCGGCGCGCCGCCGAGACTCGGGCGTCGCGCTCGTCGAGCTGCCGCATTCGCCGCAGAACATGGCACCGTCGGGCAGCTCCGCACCGCAGATTCGGCAGCTCACGTTCGGCCTCCCCTCCGCGTGACAGCGTACCCGCCGAGCGAGGACAACGAGACGGCGGCGCGAAGCCGGTCGCGGGTGCTGCGAGACTCGCTCAGACGCTGCGCCAGATCATCGACCGTGTGCCAGACGCGGTGGTCGTCGTCGTCACCGGGGCCGTTCGGCGCGAACACCGCACGATCGACGACCGACGCGAGCACGAGCGGACCGAGCCCGCCGACCGTCGCCGCCTGTTCGGCGCGCGTCGCCGTCGGCGAGATCGCATATCCGTAATCGGACGCGATGTCGGCGAACTCGTCCCAGCCGCCCTCGATGCGCTCGACCGCGGTCGGTGCGCGCCGCCGCAGCCGGCGACGCCGCAGCTTCGCGACGATGATGGCCAGGAACGGGCTCACCAGCACCGCGAGCCCGAGGATGACGAACCCGGCGATCTCGAGCACGCCGAGCAGCACCGCCAGCCACTCGTCGCCGGCGCCGTCGCCGTCGTCGGGCGCTGCGTCGGGGTCGGCGTCGTAGTCGTCGACCGGAGTGCGTTCCGCCGGAGGCGGCAGGGCCGACTGGGGCCGCGAGACGATGTTGGGCTCGGTGGCTTCCGGGGGCGGCACGGGCCCCGGCGGCGGGTTCGGGTCGACGGCGACCCATGCGCCGTCATCGTCCTGCACCTCGATCCACGCCTGGCGATCGGCGCTGCGGAAGCGCGTCACCCCGGCCGCGTCGTCGGTCGGCTTCTCGGGCTGCATGTAACCGACGACCACGCGGGCGGGGAACCCGATGCGCCGCGCCATGAGGGCCGCCGCCACGGCGTACTGCTCGCCGTCGCCCAGCATCGGTTGCTTGGTGGCGAGCTCGCTCAGCCGGTCGAGCGAGTGCCCCGATCGGCTGAACTCCTCATCGTCGAGACCGTGACTGACGTACCCGTGCTCATGGAAGCCGGCGATGACCTGGGACAGTCGCAGGCCCTGATCGCCGGATGCCGGGGCCCACCGCTCGAGCAGGCTCTCGAGCTCCTCAGGCAGGTCGGGCGTCGCCGGCAGCACGCTCGTCCCGGGTTGCAGCTCGGCGAGGTCGGGCACCGGCATCGGCACCGGCACCGTCGACGTGGCCTCATACGACTCGCCCGACCGGAGTCCGTGCTGTGTCGCGCCGGTACCGGTGACGTCGTTGTAGTAGTACGCGTCGGTGCGCGCGACGGCGTCGCGTCCCTCGAACGTGATTCGCTCGAGCTGGCCGATACCGGGCACCCACACCTCGTCGTAGCCCTCGACGTCGACGGCGATATCCACGGTGGTGCCGATCGCGTCGGACTGGTCGAGTCGGTACGGCACGCGCGCGAACCGCCCCGAGAGGGTGTTGCCGTCACGGCCGCCGACCGTGTACACGACCCCATCGTAGGTATCGAGCGCCGCGATGCGGAGGCCGGCGCCCGGTGGCAGCCCCGTCACCTCGAGCATGGTCTCGTCCGCGACCTCCTCGCGGAATGCCGCACGGAACCCTGCGAGCGGGCTGTCGTGCTCATGAGGCTCGAACGGCGGCTCGAGTTCTGCTCGCACGACGTTCCGTTGCGGGCCCGGGAGGGCGAGTGACGCGGCCGTCGCACCGATGAGCGCGACGGCGATGAGCGCGGATGCCCCGAACACGCGCCGCGCGTCGGCGACGGCACCGTCGACGCGTCGGCCGCGGGTGATCGCCCGGCGCTTCGCGATCGCGACCCGCACGAGCCATGCGACGACGGTGACGAGGAACACCAGGCCCGCCTGGAGTGCGATGCCGGTGTGGACGACGCCGAGCGCGATGCCCGCGAGGAGCAGCACCGCCGGTGGAATCACCGCCGCGGCGGGATGGCGGCTGCGAAGCGCGATCGTCACGGCGGCGGTCGCGCATGCGAGTCCGAGCAGGAACGGCGGAACCAGGAGCGCCTGGTACGAACCCACGGGCACGGCGATCGTGACGAGCTGCTTCCATGAGAGGGCCGCCCCGGTCACGAGCTCGAGCAGGCCCGCAGGCGTCGGCAGCACGCCCAGCACGGCCCGATCGGGAACCGCGACGGGAACGCCGACCACGAGGTACGTTGCGGCGACCCCCGCCACCACCGCCCAGGCGGGCCATCGGCGCCAGGCACCGACAACGCCGATCGCAGATCCGAGGACGATCGCCGCGCCCGCGGCCACGAAGAACGCAGGGCTCTCGTAGATCGGCCACCAGGGGATCATCGCCGCACCGAGCATCGCGACGACGAGCACGACGGTCACCGCCGTCGGTGCGAACCGATCGGCGCCTGCCGGAGCCCGGGCGATCATGCGACCGACGCCGTTCGTGCGAGCATCGCCCGCAGGTCTTCGAGGTAGCCGATGTCGAACACGGTGAGGCCGGCGACGGTGCGCGAGCTCGCCTCACCCTCGGGCGAGCACTGCACCGCGAGCACCTCGACCCCTGCGGGCACCCGGCCCGCCGCAGAACGCAGCGAGGCGATGCCCCGGGCGGTGCCGGTGACGAGGATCACGAGGGAGATGCCGTGCAATGTCTCGACCGCGCTGCGCGCGACATCGGGCAGCAACGCCGCCCGTGGCTCGCGCTCGATCACGCAGAGCGCGTCGACCAGCCGATCCCGCGAGACGGTGGGCAGCTCGCGCATCGGCCCGCCGAGCCGGCTGCCGCTCGCCGACCGCGGCCCCGACACCACGAACGAGACGCTGCGGGCGTCGCGGATCGCCCGAGCGCCGACGGAGGCCGCCGCGCCGACCGCGAGCTCGAACTCGGCGTCGTCGACGTACGCTCCGGGTTCGAGGTCGAGCAGGATCATGAGCCGGCTGCGACGCGACTCCTCGAACTGCCGAACCATGAACGTGCCCGTCTTCGCCGAGCTGCGCCAGTGGATGTAGCGTCGATCGTCGCCGGGAACGTATTCGCGCAGCGCGTGGAACGCGATGTCGCTCGAGGTGAGGTCGCGAGTCGGGAAGCCCTCGAGATCGCGGATGAATCCGGTGCTCAGCGCGCTGATCGACACCGTGCGCGGATGCACCCGGAGCTCGGCCATCTCGGACCACACGATCTCGCGCCGCATGAGCCCGATCGGATCGGCGCGCACCGTCCGCACGGGGCCGATCGGGACGATGCCGCGCCGATCGGTCGGGATGGCGAACTGCTCGTCGAACGCACTCCCGCGCGCCAGTCTCGGGAGGACGCGCTCGAAGACCCTCGCGCCGACCGGGAGTTCGAGTTGGACGCCGCGGAATCCACGGCGACCGGGGTTCGCCGCGACGAGGCGCGCGAGGGCCGGCTCACCCACGACCACCCGTGGCGTCGGAACCAGCAACCGCAGCTCGCCCGCGCCCCGGCCGATCAGCCAGAGTGCCGCGACCGAGACGATCACGACGAGGCCCCAGGCGATGGCGATGATCTCGAGCAAGCCCCAGCCGTACCCGACGACGATCGCGACGATCGCGGCGGCGATGACCGACCACCCGAGCGGCGTGACGACGCCCCGCACTGCTCGTGCCCCCCGCCGGATCGCCACCGCGGCGGTACGGGCGCCGAGCAGGGCACGCTCGATGACCACCGCGAGCAGGCCGCGCTTCTTGGCCTCCTCGGGAATGCTCGTGTGGGTCTGGGCGAAGGTCACACGGCCTGCCTCGTGGAGGGTGGCGGCGTTTCGATGAGCACCTGCGCGATCATGTTCGACGCCGTGACGCCGTCGAACTCGGCTTCGGGGTCGAGAATGATGCGGTGCGCGAGCACCGGTTCTGCGAGCGCCTTGATGTCGTCGGGCACGACGTAGTGCCGGCCGCGACCGGCCGCGTGGGTCTTCGCCGTGCGGATGAGCGCGAGCGCGCCGCGCACGCTCACGCCGAGCCGCACCTCGCCCGCGGTGCGGGTCGCGTCGACCAGCCGCGACACGTAGTCGTGGATGGTCGGGTCGACGTAGACCGTGCGGGCGAGCGCAGCGAGCTCGATGATCTCGTCGGCGTCGAGTTGCGCGTCGACGCGCTGGTCGTGCGCCCGCTGGTCGGCACCCTCGAGGATGCGGATGGTGGAGGCGTGGTCGGGATACCCGATCGACGAACGGATGAGGAACCGGTCGAGCTGCGCCTCGGGCAACCGGTAGGTTCCCGCCTGCTCGACCGGGTTCTGCGTCGCGATGACCATGAACGGATGCCCCACCGGGTGCGTCTGGCCGTCGACCGTGACCTGCCCCTCCTCCATGACCTCGAGCAGGGCCGACTGGGTCTTCGGGCTCGCGCGGTTGATCTCGTCGGCGAGCACGATGTTGGCGAAGACGGGACCGGGGTGGAATTCGAAGAGCCCGCTGCGCTGGTCGTAGACCGTGACGCCGGTGATGTCGCCCGGGAGGATGTCGGGCGTGAACTGCACCCGGTTGCTCGTTCCGGCGACGGACTGGGCCATGGCGCGAGCGAGCGAGGTCTTGCCGGTGCCGGGCACGTCGTCGAGCAGCAGGTGCCCCTCGCTCAGGAATGCGGTGAACGCGAGCCGGATCACGCGGTTCTTGCCGAGGAGCACCTCTTCGACCGCGCCGACGAGTCGGTCGAGCGTTGCCGCGAATGCTGCGGCCTCTTCGGCGGTCATCGTCATGTGCGTTCCTAACTCGTGGTCGTGTAGTGAGCGCTGATGCCCGCGACCTCAACATCCAACCAGACGGTGTCGCCCGGCCTCGCCTCGGGGATGTGGCAGCTCGTCGCGGTCTGCGCGACGCGACTGTTCTGCTGGCCGTCGATCCCGCACCGGAACGTGACGGGCAGCCCCGAGTTGTCGGGCGGCGTCGTCCACGACCACGTGTTCGCGGTGCTGTTCCAGACGCGGCTCGGCAGCGCGAAGGTGAGCGAGGGCGATTCGCCGCTCGGCATCACCTGCGACCAGGGTCCGCACGTTCCCCATTCGGTGCACCCGCGCACCTGGAAGCGGGCGGTCTGGCCGAATGCGAACCGGCTGGGGTCGCTGAAGATGTCGCGCAGCCAGCCCGTGCCGCGGAACTCCCGGTTCGAGCCGGCGATCTGCGCGCCGTTCGCGCCGACGGCGACGATCTGGACGCGAGGCGCCGAGACGTCGACGCCGTTGATGTAGCGGTCCCAGGTCTCGAGGCCGTTGTACTCCATGCCGCTGCGCACGTCGGTGACGGCGCCGGGACCCGGTCGCACGACCGTTCCCGCGACTTCGGTCCTCACGCAACCCGCACGGTTGTAACCCCAGACGACGAACGAGTATCTCGTCGAGTCCGAGGAGGTCCCGGGGAACCGGAAGGTCGTCGGCGAGTCGGCCGAGATGGACACGGTCTCGGCGACGATGCCGCCGCTGTTCGGTGCCACCACACTTCCCGGGGCCGGCGTCGTGACCGTGCACGCCTGCGGTCCGCTCGGCACCCCCGACGCACCATCGACGAGTTGCTGCACGTAGTAGCCGAGCACCGCGTCGCCATTGGCCGAGAACGGCGACCACGAGACCGACACCGCCCCGGCCGCTGCGTCGGGGTCGACCTGGATCCCGCCCGGGATGGGCGGGCCGAAGGGCGTTCCCGTCGTCGCCGACTCGGTCCAGGACGCCAACGCCGGGTATGCCTCATTGCGTGCACTCACGCTCACCTGCACCCGGCTGCCGTTCTCGAGCGACCCCGAGTCGGCGCCGCACAAGCTCGCCGTGCAGGCAGCCCCGGCCGAGACCTCGTTCGAGACACCGCCGACGGTGACCACGTAGGAGCGCACGGCGCTGCCGGAACCCGTCGAGACCGGCGCCCATTCGATGCGGAGCCGGCCGTCGCGCGGAAGGGCGCGGAGCCCGGCGGGCGCTGACGGAATCACGTCGGACCAGATCGCGCCCGGCACGGCGACGGGGTCGGAGTATCCGATCCCGTTCTGGGCACGCACCCGGACGACGACCGCGTTGGACTGACCGTTGCCCGGCGTCGCGACCGTGCACGTCGTCGCCTCGCACGTCGATGCGCTCAGCACGTCACCCGACTCGGGGCCGACGAGGGCGATCTCGTACCCGGTGATCGGCGAGTTGTTGAACGCGCCGGCCCCGAACGCCACATCGAGGGTGCCGTCTCCGAAGCCGGTGACCCGGGCGCCAGTGACGGGATCGGGGCGATCCTGCACCGAGATCGTCACTGTACCCCAGGCGTAGCGAGACGACTCCTCGGTCGCATCGGCGACCTGGTACTGCAGCGTCGTGTTGACGGGGTCGGCGTCGGGCGCAACGGTCACCGAGAGCGTCGACCCGGACTCGTCCGGAACGATGCGCACGCCACGCGGCAGCGCACCCTCTTCGAGGCCGTTCACCCTTCCGACCAGGCGCAGCGGCGTATCGGGGAAGGGGTTGGTCGCCTCATCGTTGGCGAGCACGTCGATCGAGGTCGAGGTGCCGCGGGTGACGACGGCGACATCGGCGACCGGGCGCGCGATCGGCTTCGTCGACGGCACGACGCGCAACTCGATTCGACCCCCGTCGCCGTCGGCACGCGCGTCGGCGACGCCCACTCCGACGGAGCCGCGCATGCCGGTGGGCGTGTCGATCGATGCGGTGATCGTCATCTCGTCACCGTCGAGCGATACCTCGAACCCGTCGGCCGGCGGCGGCAGCACGCGGTACTCGAGCTCGTCTGCAGCGTCGCGGTACGGGTACCTGGTGAGCTTGACGAGGTCGAGCGTCTTGGATTCGCCCGGCTCGAATTCGATCACGCCCCCGATGAACGACGGAGGTTGGTTCACCGTCGACTGCACCTCGATCGGGATCACGATCGTTCCCGTGCGTGCCTCGGGATCGTCGGGAGACGACCCATCGGTGACGGTGAACGAGAGCGACGCCGGACCGAAGTAGGTCTCCTCGCTGCGGAACCGCAGGGTGTTGTCGTCGACCACGAGCGAGGTGCCGTCGCTGTGCGTCGCTCGCACGCTCGCCTCATCGGTGATCACGACCGGGCGCCCCGACGCGGCGATCACGAAGTCCGCCAGCTCGAGCTCGACCTCCTCGCCACTGTGCACCTCGACACGGGGCGCGTCCTTTCGGAGTTGCGGCAGCGCATCGTCGCGACCCGGTACCCAGATGAACGCGTGCGCGACCACCGAGCGGTCTTCGGGGTGACTGACCGTGAACGGGATGATGCGCCGCCGGTCTTCGATGTCGACGCGGATCGAGCCGTCGGGATTCACCGCGGCACCGCGTGAGTATCCCGGGACGAGGCCCACTCGCAGCGCGTCGGCATCGCCGTCGGCGAGGAACACGTTCCGGAGCACGGGAACGTCGATCCGTTCCTCTCCGAGGATGTCGCTGAGACCGAGCACCGTGTCGGCCGCCTCGGGGCGCGCGAGCGGCGCATCGTCTCGCGCCTCGATCCTGAGGAAATTGGTCGCCTGGCCGAGTTGCTCGTTTTCTACGGTGTAGATGAAGCCGTAGTCGGCCTCGCCCGAAGGAACCTCCACCTCGATCCAGTCGTCGACGACGACGGCCGTCGCTCCGCCCGTGATCGACTCGACATCGGTGAGCGTGAGCACGCCGCCCGCAGGGTCGGAGTCGTTCTCGAGCACGCGAACCGAGATGGTGCGACCGGGCCGCACCGTGATCTCGTCTTCGACGGCGATCGGCTTCTGCGGGCCGGTGCTGCGCGGAGCGATGCCCAGGCGCACCGTGCCGTTCGCACGAGCGCCCATCGCGTCGACCACCGAATACTGGAACTGGTCGGCACCCGCCGAGTATTCGCCGGCGCGGAACTCGAACCAGTCGGGCCCGGTCTCGACGACGGTGCCGCGCGTGGGGTTCGAGTACTGGCCGAGAAGCTGCACCGAGTCGCCATCGGGGTCGACACCGCCGAGCGGGACCGGGATGCGCACCGTCTCGCCCGCGATGACCCGGCCGGTCACCGTGGCCGGAACGGGCTCCACATTCGTCTCGGGGTCGGGGTTCTTGACCGAGATCGCGACCGTCGCAGTGGCATACTGCCCGGCCGCCTCGATGCGATACGTCGCCTCGTACTCACCGGCGCGTGGCGGCGCGAAGTATCGCAGCCGATCGTCGGAGGCGAAGAGCAGCCCCTCGGCGGGCTCCTTTGCGAGTACGGGCGCGAGCGTGATCGGCATGGCGTCGGGGTGCTCGTCGTTCGCGAGCACGGGGATGTCGACGACGTCCCCGGTGCGCACCGAGATCACGTCGGGCGCCGCGACGGGCGGTTGGGCGACGGCGGGCACCGGCACCTCGACGAGCGTCACCTCGCCTTCCGCCTCGGCCAGTCCGTTGCTGACGCGATAGCCGAACACCATCGACCCCGCGGCGAGCGGTCTCGTGAGCGTGACCCTGAGCAGCCGGTGCTCGATGATCTCGACCGTCACGCCCTCGCTCGCGAGGTCGGGGTCGACCGCGGTGACCACGAGCACGCCGCCGGTCGGGTCGATGTCGGTGGCCAGGACGTCGACGTCGACCGGCTGCCCGGTGCGAAGGTATGCCGTGTGGGGCACGGTGATCGGCTTGGTGTCGCGGTCGGGCGGCGCCGAGACGTCGACGCGCACCACCCCGGTGGCCGTCTCGTCGCCGTCGGTGACGGAGTATTCGATGTAGTGCGTGCGTACCGAGCTGCTCGTGAAGCGAACCGTTCCGCGGTCGTAGTCGGGCGTCAGCTCCACATTCGGCTTCGCGGGGACCGCGCTGAGTTCGACGGTACCGGTGCCGCCGCGCACGTGCCGAAGCGGATCGATTCGGATCTCCTGGCCGGCGGTGGCGAGCGCCACGAACGGGTCGGCGATCAACGGAACGTTGCCCGGCTCGAGAACCTCGACCTCGAGCCTGCCCGACGCCTGGTCACGGCCGTCGGAGACGAGGAGTGCGACAGTACGGTCTCCACCCCGCTCGCCGAGGGCGTCGACCACCACGACGCCCTCGGCCGTCGACGAGACCGCGTCGGGCGCATCGATCGACGCCTGCTGGAGGAAGAAGGGATCTCCATCTGGATCGACCCAGTCTCCGAGCACGGCGCTCGTCACCCGTCCGCCGGTTGCGACGGCGCTCGCGGTTGTTCGTTTCTGCACCGGCGCCGCGTTCTCGTCGGGCTCGCGGACCGTGACCTCGACGTGCGCCTGCGCCGTTCCACCGCGACCGTCGTTGACGACGTAGTCGAAGGACACCGACCCGAAGGCCTCGGGACCGAGCGTCAACTGCAGCTGCTGATTGTCGGAGACGACGTCGAGCGTCGCCCACTCGGGCAGGTCGGCGACGATCGAGTCCACGACGAGGACATCGCCGTTCGCGTCGTAGTCGTTGAGGATGACGGGAAGCAGTGTCGACCGTTCGGGGCGGGCGCCGAACTCGGTGTCGTCGACCGCCACCGGCGGAATCTGGCTCTTCTCGACCGTCGGCTTCGTGTTGGGATCGTTCTGCTCGACCTCCTCTTCATCGCGTTGCTCGTCGAGCAGTTGCTTCCAGTTGTCGATGAGCTCGTAGTCGGCGCTCGCCGCCCAGGTGTTCCCGCTGCGACGATCGTTGAGTGCGAGGGCGCTCCCGTTCGCCATGAACTCGAAGTCCGCGAGGCCGGTGGCACCGTCGAGCTCCTTGAGTCGACCGTTCGGGGGCGCGCACGACCGCCAGACCGTGCCCCTGCCCCACGCCGCGTGGACGCATCCCTCGTGAACGGCCGGTGCCACGGCGGTTCCCGATCGACCGCCGACCAGCGTTCGCACCACGCCATCGTCGATGCCCACTGCGATGAGCCCCTGACGATCGGCGACCACGACCTCGTCGCCGTCGGCCGACGCAAGCTGGAGCACCGCTTCGTCGCCCTCGGCGAGAACCCCGGTGAGGTCGACTCGCTCGCGGCCGGGCAGCGTGAGTGTTCGCTCGTTCGGATCGAGCACCGCCCACGTTCCGCCGGCTGAACTGAGCTGCAGTTCGCGATCGTCGGTGATGGGCGCGATCTCCCAGCTCCGCGCGATGGTGCCCGAGTCAGCCGCGTTGACTGCTCGAACCACACCGGTCGTCGGCGTGTAGGCGAAGAGCCTGCCCGCAGGGTCGACCGAGATCAGCGCCTCGGGACCGAACGAGAGCTGCGGCTCGCCGCCGGCATCGAAGTCGGCGAAGTCGTCGATCGGCGACGTCCAGAGGTCGCCTGCCGAGGTGACGACGACCTGGGTCCCCGCGATCGTCACCGTCGCGCCGGGCGGAACGGCCACCGGCTGCTCGGTCGGCGACGAGGTCGTCACGTCGATGATCTCGACGCTCGCGCGCTCTGGATCGAGCACCAGTACGGCCGACCCTGCCTGTGCCACCTCGACCCGGCCGCCACCGGTCTCGACGAGGGAGTTCAGTTCGAATGCGGCCGTGCTCGCGCGCCCGATCGACTGCCGCGCGTCGTTCGCAACCCACACCGCAGCGTCGCCGAGGTCGATGCGCTGCGCCGAGTATCCTCCAGAGGTGATCGCGATGCCCCCGACGATCGCGACGACGGCTCCGACGGCCGCCGCGGTGACGATCGCGGAGCGGTGGCGGTTCAGTCGACGAAGCGGCACCATCAGCCGGTCCCCACGACATCGACGCAGCGCTCGATACTCGGCTGCCCGGGTCTGCCGTCACGACTCACGACGACCGTCGCGCACACGCGATCGCGATCGGCCACCTCGAGGGTGAAGTTGCCCTCACGCTGCACCGGCGATGGAACACCGTCGATCGAGACGATGTACACGTCGCCGGCCTGGAGACCGGGGTCGCTCCAGGTGAACGTGACGACCGTTCCGACGACCGTGCCCTGCACGTTGCTCACGACGGGCGTCGACCGGGTGCCCTGGACGACCGCCCACACGCCCGCCCCAGACAGCGCGAGCAGCAGCACCGCGACGAGCGACACGCCCCAGGCCAGGTGCGGAACTCGTCGCACGCCCCTCGCCGTGCTCGACGAACTCGTCTCGCGCGAACGCGACTCGGTCGCGCTCGCACCAGCACCCGCAGTGGCGCCTGCGGCGGTCGGACCGCGGCGCCGACGCCGACCGCCACCGACGGTCACCGGATGCACTCGGCTCACGCGAGTGCGCTCGTCGTCATCGATCGTGGTGACGAGCGCCCAGTCGTCGATGACGACCTCGATCGGGGTCTGCGCAAGCCCGAGCTCAGCCTCGATGGACTGCAGGTCGCGGATGAACTCGACCGCGCTCGTCTGACGGGCACGAGGATCACGCGACATGGCTCGGGCCAGCAACGCCTCGAGATTCGGCGGCACGTCGTCGCGGCCGGTCGGCGGGACCTTGGCCTTCGCAATGCGTGCCATGAGCGCCGCCGTGCCGTTGTCGCCGCCGGTGATCTCGAACGGGCTCCGGCCTGCGAGGAGCGAATACACGGTCGCCCCGAGCGACCAGACCTCGCTGGCGACCGTGCCCGAGACCTCGTCGTGCAGCACCTCGGGTGCAGACCACGGAATGGAGAGCCCCACCGTGTCGCTCGATTCGACCTGGCCGAGCGTCGCGGCGATACCGAAATCCGAGAGCACCGGGTGGCCGAACGCCGTCGTCAGGATGTTCGACGGCTTGATGTCGCGGTGCAGCACGCCCTGCTGGTGCGCCGTCTCGACGGCGCTCGCGATGCGCACCCCGATCGAGAGCACTTCGGCGATCGGCAGCTGGGTCGCCCGGTAGCGCTGGCCGATCGACGCCGAACAGTACTCCATGACCAGGTAGGGCCTGCCGTCGGCAGCGACGCTCGCCTGGTAGACCGTGAGAATCGACGGATGGGAGCTCAGCTGGGCCATGAGGTTCGCCTCGGCCTGGAACATCTGGCGCATGTCGTCGTTCACGACTCCGGCGAGGAGCACCTTGACCGCGACCAGCCTGCGCGGCATGTTCTGCTCGTAGAGGAAGACGTCGGCGAATCCGCCCGAGCCCAGCACGCGCACGAATTCGAACCCCGGCAGGTTCGGTGGCGTGGATGGCAGACGGCGCGACACGATCCTCCCAGCATGCGTCTCGTGTTCGGGGAGCGTCCGCCGGAGCCGGCGGGCCCGGATTTTCCACCATTGTAGGTCGGGCCCGCCGTCGCGGAACCGTCCTGTGCACAATGCAACGGCCGAGCGCCTGGACCTCCGTCAGGCTCGAGCGGTCTCGCCGCCCTCCGACCGCTCGCCGGCAGTCGGGCGCGCCACGGCCAGCACATCGACCACCACGACGGTGATGTTGTCGCGACCGCCGTTGCCGAGCGCGGCATCGATGAGCTGCGCGGCGGCCTTCTCGGCCCGTTCGTTCGCGACTAGGAAGTGCCTGATGCCGTACGAGGTGAGCTCTTTGGTGAGTCCGTCGGAGCAGACCAGCAGGCGCATGCCGGGCTCGATCGCGATGGCTCGGTAGTCGGGGATCGGTGCCTCGTGGAAGCCGACGGCGCGGGTGATCACGTTGGAGTGCGGATGCGTGTCGGCCTCCTCTCTCGTGATCTGCCCTGCGTCGACGAGCTCCTGCACGATGGAATGGTCTGTGGTGAGCTGCTCGAGCACCCCGCCCACGAGCCGGTAGACGCGGGAATCGCCGATGTTGTAGACGATCCACGCCGGCTCGTCGGAGATGATGCCGAGGGCGATGCCGGTGACCGTCGTTCCGCTGCCCTCGTCGGTGACTCCCGCACCGCGGCTCATGTCCTGCACGGCCCGGTCGAGCGACGCGTCGATGTCGGCGGTTCCGATGACGGGCTTTCCGCCGTGCTCGGCGAGGCGGGTGACGACCGCAGCGCTCGCGAAGTCGCCCGCGGCGTGCCCGCCCATGCCGTCGGCGACGGCGAAGATCGGTGACTGCGCGATGAAGCTGTCTTCATTGACCTCGCGACGCAGCCCCGTGTCGGTCTTCGCCGCCCACGCGAGTGTGATCTCGGTGCCGTCGGGCAGCGAGACGCGATGCCGGGCGTTGCCGTTGCCTATCTGCGTCAAGTTTGCAGCCTGCTGTCTGGTCGGGTCCTTCGATCGTCGCCTCGGGGAGGGAGGATCTCGATGATCGTATCGTCCCCGAGGTCGAGTTCCGCGCCCGGGATGACGACGATCGATTCGCCGGATCTCAATCGCTGTCGCGCGCCGCCGGCGGATCGGAGCGTCGTGCCGTTGGTCGATCTCAGGTCGGTCGCGACGAGACGCGTGCCCTCGACGCGCAGTTCGAGATGCGTCGCCGAGATGAATCCTCCGCGCGACTCGACCGTCACGAGTTCGGGCTGGATTCCGCCGACGCGGGCGATGCGCGGCGGGCTCGGCCGGCGACCGATGAGCAATGGCGTCGTGACCGAGCGCACCGGTCCGCCCGCGATGCGCACCTGAGGAACGGTCGCGATGAGGGCCGGATCGCCGGCGGTCTCGCCGGAGCCGAGGTCGCCCGCGCTCGCCTCGCCCCGCCCGTTCGCCGCACCCGCGGCAGTTGGATCGCGGACGAGCGGCGCCGAGCTGCCACCGCCCGGCCCGAGCTGTCGGCGGGGCACGATGATCGTGTCGGCGTCGACCCGGGACCGCCCGAGCATGACCGTGTCGGCGTCGACCGAAGGCGACGTTCCGGTCCGCGCATCGGGGGCCGGCGGACGGCCGTCCACCGGCGCGAACGCGGCATCGGGATTCCCGGGCGCGGCGACGAGCGTGACGGGCTTGGTCGGCTCGGGGTCGGTCGCCGGCGTCCACTCCACCGCCGACGCGCGCAGACTCGCCCGGGCGTGCCGAACGGGCTCGCCGCCGCGGAGCGGTTCGAGCGAAGCGTCGGCACCGGTGAGCCTGAGCCGCGTGACATCGTGGAACTCGGCCAGCAGCCACGGTCGGATCTCGCGTGCGTCGAACCTTCGACTCCCCCCGGGGGACTCGAGGTCGACCACCGCGTCGCCGCGCACGACGGCCGTCAACTCGGACGGTTCGTCGCCGGGCCACCAGACGAGTGCGAAGGACTCGATGGAGTCGACGTCGCCGAATGGGAGCCGGCCGACGATCTCCTCGAGCCCTGGGGCGGATTCACTCGCGGCCTCGGCGAGCGACGCGAGCACCGCATCGGGCGCGGGCGCGGCCAACACGACGATGAACCGGTCGCCGACGATCACGTCCCACGCGGACGCGCCCGCCGTCGCGGCGCTCGTGACAGAACCTCGGGGCATGTCGTTCAGTCTGGCACCGGCGGCATCTGCCGTGGCAGCACGCTTGTCAGATCGCTCGAAAAGCATGGAATCAGTCGTCAAACCGAGCGAACACGACGGAATCCCTTGCCTGAGACATCCGTCACTGTCACAATCGAGCAATGACGAACGCAGGTCGCTCCAACGGAAATCGCGCCGTGCAGCTCGACGATGTCTCGAAGGCGATCATCGAGCAGCTGCAGGCCGACGGCCGACGCTCGTATGCCGACATCGGCAAGGCGGTCGGGCTCTCGGAGGCGGCGGTTCGCCAGCGCGTGCAGAAACTCACCGATTCGGGCGTCATGCAGATCGTCGCGGTGACCGATCCGATGCAGCTCGGGTTCACCCGGCAGGCGATGATCGGCATCCGCGCCGCGGGCGACACCCGGGTCCTGGCCGAGCAGCTGGCCGAGATCCCTGAGATCGACTACGTGGTGCTCACGGCGGGCAGCTTCGACCTGCTCGCCGAGGTGGTGTGCGAGAACGACGAAGAGCTCATCACCCTGCTGAACACCCGCATCCGCAATCTCAGCGGCGTCAGCGCGACCGAGACGTTCGTGTACCTCAAGCTCCAGAAGCAGTTCTACAACTGGGGCACTCGCTAGAAAGGGATGACCATGACCGACACGGTGTACGACCTTGCCATGCCCGACACGGGCTACGACAACACCGCGCTGCAGCAGAAGGCGAAGGACCACCTCTGGATGCACTTCGCACGGCAGTCGACGATGGAGACGTCGGGGGTGCCCATCATCACCCGGGGCGAGGGCCACCACATCTACGACATCGAGGGCAGGAAGTACTTCGACGGGCTGTCGGGGCTGTTCGTGGTGAACGCCGGACATGGCCGCGCCCGGCTCGCCGAGGTGGCCGCGAAGCAGGCCGAGCAGCTCGCGTTCTTCCCGATCTGGTCGTACGCGCACCCCGCGGCGATCGAGCTCGCCGACCGGCTCGCGGGCTACGCGCCGGGCGACCTGAATCGCGTGTTCTTCTCGACGGGCGGCGGTGAGGCCGTCGAAACCGCGTTCAAGCTCGCGAAGTACTACTGGAAGCTCAAGGGCCGCCCGACCAAGCACAAGGTGATCTCGCGTTCGGTCGCGTACCACGGCACCCCCCAGGGCGCGTTGGCGATCACCGGCATCCCGGCGATGAAAGAGATGTTCGAGCCGCTCACGCCCGGCGGCTTCCGGGTGCCGAACACAAACTTCTACCGTGCCGCCGAGGTCGGCGCGCCGGCCGACGACCTCGAGGCCTTCGGCATCTGGGCCGCGAACCGCATCGAGGAGATGATCCTCTTCGAGGGCCCTGAGACCGTCGCGGCCGTGTTCCTCGAACCGGTGCAGAACTCGGGCGGCTGCTTCCCGCCGCCTCCCGGCTACTTCCAGCGCGTGCGCGAGATCTGCGACCAGTACGACGTGCTGCTCGTCTCGGATGAGGTCATCTGCGCATTCGGGCGCATCGGGCACATGTTCGCCTGCGACGCCTACGGGTACGTGCCCGACATGATCACCTGTGCCAAGGCGATGACCTCGGGCTACTCCCCCATCGGCGCGACGATCGTGTCCGAGAAGCTGTACGAGCCCTTCTCGAAGGGCACGACGTCGTTCTACCACGGCTACACGTTCGGCGGGCACCCCGTCTCGGCGGCGGTCGCGCTCGAGAACCTCGACATCTTCGAGGAGGAGGGGCTCAATGAGCGCGTGCGCGAGAACTCGCCGCTGTTCCGCGCCGAACTCGAGAAGCTCCTCGACCTGCCGATCGTCGGCGACGTGCGCGGCGACGGGTACTTCTTCGGCATCGAGCTCGTGAAAGACACGGCGACACGCGAGACGTTCAACGATGACGAGTCCGAGCGGCTGCTGCGCGGATTCCTCTCGAAGGCGCTCTTCGATGCCGGCCTCTACTGCCGCGCCGACGACCGTGGTGACCCCGTCATCCAGCTCGCGCCGCCGCTCACGATCGGCGTTCCCGAGTTCCAGGAGATCGAGCAGATCCTGCGCGGCGTACTGACCGAAGCATCGAACCGGCTGTGACGACGAGCGTTCACCGCGCGGTGACGGATGACTCACCGGGTGCCTATCGTCGCTTGAGCTTCTGGCTCGACGACCTCATCGAGCAGGGTCTCGACGACCTGTCGCCGCGCGACGCGCTCACGGCCAACGCGCGGTTCGACGTCGCGCTCATCGGCGGCGGTCTCACCGCATTGTGGACCGCCTACGAACTCTCGCGTGCCGACCCGTCGCTCTCGATCGCCGTGCTCGAGCGCGATATCGCCGGGTTCGGCGCCTCTGGGCGAAACGGCGGATGGTGCTCCGCGCTGTTCCCGAAGTCGGCGGGCGCCCTCGAGCGTCGGTACGGCTTCGACGCGGCCGTCGCCATGCGACGCGCCATGGTCGACACCGTCGACGAAGTCGGCCGGGTGACGGCGCTCGAAGCCATCGACTGCGACTTCGAGCGCGGTGGCACGCTCGTGTTCGCCCGAAACGAGGTGCAACGTCGCGCGGCGAAGGCCGACGTCGCCGAGGCGCACCGCTTCGGGGTCGATCTGCTCGAATACCGCGACCAGCGCGCCGTCGCCGCCGCGTCGGGAGCGACCGCGCTCGACGGCGGCTCGCCTGCGGCGGTCTTCGACCCCGCCTGCGCCCGGGTGCACCCGGCGAAGCTGGTGCGCGGACTGGCACGGGTCGTCGAAGCCCGGGGGGTCAGCGTCTTCGAACGCACCGAGGTCCTCGACTGGTCGGCCGGCCAAGTACGCTTCCGCTCGCTCGACGGCAGCGACGCCCACGGCACGATCGCCGCCAAGCGCGTCATCGTCGCGACTGAGGGATACGGCCCCAGCCTGCCGCGAGTGCGCCGGCGAATCCTGCCGCTGTACTCGCTCATGATCGCGACCGAGCCGCTTTCCGACACCGTGTGGGAGGAGATCGGCATCGAGCACGGCCAGACCTTCAGCGACTACCGGCACCTCCTCATCTACGGGCAGCGCACCGCCGACAATCGCTTCGCGTTCGGCGGTCGCGGCGCGAACTATCACTGGGGCAGCGCCGTCGATCCGGCGTTCGAGCGGATCGATCGGGTGTTCGAGCACCTGCACGCCGCACTTCGCGACCTCTTCCCCGCCGTCGGCGGAGCTCGAGTGACGCATCGATGGGGCGGACCCTTGGGCGTCGCCCGCGACTGGTGCGCCACGGCGAGCTACAACCCGAAGACCGGGGTCGGTTTCGCCGGAGGGTACGTCGGAGACGGCCTGTCGACCACGAACCTCGCGGGCCGCACGATGACCGACCTCGTGCTGGGCATCGACAGCGAGCTGACCCGGCTGCCCTGGGCGAACCACCGGTCGCCGCTGTGGGAACCCGAGCCTCTGCGGTATCTCGGGGCGAACCTCGGCATCCTCGGCATGACGCTCGCCGACCCCGAGGAGCTCCTGACCCGCAAGCCATCGGTCATCGCCCGCGCGACCGCGCGACTGACGGGTCACTAGGAACGACCGGCCCCGATGCTCGCCGCCTCGGCGGCCGGTCGCACGAACGCCCACTCGGGCAGCGCTCCGCTGCCCATGAACGTCGCGAGCAGTCCTGCCATCGAATGGGCTGGGTCGAGCTCGACGGCACGGTCGAGGAATGCACCGGCCGCCGACCCGCGCCCGACCGACCATGAGAGCCACGCCGCGATACAGAGCGGGCCCACGCGATCGGCCTCGGGCGCATTGGCGATGAGCGGCCGCAGCAGCTCGAGCGCGCGCTCGACCCGCGCGCGCTCGGGTCGCAGGGTGGACTGGCCGAGCAGCAGGCGCGAGAGCAGCTCGCTGACCTCGTCGTGCTCTCCCTCGGCGACCTCACGTCGCACGAGCTCGTCGAGCGACTCCCCCGACACGTCTGCTCGTTCGGCCGTGGCGATCGCATCGTCGTGCGCTGCGGCACCGATGACCGGTCCGAACGCGAACTGCAGCATCATCCCGTCGCGGAACGCAGGCCGTGCAGCAAGGTGCAGGAACCAGGCGAGCCGCAGCGCCGGCTGCCGCGCGGGCTCGCCCGAGACCAGTGATTCGACGAGCTCGACGGGATCGATGTCGTCGCCCAGCCGTTCGAAGACCGCGTCACCCGGCTCGGCGTCGGTGAACCGCTCGAGCGCCTCGGCGATGCGCAGCGCGACCCGCCCGTCGGGTGCGGGCAGCACGCCGCCCGCACCGGGAGCATCGAGCGCATCGGCCGCGTCGGGTGCCTGCTCGGTCACGGGGTTCGCGTCGATCATTCCGAGCGGATGTCCCGACACCGGCGTCTCGCGGTCGAGGTACGACCCCCAGGCATCCGCCGCACGACAGAGCGCATCGCGAACGACGAAACCCGCCTGCTCGGCGCGGCGGATGAGCTGCTCGGCGAGCCGCCGCTCGGGAATCCCTCCTTCGGACTCGAATGTGCGATCGGTGTACAGCACCGGCACGACCGCGTCGACACCGGGCATACGGCAGAGCGTTCCGACCACGACCGAGACGAGCGCCGCGCGGTCGCGCGCCCTCGACGGCAGATCGTGACGAAGCACGCCGACGGTTCGATTGCCTTCGAACGCGACGCAGACGAGCGACCGATCGGGCCGGAATCCGGCGAGCGACGGGACGAGGGCGAGGAAGTCGTGCGCCGATGCGGCGCGGATGATGGTGGTCATGCCGAGTGATGTTGACGCAGATTCCTCGGGCGTGCCGTGCGTGGATCGTTGCTGCGGAAGCTCGTCGAACTCGGCCCTCTGGGGAGGAGAAGTCGGGTCGGAGTTCACCCTGATCGCTCGAATCCCGGCTCGCACTCGTCCTCCCCACGCACGCCGTAGAAGACTTCTTCGCAGTGTCTGATTCCCGCGAGATCATGTCGGGGGCCCCGGCTACGCTCGGAGCATGACCAACGTGTTCCTCATCAGACTCGAAAGCCCCATCGGGCGCATCGAAGTCGTCGCCGACGATGACGCCGTCGTCTCGCTCACCATCGAGCAGGATGGCGTGCTCCCCCATGACGGCGAGCCCGAGCGCACCAATGCCGTGCTCGACCGCGCTCGAAGCGAGCTCACCGAGTACTTCATCGGTTCTCGAACCGAGTTCGACCTGCCGGTCAGACTGCGCGGCACTCCGTTCCAAGAGTCGGTGTGGCGTGAGCTGCGACGCTTGGGATGGGGAGACGCCACCTCCTACGGCTCGCTCGCCGCCGCCGTCGGCAAGCCCGGCTCCGCACGGGCTATCGGTGGTGCGGTCGGCGCGAATCCCGTGCCGATCATCGTGGGCTGCCATCGTGTGCTCGCCTCCGACGGCCGTGTCACCGGGTACTCCGCCGGTGAGGGCATCCCGACGAAGCTCTGGCTGCTCGGCCACGAGCACATCGGGTTCGCCGCGTGAGCGTCATTCCCCGACCCGAGCTCGTGGTCGGCGACGACGGTCTCGCCCGCTGCGGCTGGGGTGCGAGCAGCGACGAATATCGCCGCTACCACGACGAGGAGTGGGGCACGCCGCAGCACGATCCGACGCGGCTGTTCGAGAAGGTGTGCCTCGAGGGTTTCCAGGCCGGTCTGTCTTGGATCACGATTCTTCGTCGACGACCGGCGTTCCGCGAGGTGTTCCACGACTTCGACGCCAAACGTGTGGCGGCGATGACCGAGGCCGACGTCGAACGACTTCTCGGTGACGAGCGCATCATCCGTCATCGCGGCAAGATCGAGGCGACGATTCAGAACGCACGCGCCACCCTGGCACTCGACGTTCCGATCGACCTGCTGCTCTGGGGCTTCGCACCGGCTCCGCGCTCCGATGCTCCGGCATCGTTCGCCGAGGTGCCTGCCACGACGCCCGAGTCGACCGCAATGAGCAAAGAGCTTCGTCGCCGAGGATTCCGCTTCGTCGGGCCCACCACGATGTACGCGCTCATGCAGGCGGCGGGAATGGTCGACGACCACCTCTCCGGATGCTTCAGGGCCGCTGCGGCTCCTGGCGACGCACGCGAGTCAGGCGACGAGCTCGAGCTCGAAGGTTGAGTCGGCACCATGGCTCGGCACGGTCTCGAGCCCGAATCCGGCGGTGCGCGCCCATTCGATCAGCTGCTCCACCGAGTCGATCTGCGGTCGGGTGTCGAGCAGGGCGCGAGTGAACAGGCCCTTCGTGCGCTTGTTGAAGTGATTGAGCGCACGGCGGCGGCCGGCCTCGTCGATCGAGACGACACGCACGAAGACGCTCCCGTCGCGCACGGGCGCAGGGCCGAGGTCGACGTATCCCTCCGACCGGAGGTCGACGATCACGCCCGACTCGCGGGCCAGTTCCGCCGCCAGCGGCGCGCGCCAGTGAGCCTTCAGCGGCAGGTCGGGCAGCCGCGAATCGTGCGAGAGCCGATACGCCGGGATGTCGTCGAGCGCTCCGACGAGGCCGAACAACGCCGAATGCACGACGACCGTCTCGCGGGCGAACTCACGGGCGTCCGCATCGAGCGAAGCGGCATCGAGCGCATCGAAGAGCACGCCGGTGTAGCGGTCGATCGCAGCCATCGTGGGCGAGCGTCGCAGCAGTCGGTTGCGGGTCACTTCGCTCGCGAGGCGCGGCCCGAGCTTCAGCGCACGCATCGTCGCGTCAGGGTCGCGTGCCAGTCGGCTGACTGCCGTCACCGCCTTCATGCGCGCCTTCGACAGCGCCGGGAACGAGAGCACCTTCAGGTCGAGCGGCGCGCCCGTGCCACCGTCACGCTTGGTCTCCGACGGCGGAAGGAGGATCCGCACTACGAGCCGATGAAGGCGAGCGCCGCGTCGACGTTCGTGCCGAGCGTCTCGATGCTGTCGATCGTCACACGCGGAAGCGCAGACGACGGGCCGGTCCACACGGCGTACCCCTCGAGGCTCTGCTCGACCGCACGCCAGGTCGTCTCCTCGAGGTGAGGAAGCCGGCGCTCGCGCTTCTCGAGTCGCGCGCGATGCAGCGCCTCATCTGAGCAGACGACCTCGATGACCCGAAGTCGCACGTCGGTGCGCTCGGCGAGGTCACGCCACTGCAATCGCGCTGCCTCGGCGGCGTTGACGGCGTCGACGATGACCGTGCGACCCGACTCGAGCTCTTTCTGGGCGATCTCCTCGGCAACGAGATACGCAGCGAGACCCGTCGGCTGGTCGGCGTCGATGCCGGCGCGCAGGATCGCGGACTCGATCGGATCGACCGACACGACCGTCGCACCGAGGCGGGCGCCGACGATCTCGGCGATCGTCGACTTGCCCGCACCCGGCAATCCGGCCATGACGATGAGTTGGGTGACGCTCAGGTCACCGAACTGACGGTCGAACGGCTGCTCCCCCTGCATCCGTGACTCCTCAGGCGAGTTCGGCGCGCGAGGCCACGACCTGCACGGAGTTCGACTGCACCGACAGGAAGCCCTCTTCTGCGTTCGCGGTGATCTTCTCACCACCAGGGAGCGTGACGCGCACCTCACCGCCGGCGAGGATCGCAAGCAACGGCTCGTGGCCCGGCAGGATGCCGATCTCGCCTTCGGTGGTGCGAGCCACCACCATGGACGCCTCGCCCGACCAGACTTCCTGGTCGGCCGAGACGACGCTCACGTTGAGGTCGGCCATGCTCAGCCGTTCTCCTTCTGGATCTGCGCCCACTTCTCTTCGACGTCGGTAATGCCACCGACGTTGAAGAAGGCCTGCTCGGCGACGTGGTCGAACTCGCCCTTGGCGATCGCATCGAACGACTCGATCGTGTCCTTCAGCGGAACCGTCGAGCCTTCGACACCCGTGAACTTCTTCGCCATGTAGGTGTTCTGCGAGAGGAACTGCTGGATGCGGCGCGCACGCGACACGGTGATCTTGTCTTCCTCGGAGAGCTCGTCGACACCGAGAATGGCGATGATCTCCTGGAGTTCCTTGTTCTTCTGGAGGATCTGCTTGACGGTCGTCGCCACGCGGTAGTGATCTTCACCCAGGTAACGGGGGTCGAGGATGCGCGACGTCGAGGTCAGCGGGTCGACCGCCGGATAGAGACCCTTCGACGCGATCTCGCGCGAGAGCTCGGTCGTGGCGTCGAGGTGCGCGAAGGTCGTCGCCGGTGCCGGGTCGGTGTAGTCGTCGGCGGGCACGTAGATGGCCTGCAGCGACGTGATCGAGTGACCGCGGGTCGAGGTGATGCGCTCCTGGAGGATGCCCATCTCGTCGGCGAGGTTCGGCTGGTAGCCGACGGCCGACGGCATGCGGCCGAGCAGGGTCGACACCTCGGAACCGGCCTGCGTGAAGCGGAAGATGTTGTCGATGAAGAGCAGCACGTCCTGCTTCTGCACGTCGCGGAAGTACTCCGCCATCGTGAGCGCCGAAAGAGCCACGCGAAGACGCGTCCCCGGCGGCTCGTCCATCTGGCCGAAGACGAGGGCGGTCTTGTCGAAGACGCCCGCCTCCTCCATCTCGTGGATGAGGTCGTTGCCCTCACGCGTGCGCTCGCCGACACCGGCGAACACCGACACACCACCGTGATCCTGTGCGACGCGCTGGATCATCTCCTGGATGAGAACCGTCTTGCCCACGCCGGCGCCGCCGAAGAGGCCGATCTTGCCGCCCAGCACGTAGGGGGTGAGCAGGTCGATGACCTTGATGCCGGTCTCGAACAGCTGGGTCTTGGACTCGAGCTGGTCGAAGGCCGGGGGCTTGCGGTGGATGGGCCAGCGCTCGGTGATCTCGATCTGCTCGCCGGGCTCGCCATTCAGCACCTCGCCGATGACGTTGAAGACCTTGCCCTTGGTGACGTCGCCGACGGGCACCGAGATCGCCTCGCCGGTGTCGGTGACCTCTTGGCCGCGCACGAGCCCATCGGTGGGCTTCAGTGCGATGGCGCGAACCACGTCGTCACCGAGGTGCTGTGCGACCTCGAGCGTGATGGTGTTGGTCTCGTCACCGATCGTGATGTCGGTGCGGAGAGCGTTGTAGATCTCGGGGATCGAGTCGTGCGGGAACTCGATGTCGACGACAGGGCCCGTCACGCGGGCGATGCGGCCGACGGCGCCGGCGGTCGACTCGGCGACCGGCGCGGTTGCGGTGTCAGTCATTCTGGCTCTCTCTTTTCTGGATTACTTCTTGGCGACGAGCGCGTCGGCGCCGCCCACGATCTCGGCGATCTGCTGCGTGATCTCGGCCTGGCGTGCCTCGTTTGCGAGGCGGGTGTAGTCGGTGATGAGCTTGTCGGCATTGTCGCTCGCCGACTTCATCGCCTTCTGGGTGGCTGCGTGCTTGGCCGCGGCCGACTGCAGGAGGGCGTTGAAGATGCGGCTCTCGATGTACACCGGCAGCAGCGCATCGAGCACGGTCTCGACGTCGGGCTCGAACTCGTACAGCGGCAGGACCGTGGAGTCCGGCTCCTCGACGCCTTCGACGACCTCGAGCGGCAGCAGGCGCACGACCTCGGGGGTCTGCGTCATCATGCTCACGAAGCGGTTGTAGACGACGTGGATCTCATCGACCCCGCCGTCGGACGCGTCGCGCAGGAACGCCTCGAGCACGGCCTCGGCCACGTCTTTGGCGAGGTCGAACTGGGGGTTCTCGGAGCTGCCGACCCACTGCCGCTCGGACGGACGACGGCGGAACTGGAAGTACCCCACCGCCTTGCGCCCGATCAGGAAGTAGACGACCTCTTTGCCCTGCGACCGAAGCAGCTCGCTGAGCTCTTCTGCCTCGCGCAGCACCTGCGAGTTGAATGCACCCGCAAGGCCCCGGTCGGACGTAACAACCAGTACCGCGGCGCGCTCGATCGACTCGGGCTCGGTCGTCAGCACGTGGTCGACGTTGGAGTACGTCGCGACCGCCGAGACGGCGCGCGTGATGGCGCGCGAGTACGGCGTCGAAGCCGTCACACGCGCCTGCGCCTTCTGGATGCGCGAGGCGGCGATGAGCTCCATCGCCTTGGTGATCTTCTTCGTCGTCTGGGCAGACTTGATCTTCTGCCGGTAGACCCGAAGTTGCGCTCCCATTTCTCTCCTGTATCGCTAGGGTTCGGTCGTCAATCGCGGAATCGCCTAGCGGCGGCTCTTGACGATCTTCTCCTGGTTGACGTCTTCGGCGGCGATCGCCTCGAACTGCTCGGAGCCGACCGAGGCGAGCGGCTTGCCCTCGCCGGTCTGGAACTCCTGCTTGAACGTCTCGACCGACGACTCGAGCTGGGCGACGGTCTCATCGGAGAGCACGTTCGTATCGCGCAGCGTCGAGAGCACCTCGGTGTTGCGGCCGAGGTAGTCGAGCAGCTCGCGCTCGAAGCGCAGGATGTCTTCGACGGGGACCTCGTCGAGCTTGCCGTTGGTGCCTGCCCAGATCGAGACGACCTGCTCCTCGACGGGGTACGGCGAGTACTGCGGCTGCTTGAGCAGCTCGGTCAGGCGCGCGCCACGGGCGAGCTGGCGGCGGCTCGCGGCGTCGAGGTCGGATGCGAACATCGCGAACGCCTCGAGCGAGCGGTACTGCGCGAGTTCGAGCTTCAGCGTGCCCGATACCTTCTTGATCGACTTGACCTGCGCGTCACCGCCGACTCGCGAGACCGAGATGCCCACGTCGACCGCCGGACGCTGGTTGGCGTTGAAGAGGTCGGACTGGAGGAAGATCTGGCCGTCGGTGATGGAGATCACGTTGGTCGGGATGTACGCCGAGACGTCGTTGGCCTTGGTCTCGATGATCGGGAGGCCGGTCATCGAGCCGGCGCCGAGCTCATCGGAGAGCTTCGCGCAACGCTCGAGCAGACGCGAGTGCAGGTAGAAGACGTCACCGGGGTACGCCTCGCGTCCCGGCGGACGACGGAGCAGCAGCGAGACGGCACGGTAGGCCTCGGCCTGCTTCGACAGGTCGTCGAAGATGATGAGGACGTGCTTCGAGTCGTACATCCAGTGCTGGCCGATGGCCGAGCCGGTGTAGGGCGCGAGGTACTTGAAGCCGGCCGGGTCGGAGGCGGGAGCCGCGACGATGGTCGTGTACTCCATGGCGCCGGCATCTTCGAGGGCGCCCTTCACCGAGGCGATGGTCGAGCCCTTCTGGCCGATCGCCACGTAGATGCAGCGCACCTGCTTGTTGACGTCGCCCGAGTCCCAGTTGGCCTTCTGGTTGATGATCGTGTCGATCGCGATCGCGGTCTTACCGGTCTGGCGGTCGCCGATGATGAGCTGGCGCTGGCCGCGGCCGACCGGGATCATCGCGTCGATGGCCTTGATGCCGGTCTGCAGCGGCTCGTGCACCGACTTGCGCTGCATGACGCCGGGAGCCTGCAGTTCGAGGGCACGACGACCCTCGATGCCGGTGATCTCGCCGAGGCCGTCGATGGGGTTGCCGAGCGGGTCGACGACACGGCCGAGGTAACCCTCGCCGACGGGAACCGAGAGGACCTCGCCCGTGCGGGTCACCTCCATGCCCTCTTCGATGCCGGTGAACTCGCCGAGCACGACGACGCCGATCTCGTCTTCGTCGAGGTTCAGCGCCAGGCCGAGCGTGCCGTCCGCGAAGCGGATGAGCTCGTTCGCCATGACCGAGGGCAGGCCCTCGACGTGGGCGATGCCGTCGGCTGCGTCGGTGACGTATCCGACCTCGGTCTTCTGCGCTGCACCCGGCTCGTACGCCGAGGCGAACTCCGCGAGAGCCGAACGGATCTCGTCGGGGCTGATGGAGAGTTCTGCCATTGCCATTTCCTTTTCTGGGGCTGGCCCTTATCTGTACAGGTTGTACAGCTACTGGTCTGTCACGGCGCGGGACGCCGGTCGTGATGGTCCGGCGTCAGCCGGCAAGCTTCTGCCTCAGCGAGCTGAGGCGGCTGGCGACGCTGCCGTCGAAGACGTCGTCGCCGATCTGCACGCGAACCCCTCCGACGACGGCGGGATCGACGATGGTGTCGAATCGGATGCGGCGGCCGCCCGTCTGGGCGGTGAGCCCCTGCTCGAGACGCGCGAGCTGCGCGTCGCTGAGCGGCACGGCGGTCGTGACCATCGCGAGGTCGAATCCGCGCTGGTCGGCGACGACGGATGCCGCGTGGCGCAGCATCTCGCCGATGCGGCGGCCGCGCGGCTGCTGCACCAAGTGGCGCACGATGGACACGGTCGCCGGCGACGCCTTGCCGGTGAGGAGCCGATCGACGAGGACCGCCTTGGACGCGGACGAACCGAGCTTGGAACCGAGTGCGAGTTCGAGTCCCGCATCGGAGGCGACGGTGCGCTGGACCGCGAAGAGTTCTGCGTCGATGTCGATGTCGTCGCCGGTGGCGTCGGCCGCCACGCGGATGCCGAGGTCTTCGACGCCGTCGAGGAAGTCGGCGCCGCTCGACCAGCGGCTCGACGCGGCGCTCACGAGGAGCGTGGCCGCATCGGTCGAGATCTTGCTGCCGAACACCGCGTCGACCAGCGCGCGCTTCTGCGCCGCGTCGGCCTCGTTGTCGATGAGTGCCGAGCGCAGCTGCGACGTGCCGCTGATCGCGCGGACTGCGGCGAGGAGGTCGTTTGCGACCGACAGGTCGGCGCGGCCGAGTGCCGTCAGCGCATCGCGCGTGCCGGTCATGGCCTCTCTCGTAGCGCTACCCATGGACTACTTCTTCCCTCCGGCGGTGGCCTCGGAGGCCTCCAGGTCGGCGAGGAACCGGTCGACCACTGCGGCGGCCTTCGTGTCGTCGGTGAGCGACTCGCCGATGACACCCGACGCCAGGTCGATCGCGAGCGTGCCGACCTCGGAGCGCAGCGAGACGAGTGCCGACTGGCGCTCGGCGTCGATCTGCGCCTGCGCGCTCGCCGTGACGCGCGCCGCTTCGGTCGTGGCGGCCACTTTGGCCTCGGCGACGATCTTCTTGCCGTCTTCGCGAGCGGTCTCGCGGATGCGGCCGGCCTCGGTGCGAGCGTCGGCGAGCTGGGCGGTGTACTCCTCGAGCGCCGCCTCGGCCTTGCGCTGTGCCTCGTCGGCCTTCGCGATGTTGCCTTCGATCGCCTCGCCGCGCTCATCGAGCAGCTTCTGCACGCGCGGCAGCACGTACTTCCAGAAGAAGATGAGGATGATGACGAAGGCGACCGCCGACCAGATGATGTCGTACGGCGCGGGAAGGAGCGGGTTGATGCTCTCTTCTTCAGTCGCCGCAGTCACGATTGCCTGGAGCATTGGTACCTCGGTGTCTCGTCAGGGGGTGATTACGGGAACGGGATGAACGCCACGGCGATCGCGATGAAGGCGAGCGCCTCGGTGAACGCGATGCCGAGGAACATGAGGCCCGTGAGACGACCCTGGAGCTCAGGCTGACGTGCGACCGACTCGACCGTCTTGCCCACGACGATGCCCACGCCGATGGCCGGGCCGATCGTTGCGATGCCGTATGCGACGGGAGCGAGGTTGCCGTTGACCTCAGCGAGGATTGTCGTTGCGTCCATGTGTGTTTCCTTCCATGTTTTCGAACCGGGAATCCGGTTCGTTTAGTGTTCTTCGGCCAGCGCCAGCTGGATGTACACGGCCGAGAGCAGGGTGAAGACGTAGGCCTGCAGCACTGCGACGAGCAGTTCGAACAGCGTGAACGCCAGGCCGAACGCGAAGGTGCCGATGCTGAACAGGCTCCAGAGGCCGCCGGCCGTGAAGATGAAGAACTGCGTGGCCGAGAAGCAGAGCACGAGCAGCATGTGCCCGGCGACCATGTTCATCAGCAGTCGCAGCGCGAGCGTGATCGGCCGGAGGATGAACGTCGAGACGAACTCGATGGGCGTGACGACGATGTAGAGGTACCACGGCACGCCCGACGGGAACAGCGAGTTCTTGAAGAACGCACCCGGGTGCTTCTTGACGCCCGCGTAGATGAACGCGACGTAGGAGATGAGGGCGAGGAACAGCGGGAAGCCGATGACCGAGCTGCCCGCGATATTGAGGCCGGGGATGATGCCGGTCAGGTTCATCGCGAGGATCAGGAAGAACAGCGTCGTGAGCAGCGGCAGGAATCGCTTGCCGTCGCGCGTGCCCAGCGTGTCGTACACCATGTTGTTGCGCACGAAGTCGAGCGCGAGCTCGGCGAGGCTCTGCCCGCGGCCCGGGACGAGCTTCATGCGTCGGGTCGCGAGCCAGAAGAGCAGGATGAGGACCGCGACGACGAGGAACCGGATGAGGATGATGCGGTTGACCTCGAACGGGGTGCCTTCGAAGAAGATCACCGGCGGGAAGAAGTCGGCCAGCGAAGGACCGTGGAACTCTCCCGAACCACCTTCTTCGGAGGTCGCGAACGGGAGCATGTGAACGAGAGCGTTACCTAGCAGCGCTGTCTCCAGTTTCGGGCGTGTCGTGACGCGTCAAGAAGGGGGGATCGCGTTCGACTCTAGCAAGAAGATGTGTCGATCACCGAATCGTCAGGGGTTGGAATCAGGTGCCTGGGGGCCCGGCAGATCCACGTCGCTGACATAGGGCACGCGCGCGTTGCGGAACGCGAGGACGTCGACCACGAGGCTGCCGATGACGGCGACGACGATCGTGATGAAGAACACGTACGGGTCGATGAATTCCTGGCGGCTCACGAAGAGCACCGCGACGAAGAAGACGAGCAGCTTCGCCAGCCACCCCCCGAGCACGATGCCGAAGAAGACCGTGGAGAACATCTGCCCCTTTGCGACGTGCGACGCGATGAGCACCGTGGCCGCGGTGAGGCCGAAGAACACGACCGTGAGCACCGCGGCGATGAGCGCGCTCGTGAGCCCGGGAATGCCGGCGACCAGGTAGCCGACGATCGACCCCACGACGGCGAGCCCCACGGCGAGGATGCCTCCGTAGACCAGGGCCCGCCGGAGGATCGGCGCGACCGCCGGGGTCGTGGAAGCCTGGGGGCGGCCGTCGGCGGGTGTGCCGGGAAGTGCGTCGGTCATCGTGCTCCTGAGTCGGGTTCGCCTGATTCTACCGACCCGGCATGTGCGGCTTCTGCGGCCACCGTGAGCCGCTTGCGACGACCGAGCGGCGCCAGCGTGATCGCGGCACACACGAGGAAGCCGATGGCGATCAGGACGAACGCCCACATCGAGTCGATGCCGAAGTAGACGGGGAACACGTAGGTGAGCAGGCACCCGATCGAGGCGACGGCGGTCCAGCCGTAGAAGATGAGCACGGCGTTCAGGTGCGAGTGGCCCATGTCGAGCAGCCGGTGGTGCAGGTGCTTGCGGTCGGCGGCGAACGGCGACTTGCCGGCGCGCAAGCGCCGCACGACGGCGAGGCCGAAGTCGAGCAGCGGGATGATGAGCACGAGGAACGGCAGCAGGATCGGGATGAACGCCGCGAACAGCTGGTCGAACCCGACGCCGGTCGGGTTGAGCTGCCCCGTGACCGCGATCGCCGCGGTCGACATGAGCAGTCCGATGAGCATCGAGCCCGCGTCGCCCATGAAGAGCTTCGCGGGATGCCAGTTCAGCGGCAGGAACCCGGCACAGGCGCCGACGAGCACGATCGCGAGCAGCGACGCGAGGTTGAAGTAGTTGAGCGGCGACGTCTGTTGCACGAGCAGGTAGGTGTAGAGGAAGAACACGCCGTTGGCGATGAGCGCGACGCCGGCGACGAGCCCGTCGAGTCCGTCGATGAAGTTGATGGCGTTCATGACGAGCACGATCGTGAAGACCGTGAGCGTCACGCTCACCCACGACGGGATGAGGGTGATGCCGCCGATCGGCAGCGACACGATCGACACGCCCTGCCATGCGATGAGCCCGGCCGCGAGGAACTGGCCGGCGAGCTTCGTGGTCCAGTCGAGGTCCCAGATGTCGTCGGCGACGCCGATGAGCACGATGAGCAGCGCGGCGCCCAGGATGGCGAGCATCTGGCCGGGATTCTGGAAGATGATCGCGACGTTCGAGAACCGCGACGATCCGAGCGTCGAGACGAACGCGGCCGCGCCGATCGCCACGACGATGCCGACGAACATCGCGATGCCGCCGAGCCTGGGCGTCGGGCGCGTATGCACGTCGCGCTCGCGGATCTTCGGGTAGAGCCGGTATTTCAGGCTCAGCTTCCAGACGAGGATCGATCCGCCGAACGTCACGAGCGCGGTGAGCAGCGCGAGCAGCAGGAAGAGGGTCATGAGGCGGCGGAGCCTGCTTCGTCGCCTGCGGTCGCCGCGTCGGATGCCGCGGGGTCGGATGCCGCGGGGTCGGATGCCGCGGGGTCGGTGTCGGATGCCGCGGACTCGGCCTCGGTGCCCGGCGCAGCACCCTCGGGCGCGAGCATCTGTTCCCCCACGACCGCCACGATGCGTTCGCGCGAGATGACGCCCGCGCGCACGATGCGCAGCATCCCCTCGCCGTCGTGGATGCCGGTGGCGTCGACGATCGTCGACGAGGTGTCGCCGGGCCGCTCGCCGATGGCCTCGTAGGACTCGCCGGCCGGTCCGCCGTCGAGGTACACGGCGACGTGCTCGCCGAGCATCTGCTCGGCCTGGGCGGCCGTGGTCGCCGACGGCATGCCCGACAGGTTCGCCGACGATACCGCGAGGGGGCCGGTCTCGGCGAGCAGTTCGAGCGCGATCGGGTTGGCGGGCATGCGCAGCGCCACGGTGCCGCGCGTCTCGCCGAGGTCCCATTGCAGCGACGGCTGCGCCCGCAGGATCACCGTGAGCCCGCCGGGCCAGAACTCGGCCACGAGTTGCCGCACGACCTCGGGGATCTCGGTCGCGAGCGCGTCGAGGGTCGGGATGCCGGGGATGAGCACGGGCGGCGGCGCGGTGCGTTCACGCCCCTTGGCGGCGAGGAGTCCGGCGACGGCCTGGGCGCTGAACGCATCGGCGGCGACGCCGTACACCGTGTCGGTCGGGATCACGACGAGCTGCCCCCGGCCGATGGCACCTCTCGCGAGTCGCATGCCGGTGAGCAGTTGGGAGTCGACCGAGCAGTCGAAGATGGCAGTCATGACCTGCCGATTCTAGACCAGCCCGGCAGGGCGGGAACCAGCCCGGCAGGGCGGCGGATGCCTCGGGCGGCGTCGAGCCCGAGGCATCCGACCGTTTGCGGATCGCTCAGCGACGACCCGCCTTGCGACGGAACAGCCACGCGCCCCAGACGGCCGCGACGATGATGATGACCACGCACCAGCCGACCGCCCACCAGGCCGAGTCGCCCATCGGCGTGCCGAGCAGGAGCGAGCGGATCGTCTCGATCACCGGGGTGATGGGCTGGTTCTCCGCGATCCACTGCAGCCATTCGGGCATGGTGTCGACGGGCACGAATGCGCTCGACACGTAGGGCAGGAACAGCAGGATGAATCCGTAGCCGCTCGCGGCGTCGGGGCTCGACGCGGCGAGGCCGATCGCCGAGAACAGGTACGTGATCGCGAGGATGTACAGCGTGATCACCCCGAACACCGCGACCCATTCGACGAACGACGCCGACGGGCGGAAGCCGACGAGTAGCGCGGCCGCGACCACGACGGCGGTCGCGAGCAGGTTGCGGGCGAGGCTCGCGACGACGTGCCCGGTGAGCACGGCGCCGCTGCGCAACGGCATGGTGCGGAACCGGTCGATGATGCCAGTGGTCATGTCGCGCGACACCGCGACCGCGGTGGATGCGGCGCCGAATCCCGCGCAGAGCAGGATGATGCCGGGTACGACGTAGTCGACGTAGCCGCCCGACGGGTCGATCGCGTTGCCGAAGATGAAGGTGAACATCAGCATGAGCATCACGGGCAGCACGACCGCCATGAGGAGCGCCTCGACATCGCGGATCGAGTGGATCAGGCTGCGGGTGATGAACGTCGACTCGGCGGTGAAGCCACGAAGTCGCGGCCGGGTGGCGGTGAGCGTGGTCATGGCGGTCACTTCGTTTCGATGAGGTCGCGGGAGCGATCGGATGTCCCGCCGCCGGCGGTGATCGCGAGGAACACGTCGTCGAGGCTCGGGCGGCGGATGGTCACCTTCACGCCCTCGGTCGCGGCGGCGGGGGTGCGGTCGAGCTCGTCCATGGCAGCCCGCAGCCCGTGCACCGACCCGTCGCTCGGGAGCTCCCGCAGGAGCTCGCCATCGCGGCCCCGCAGTTCGACGACGTCGCCGCCGATGCGGGCCTTGAGCTCGTCGGCGGTGCCCTCGGCGGCGATGCGGCCACCGTCGAGCACGGCGATGCGGTCGGCCAGCCGGTCGGCCTCCTCGAGGTACTGCGTCGTGAGGAAGACCGTGGTGCCGGCATCGGCCAGCGATCGGATGAGCCTCCAGAGCTCCTGGCGACTGCGCGTGTCGAGACCGGTCGTCGGCTCGTCGAGGAAGATCACCGGCACGTCGACGACGAGGCTGAGCGCGAGGTCGAGCCGTCGACGCATGCCGCCCGAGTAGGTGCTGACACGCCGGTTCGCGGCATCCGAGAGTCCGAAGCGTTCGGCGAGCTCAGCGGCCCGCGTCGACGCATCACGGCGCGAGAGCCCGGAGAGCCGGCCCAGCATGACGAGGTTCTCGGTGCCCGTGAGCACTTCGTCGACGGCCGCGGACTGGCCGGTGAGTGCGATGCGCTGCGTGACCTCGTCGGCCTCGGCGACGACGTCGAAGCCCGCGACCCGGGCGCTGCCCTCGTCGGGCTTCACGAGTGTCGTGAGGATGTTGATGGTCGTCGTCTTGCCGGCGCCGTTCGGCCCCAGCAGAGCGAAGACGACGCCCGCGCCGACCGCGAGGTCGAGGCCGTCGAGCACGTCGGTGCGACCGAAGCGCTTGCGCAGCCCGATCGCGTGGATGGCGAGATCCATGAGAGGTTCCTTCCCCAAGTTGTCTGCGTATGCCGCAAACTGTTTATATCATCGACTGTTGTTTAAGTAATACACAGTTCTAGACTGTCGTCAAGCCATCGATCGACGGGAGCCGAATGAGCGACACGCGGGCCGACCCCGAACTCCCCCGCGGCGTCGCGCTGGCATGGGGCGTCGCCGCGAACCCGCAGCGCGGGCCGAAGCGCGAGCTCTCGATCGAGCGCATCGTCGACGCCGCGATGGAGATCGCCGACGCCGAAGGGCTCGCAGCCGTCTCGATGAGTCGGGTCGCAGCATCGCTCGGGTTCACGACGATGTCGCTGTACCGCTACGTGACGAGCAAGGACGACCTCATCCTGCTCATGCAGGAGGGCACGCTCGAACCGCCGATTCCCGACGACGCGGTCGAACGCACCTGGCGCGACGGCATCACGGCCTGGGTGCTCGCCGTGCGCGGCGCCTACCGAGCTCACCCGTGGCTCGTCGACATCCCGATCTCGGGCGCCCCCATCACGCCCAACAACCTGCTCCTGGTCGACTGGTTCCTGCGCGAGGTGCGCGATCTCCCCCTCACCGACGGCGAGAAGATGTCGGCGCTGCTGCTCGTCACGAGCTACGCGCGAGCGACCAGTGCGCAGGAACGCGATCTGCGAGCGGCCGCGGCGGCGGCGGCAGATCCGGCGGATGTCACGGGCGCGAACTTCTTCGAAGCGCTCGCCGAGCTCGTCACCCCCGAGCGGTTCCCCTACCTCAGCCCCCTGCTCGCCGCCGGCGGGTACGTCGCCGTGCCCGGCGCCGCACCCGATGAGTCCGACGACGACTTCGCATTCGGCCTGGCGCGCATCCTCGACGGCATCGAGCGCCACGTCGACCGCGTCGGCGCCGATGCTTCGCCTCCGGAGCGTCCCGCCCCGCTCCCGCCACAGGTCGAGCTCCCCCGCGACCCCAAGGTGCGCGATGCCGCCAGGGCCCGGCGCGAGGCCGAGAAGGCGCTTCGCGAAGCGCAGAAGCGCGAACGCGAGGCGATCAAGCGCGCGGTCGAGCGCGAGCAGAAGTCTGCGGGTTGAGGAGGCGCGCCAGCGCCGTCTCGAAACCCCGTCGCACGTTCGGGGCAGGTTTCGAGACGCTCCTTCGTCGCTCCCCAACCAGCCGAAAGAGTCCTCAACGCAGGGCGGTCGTCGCCCGGTCGCGGCCCGTGAGGTCGCGATGGTGGGCGATCGCCCGCCACCCGTCTGCCGAGAGCAGGGCGGCGATCTCGGCCGATTGGAGTTCTCCGTGCTCGATCACGAGCACTCCCCCCGCATGCAGCAGCGCGAGTGCCCGCTTCGAGAGTGCGCGCACGACGTCGAGCCCGTCGGGCCCGCCGTAGAGCGCATGCTCGGGATCGTGGAGTCGCACCTCGGGGTCACGGGGAATCGCATCCTGCGGGATGTACGGCGGGTTGGACACCACGACCGCGACCCTGCCGTCGAGCTCGGGCAGCGCGACCGCGAGATCGGCGAAGACGAGCTCGAGGTTGGGAGCGGCGACCTCGTCGACGTTGCGCCGGGTCCACGGGAACGCCTCGGGCGAGTTCTCGACCGCCCACACCCTCGCATGCGGCACCTCGGTCGCCAGGGCGAGCGCGAGCGCCCCGCTGCCGGAGCCGAGGTCGATGCCGATCGGCGCGGGCTCGGCGCTCGCACGGAGCGCGTCGATGGCGAGCTGGGCGACGCCCTCGGTCTCGGGCCGCGGCACGAAGACGCCGGGCCCGACCGCGAGCTCGAGCGAACGGAACGCCGCGCGGCCGGTGAGGTGCTGCAGCGGTTCACGCCGGGCGCGGCGCTCGGCGAGACCGGCCAGCTTCGAGGCATCCGCTTCGTCGAGCTCCCCGCCGACGACCAGGCGCGCCTGGACTCCGCCGCGCGACAGCCCGAGCACGTGCCCGATGAGCAGCTCGGCATCGACCTCGGGGTCGGGCACCCCGGCTGCGGCGAGCCGTGCCGCCGTCTCGTCGCGCACTGCGCGCAGCGATCGTCGGCCGGGGGGCGTGCTCGTCATATCCACGCAATGGAATGTAACCCACTCGCCCGTGCGGCCGCCGATCCCTAGGCTGGGGCCGTTGACCCCTACACGTCCCCGAGGAAGGCCGCACGATGGCGCAGATCTACGAGAACATCACCGAAGTCGTCGGCCGCACGCCGCTCGTGCGCCTGAACCGGCTCACCGACGGCGCCGGGGCGACCGTGCTGGCGAAGCTCGAGTTCTACAACCCCGCCGCAAGCGTGAAGGACCGCATCGGCGTCGCGATCATCGACGCGGCCGAGAAGTCGGGCGAACTGGCGCCCGGCGGCACCATCGTCGAGGGCACGAGCGGCAACACCGGCATCGCGCTCGCGCTCGTCGGTGCCGCCCGCGGGTACAAGGTCGTCCTGACGATGCCCGAGACCGCGAGCGTCGAGCGCCGCGTGGTGCTGCGCGCCTTCGGCGCCGAGGTCGTGCTCACCCCCGGCGCCGAGGGCATGAAGGGCGCCGTCGCGCGCGCCGACGAGATCGTCGCGAACACCCCCGGGGCGATCCTCGCCCGTCAGTTCGAGAACGAGGCCAACCCCGCGATCCACCGCGCCACCACCGGCCCCGAGATCTGGGCCGACACCGACGGCGCGATCGATATCCTCGTCTCGGGCATCGGCACGGGTGGCACGATCACCGGCGCGGGCGGGTTCCTCAAGGAACAGAACCCCGACGTGAAGGTCGTCGCCGTCGAGCCGGCCGACTCCGCCATCCTCACTGGCGGTGCACCCGGCCCGCACAAGATCCAGGGCATCGGCGCGAACTTCGTGCCCGACGTGCTCGACCGCGCCGTCTACGACGAGGTCGTCGACGTCGCCACGCCCGATGCCATCGCGACCGCGCGCCGGCTCGCCTCCGACGAGGGAATCCTCGGCGGAATCTCGTCGGGCGCCGCCGTGTGGGCCGCGCTCGAGGTCGCCAAGCGCCCAGAGAACGACGGCAAGACGATCGTCGTCGTCGTGCCCGACTTCGGTGAGCGATACCTCTCGACCGTGCTCTACGAAGACCTGCGTGACTGAGGCCGGCGGCATCGGGGCCCTGGGCCTGATTGACTAGCTCCCGTGACCTTCGTTCGAGCCCTCCGAGAAGACATCGCCACGGCGCGATCGCATGATCCCGCGTCGCGCAGCGGGCTCGAGGTGTTCCTCGCCTACTCGGGGCTGCACGCGATCTGGGGATACCGGCTCACCCATATGATCTGGGCGGCCGGGCTGCGGCTGCCCGCGCGCGTGATCTCGCAGTTCGTGCGGTTCCTCACCGGCGTCGAGATCCACCCCGGGGCCACGATCGGCCGACGGTTCTTCATCGACCACGGCATGGGCGTCGTCATCGGCGAGACCGCGGTGCTCGGCGATGACGTGATGCTGTACCACGGTGTCACCCTCGGCGGAAAGGCCGCGCGCGGCGTCGGGCGCGGGGCCAAGCGGCATCCGACCCTCGAAGACGGCGTGACCATCGGTGCCGGCGCGAAGGTGCTCGGCGACGTCACGATCGGCGCGTGGAGCGCGGTCGGCGCGAACGCCGTCGTCACGAAGGACGCCCCGCCCCACTCGCTCGTGGTGGGCATCCCCGCGACCTTCAAGCCGCTGTCGAATGCGACCGCCGACGCGGCGCGTGGCATCCACGACTGGCACATCTAGGCAGCTCGAGCGCCCTCGAGGCGACGAGACCCGGCGCCGGGCGCGCCGCTGCGCCACTTCGGGGCCCTCCGCGCCAGTACATGTGGCGCGGCCGGCGCCGAAGTGGCGCGGCGGGCACGCCGAACTCGTCGCAGGCGCCGCTTTGCGCTGCACGTCGCGCGGCCGCGCACAGCCCGTGCGGTAGGGCAAGTGCAGCCGTGGGTCTCAGCGACGAGGCCCACGCACCAGAGGCACGCCGGCGCCGAGCAAGATGCGCCGGAGCGGGCCTGCCTTCCAAGCGTCATCCCATTCCCATCGCGCGCACACCCACGTGGTCACCGCCCGGACATCGTTCTCGCGCACCTTCTCGTTACGGACGATCTCAGCAGGCGTTCGCATGTCGCCGTCGGCCTTCGGGTTGCCGAGGTACTTGCCCGCCCCGTCGGCTTCGCCCCATCCGCCGTAAGCGGGCCATGCGAAGTCAAGGAACGCCGTCCCGCCACCTCGTGTGCGCTGGACGGGTACCTGCAATTCGGGTCGAGGAAAGCCGAGCTCCTCGATCCGCACGCGACTGAGCGTCTCGAGCGGTGTCTCGGCGAGGTGCGTCGCCCGTTCGAGAACGACGGCGACCCGGCGACTGCCCGGGAACGGAACGAGCGCGTCGTATGCCGCGCGGAGTGCCTCGATGGTGGTCGACGGAGTTCCTTTGCCGAATCGGGGAACCCACAACGCGGAATCCATCATCGTGAGTGCCGTGAGGAGGGGTCGCGTGCGCGCCACCTCGATCAGGGTGTCGATCACCGAGGTCACCGCGATTCCGTCGTCGGTGGTGATCGGCGCGCTCGTTCGCCGAACGATCTCGACGACACCATTGCGTCGTCTGCCGGATGCGCCGGTCGCGAGCACGGTGATCTCAGCGGGTACCGGGCCAACGAGCGGCATGCCCGAGAGCACGGCCGCCGTGAAGCCCGCGAACACGACGCCCGGTCAAGGGATCACGCCGCCGTGGCCACGCGGCAACGACTCGAGGTTCATGCGGACAGCATCACCCGCATCGGGACCGATGGGTCGCGACATCCGTGGATGCGGCAGTGTGCGAGCCATGGTCGGGCTGTTGAGGACGCGTCGATTGCTCGGCCGCTCACGTGCTGCGCCACCTCGACTCCCGCTGCGCCACTCATGCTGGCGCAGGGGCCGCTGACGTGGCGCAGCCGGCGAACGATGCGCGGCGCGGTGGCGCGGTCGGGTGAGCGCGGGCTGAGTGTGCTACGCGTCGCCGAGACCCGCGAGCTGCGCCTCTTCGTCGGCCTGGATCGCCGAGTCGATGATGGGATCGAGCGCGCCGTTCATGACCTGGTCGAGGTTGTAGGCCTTGTACCCGGTGCGGTGATCGGCGATGCGGTTCTCGGGGAAGTTGTACGTGCGGATGCGCTCGGAGCGATCCATCGAGCGGATCTGCGTCTTGCGGGCATCGGATGCCGCGGCGGCGAGTTCCTCCTGCTGACGCGCGAGGAGGCGCGCGCGCAGCACGCGCATCGCCGCCTCGCGGTTCTGCAGCTGCGACTTCTCGTTCTGCATCGACACGACGATGCCCGTCGGCAGGTGCGTGATGCGCACCGCGGAGTCGGTGGTGTTCACCGACTGGCCGCCGGGGCCCGACGAGCGGTAGACGTCGATCTTCAGGTCGTTCTGGTTGATGTCGACCTCTTCGGGCTCGTCGACCTCGGGGAAGACGAGCACGCCGGTGGTGGAGGTGTGGATGCGGCCCTGCGTCTCGGTGACGGGCACACGCTGCACGCGGTGCACGCCGCCCTCGTACTTCAGGTGCGCCCAGACACCCTGCGACGGGTCGGTCGCGTTCGACTTGATCGCGACCTGCACGTCTTTGTAGCCACCGAGGTCGGACTCGTTCTGGTCGAGCAGCTCGACCTTCCACCCCTTCGACTGCGCGTACTGCAGGTACATGCGAAGCAGGTCGGACGCGAAGAGGGCGCTCTCGGCACCGCCTTCGCCGCCCTTGATCTCCATGATCACGTCGCGTCCGTCATCGGGGTCGCGCGGGATCAGGAGTCGCCGCAGCTTCTCTTCAGCCTGCGCGAATCCCTCTTCGAGCGCCGGGACCTCTTCAGCGAACGCCTCGTCTTCCTTGGCGAGCTCACGCGCTGCCTCGACGTCATCGCCCGCCTGCTGCCATGCGGCGTTGGCCGCGACGATCCGACTCAGCTCGGCGTAGCGCCGATTGACCTTCTTCGCGCGGGCCGCGTCGGCGTGGAGCGCCGGGTCGGCGAGCTCCTCTTGCAGCTGCGCGTGCTCGTCGAGCAGCGGCTGGACGGATTCGAACACGGATGCCTCAGCGGTGATCGGTCTCGTGCCCGTGCGAGTTGCCATGGCCGGCCGTGACCGCCGGCATCGACTTCTGCATGAGCATGAGGAACTCGACGTTGGACTGCGTCTCTTTCAGACGACCGAGCACGGCCTCGAGGGCCGGCTGCTGGTCGAGCCCGGCGAGGGCACGGCGCAGCTTCCAGGTGATCTTGACCTCGTCGGGCGAGAGCAGCATCTCTTCGCGACGGGTCGACGACGCGTTGACGTCGACCGCGGGGAAGATGCGCTTGTCGGCGAGCTGGCGTGAGAGCCGCAGCTCGGAGTTGCCGGTGCCCTTGAACTCCTCGAAGATCACCTCGTCCATCTTCGAGCCGGTCTCGACGAGCGCGGTCGCGAGGATGGTGAGCGAGCCGCCGTTCTCGATGTTGCGAGCCGCGCCGAAGAAGCGCTTGGGCGGGTAGAGCGCCGAGGCGTCGACTCCGCCCGACAGGATGCGGCCGGACGCCGGCGCAGCCAGGTTGTACGCACGGCCGAGACGGGTGATCGAGTCGAGCAGCACGACGACGTCGTGGCCGAGCTCGACGAGGCGCTTGGCACGCTCGATGGCGAGCTCGGCGACCGTCGTGTGGTCTTCGGCCGGGCGGTCGAAGGTCGAGGCGATGACCTCGCCCTTCACCGTGCGCTGCATGTCGGTGACCTCTTCGGGGCGCTCGTCGACGAGCACGACCATGAGGTGCACCTCGGGGTTGTTGATCGAGATGGCGTTCGCGATCTGCTGCAGCACGATGGTCTTGCCGGCCTTCGGCGGCGAGACGATGAGGCCGCGCTGGCCCTTGCCGAGCGGTGCGACGAGGTCGATGATGCGCTGGCTGAGCTTGGTCGGTTCCGTCTCCATGCGCAGGCGCTCCTGCGGGTACAAGGGCGTGAGCTTCTGGAAGTCGACGCGAGCGCCGGCCTCGTCGATGGTCTGGCCGTTCACCGAGTCGACCTTGACGAGTGCGTTGTACTTCTGGCGGCTGTTCGACTCGCCGTCGCGCGGCTGCTTGATCGACCCGACGACCGCGTCGCCCTTGCGCAGGTGGTACTTCTTCACCTGGCCGAGCGAGACGTAGACGTCGCTCGGACCGGGGAGGTACCCGGTGGTGCGCACGAAGGCGTAGTTGTCGAGCACGTCGAGGATTCCGGCGATCGGGATCAGCACGTCGTCGTCGAGGATCTCGGGCTCGACCTCGTCGCCGCCGCCCTGGCCGCGGCGCTTGCGGTCGCGGTAGCGGCTGCGACGGCCGCCCTCGCCATCACCCTGGTCGCGGCCCTGCTGGTCGCGGCCCTGCTGGTCGCGGCCCTGCTGGCCCTGACCGGCGCCCTGGCCCTGGCCGCGGCTGCCGTCGGCCTGCTGCTTGGCGGACTCGTCGGCCGGAGCGGCCTTCGCGTCGTCGCCCTTGCGCTGATCGCCGCCCTGCTGGGCCTGGCGGTCGCCGTTCTGGCGGCGCTCGCCCTGCTTCTGACCGTCGTCTCCGCGGTCGCCGCGCTCACCACGGTCACCGCGCTCGCCACCACGGCGGCCGCGGTTGCGGCTGCGGCCCTGGCGGGGCTCGTCGGCGGCGGGCTGCTCGCCCTCGGCGCCGGCGCCCTCGGCCGGCTGTGCGCCACGGGCGCCCTCGCCGGTGGCCGCGGCCAGCTCTTCGCGCACGGCGGCGCGGGCTGCCTCGCGAGCCTCGTCGGACTCGGCCTCGGGCACGAGCCCGACGCCGGCACCACCGGCGTTGACGTGCGTGAGTGCCGCGGTGGTCGCGCTCGTCGCGCGACGGGGCTGGCGTCCTCGACGCGCGGGGGCCGCGGTCTCAAGGGCGGCGTCGGAGACGATCGGGTCGGCCACGACGGATGCCTCGGGCTCGACGGCCGCATCAGCGGATGCCTCGGGCGCCGTGTCGGCAGCACTCGTGTCGGCGGGCGCAGCAGGCTCGGTCGCCACGGGCGCGTCGGCCACGGGCGCGTCGGCCACGGGCGCGTCAGTTGAGGCCACGTCGACGTCGAGCGTGACGGGCGCGCCCGCGTCGGCGGCCTGGCGCGCCGAGATGGCCTCGATGAGCTCGCCCTTGCGGAGCTTCGAACCGCCCGGGATACCGAGCGAGGAGGCCAGCTCCTGGAGCTCGGCGACCTTGAGGGATGAGAGTCGGGCGCTGTTCGTCACGCCGGCGGCGTGATCGGATGCGTTGGTCACTGGGGTATGTTCCTTTCCCCTGGCGCAGGAATTGCGAACCCAGGAGAGCTGATCGCACATCGACCATGTCGGTGCGCGGTGGCGCAGACATGCGCGAAAGCGAAAGCAAGAGATTGCCGGGAAGTGCACGATGCGGCCGTGAGACGCGAACTGTGCGTCACCGGCCAGGTGCAGAATCAGTCTAACACCCGGAAACGGTGGTCCTGACACGCGCCACGCCCTGTGGAGAGCGGTTGCCCGGTTGCGACATCCGCTCATCGAACGGTCAGGCGGGCTGCACCGTGGCGCCGAGGAAGTCGACCGCGAGCGGCAGCGCCTGCCACGCCGTGTCGGCGGCGGCCTCGGCGCGCGCGACCGCATCGGCGCGCTCGCTCGGGTCGCTCGCGAGCACGAGGATCGACGGGCCTGCGCCCGAGACGACGGCCGGATGACCCGCCGAACGCAATTCGCGCAGGAGCCGGTCGGTCTCGGGCATGGCCCCGGCACGGTAGTGCTGGTGCAGTTTGTCTTCGGTGGCCTGGAAGAGCAGTTCGGGACTCTGGATGAGCGCCGCGATGAGCAACGCCGACCGCGAGACGTTGAACACGGCGTCTTCGTGCGGCACCGATTCGGGCTGCAGCGAGCGTGCGAGCGCGGTCGACATCTCGTGTTCGGGCACGAGCACGAGGGGCGAGACCCCACGGTGCACGATGAGCTTCTTGTGCCGCGGGCCGTCGGGCGTGACCCACGCGATCGTGAGCCCGCCGAACAGCGCGGGCGCGACGTTGTCGGGGTGGCCCTCGAGCTCGGTGGCGAGCTCGAGCAGCTCGTCGGAGGTGAACTCCACGATGCCGTCGAGTAGTCCCTTGGCCGCCACGACACCGGCGACGATCGCGGCACCCGACGAGCCGAGGCCGCGCCCGTGCGGGATCGTGTTGTGCGCGACGAGCGAGAGTCCCGGCAGCGGCACGCCGGCTCGCGCGAAGGCGTGGGCGATCGAGCGCACGACGAGATGCGATTCGTCGAGCGGCACCTCGCCAGCGCCGACGCCGTGCACCTCGACCTGCACGCCGGCAGTGTCGGCGACCGCCACGTCGAGTTCGTCGTACTGAGCGAGCGCGAGGCCGAGCGTGTCGAAGCCGGGGCCGAGGTTCGCGGAGGTCGCCGGGACCTTCACATGCACTCGGCGGCCGGCGAGCGACGACGACGGGTCGGCGACGAGGGTTCCGGTCATGAGGCGAGCCCGAGCACCCCGGCGATCGCCGCGGCGTCGACCGGGACGATGGTGGGCTGCACGTCGGAGCCGTCGGCGGTGCGCAGCGCCCACTGCGGATCCTTCAGGCCGTGGCCGGTCACCGTGAGCACGACACGCGCGCCCGCGGGCACGGCGCCGGCTGCGGACCGCTCGAGCAGCCCGGCGACCGAGATCGCCGACGCGGGCTCGACGAAGATGCCGACCTCGGCCGAGAGGATGCGCTGCGCCTCGAGGATCTTGTCGTCGTCGATTGCGCCGAAGTAGCCGTCGGTCTCGTCGCGCGCCTGCAGGGCCAGATCCCACGACGCGGGGTTGCCGATGCGGATCGCGCTCGCGATGGTGTCGGGGTCTTTCACCGGCTCACCCCGCACGATGGGGGCGGATCCCGACGCCTGGAAGCCGAACATGCGCGGCATGCGGGTGGCGTTGCCCGCCGCGATGTCTTCACGGTAGCCGCGGGTGTACGCCGTGTAGTTGCCGGCGTTGCCGACCGGGATGAAGTGGAATTCGGGGGCGTCGCCGAGCACCTCGACGACCTCGAAGGCCGCCGTCTTCTGCCCCTCGATGCGGTCGTTGTTGACCGAGTTCACGAGGTGCACCGGGTAGTTCGCCGCGAGGTCGCGGGCGATGTCGAGGCAGTCGTCGAAGTTGCCCTGCACCTGCAGGAGCTCGGCGTTGTGGGCGATGGCCTGGGAGAGCTTGCCCATGGCGATCTTGCCCTCGGGCACGAGCACGGCGGCCTTGATGCCCGCATGCGTCGCGTAGGCGGCGGCCGAGGCGGACGTGTTGCCGGTCGACGCGCAGATGACGACCTTCGCGCCGCGCTCGACGGCCTTGGTGACGGCCATCGTCATGCCGCGGTCCTTGAACGACCCGGTGGGGTTCATGCCCTCGAACTTCACCCAGACGTCGGCTCCGGTGCGGGCCGAGAGCGCGGGAGCGGGAAGCAGGGGCGTGCCGCCCTCGCCGAGCGTGACGACGGGCGTGGCGTCGGTGACGTCGAGGCGGTCGGCGTACTCGCGGATGACCCCGCGCCACTGACGCGAGTTCGCCTTGGGGGTGATGGGGTTGTTCACACTGCTCCTTCAACTCGGAGGACGGACGCGACGGATGCGACGACAGGGCTCTGGCTGAGGGCGGCGACGGTCTCGGCGAGCGCGGACTCCTTCGCCTCGTGCGTCCCGATGACCAGCGTAGCCCGCTCGGACCCCTGGGCGACGGTCTGCGCCAGCTGCTCGACCGACACGCCGTGCTCGGCGAAGACGTGCGCGATCTGCTCGAGCACGCCCGGTTCGTCGGTGACCTCGAGCGTGATGGCGTAGCGGGTGGTGATGCGCCCGATGTCGAGCACGGGCAGCTCGGCGTGCGTGGATTCGGCGGTGCCGGGGCCGCCGATGACGTGACGGCGGGCGATCGCGACGAGGTCGCCGAGCACCGCCGAGGCGGTCTGCACTCCCCCGGCGCCCGCGCCGTAGAACATGAGCGGCCCGGCGGCGGCGGCCTCGACGAAGACGGCGTTGTTGGCGCCGTGCACGGCGGCGAGCGGGTGCTCGCGAGGCACGAGTGCCGGGTAGACGCGGGCCGAGACGCCCTCGTCGCCGGTCTCGTCGTCGATGAGCCGCTCGCAGATCGCGAGCAGCTTGACGACGTACCCGGCACGCTTGGCCGACTCGACCTGCTCGGCCGAGACGCCCGTGATGCCCTCACGGTGCACGGCGTCGACCGGCACGCTCGTGTGGAAGGCGAGGCTTGCGAGGATGGCCGCCTTCTGCGCGGCGTCGTATCCTCCGATGTCGGCCGTGGGGTCGGCCTCGGCGTAGCCGAGCTCGGTCGCGGTGGCGAGCGCTGCCTCGAGGGACGCACCGGTCTGGTCCATGCGGTCGAGGATGAAGTTCGTGGTGCCGTTGACGATGCCGAGGATTCGGTCGATGCGGTCGCCCGCGAGGCTGTCGCGGAGGGGCCGGATGATGGGGATGGCCCCGCCGACGGCCGCCTCGTAGGAGAGCTGGGCCCCCACCTGCTGCGCCGCCGCGAACAGCTCGGGCCCGTGCGTGGCGAGCAGGGCCTTGTTGCCGGTGACGACGTCGGCGCCCGAGGCGATCGCCGCGAGCACGAGGGTGCGGGCGGGCTCGAGCCCGCCCATGAGCTCGATGACGATGTCGGAGCCGTGGATGAGCGACTCGACGTCGGTCGTGAGCAGCTCAGGCGGCAGGTCGGCGTCGCGCTTCGCGTTCGTGTCGCGCACCGCGATGCCCACGAGCTCGATGCGCGCGCCGACGCGCTGGGCGAGTTCGTCGCTGTGCTCGAGCAGCAGGCGGGCGACCTGCGAGCCGACGGAACCGGCGCCGAGGAGCCCGACTCGGATGGAGCGGTACTCGATCATGCAGGGATCCCTTCGGTGGATCGGTCATCGGGGTCGGGCTCGAGTCCGGCATCGCGGGCGAGCAGGTCGGCCTCGCTCTCGCCGCGCACGATCACCCGCGCCTCGCCGTCGCGCACCGCGACCACGGGCGGTCGCGGCACGTGGTTGTAGTTCGACGCGAGCGACCAGCAATAGGCGCCGGTGGCCGGCACGGCGAGCAGGTCTCCGGGGGCGATGTCGCCCGGGAGGTACTCGGCGTCGACGACGATGTCGCCCGATTCGCAGTGCTTGCCGGCGACGCGCACGAGCACGGGTGCCGCCGTCGAGACTCGCGAAGCGATGCGGGCACTGTAGTCGGCGCCGTAGAGGGCAGGACGTGCGTTGTCGCTCATGCCGCCGTCGACCGAGACGTAGTGGCGAATGCCGCCGTCGATGGGCACGGGCTTGACCGTGCCGACGGTGTACAGCGTGACCCCGCCCGGCCCGATGATCGACCGTCCGGGTTCGAACGCGAGCTTCGGCACGGGAACGCCCCGCTCGCGGCATCCGTCGGCGACCGCGTCGACGATGCCCAGCGCGATCTCTTCGATCGGCGTGGGCTCGTCGGCCGACGTGTAGGCGATGCCGAAGCCGCCGCCGAGGTTCAGTTCGGGCAGGGGTGCGACGGCGGCGAGCTCGGCGTGGGCGGCGAGCAGGCGCGACGCCGATTCGGCGAAGCCCGCCGAATCGAAGATCTGCGAGCCGATGTGGCAGTGCAGGCCGAGCAGGTCGAGGGAGGAGTGCGAGCGGATGCGCGTGCCGAGCTCGACGGCCCGCTCGAGCGAGACCCCGAACTTCTGGTCTTCGTGCGCGGTCGCGAGGAACTCGTGCGTCGACGCGTGCACGCCGCTGTTCACGCGCAGCCGCACCCGCTGCACGCGGCCGGCGCGGGCCGCTGCGTCGGCGACGCGTTCGATCTCGATCTCGCTGTCGAGCACGATCGCGCCGACGCCGGCGGCGACCGCCCGCTCGATCTCGGCGACCGACTTGTTGTTGCCGTGGAAGCCGATGCGCGCCGGGTCGGCGCCGGCGGCGAGGGCGATGGCGAGCTCGCCGCCGGTGCACACGTCGACCGAGAGCCCCTCTTCGCCGACCCAGCGCACGACGGCCCCCGAGAGGAACGCCTTGCCGGCGTAATAGATCGTCACATCGGTGCCGGCCGTCGACGCGGCGGCGTCGAACGCGGCACGGATGCGCCGGGCACGTGCCCGCGCGTCGGCCTCGTCGACCACGTACAGCGGCGAGCCGAACCGCGCGACGAGCGTCGCCGCGTCGACGCCGCCGACGACCAGGCGTCCGTCGCGGTCGCGGTGCGACCGCTCGGGCCACACGAGCGGCGCGAGCGCGTTGGCGTCTTCGGGCACGCGGAGCCAGCCGGGCACGGGTGCGCTTGATGCAACGGATGTCACGGGAAACCTCACGTGAGGGCGAATCGACGGATCGCTCGCGGCGAGCGAACCCGGATCGGTTCCTGAAGCCTGATGCGTGCCGGCCTTGTGGGTCGGCGTCACCGAGTCTATCGAGCCGACCCGACCCGCTCCGAATCGATGACGCTCAGGCGCAGGTGCCGGTGTCGGCGAGGCTCTCCTCGTCGAGGCGCAGGCCGGTCGCCTGAGCGTCGACGCGCACCGAGCCCTCGGTGACGTCGATGGCGGTCACCTCGACGCCCTCGGGCAGGCGCTCGGCCACGCAGATCTCGATCGGGTCGTCGCCGATGATGCGTTCGGCGAGTCCCGAGAGGTCGACCGAGCCGCCCGCAGCCGAGACGTCGACGCCGATCGACTCGAGCACCACGGTGTCGCCGGCCGCGACCGGCGTTGCGGTGACCTCGACGGTGATGGGGATCGGGATCGAAAGGACCTCGACCTCGATCGACCGCTCGTAGCCGACGGCGCCGTCGCCGAGCGTCAGCCCGCCCTCGATGCCCGCGACCTCGATCAGGCGGTTCACCGTGGCCTCGTCGGCGACGACCGTCGCGTCGGCCTGCGCGATGGGCGACGCGAAGTCGACCGGCACGCCCTGCAGCGTGACGTCGACGTCGAGCGGGGCGCCCTCGACGAGGAGTTCGGGCGCGCTCAGCTCGACGTGGTCGATCGTTCCCGTGAGGTATTGCGCGAGCACCGAGAACCCGCCGATCGTGACATCGACCTCGCCCTCGACACCCGGGGGCAGCTCGGCCTCGATCTGCTCGGCCACGCGTTGCTCGGCGATGCCCCGGACGACGACGTCGGCGATCACGAGGAGCACCGCGACGCCGACGACGATCGACGCGACGATGATCCACGCGCGGGCTGCGCGACGTCGGCGCCGGGGTTCCGCCGTCGCCGGCATCGGTGCGAGCGCCTCGGTGGGATACACCTCGGTGGGGCGGTCATCGCGCGAGGAATCCGTCATCGAAGCCCCTCCTTCGCATCGCTACATGCGCTCGGGCGCGGACACGCCGAGCAGGCCCAGCCCGTTGCGCAGCACCTGGCCCGTGGCGTCGTTCAGCCACAGCCGCGTGCGGTGCAGGTCGCCGATCGGCTCATCGCCGAGCGGCAGCACACGGCAGTTGTCGTACCAGCGGTGGTAGAGGCCGGCGAGCTCCTCGATGTAGCGGGCCACGCGGTGCGGCTCGCGCAGATCGGCGGCCTGCGCCACGATCCGCGGGAACTCCTGCAGGGCACCGAGCAGCGCCGACTCGGTCTCGTGATCAAGCAGCTCGGGCGCGAACGTCGAGCGATCGAGCCCGACGGATGCCGCGTTGCGGTCGACCGCCGACGTGCGCGCATGCGCGTACTGCACGTAGAACACGGGATTGTCGTTCGTGCGGCGCTGCAGGATCTCGGGGTCGATCGTGAGCGGCGAGTCGGCCGGGTAGCGGCCGAGCGTGTAGCGCAGCGCGTCGGTGCCGAGCCAGGCCTGCAGGTCGTCGAGTTCGATGATGTTGCCCGCGCGCTTCGAGAGCTTCGCGCCGTTGATCGACACGAGCTGCCCGATCAGCACCTCGACGTCGCGCTCGGGGTCGTCACCGGCGGCACCGGCGAGCGCCTTGAGCCGGTGCACGTAGCCGTGGTGGTCGGCGCCGAGCAGGTAGATCTTATGCTTGAACCCGCGGTCGCCCTTGTCGAGGTACAGCGCCGCGTCGGCGGCGAAGTAGGTGTAGACCCCGTTCGCGCGGCGGATCACCCGGTCTTTGTCGTCGCCGAAGTCGGTCGTGCGCACCCAGACCGCATCGGCCTCGTCGAAGACGTGACCCTGTGCGCGCAGCCGCTCGACGGCGGTGTCGACGTCGGAGAGCCCGTCGTCGCCCTTCGAATGCATGCGGCGCTCGCTCGTCCAGACGTCGAAGTGCACGTTGAAGCGGTCGAGGGACTCGCGGATCTCGGCGAGCTGCAGCTCGTAGGCGATCTCTTTCGCGGTGTGCAGCGCGACGTCGTCGGCGAGCTCGAGCAGCTTGGGCTCGCGTTCGAGCACGCTCACGGCGAGGTCGGAGATGTAGCTGCCCGGGTAGCCGCCCTCGGGGGTCGGCTCGCCCTTCGCCGCGGCGAGCACCGACGCCCCGAATGCGTCCATCTGGCTGCCGGCATCGTTGATGTAGTACTCGTTCGCCACATCGGCGCCCGCGGCACGCAGCACCCGGCCGATCGAGTCGCCGAGCGCAGCCCAGCGCGTGTGGCCGATGTGCAGGGGGCCCGTGGGGTTCGCCGAGACGAATTCGAGGTTGATGACGCTGCCCGCGAGCGAGTCGCCGTGGCCGTACTGCAGGCCCGCGTCCACGATGTCCTTCGCGAGCGCGCCGGCGGCGGCGGCGTCGAGTCGGATGTTGATGAAGCCCGGCCCGGCGACCTCGGCGCTCGCGACGCCGTCGACCGCGGCGAGGCCCTCGGCGAGCTCGGTGGCGATGTCGCGCGGGCTCTGCCCGAGCGGCTTCGCGACACGCATCGCGATGTTCGATGCCCAGTCGCCGTGCTCGCGGTTCTTGGGGCGTTCGAGCGTGACATCGCCGACCGCGAGCCCGAGGTCGACCTCGGCGCCTGCCGCACGACGTCGCTCGACGAGGGCGAGCACGAGGTCGTACAGGGAGCGGGAGAGGTCGGCTGGAGTCACTCCGAAATCCTACCGGGCGCGGTTGGTAAGGTTCGTCACATGCCGCGCCCGCTCCACCTCGTCCGCACCCCTGCATTCGGCCCCGTGCTCGTCGCCGCGGCATCAGTCCTGCTGCTCGCCGGATGCTCCGGGGCCATGCCCGGGGCGACCGATCCCGCCGCTCCGCCGGCATCCGAGCCGCCTGCGGCCACGGCGACCGCCCCGGCCGAACCCGCCGAGGAGCCGGTCCCGTTCGAGGTCGCGTGCGATGCGCTGCTGAGCGCCGACGACGTCTACGCCTTCAACCCGAACTACGGCGCCGATCCCGGCTTCGAGCCGAGCGCCGACGGCATCGTGGGCATCGTCGACGAGGGCGGAACCGCGTGCGGCCTGCTCAACCAGACGAACGGTGCCGTCATCGAGTTCGGGGCGGCCACTCCCCCGCCGGGCGCCCTCGAGACGCGCCGGGGCGATGCGGCGCTGAGCAGCCATGTCGTGCCCACCTACGGCACCCCGCCCGACCTCGAGGGCTACTTCAGCCGCGCGGGCGACGTCGGCGAAGCACAGGTGTTCACCGGACCGTACTGGGTGGTCATCGACTCCACCGAGCTCATCGAGCCCGGCGACGCGCAGGCGCTCGTCGCGGCGCTCGTCGCGAACCTGCCCGCGGGATGAGGACGCCGACGACCGTGCGGAGCGCACACGGCACACCCTCGTGGCTCGGCGCGGTCAACGACCGCGTCGGCCTCTCGGCGCTGCTCGACCACGGCCCCCTCACGCGCAACCGCATCTGCGAGCTCGTCGGCGTCTCGAAACCGACCGCCTCGATGATGATGAACCGGCTCATCGCCGCCGGTGTCGTCGAGGAGCGCGGGCAGGTCAGCGGCGGCTCCGGTCGCAACGCCACGCTCTACGCCGCCCGCACCGACCGGCCGCTCGGGGTGGCGATCGCCATCGACGCGTACGAGCTGCGCGCGAGCGTCGTCGACGCCGGCGGCGGCGAGCGTCCGGTCGTGCGCACCGCGCTGCCCGGCGACGCGGCGGCCCGCTCCGCCGTCGGCGAGGTCGCCGCGGCGATCCGCGATGCGAGCGCCGCCGCCGGCACCGACCCCGACCAGGTGCACACGATCTGCATCGGCACCGCCGGCTACGTGGACCCGGGCGGCGAAGGCGCCCTGTTCAGCGAGACGCTGCCGGGCTGGCCCACCACGGGGCTGCGGGCAACGCTCGAGGCCGAACTCGGCGTCGTCGCCTTCATCGAGAACGATGTGAACCTCGCCGCACTCGCCGAGCGCGAGACGGGGGCCGGCGTCGACCGCGACGTGTTCGCCCTGCTCTGGCTCGGCAACGGCGTCGGTGCGTCGTTCGACGTGGCCGGCGACCTGCACCGCGGCACGTTCGGCGGTGCCGGCGAGATCGGCTTCCTCCCGCTGTCGGCAGCGGCACGCACGCTCGATTCCGCCGCGCACACGAGCCAGGATCTCGTCGGCGCCGTCGCCGTCAAGCGGCTCGCGGCCGCGCGGGGCCTGCGCGCCGACGACTACCAGGGGGCGCTCGACGCGATCGACGCGAGCACCGATCGCGACCTGATCGTCGACGAGCTCGGCGAGCGCATCGCGCACATCAGCCTCGCGCTGCTCGCGACGCTCGACCCGGGCCTGCTCGTGCTCGCGGGGCCGACCGCGGCCGTCGGCGGCCCGCGTCTCGCCGAGGCCGTCGAGCGCGACATCCGACGCCTGAGCCGCTGGTATCCCGATGTCGTCGCGACGCACGTCGAAGGCGACGCCGTGCTGGCGGGCGCCCGCGCGTTCCTGACGGCGAAGGTGCGCGACGAGCTGCTCGGCACCGTGGCGCAACTGACGATGTGAGGGCCCGCGCGGCGCGATCGCCGGCCGGGCGCGCGGTCGGATCGACCGCGCGCAGGTGGTAGTGTCTCTAGTCGTGCGCCTCCGTAGCTCAGGGGATAGAGCGCCGGTTTCCGGTACCGTAGGTCGGGGGTTCGAATCCCTCCGGGGGCACGTTTCCCGTTCGCGGGTCGAGGGCCTTCGCCCTCCCCGCCGTCCAGGTCGCGTAGGTGTTTCCACGGTGATTCCGTAGCGGACACAACGCGGCGCCGACACAACGAAATCGGGCGACCGTTCGTCTCGAGGAGTGACGGGGGAACCGCCTCCGTCGTGAGGAGCGTCGTGAGCCGCACGTGGGATGCCGTGGCGACCGAGCTCGTCGTCGCACGCGGCGACGCGCTCAGCCGCTACGCGTACCTGCTCACCGGCAGCGTCGACGACGCCGCCGACCTCGTGCAGGACGCGCTCGTGCGCACGTTCGGAACGCCCCGCATGCGGCTCACGCTGCCGCGTGCCGAGGCGTACGTGCGCCGGGCGATCCTGAATGCGGTGATCGACCGGTCGCGACGCGACCGCACGTGGCGACGTGTGCGCCACCTCACGGCCGTCCCCGCGTCGACCGCGTCGCCCGCGGACGCGGCCGACGAGCGACTCGATCTCGCCGCGCGCGTGCGAGCGCTCGCACCGCGGCAGGCGGCGTGCATCGTCCTGCGCTACTACGAGGACCTCACCGTCGCCGGCATCGCCGAGGTGCTCGGCATCAGTCCGGGCGCGGTCAAGCGGTACCTGAGCGACGGGTTGCGGGCGCTGTCCGCCGCGATCGATCCGGCGGGACGGCGCCCGGCGCGAACGGGAGGCGATCATGTCGGAACGTGACCGGAACGAGGCGACGCTCGCCGGCGAACTGCACGCGGCAGCGGATGCCCCGACACCGCGTGCCATCGACATCGACGCGATGCTCGGGGCGAGTCGCGCGAAGCGCCGTGCCCGGCGTACCGCCGTCATCGGCGGTGCCGGGGCGTTGGCGGCGGTGCTCGCGGTGGGCGGGCTGGTGTTCGGGATGCAGGGCGGCGGGATGCTCGGAGCGACGACCGCCGACTCGACGCCCGAGTCGGGATCGGTCGCCGAGTCGGCGCCCGACGTCGCCGACGACGGGGACGAGAGCGGCCCGGTCGACGCCCAGTCCACGCTCGACATGCCATACTGCGGGGCACCGGTGGACTCGACGACGGACGCCGCGACCGCACCGCTCTCGGTGCGGCTCGTGCTCCCCGAGACCGTCGAGCCCGGGACATCCGTCGATGTCGACGTGATCGTGACGAACGACGGCGACGCCACGGTGTCGGGCACGATACGCGGTGCGCCGGGTATCGAGATCGACGACGACCGCGTGCTGGTCTGGCACTCGAGCGACCCCGCCGGGCTGGCGACGACGCTCGAACTCGCCCCTGGCGAGGCGCTCAGGCTCCCCGGCTCGCTGGAGACCCGCCGCTGCCGCTTCGGCGACGAGCCGCTCGACCCGACGGCGATGGCCGACCTGCCGCCGCTCACGTCCGGCTCCTATGGGGCGCGAGCCGTCGTCGGCTTCGATGCATTCGACTCGGGCTCGCGCGTCATGCTCGTGTCGCCGACGACGTCGTTCATCGTGGAGTGACGGCCCGGGCCATGGAGGCGGGGTCGTGGACGAGCGGCGCGAGTGCGCCATAGACTCGGACACGTCGGCTGGCACGGGGGAAAGGCACTGGTGCATGCGCTTGCTACGCAAGGGATCCGTGATTCTGGCGATCGTGGCGGGCATGGTGGTCGCGGGCGCGGCCGGTGCCGCTCGGGCTGAAGACCCCGTCGCGTTCGGCGCCTCCCCCATCGTCGACTCCGCGGGCGTCCTCGGCGACCAGGTCGATCAGGTCGTCGCCGTGCTCGACGAGTCGGCCGAGCGCAGCGGGCGTCAGCTGTTCGTCGCCTACGTCGACACCTTCACGAACCCCGAGGCCGCCGACGAGTGGGCCACACGCACCGCGATCGACAACAACATGGGCAGTGAGGACTACCTGCTCGCGGTCGCCGTCGACGGCCGTGCGTACTACCTGTCGGCCGCGAGCGACGCAGCGCTCTCCGATGCCGAACTCGACCGCATCAGCCTCGAGGTCATCGAGCCCAGGCTCAGCGACGAGGACTGGGCGGGCGCCGCGACCGCGGCCGCCGAGGCCATCGCCGGTGACACGGGGGGCGGCGGCATCGGCGCAGGCTTCATCTGGTTCCTCGTCATCGCCGCGGCCGTCATCGTCGTCGTGGCGATCGTGCTGGCCCGCCGCAGGAAGAAGCGCGACTCGGTCGAAGCAGGCCCCGGCGGGGTGCCCCTGCCACCCATCGACGACCTTCGGCGCCAAGCCGGGAGTGCGCTCGTGCAGGCCGACGACGCGATGAGGACGAGCGCCGAGGAACTCGGCTTCGCAGTCGCCTCGTACGGCGACGAGGCCACCGCCGAGTTCCGCAGCGCGCTCGAGGCGGCGAAGGCGAAGGTCGCCGAGGCGTTCACGCTGCAGCAGCGGCTCGACGACGCCGAGCCCGACACCGACGACGAGAAGCGCGCCTGGTACGGCGGCATCATCCAGCTCACCGGCGAGGCCGACACCCTGCTCGACGAACAGGCCGAACGGTTCGACGCCCTGCGCGACCTCGAGCGCAACGCTCCCGAAGCGCTCGCGCGGATCGAATCCGCCGCCGTGAACGCCGAGCGCGAGATCGCACCCGCCGCCCAGCGACTCAGCGCCCTCACCGGGCAGTACGGCGCGAGCGCGCTCGCCCCCATCGCCGACAACCCCGAGCAGGCGCAGATTCGCATGCGGTTCGCGCGCGAGTCGCTGGCCGCGGCGAAGACCGCGGTCGACGCAGGTGAGGGCGGCCAGGCCGCCGTCTCGATCCGCGCGGCCGAAGAGGCGGTCGACCAGGCGAAGCTCCTGTCGGTCGCCGTCGAGCGCCTCGCCGCAGACCTCGCCGCCGCCGACCAGGCCATCATCGCGGGCGTCGCCGAACTCGAGCGTGACGTGCAGGCGGCGCGCTCGCTGAACACCGAGGCCACGAGCTCGCTCGCCGATCGCGTCGCGGCCGAGGCCTCCGACATCCGCTCGTCGATCGGCCGACCGGGGCGCGACCCGCTCGCGCTGCAGGCACGGCTCGAACAGGTCGACGCCGAGATCGACAGCGCAATCCAGGGCGCGCGCGACGCCGCCGAGCAGGCGGCACGCGCGCGGGCCCAGCTCGACCGCAGCCTCGCCTCGGCACGCGCTCAGGTGAACGCGGCCGAGGACTACCTCGTGACTCGCCGCGGGGCCGTCGGAGCCGAAGCGCGCACGCGTCTCGCCGAGGCCGGCCGACTGCTCGTGCAGGCAGAGGCGGTCGCCCCGACCGACCCGGCCGGTGCGCTGTCGACCGCGCAGCGGGCCGACCAGCTCGCGCGCTCGGCGATGTCGCTCGCGCAGCAGGACGTCGGGGGCTTCGGCGGCAGCATGGGCGGCGGTTTCGGCGGCAGCGGAGGCGGCGGAGGCGGAGACATCTTCGGCGCCGTGCTCGGCGGCATCCTCATCAACTCGGTCCTCGGCGGCGGCGGTGGCGGCGTCGGAGGGGGCGGCTTCGGCGGCGGCAGCGGGGGTTTCGGGGGCGGCGGTCGTCGCTCCCCTGGCAGTTTCGGCGGATCGGGCACGCGCTCACGCCGCGGAAGCGGAGGTCGTTTCTGACCCGCCACCACCCCTGACCGAACCTCGACCGACCTCTGTTCTCACCACGAAAGGAACACCATGTCCAAGCAGTCCATCTTCGGCCGGATCTCGCAGCTCGTGCGGGCCAACATCAACGCGCTCATCGACCAGGCTGAAGATCCCCAGCTCATGCTGGACCAGATGGTTCGCGATTACACCAACTCCATCGCCGACGCCGAGGCGGCGATCGCCGAGACCATCGGCAACCTTCGCCTGCTCGAGGACGACCACCGCGAAGACGTCGACGCCGCTCGAGAGTGGGGCGAGAAGGCACTCGCCGCGAGCCGCAAGGGCGACGAACTGCGGGGCACGGGTGACGCCGCCGGGGCCGACAAGTTCGACAACCTCGCCAAGGTCGCGCTCAGCCGCCAGATCTCGGCCGAGAGCGAAGCGAGGTCGGCCGAGCCGCAGATCGCCGCGCAGACCGAGGTCGTCGACAAGCTGAAGGCCGGCCTCAACGGCATGAAGGAGAAGCTCGTCCAGCTGCAGAACAAGCGCTCCGAGCTCGTGGCGCGGGCGAAGACCGCCCAGGCGCAGAAGCAGGTGCAGGACGCGGTCAAGTCGATCGACATCCTCGACCCGACCAGCGACATCGGCCGCTTCGAGGAGAAGATCCGGCGCGAAGAGGCCGTCGTGCGCGGCCAGGCCGAGCTCGCCGCGTCGAGCCTCGACGCCCAGTTCAACGAGCTCGACGACCTCGGCGAGCTCACCGAGGTCGACGCCCGGCTCGCCGCGCTGAAGGCGGGCGGCTCGCAGAGCGCGATCTCGGGCTGAGTCCGAGATCGGCTGCTGCTCCGCGGCCGTGGCGGAGCGTGCGACATCCGCCGTGCGCCGAGGCCGTCGGAGCGGAATACTGGGACGCATGCCAGCAACATTCGTCGTCGTGCCGCAGTGGCAGGGTTCGGTCTCGGCTCGTGCGATGAGCCATGCCGATGGAGCCACCGCCATCCAGGGCGACCTGCCTGCCTCGACCACCATCGTCGTCGACGTCCCCACCGAGGCCGGTGAATCGCTCGGCACCGGGGTGCAGCGCTACTCGACCATCCGTCGCGTCCGCGAGTCGACCGACACGGCGCTCGACCGGGTGCCCGACTGGGCGATCACCATCGGCGGCGACTGCGGGGCGGCCGTCGCCGGCGTCGCACACGCGCAGGCGCGGTCGGCCGGCGACGTCGCCGTGCTGTGGCTTGACGCGCACCCCGACCTGAACACGCCCGAGTCCTCGCCGTCGGGGGGCTTCGGCGGCATGGCCCTTCGCGCGATCGTCGGAGACGGGCCTGACGGCCTCGCCCTCGATGAGTCGACCCGCGTCGCGCCCGGCAGGCTCGTGCTCGGCGGAGTTCGGGCGGTCGACGACGAGGAGCGGCGCTTCATCGACGAGCACGACGTCTCGATGCTCACCGTCGAAGACCTCGCCGAGCCCGCCGGGGTCGTCGAAGCGCTCGAGTCGACGGGTGCCGGCCGGGTGTTCGTGCACATCGACCTCGACGTGCTCGACCCGTCGGCGCTCGCCGGGTTGTCGTATCCCATGCCGTTCGGCATCGGGGCGCCCGAGCTCGCGACCCTGCTTCGAGCGGTCGCCGCGCGCTTCCCGTTGGCGGGGGCGTCGATCGCCGGGTTCGCACCCCGCTCCCCCGAAGCGGCATCCGACGACCTGCCGACGATCCTGCGACTGGTGGCGGCGCTGACCTCGGGCGCTGCGGCAGCCGGCGCGGCCTGACCCGGGCCCGCGGTCTCGGTCAGGGGTCGCTCGGTGCGCGCAGCACGGGGAGGAATCCACGATCGTCCGTCGAGAAGCCCAGGTCGACCGCTCCCGACGTGCCGTCGGACGCTTCCGGCGGAAGCGTCCGAACGACGTCGACCCCCACGACCGTGCCCGCGACCGAGGCGAGCGGCACGGCGCCGAATGCACGCGAGTCGACCGAACTGCCGCGGTTGTCGCCGAGCACGAAGACATGCCCCGCCGCCACGCGCACCGGGCCGAAGTACTCGCCATTGACCCTCGCATAGTCGACGAAGGGCTCGTCGACCTCCGCGCGGTTCACGACGAGCACCCCGTCGTCGATTCCGACCTCGTCACCACCGATGGCGACCACACGCTTGAGCAGCAAGGTGCCGTCGTCGGGTGACGCGAGCAGCACGAGGTCGCGCCGTTGCACGCCCCGCGCCCCGACGGCGCCGACGGTGAGCCAGTCGCCGTCGAGCACGGTCGGAACCATGCTGTCGGACGCGACGCGAATCCGATCCGTTCCCGGCGCAGGCGTCGCGACCGCGACTCCGGCGATCACTCCGGCGACGAGGAGTTCAGGCCAGCGACGGGTCCGCATCAGGCACGGGCCTCGCCGCGTTGATGGGGTCGTTCGGGTCGGGGTCGCCGGGCTGCAAGCCGACCGAGTACTGCGTCATCATCGCGTGGTCCTCGTGCGACAGGTTGTGACAGTGCACCATGTAGCGCCCGCGGTGCGGACCGAAGTTCATGAGCAGGCGCACCGTCTCGTTCTCGCCGACATAGACCGTGTCCTTCGGCCCCTGCTCGTAATCGAACACCGGAACCCCGTTGCGCGTGAGCACCTTGAAGTCGACGAGGTGGATGTGTATCGGATGGAACCAGCCGTCGCCGCCCTCGAACTCCCAGATCTCGGTGTCGCCGAGTCCTGGGTCGGCCATGACCCGCTGGTAGCCGCTGTCGACGATGTCGAACCACGACAGCTCGCCCAGCTCCCAGACGTTCGTGGCGTCGTCGCGCTTCACGCGGAACCGTCGCTCCCTCACGGCGTCGGCCGGGTCGAGCGCCATCACCGCGTTGCCGGTCGAGAGGTCGCCGGGGATCGTGTTCCAGGTCGGGTCGGGCGAGCCGTCGGGCCTCGTCGTCGTGGGCGGCACCGGAAGCACGTCGAACGCCATCACCTTGTCGGTGAAGTCGAAGTCGCGGTTGTTGTCGTTCGAGCTGTTCAGCAGCTCGATGCGCCTGCCGGCGAACCCACGGAAGTCGATGAGGAACTCGTATCTCTCGGCCGGTGAGTGCCGCCACGAGAGGGCCTGCCGCGAGCGCGGCATCAGGCCGCCGTCGGTCGCGACGAACGTGACGGGCATGCCGTTGCTCAGCCGGAAGCGGAACGACCGCGAGACGCAGGTGTTGAGCAGGCGGAACCGGTAGATGCGCGGCTCGACCCGCATCACGGGCCACGGCGCGCCGTTCATGAGGATGACATCGCCCCACACACCCGAGTCTTCGCGGTGGTCGAACATCAGCCGCCCGTCGGCCGCGAACTGGGCGTCGTCGACGGTGAGTGCGACGTCGAACTCGCCCTGCGGCAGGAGGGCGCGCTCCTCCTCGTCGTGGATGTGGTAGTGCGCGTTCAGCCCCGAGTAGACGTTCTCGGCGGTGACGTGCTGGGCGTGATCGTGGTACCAGATGGTGCGCGCGGTCTGGTGATCGGGGTAGTGATAGGTCTTCATGAATCCCGGCACCGTCAGGTCGGCCGCGTAGCCGTCGAACTGCGGCAGCGAGGCCGAGCCGTGCAGATGGGTCGCTATGTCCATCGGGTGGCCGAACGTCGGGTGCGTGGCCGGCAGATGGTTGCGCACCGTCAGCTCGACGCGGGTGCCGCGTTCGATCTCGATGGTCGGTCCGGGGGCGAGGCCGTTGTAGCCGATCTGCGGCGTGAGCAGTCCTCCGCCGAGGATTCTCGTGTTGAACGTCTGCGCGCGGACCTGGAACTTCTCGAACGGTCCTTCGCCGTCGACTCCGGTCGCGAACGGGACGAGCCGCGGCACGGTGGGCAGCGTCCGGGCGTAGCGTCGCGGGATCAGCTCGGGAGCCACCTGGCTCACCGATGCCGCGAGCGCCTCGTGGTGGTTCACGACCGCCAGATCGCTGCGCGATGAGAACGCGGAGGCCAGGGCCGCACCGCCGAGGACCGTTGCCGCGGCGCCTGCTGCGCCGACTGCTCCGTACCGAAGAACCTGACGTCGAGTGACACTCATGATGCTCGCCTGCCAACTGCCGGGTGGGACCCCCTCCCACCTGTCTTCCATGTTCGTCCGGTCGGCTCGATCCCCCAATCCCCGGTTCGGGGGGGGGGGAATCAGCGCTCGAACCGAACCGCTCGAACCGGGGGCGGCGTCGACTGCCTAGGCTGGACGCGACGGCCGCACACGGTCGCAGACTGGAGTGGCGATGGAACGCGAGGTCGATGTGGTCGTCGTCGGCGGTGGACCGGTAGGCGAGAACGTCGCCGACCGGGCGCGTGCCGCCGGCCTCGAGGTGGTGCTCGTCGAGCACCAACTCGTCGGCGGCGAGTGCTCCTACTGGGCATGCGTGCCGTCGAAGACGCTGCTGCGCAGCGCCGCAGCGCTGCGCGCCGCGAAACGCGTCGCCGGCTCGGCCGAGGCGGTCACCGGCACCCTCGACGTCGCGGCGGTGCTGAAACGGCGCGACTACTGGGTCTCCGACTGGAGCGACACCGGCGCCGTCGGCTGGCTCGAGAGCGTCGGCATCGAGCTCGAGCGGGGTCACGGTCGACTCGCCGGCGAGCGCCGGGTCATCGTCGGGCGCGACGGCACCGAGCCGCTCACGCTGGTCGCCCGGCACGCAGTGGCGGTATCGCCGGGCTCCGACCCCGTCATCCCGCCGATCCCCGGCCTCGCCGGCGCGCGGCCATGGACGAGTCGCGATGCGACGAGCGTGCGGCATCCGCCTCGGCGGCTCGCGATCATCGGCGGCGGTGTGGTCGCCGCCGAGATGGCGACCGCCTACGCGGGCTTCGGCATCGAGGTCACGGTGCTCGCCCGCAGCAGCCTGCTGCGCAACATGGAGCCGTTCGCCGGCGACGCGGTGGTCGCGGGGCTGCGTGGGCTCGGGGCATCCGTTCGCGTCGGCGCGTCGGTGACGGGCGTCGGCCGAAACGATGCCGACGAGGTGATCGTCACCCTCGACGACGGGTCGACCGTGATCGCCGACGAGGTGCTCGTCGCCACCGGCCGCCGCCCCCGCACGACGGCACTCGGTGTCGAGTCCGTCGGCCTCGAACCCGGCACGTGGATCGACGTCGATGACACGATGCTCGTGACCGGAGCGACCGGCAACGCCGAACGGCCCTGGCTGTATGCGGTCGGCGACGTGAACCACCGCGCCCTGCTCACCCATCAGGGCAAGTACCAGGCGCGGGCGACGGGCGATCTCATCGCCGCACGCGCGCTGGGCCGCCCGGTCGACACGGCTCCGTGGGGTGCGCACGTGGCGACCGCCGACCATTCCGCCGTTCCCGAGGTCGTCTTCGCCGAGCCCGAGTGCGTCTCGGTCGGGTTCACGGCGGCGGCCGCCGAGCGTGCCGGTCGCTCCGTGCGTGTCGCCGATGTCGAGCTGGGCGCGGTGAGCGGCGCGGGAATCCTCGCCGACGACTACGAGGGACGGGCGCGGCTCGTCGTCGATGCGCACGCCGGCACCGTGATCGGCGCGACGTTCGTGGGTCAGGACGTCGCCGAACTGCTGCAGGCCGCGACGATCGCGATCGTCGGCGAGGTGCCCGTCGACCGGCTCTGGCATGCCGTGCCCGCCTTCCCGACCGTCAGCGAGGCGTGGTTGCGCCTGCTCGAGGCGCTCGGCAGGCCCGGATCGCCGGCGACCCAGGTCGCATCGGGCGACCGACGCGACGATCTGGCGACCGATGGCCCGGGCGTGACGGCGGGCGACGGCGAGGCCGCCGCGTGAGCGACCGGCTCGGTGACCGCCCGGGCGTCGGGCGCGACAGCCGCACCGTGCGCATCCGCCTGACCGACTCCCCCATCAGCCGCGCCGGATACTGGTGGGCGACCCTCGTCGGCTTCACCTGGGGCTTCCTCTGGAGCACGGGGCCCATCGAACTCCGGCGCGGGCTCATCGTCTTCACCGGCATGCCGAAGTGGACCTACGGCCGCGGCGGCTCGTGCGTCGGCGCGTGCTACCTCACCGGCTCCAACACCCGCGAGCGGGTGCTCGAGCACGAGACGGTGCACAAGGCGCAGTGGCAGAAGTACGGCATGCTCTTCCCGCTGCTGTACCTCTTCGCCGGGCGCAATCCCCTGAAGAACCGATTCGAGATCGAGGCCGGGCTCGAGGCCGGAGGCTACCTGCCTACCCCTCGGCGCGGCCGAGCTTCCAGTACCCCATGAAGGCGACCCGGCGACGGTCGACGCCGAGTTCCTTGACGAGATGGCGGCGCAGCGTCGTGATGGCGGATGCCTCGCCCGCGAGCCACGCGTAGAAGTCGGCGTCGTCGCGGGGCTCGGGCACCTCCCAGAGGATCTCCTCGTCGTCGATCGGCGGAAGCTCGGCTGCCGCCATGCCCGCCCCGGATGCATCCGCAGCGGCCCACTCGTCGGCCCACGCCCGCACGGCCTCGATGAGGCGCGCACCGTACTCGTCGGCCTTGTCGGACGATTCGCCGCGCGCGAGCCAGCGCACGTCGACGCCTTCAGGCGCCCGCACATCGAGCGCATCGCGGGAGTCGGGCACCTCGAGGAATGCCACGCCCCGGGCATCGCCGGGCAGCTGCTCGAGAATGGCCGATACGGCCGGCACCGCGGTCTCGTCGCCCGCGATGAGCAGGGTCCGGGCGGCACCGGGGTTCCACTCCCAGCCGCCTGAGGGCGCTTCGCTGGTCGCATCGGGCGCGATGAGCAGCATCCGATCGCCGACCTCGGCCGAGCCGATCCATCGCGACGCCGGCCCACCGTCGCCGTGCGCGACGAAGTCGACGTCGAGCTCACCGCGTTCGGGCCGTGCGTCGCGAATCGTGTAGGTGCGGATCGGATTGCGACGCTCGTCGGGAAGCGCCCGCCAGGCCGTGAACCAGTCGCCCTCGCTCGGGACGTCGGCGAAGCCGGTCGTCGAGAGCGGCAGAATCACCTTGATGCGCTGGTCGGGCCCGTCCCAGCCCACGTCGCGCAGATCATCGCCGCGGAAGGTCACCCGCACGAAATGCGGTGACAGCTGTTCGATCGCACCGACGATCGTGTCGAAGACGCGGTAACCGGGCTTGGCCATGTGCAGGCTCCTTGGTCGAGAGATACGGGGAGTGAGGGTCAGGCGGCGCGGCGCGAGCGCCACAGCAACCACACGAAGTACGGGGCGCCCACGACGGCCGTGAGCAGGCCGGCCGGCAGCTGGCCGGGCGCGATCATCGTGCGGCCGAGGGTGTCGGCGACGGTGACGAGCAGGGCGCCGAGCAGCGCCGCCAGCGGCAGCACGAGGGCGTGACGGGCACCGACGAGTGCACGCGCCGCATGCGGCGCGACGAGCCCCACGAAGCCGATCACGCCGACGGCCGCGACAGCCGTGGCGCTGAGGGCCACGGCTAGGGCGAGCAGGCCGAGCCGCGCGCGCCCGAGCCGGATGCCGAGCACCCGTGGGGTGTCGTCGTCGAACGCGAGCAGGTCGAGCTCTCGGCGGGCGCCGACGAGCAACGGCACTGCGATGAGCAGCACGATCAGCAGCGGAATGAGCTGCGGGAACGTGCGCCCGTACGTCGAACCCGACAGCCAGGTGAGCGCCTTCGCGGCGTTGTAGGGGTCGGTCGCGATGATCAGCATCGAGGTGATCGCCCCGGCCGCGGCCGAGACCCCGAGACCGATCAGGATGAGTCGGGTCGAGGCCAGTCCCCCGCGCAGCGCGAGCCCGAACACGATCACCGCGGCGATCGCGGCGCCGACGACCCCGCCGGTGGCGACGCCGAGGAAGGTGGCGAGCGGCCAGAACGTGATGACCAGGATCGCCCCGACTCCGGCCCCACCGGTGACGCCGAGGATCGCGGGTTCCGCGAGCGGATTGCGCGAGACCGCCTGCACGACGGTTCCCGCAAGGGCGAGTGCGGCGCCCGCGAGCACGGCGGCGGCGACTCGCGGCGCACGCGTGTTCATGACGAACTCGACGAGCGGGCCGGCCCTGCCGGTCACCCAGTTGAGCACGTCTCCGCCGAGCAGCTTCGCGTCGCCGAGGAGCAGCGAGACGAACGCGAGCACGACGAGGAGCACACCCGATCCGGCCATCACGAGGAACCGGCCACGCGGCGAGAGTCCGGCGCCGATCACGAATCCGGTGGATGTCTCGGACGACGCCTTCGCCCGCATCGCCAGCGCGATGAGGAACACCGCGCCGAAGACGGTCGTCACCACGCCCGTCGGCACCTCGACGGCGGCCTTGCCGAAGGCGAGGCGCAGGAGCACGTCGGCGCCGAGGACGACGATGACGCCCATGACCGCAGCAGCGGGAATCAGGAGCACGTGCCGTTGCATGCCCGGCACGCGCACGGCGATCAGCCGCACGATCGCGGGTGCGGCGAGGCCGACGAATCCGATCGGCCCCGCGACGGTGACCGCGGCCGCCGAGAGCAGCACGGCGACCACGATGCCGACGAGCCGGGTGCGCCGCACCCGCACGCCGAGCACGGTGGCGGTGTCGTCACCGAGGGCGACGAGGTCGAACTGGCGCGAGAACCCGAGGAGCACCGCGACGGCGACGAGCACCACTGGAGCGAGTTGCGACACCGGACCGAGGCCGGTCTGCGCGAGGGTGCCCTGGTTCCAGGCATAGAGGCCGGTGGTGGCCTCGGGGTAGAGCAGCAGCAGCATGATCGTGATCGCCTGGAGTGCGAGCGCGATCGCCGAGCCGGCGAGCACGAGCCGCACGGTGCCGCCGCCTCCGCCGCCTGCCGACAGCGCGAGCACGAGGCCGGCTGCGGCGAGACCCCCGATGAAAGCGACGAGCCCGCCGCCCAGTGCCGGCAGCACGACCCCGAATGCGGCGACGCCGACCACCGCGAGATACGAGCCCGCATTGACCGCGAGCGTGTCGGGTGAGGCGAGCAGGTTTCGCGACACCGACTGCATGACGAGTCCGGCGACGCCGAGGGCGACGCCCACGAGCACCCCGGCGAGCAGACGCGGCATGCGCGACGCGACGAGCACGGCAGCGGCCTGGTCGTCGGAGGCGCCGGTCGCGAGGCCGAGCAGTTCGGGCAGTCCGACGTTCGCCGAGCCCTGGGTGACGTGGACCCCCGCGAGCAGCGTCGCGACGACCACTCCGAGCCCGATGAGCAGTACGGCGCCGAGGCGGGGACGTGTCGCCCCTCCCGGCGCCGTCACCGGCTCAGACTGCGAGCGTGTCGACGACCGCATCGATGTAGTCGTTCATCGACGAGGGGCCGCCGAACATCCAGATGCCGTCGGGCAGCCGGTGCACGTTGCCGCTCTGCACGAACGGCAGCGAGGTCCATACGGCATTGTCGGCGAGGTCCACGGCATACGCGTCGGCCGCGCCGTTGGTGATGTAGAGGAATTCGACATCGCCGAGGCTCGTGAGCCCTTCGACGTCGGTCGTTCCGAGACCGTAGTCGGCGTCGCCCTCGCCCGTCCACGCGTTCTCGAGGCCGAGTTCCTCGGTGACCGCCGTGAGCAGCGCACCCTCGGCGAACGGACGGATCGAGACCTGCCCGCCACTGGCCCACGAGTCGCTCATCATGAACGCGGTCCCGGCGAGCCCGGCCTCCTCGAGTGCCGCCTTGCCCTCGGCGACCTTGGCGTCGAACTCGGCCAGCACGGCGTCGGCCTCGTCATCGGTGCCCGTGGCGGTCGCGATGCGCTCGAGGTTCGACTCCATCTGGCCGATCGGGTTCGACGCGTCGGCGCCGCGCACGACGAGCACGGGCGCGAACTCCTCGATCTGCGCGATCACCGTCTCGGGCAGGTCGGTCGTGGTGAGCACGAGGTCGGGCGCGAGGCCGGCGATCGCGTCGACCGACGGCTCACCGCGCATGCCGACATCAGTGACGCTGTCGTCGAGCGACTCGGACTGCACCCAGGCGCTGTACCCCTCGACATCGGCGACGCCGACCGGCATCACGCCGAGCGTCACGAGGTTCTCGGCCGTGTTCCACTCGAGCGCCACGACCTGCTCGGCGGGGGCGCCGAGCTCGATCGTCTCGCCGCGGTCGTCGACGATCGAGATGGCCGCGTCGCCGCCGGCGGCGGCCGGCTCTTCAGTCGCGCCGCAGCCGGTGAGCAGCAGCACGGATGCCGCAGCAACGGCGGTCCCAGCGATGGCAGCCCGGTTCATGGTGGTGCTTCTCATGGTGTCCTCACGGATCGGCGCGCGGGCATGGGTGTCCCGTGCGGGGGGGGTGGTGGGGGTGAGCCGCCGCTAGGCGACGGCGAGTTGTTCGACGCGTTGCCGCGTGTTGTAGCGCCCGATGGGGCACGTGGTGATGCAGCCGCGTTCGTCGATGTCGACATCGACGCGAATGCCGTACGCACTGCTGAGCACATCGCTCACCAGCACCTCCGCGGGCGTGCCGACGGCTCGTACCCGGCCGGACTCGAGCAGCACGATGCGGTCGGCGATCGCCGCGGCCTGGTCGAGGTCGTGCAGCACGACCCCGATCGTGACGCCGTGATCGTCGGCGAGTTCGCGGATGAGGTCGAGCAGTTCGACCTGGTAGCGCATGTCGAGGTAGGTCGTCGGCTCGTCGAGCAGCAGCACGGCGGTGTCTTGGGCGAGGCAGGCGGCGAGCCAGACGCGCTGCAGCTGGCCGCCCGAGAGCTGGTCGACGGGGTTGCCGGCGAGGTCATCGACGCCCGTGAGTGCCATCGCCCGGTCGACGATCGCGGCGCCGTGCGCATCGCCCGCGATGAACCGGCCGCGGTGGGGGTGCCGGCCGAACTCGACGAGCTCGCGCACGGTGAGTCCGCCGGGCGTGGGCCGGCTCTGTGCGAGCAGCGTGACGCGACGCGCGAAGTCGCGCGCACTGAGGCTCGCAGCGTCGATGCCGTGCGCGATGAGGTCGTCGGGTTCGCCGGCGGCGGTGCCCGCGGACACGGTGTGCGCGTCTCCGCCGGCGGTCAGCAGCACGCGACCCGAGTCGGGCTGGTGCAGCCGGGCGAGCGCCCGGAGCAGGGTCGACTTGCCGCTGCCGTTCGGTCCGACGAGCGCGGTCACCTTGCCCGGTTCGAGGTGGAGCTCCGCGCCGTGCACGACGGGCGTGCCGTTGTAGGAGATCGTGAGGTCGAGACCGAGCATTGTTCCACTATAGGTGAGGCTAACCTAACTTCGTCAACTCGAGTGGTCACCAGATCGGCGGATGACGCTGCCAGCGCCGCACGCGCCGCTCGAGTTGCGCCCCGAGGGCCAACAGCGCGGCCTCGCCGCCGGGCCGTCCGATGAGCTGCACGCCCATCGGCACTCCGTCGGCCGTCTCGGTGACCGGCACGGTGATCGCCGGCAGTCCCGACACGTTCACGAACGAGGTGAACGGCGTGAACTGCACCTGCTGCGCGAAGTTCCGCTCCCCGTCTTCGGGGTCGTACCACCCGACCGGCCGCGGGGTCAGCGCGAGCGCGGGCGTCAGCACCGCATCGAACGACGAGAACCGTCGGATGACACGTTCCTCGAAGCCGGCGAGCCACCCGAGGGCCTCGGCGAGTTCGCGCGCGGGCACCTGACGACCTCGTTCGAGCAGCCACCGTGTGAGCGGCTCCAGCAGCTCCTCATCGTCGCCGTCGACCGGGATCGTCGCCGCCCCCGACTGCCAGATCGTGCGGAACGCCGGCGCGTACCCGGGTTCGGGCGACGGCGCCAGCTGCTCGACGCCGTGACCCATCGCGTCGAACTCCGCGACAGCCCGGTCGAGTGCGGCGCGCGCATCGGCGTCGATCGCGATCTCGTAGGCCTCATCCCACGGAGAGTCGGTCATCACGCCGAGCTGGAACCGCCCCTCACCCCGGACGGCGGCTGCCAGGAACGGGCCGTCGCCGCCCGGTGCCCGCACCGCGAAGCGGTGCGCGGCGGGGTAGCCGAGCGGCGCCACGAGCCCGTCGAGCAGCAGTGCCGCATCGGCCACGGTGCGGGCGATCGGCCCGGCCACGCCGAGCCCGGCGAGGCCCCCGAGACCCGACCCCGAGGGCACCCGACCACGCGACGGCTTGACCCCGACGAGCCCGCACGCGGCCGCGGGGATGCGGATCGAGCCGCCGCCGTCGGAACCCGGGGCGAACGGCAGCATGCCCGCGGCGACCGCCGCGGCTGCTCCCCCGCTCGACCCGCCCGCGCCGAGCGAGAGGTCCCAGGGGTTGCGTGCGGGCGGCCCCGCGAGGCCCTCGGTGTACGAGGGCAGCCCGAACTCGGGCGTCGACGACTTGCCGAGGCTGACCGCGCCCGCGGCGTCGACATCGCGGACGAGTTCGTCCGAGTCATCCGGAATGAAATCGGTGAAGGCGCGCGAACCGAACCGCGACGGCACGCCCGCGCGTCGGAGCAGGTCTTTGTCGGCGATCGGCATCCCCCACAGCGGTCGGGCCGTCGGCACGTCGCGCTCGACGTGCGCGGCCCGCTCGAGCGCCGCCTCGGGCGTCACCGTGGTGAGCGCGCCGACCTGCGGGTTCAGCCGCTCGATGCGAGCGAGGTAGTGCTCGGCCAGTTCGACGGGCGACATCTCGCGCCGCTGCAGCATCTGGTGCAGGTCAAGGGCCGTGCGCTCGTGCAGCTCCATCCGTCGAGCCTACGACCGGTGGAGCCCACGCCCCGCTAGCATGGCGCGCGTGACCGAGAACCGGGTCGTGACGCTCGTCGGGCGGCATCCGCTCGTCTGGGGCGCGGCCTGGAGCGCCGCATTCGCCATCGTCCTCGCCGCCGCAGTCGCCGCCGACTGGCCCGGATGGCTCGACTGGATCGTGCTCGCCGCGCTCGTGCTGCCCTCGCTCGTCGCGACCGTCGTCGTGCTGAGCGGCACTCCTCGTCGTCACTTCGACGAGATGAGCTCGGTGTTCTCGCACTTCTTCGTGCGCTACCTGGCGCTCGTCATCGCCGTGGGAGCGTGGAGCGCCTCGGTCGTCGTCGGCGCCGCGATCTCGCAGACGATCCAGCTCGCCGCCGAGGGCCGCGAAGAGGAGATCGTCGGCATCGGCTTCGACGTCATGTCGGTCATCGTGCCCCTCGTGATCGCCGTGCTGTGGGCGGCGTTCGTGCTGCGGTGCGCCTGGTTCCTGGCGAAGGCGCGGGGCTGGGCCGAGGTGCCCGAGCGCGACCGCATCCCCGACGGGCTCCTCTCGGGGCGCCCGGCGCTGCGTCGGGCGGTCGTCGGCCTGGCGCACCCGGCCCTGTTCGCGGTCACGGGCCTCGCCGTCGCGATCGCCGTGCCGTTCGCGGTGGGCGACCTCACCGTCACGCTCTGACGCCCCGACGCGGCATCGCGTGGCTACTTCAGCGCCTTCTGCATCAGCACCGTGCCGAGCCACCGCTCGAACTTGAAGCCGACGCGGCCCATGCGCCCGATCTCGACGAAGCCGAACTTCTCGTGCAGGGCGATCGACGCTTCGGCCCCCTGGTCGGCGATGACCGCGATCATCTCCTTGAGGCCGGCCGCCCTCGATCGTTCGATGAGTTCACGCAGCAGCACGCGGCCGAGCCCCTTGCCGGATGCCGCCGGGCCGAGGTAGATCGAGTTCTCGACGGTGAACCGGTAGGCGCGCTTCTGCTTCCACGGCGACACGAGCGCATAGCCGAGCAGTTGCCCCGACGGCGACTCGGCGACGATGAACGGCATGCCGAGCTTCGTGAGGTACGCGAACTTCGACTTCCACTCCTTGAGCGTCATCGCGTCTTCGTCGAACGTCACCGTGGAGTTCGCCACGTAGTAGTTGTAGATCTCGCGCACGGCCGGCAGGTCTGCGGCACGCGCTTCGCGGATCGAGTACTCGAACGGCGCCTCGACCGGGGCCGCCGCGCGCAGGTGCCGCGGCAGTTCGCGACGCTGCTGGTATTCCTCTTCGAGCATGCGACAAGCCTACGCGCGCGAGATTTCGTTCGGGTTTCGGATGCCGCGTCAGGCCGGCAGGCTCCAGTCGACGGGTTCGGCGCCCTGGGCCGCGAGCATCTCGTTCGCCCGGCTGAACGGCCTCGAACCGAAGAACCCGCGCGACGCCGACAGCGGGCTCGGGTGCGCGGACTCGATCAGCGGCGTGTCGCCGAGCAGCGGCTTCAGGCCCTGCGCGTCGCGGCCCCAGAGGATCACGACGAGCGGGGTGTCGCGCGCGACGAGTGTGCGGATGGCATGGTCGGTGACCTCCTCCCAGCCCTTTCCGCGATGCGAGGCCGCGGTGCCGGGCTGCACGGTGAGCACGCGGTTCAGCAGCATGACGCCGCTGCGGCTCCAGTGCGTGAGGTCGCCGTGCGCGGGCGCCGCGACGCCCAGGTCGTCGTGGAGTTCGCGATAGATGTTCGCCAGGCTGCGAGGCACCGGTCGCACGTGCGGGTCGACGGCGAACGACAGGCCGATCGGATGTCCCGGCGTCGGGTAGGGGTCCTGCCCGACGATGAGCACCCGCACGTCGTCGAGCGGCGCGTCGAAGGCCCGCAGCACCTTGTCGCCCGCCGGGAGATAGCCGCGACCGGCCGCGATCTCGGCACGGAGGAAGTCGCCCAGTGCGGCGATGCGCGGCGCGACGGGCGCGAGGGCTCGCGCCCACCCGGGGTCGAAGAGGCCGACGGCAGCGAGTTCGTCGAGCGTCTTGGCGGGCGGCATTCAGGCGCCGATCGTGCCGACGACGACGCCCTGCTCGCCGGGCAGCACCCGCCACACACTGCCTGGTCCGACGACCCGCAGGCCGCCGTCGCCGACGATGAGCGCGGTGTGCTCGTCGATGCCGAGCCCGCCCTCGACAAGGCCCGCCTCGACCGCCGCGACGAGGCGCGACAGTGTTCCCCATTGGGCGAGGTGCACGTCGATCGAGACGTCGACGAGGCCGATGCCGGGGGCGACGGTCACCTCGTCGAGCCCCTCGGAGGCGGGTTCGGGCGAGACCGGCACCCCGCCGATGCGCCAGCCGCCGACGATCGCACGCTCGGCGGCGATCGCCGCGCCGGCCGAGAACCCGAGGAACGGCACCCCTGAGGCGACCTGCCGCCGCAGTTCGCCGAAGTGCGGCTCGAGCGATTCGCGATATGCCGGCGTGAGGCCGCCGCCGATGAGGATCCCGTCGACGTCGGCGAACGCCGTCGGCGGGATCGGCGCGTCGGGCCCGACCGCGGTGATGTGCGCCTCGAACTCGCCAGCGGCGGTCGCGGCGGCCACGAGGTTCGCGGCGTGTTCATCACCGTCTGCGTCGCGCACCGCGATGACGGCGATGCGGGGCGTCGCCCTGCCCGCCGCCGACCCCCGCGCCGATGCTTCCGACAGGAAGCTGCCGAACACCGCGCCATCGGGCCGGTCGGCCCATCCGCCGCCGACGAGGTGCACGCTCACGCGGCGCCCTCGCTGTTCGTGACGGGCGGCAGCGACGACCACGGGAAGATGATCCAGTCGTCGGTCTTGCGGTAGTCGAAATCGGGCACCAGCACGGTGTGCGACTTCGTGTAGAGCGTCGCCGTGCGCACCTCGGCGCCCTCGTCGGTGAGCAGGCGCAGCACCTTCGCGAGGGTTCGGCCCGAGTCGGACACGTCGTCGACGAGCAGCACGCGCTTGCCGCTGAGTGCGGGCGCGTCGAGCATCGGCGGGTGCAGCACGGGCTCGGGCAGGCGCTCGTCGATGCCCGAGTAGAACTCGACGTTGATCGACCCGCAGGCCTTCGTGCCGAGCGCGTACGAGATCGCTCCGGCGAGCAGCAGCCCGCCGCGCGCGATCGCGATCACGACGTCGGGGCGGAATCCGGCGGCGAGCACATCGCTCGCGAGCGTTCGGGCCGCCTCGCCGAACTCGTTCCAGCTGAGGATCTCGCGGCGGATCCCGTCGACGCCCGAAGCGGCGTCATTCGCATCGAAGGTCATCCCGACAGGCTACCCGGCGCCCCCGGCCGGTCGCTTCGGCTCGGCTTCGGGAACGGCGACGGGCGGCAGAATGGCCGTGGCCGACGCGTCGGGCTGCTCGCCCGTCGAGAGCGACGGCGGGGCCGCGAGGGTGCCGGCCGCCTCGCCCTCGCCCTGGTGCCGCAGCCCGGCCACCTTCTCGTTGAGGTACGAGATGATCGTCGCCGAGGCCGTGCCCACGATCGCGATGCCCCCGGCCATGAGCAGCACCGCGTAGAACCTGCCCGCCGACGTCACGGGGTACAGGTCCCCGTACCCGACCGTCGCGATCGTGACGATCGCCCACCAGATCGCGTCGCCGAAGGTCTCGATGTTCGCGCCCGGGGCGCCTCGCTCGGCCTGCAGCGTCGCGAGTGCGAGGAAGAACACCCACGCGCACGCGTACGCGAGCGCGAGGATGATGAACTGCGCCCGCACCGCGGTCGGCGTGTGGCGTTTCAGCACCGGGAGCTCCTGCAGGAGGCCGACGACGCGGAGCGCGCGGAACACCGGCAGGATCGCCGAGAGCACCTCGAGCGGATGGTGCCAGGCGTAGTGCCATCGTCGACCGCGCGGCGTGAGCGCGATGCGGATGACGACATCGACGACGAAGATCACCCACGTGGCGACCAGCACGAAGATCATGATCGAGGTGACACCCCGTGGTCGATCGGGCCACAGCACGAAGACCGTGTAGGCCACGACGAACACCACGCCGAGCAACGCGAGGGTGCGCCCGGTCGCGTCGACGTAGCGCGTGCGTCGATGCGTCGCCGGGTCGCCCTCCGACTTCCCCCGGAGGTTCATCGCGTGGTCTCCGAGCGCACCATCAGGTCGCCCTTCGCGACTCGGTAGGGCGCCGCCTGCGCGACGGGCTTGACGACGATGAGGTCGAGGTCGACGTGACGGGGCTTGAGCACGGCGTCGACGACGACGCCGGCGATGTCCTCGGCGACGAGCGGATCGGGGACGCCCTCGTAGACCGCGTCGGCGCGGGCGCGATCGCCGCCGAAGCGCACGAGGGCGAACTCGTCGGTGCGCACCATGCCCGGCGCCACCTCGATGACCCGCAGCGGTTCGCCGTTGAGCTCGAGTCGCAGCACCTCGGTGAGTGCGTGCGCGGCGAACTTCGCCGCGTTGTATCCCCCGCCGCCGGCGTAGGCGGTGTGGCCGGCGATCGACGTGATGTTGACGATGTCGGCGACGCCGCGCTCGACGGCGCCGCGCCGAAGCAGTGGCAGCAGCGCGCTCGTGACCCGCTTGAGCGCGAGCACGTTGACCTCGAACATCCATGCCCAGTCGTCGATCTCCGACGCCTCGACGGTGTCGAGCCCCTTCGCGCCGCCGGCGTTGTTGACGAGCGCGTGCACTCCCCCGGTCGCCGCGAGGTGATCTCGCAGGCGGTCGACGTCGACCTGCTTCGTGAGGTCGGCGACGAAGACGGATGCCCCGGTCTCGGCCTCGAGCTCGCGAAGGCGATCCTCGCGCCGGGCGACGCCGACGACGTCCCAACCGGCCGCTCGCAGGGCGCGCACGGTCGCCGCGCCGATCCCCGAACTCGCACCCGTCACGACGGCTCGCAGCACACTCATGCGCCCATTCTGCACGCTCGCGGGTTGAGGAGGGAGCGCAGCGACCGTCTCGAAACCCGGCCGCCCGCATCGCAGGGTTTCGAGACGCTCGTCCGTCGCTCCTCAACCCACCCACGGATGCGAGAGACTGGAGTGATGCACACGAGGCCCCACCACCCTCCGACGCCGACGCGAAAGCGGGTTCCGCTCTGGGACAACGCCCGCTGGATCGCGATCGCGCTCGTCGTGATCGGGCACGGAATCCTGCCGCTCATCGGCGAAGACAACGCCGCCTACAGCGTCTACCTGTTCATCTACTCGTTCCACGTCGCCGTGTTCGTCACCGTCGCCGGCTACTTCGCGAAGTCCGGTCCGCCCAACGCGCGGGCGCTCAAGCAGATCCTCACCGACATCGTGTTCCCGTTCTTCATCTTCGAGACGATCTGGACAGTCATCAGGTGGGTGCTCAGCGGCGGGTTCGACATCGACTACACAACGGCGTCGTGGACGCTGTGGTTCCTCATCGCGCTCGCGATCTGGCGCGTCGTGCTGCCCTACCTCGTGCTGCTGCGCTACCCGCTCATCATCGCGATCGTGATCTCGATCGGCGCCGGCTACACCGAGACGATCGACTCGACGTTCGCCCTGACGCGCACGTTCGGCATGCTGCCGTTCTTCGTGTTCGGCTGGAAGCTGCGGCAGTGGCAGCTCACGGGTCCCTGGCTCGAGCTGCGTTCGGCGGTCGTCTGGCGGTGGCGTGCGGGCGCGATCGCGCTCTTCGCGGCGGTGCTCGTGCTCATGCCGGTCACGATCGAGACCCTGCGCGACCTCCGGCTGCGCCGGTTCATGCTGTACGACGAGTCGTACGAGGCGATCGGTTACGACGAACCCTGGTCGGGCGCGATCCGTCTCGTGCTGCTGCTGGGCGCGATGACGCTCGCAGTGGCGTTCCTCACGCTCATGCCGCGCGGTGCGCATTGGTTCACCCCGTTCGGCCGGGCCACGATGTACATCTACCTGCTGCACACGTTCGTGCTGTTCCCGTTCCGTGAGACCGGCCTGCTCGCCGGGCAGCAGCCGTTCTGGGTGCTCCCCGCCATGATCGTGTTCTGCATCGGCATCTCGATCGTGCTCTCGCTGAAGCCGGTGCGGCGCATCTTCCGCCCACTCGTCGAACCGCGCGCGAGGTGGCTCTTCCGCCCCGAGCCGTCGACGGCGACCGGCACCCTCGTGCTGCCGCCCGAGTCCGGGCGTCGCTGACGCGGTTTCGAGACGCTCGTTCCTCGCTCCTCAACCCGCGGCACCAGCGCTGAGCGTGACGCCGTGTTGCGGCATCCGTTGCCGGTGCTCGCGTGCACCCCTAACGTGGCTCGAAAGCTGCGGCGGGCCCGCACACCCGACCACTGAGGAGACTTCGATGAGCAACACCGCCGACTGGCGCTTCGAGACCAGGCAGGTGCACTCCGGCGCCGCGCCCGACCCGACGACGCACGCCCGGGCCACCCCGATCTACCAGACCACGTCGTACGTGTTCGACAGTTCCGAGCACGCGAAGAACCTCTTCGCGCTCGCCGAGTTCGGCAACATCTACACGCGCATCCAGAACCCGACCCAGGCGGTCGTCGAAGAGCGCGTCGCGGCGCTCGAGGGCGGCACCGGAGCGCTGCTCGTCGCGTCGGGCCAGGCGGCCGAGACGTTCGCCGTGCTGAACATCGCGCAGGCGGGCGACCACATCGTCTCGTCCTCGTCGATCTACGGCGGCACGTACAACCTCTTCAAGTACACGCTCGCGAAGCTCGGCATCGAGACCACGTTCGTCGAGCACCAGGACGACATCGACGAGTGGCGCCGCGCGGTGCGGCCGAACACGAAGCTGTTCTTCGCCGAGACCATCGGCAACCCCAAGATCAACGTGCTCGACATCCGCTCGGTCGCCGACGCCGCGCACGAGGCCGGCGTGCCCCTCATCGTCGACAACACGATCGCGACGCCCTACCTCATCCGTCCGTTCGAGCACGGCGCCGACATCGTCCTGCACTCGGCGACGAAGTTCCTCGGCGGCCACGGCACGACCATCGGCGGCGTCATCGTCGACGGCGGAACGTTCGAATGGTCGAAGAACGTCGAGAAGTTCCCCGGCCTGACCGAGCCCGACCCGTCGTATCACGGCGCGAGCTACACGGCGGCGGTCGGCGACGGTCTCGCCTACATCATCAAGGCACGCGTGCAGTTGCTGCGCGACCTCGGCGCGGCCATCTCGCCGAACAGCGCGTGGCTGCTCATCCAGGGCATCGAGACCCTGTCGCTGCGCATCGAACGGCATGTCCAGAACGCGCAGGAGATCGCCGAGTGGCTCGACAGCCACCCCGACGTCGCGAGCGTCAACTACTCGGGCCTGCCCTCGAGCCCGTGGTATGCCGCCGCCAACACGTATGCGCCCAAGGGCGTCGGCGCGGTGCTGTCGTTCGAGCTCAAGGGCGGCGTCGACTCGGGCCGCGCCTTCGTCGACAACCTCGCCCTGTTCAGCCACCTCGCGAACATCGGCGACGTGCGCTCGCTGGTCATCCACCCGGCCTCGACGACGCACTCGCAGCTGACCCCCGAGCAGCAGCTCACGGCCGGTGTCACGCCCGGACTCGTGCGCCTCTCGGTCGGCATCGAGAACATCGACGACCTCAAGGCCGACCTCGAGGTGGGCCTCGCCGCCGCTCGCGCCGCCACCGAGGCTGCGCGCGTCTGACCGATCGCACCGACACGCGGATGCCGCGGGCCGCACCGGCTCGCGGCATCCGCGTTTCTCGTCCCAACCGCTGTAACAATGTCCCGCGGCGCCGCCCGGTTCGGGAGAATCGAAGCATGGACTGGCAGACGCAGGCGAACACCGTGCCCGCGAGCATCGTGCCCGAGGCGCGTGCGCTCGCGATGCTCGGGCGGCGAGCGCCTGCGACCGGCGCCTGGCGCGAGGGCGATCCCGTCGGCGACCGCCGGTTCATCGGAATCGGCGATCTCGAGCTCGAATCGGGCCGCGTGCTTCCCGGCGTGCAGATCGCCTACGAGCAGTGGGGCACGCTCGCGGACGCGCGCGACAACGCGATCCTCGTGCTGCACGCGCTCACCGGCGACAGCCATGTCGCGGGTGCCGCCGGGCCGGCGCATCCGAGCTCGGGCTGGTGGCCGGGCATCGTCGGCCCGGGCCTCGCGATCGACACCGACCGCTGGTTCGTGCTCGCGCCGAACGTCATCGGCGGTTGCCAGGGCTCGACCGGCCCCGCGTCGCTCGCACCCGATCGCGCCGAGTGGGGGGCGAGGTTCCCGTTCCTCACGATCCGCGACCAGGTGCGCGCTCAGCTCGCGTTCGCCGGGAGCCTCGGCATCGAGCGGTTCGCGGCGGTCGTGGGCGGTTCGATGGGCGCCATGCACGTGCTCGAGTTGGCGATCGAGGCACCCGACGCGGTCGAGCGCATCGCGGTGCTCGCCGGGCCCCCGTCGACCACGGCCGACCAGATCGCCCTGAACTCCGTGCAGATCGAGGCGATCCGCTCCGACCCCGCGTTCCGTGGCGGGGCCTACTACGACGCCCCCGACGGCGAAGGTCCCACGCGCGGGCTTTCGCTCGCCCGCCGCATGGCGATGCTCAACTACCGCACGGCCGCGGAGCTCAACGACCGCTTCGAGCGCGCCTGGCAGTCCGACCTCGACCCGCTCGGCGGCGACGGGCGGTTCGCGGTCGAGTCCTACCTCGACTTCCACGGCAACAAGTTCACGCGCCGGTTCGACGCGAACAGCTACATCGTGCTCACCGAGGCGATGAACTCGCACGACATCGGCAGGGGGCGCGGCGGCATCGGGGCCGCCCTCGCCCGCATCGAGGCGCGCAGCCTCGTGCTCGGCATCGACAGCGATCGCTACTTCCCCCTCAGCGGGCAGCGTGAGATCGCGGCACAGCTTCGGCATAGCGTGCACGGCGATTCGCCGGTCGTCGTCACCTCCGAGTACGGGCACGACGCCTTCCTCATCGAGGACGACGCGGTCGGCGCGGCACTCGCCCGCCTGCTGACGGCGTGATCCGCGCGACTGGGCTAAGGTTCGAAAGAGGCGGATGGCCCGGCCTGCGCCGTCACGCAAGGGGGTGTCCATGAAGCGCATCCAGAAGGAACGCGATCGACTGCTGCGCAGGCTCGCTCGCATCTGCGGCATGACGGGCGCCGTCGGCGGCCTGTTGTGCGTGCTCGTGCCCGGCACTGCCACCGGGATCCAGTTCGCCGCGGCCGCGCTGCTCTGCGTCGCCGCTGGCGCGCTCGTGTTCCTGCACACCGAACACGGCGGGGCGCCGACGGCGCTGGGCGTCGTCGGCGCGTCGGCTGCCCTGATCGCCGTGCTCGCGACGTCGCCCGTGCTCGACCCGGTCGCGTTGACCGCGGTGTCCGTCACCGCGTCGGTCACCGCGCCGTCGGTCGCGATCACCCTGGTCGTCCGTCGCCGCGGGCCCTCGCTCGTGTTCGCGCTCGCCGCCGTCATCGTCGCGACCCTCCTCGTCTTCTTCGGCGTCGGCGGGCACCCCATACCCGTCGTGCTCATCTCGACGATCGCGGGCTGGGCTGCGGCCGCGTCGCTCGCACTCGCGCTAAACGCGGCCATCTCCCGCGCCGCTGCGCGGATCGAGGAGGTCGGGCGCGCCCATCAGGCCGAGCGGCTCGCGAGCGAGCTCGAGGCTCGCCAGCGTCAGGACGCCCGGGTGCTGCACGACACCGTCCTCGCGACGCTCAGCCTGCTCGCCCACTCGGGCGTCGGCGTCGGCGTCGGCGCACTCCGACAGCAGGCCGGCGACGACGCGCGGCTGCTCAAGCAGCTCCGGCTCGGCGCGTCACTCGACACGGCGTCCGACGCGATCTTCTCCCCCGACTCCGATGAGGACATCCTCGGAACGACCTTCGAGTCGGTGCGGCAGCGCTTCGCCCGCATGGGCCTCGACGTCAACTGGCACGGCGCCGGCCAGCTCGCACTGCCGCGCGAGACCCTCGACGCACTCCTCGGCGCGCTCGGCGAGTGCCTCGAGAACGTACGCCGGCATTCGGGAGTCAACGAGGCCGACGTCACCGTCACCGATGACGAGCGCACGGTGCGGGCGATGGTCACCGACGCGGGCAACGGGTTCGAACCCGAGACCGTGAGCAGTGGCCGGCTCGGCTACGCGGAGTCGGTGGTCGGTCGGCTGAGCACCGTCGGCGGGCGGGCGCGAGTCTTCTCGTCGCCGGGTTCGGGAACCACCGTGATGCTCGAGGTGCCGAAGCCGTGAACGCCGCATCGACCCGCGCCGACTCGCAGCCGTTCCGCCGGCCGAATCGCTCCGCCCTCGCGGCGGGCGATGTCCGCGAGCGTCATGGGGGGCGCCGCCTCGCCACCGGCGTCACCATCACCGCCGCCATCGTCATCCTCGCCGATCTGCTGCGAGCCGTGTTGCTGGCACCGTTCTACCCCATCGGAATCGGGCCGTGGGCGGCGTGGCTCTCGCTTGCCGCGATCCTCGCCGTCGGCGTCGCCTCCCGCCTGGTCTCGCGCTCGAACCCGCTCCCCGATTGGCTCTACGTCATCCTGCTGGTCGCGCTCGCGGTACCGGTGTGGCTCGACGTGGCCGCGACATGGGGGTATCTCGACCGCGGTGTGACTCCCACCGCCGCGGCGGCCGCCGGGGCCGTGCTCATCCCGGTCGCGGCGATCCGCGGCACGCGTGTACCGCTCGCGGTCGCGTGCGCGATCGGCGTCGTCATCGCGACGTCGACGCTCCTGCAGGCGGGAGTCGCCGGCGAATACACGGTCGTGGGGCTCGCCGTCGCCGTGTCAGCGGTGCTGCCGACGCTGCTGGCGGTCTTCGCGATCAGCGGATTCCGCTCACTCGTCGGCCGCGAGCTCGACCTCTCGCTCGTGCAGAGCACCGTGTCGACCGCACCGTCCGCCGTCGGCATGCAGGCGTCCGAGGAACTCGCGAAGCTCGACTTCGATGCCGAGACACTGCTCGACGACGTCGGCTCCGGGCGCATCGCGATCCCGCTCCCGACAGCCGCTGCCGAGCGGGCGGCAGCCGTCGCGGCCAGGCTCCGGGCCCGCCTCATCGAGGGGCGCACCGACACCTGGTTGAAGCATGCGGTGCTCGAATCGGCGTATCTCAGCAACCGTGTCGTGCTCGACGATCCCGAGGGTGCTGCGGGCCTGCTCTCGCAGCAGCAGCGCGACGGCCTGCTGCTCGCGCTCTGGCTGCTGGTCGGCGAGCGTCGCAAGGGCCCGGCGGAACCGATCTCGGTCGAACTGCGGTCCCCGGCGACCGACGACGACCACGCGTCACCTTCCGTCGTCGAGATCGACATCGAAGTGTTCGGTGTCGTCCTGCGGCGTCTCGACCCGGCGACGTGGGAGGCTGTGGATAGTGTCGGAAGACACGATCTCGTCGCGGGAGGCGAATCCTTCCGCATCGAGCTCGAATGCCAGGTGAACTTCACGTCATCGGCAAGTGCAACGGCCGCACGAAGCGCGGCCAATCCGAGGGGGAGCTGAATGGCCGACACCGCAGATCCGATCAGACTCGCGATCGTCGACGATCACCGCATGCTGCTCGGCGCGCTCTCCGAATGGCTCCGCGGAGCATCCTCCGAGATCGATCTCGTCGCGGCGGTGCCGTCGTGGTCCGAGTTGCTCGCCCACCCCGATTTCCCGGTCGACGTCGTACTGCTCGACCTCGACCTGCGCGACAACATCCCCATCTCGCTGAAGCTGTCGATGCTGAAATCGGCCGGCGTGAAGACCATGCTCATGAGCAACTACTCCGAGGCCGCCGTCGTGCGCGAGGCGCTCAGCGCCGGCGCGCTCGGCTACCTCGTGAAGTCCGAGCCGGTCGAGTCCATCATCGAGGCGATCCGGGCCGCGGGTCTCGGCGATTCGTACCTCACCCCCGAACTCGAGCAGGCGCTGCTCGACGACGGCACGGTGCCCAAGCTCTCGGCGCAGGAACGCCGGGTCATGGCGCTCTACGGGGCCGGCCAGCCGGTGAAGGCCGTGGCGTTCCAGCTCGGCATCTCCGAAGAGACCGCCAAGAGCTATCTCAAGCGCATCCGAGAGAAGTACCGGGCCTCGGGCTACGACGTGGGCACGAAGGTCGCGCTGCGCAAGCGCGCCATCCTCGACGGAATCCTGCTGCAGTCCGACTGAGCCGCCCGCGGTTCAGGCGTCCACCGCCTCCATCGCGCCAGTCGTCGCATAGGGCACGACCACGCCGTTGCGACCCCTCGCGCGGTCGAGCGCGAACGAGCCGAGCGAGAGGGCGACGCCGACGAGCGTGAGTACGAGCCCGATCCACACCGGAGCGACGTACCCGAGCCCGGCTGCGATGGCGAGACCGCCGAAGAGCGCACCGAGGCTGTTGCCGATGTTGAGGGCCGAGTGATTGAGCGCCGCGGCGATCGACTGGCTGTCGCGCGCGACGTCCATGAGGCGTGCCTGGATCGTCGGGGAGAGCGCAGCGGATGCCCCGCCGACGAGGAACACGCCGACGAGGAGTCCCACGACTGTGGTGGCGGTGAAGCCGAGCAGCACGAGGGCCCCCGCGAGGATCGCGAAGAAGAGGTACATCGACCGACGCACGCTCCAGTCGGCCAGCCTGCCGCCGACGATGTTGCCGACGGTCATGCCGAGCCCGATGACGATCAGCACGATCGGCACGAACTCGGGCGGGAGTCCGGTGACGTCGGTCGCGAGCGGTGCGACGTACGTGTAGACGGCGAAGAGCCCGCCGAACCCGATCGCCCCGATGCCGAGGGCGAACCACACCTGGGCGCGCGTGAACGCCCGCAACTCACGTGCGATCGTGGCGCCGGGGTCGCCGGCCTGCCATGGCACGGCGACGAGCACGGCGAGGAACGTGAGCGCGAAGATCGCGGCGACCGCGAGGTATGCGGTGCGCCATCCGGCGTTCTGGCCGAGCCAGGTGATGGCCGGCACCCCGATCACGTTGGCGATGGTCAGGCCCGAGAGCACGAGCGCCACGCCTCGGGCGCGCCGGCCCGGTCCCATGAGGCTCGCCGCGACGAGCGAGGCGATGCCGAAGTACGCGCCGTGCGGCAGCGCCGCGACGAATCGCGCGATGAGCACGAGTTCGAAGGTGGGCAGCACGGCCGATGCGACGGTGCCCAGGGTGAACGCGGTCAGCAGCACGAGCAGCAGTCGCTTGCGCGGCCAGCGCGCCGCGGCGGCGGCGATCGTCGGGGCACCGACGACGACGCCCAGTGCATAGGCCGAGATCATCCACCCGGCGTTGGCGTTGGCGTCGGCGGGCGAGGCGGTGTAGAGCGCCGGGAACAGGTCCTGCGCGATGTCGGGAAGCAGCCCCATGACGACGAACTCGGTCGATCCGATGCCGAAGCCGCCGAGTGCGAGCGCGAGGAGCGCGAAACGAACACGGGCCGGCGACAACGTCGTCGGCCCGTCGATTGGGAGGGTCACCCGCCGATTCTCGCACAGATCGAATCGATTCGACAGCCGTGCGGCTCCACGGCCGGATCTCCACGAACCGCGCTGCAGCCGCACCTGATACCGGTGCGAGCCGAGTCAGGCGACGCCCTCGCTCGCACCGTCGATCGCGGTTTCGAGCCGCTGGATCTTTGCGTCGAGCTCACCGGAGTAGCCCGGTCGGATATCGGCTTTCAGCACGAGCGACACCCTCGATCCGTATTCGCCGACCGCCTCCGTCGCACGGCGGACGACGTCGAAGACTTCGTCCCATTCGCCCTCGAGCTCGGTGAACATCGACGTCGTCCGGTTCGGGAGCCCCGACTCGCGAACGATCCTCACGGCCGCCGCGACAGCGTCGTGAACGGATCCGTCGGCGCTGCCCGTGCCGCTCGGCGCGACTGAGAATGCGACAAGCATCGGCCCTACCCCTCACTCACCTGTTTCGGTCTCCCAGCCTGCCACACGGCGCGCAGCGACCACACGAGCATCGCGATCAGCAGGCCCGACTTCACTGTGAGCAGGAACACGAACGCCGGATTCGCGATGAGCAGCCAACCGTACCAATACGGGTAGATGATGTGGGTCACCAGCGCCACGGCGCCGGCGAGCGCGGCGGGCACCGCGAACCGCGCGGGCCGGTACACCAGGCCCAGGATGACCGGCGCCGCGAGCCACGTCGCGAACTGCGGCGATCCCACCTTGTTGGCCACCATGAGCACGACGACGAACCCGAGCGAGAGGGGGGCGAGCAGTTCGCCGAGGTGCGCGCGCCGCAGCGCGGCGCGCACGCCGAACAGCACGATCACCGCCACCCCGACGATCATGAGGGGGGTCGTGAGGGCGGCGGCGACATCCGCGCCCGGGCCTTCGATCTGGAATGTCAGGATGTCGCGGTCGTACACGATCGTGACGTCCTTCGCTCCCGCCACGATCTGCCAGAGCCAGGCCGTCGCGAGCGGCGCCTCGATCTGCAGGCCGCGGCCCGCCTGCTCGACGATGAAGCCGATGGCATTCGCCCCCGCCCCGGCGACGATGCTCACCGCGAGGATGCCGACGCTGAGCGCGGCCGCGACGGTGACGACCTCGACGCGACGGCGCGCCGCGATGACCAGTGCGGCGACGAGCGCGGCGGGCCACACCTTCACCCAGGCGCCGACGGTGAGCAGCACGGCGGCGACCCGCGGTCGCGAGGCGGCGAAGAGCAGCCCCGTGATCGCGATCGGCACGGTGATCGCATCGATCCGACCGAGCGCGATCGGGCCCAGCACGGCGAGGAATCCCACCCACCACCAGGCGGCGATGCGCCTCGTGCGGGAGAGCCGCGCGCTGCCGAGCAGGATCGAGAACGCGATGGCGTCGAGCACGCTGACGATTGCCAGCCAGGTCTGGGCATACCATTCGCTGCCGAGGGCGAGCGCCGCCGTCATCGGCGCGAAGGCGAGGATAGGGTAGACCCACGGCACGTCGATGCCCATGCGCACGAGCCCGTCGACGGCGTTCTCGGCCCAGACGCGGTACACCGAGGTGACATCGCCGAGCGGTTGGCCCTGGCCGTACAGGTTGAGCGCGATGAGCGCGACGTGCACGACGGCGAACCCGGTCCACAGCGCGGCACGCCCCCCGAGGAAGCGCCGGACCGCACCGGCCGTACGTACGGTCGCCTCGCGCTCGCCTCCCAGAGTCACGACGACGAGCCTAACGGAGCGCCGCATTCCGCCACGGTGCGCCACGACGACGCGTGCCGTGTTCAGCGCGTGAGCAGCGAGCCGATCACGCCGGGCAACGCCGCGGCGATGTCGAGCGCGACGATCGGGCCGCCGCCGACGACGCCGCTCGCGCGCCTGGCCGCCTCGCCGTGCACCCACGCCGCCGTCGCGGCGAGCTTCGCGAGCACCTCGGCGTCGACGGCGAGTGCGTCGTGGTTCGTCGCGACGAGCGCACCGAGGATGCCACCGAGGATGTCGCCGCTGCCGGCGGTCGCGAGCCGGTGCGTCGGCGCCGTCACGACGTAGGCGTCGCGGTCGGGATCGACGATGCGGGTGACCGCACCCTTCAGCAGCACTGCGACGCCGAGTTCGCGCGCGGCCCGCTCGGCCCAGGCAGCCGGGTCGGCCCGCACGTCGACGACGCTCGCATCGAGCTCGCGAGCGGTGAGCAGGTTCGCGAGTTCACGCGCGTGCGGTGTGATCACGGTGGGGGCCGTGTGCGTGCCGACGAGGTCGAGCCCGCCGGCGTCGAGCACGACGGGCACGCGCGAGGCGAGCGCGCGCTGCAGGTCGCCCTGCAGCACGAACGAACGCCGGCGCGGGTCGATGCCCGACCCGACGAGCCAGCCCTGCACGCGCCCGGACACCGTCACGGTCTCGGGTCGCTGCGCCAGCACTGCGGTGCGCACCGGGCGGGGTCCGCTGTAGCGGACCATGCCGGCGCCTGCGCGCCACGCGGCCTCGACTCCGAGCACGGCTGCGCCGGGATAGTCGGGCGACCCGGTGATCACCCCGAGCACGCCGCGGGAGTACTTGTCATCGTCGGTCGTCGGCGGCGCGATCCACTCGATGCAATCGGCTGCTGTCCACTCCCGCCACGACACGCTCATACTCCAACGATAGGTTGAGGGGGATGTCCACGTCAGCCCTCGCTCCGATCAGCCTCACACCCCGCGTCGTCGTCTTCGACTACGGCGAGGTCATCTCGCGCGCTCCGGGCGCCGCCGAACAGGCGGAGCTGCTCGCACGGGCCGGCGTCGAGGCCGACCCGTTCTGGACGGCGTACTGGTCGCACCGCGAGGGCCTCGACCGGGGCACCACCTCGATCGACGCCTACTGGCAGGCCGTCGCGCGCGATGTCGGCGCCGCGTGGAACCCGATCGACGTGCATGAGCTGTGGGCCATCGATCATCGCAGCTGGCTGTCGGTCGACCCCGGCACGCTGCGCGTCCTGGACGCGCTCGTCGCGGGCGGCACGCGCCTCGCGCTGCTCTCGAACGCCGGCGCAGACTTCGCGGGGTGGCTCCGCCACGGTTCGTTCGCACCGCTCTTCGAGCGCGTGTTCGTCAGCGGCGAGCTGGGCCTCGTCAAGCCCGAGCCCGAGATCTACCGGCACGCGATGGCCGAGCTCGGCATCGAGCCCGCCGATCTGCTCTTCGTCGACAACCGGGCCGAGAACGTCGCGGGTGCGCGCGCCGTCGGCGGCGACGGACACGTCTTCGCCGATGCCAGCGAGCTCGAGGCCTGGCTTCGGGGTCTCGCATGAGCGCGACCGACGCCGTCGAGACGACGGCTGCCCTGTCGCTCGACGAGACGAGCGGGTCGACTGTTGCCGCAGCGGGGCTCTTCACCCCCATCACGATCCGTGGCCTCACGATGCGCAACCGGGTCTGGGTGCCGCCGCTGTGCCAGTACTCGGTCGACGCCCGCGACGGCGTGCCGAACGACTGGCACCTGGTGCATCTCGGCGCGATGGCGGCCGGAGGCGCCGGCCTCATCATGGCCGAGGCCACGGCGGTGAACCCCGAAGGGCGCATCTCCGACCACGACACGGGGCTCTGGAACGATGCGCAGGCCGAGGCCTGGGCACGGATCGTGCGATTCATCCGGTCGCAGGGTGCCGCGGCGGGCGTGCAGCTCGCGCACGCCGGTCGTAAGGCGTCGATCTGGCCCGAACCGACGCGGCGCCGTGGCTCGCAGCCGCTCGACCTGGGAGGTTGGCCGACGGTATCGGCCTCGGCGGTCGCCTTCGACGGGCTGCGCGAGCCGGCCGCGCTCGACGAGGCGGGCATCGCCGCGGTGATCGACGACTTCCGCACCGCCGCCCGGCGCGCTGCCGACGCGGGTTTCGACCTCGTCGAGGTCCACGCCGCCCACGGCTACCTCGTGCATCAGTTCCTCTCGCCACTGTCGAACCTGCGCGCCGACGACTGGGGCGGCAGTCTCGAGAACCGCGCCCGGCTGCTGCTCGAGATCGTGCGGGCGGTGCGCGCCGAGGTCGGTGAGGCGATGCCGGTGTTCGTTCGCTTCTCGGCGACCGACTGGACCCCCGGCGGATGGGACGAGGCCCAGACCGCCACCGTGGCGGGCTGGGCATCCGATGCCGGCGCCGACTTCTTCGACATCTCGACGGGCGGCCTCGTCGCGTCCGCCGACATCCCGATCGGCCCCGCCTACCAGGCGCATTTCGCCGAGTACGTCGGCGAGCGATCGGATGTCCCGGTCTCAGCCGTGGGCCGCATCACGAACGCGCGGCACGCCGACGAGCTCGTCGCGACCGGTCGAGCCGATGCCGTGATGTTCGGCAAGGCGATGATGCGCGATCCGCACTTCGCCCTGCGCGCCGCCCACGAACTGGGTGCGGGCTCGACGATGTGGCCCGTGCAGTACCTGCGCGCGAGGCCCGAGGTGAACGACGGAGAGTGGTGATCGGGTCGAGCACCCTCAGGGGCGCTGACCGATGGCGATGATGTTCCCCTCGCTGTCGTTGAACCACGCGGTGCGGATGCCGCCGAGGTCGGCGACGCCGTCGACGGTCTTCAGGCCCGGCAGGTCGTAGTCGAGGAAGGTGACGCCGCGCTCGCGCAGTGCCGCGGCGTCACCGTCGAAGTCCTCGGTGTCGATGCCGAACGCCGTGTTCTTCGCGGTGCCGGCGAACTGCGTCTCGTAGACGAGCACGGGCGTGCCGCCGAACTGGAACATGACTCCGCCCTCGTTGGTCATGTCCGGCTCGAGACCGAACACGTCCTTCCACCACTTCACCGCCCGCTCGAGATCCGAGGCCGGAAGAACGCCGTAGCACTGCATCTTTTCGAACATGAGAACCCCTCGCCTTTGTGGACGGAGAGCATTCTACGCCCGCTCGGACTCCGTCACACGATCGATCTCGCGCGCGATCGGGTGCCGACTCAGCCCCGCCGGGTCGCGTCCTGCACCTCGCCGACGAGTTCTTCGATGATGTCCTCGAGGAAGATCACGCCGGTCGCCGCACCGTCCTCGTCGAATGCCCGTGCCACGTGCGTCCCGAGCCGGCGCATCGTCGCGAGGGCGTCCTCGAGATCGGTGCCCTCGAAGATCGACACGAGCCGTCGCACCCGCTTCGCAGGGATCGGGTCGTCGAACTCGTCGTCGTCGAGGTCGAGCACGTCCTTCAGGTGCACATAGCCGTCGGGCTGGCCGTCGGTGCCGAGGATCGGGTACCGCGAGAAGCCGTGTCGCGCGACTGCCCGTTCGACGTCGCCCGGGGTGGCGCCCGGAGGAAGGCTCACGAGCGAGCCGACCGGCACCGCGACATCCTTCACGCGCTTCGTCGTGAACTCGAACGCCGCCGTGAGCGTGCCGCTCGCATCGTCGAGCACGCCCTCGCGACGTGACTGGTCGACGATGGTCTGCACCTCTTCGAGCGTGAACGTCGAGTTCGCCTCGCTCTTCGGCTCGACGCCGAAGAGACGCAGCACGCCGTTCGCCGTCGCATTCAGCGCGACGATGATCGGCTTGAAGACGCGTGCGATGAGGACGAGCGGCGGTGCGAGCAGCAACACGGCTCGATCGGGCAGCGTGAACGAGAGGTTCTTCGGCACCATCTCGCCGAACACGACGTGCAGGTACGACACGAGCAGGAGCGCGATCACGAACGCGATCGTCGAGATGACCTCGGGCGACCAGCCGGTGAGCTGCAACGGCACCTCGAGCAGGTGATGGATCGCCGGCTCCGACACGTTGAGGATGAGCAGCGAGCAGATGGTGATGCCGAGCTGGCTCATCGCGAGCATCAGCGTGGCGTGCTCCATGGCCCAGAGCGCGGTCTTGGCGCTTCGACTGCCCTGCTCGGCGAGCGGCTCGATCTGCGAGCGTCGCGCCGAGATGACCGCGAACTCCGCGCCCACGAAGAAGGCGTTCGCGGCCAGCAGGACGAACAGCCACGCGATTCCGACCCAGTCGCTCATCGCTCGGCCTCCTCGAGTTCGCCGGCCTGGAGCACCGGAGTCGGCTCGAAGCGCAACCGGTCGATGCGTCGCCCGTCGAGGCGCTGCACGCTGAGCGTGCCCTCGTCGATCGCGACCTCATCGCCGACGACGGGAAGCCGCCCGAGCTCGGCCATCACGAATCCGGCGACGGTCTCGTAGTCGCCGTTCTCGGGCACGTGGATGCCGGTGCGCTCGAGCAGTTCGTCGGGCCGCAGAATTCCGGGGAAGCTCACGATCTCGCCGCGCCGCACGATGCCGGCCCGGGTGCGGTCGTGCTCGTCGGCGACCTCGCCGACGAGTTCCTCGACGAGGTCCTCGAGGGTCGCGACCCCGGCCGTGCCGCCGTACTCGTCGACGACGACGGCCATCTGGAACCCGCGGCCGCGGAGCTCGCCGAGCAGCGCGTCGAGCTTGATGGTCTCGGGCACGCGCAACGCCTCGGACTGCAGCGCCGACGCCGGGACATCCGCTCGCCGTTCACGCGGCACCGCCACCGCCTGCTTGACGTGCACGATGCCGACGACGTCGTCGAGGTTCTCGTCGTACACCGGAAACCTCGAGAAGCCCGTCTGGCGTGCCAGCTCGAGCACCGACTCGGCGGGCTCCTGGCGTTGCACCGCCGCCACCCGCGGGCGCGGCGTCATGACGTCGGACGCGTCGTGGTCGGCGAAGCGGAGGGTGCGGCCGAGCAGCGTCGCCGTGTCGAGCTCGAGCAGGCCGGCGCTCGCCGAACGGCGCACGAGCGATGAGAGCTCCTCGGCCGAGCGCGCTCCCGAGAGCTCTTCCTTCGGTTCGATGCCCATCGCGCGCAGCAACGCGTTGGCGCTGCCGTTGAGGAGCGAGATCGCCGGCCGGAACACCCAGGTGAACGCCGACTGGAACGGGATCACGACCTTCGCCGTCGCGAGCGGCAGCGCCAGCGCGAAGTTCTTCGGCACGAGCTCGCCGATGATCATCGAGAGCAGCGTCGCGATGACGATCGCGGTCGTCGCACCGACCGGCCGCACGAGCGCCTCGGGCAGCCCGATCGCGGTCAGCGGGCCGGCGAGCAGCGAGGAGATCGCCGGCTCCATCGTGTACCCGGTGAGCAGCGTCGTGAGCGTGATGCCGAGCTGCGCACTCGACAGGTGCGTCGAGGTGATCTTGAGCGCCGAGATGGTCATGCCGAGCCGGGTCTCGCCCCTGGCGCGGCGCGCTTCGAGGTCGGCGCGATCGAGGTTGACGAGCGCGAACTCGCTCGCAACGAACAAGCCCGTGCCGATCGTGAGGAGGAATCCGATGCCGAGGAGTATCCACTCAGACAACGCAGCCTCCCCGATCAGTCACGGGCGAGGGTCTATGGCCGGGCGTATTCGCAGAGGGAGGATCGTCCATTGTCTGCCCAGTATATCCGGGCATTGCTGCTCATCCGACGGCCGAGCAGGCGCGCAGCGCCGTATCGAGACCATCGCTCGTGGCTCGATACGCTCGTCGTCGCAACTCGACCGATGACTTCTACCAGCTGACGGGGAGCGCCTTGCCCTCTTCGTAGCCGGCGGCCGACTGGATGCCGACGAGCGCGCGATCGCGGAACTCCTCGATCGAGCGCGCGCCCGCGTACGTGAACGAACTGCGCACGCCCGAGGTGATCATGTCGAGCAGGTCCTCGATCGAGGGGCGATGGGGATCGAGGTAGATCGACGACGACGAGATGCCCTCGGCGAACAGCTCTTTTCGGGCCAGTTCGTAGGGCGAGAGACGGTCGAACCGCTCGCGCACCGCCTTCGTCGACGCCATGCCCCAGCTCTCTTTGTAGAGACGGCCGGATGCATCGTGCCGAAGCGTTCCGGGAGCCTCGATGGTGCCCGCGAACCACGATCCGATCATCACCGACGCCGCACCGGCGGCGAGCGCGAGCGCCACGTCGCGCGGGTAGCGCACTCCCCCGTCGGCCCACACCGCGGCGCCCAGCTCGCGCGCCGCTTCGGCCGTCTCGAGCACCGCCGAGAACTGGGGTCGCCCGACCGCCGTCATCATGCGGGTCGTGCACATGGCCCCGGGGCCGACCCCCACCTTCAGCACGTCGGCGCCCGCGTCGACGAGGTCGGCGACCGCGTCGGCCGTGACGATGTTGCCCGCGACGATCGGAATGCCCAGCCCGAGGTCGCGCACGATCGACACGGCCCGGATCATTCCCTCCTGGTGCCCGTGCGCGGTGTCGATCACGAGCATGTCGACGCCGGCCGAGGCGAGCGCCTGCGCCTTCGCGGCGACGTCGCCGTTGATGCCGATCGCCGCGGCGACGCGCAGGCGCCCCGACGCGTCGACGTTCGGCTCGTAGATCGTGCCGCGCAGGGCGCTGCGCCGGCTCAACGTGCCGACGACCCGCCCGTGCTCGAGCACGGGCGCGAACTCGAGGTCGGCGTCGACCATCAGGTCGAAGGCCCGCCGCGGGGAGTCCACGTCGTCGGCATCGAGCGAGGCCATGCCGCCGTGCACGAGGTCGCCGAGCCGCGCATCGGGCAGGGCGGTCGCGAGACGCGACGCGGTGAGACATCCGACGTATCGATGCTTCGCATCGTGCAGCACGATGCCGTGGCCATCGAACGGAGGCAGCACCTCGAGCGCATCGGCGACGGTGGCGTCGGGGGCGAACGAATGGGGCGTGTCGAACCGCGGCGACTGCGACTTCACCGAGCGGATCGACTCGGCCAGGTCTTGCAGGTGCAGGTCCTGCGGCAGCACGCCGAGGCCACCGCGCCGGGCGAGGGTGGCTGCCAGGCGGGGCCCGGTGATCGAGTTCATGTTGGCCGAGACGATCGGCACGGTGGCCCCCGAGCCGTCGTCGGGAGCGAGCGAGACATCGAGCCGGCTGGTCACGCCCGACCGGCTCGGAACGAGGAACACGTCGGAGTACGTGAGGTCGTGGCTGGGGGTCGTCCGGTAGAACTCCATGGGCCTCACGCTACCGTCCGCCGGTGCCGGGAGCACCCGCACGGGGGTTAGGCTTGTCGAGGCGATCCGGTGGCTTGTCGTGCGCACCGGTCGATCGCCGCAGCAGGTTATCCAGCATCAACGGAGAGAGTGGGCGAGAGGCTGTGTCGAGCCAATTGACCGGAGCGGGAGCCGACGAAACGGCGTCGGGCGAATACGGAGCCAACGAGTGGCTCGTCGACGAGATGTACGCGAAGTTCCTCGCCGATCCCGACTCGGTCGACAAGTCCTGGTGGCCCGTGCTCGAGCAGTACGGCCGGCAGCCCGAGCAGGCGGCCGCCTCCGGCTCCGCCGCCGCTGAAGACGCACCCGCCTCCGCCGAGGCCCCGGCGCCCGCGGCCGATGCCCCGGCACCCGCGGCCGATGCCCCGGCACCCGCGGCCGATGCCCCGGCACCCGCGGCCGACGCGACTCCCGCGGCACCGGCCACCGCGCCCGTCCCGGTGATCAGCCAGACCCCCGCAGCACGCACCACCTCGGTGGCGCCGCGCACCGCTCCCGTGCCGGCCGACGTGCCGATCACGAGCCCGCAGCCGGTCATCGCCGAGACCCCGAGAGAAGACGAGGTCCTGCCCCTGCGCGGCCTCCCGAAGACCCTCGCGGCGAACATGGACGCGTCGCTGACGGTGCCGACCGCGACGAGCGTGCGCACCATCCCGGCCAAGCTCATGATCGACAACCGCATCGTGGTCAACAACCACCTGCGGCGCTCGCGCGGCGGCAAGGTGTCGTTCACGCACCTCATCGGCTGGGCACTCATCCAGGCGATCAAGGAGTTCCCGAGCCAGAACGTCTTCTACGCCGAGCCCGACGGCAAGCCGAGCGTCGTGAAGCCCGCGCACATCGGCCTCGGCATCGCCATCGACCTGCCGAAGCCCGACGGCAGCCGTGCGCTCCTCGTCCCCGCGATCAAGCGCGCCGAGACGATGAACTTCAACGAGTACCTCACCGCCTACGAAGACCTCGTGCAGCGCGCTCGCAAGAACAAGCTCACCGCCGACGACTTCTCCGGCGCGACGATCTCGCTCACGAACCCCGGCGGCATCGGCACCGTGCACTCCGTGCCGCGTCTCATGAAGGGCCAGGGTTGCATCATCGGCGCCGGCGCCCTCGAGTACCCCGCCGAGTTCCAGGGCGCGTCCGAGAAGACCCTCGCGAACCTCGCGATCGGCAAGACGATCACGCTCACCTCCACCTACGACCACCGCGTCATCCAGGGCGCGGGTTCAGGGGAGTTCCTCAAGAAGGTGCACGAGCTGCTCATCGGCCAGCGCCGGTTCTACGAGGACATCTTCGCCGAGCTGCGCCTGCCCTACGAGCCGATCCGCTGGGCGCCCGACATCTCGGTCGACATCGCGAGCGCCATCGACAAGACGGCGCGCGTGCAGGAGCTCATCAACTCGTTCCGCGTGCGCGGCCACATGATGGCCGACACCGACCCGCTCGAGTACACGCAGCGGTCGCACCCCGACCTCGACATCGCGAGCCACGGCCTCACCTTCTGGGACCTCGACCGCGAGTTCGTCACGGGCGGCTTCGGCGACAAGCGCACCATGCTGCTGCGCGACATCCTCGGCATCCTCCGCGACTCGTACTGCCGCACCATCGGCATCGAGTACATGCACATCCAAGACCCGGTGCAGCGCAAGTGGATCCAGAACGAGGTCGAGCGCAGCTACGAGAAGCCCACCCACGACGAGCAGATGCGCATCCTCGGCAAGCTCAACGAGGCCGAGGCGTTCGAGACCTTCCTGCAGACCAAGTACGTCGGCCAGAAGCGCTTCAGCCTCGAGGGCGGCGAGTCGGTCATCCCGCTGCTCGACGAGATCCTGCAGGGCGCCGCGAAGCAGGGACTCGACGAGGTCGCCATCGGCATGGCCCACCGGGGTCGCCTCAACGTGCTCACCAACATCGCCGGCAAGACCTACGGACAGGTGTTCCGCGAGTTCGAGGGCACGCAGGAGCCCAAGACCTTCTCGGGCTCGGGCGACGTGAAGTACCACCTCGGCACCGAGGGCACTTTCACCGCCGACGACGGCAACCAGATCCCGGTCTCGCTTGCCGCGAACCCGTCGCACCTCGAGGCCGTCGACGGGGTGCTCGAGGGCATCGTGCGCGCCAAGCAGGACCGAAAGCCCATCGGCACGTTCTCGATCCTGCCGATCCTCGTGCACGGCGATGCCGCCATGGCCGGCCAGGGCGTGGTGCTCGAGACGATGCAGATGTCGCAGCTTCGCGGCTATCGCACCGGCGGTACCGTGCACATCGTCGTGAACAACCAGGTCGGCTTCACGACCGTGCCGGGCGACGCGCGGTCGTCGATCTACTCGACCGATGTCGCCAAGACGATCCAGGCCCCGATCTTCCACGTGAACGGCGACGACCCCGAGGCGGTCGTGCGGGTGGCCGAGCTCGCGTTCCGTTACCGCCAGGAGTTCAAGCGCGACGTCGTCATCGACCTCGTCTGCTTCCGCCGCCGCGGTCACAACGAGGGCGACGACCCCTCGATGACGCAGCCGCTCATGTACAACCTCATCGAGGCCAAGCGCTCGGTGCGAAAGCTCTACACCGAGGCGCTCGTCGGTCGCGGCGACATCACCGAAGAAGAGTACGAAGAGGCGCACCGCGACTTCCAAGACCGCTTGGAACGCGCCTTCGCCGAGACCCATGCCGTGCAGACGGGCGCGATCACCGTCGTCGGCGCGACCGAGGGCTCGCATGAGCCCGAGGCCGCCGTCGGAGAGCCCGAGACGACCGGCGTCGCGCTCGAGGTCGTGCACACCATCGGCGACGCGTTCGACAACAAGCCCGCCGGGTTCACCGTGCATCCCAAGATCCAGCAGCTGCTCACGAAGCGCTTCGACATGAGCCGAAACGGCAAGATCGACTGGGGCTTCGGCGAGCTGCTCGCGCTCGGATCGCTGCTGCTCGAGGGCACTCCGGTGCGCTTCGCCGGCCAAGACGCCCGGCGCGGCACGTTCGTGCAGCGCCACGCCGTGCTGCACGACCGCGTGAACGGGCAGGAATGGCTGCCGCTGCAGTACCTCGCCGAGAACCAGGCTCGGTTCTGGATCTACGACTCGCTGCTGTCGGAGTACGCGGCGATGGGCTTCGAGTACGGCTACTCGGTCGAGCGCGCAGACGCGCTCGTGCTGTGGGAGGCCCAGTTCGGCGACTTCGCCAACGGCGCACAGACCATCATCGACGAGTTCATCTCGTCGGCCGAGCAGAAGTGGGGGCAGCGCTCGAGCGTGGTGCTCCTGCTGCCTCACGGCTACGAGGGCCAGGGCCCCGACCACTCGAGCGCCCGCATCGAGCGCTACCTGCAGATGTGCGCCGAGAACAACATGACGGTCGCCCGCCCGTCGACCCCTGCGTCGTACTTCCACCTGCTGCGACGCCAGGCGTACGCGCGGCCGCGCCGGCCGCTCGTGGTGTTCACTCCGAAGGCGATGCTGCGCCTGCGCGGGGCCACGAGCGAGGTGGCCGACTTCACGCTCGGCAAGTTCGAGCCGGTGCTCGACGACCCGCGCATCACCGACCGTTCGACGGTCAAGCGCGTCGTGTTCGTGTCGGGCAAGATCTACTACGACCTGATCAACGAACTCGAGAAGCAGCAGAACACCGAGATCGCCGTCGTCCGCCTCGAGCAGCTCTACCCGCTGCCCTCCGACGAGCTCAAGACGATCGCCGACGGCTATCCCGACGCCGAGCTCATGTGGGCGCAGGACGAGCCCGAGAATCAGGGCGCGTGGCCGTACTTCATCATCGAGACGAACAAGCTCGGGCCCCGTCCGGTCGAGGTCGTCGCCCGCGAGGCGGCGGCGTCGCCCGCGACGGGTTCTGCCAAGCGGCACGCGGTCGAGCAGGCCGAGCTCGTCCGTCGCGCCACCACACTCTGATCGTCGATCTCGACGGACGAAAGCGAGCGGATGCCGCGGGGCATCCGCTCGCTTCGTCGTTCCGGGGCTACCCGCGGTGGGCCGGCACGTGCGGTTCGCCGACGAGCACGTCGCCCCCGCTCGCATCGCTCGTGGCGGCCGTCGTGGACCGTGCGGTGCTCGACGGTTCGTCGTCGCGGCGACGCCACAGCTTCGACGGCCACCAGATCACGCGTCCGAGGTCGTAGGCCAGCGCCGGCACCAGCAGCGACCGCACCACGAACGTGTCCAGGAGCACGCCGAACGCGACGATGAACGAGATCTGCGCGAGGAACAGGATCGGCAGCACGCCGAGCGCGGCGAATGTGGCGGCGAGCACGAGCCCGGCTGAGGTGATGACGCCGCCGGTGACCACGAGTCCGCGCAGTACGCCCTCGCGAGTGCCATGGCGCGCGCTCTCCTCACGCACCCGGGTCATCAGGAAGATGTTGTAGTCGACCCCGAGCGCCACGAGGAACACGAACCCGAACAACGGTACGACGGGATCTGCGCCCGAGAAGCCCAAGATGCCGTTGAACACCAGCGCCGAGACGCCGAGTGCGGCGGCGAACGACAGCACGACCGTGGCGATGAGCAGCAGCGGAGCGACGATGGCGCGCAGCAGGACCATGAGGATCAGCAGGATCACGACGAGCACGAGCGGGATGATGAGGTTGCGATCCCGGATCGATGCGTCCTTCGTGTCGAGGGCGACTGCCGTCGTGCCGCCGACGAGCACCGGATCCTCGGCGGTCGAGATCGAGCCCAGCTCTCCCCGCAGCTCGGAGACGACGGCCTCCGCGTCTTCGGAGTCGCTCGCATAGGCGAGCGTCGCGTCGAGCCGGATCGAGCCGTCGATCACGGTCGGTTCGCCCGCCGGGGTCCCAGGGGGCCCCAACGGCTGGATGCCGTCCTCGGTGACCGGGAGCGAGCCGCTCGGTGAGTCCTCCGAAGCGACGGTGACCGACTCGACCCCGTCGGTCGACAGCAGCACGTCGACGACATCCTGCAGTTGCGCCTCGGACGCGATGACGACCGCGGGTGTTCCCGAACCGCCCGGGAAGTGCTCGCTGAGCAGCGCCTGCCCGTCGCGAGCCTGTGATTCGCCCAGCACGAATTCGCTGGAGGGCACGCCGTCGGCCTTGAGCTGGGTCATGCCGACCGCCATGACCGCGAGCAGCAGGGTCGACAGGAGCCAGGTCACGCGCGGCCGACGCGCGATGAGGCGGGCGACCTTCGGCCAGGCGCCGCGACCTGCCATGACGTCGTCGGTTTCGACGTGGGCGCTGAACTTCGGACGCACCGGCCAGAAGGCCGCTCGCCCGGCCCAGAGCATGAGCGCCGGCAGCAGGGTGAGCGCGGAGAGCACGGCGAAGACGATGCCGATCGCCGAGACGGGCCCGAGGATCTTGTTGGACACGAGTTCGCTGAGCAGCAGCAACAGCAGGCCCGCGATGACGGTGCCGCCCGACGCGACGATCGGCTCCCACGCTCCGCGCAGCGCCGACCAGGTGGCGTCCCACTTGCGTTCATGCGTGTGCAGCGCCTCGCGGTAGCGTGCGATGTACAGCAGGGAGTAGTCGGTGGCCGCTCCGATCACCAGGATGAACAGGATGCCCTGGGTCTGGCCGTTGAGCACGAGGATGTCAGCCTGCGCGAGTCCGACGACGGTCAGCACCGAAGCGCAGAGCGCGGTGAGGCTGGTTCCGAGTACGATCACGGGCAGCAGCGGGGACCGGTAGACGATGACGAGGATCACGAACACCGCGGCGAAGGCCACCAGCAGCAGCAGCCCGTCGATGCCGGCGAATGCACCCGTGAGATCGGTCGTGAACCCCGCGGGTCCCGTCACGGCCGCTTCGAGCCCTTCGGCGTCGGCCGTCGCGGCGACCTGGTCACGTATCGCTCCGACGACCTCGTCGATCTCGGCCGACGAATCGACCTGCACGAACACCTCGGCCGCGTCACCGTCCTCGGACGTCACCGCGGGCGACACCCCGTCGCCCACCACGCCGTCGATCTCCTGGAATGCCGCGACATCGTCATCGATCGCCGCGGTGTCGGCATCGGTCAGCCCGCCGTCGCGCGCGTAGACGACGATCGCCGGGATGACGTCGGAGGAACGGAACTCGGCCTGCGCCTCCTGTGCCTTGGTCGACTCTGCGTCGGCGGGGAGGAACTGGGACTGTTCGTTCTCGACGACGTCGCTCAGCGAGCCGAACGAGGCTCCGCCTGCGCCGAAGGCGGCGAACCACACCAGGATCAGGACGGATGGGATGAGGACGCGCAACCACACCGGCACCCGCTGGGTGGACGTGGTTCGCGATGGGTCGCGGTCAGAAGTATCGATCACACTGCGACGCTACGCGTGCGAGGGTTCACGCGGCATCGAACGAACGATTGATCCCGGATCCCGGGATCAGGGATCCGCGGAGATCAGGCCGTGGTGGCGTGCGTCGACTGGTACACGCGCAGCTTCGTGAGCACCTGTACGCGCAGTTCCTCGGGCGCGCTCTCTTTGCAGGCGCGCTGCACGACCTCGGTGATCGCGACGCCGACGCGCAACTCCGCCTGGCAGTCGGCGCAGTTCTCGATGTGCTCCCTGATGTCGGCGGCGTCCGCCGCGCGGAGTTCGTGGTGCAGGTACTCCTCGAGTTCGGCCCGGGCCTTCTCGCAGCCGCAGTCGGTCATTTCGCGCTCCTCGCGGGTTTCGGCGCCTTCTCGGCCGTGGCGATTCCCTGCTCACGGGCGTAGTCGGCGAGGGACTCGCGAAGCAGTCGCCGGCCACGGTGCAGGCGGCTCATCACGGTTCCGATGGGGGTGTTCATCATGTCGGCGATCTCTTGGTAGGAGAAGCCCTCCACGTCGGCGAAATACACGGCGAGCCGGAAGTCTTCAGGCAGCGCCTGCAGTGCGTCTTTCACCGCGCTGTCGGGCAGGTGGTCGATCGCCTCGGCCTCTGCCGAGCGGCTCGACCGAGCCGTCGTGGACTCGGCACCGCCGAGCTGCCAGTCCTCGAGGTCGTCGATCGTGCCCTGATAGGGCTCGCGCTGCTTCTTGCGGTAGCTGTTGATGAAGGTGTTCGTCAGGATGCGGTACAGCCACGCCTTCAGGTTGGTGCCCTGGGTGAACTGGCCGAAGGCCGCGAACGCCTTGACGAACGTCTCTTGCACCAGGTCTTGCGCGTCGGCCGGGTTCTTCGTCATGCGCAGTGCCGCGGCGTAGAGTTGGTCGATGAACGGCAGCGCCTGCTCTTCGAAGAGTTCGCCGATGGGCCGAGTCTCGTTCGTCGCTTCGGCTTCGGTCGGCGTGGTGTCGGTCTCGTCGGCAGTCATCACTCGCCATCCTAGATCGTCGACCTTCGCCCTCACCGGGCGTTCGAGCATCGCAACCGACACGCGCACCACTCTCCTTCCGCGTCCCTGACGCTACTGTTGATAACCGATGCTGATTTCGAAGTATTCCGAGCCCGAATTCGATCCGTACGGTGATGCGAGGCAGACCGAGACGGATGACGGGTGGCGCGCTCCACTCGCGACGTCGAAGCTCTCCGCGGTTCTGTCACTGCCCGGGTCGAAGTCGCTCACGAATCGCGAGCTCGTGCTGGCCGCGCTCGCCGACTCGCCCTCGACCCTGCACGCGCCGCTGTGGTCTCGCGACAGCGAGTTGATGGTCGAGGGCCTGCGTGCGCTCGGCACCGGTTTCGACCGGGTTCCCGGCTCCGGCGAGTTCGGCGACGACCTGCGCGTGACGCCGGCCGATGAGCTGCTCGGCTCGACGACGATCGACTGCGGCCTCGCCGGCACGGTCATGCGCTTCCTGCCGCCCGTCGCGGCCCTCGCGCTCGGTCCCACCACGTTCGACGGCGACGAGTACGCCAGGCGCCGCCCCATGGCCGGCGTGATCCACGGACTGCAGGCCCTCGGCGTCGACCTCGACGACGACCGTCGTGGCACGCTCCCGTTCACCGTGCACGGCACCGGTTCGGTCGCGGGCGGCGAGCTCGAGATCGACGCATCGGCGTCGAGCCAGTTCGTCTCGGCCCTCCTGCTGTCGGCCGCGCGCTTCGAACGGGGCCTCGACCTGCGCCATTCGGGTGAACGGCTGCCGAGCCTCCCCCACATCGAGATGACCATCGCGACACTCGCCGCGCGAGGCGTCGCCGTCGACAACCCCGAGACCGGGCGCTGGGTCGTCGCCCCCGGGCCCATCCGGGGCATCGACGTCGACATCGAACCCGATCTCTCGAACGCCGCGCCGTTCCTCGTCGCCGCACTGGTGGCCGGGGGGTCGGTGACCATCGCAGGCTGGCCGGCCGAGACCACCCAGGTCGGCGCGCAGCTCATCGACCTCCTCCCGCAGTTCGGCGCACGTGTGGTGCGCGACGGCGACCGGCTCACGGTGCATTCGCCCGAGAGCGCGACGGCCGAGGCCAGGGGCATCCGCGGCGTCGACCTCGATCTCTCCGAGGCCGGCGAACTGGTGCCGAACCTGGTCGCCCTTGCGGCCTTCGCCGAAGGGCCGTCGACCATCACGGGCATCGGGCACATCCGCCACCACGAGACCGACCGGCTCGCGGCGCTCGCCACCGAGCTCAACGGGCTCGGTGGGCGGGTCACCGAGCTCGAGGACGGGCTGCGCATCGAGCCCGCGCCGCTGCACGGCGGGGCATGGCGCGCCTACGCCGATCACCGCATGGCCACGACCGGCGCGATCGTCGGGCTCGCGGTGCCCGGTGTCGTCGTCGACGACATCGCGTCGACCGGCAAGACCCTGCCGCAGTTCACCGCGCTCTGGGAGCAGCTGCTGGCATGACCTGGTGGAGCGCCGACGACGACGAGGACGACGAGCCCGAGTTCGACGAATCCGACGTCCGTGTGCGCCCCAGCCGGCGCGGCAGCAGGCCCCGCACGAAGACGCGCCCCGAGCACGCCGACGCGGTCGAGGGCACGGTGCTCGGCGTCGACCGCGGACGCTATGCCGTGCTCGTCGACGAGGGCGGCCGCGACGAGCGCGAGATCACCGCGGCACGGGCGAGCGAGCTGCGGCGCAAGTCGGTCGTCACCGGTGACCATGTCGACCTCGTCGGCGACGTCTCGGGCGAACCCGGGTCGCTCTCACGCATCGTGCGGGTGGGCGAGCGCACGACGCTGCTGCGCCGGAGCGCCGACGACACCGACGAGGTCGAGCGGGTCATCGTGGCGAACGCCGACCAGATGCTCATCGTCGTGGCCGCAGCGAACCCCGAGCCCCGCATCAGGCTGCTCGACCGCTACCTCGTCGCCGCGTACGACGCGGGAATCAGGCCGCTGCTCTGCGTGACGAAGACCGACCTCGCCGATCCGACCGAGTTCCTCGACAACTTCGCCGGGCTGGAGTTCCCCGTGTTCCGTTCGAGCGCCGAGTCGATGCCGCTCGACGAGATCGCCGACGCGCTCGTCGGCCACCGAACCGTGTTCGTCGGTCACTCGGGCGTCGGCAAGTCGACGCTCGTGAACGCGCTCGTGCCCGGCGCCGACCGCGCGATCGGCCGCGTCAACGTGGTCACCGGGCGTGGGCGCCACACCTCGTCATCGACCGTCTCGCTGCGCATCGAGCGCGACGGGCGCACGGGCTGGGCGGTCGACACGCCGGGAGTGCGCTCGTTCGGCCTCGGTCACGTCGACCGCGCGAACATCCTCGGCGCATTCACCGATCTCGCCCGCGTCGCCGAGGACTGCCCGCGCGGATGCACGCACCTTCCCGATGCCCCCGATTGTGCGATCGTCGAGGCCGTCGAGGCCGGGGAACTCGGCGAGACCGGCCAGGCGCGACTCGACTCGCTGCAGCGACTGCTCACCACGTTCGCGGGCTGACCCGCCCTGCAGCCGGCCGTCCTTCAACTGCGCTCGGCTGGTGCCGCTCGCGCGGCCGCGGCACGGAGCATCCGCACATCGAAGCCTGCCTACGATGGGTGACATGACCGACGCACGACTCGCCCCCGGCGACCTCGCTCCCGACTTCACCCTCGACGACCAGAACGGAGCGCCCGTCAGCCTCTCCTCGCTGCGCGGCACGCGGGTCGTGCTGTACTTCTACCCCGAGGCGATGACCCCGGGTTGCACCACCGAGGCGTGCGACTTCCGCGACAGCCTCAACTCGTTCAAGAGCGCCGGCATCCGCGTCATCGGCGTCTCGAAGGACGACGTCGCCAAGCTCAAGACCTTCACCGAGCGCGACCGCCTCAACTTCAGCGTGCTCTCCGACGCCGACCTCGCCGTACAGCAGGCCTACGGCGTGTGGGGCGAGAAGATGCTCTACGGCAAGGTCGTCGTCGGGTCCATCCGCTCGACGTTCGTCATCGCCGACGACGGCCGCATCGAGAAGGCCATGTACAACGTGAAGGCCACCGGCCACGTCGCGCGCGTGCGGCGCGAACTCGGGCTCGACGCCGCCTGATCGCGAGAATCGGCGGGCACCGCTCGTCACGTGACGCGTGTCACGCGGCGTCGGGACTGCCTTCCGGACGCGAATACGCGATGCGCACGGGAGTCCACAGCAGCAACCCGATCACGGTGATCGCGGGCACGAGCAGCGCCCACCCGACGTCAGCGCGGGCGAACAGGCCCTGGAAGGCGCCGACCGCGACCGAGAGTTGCAGGATCTGCCACACGATCGCCGCCGCGCGAGCCCATGGCGCGCGCCGGAGCGACGCGATCGCGACCGCCCACACCCAGATCGCGCCGATCACGACGATCACGATGAGCGCGATCGCCGTCACGTACGACGACGGCTCGAGTGAGACCAGATCGATCACGAGCCACACGACCAGCGCGCTCACGACGGCGGCCTCGAGGAACAGCAGCACGCTCACGACGGTGAGCGCGACACGCACGCCGCCGCCGGCTGCGGATTCCCGTGCGGATGTCCCGGGGTGAGGCGATCCGGAGGCGGCATCCTCGTCGCGGGCGGCGTCGTCACGGGCGGGGTCGTCACGTCGATTCACAGGGTTATCCCATTCACAGCTATTGATTCGATCTCTCCGCTATGCGACCATTTATGAGGTCGAATTGATGCTCACAGGGACGTGAGCCGATCAGTCATGATCCTACTTCCCGAGATTCGACTTTCCCCCTGCAGCAGCCACTTCCGGCAAGCGCCAACAGGCGTGTCTGCGATCGAAACCCGCAAGGAGCATCTACATGGATTGGCGCGACAAGGCCGCCTGCCTCACCGCAGACCCGGAACTCTTCTTCCCGGTCGGCAACACTGGTCCCGCCGTCGACCAGATCGAGAAGGCGAAGGCCGTCTGCGCCCGTTGCACGGTCACCGAGATCTGCCTGCAGTACGCCCTCGAGTCCGGCCAGGATTCGGGCGTCTGGGGTGGCCTCAGCGAAGACGAGCGCCGCGCCCTGAAGCGCCGCGCCGCACGCGCACGCCGCGCAGGCTAGGCGCGGCGAGCGCAGCGAGACGCGGCACCCCCGCGAAAGGCAGTAGCCGTAGCGCTCGCGGCGCGCCAGCGCCGCGAAGCGTACCCGGCACACCCGGCAACGTGACGCGTGCCCGCAACCACCGTCCGCGACATCCGCTCGCCTACGCCGGCGCGATCCACCGCAGCGGCACCTCGATGGTCACTTCGGTGCCCCGGCCGACCACGGTGTGCCAGTCGATCGTTCCGCTGAGCTCGCCCTGGATGAGCGTGCGCACGATCTGCGTGCCGAGCCCCTCACCGACCTTGCCCTCGGGGAGTCCGGCGCCGGTGTCGCGCACCTGCACGGTGAGCATCGTGTCGGAGCGATTGGCGAGGATCTCGACGTCGCCCTCCTGACCGGCGAGGCCGTGCTCGACGGCGTTCGTCACGAGTTCGGTGAGCGCGAGCGCGAGCGGCGTCGCGTACTCGCTCGGCAGCACGCCGAACGACCCCGAACGCTTCGGGTGCACGGTCGTGTTGTGCGCCGACGCGACCTCGGCGACGAGCAGCAGTGCCCGGTCGAACACCTCGTCGAAGTCCACGTTCTGCGTGAGCCCCTCTGACAGCGTGTCGTGCACGACTGCGATCGCCCCCACCCGTCGCATGGCCTGCGTGAGTGCCTCGCGCGCCTCGTCGGATCGGGTGCGCCGCGCCTGGATGCGAAGGAGCGATGCGACGGTCTGCAGGTTGTTCTTGACGCGGTGGTGGATCTCGCGGATCGTCGCGTCCTTGGTGATGAGCTCCTGCTCCTGGTGACGGAGTTCGGTGACATCGCGGCTGAGCACGATCGCGCCGATGCGCTCGCCACGCCGACGGATGGGGATGGCGCGGAGCGAGACGGTGACGCCGCGCGACTCGACATCGGTACGCCACGGCGCCCGGCCCGTCACGACGAGGGGAAGGGACTCGTCGACGACGAGCTTGCCGCCGAGGAGTCGCGTCGTGACCTCGGCGAGCGACTCACCCTCGAGCTCGTCGTCGAAGCCGATGCGGTTGAACGCCGACAGGGCGTTGGGGCTCGCGAAGGTCGTGATGCCGTCGACGTCGAGGCGGATGAGCCCGTCGGAGGCGCGCGGCGCACCGCGGCGCGGGCCGGTCGGGGCGCCCAGGTCGGGGAAGTCGCCCGACGCGATCATCTGGAAGAGCTCTTCGGCGCACTCGTTGAACGTGAGCTCCTGCCGGCTCGGGGTGCGCGTCGAGCTGAGGTTCGTGTGCCTCGTGATCACCGCGACCGGCTCGGGCGCCACCGCGGTGCCGGTCGCGGTGAGTCGACGCATGACGGGCACCGCACGCACGCGCGTGGGCATCTCTTCGTACCAGTCGGGCGCCGAGGAGTCGACGATGCGACCGGTGCCGAAGGCCTCGGTCACGAGGTCGCGCCACTGCTCCTTGATCTCTTGACCCACGAAGTCGCGGTAGAAGAGCGTGGCTGCACTCGACGGGCGCGAGTGCGCCACGGCGACGAAGCCGGCGTCACCGGAGGGAACCCACAGCACGATGTCTGCGAACGCGAGGTCGGCGAGCAGCTGGAGGTCGCCGACGAGCATGTGCAGCCAGTCGACATCGGCCTGACTGCTGCGGCCCTGGGCGAGGACGAGATCACTGAGGGTCGACACGGGTTCCAGCGTAGTGCGCGCGGGCCTCAGCCGGTCGCCGCGCGTCGAACGGCGGAGAACGCGAACCCACGTCGTCGCGCGGGCTCGGGCGCGGGCAGGAGGCTGGCGAGCACGTATTCGTGGATCGCGGTGCGCAGCGGCGAACGGCTCGCAGCGTCGCGCAGCGTTCGTGCGGTGAGGATGGCGGCGTCGGTCGCCCGGCCGTCGTGTGGAAGCAGGGTGGCGTCGCCGAGCCCCGCGAAGCGCCGCAGGGTCTGGCGAACCTGCGCGTGGGCGTCGATGCCGAGGGCGCTCGTGCGCACCCGGTTGACGACGACGTCGATGCGTTCGGGTTCGACGAACTCGACCAGGTCGCCGTGCCCGCGCAGTAGGCGCGACAGGCCGACGGGGTCGGCGAGGCCGACGGCCACCACCCGGTCGGCGGCGGTGAGTGCGGCGAACGTCGCTGCGTTGCGGCGCGGGGCGAACTGGTCGCTCGTGAGCTCCTCGTCGTGCTCGAGGCTGAAACCCGCGTCGATGACGACGTACTCGGCCCATGCCCGCATCACGCCGATCGCCGCGGTGACGCGCTCGCGCGAGAGCTCGGGCCACCGGCTCGGCCCGACGAGCCCGGTGAACACGTCGAACGACGCGCGCGGCGCGGAATAACGCTGCGCGATGCGCTCCAGCTCGGCTCGGTCGAGGGCGTCGGAGCCCGCCAGCCGACAGGCGGCGGCGAACCCGGGCGTCTCGTCGAGCAGCCCGAGCGATGGGGCGATCGCGCCTCCGTAGGGGTCGGCATCGACCAGGGCGACCCGGTGGCCGGCTGCGGCGATCTCGGCGGCGAGGTTGATGGCCAGCGTCGTGCGGCCGGGTGCGCCGGCCGGGCCCCAGACCACGATGACGGATGTCGCGCCCGCCGCCCTGCGCTCGGGTTCGCCGACGCGGGAGGGCACGGGAACTCCCCCGCTCACGAGCGCCTCGATCTCGGCCGTCGGTGCGTTGCGGTCGGTGACCTCGTGGAGGCCGAGTTGCGCCGCGTGGGCACGCTCGGCGTCGTCGCCGGCGAGCCCGATGAGTCGAATGCCTCGCTCGTCGCACGCGTCGAGCAGTTCGGCGCTCAGGGTTCCGCGCCCGGCCCCGACGATGACGACGTCGGGCGCGAGCACGTCGAGGCTCTCGAGCAGGTCGCGCCAGCCCACGAGGCGGGCCACGATCGCGTGCCCGTGCTCGATGAAGTCGGCGACCAGCCGGTCTTCGGTGGCGGGGTCGAGCGCGAGCGCCAGCCTCGCCATGTCAGCCGACCGCCGATCGTGCGGCGACCAGGTCGATCGCATCGCCGGCGGCGAGTGCCTCGAGCAGGGCGGCGACCTTCTCGCGCGGGACGAGGAGTTCGACCGAGACCCCGTCGGTCTGCACCATGCCCTCGCTCTCGACGAGCCCGGCGATCTCGGCGTCGGAGATCAGCACCTTGGGCGGTTCGAAGCTGCCGCGCTCGACGGCCGCCGCAGACCACACATCGATGCGATCGCCCGCGGACAGGCCGCTCGGCAGCGGGCCGCGGCTCGGCACGACGACGACCGACAGCCCCGTGCGATCGACTTCGTCGACCGCGGACCTCGGCACGAACTCACCGGCCTGCACCGTGCGCGTCGCGACGAGACCGTCGCCCACGCCCTCCTCGGCGAGCAGATACCGCTCGGCACTCGAACCGAGCCGCACCGACTCGACGACGAGGTCGTCGACCGCCACGGTGCTGCCGGCGGTGATCGTGTCGCGCGCGACGTAGACCTCGATCGAGTCGTCGAACCCCGAGACGAGCGCCCACACGCCCGTCGTGGAGCCGGCGATCAGCACGATTCCGATGATGAGGCGAGGATCGAGGCGGAGCGCGCCTCGCTCGCGGTCGGTGCGACGTGCCATTCGTCGTGTCTCCTTTCGCCGGCGCCCGTGCGCCGCAGGTCAATCGTCACCCGAACCCGGGTGAATGCCCCGAAGTTATCCACAAGTGCCCCACCGGAAGCCAACGAGGTCGATAATCGTCACATGACCTCACCAGGTTCGAGCGGCGAGATCGGCCGCTTCCTCACGATCGCCGACGCGGCAGAGATCCTCGCCGTCGATGTGGCGACCGTCGACGACTTGATCCGCTCGGGCGAGCTCCCCGCGATCCGCGTCGGAACATCGGGTCCGTGGCGCATCGAGCGCGCGCAACTCGAGGTGTGGATCGAACTGCAGTACGAAGACGCCCGCAAGCACACCGCGTTCAACGAGGGCGAGTTCGCGAACGTGTTCGAGCTCTCGGGCGCCCGCCGCGACCGCATCCGTCCCGTCGACTGAGCGCGGCGGCGCGACCGCGCCGAGCAGCGACTTCGTCAGTCGAACTCGATGAGCAGCACGCGCGCGAGCGGCACGATGCGATATCCCTGCAGCTCACGTTCACGGCGCGGCGAACCGGGCTCGTGCAGCGCGAGGTCGACATGATCGCGCGCGACGCGGTCGAGCGTGCCGTGCACGACGCCGTCGACGGTGGTCAACCGCACGGGCGTGCGTCGGCGACACAGGTCGCGCAGCACGAACGGCAATCCGATGCGTTCGGCCAGGCGAGCGGATGACTCGGACACGGGCTCGAGGCTCGGGTCGAGCTGCGAGCGGCTCGGCAGTACCGCCGCGATCGCCGCGAGCGGCACGACGCACTGCCGTGACCGGCGGCCGGCGGCGCGCGACTCCGCACTCATCCAGTCTCGGCCGAACGCGAGCGGACGCAGCGCCATGACCACGCCCCCGTGGAGTTCGACGCGAACGATGACATCGCTGTCGTCGGTGATTCGCGAGATGGCGGTGAGTCGGTCGCGGAGCGTGAGCCGCCCGAGCCGCAGTCGCTCGCCTTCGAGGGCGAGCGCGCGCTCTTCATCGCGCTGTTCGCGGTCGAGCTGCGACTCGAGGTCGTCGAACAGCAGGTCCCAGCGCATGCAGCGACGCTACCGCGCGACATGTCGTATCGGCGAAGTTCTCCACAGGTGACAAAAGCGCTTGACACGCTTCGCGGCCCCTCAGTAGGTTCAGTCAGGAATCACCGATGCCCCCCAGAACGGGGGTCAATCAGGTCGCGCGATCGAGAGGTCGGCGAGCCCCGGCCCTACCTGGAGCATGAATGTCCGACCGCGCTGCCGCCACCGCCCGCCCGCTCGTGGAATCAGGTGCCCCCGCGCGCTTCCACGACGACCTCGACGACTATTTCGCACGCCAGCCGGCCAGAAGGGCCGAGCTCCCCGATCCAGAGCCCGTGCTGCGAAACCTCACGCGCTGCGTCATCGAGGCGCTCGCCGGCGCGCGCGACCTCGAGCAGCTCGCCCGCTGGGTGAACGACGACGTGTACCGCAATCTCTCCAAGCGCGTCGTGCTCGCTGCACGGGCGCGCCGCGTGAAAGACCAGGCACCGCAGCGCCCGGCGTTCTCGCTCGGGCGTGTGCACCTCAGCGAGCCGGCCGACGGCGTCATCGAGGGCGTCGTCATGGTGCACCAGCGCGCGCGTTCGCGTGCCGTCGCCATCCGTCTCGAGGGCTTCGACCAGCGCTGGCGCGCGAGCGCGATCAGCGTGCTCTGACGCCTGCCGCCTGCCGACTGCCGCCTGCCGCCTGAGACGGCGGATGCCCCTGCACCGCGCTCGCGCCGTGCAGGGGCATCCGTCATCGACTGTTAACGACCCTTGCGCTCCTGCGCACGCCGCTCGGCGCGGTTCTGCGGTGCGGCGCCGCCGTCGGCGCGCTGTCCGAACGCGCCGCGGGCCGGCTCGACCGCGGGCTGCGCCTGCGTCTGGCTCTCGGCCACCGCGCGGCGGGCGCGCTGCGTGGCCGCCTGCTGCACCTGACCGCGCTGGTTGCGCACCTCGACGCCGCCCGAGTCGCTCGGGGCCGAGAAGCTCAGCTTCTCGTCGGGAGTGGTCGGGCGGGCGAGCCCCTTGGCCTCGATGGTCGGGCCGACGCCACCCTGCGGCGCGACCTCGACCTCGAGGTTGAACAGGAAGCCGACCGTCTCTTCACGGATCGAGCCCATCATCTGCTGGAACATCGCGTAGCCCTCACGCTGGTACTCGACCAGCGGGTCGCGCTGCGCCATGGCGCGCAGACCGATGCCGTCCTTCAGGTAGTCCATCTCGTAGAGGTGGTCGCGCCAGCGGCGGTCGATCACCGAGAGCACGACGCGCCGCTCGAGTTCACGCATCGCAGGGCTGCCCAGCTGCGTTTCGCGGCTCTGGTAGGCGAGCTTCGCGTCGGAGAGGATCTCGCGCCGCACGAACTCGCGGTTGACGCGGCCCTTCTCGCCCGCCTCGGCGACGACCTCGTCGATCGTGATGCCGATCGGGTAGAGCGTCTTGAGCTCGGTCCACAGCGCGTCGAAGTCCCACTCGTCGGGGTTGCCCTCGGCGGTGTGCGAGTCGAGCACCTCGTCGATGACCTCTTCGAGGAACTTCTGCGTGCGCTCGTGCAGGTCGTCGCCTTCGAGGATGTGCCGGCGGTCGCCGTAGATGGCCTCGCGCTGGCGGTTCAGCACGTCATCGTACTTCAGCACGTTCTTGCGGATCTCGGCGTTGCGGGCCTCGACCTGCGACTGCGCCGACCGGATGGCCCGCGTGACGACCTTCGACTCGATGGCGACGTCGTCGGGCACGCCACGCGACATGAGGCTCTCGGCGGCACCCGCGTTGAAGAGGCGCATGAGGTCGTCGGTGAGCGAGAGGTAGAACCGGCTCTCGCCGGGGTCTCCCTGTCGACCCGAGCGCCCGCGCAGCTGGTTGTCGATGCGGCGCGACTCGTGGCGCTCGGTGCCGAGCACGTAGAGCCCGCCTGCCTCGAGCACCTTCGAGGCCTCGACCGCGACCTCGGCCTTCACCGACTCGAACACGGCGTCCCAGGCCGCCTCGTACTCTTCGGGCGTGTCGACCGGCGACAGGCCCTTCTCGTGCATCTGCTGCACCGCCATGAACTCGGCGTTGCCGCCGAGCATGACGTCGGTGCCGCGACCGGCCATGTTGGTCGCGACGGTGACGGCGCCATGGCGACCGGCCTGTGCGACGATCGCGGCCTCACGGGCGTGGTTCTTCGCGTTGAGGACCTCGTGACGCACGCCCTTCTTCGCGAGCAGCCGCGAGAGGTATTCGCTCTTCTCGACGCTCGTCGTGCCGACGAGCACGGGCTGCCCCTTGGCGTGGCGCTCGACGATGTCTTCGACGACCTGCGCGAACTTCGCCTCTTCGTTCTTGTAGACGAGGTCGGCCTGGTCGATGCGCACCATGGGCTTGTTGGTGGGGATCGCGACGACACCGAGCTTGTACGTCGACATGAACTCGGCGGCCTCGGTCTCAGCGGTACCGGTCATGCCCGAGAGCTTGGAGTAGAGGCGGAAGTAGTTCTGCAGCGTGACGGTGGCGAGGGTCTGGTTCTCGGCCTTGACCTGCACGCCCTCCTTCGCCTCGATCGCCTGGTGGATGCCCTCGTTGTAGCGACGGCCGACGAGGATGCGGCCGGTGTGCTCGTCGACGATCAGCACCTCGCCGTTCATGACGACGTAGTCTTTGTCGCGCTTGAACAGGGCGTTCGCCTTGATGGAGTTGTTGAGGAACGAGATGAGCGGGGTGTTCGCCGACTCGTAGAGGTTGTCGATGCCCAGGTAGTCTTCGACCTTCTCGATGCCGGGCTCGAGCACGCCGACCGTGCGCTTCTTCTCGTCGACCTCGAAGTCCTCACCGGGCACGAGTCGGTTCGCAAGCCGCGCGAACTCGGCGAACCAGCGGTTCGCCTCGCCCGATGCCGGGCCCGAGATGATGAGCGGCGTTCGGGCCTCGTCGATGAGGATCGAGTCGACCTCGTCGACGATCGCGAAGAAGTGGCCGCGCTGCACCATGTCGGTCGCCTGCCACGCCATGTTGTCGCGCAGGTAGTCGAAGCCGAACTCGTTGTTGGTGCCGTACGTGATGTCGGCCGCGTACTGCTCGCGGCGCACCGCGGGCGTCTGTCCGGCCACGATGCATCCGGTCGTCATTCCGAGCGCGCGGAAGACGCGCCCCATGAGCTCGGACTGGTAGCTCGCGAGGAAGTCGTTGACGGTGATGACGTGCACCCCGCGGCTCGTGAGCGCGTTCAGGTAGGCCGCGGTCGTGGCGACGAGCGTCTTGCCCTCGCCGGTCTTCATCTCGGCGATGTTGCCGAGGTGCAGGGCGGCGCCGCCCATGAGCTGCACGTCGAAGTGGCGCAGGCCGAGGGTGCGGCGAGATGCCTCGCGCACCGCGGCGAACGCCTCGGGCAGCAGGTCGTCGAGCGACTCGCCGTTCGAGTAGCGCTCGCGCAACTCGACGGTCTCGTGCTTCAGCTCGTCATCGCTGAGAGCCTGGAACCCGTCTTCGAGGGCGTTGATCGCCGCCGCGTAGTTCTCGAGCCGTCTGAGGGTTCGGCCCTCACCGACACGGAGGACCTTTTCCAGAATCGAAGCCACGAATGTTCTCCTGTACTCGTCGGGCACGCACGCCCCGGGTGGTGGGCACGCCCGTTACCGCCTGTGCAGCGGTCATCTTAGCCATGCTAGTGGGATGCAGGCTGAGCGGAATCCGCCCACCGCGGTCGCGGTGGGCGGATTCGCTGCGTCAGGCGGCCGGCCGGGTCAGGATGCGACGGCCGCCCTGCCCTTCGTCACCGGGGTGTCGATCGCGCCCTCGGCGTTCTCGTCGAGTCCGATGAGCCCGTAGTCCCAGCCCTTGCGGCGGTACACGACGCTCGGCCGGCCGGTTTCGGAATCGACGAACAGGTAGAAGTCGTGGCCGACCAGCTCCATGTAGTAGAGCGCGTCGTCGACGGCCATGGGCGTCGACGCGAAGACCTTGCGACGGATCACGACCGGGCTGTACACCTCGTCTTCTTCGGTCGCGTCGCTCTCGGAGACGACCGGAATGCTGCCGGTGCGCACCTGTTCGAGCACCTCGGGTGCCGCAGCCTGCACGCCGACCTCGGAGAACCCCGCCTCGGTCGCCTCACGAAGCGAGGTCGGGCGCCGCGACCCGCCGCGGTGCACCTTGCGGCGGTCCTTGGCCCGCCTGATGCGCTCGAGCAATCGGCCGAGCGCCACGTCGAACGCCGCGTACTTGTCGGAACCGTCAGCCTCGGCGCGGACCAGCGGCCCCTTGCCGACGAGGGTGAGTTCGACGCGGTCGATGCCGGGGTTGCCGTTCTTCTCATTCTGACGGCTGAGCTTCACGTCGAGCGAGATGGCCCGTTCGGCAAGGTGCGTGACCTTCTCCGACTTCTCGGTCGCGTAGGCGCGGAACCGATCCGTGATCCCCAAGTTGCGTCCGACGATGTTCAGTTCCATGACGACCTCCGTTCACCGGCGTGTCACCCGGTTCTAGAGGGTGGATCGACCACGCCTGTCCTGCCACCGTAGTCGCCCGACACGGCATTGTCACGGAATGTTTGCCATGAGTCTCTTGTGCCCGACGACCGCCTCAGCGGCGTCTCGGCGAGCACTGCGAGGCCGACCGTCACCGCGCCCGCTGCGGCCAGCGCGCGCATCGCCTCGGCGAGCGTCGAACCGGTCGTGAGCACGTCGTCGACGAGCAGGAATCGTCGGCCGTCGAGCGATCGCGGGGCCACGAGGGCACCCTCGGCATTGGCACGGCGGGCCTCGACACCGAGCCCGGCCTGGTCGGCGCGATCGCGCGCCAGGCGCAGCACCGACGCCGATCGGATGCCGCTGCACCGAAGCATGAGCTCGACGGGGCGGTATCCGCGGTCGCGAAAGGCCCGGGCCGTCGACGGGATGGTGCACACCTCGATCGGCGGGCCGGAGGGCGCGTCGGCAAGAGCGCACACGACCGCGGCGCGCAGCGCCCGCCCGAGCAACGGGGCTGCGTCGGTGCGACCGCCGTCCTTGAATGCCCCGATCACGGCCGCGACGGGCCCGGCGTACTGCAGCGCTGCCCACACCGGCGGCCCGTCGAATCGCTCGAGGGCTGGGCGGGAGACCAGCGTCGGGTGAGGGTCGAGTTCGCGGCGGCAGTCGTCGCAGACGGCCCGGTCGGCGAGCCCGCAGCCCGAGCATGCGACGGGTGCGAGCACCGCGAGCGCGTCGAGCGCGGCCGAGGCGAGGCGGGCGCGAAGGCCGCGGTCGCGGGCCGCGGGGTCGTGGTGATGCGCCGGGCGGGACATCCGCTCAGTCTCGACGACCTCGATCGCCTGCGACCCGCTGGCATCGGAGATGTGGATGGGCCGGGAGCGTGTGCGCCTGTCGAGGACGCGTGCTCAGTCGGGCTGCTGCGTCGCGGTGAAGCGGATGCCGGTCGCGCGGACCTGCCATCCGACGCCGCTGCGCGCGTCGAGTGCGCCCGCTGATGTGAGCACCCGCAGGTCTCGCTCGCCGTTGCCGCCGACGACCGAGATGCCGTCGGCCGGGCCCTGAATCACCTCGGCGAATCCGCCGACGACCTGGATGACGACGCGGGTCTCGCCGCCCGGCAGTGCGGTGATCGACGCGACCCGGCGGGCGTCGAGCCACGCCACGTCGAGCGGCGTGCCGGCCACGCTCGACAAGCGAAGTGCCACGGGTCCGAGCTGAGTCGGGAACCCGTCACCGTCGCGCTCGATCGAGGCGGCCACGAACTGCGTGCGTGCCCCGTCGCCGAGCAGCGCGATCATGCGGGTGCCGTCGCGTGACACCTCGATGGCCGCGATCGAACTCCCCGACCACGGCACCAGGATCTGCAGCTCGGTGCCGTCGGGAAGGAATGCGACGAGCTCGCCGGGCGCATCGGAAGGAACCGACCAGACCACGCCCTGCGGGTCGATGTCGGGCACCACGAGGCCCGGTCTGGGATCGAGCGGCGCCGCGTCCTCGTCGGCGCGCACGATCGCGACACCGCCGGCAGATCGCACCGCGACGGCCTCTGCGCCCGGCCCGACCGAGGCGCCGTCGGGGGCGAGCCCCTCGACCTGCGGGGAGATCCCCGAGATCTGCTCGATCGACTCACCAGAACTCGAGAGGTGCCCGAAGCTCGTGCCGTCGAACACGACCGGTCGCGGGTCGACCCGCGGATTCACCTCTGGCTGGGGCGACAGGGCGGGCACGTTCTGCTCGGCGCCATCGAGCGACAGCACGACGTCGTCGACGTTTCGCACGCTGCCGACGAGGCTGGCGTCGAGCTGCGCCTGCATGCGTTGCACCGAGACGAGGTCGTCGAACGAGGCGCCGGAGAGACCGACGCTCGCGGCGCGGCTCGACACGGGCACGGAGTTCGGGTCGAGCTGCACTCCCTCGGGGAACGCCGAGACGACGCCGGGCTCCAGCCACTCGGCGGGCCCGGCCAGCAGCCCCCGCACGATGCTCGTCTGCACCGAGTCGCGACCGGCGAACCAGCGCAGGTCGGGCACGAGGTAGCGGTACTCGGTGTCGTAGAAGTACAGCGCCTGCGGAAGGAACACCTCTTCGAACGTGAGCTCGTCGACGAGCAGGCCCTGCGGCGCCTCCGCGATGCGCCACTGCCCGTCGACCTGCTCGAGCCGATACGGCAGTTGCACCTCGGCGCTCGATTCGGGCAGGTCGTACTGCCCGTTCGAGGTGAGCGAGGCGGTCGGCGTCACGTCGACGACCATCGTCGTCTCGCTCGTCTGCTCGAAGGCGCGATCGGCGAGCACGTCGATGGTCGCGCGTTCGTCGGGCTGCCACACCTCGGCGAACGCCGGCGTGAGATACTCGCGCGCCACCTGGTAGCGGCCACGCGGGCTCGCCGCGGCCTCGATGAAGCCCTGCACGATCTGCTCCTGCGTCGCATCGGTCTGCGGCCCGCGCGCGAACGTGTCGAGCTCGAGCGATTCCTCGACCGGTTCGGGGTCACCGGCGGTGACCGGACCCGAACTCGGCAGGGACACGCAGGCCGTGAGCATAGCGACCAGGATCAGGGCGAGGGATGTCGCAGCGGCGCGTCGCCTACGCATCGCGGGCCTCCTCGGGGGTTCGAGCCGACGGGGATGCCGCGGGCGGAGCATCGGACACATCCGACGCGATCGCGCCGGACCCGTCGCCCGTCTGCGTCGCATCGTCCTCGACCGCCCTGATCATGCCCGTCGGCGGCGGCCCTTCGGCCCCGGCGTCGTCGGGCTCGAGCGGCAGCGGCGAGACGACCGCTGCGGCGTCGGCTGTGCGCGGCAGCGTGAGGCGGAACACCGTGCCGGCGCCGGGCCGTGACCACAGGTCGAGGGTGCCGCCGTGCGCGACGGCGTCTTCGAGCGAGATCGCGAGCCCGAGGCCGGTGCCGCCGATGGTGCGCGTGCGACTCGGATCGGCTCGCCAGAACCGGTCGAACACACGGGCGCTCTCGTCTTGGGTCATGCCGAGTCCGTAATCGCGCACCGAGAGGGCGATGGCCGTGGCGTTGCTGTCGACGGCGACGACGATCGGGCGGCCCTCGCCGTGTTCGATCGCGTTGCCGAGCAGGTTGCGCACGATACGCCGGATGCGGCGAGGGTCGACCTCGGCGTCGAGGTGCCCGCCCGGCGCGACGAGCCGGAGCTCGCTGCCGCGACCCCGTGCGAGCTCGTTCATGGACTCGATCGCGTCGCCCGCGAGGTGCACGAGGTTCGTCGGCTCGGTCGCGAGCTCGACGGATCCGGCGTCGTACCGACTGATCTCGAGCAGGTCGGCGAGGAGCACCTCGAAGCGATCGGTCTGCGTGTGCAGCAGTTCGACGGTGCGCGAGGTCGGGCCGGGGAAGTCATCGCGCTGGCCGTACAGCACGTCGCCCGCCAGCCGGATGGTCGTGAGCGGGGTGCGCAGCTCATGCGAGACGTCGGACACGAACCGCTGCTGCACGACCGAGAGCTCGGCGAGCTCGCGGATGCGCGCCTGGAGGCTGTCGGCCATGCCGTTGAACGAGGCCGCGAGCGTGGCGAGCTCGTCTTCGCCGCGCGAGGGCATGCGCACGCCGAGATCGCCCGCGGCGAGGCGCCGGCTCGTCGCCGCCACGGTGCGGATCGGTTCGATCACCCACCGCACGACGAGGAAGATGATCACCGTGAGCAACGCGAGCAGCGCGATCGCACCGACGATGCCGACGAGCTGCATGAAGGCGAGCGAGTCCTGCGCGGCGGCGAAGTTATAGCCGATGTAGAGCTCGTACCGGCCGGCGCCGGGGGGCGCCTCGAGGTCGCTGCCGACGACCACGCCGGGATCGGTGCCGCCGTCACGGCTCTCGAGCGCGACCGACTGCCAGAATTGCCCGCCAGGGTTGGCCTGCACCCGCTCGCGCAGCTCGGGCGTGATCACGCTGCTGAGGTCGGGCGCACCGCGGTCGGGCGGGGCGATGCCGCTCGGCTCCTGGTCGGGTGCCCGGAAGTACGCGATCGCCGCGCTGCCCGAGACGGACTGCACCGTGCGCACGGTCGAGCTCATGAGGCTCTGCAGCGATGCTCGATCGGCCGCGTCGGACGAGTCGAGGATGCGCTGCGCCGCGACGGTCGCGTTGTTCGAGGCGTCGAGCACGCGGTCGAGCTGCTGCTGGAAGATGTTCGACGCCACGCTGAACGAGATGTAGGCGCCGATGACGAGGATCGCGAGCGACGAGAGGGCGAGCGTGATGATTACGGTGCGGAACTGCAGTGAGCGCCGCCAGAGCGCGACGAGGCGCCGCGGCTCCTCTCGCCACCACCCGGGCTGGAACCGCCCCCGAGCCTCGGCCGCCGCCGTCATCGGCCGCCCTAGGTCGTCGCGCCGGCGCGATAGCCGACGCCGCGCACCGTCATCACGATGCGGGGGTTGTCGGGGTCGTGCTCGACTTTCGCGCGCAGGCGCTGCACATGCACGTTGACGAGCCGGGTGTCGGCCTTGTAGTGGTAGCCCCAGACCTGTTCGAGCAGCATCTCGCGGGTGAACACCTGCTGGGGCTTCGAGGCGAGCGTGAGCAGCAGGTCGAACTCGAGGGGCGTCAGGTTGATGCGGGTCTCGCCGCGACGCACCTCGTGACCGGCGGCGTCGATGACGAGGTCGCCGATGCCGAGCGTCGCCGCGACCGGCTCGGGTGAGGGGCGCAGGCGGGTACGGATGCGCGCCACGAGCTCTTTCGGGTTGAACGGCTTGACCATGTAGTCGTCGGCGCCCGATTCGAGGCCGCGCACGACGTCGGTAGTGTCGGACTTGGCGGTCAGCATGATGATCGGCGTGCCGGACTCCGCGCGGATCCTTCCGCACACCTCGATGCCGTCGACACCGGGCAGCATGAGGTCGAGCAGCACCAGGTCGGGCTTCGACTCGCGGAACGCGGCGAGCGCGCCTGAGCCGTCGGCGCAGAACACGGGCTCGAAGCCCTCGGTGCGCAGCACGATGCCGATCATCTCGGCGAGGGCCGTGTCGTCATCGACGACGAGTACGCGTGGAGGCATCTGTTCTTCTCTGTCAGTCGCCGCGGTGAGCCGGGCAGAATCCAGTGCGTCAACACTAGCCGTTCAGGCCGACGGGCGGCCGGATGTCCCGTGGACGGCCATCGTGCGATGCGAGGGCCGCCGCGGAGGTCGGTCGAATGTGAAAGCATGGGGAAACCCCGCCGGAAGGAGCGCGTACAGGTGTCGGATCACGACTGGCAGGCGCCCGGCGGCGCTCCTTCGCCCGGCCCCGTCCCCGGCGCCCCCTCAGGCGCGCCCGCACCCGGGTACGGGTCGCAGCCCGGCGGCGGGTCATCCGATTCGCCCTACGGCGCACCGCTGCCGCCGCCCCTGCACGGCGCACCGGGCGCGTGGGCGCCGCCGCCCAAGCCCGGACTGCTTCCGCTGCGGCCGCTGGGTTTCGGCACCCTGCTGTGGGCGCCGTTCACCGTGCTGCGGCGCAACCCGGCGGCCACGTTCGGCAGCGGCCTCGTCGTGCAGCTCGTCTCGGCGGTCGCGACCATCGCCGTCGTCGTGCCGTTCCTCATCTTCACGTTCTCGCGCATCGAGAACGCGGCATCCGAAGACCTCGACGCCCTTCTGGCGGGCAGCGTCGGCGGCTTCCTGCTCGTGATGCTGGTGCCGATCGCGATCTCGGTCGTCGCGGCGGCGTTCCTGCAGGGCGTCATGGTCGTCGAGGTCGCGACCGGCACGCTCGGCGAGCGGCTCAGCTTCGGTGCGCTGTGGCGCAGGGCCGCGAAGCGCATCGGGCCGCTGCTCGGGTGGACCGCGATCGTCACGCTCGCGGTGCTCCTCATCGTCGCGGCGTTCGTCGCCGTCATCGTCGTCGGAGCGGTCACGTCGCCGGCCGCCCTGGTCGTCGCGATCGTCGCGACGCTGCTCGGGGGGCTCGGGGTCGCCGTGCTCGCCTTCTGGATCGGCACCAAGCTCTCGATCGTGCCGAGCATCATCGTGCTCGAGGGCGCGGGCATCGGCACCGCCGTACGTCGATCGTGGCGGCTCACGAACGGCTACTTCTGGCGCACGCTGGGCACCCTGCTGCTCGTGGCGCTCATCCTGAACTTCGCGGCGCAGGTCGTCGTGCAGCCGATCTCGCTCCTCGGCAGCATCGTCTCGGTGCTCATCGACCCGAACGGCACGGGCGCAGGGCTGACTGTCACGATCATCACGACGGTCGTGACGCTCATCCTCTCCATCGTGATCGGCGCGATCACGGCGGTGGTGCAGGCGGCGCTCGTCGCGGTCATCTACGTCGACCTGCGCATGCGTCACGAGGGCCTCGACCTCGAGCTCGCGCGCACCGTCGAGATGCGCGACGCGGGCCACCCGGTCGGCGATCCGTTCGCGCCGCCCGCAACCGCTGGGGCGCCTGCGACGTGATCTCGACCTCGCCGGCGGCGACCCCGCTCGTTCCCGACGCCGATGAGGCGCGCCAGTGGCTCACCGACGAGCTCTCGAAGCCCGAGTACCAGGCGGCGCAGCCCACCGCGTTCGACCTCGCGATGCAGGCCGTGCGCGACTGGTTCGCCGAACTCCTCGCCGGCGCGACCGGGGTGCCCGGTCCCGTCCTCACGCTCATCGTCGTGATCGTCGTCGCCGCCCTCGTCGTGGTCGCCTTCCTCGTGTTCGGGCTCCCGCGTCTGCGTCGTGTCAACCCCGCGACGGTGCCGCTGTTCGACGACGGCGACCGACGCGATCTCGCCGCGTTGCGCCGCGCAGCCGCCGCGGCCGCGACCGCAGGCGATTGGCCGCTCGCGATCGAGGAGCGCTTCCGTGCGATCGTTCGCGGACTGGTCGATCGCGACCTCGTGCACGTGCACCCCGGCACGACGGCACGCGCCTTCGCCGATGCCACGACGCGCGCGTTCCCCGAGCACGATGCCGAACTCCGTGCCGCGGCCGCCGCATTCGAGGCGGTGCGCTACCTCGGGCAGCCTGGTGACCCGGCCGAGTACGAGCGAGTCACCGCGCTCGAGACACGGCTCGCGGCTGCACGCTCGGCCGAGGTCCCGGCACCGGCCGACGCGTCTCCCGAGGCCGTGCGATGAGCGGTGCACCCGCTGTGGCCCGAGCAACCGCGAGCACTGCCGAGCCTGGCCCGATCGACGCCGCGGTGGCCCTCACGCCCACCCTGCGGGCGAGCGTGCGCCGGCGCCGCATCTGGTTCGGCTTCGCCGCGCTGCTCGTCCTCGGCGCGGTCGTGCTCTTCGTCGTGCAGGGCGCGGTGAGCGGCGGCGGCCCACGGCTCGGCGCCGACAACCCGGCCCCGACCGGCGCGAGGGCGCTCATCGAGGTCCTCGGCGATCATGGTGTCACCGTCACCGACGCTCGCTCGTACGATGCGGCACTCGAGGGCGCCCGTGGTGGCGCAACCGTCGTGATCTACGACGAGTACGGTCTGCTCGGCGACGATCGGCTCGCACGGCTCGCCGTCGTCGCGAACCGGCTGGTGGTCGTCGAGCCGGGCTTCGGCGCACTCGAGGCGATCGCGCCCGGGGTGCGTCACGCCGGTGCGGCGACGGGCGCGCTCGACGACGTCGACTGCGCCGTGCCGACCGCCCAGCGCGCGGCGTCCCTCTCAGACGGGCAGCGCCTCCTGGCCGTCGACGACGAAGCGCTCGACGCCGGGTGGGTCGGGTGCTTCCGCGACGGCGAGTTCGGGCATGCCGTCGTGTTCGGCGACGCCGAAGGCGGCTCCGAGATCGCCGTCGTCGCCGCCACGACCCCCTTCGAGAACGGCCGCATCGCCGAGCACGGCAACGCCGCCCTCGCCATCGGCCTCGCCGGCGCATCCCACGACCTCGTCTGGTACCTCCCCGGTCCGGGCGACGCCGACGCCGACGCGGCGCCGACCCTCGCCGACCTGACGCCCGGCTGGGTCAGCCCGGTGCTCGTGCTCGCCATCATGGTGGTCATCGCCGCGGGCGTGTGGCAGGGTCGTCGATTCGGCCCGCTCGTCGCCGAGAACCTCCCCGTGCACATCCCCGCCGGCGAGACGAGCGAAGGGCGCGCCCGCCTGTACGCGCGCAACACCGCGCGCACCCACGCGCTCGACCAGTTGCGCATCGGCGCCATCCAGCGCATCGCCTCGGCGCTCCGGTTGCCACGCACCGCTCACGTCGACGACGTCGCCTCCGCCGCGGCCGCGGCGACCCGACGTGAGCCGGCCGCGGTGCGCCGAATCCTCGCCGACGACGCACCCACCGGCGATCGAGATCTCGTGCGGCTCGCCGCCGAACTCACCACGCTCGAAGACCAGGTGCGGGCCACGCTCGCGCCTGCGACATCCCACCCCGAAGCCGGGGACGACACCGCAGGAAGGCGACCATGACCGACCCGATCGCAACCGATCCGACGACCCCGCAGCAGGCCGACGCCGCGCCGGGCGCACCGGCGGGCACGGCGGCCGGTGCGGCTCCCCCGCACCCCGACGACGAACTGCGTGCCGCCCTCAACCGTGTGCGCACCGAGGTCGGCAAGGCGGTCGTCGGCCAAGACGGCGCGGTCACCGGGCTCATCATCGCCCTGCTGACCCGCGGCCACGTGCTGCTCGAGGGGGTGCCGGGTGTCGCCAAGACCCTGCTCGTGCGCACGCTCAGCCGCACGCTGCGCCTCGAGACGCGGCGACTGCAGTTCACGCCCGACCTCATGCCGGGCGATGTCACCGGCTCGCTCGCCTACGACCCGCGCTCAGGCGAGTTCGCGTTCCGCGAAGGGCCGGTGTTCACCAACATCCTGCTCGCCGATGAGATCAACCGCACCCCGCCGAAGACGCAGTCGGCGCTACTCGAGGCCATGGAGGAGCGCCAGGTCTCGGCCGACGGCGTCACCCGGCCGTTGCCCGACCCGTTCATGGTCGCCGCGACGCAGAACCCCATCGAGTACGAGGGCACCTACGCGCTGCCCGAGGCGCAGCTCGACCGGTTCCTGCTGAAGCTCGTGCTCGACATCCCCGAGCGCGACTCCGAGCTGGCGTTGCTGCGCCGGCACGCCGACGGCTTCGACCCGCACGACCTCGCCGCGGCGGGCGTCGAACCCGTGCTCGGAGCGGCCGAGCTCGCTGCCGCGCGCGCGGCGGCGGCGGCCGTGCGCGTCGAGGACGACGTGCTCGGCTACCTCGTCGACTTGGCTCGCGCCACCCGGCGCAGCCCGTCGATGCGGCTCGGCGTGAGCCCGCGCGGCACCACCGGGCTGCTCGCCGCCTCGAAGGCGTGGGCGTGGCTCACCGGCTACGAGTCGCTCACACCCGACCACGTGCAGGCGATGCTGCTGCCCGTGTGGCGGCACCGGGTGCAACTGCGGCCCGAGGCCGAGCTCGAGGGTGTGTCGGTCGACGCGGTGCTGCGTTCGATCGTGCAACAGGTGCAGGTCCCCCTCTGAGATGGCGCTGATCTGAGATGGCACCGACCGGTCGGTTCGCGCTCGTCCTCGCGCTCGGGGTCGTCCCCGTCGTCGTCGCGGGGCTCGCCGGCGCGCCCGAGGCCTGGCTCGCGCTCGTGGGATGGTTGCTCATCGTCATCGTGGCGGCGTCGGTCGACCTGGCCCTCGCCGCGTCGCCGCGGCGCGTGGCGCTGACGCGCGAGCTCCCCGATCGGGTGCGGCTCGGCGAGCCGGTCACCTCGGTGCTGACGGTGCACAACCTCGGTCCCCGCACGCTTCGCGCGACGATGCGTGATGCGTGGGAGCCGTCGGCCGGCGTCATCGGGCCCAACCGCACCGCTCGGTCGATTCCGCCCGGCGAACGACGGCGCATCGTGCTCGACCTGCTGCCGCAGCGTCGCGGTGACCGTCGCACGACGCAGGTGACGATCCGGTCTGCGGGGCCGCTGCGGCTCTGGTCACGGCAGGCGACCCTCGCCTCGCCCGGCCGGGTGCGTGTCCTTCCGCCGTTCCACTCTCGCGCGCACCTGCCGTCGCGGCTCACGAGGCTGCGCGAGCTCGACGGCCGAACCCCGCTGCTCATCCGCGGCCAGGGCACCGAGTTCGACTCCATCCGCGAGTACGTGCGCGGCGACGACGTGCGCTCGGTCGACTGGCGTGCGACCGCGCGACATGCCGACCCCGAGGTGCCAGGCGGCATGCGGCTGATGGTGCGCACGTGGCGCCCCGAACGTGATCGCCGCATCGTGATCGTCGCCGACACCTCGCGCACCGCCGCGGCCCGCATCGCCGACGAACCCCGGCTCGACACCGCCTACGAGGCCTCGCTGCTGCTCGCGGCGCTCGCCACCCACGCCGGCGACAAGGTCGACTTCCTCGCCACCGACCGGCGACTGCGCGGCCGCGTGCACGGCGCCACCGGCCCAGAGCTGCTCGCGCGCATGGTCGACACGATGGCGGGCATCGACGCCGAGCTCGTCGAGGCCGACTGGGCGATCGTTCCGGGTCAGGTGCGCCGGGTGACCAGTCGCCACGCGCTCGTCGTCCTGATCACCGCCGCCGACTCCCCCGGCAGCGCGCGGGGGCTGCTCTCGGTGCTGCCGCAGCTCACCTCACGGCACACCGTGGTCGTGGCATCCGTCGCCGACCCGGCGCTCATCGACGCGAGCCGCAGTCGCGGCGACCTCGACGAGGTCTATCGCGCCGCCGCGGCCGAGCGCGGTCTCAACGACGCCGAGCGCGTCGGTGCGGCGATCCGCCGGCTCGGTGCCCTCACCGTGACCGCGGCGCCGCACGAGCTGCCGCCCGCCCTCGCCGACCGCTATCTCGAGTTGAAGGCATCCGGCAAGCTCTGAGGCCGGCGGCCAATCCGCGAGGCACCCGCCGGTTGCCCGTTCGCAGGACATCGACCAGTTCGCAGGACGAGGCAGCGCCCGTGGTGTCCTGTGAACCGGCCGATGTCCTGTCAACCCAAAGGTCAGGCTGCCCGATGCGCCACCTTCAGCGTGCTCAGCCCGCGACGATGCGCGTCGCCCCGGCCTCGAACTCGACGAGGTCGCCGGTCGCGCCCGCCCGGCGGGCCCGACCACCGAGCACGAGCATGTACACGAGGAATCCGCCGAGGGCGAGCGCCCCGATGCCGATCTTGACGGCCCACGGCCAGGGTGCCGGCGTCACGAAGCCCTCGATGAGGCCGGCGACGAAGAGGAAGAACACCAGCCCGATGGCGACCGTGAACAACGACCGGGCATCTTCGGCGAGCGCGATGCCGCGGGGGCGCGGCCCCGGTGCCACCCAGGCCCAGAAGATGCGCAGCCCCGCGGCCGCGGCCACGAACACGCACGTGAGCTCGAGCAGGCCGTGCGGGGCGATGTAGAGGAAGAACGTGTCTGCCTCGTCGTAGGCGAACATGACGGCGGCGGTCACCCCGAGGTTCTGTGCGTTCTGCAGGATCACCCACGGCACCCACACGCCGAGCACGCCGAAGGCGATGCATTGCGCAGCGATCCATGCGTTGTTCGTCCAGACCATGCCGGCGAACGACGCCGCGGGGTTCTCGGAGTAGTAGGCGACGAACCCCTCTTCGGCCAGCTGCTCGAGCTCGCCGGGACTGCCGAGCGCGGCGAGGGCACGCGGATCGCCGCTGATCCACCAGGCGTAGAGGCCCGCGATCACGAACGTCGCGAGGGCGACCGCGAGGGTGAGCCAGCGCAGCCGGTAGAGGGCCGCGGGCAGGCTCACACCGGCGAACCGCGAGAGCTGGCGCAGGGGGTTCTCGGGCGCGCCGGTGAACTTCAGGCGGGCGCGGGCGAGCGAGATCGAGAGCCGGTCGCCGAGCGCCGTCGATCCGGCGGTCGATTTCACGAGCGACAGGTCGGATGCCCCGGCCTGGTAGCGCTCGATGAGCTCGTCGGTCTCGGGCCCCGCGAGCCGGCGCCGTCGCGCGAGCGCGTCGAGACGCTGCCAGTCGTCTTGGCGGGCGGCGGCGAGAGCGTCGAGGTCCATCTGCTTGAATACTACCCATGGCCGAATCGACCGCCGCCTTCGTCAGAGTCGCCCGGTTCGACGACGACGGGGTGCTCACCGGCGAGGCCGTCTCACTCGACGTGCGCCCCGCGAGCGCGCTCATCCGCGGCGGCGGCGCGGCCATCGACGTGCTTGTGAGCGTGGTGCTCTTCCTCGGCCTGCTGTGGGCGGTCTCGGGGCTCGGCGTCGACCAGGCGGCGTTCCGCGCCATCCTCATCGCGGGCATCGTCACCGTCATCGTCATCGTGCCCACCGCGGTCGAGACGGCGACCCGCGGTCGCTCGCTCGGCAAGCTCGCGCTCGGACTGCGGGTCGTGCGCGACGACGGCGGCGCGGCCGGATTCCGGCACGCGCTCATCCGCGCCCTCACCGGCGTCATCGAGATCTACCTGACGTTCGGAGGACTGGCCGTGCTCGTCGGCTTCCTGAACCCCTCGTCGAAGCGGCTCGGCGACCTGCTCGCCGGCACTCACGCGCAGGTCGAACGGGTCCCGCGCGTGCCCTCGACGGCGTTCGGAGTCCACGTCGAGCTGACCGGCTGGGCGACGATCGCCGACGTCGGGCGTCTTCCCGACCCGCTCGCCCGACGGGTCGCCGCGTTCTTCACCAACGCCGATCACCTCGTGTCCGAGAGCCGGCTGCGGCTCGCGACATCCCTCGCCGCCGAAGTCGCGCCCTACGTCTCGCCGGTTCCGGATGCCCCTGCCGAGCGTTTCCTCGCCGGAGTCGCCGCGCTGCGGCGCGAACGCGACCTCACCGCGCTCGGCCTCGAGTCGGCGCGCATGGCCGCGCTCGGGCCGGTGCTCAACTCGACGCCGGCGGGGTTCCCCGAGCGCTGACGAGCCCGTCCGCGCTCTGCGACATCCGCTCAGTCAGTAGCGGTAGTGGTCGACCTTGTAGGGGCCCTCGACCGGCACGCCGATGTAGGCGGCCTGCTCGGGGCTCAGCTCGGTGAGCGTCACACCGAGCGAGTCGAGGTGCAGGCGCGCGACCTTCTCGTCGAGGTGCTTGGGCAGCACGTAGACGCCGACGGGGTACGCGTCGGGACGCGTCCACAGCTCGATCTGGGCGAGCACCTGGTTGGTGAACGAGTTCGACATGACGAACGACGGATGTCCCGTCGCGTTGCCGAGGTTCATGAGCCGGCCCTCGCTCAACACGAGGATCGAGCGACCCGTGGGCAGGCGCCACTCGTGCACCTGCGGCTTGATCTCGACCTTCTCGGCACCCTCGAGCGACTCGAGCGCGGCCATGTCGATCTCGTTGTCGAAGTGGCCGACGTTCGCGACGATCGCGAGGTGCTTCATGGCGAGCATGTGCTCGCGGCGGATCACGTCTTTGTTGCCGGTGCAGGTGACGAAGATGTCGACGTCGCCGACGACGTCGTCGACGCGGGCGACCTGGTACCCGTCCATGGCGGCCTGCAGCGCGCAGATCGGGTCGACCTCGCTGACGATGACGCGGGCGCCCTGGCCTCTCAACGCCTCCGCGGCGCCCTTGCCGACGTCGCCGTAACCGACCACGAACGCGACCTTGCCGCCCATGAGCACGTCGGTGGCACGATTGAGGCCGTCAGGCAGCGAGTGCCGGATGCCGTACTTGTTGTCGAACTTCGACTTCGTGACCGAGTCGTTGACGTTGATCGCCGGGAACAGCAGCTCACCCTCGGCGTGCAGCTCGTAGAGGCGGTGCACGCCCGTGGTGGTCTCTTCGGTGACGCCCTTCAGCTCGTCGGCGATGCGGGTCCACCGGTAGGGGCCCACGTCGAGGGAGCGGCGCAGCGTGTCGAGCACGACGCGGTACTCGGCACTCGCGTCGGCAGAGGCCTCGGGCACGACTCCTGCGGCCTCGAACTCGCGGCCGCGGTGCACGAGCAGCGTGGCATCGCCGCCGTCGTCGAGGATCATGTTCGGCCCGATCCAGTCGGCGCCGGCCTCGGCCGCCTCAGCCGCCCAGTCGAAAATGCGGTCGGTGCACCACCAGTACTCGTCGAGCGTCTCGCCCTTCCACGCGAACACAGGCACGCCGGCGGGGGCGTCGACCGTGCCGTTCGGCCCGACCACGACCGCGGCAGCCGCCTCGTCCTGCGTCGAGAAGATGTTGCAGCTCGCCCAGCGCACCTGCGCTCCGAGGGCCACGAGCGTCTCGATGAGCACGGCCGTCTGCACGGTCATGTGCAGGCTGCCGGCGATGCGGGCACCGGCCAGCGGCTGCGCCTCAGCGAACTCGGCGCGAAGCGCCATGAGACCGGGCATCTCGTTCTCGGCGAGCCGGAGCTGATGCCTGCCCGCTTCGGCGAGCGAGAGGTCGGCGACCTTGAACGGGAGGGCGGTGGTGAGGGGCAGCGTGCTCATGCCGTCCATTCTCGCAGGGCGCGAGCGGTGTTGCCGGATTCGGGGATTCTGGCGACACGCCGTGGGCCCGGGCGGAGAGGACGGCGTGTCGCGAGAATCCCCTGATCGCGGAACAGGCGCGGACAGCAGAGGCGAGGTGGGGCAGCAGCAGCCCGGGGTTCAGCCCCTGATGAGCGCGAGCACCTCGTCGGTTCAGCCCCTGATGAGCGCGAGCACCTCGTCGCGGATTGCGACCATCGTGGGCTCATCGGCGCCCTCGACATTGAGGCGCAGCAGCGGCTCGGTGTTCGAGGGTCGTACGTTGAACCACCAGAACGGCTCGCTCTCGGCGGTGATGCCGTCGACCGTGAGCCCGTCGAGCTCGTCGAACTCGCCACGGCCCGTGAACGTCTCGACGATGCGCGTGTACGCGGCGGGCACGTCGTCGACGACCGAGTTGATCTCACCCGAGAGCGAGTAGGGCGTGAATCGGGCCGCGAGCTCTGACAGCGGCGCCTGCTGTGCGCCGAATTCGGCGAGCACGTGCATCGCCGCGAGCATGCCGTTGTCGGCGCCCCAGAAGTCGCGGAAGTAGTAGTGCGCTGAGTGCTCGCCGCCGAAGACGGCTCCGGTGACCTTCATCTGGTCTTTGATGAGCGAGTGCCCGACGCGTGTGCGCACTGGCGTCGCGCCGGCCCGCTCGATGGCCTCGGGCACGAACCGCGACGTGATGAGGTTGTGGATCACGTTGACGTCGGTCTCGCCGGCGGCGGCGACGCGAGCGATCTCGCGCAGGGCGACGATGGCTGCGACCGTCGACGGGTTGACCGCGCCGCCCTGCTCGTCGACCACGAAGCAGCGATCGGCGTCGCCGTCGAAGGCGAGGCCGAGGTCGGCGCCGCGCTCGACCACCGCACGCTGCAGGTCGACGAGGTTGGCCGGCTCGAGCGGGTTGGCCTCGTGGTTGGGGAAGGTGCCGTCGAGCTCGAAGTAGAGCGGCACCACCTCGAGCGGCAGGGCGGGCAGGCCCGCCGCGTCGCCGAGCACCGCGGGCACGGTGAGCCCGCCCATGCCGTTGCCTGCGTCGACGACGATCTTCAGCGGCCGGATGGCACCCAGGTCGACGAGCGAGCGAAGGTGCGCCGCGTAGTCGGCGAGCACGTCGGCCGAGGTCACGACGCCGGGCTCGGGGTTGGCCGGGATGCCCTGTTCGAGGTAGTCGGCGGCACGGTCGCGGATCGCGGCGAGCCCGGTGCCGAGCGAGATGCCCTGTGCGCCGGCGCGGGAGAACTTGATGCCGTTGTACGCGGCCGGGTTGTGGCTCGCGGTGAACATCGCCGCCGGGGCGTTCATCGAACCCGATGCGAAGTAGCTCTCATCGGTCGAGCAGAGCCCGATCGAGACGACGTCGGCACCGCGCGCGGCGGCCCCGCGGGCGAACGCGGCCGCGAACCCGGGCGAGGAGTCGCGCATGTCGTGCCCCACGACGACCGTGCCGCCGGCCGCGCCGACCTCGTCGACGAACCCTGCGGCGAGTGCCTCGACGATCGGCTCGGTGAGTCCCTCGCCCACGATTCCGCGGACGTCGTAGGCCTTCACGACGGCCTCGAGGCGCGCGCGAACATCGGATGGTGCAGCCGGATTCATGCCTTGAAACCTACCTCACCGAGCGACACATGCCGCACGATCTGCCACCCCACCGGCGCCGACGTGCGTTCGGCGTGGCGTGAGCACAGGTCGTAGCCGTGCGGCTCGCGCACCAGGGCGAGGGGGCCGAGTACCGCCATCGAATCGGCGTAGTCGAACGTCAGTGTCGCGACCGCCTCGGCGGCGCATGCGGTTCGCGAACAACGTCTCATGGCAGATCAAGAGTAGCGACGAGGGCGGCCGGTCGTCGGAAGCGACTCAGTACGATGGAGGGTATGCCTCGTTCCCGCCGTGTCGCCGTACCGCGCTCCCCGAGGCGGCTCGCCCGTGACCGGCACGGCCGCGGCATGCGCTCGGCGGTGACCGGTCCGCACCTGCCGATGCTGCACAACCGCCTCGACGAGTTCGAGCTCACGGTGGGCACCACCGCCGCCTATCTTCGCAGCCTCTGGCCCGAGCTCGAAGGGGTCGTGTTCGAGGTCGCGCAAGGCCCCGCCGAGGCGATCCACGACGACCACATCGATCGGTGGAAGGTCTACCACGACGAGCGCCGCATCGTCTTCTTCCGGCTCCCGATCGTGCGCTTCCTGCGTCTTCAAGAGGGTGAGGAGCGCGACGAGAAGCTGCTCATCGAGAGCTGCGTGTTCCGCGCCATCGCCGACTTCCTCGGCCGCGACCCGTGGGAGCTCGCGCCCGGCCGGTACCGGCACCTCTGACGGGCGTCAGGGCTCGATCGGCGCGGCGTCAGCGCGGATACACCCGGATCGGCGTGTCGAGCGGCCCGGGCGGCTGCACCGCGAAGGATGCGAGGGCCTGGTCACCCGAGAACGTCACCGTCGCGTGCACGCCGGCGACACCCGAGAGCTCGACGACCGACTGCGCGTCGAGGTCGGCGGATGCCGCACCACCGCCCGGGATCGTGATCGAGCGCTCATCGCCGTCGGCGGTATAGCGCACCTCGACCTCGTCGCCATCGGGATTCGCGAGGTGCAGCACCGGAGATGGCCCGCGCGGCACCGCGACCACCGCCGTGTCGATGAGCGGCACGGTCGCGGTGGTCCACGCCAGGTCGACGGATGCCCCGGGGTCGGCCCCGTCGGGATCGGTCTGCTGTTCGGGGACGCCGGTCGTGGCCCGGGCGGCCGCGACGAACGGTCCGTCGCCGTCGAGCCGGATCGTGTACTCCCCGGCGTCGAGTTCGCCGAGCGGGACGTCGGTCACGAGACCGGGTTCGAGGGCGACGTCCACGGTCGACCCGTCGCCCCCGCCCGACTCCGACACGATGCCCACTGAGACCTGGACCGGTTCCTCGCCGGTCGCGAGCAGTCGCACCGCGGGGAAGTCGTCGCCCTCGGCGTGGTCGTCGGCCGGGGCGACCCCGCCGTCGCTCGGCACGACGAATCCGGGGATCACCTGCGTCGTGGCGGGCATGGCCGTCGGGCCGACGAGCTCGACGCCCGCGGGAGTCAGACCCTCGATGACCGAGTGCTCGAGACTTGCGGCGATCGCGCCGCCCGTGCTGGTGACGTGCACCACCGGTGAGACGAGGTTCGGGGCGAGGCCGGCGAGCGAGAGCACCCGCTGGCTGCCCGGCGGCACGATGATGCCGAGCGCCGACGGCGCATCGACGCGGCCGGTCTCGCCGATCACGCGCACATCGACCGTCGCGGCGACCGCGGTGGGGTTGGCCAGCAGCACGAGGCCTGTGCGCCCGACGTCGGTCGCTCCGCCCACGAGCCAGGATTCGGCGACGGCCTCGGTGCACGATGCCGCGGCGAACCCGGAGAGCCCCTCGCGCGTGACGGTCTGCGACTGCGCACCCGCCAGCATTCCGGCGTCGACCGCGCCGGGTTCGGTCGTGAGCGCGAGCGGCGCGCCATCGGCGTCGGCTCGCGAGTTGTCGGGGGCTGCGAGCGGCGTCTCGGTGACGTCGGCGTCGGGCGGCATTGCGCCCGAGGTCACGTCGGCGGATCCGACGGAGGTCGCGGTCGTCGCGGCGGTCGGGTCCTCGCCGATGGAGAGCAGCGGGCCCGGGCAGACGCGCAGTTGACCGGTCTCGGCCGGTTCCACGACGAGCGATGGCGCCTCGGCGCGATGCTCGGGCCAGGGCACGAGCGCCGCCGCGGCGAGGGCGCCGACCCCGACGCCGGCGACGGCGAGCACGGCGAGCCCGCGGGCTCCGATTCGCACCGCGGTGCGGGCGAGGGTGAGCTTATCGGCCATCGTCGTCTCTCTCGCGCTCAGGTGCGGGGCCGTGCTCGGCCGCAGATTCGGGATCGGGATCGGCCTCGGGATCGGCCTCGGCCTCCGGTCCGGGCTCCGGCTCGGGCTCCGGCTCGGGCTCCGGCTCGTGCTCCGGCTCGGCCTCGGCCTCCGGCTCCGGTTTCGGCTCCGGCTCCGGCTCGGCCTGGGGCTCCGCCTCGGCATCACGCTCGGTCACTGGTTCGGGCCCGGGCCCGGGCCCGGGGGCGAGCGTCGTGCGACGCACCGTCGATCGGCGATCGCGCTCGCGACCGGCACCGGTCGGGATGGACAGCAGCAGCGCCGCGCCGAGCACGACGATCTGGAGGGCCGTGATGAGCGCCGCCTGCCACCCGCCCGCGTCTTCGGGGATCTGCGCCGCCGGGGCATCCGCCTGCGCGTCGACGAAGCGCCAGAGCACGCCGAAATCGGTCTCGCCGACCGCCAGGAGTGCGGCATTGCCGTCGAGCGCGCTGCGCGCCCGCTCGGCCGTCGCGACCGCCGCACGCTCGGCGTCGGCCGACGGCGCGTCGAGCAGCACGAACGAGACGCCGAACTCGCGGATCGCGGCATCGGGATCGAAGCCGCTGCGCGAGGCGAGGTTGCCGGCGATCTCGGCGAGCTGCTCCTCGTCGGCCGACAGCGTCGCTGCGGTGTCGGCGAGGGTCGATTGCTCGTCGAGCGTGACGCCGCGGCCCCGCTCGAGCGTGGCCCGCAGGCTGCCGTCGGCGTCGGGCGTGAGGCGCATCGTCGTCACCCGCGAATCGTTCTGGGCCTCGGCGCCGACGAACGCGGGCAGGGTGCGCTCGGCGGCCGGGGCGACCGCGACCCGGTCGGTGGCGATGCCGAGCGCGGTCGGCAGCACGGCGGCGAGCACGCCGGCGAACGCGACGAATCCGAGCAGCGCGGGGCCTCGCCGCATGGCGTCGAGTGCGACGACCGCGGCGAGGACGAGGCCGAGCCAGGTGAGGCTCAGGCCGGCGCCCGTCCAGATCGGGATGTCGGTGGGGCCCACCGTCGCGACGGCGAGGTGCGACGCGCCGACGGCGGTCGCGAACCCGAGCAGTCCGAGGCCGAGCGCGAGTGCGGCCGACCTGAGGCGCGGCGCGACCACGGCCGCGAACGCGACGAGTACGAGGGGCAGGATGAGCGCGCTCAGCGCGAGTCGGAAGTCGACGTTCGGTATGCCCTCGAAGAAGGTGTCCCACCCGCCCCACGAGGCATCGGGGAAGCCGAGAGCGAGCTGCCATGTCGTGGGCACGGCGCTGCCGACCGGGAGACCCGGATCGGCGAGCAACGCCAGCGGATTGCCCCGGCCGACCTGCTCGATGACGAGCGGCAGGGCGAGGGCGAGGGCGGGGATCGGCAGCGGCGCCAGGCGTACCCACGCTCGTCCGCTGAAGGCCAGCGCGACCGCCCAGGCGACGATGAGCGCCGGCGTGAGGCTCGGCGCCGCAGCGATGACCGCGGCGAACAGCAGCGAGGCCGTCGCCGCGGCCGCCCATGAGGTCGCCGCCCCGAACGCGGCGAATGCGAGCCAGCCGAGCAGTACGTGCGCGAGCACGGCTCCGGGGCGTCCGTCGCCGAGCGCGATGAGGAACGGCGGCGCGAACGCCCACACGAGTGCGGCGACCGCCCGCACCGAGCCGCGCTCGGTGAGGCGCGACGCCGCGAACCACGCTCCCATCGCCGCCGCCGGCAGCGCCAGCAGCCAGACGAGCACGAGTGCGAACGACGGCGCCCAGAAGGTGATCGAGCCGAGTACGGCGAGCGCGCCGGCGAACGGGTCGGCGGCCCCGACGAATCCCGTGCCGATGTCGCGCCACCCGTACGCCGCGTTGCGCCAGAGGGCCGCGAGCCCGTCGGAGAGCGGAAGCAGCCCCCCGCCACCGACGCCGGTGGCGCCGATGAGCCATGAGAAGAGCGCCACGGATGCCGCTGCTGAGACGAGGAGCACCCAACCGCCTCCGGTGCCGAGGAACTGCAGCTCCTCGGTGCGGCCGCGGGCCCTCGCGCGGCGCGTCTCGGCGGCGTGCTGACGCCGTCGGCGCAGTTCGTCGGGCTGCATGCGCAGCGGCGCGATCGCCGACCAGCCCACCGTGCGCGAGCGCTTCAGCTGACGGCGGGCACGCGGCACGCGAGCGCCCGAGAACATCGTGGTGAACGCGGCTGCCCATTCGCCGGGGATCGCACCTGGTGCCTTGACGAGGAGCAGTCGCACCGACCGCGCCAGTGCGAGCGGCAGGAACGTGAGCCAGTGCAGCGGCATGGCCACGACGGGCGCATACACGAGCCGGCGATGCAGCTGCGCGGCGCGGGTCGCTCGGTCGCGTCGACGAATCACCCGTGCGCGCGACCCCGCGAGCGGGCCGGCCACGCCGTTGCCGGCGAACTCGACCCGTGCCTCGGGCACGACCGCCACGCGGTTCCCCGCGAGGCGGGCGCGAACCGACAGGTCGAGGGCGTCGTCGACGGTCGGCAGGGCCGGGTCGAATCCGCCGAGCTCGCGCCAGACGCCGTGGCGCACGAGGAGCGCGGCCGGGTCGAGGCCGAGCACATCGCTCAGGCCGTCGTGCTGGCCCTGATCGAGCTCGTCGTCGACGAGTGCGACGCTTCGCCCCAGTCGCGTCATCGTGCGACCGAAGCTCGCGATGCGCTCGGGCTCGTCCCATGCGCGCAGCTTCGGCCCGGCGATCGCGACCAGCTTCGCGGTCTCGAGGGTGGCGACGAGCGCGGCGAGCGCATCGGGCGCCGGCGCGCTGTCTTCGGTGAGCAGCCACAGCGCATCGGCGTCGGACCCCGGATCGTCGAGGACGCGGTCGGCAGCGTGAATCGCTTCTCCGAACGGGAGGTGCTGCGTGAGTTCGACGATGCGGGTGGGTGACGCGGCCGCGATCTGCTCGCGGGCGTCGGCATCGGCCTCGGTGAGCACGGCGACGAGTGCGTCGGGTTGGCGCGTCTGCGAGGCGAGCGCGGCGAGCGTGCGTCGAAGGTGGTCGCCGCCCCGGTGCACGACGAGTATGGCGGTGACTCTGGGGAACATCGGGGTCAGCCTATGCGGCCCGCCCCGCGGCATCCGTCACTCGACCGGGCGCGCCTCGAAACCGCCGCGGGTTGAGCAGGAGCGAAGCGACGTCTCGAAACCACCGTGGGTTGAGGAGGAGCGAAGCGACGTCTCGAAACCATCGTGGGTTGAGGAGGAGCGAAGCGACGTCTCGAAACCATCGCGGGTTGAGGAGGAGCGAAGCGACGTCTCGAAACCGCCGCGGGTCGAGGAGGAGCGAAGCGACGTCTCGAAACCGCGAGGCGAATGCGAGCGGGTTGAGGAGGAGCGAAGCGACGTTTCGAAACCCCGGCCCGCGGACACGGGGTTTCGAGACGCTGGTCTCGAGACGGCGCTGGCGCGCCTCCTCGACCCACCGCCTTCGTCGCTCCTCAACCCACGGTGAGGGTCAGACCGCGCGCTTGCGAAGCTTGCGACGCTCGCGCTCGGAGAGACCGCCCCAGATGCCGAAGCGTTCGTCGTTCGAGAGTGCATACTCCAAGCACTCGGAACGCACCTCGCAACCGGTGCAGATCTTCTTCGCGTCTCGGGTCGAACCGCCCTTTTCGGGGAAGAACGCCTCGGGATCGGTCTGCGCGCACAGTGCGTCGCTCTGCCACGCCAACGGATTGTCATCATCGACGACCGGCCGCACGCCGGGAACTCCCAGCCTGACCGGATCGATGAACCAATCGTCAGGTACTCCAGAACGATATTCAGGATTTCCCATATCGTCTCCCACCCAGTTGTACCAACACCCCGAGGGGTGTGTCACGACCAATTACACCGTTGTAATTCGTGAGAGTCAAGTCGCAGATCGTAAACCCTCAACCGCCCGTCGAGGCTTTACGCGCGCAGCGACACGCCGGGTGTTCGTCAGACGTTATCAACCGGGGCCGACCGGCGGGCCTCCCAGGCGCTCGCGACCATCTCGGTGAGCGAGTGCCGCATGCGCCAGTCGAGGTCGCGTGCGGCGAGCTCGCCCGAGGCGACGATGCGTGCGGGGTCGCCCTCGCGACGCGGCGCGATCTCTGGGTCGAACGCGATGCCCGTGACCTCGGCCACGGCGCGCATGATCTCGCCGACCGAGACGCCGTCGCCCGAACCCAGGTTGTAGACGGGCTCGATGGGTTCGCCCGCGTCGAGGCGCTGCGCCGCCACGACATGCGCCTCGGCGAGGTCGGCCACGTGGATGTAGTCGCGCACGCACGTGCCGTCGGGCGTCGGGTAGTCGTCGCCGTTGATGCGCGGCGTGCGGCCGTCGAGGAGCGCCTCGAACACGAGCGGGAAGAGGTTGTGGGGGCTCGGGTCGAATACCTCGGGCGTGCCCGAACCGACGACGTTGAAGTAGCGCAGGCTCGTGTGACGCAGGCCGGTGGCACGGGCCTGGTCGGCGAGCAGCCACTCGCCGATGAGCTTGGACTCGCCGTATGGCGATTCGGGATGCTTCGGGGTCGTCTCGGTGACGAGGTCGACGTCGGGCGTGCCGTACACGGCGGCGCTCGACGAGAAGACGATGCGGTCGACGCCCTTCGCCTCCATGGCGGCAAGCAGCATCGAGGTGCCCGCGACGTTCTGCTGGTAGGTGTGCAGCGGACGCTTCACCGAGACGCCCGCGTACTTGAAGCCCGCGAGGTGCACGACGCCCTGCACGTGGAACTTCTCGAAGGCGTCCTCGAGCAGCCGGCCGTCGAGGATGGAGCCCTGCACGAACCGCTCGTCGTCGGTGAGGAACGACCGCCGCCCCGACGAGAGATCGTCGACGACGACGGTGTCGATGCCCTTCGCCTGGAATGCGCGCACGACGTGCGCACCGATGTAGCCTGCTCCCCCGGTGACCAGCCAGCTCATGTTCCGCCCTCTCCGGCGGCGGAACGTCCGGCGCCCTCCCGATCGTATCGGGAGGGCGCATGAGTGGGCAGGTGGTGCAGGGCGCGCGGATGTCCCGATCCGTCGCCCGGCGCCGCGTCAGGCGTGACGCGTGGGGAGGTTCTCGATGTGTCGCGTGCGATCGCGAATCTCGGGGCGACCGTAGCCGTCGTCATCGAGGCGAAGGACGGTGGCGAGTACGCCCCAGATCGCGAGGCCCGCAAGTACGAGGAAGATGATCGTGGTCATGTCAGTAAATCTATGTCTTGCCAGATCCTGCCAACAGTGGCAGAGTGGACATCGAACGTACTATTTCTGCCATTCGGAGGCACCCGTGCTCCACACCATCGCCTGTATCGCCCTCCCCCAGATGGCGCCGTTCGAGTTCGGTGTCATCTGCGAGGTCTTCGGCATCGACCGCAGTGAACAGGGCGGCCCCACGTTCGACTTCCACGTGGTCACCGCCGACCCGGGCCCCGTCACGACGAAGCTCGGCTTCGACGTCGTCGTCACCGAGGGGCTCGACGCGGCCTACTCCGCCGACCTCGTCGCCGTGCCGGCGTCGCTCATCGACTCACCCGCCGACGAGCGAGTGCTCGACGCGATCCGTGACGCGGTCGACCGCGGAGCGTGGGTGCTCTCGGTGTGCTCGGGCGCGTTCACCCTCGGTCACGCTGGCGTGCTCGACGGCCGACAGTCGACCACGCACTGGATGTACACCGACCAGCTCGCCGAGATGTTCCCGAACACCGACGTCGACCCCGACGTGCTCTTCGTGCAAGACGACAAGGTGGTCACGGGTGCGGGCACCGCCGCGGGCATCGACGCCGCCCTGCACATCGTGCGCACCGAGCTCGGCGCGAGCGCCGCCAACATCATCGCCCGCCGCATGGTCGTGCCGCCCCAGCGCGACGGCGGGCAGTCGCAGTTCATCCAGACCCCAGTGGCCGAGTGCCGCACCGACTCGTTCGCCAAGGTCACCGAGTGGATGCTCGAGCACCTCGACGAAGACCTCACGGTCGACCTGCTCGCCCGCAAGGCCCTCATGTCGCCGCGCACGTTCGCGCGCCGCTTCCGCGCCGAGACGGGCACGACGCCCAACGCGTGGCTCAACCGCCAGCGGCTGCTGCGCGCGCAGCAGCTGCTCGAAGAGACCGACTACACGCTCGAAGAGATCGCGCGCGAGACCGGGTTCGGCGCGGCCGCCGTCATGCGGCACCACTTCGTGAAGGTGCTGCAGACCACGCCCACCGCCTACCGGCGGCTGTTCGGGGTGCGCGCCACGGCCTGATCGACGAACGCCCGCAACTCGCGTGGTGCGGCGCGGAACCGCGACCTCGGGACATCCGCTTCGCCGTCGTCCCAGAACGGCAACTGCACGTATCGAACGCCGTCGATCTCGGTGAGCGGATGCCGCAGCACGTCGAGCCCGCCGCGACGCAGGTATTCGAGCGCGCGCGACCGGTCGCCGCGCAGCACGAACTCGTAGAGCACCTTCGACTCGGCGGGCACCTCGGCCCAGATCGCCTCGTCGGCGAGCGCGGCGAGCCCGGCGAGGCCGTCGCGCAGCGCGGCGAAGGCCTCGAGCTGCCATCGGCACGGATGCGCGCCAGTCGACGGTCTTGCGCGCGAGGATGTCGAACGACGCCGCTCGAGCGTAGGCTCTGGCGCTCACGAGCTGGTCTTGGAAGTGCCCGCCCTCGGGGAACGACAGGTTCGCGGCATCCCAGAAACTGCACGGCGTTCACGAGGATCGCCGGGAATCGCTCGAGCGAGGTCGACGGGCGGTCGTCGGCGTGCGCCTCGTCGATCCAGAACGCGGGCGGCGTGCGGCGCCCCCGTTCGAGTCGGTCGTACGAGGCCCGCGAAGAAGGGTCTGCAGACGACCCCTACCGCCTACCGGTGGCTGTTCGGGGTGCGCGCACGGCCTGATCGGCGAACGCCCGCAGCTCACCGGGCGCGCCGCGGCGGCGCTGGATCTGAAGTCCGGCGGCCCGCGTCCAGATGCGTGGATGCCCGTCGCCGGAAGACGTTCGGGCGAGTTCTGATGTGTGGGGATCTTCGCATAGGATCTAGCGACCCAGGAGAACCCCCGATGCCCCCCGCTTCAAACGCAGTGTCCGCCGCGCCGCGACGTATCGGCGAAATCGAGGGACTTCGTGGTCTCGCACTCACTCTCGTCGTGCTCTTCCATCTATTCGGAGCCGGTCGAGTGTCAGGCGGGGTCGACGTCTTCTTGTTCGTGTCGGGATTCCTTCTGACAGGCTCACTCGTTCGATGGGCGACGACGTCCGATCCGGCACGCCTTGATCAGCGATACGCGAGGATGCTGCTCCGGCTGGCACCATCGGCGCTCGTCGTGCTCATCTTCGTCGGATTCGCAACCGTGCTCTTGTCGCCGCAGACGACATGGACGCAAACCGGGCGCGAACTCATCGCTTCCGCGCTCTATTACGAGAACTGGGAGCTGATCAGCTCCCAACTCGCCTATGGCGCAGCCGGCCCATCGACAAGTCCGCTGCAACACTTCTGGTCGCTCTCGGTCCAAGGCCAGTTCTTCCTGCTCTGGCCGATCGTGATCACCCTCATCGCTCTCGTCCTGCGACGACGTGACTGGAACGTCGTGCCGATGATCACCTGCGTGACGCTGGCGCTCTCGGTCGCATCCTTCGCGTATGCCGTCCAGGCCAATGCGACGAATCCGGATGCCGCCTACCTCGACTCGTTCGCCCGATTCTGGGAGCTCGGTGCGGGTGCCCTCGTCGCGATCCTCATTCGCCGCCTTCCCCTGTTCCCGTTACTGCTGAGGATCACCCTCGGCTGGTGCGGGCTGGTCGTCATCATCGCGTCCGGTTTCGTCGTCGACGGCGCTCGTGCGTACCCCGGGCCCCTTGCGCTCGTCCCCGTCACCGGAGCTTGCCTGATCCTGCTCAGCGCAGGTGCTCCCACGCGCTTCGGCGCAGACCGTCTGCTTGCTCTCCGGCCGATGCAGTTCCTCGCACGGATCTCATATCCGCTCTATCTCTGGCATTGGCCGATCCTGTGGACCTATCTTGTGTTCCGCGGGTACACCGCGGTCGGCCTCTCCGGTGGCGCCGCCGTGTTCGCAGTTTCGGTCGGAGTCGCCTGGCTCCATAGTCGGAGTTTCGAACGCCCGGTCGCAAGGATTCGCGAACATGCAACGCCGCGCCGGACTATCATGGGCACGGTCGCTGCGATCGCAACGGTTGCGATCACCACCGCCTGCAGCGTCGCGGCCCACACCACCGAGGTGGATCGCCAGGCGGCCGTCGCCGAGCAACTCGGTTCTGACGCCGTGGATTGTCTCGGCGCCGCGTCGCTCGATCCCGCCTTGGCTCCGTGCAACAACCCCGATCTCGACGGGCGGTTGGTGCCCGGCGTTGCCGCGCTCGAGAAAGATGATGCGAACCGCAGCGAATGTTGGGGGGTGAGCGGTTCCGAGGCCAACTTCTGCACGGTCGGGCCCCCGACCGGCTATAGCAAGCATCTGATCGCGGTTGGTGATTCGCACAACAACACACTGTTGGATGTGTACGAGCAGATCGCCGAGACGCACAACTGGCGCATCGACGTAGCAGGTTTGGGGCGGTGTTACTGGACCAAGGCCAACCTCGCTCAACCGGACAAGGAATCAGTGCAGCGCTGCAAAAGATGGAATGAATCCGTCGAGCGGCGGATCTCGTCGACGACCGACCTCGACGCGGTCATCGTCACCCATTCGGCTCGTGCCGCGATCGCCGACGTCGAGGGTGCTGACGCCGACCGCGCAGAGGTCGAGGGATTGGTGGCCGCATGGTCGAAGGCCCGACCCGATACACGAATCATCGCGCTTCGAGACCACCCAATCTTCGGACACGAAGTGATCGCGTGCATATCGCGGCACGGCCTCGCCGCATCGGAAGAGTGCTCCGCACCGCGCGATCACGTGCTCCTTGAGGATGGGCACCGAGAGGCTGTCGCCGCCCACGACCAGGCGAGGCTCATCGACTTGACCAGCTTCTACTGCACGCAGGCGAGGTGCGCTCCGGTCATCGGGAACACCATCGTGACGCGCGACGGTCTTCATCTGACGCGCGCGTTCGCCCGCACACTCATCCCGTACTTCGATCGGGAGATCACCGCGCTGTTGGAGTAACTCGATTCGATCGTCGATCGAACAGACCGTCACGGCCTCACCGTGACTGCAACACGCAACGTTAGCGGCGAAGAATCGAGTTTCGTTCCGCCGCTCGCTCGGCATACGCGCGAAGCTCGCGGGGCGCGGCGAGAAAACGCTGGAGTGGCACGGACACTGTGTCGTCGGCCCAGAACGGCAGCTCGATGTACTGCATTCCTTCCACCTGAATGAGCGGATGCCGCAGCACGTCGAGCCCGCCGCGACGCAGGTATTCGAGCGCGCGCGACCGGTCGCCGCGCAGCACGAACTCGTAGAGCACCTTCGACTCGGCAGGCACCTCGGCCCAGATCGCCTCGTCGGCGAGCGCGGCGAGCCCGGCGAGGCCGTCGCGCAGCGCGGCGAAGGCCTCGTCGCCCATGCCGGGCAACTCAGCGGCGGCGATCGCGGCGTCGTTCGAGAGGACCTGCGCGATGCGCGCGCGGCGCACCTCATCGGTCGACTCGTCCGCGAGCACCGCGAGCGCGCCGAGCGCGGTGGCGAACCGGTCGTGCACCTGGTCGGCACGCACGCCCTGCTGCGTCATCGAGCTGCCATCGGCACGGATGCGCCAGTCGACGGTCTTGCGCGCCAGGATGTCGAACGACGCCGCTCGAGCGTAGGCTCTGGCGCTCACGAGCTGGTCTTGGAAGTGCCCGCCCTCAGGGAACGACAGGTTCGCGGCATCCCAGAAGGACCGCCGGTAGAGCTTGGTCCACTGCACGGCGTTCACGAGGATCGCCGGGAATCGCTCGAGCGACGTCGACGGGCGGTCGGCGGCGTGCGCCTCGTCGATCCAGAACGCGGGCGGCGTGCGGCGCCCCCGTTCGAGTCGGTCGTACGAGGCGACCGCGAAGTCGGCGCCCGACGCTTCGAGGCTGCCGACCAGGTCGCGAAGCGCCCCGGGGCGCAGCACATCGTCGCCGTCGAGGAACGTGAGGAACTCGCCTTCGGCGAGCGCGACGCCCGCATTTCGCGTCGCGTTCGGGTCGCGGTGCTCGACACGCACGAGGCGCACCCGCGAGTCTCGCGCAGCCCAGCGTGCGACGCGCTGGGCGGTGCCGTCGCTCGACGAGTCGTCGAGCACGATCAGGCGGAGTCGCCAGTGGTCTTGGGCGAGCACCGAACAGATGCTCGCGTCGACGAGCCGCTCGACATCGTGCACGGGCATGACGACGTCGACCCAGCCGGCGCGGCGCGAGGCATCCGGTATCGCCGCAGCGGATCGTCGCCCGCGGCGCCGGCGAACCGGCGCGATCCCCGCCGATGCGACGGCGCGCACGCCGTCGAGCACTCGCCCGCCAATGCCCATCGCCGCTGTCTCCCCGCTCGATCCGCTTCACGGTACCGCACTGGTCGGCTCGACGATGTCCGTACAATCGAGCGGGTGAGTGCTGCTTCCGAGTCCGTCCTCCTCTCGGTCGTCATCCCGACGCACAACGTGCACCCGTGGATCCGCGAGACGCTCGGCTCGGTGCTCGCGCAAGACATCGCCGACATGGAAGTGATCGTGGTCGACGACCACTCCACCGATGACACCGTCGAGGTCGTGCGACACATCGCCCGCGCAGATGATCGCGTACACATCATCGAGGCGACGCGTCGAGGCGGCGGATCCGCGCGCAACACCGGCGTCGCACAAGCCCGCGGGCGCTACCTGATCTTCTGCGACGGCGACGACATCGTCCCTGACGGCGCGTATCGTGCACTCGTCGACAGCCTCGAGGCGTCGGGATCCGACATCGCATTCGGCGACTACCTCAAGTTTTCCCCGAACCAGACCTGGCGCCCGACGGCGAACTGGCCTGCCTACGCCGTCGCGCGGCAGGCGTTCACCGCCGCCGAGGAGCCGTCGCTGCTCTATGGGCGCGCGTGCTGGAACAAGGCGTTCCGGCGATCGTTCTGGACGGCGATCGGCGTCCAGTTCCCCGATGTTCCGCGTTCGAACGACATCGTTCCGATGACCACGGCCTACTTGCGCGCGAACTCGATCGACATGGTCGATCACGTCGTGTACCTGTACCGCGAGAGGCAGGGCGCGACCTCGATGTCGGCGAAGGCCGACTCGGCGGCGTCGTTCCTCAGCTACCTGGACCAGGAGGTTCAGTGCGCGGAACTCGTCGCGTCCGCGGACTCGCCGGCGCTCAGCGCCGCGTACGCGAGCCTGATCTACGACCGCGACGGTTGGGTGCATCTCGCGCAGTACCTGAGATCCGAGGCCCGTGAGGGTGACGACGATGACGCGGTGCGTGCCGCGCTCGATCGACTCCTGCAGGCGACGCGACGGGGCATCGATCGTTCCCTGGCCGCCCAGAAACGCATCGTCTTCGAGTTGACGCTTGCGGGTGAGACCGACGACGCCGCGGCGCTCGCCCGTGCGGTCACCGGGTACCGTCCCGATATCGGCGTCGAACTCGCCGACTGGTACCGCTTCCTGCGGATGCGTTCGGAGGCGGGCGAGTCGGTGCTGCGCGACGAACCCTGGCTCGTGCGCCTGCTCGCCGAGACGCTCGCGACGGGCATCCTGAACGGCTCCGAGGAGTCGGATCCGATCGTCGCAGAAGTCGCCGCGTACGCGGCGGGTCATGAGCCAGGCGTGCTCGACGACGCACCCGAATTCCATGTCGCGCCGGCTGCGTCGACGCTCGTGACGGACTTCAGCGCGTCGCGGGCGATCCGTGGGCGTATCGTCGCCCTCGCGTCGGGTCGGCGCCTCGAGATCGCCGTCGACACGCCCCACGCCGGAAGCGCGACCGTCGTCTTGCTCGAACCGCGGACCGGCGCCATCGTGCGACCCGATGCGCAGTCGTCGACCGGCCGAGTGGTCTCGGCGCGATTCGCTCCGCGCTCGCTTCCGCCCGGTTCACGCGTCATCGTCGCGCTGCAGGATGCGTCGTCCGATGGGATGCACGTCGTGCGATTCTTCACCGATGTGCCCGCATACAGCAGGTTCGACCGCTTCGAACTCGTGCGTCGGCGAGACACCCTCGAGCTTCGTCGCCGGGGGCACTGGCTGACCCGAGCCGGTGGAAAGGGGCTTCGGCTCGTCAGGCGGCGGCTTCGGCGGCCGGCGTCGACGAAGCCGTGAGCTCGTCGAGGAGCGCACGGTACGACTCGGAGACCTTCCACGGCGAGAACCGTGCATTGAACACGTCGAAGTCCGATGCATCGACAGGGGTCTGCAGTGATCGCTCGATCGCAGCCGTGAGCGACCCGACCGGGTCGCTCGTGTCGAAGAAGTCCACCCACGCCTGATCGCTGAACTGCTCGACGAGGTGGGGCTCGCCGGGCAGCACGACGGGCACCTCGAAGGCGGACGCGAGATGCACGCTCCCCGAGTTGAGGATCGCCCGATACGGGAACACCGCGAGGTTCGCTGCACCGAACCAGGTGGCGATCTCGCTGTCGTGGACATAGTCGAACCGCGCCACGACGTCGACGGCGGGATTGAGCGTCGCATCGATGATCGCTTTCGCCTCGGCGTCGGCCGAACCCGCGAGCAGCAGCGTCGGCGACCCCCCGTCACGCTCGCTGAGGCCGTTCATCGCGGTGATCAACAGATCGAGACCCTTGTAGGGCCGCATCTGGCCGAGGAAGAGCACGGCCGGCCTTGCCGGATCTGCGCCGAGCTGCCGGCGCGCCTCATCGGTCGCGACCGGCGCGCCATACACGCCGACATAGCTCGGATGCGGGATCTGACGGATCCGTTCGCCCGGCAGCTCGCAGATTCCCGCGAGCGCGTCGGGTGTGTGCGGCGACATGGTGTGGATCGCATCTACGGTCTGAGCGAGCGTGCGATAGAGCTCGACCTCGGGCTCTCGGTAGGCCAGTTCGTGCGGCAGGTGGTTGTGGATCGTCCAGACGAGCTTGACTCCGCGGTCGCGAAGTCGCGAAAGCAGGCGGACCAGCTCCCCGAGCGTCGCGCGGGCATCGGCGTCGTCGGCCTCCTCCTGCAGCAGGGGCGAGGTCCAGTGCAGGTGCAGGATGTCGCCCCGATCGAGGTGCTTCGCAAGGGCGAAGAGCTCGTTGCGGTGCTTGACGCCGATGAACTCGCGGCCCGACGCTCGCGGCGCGAGGCTCATGAGGTTCAGGTAGGGATTATCCGTCCACGCCGGGAAGACGAGAACTCGTTGGGGCTTGCGCACGAGACGCCATCGTACCCGCAGCGCATCGGCGGCGGTGGCCTGGTGAGCGGCCTGCCTGGCGCTACTGCCGACGATCGCTTGGCACAATGTCGGAGTGAGTACGCACATCGGAACCGACTGCCGCATCGACCCTCGGGTGGAGATGAATGGCGAGGTCCGCATCGGCGACCGCACGACGATCTACCGCGGCGGCGAACTGCTCGGTCCGGTCACGATCGGCAGCGATGTGTTCATCAATCGCGATGTGTACATTCGCCCGCAGACGACGATCGGCGATCGCGTGAACATCGGGCCGTTCGTGCGGCTCGTCACCGACACGCATGAGATCGGAACGCACGAGAAGCGCGCGGGGGCGGGAACCAATGCGCCGATCTCGATCGGCGCCGGCACTTGGATCGGCGCGGGCGCGATCATCGTCGGTGGCGTAACGATCGGCGCCGGCGCGGTAATCGCCGCCGGCGCCGTGGTCACGACCGACGTGCCCGATGACGTGATCGTGGGTGGGGTGCCCGCGCGGGTGATTCGCACACTCGATTCATAGCGAGCGGCCGGCGCGTGTCGATCTGCTTCGGTCGGCGGTCGCGACCCTACGCGCCGGTCGGTGCTGTCGTCGCGATCCAGAGCCCCCCCGACCCGTGCACGGTCAGGGCACCCTCGTCGGGGGTCACGAACGCCGCTCCGCCCCGGGCCAGCGTGATCGAGCCGTGAGCGCCGGCGACCTCCACGTCGCCCTCGGCGAGGAGGATCGAGGGACCGCGCACAGGCACCACAGCTGCGGCGGACCCGGCATCCACTCGATAGAGGGCGAAATCGGGCACCTCGGGGCGGTAGCCGACGACGCCCGGCGCAACACTGCTCGCGGTCAGGTACGGCGGTTCGATCGGTGTGAAGTCGAGCACTTCGAGGAGCTCGCCGACGTCGACGTGCTTGGGAGTGAGGCCGCCGCGCAGCACGTTGTCGCTCGCGGCCATGAGCTCGATGCCGAGCCCCTCGAGGTACGCGTGGATGTTGCCGGCAGCGAGGTAGAGCGCTTCGCCGCGCTTCAGGCGAACCCTGTTGAGCAGCAGCGAGATGACGATCCCCGCGTCGCCTGGGTAGAACTCCGAGAGCAGGCCGACCGTCTCGAACGACAGCGCGAATTCCGAGTCACGTGCCGTCTCGGTTGAGGCGAGTGCCACGACCCGCTCGATGACCCACGCAGACTCTCCGGTGTCTTCGCCTCGCCCATCGCGCAGCAGCCAGTCAACGGTCGTGCGAAGCGGGTCGTCGCCTGCGAGATGCGAGTCGAGGAGGTCGAGCGCTCCAGGTTCGGGTGCCGCGCTCGCGGCGTCGGCGGCGCGGAGCACCGCCATCATCCCCCGAACCTGATCGAGTGGACGGAACCCCGACAGCGCGTCGAAGGTCTCACTCACCGCGACGATGAGTTCGGGCTTGTGGAACGGGTCTTTGTAGTTGCGGTCGTATGCCCCGATCGGCACGCCCTCGGACTCCTCGCGCTCGAAGCCGGCGCGCGCCTGCTGCGGAGTCGGGTGGGCCTGCAACGAGAGCGGCTCAGCCGCCGCCAGGACCTTCAGGAGGAACGGCAGGCGCGCCCGCTCGGCGAGCCGAGCGCCGAGCGCGGTGCCCGGATCCGCCGCGATCCATTGCGCGAGATCTGGATGGCCGACGGATGTCGCGTCGACGATCTTCGCGGGCGAACCCGCGTGTGCCCCGAGCCAGAGTTCGGCCTCGGGGTCGCCCGAAGGCTGCACACCTCGGTACGCGGCGATGGCGTCGCGTGAACCCCACGCATAGTCTCGCGGAGCGTTGTCGATCGCCACAAACATCGGGGAAGGTCCTCTCGTCAGCTTGGATCCAACGTACCAACGGCTTCACCGTCCGCCGGCCCCGAACCTAGGCTCGGGGCATCCGACGATCTATTGGAGCAGTCATGTCCTTCGAACCGCTCGCCAGCGATTTCTATGCCTACGGATCCCTTCTCGCCGATCCCGAGAAGGAGGCGCTTGCGAAGCTTCGCGCGTGGCTCGAAACCGAGGTCAAGCCGCTCGCCAACGAGTACTGGGACCGCGCGGAGTTCCCGATGCAGATCGTGAAGCCGCTCGCCGATCTCGGCGCGCTCTCGTATGCCTGGGACGAGACGAAGCCGTTCGAGAACTCCGCCGTGTTCCGTGGATTCGTGCAACTCGAGCTCGCGCGCGTCGATGCCTCGGTCGCCACCTTCGTGGGCGTGCAGAACGGCCTCGCCACGGGATCGATCAGTGTCTGCGGTTCGAAGGAGCAGCGTGATGAGTGGATCCCGAGGCTTGCGAGCGGCGAGACGATCGGCGCATTCGGCTTGACCGAGCCCCTCTCGGGGTCGGACTCGTCGCAGGGACTGCGCACCACCGCGAAGCGCGAGGGCGACAACTGGGTGATCAACGGCTCGAAGCGCTGGATCGGCAACGCCACGTTCTCGGACATCACGATCATCTGGGCGAAGGACGTCGAGGACAGCCAGGTCAAGGGCTTCATCGTCCCCACCTCGACGCCCGGGTACACCGCGACGAAGATCGAGCGCAAGACCAGCCTCCGCATCGTGCAGAATGCCGACATCGCCCTCGAGAACGTCGTGGTGCCCGAGACGTTGCGCCTGCAGAACGCCAACTCGTTCCGCGACACTGCGAGCGTGCTTCGCCTCACCCGCGCCGAAGTCGCATGGGCCGCGGTGGGTACGGCGATCGGCGCGTACGAGGCGGCGGTCGCGTACGCCGGCGAACGCGTGCAGTTCGGCACGACCATCGGCTCGCACCAGCTGATTCAGGACCTGCTGGTCAAGAGCCTCGGCAACATCACGGCCTCGCTGGGAATGGTCGTCCGTGTCAGCGAGATGCTCGACCGCGGCGAGCAGCGTGACGAGCACTCGGCCCTCGCGAAGGCGTATGCCACCGCTCGCATGCGCGAGACGGTGGCATGGGCGCGCGAGGTGTGCGGCGGCAACGGCATCGTGCTCGACTACGACGTCGCCCGCTTCTTCGCCGACGCTGAAGCCCTCTACTCGTACGAGGGCACCCGTGAGATGAACACCCTCATCGTCGGGCGGAAGATCACGGGCAGAGCAGCGTTCGTCTGAGACTCGCGAGCGCGAGCTAACGCTCGGCCCGAAGGCGTTGCGCCGCGGTGATGAGGTGCTCGGCTCTGGCATCGAAGGTGTGATGCTCGAGCACGTGCGATGAGCCTCGCATGAGGGTCTCGTCGTCAGGGCGCACATCGGCGCCGAACAATGCGTTCCTCAGCTCCTCGCGGTCGCCGACGACCTGGACGGATTCCCCGAAGAGCTCATCCAGACCCTCGACCTGATCGCTCACGACCCACGCCCCGGCGCCGACCGCATCGAAGATGCGGTTCGAGATGAATCCCTGGTCGGCCATATCGCGCCAGTGATCGTTCAGCACGACGCGCGCCGACGCGTAGAACTCGCCGACCTGTTCACCGGCGAGTGAGGTGTCCTTGACGTTCGCTGCGTCGACCAACCCCTGCCAGCCGGGCCCGAAGATCGAGAGATCGGCACCGACGTCGTTCGCCCACCGCACGATGGGTCGGTAGGTGCGGCGCGTCGCACCGACGAAGAGCGTGTCGGATGACGCCCGTTCGGAGCGACGGGCCGGATTGAATCGCCGTGCGTTCGTCGCCTGGAGCAATGGCAGCACCTCGCGGCCGAACCGGCGCGTCGCCTGCTCTGCCCAAGGAGAGCTCGCCGCATAGACGAGATCGTAGGTGTTGATCTCTTCAGCGGTCACCAGCTCGGGGTGCGAGATCACCCACATGATATTGACGGCGCCGGGTTGCGGTGCAACCTTGTCGAGTCCGCGCAGCACCAGAACGACGTCGTCGAGGTGGGCACTCGGCCGAGCGACTGCCTCACGGCGATCGACGTGGGCGAGGTGACCGCGTGCCCGGAGCGCCTCGGCGAGGTCTTCGGCGAAGAGCGTGTCACCCCAGGTATCGCCACGGACGCCCGCGGGAGCCGCGGTCTTGATGGCCCAGCGCTGCCTACGATCCGAGCGCTCGCGCACGACGATCGGGCCGCCTGCTCGCGCCAGGACCCCCGGCAACTGCTCGCCGACCTCGTGACCGCGCACCTCTGCGCCGAGCAGCGAGAACAAGCTGTGATCTGGGCTCGGAAGCAGCGCGCCATGGGCGTCGAGCAGACGCGCAGCGCCGAACCCCTCGAGGTTCGACCGAAGCTTCTGCTTGGGCCTGACCTGCGCTCGCGCCGTCGTGAGGGTCGACGACCGTGCACCGATCGCCGCGAGCCGGATGCCAAGGTCGGCGTCGGCCAATGAGTTGCCGTACACCACATCGAACCCACGAGCCGCGATGAAACTCGTCGCCCGCACGAACAGCGCGAAGTCGGATGCAGCCGCCACATCGAGTTGCGCCCCCGCGAGGAGCGCATCCTCGACGGGATGTCCGCGAAGATTCGACCACGGCACCACGTATGGTCCGCCGAATGCGATCCCTGCATTCTCGAGTGTTCCATCGGCGGCGATGATCAGCGGTTGCGCTGCGCCGAGGTCGGCGTGTTCGTCAAGTTCACGGCGAAGGCGCTGCAGCCAATCGCCGCTTCCGCGCAGGGCCGTCTCGAGGAAGCACACATACTGACCCGTCGAGTGCACGAACCCGGTATTCGCTTCGAGCGAGGTCGTATGCCGCCGCACGTGGTGCACCACCTTGATGCGCTCGTTGCCCGCGAATGCGCCCGCCATCGCGGTCGCGACCGCCCGCTTCGAGCCATTCGCCACAACGACGACTTCGATATCCTCGTCGGCGGCCTGCGCGAACAGGTCTGCGAGCGCCTCGAACAGCAGCACGACATGGTTGTCGCACCGCACGACCACGCTCACTCGACCAGGGACACGTTCATCGCGGTGCGACTCGACGACATCCCACTCGCAGAGGAACTTCTCGAGGACCGCCTTCTCCCAGGTGGGGGATTCGGTCGTGCTGATGCGTTCGTCGCCGTCACCCATGTCGTCGTAGTGCACGCCGATGAACGGAATGAACTTCGGCTGGGCCAGTCGACTCAGGCGGAGGGCGAGGTCGTAGTCGACCCACCGCCGCAGCGACTCGTCGAATCCCCCGATCTCGTGCAAGAGGTCGGCTCGGACGACCAGCGCGTTCAGATCGACCGAGTTCCCGCCTTCGAGCAGCTGCTCGAATCCGTTCGTCTGGGCGCCCTGGTACAGGATCTTCGCGCTCCCCGCATGCCGGAGCAATGCGGTGTGCACGAACGGTTCGTCATGTCGTGACATCCAGCCGACCGCGACCTCGAGGAACTCCGGCGACCAGGCGTTGTCGGAGTCGAGGAACGCGACGACCTCGCCCCCGGCCTCACCGATGCCGGTGTTGCGAGCGGCCGAGACTCCTCCCGATTCCCTCAGGACGACGCGAATCCGCGGCTCCAACGCGGCCCACTCGGCGAGCACCGCCGGCGTCGCGTCGACGGAACCGTCATCGACGATCACGAGCTCCCAGTTCGCATAGGTCTGGCGCTGCACCGATCGCACGGATTCGTCGAGCCGGTGGGCACGGTTCTTCACCGGCATGATCACCGAGACGAGGGGTTCCACCTTCGGACGACTGCGCGCCTCAGCCCTGGACGACGCCAGGAAGGCGGCCGAACGCTCGACGTCGTCGGCTGACGCGGGCCGAAGGCGCGGCGCAAGATACTCCACTGCCTTCTGCAGCCGCACCGCCTCATCGATCAGTGCGCGCCGAACAGTTCGCCAGCGCCGGTCCCCGATCAGCGCTTCGATCTGGGGCGACACCGGAAGCAAGGTGTCGGGCCCGGCATTCGCGAGAAAGTGCTGCAGGGCCTGCAATGGCGTGCGGAAGCCTGCGCGAGTCTCACGCGCGTAACGCGCGGTGTCGAAGACCGGACTGACTTCGACCATCGGGATCGTGGCGTCGAACAGGATCGACAGCACGGCGGGGCCGCGTCGTCCGGCCTTCGACGCGAACCACTCGTTCTCGACGAGCGGCGACGGGACGAGGCCTGCCTTCGAACCCGTCGACACGTAGTGCTCGGCGACCTCGGCGTCGGTCGTGAAGACGCGTCCGGCTTGGGCGGAGTAGTACTCGCGATCGATCAGTCCGCTCGAGATGAGCCCATGTATACGCTGGCGTCGTCGAAGCGCGGCCTCGGCGGTCGGCCAACGACCGAGCTCGTTGGCGAAACGCTCGAAGTTCTCGCGCACGAACGGTTTGAGACGCGCAGGTACTCCTGCCGCAGCACGCCGTGCCGCGCCGCCGCGGCTGTCCTCGGTGGACATCATTCGTTCATCCGTTCCGATTCAGTTCAGGATGGCGCGGATCCACGCGCCTGAGTCCGTCAGCGTTCGCTCGGACTCGACATAGGAGCGCGCAGTGGTTGCCGCCGAAGCGAGCGCGTCGGGCGCTGCGAGCACCGACCGGAGCGCCGAGTACCAGTCGTCGGGGGTGCGAGCCAAGGTCAGGCCGTGCTGCCCATGTCCGCGATACGGGCCGAAGTCGGAGGCGACCGTGGGCAGTCCGAGCATGGAGTACTCCAAGAACTTCAGGTCGCTCTTGTGTTCGTTGAACGCCGTTGGTGCCAGCGGCGCAACGGCAAGATCCCAGCGGTCGCGGTTGTCGAGCAGCCACGCTACGAATGCGGGATAGTTCGTCTTGTCGCCGGGAATGTCGAACCGCTCTCGCCATGGCTCGTCACGCTCGGAGATGCCGACGGTCTCGAGCGCGATCGGCGCCTCTTCGGCGATGAGTCGCTCGAAGGGTTCGCGCAGCAACTCGGCGTCCTCGGCGTGGGTCGAGCTTCCCATGTACAGCACCCGCAACTGCTCTCGCGGCTCGGCGACGTCGTGCGCCGTGCGAAGACGCGTCCAGAGTTCGGGGTCGACGACATTCGGCACGACGCGCACACTGCGATTGACCGTGGAGACGATTCCCGCGAGCGGTTTGGTACTCACGACGACTCGGTCGGCGAACCTGATCAGTCGCTGCATGCGCTCGAGGCGGACCGGATCATAGCCCTGGTCGATCAACCGCTCGACGGCCGTGGCGCTCAGGAGATCGTCATCGATCTCGGCCACGAGACGAATGTGGCGCTTCTTGGCCGCGGTGATGAGCGGTTCCACCTTCGTTGGCTCGACCGCGTCGCGCTGCACGAGGATCGCATCGAATTCATGGTCGACGGCGTTGGCGATGAAGGCATCGACGTCGAGTTGGACGACCCAAGCGTCTCCGTCGCGAAGCGCCTTGCGCGCACGTCGGATAACCCTGACGTGCGCGGATCCGGGGTGCTTCCCATTCACGCCGTGCGCCACATAGGCGATGCGCGGGATGCGTCTCCGTGCAACCACTGAAAAAATACCCTCGGATTCGGAATTGGACAATCAGACGACTCTAGCAAAGCGAAACTGTGCGTAAGGATCGCTGCCTCACCAGAGGATCCGGCCAGTCGATGAGGCTCGGCGGCACGGCCGGTGCGCGAGCACCCGTCGATCTGCTACCCGCCCGAGCGTCGACGAGCGCGGCGCGCGAGCGTACCGGCGCCACGGAAGGGTGCGGTCATCCGCCAGCTCCGACTCGTCGTGAGTTCGTCGATACGCAGGTCGGCGGCCGTGAGCCGTCGCTCGGTCTCGCGGAGCCTGCGCTCCGTCTCGGCTGAACGTTCCCCGACCTCGGCGATCAGGCGGTGCGCGACGTCCGCTTCCGAGGCTGCCGTACGGGCATCTGCAGACGCAGCCTCGAGCCCGCCGCGGAGTTCCGCGACGAGGAGGTCGGCCTCGCGGAGTCGACCGTCGAGCGCGTCAGCTCGCGACTGCGCATCTGCAGCGTGCCGCGTGGCGTCCTCGAGCGCGAGGGTCGCGTCCCACGCGGCCCGGATCCGGCGCCCGAGCCCATGGAACTGCCGCCGGGTGCCGTCAGGGTCGGCGTTCGCGTCGGCGAGAAATCGGAGCACTTCCGCCGACACGTTCTCGCCGACGGCAAGCACGCCGAGTCCATGCCCATGTTCGAACTCGAACGACGGCCAGCGATCGGCGATCTCGGCCCAATAGCGGTACACGCCGAAGTCCTTCTTGCGCTCGAACGTGTCGTGAAAGAGCACCACTGCCCGATCGGACAGCTTCGGCAGCCAGGTCTCGAAGTCGTGGCGTACGTCTTCGTAGCGGTGCCGGCCATCGATATGCAGGAGGTCGATGCTCCCGTCTGGGGTCGACTCGACGAAATCGTCGAAGTAGCCGCGGTTGAGCCTGGCGATGCCCGAGTAGTCGGCGTCCGCGACCCGTCGAACAGATTCGTAGACATCGTCGTCGTAGAAGCCGGCATGCTCGTCGCCCTGCCAGGTGTCGGTCGCGGTGACCTGCGACTCGAGTCCCAGGCGCTTGACGGCCTCGCAGAACACGAAGAACGAGTAGCCGCTGTGAGTGCCGAGCTCGACGATCGAATTCGGTCGGTGCATCGCGACCAACGAGTACGCGAACGGGGCGTGCTCGAGCCATGCCGAGAGGACGAGCACCGGAGGCTGCCAGTATGCGGCGGGATCGAGCACCTTCGTGATCATGCGAGCATCCTTCAGCTGTCTATGATGGGTCACGCTTCCTGTGACGTCGACGCGGGATCGACGCGAGGAATGGGTTCCATGAGGGGTCTGGGTGGGACTGGGACCGCCGGCGACATCGAGTCCGACGAGCCCTCACAATATCGGTTCGACTTCGCCGCGCCATGAGTACGACTCGAGAGCGGTCGGCCCCCGGCGTGGTCATCGAACCGCGTCGCGAGCGCCGCGACGGATTCCGCGCCGACATCCAGGGCCTGCGCGCCTTCGCCGTCATCGTGGTGATCCTCGACCACCTCTTCCGCTGGCCGTCGGGCGGCTTCGTCGGCGTCGACGTGTTCTTCGTCATCTCGGGCTACCTGATCACGTCGCACGTGCTGCGTGAACTCGATCGCACGGGCAAGCTCTCGCTTTCGGGGTTCTATCGGCGACGCATCCGCCGCATCGCGCCCGCGGCGACACTCGTGATCGTCGTGACCGTCGCGTTCTGCGCCCTGCTGCTGCCCCGCGGTCGCGCGCTCTCGGTCGCCGTCGACGGCCTCTGGGCGTTCCTCTTCGGCGCGAACTGGCGATCGATGCTGGTCGGCACCGACTACTTCCAGCTCGGTCAGCTGCCGTCCCCGCTGCAGCACTACTGGTCGCTCTCGGTGGAGGAGCAGTTCTACTTCGTCTGGCCGTTGCTCACCATGCTCGTGTTCATGGCGGCGATGCGCCGCTGGGGCACGCCGCGAGCTTCGCGCATCGCGACGATCACGGTGTTCTCGACGCTCATCGCGCTGTCGTTCGCGTGGGCGATGATCGAGACGGGCGCGAACCCGACCGCCGCGTACTTCTCGACTTTCACCCGCGCGTGGGAGCTTGGCGTCGGCGCCCTGCTCGCCGCCGTCTCACTGGGAGCGTGGCGCATTCCGTTCGCGGCACGCGTCGCCCTCGCGTGGCTCGGCGTCGCCGGACTCGTCGTCAGTGTGTTCTGGATCGACGCCGCGTCGGTCTTCCCCGCGCCGACCGTCGCCCTCCCCGTACTCGCCACGGTCGCCGTCATCGCGGCGGGAATCGGCGAACACTCGCCGCGGTACAGCCGCCTGCTCTGGCCGCTGACGAACCGGGTGAGCACCTACGTGGGCGCGATCTCGTACTCGCTCTACCTCTGGCATTTCCCGGTGATCGTGCTGCTCGCCTCGTTCGTGCCGCTCGAGTCCCGCCGCTACCACGTGCTGGCGATCGCCATCACCGCGGTCGCGTCGGTGCTGTCGTACCACCTGGTCGAGGAGCCCGTGCGGCGGTCGAGGTGGCTCATGCCCAAGACCCCGCATTCCGATGCGCCGACGCGCCGACGGATGCCGCTGCTGATCACTGCGGGCGCAGGCGCGGCGTTGCTCATCGTCGTCGGGCTCGGTGCTGCTCGACTCAGCTTGCCCGAGCCGCAGGGCGCGCCCGCCGCGATGACCGCCGACTGCTTCGGGGCCGCGGCGGCGCCGGGTGCGGGCAATGACTGCCCCCTCCCCGAGACCGTCTCGATCGACGAGGTGACGCCTACGCTCGATGCCCTGCCGACCGACACCGCGGGCGGCTACTCGTGCTGGCGGCCCAAGGGCGGCGACCTCACGACGTGTACGTTCGGGTCGGCAGCACCCGATGCCCGTCGCGTTGCGCTCGTCGGCGACAGTCATGCCGCGGCGCTGCTGCCCGCCTTCCTCGAGAATGCCGAGACCCTCGGCTGGTCGCTCGACGCCTACCTCGGATTCGGGTGCCAATGGCGCGACCAGCCCGACGGCAGCGACTGCGACGCCGTTGCCGATCAGGTGCAGCAACACCTCGTCGACGGCGAGTACGACCTCGTCATCACGACCGCCGCCAGATGGGCGATCGCCGACGCCTCACCTGACTCGTTCAGCGAACGCTGGACCGCAGTGAAGGCGACCGGAGCCGAGGTCGTGGTCGTCGGCTCCGTGCCGCTCGTGCCCGAGTCCACCTTCGCGTGCCTGTCACGTGTCGGCGCGAACCTGAACGACTGCGGCACTCCCCGCTCCGAGGCTACGCAACCTGACGACGTGCAACTCGCCGCAGCTGCTGACTCGGGCGCCGCCGTCGTCGACATGACCGACTACTACTGCGATGAGGCGCGGTGCCCGGCGGTGATCGGCGGCGCCATCGTCTACCGCGACGCTGCCGGCCACATCTCGGGCACGTACATGAAGACCATGGCGCCCTACCTCATCGAGCGCATCAACGCCGCGAGCGCGGAACGGTAGCCTTGAGCGCATGGCATCCGGGCGACGCAACGCACTGATCGGCGCGTACCCGACGTTCGCACTGTTCACGCTGCTCGCGGGTCAGTTCTGGCGAAACCTGCTGGGTTGGTGGGGCTTCGGCATCGTCGCCGCGCTCGTGATCGCCGGAGCCGTCGTGCTCCTCGTTCAGACGAAGCCGACCTGGAAGTGGCGGCGCGTGCCGAAGTCGACCTTCGTCTTCCTCTTCATCGCAACGCTCTCGATCGCGTGGTCGTTCTACCCCGGGGCATCCGCACTCGGTGTGCTGCTCACGCTGGTCACGACCCTCGTGGCCGTGGCTCTGGTGCTCTGCCTCCCCTGGGCCCGCTTCGTTCGCGCGCTCAGCGCAGCGATCAAGTGGGTGCTGGCGCTCTCGCTGCTCTTCGAACTCTGGGTCGCGATCTTCATCCGCGAGCCGCTGCTGCCGAACTTCCCCGACTTCGAACCCGAGGGCAAGCTGCCCATGGCGTTCTACTGGTCGCGCTCGCTGCTCTTCGACGGCGGTCCCATCGAGGGCATCGTCGCGAGCCGCAACCTGCTCGGCATGGTCGCCCTGCTGGGGCTCATCGTGTTCGGCACGCTCCTCGCGGCCGGGAGCATGCGCCGCGGGTGGGGCATCACGTGGCTCGTCGTTGCCGGCCTCACGTTCGCACTGACGCGATCGGCGACCATCATCGTCGTGGCGGTGATCGTGCTCATCGCCCTCGCGTTCGCGCTGTGGACGCGACGGGTCGGGCCGAACCGTCGCCGTGGCGTCTACGTCACGGCCGCCGGCGTGCTCGTGGCATCCGTGACCCTGCTCGCCGTGTTCTGGAACAACCTGCTCGAACTCTTCGGCAAGGGTGAAGACCTCACCGGCCGCCTCGACATCTGGAACTCGGTGATCGGCCTGGCCGCCGAACGGCCGTGGGTGGGCTGGGGCTGGGTCGGCTACTGGAATCCGTTCGTCGAACCGTTCGACGACCTCGCGGTGCGCAAGGGCGTCGTCTACCTGCAGGCGCACAACGCGTGGCTCGACGTCTGGATGCAGGTCGGCATCATCGGCCTGCTGGCGTTCGCGGCGATCGTGATCGGCGCGCTGTGGCGGTCGTGGTTCCTCTCCGTCGATCGACCGGTGGATGCCTCGGGCCGCGCACTCCCGTACTCGGCGGCGGCCTTGCTGCCGATGCTGGTGCTCGTCGCCCTCATCGGGCAGAGCCTCGCCGAGAGCCGCATCCTCGTCGAGAGCGGGTGGGCGCTGCTCATCGCGATCGCCTGGGCGACGAAGCGACGGCAATGGGAACACGAGCCGTTGCCGGCCGCTCTGCCGGCCAACCGGTCGGCGCTCGTACGACCGACGCACGAGCCGCCGACGCCCGAGCCGGCAGCGCCTGACGCAACCACCGGCGACGAGGCACGATGACCTCGAGCGGAGCGCCCGGTCGCGTCGAGGCCGTGCGGGAGTTCGTGGGCTCCGCCCGGTTCGCGCAAGCGCTCGCGCTGCTCGCGGTCGGACTCGCGTTCAGCGCGCACGCGATTCGCGCGGTCATCGGCTGGCCCGGCCTGCTCGCCGCGCTCGCGGCGCTGCTCGTGCTCTGCGGCGCATCGCTCGTCACCCGGTGGCGGGCGATCGAGTGGTACGGCATCCTGCCCATCAGCATCCTCGTCTTCGTCGGCTGGTGCGCGGCCTCGGTGATCTGGAGCAGCAATCCGGGCCTGTCGGTGCTTCGCGTCGCCTACCTGATCGCGTTCGGCGTGCTCGGCGTCTACGTCGCACTCATGCGCGACACCATCCAGATCGTGCGCGCCTTCGGCGACACCATGCGGGTGCTGCTCGGCGTCTCGATCGTGCTCGAGGTGTTCTCGGGGATCCTGTTCGACGTGCCGATCAGATTCCTCGGCATCGAGGGCAACCTCGCCGCGCTGGGCCCGATCCAGGGCGTGTTCGGCTCACGGAACATGCTCGGATTCGTGGCGCTCATCGCGCTCATCACCTTCATCGTCGAATGGCGCACCCACATCGTCACGCGCACGAAGGCCATTGCCTCGCTCGCGCTCGCGCTGATCATCCTCGCGCTCTCCGGCTCGCCGACGACCTGGATCGCGCTCGGTGCCGCGCTGCTCGCCCTCGCCGCGCTCTACGGGCTGCGACGGGTCTCGCCCGACACCCGATGGCGCTGGCAGCTCGCCCTGCTCATCACCGCGGCCGCCGCGCTCATCACCGGCTGGATCCTGCGGGTGCGCATCATCGAGCTGCTCGACGCCCGTGCCGAGTTCGACGTGCGACTCGACGTCTGGCGCGAGCTCTCGCGCTACTTGAGCCTGAACCCGCTTCAGGGCTGGGGCTGGGTCGGAAAGTGGCCCGACGCCCCGCCGTACACCTGGATCGAGGCGGGCACGGGGCGTGCGCACGAGTCGGCGTTGAACGCCTATCTCGATGCCTACTTCCAGGTCGGCGTCATCGGCGCCGTGCTCTTCGCCGCGCTCATCGGCGTCGCCCTCGTGCGCGCCTGGTTGCTCGCATCGAACCGTCGAAGCGTGGTCTACCTGTGGCCGGCGCTCATGCTCGTGGCGATCGCGGTGACCTCGGCTGCCGAGAGCTTCGCGCTCTCAGAAGGCGGCTGGATGCTCGTCGTGATCTGCGCGGTCAAGGCGGCTCGCGACATGAGTTGGCGAGACGCGCTCAAACGAACCTGAGCGAACGCCGAACGGGTGGCGCGAATGCGCCCGATCACGACCATAGAATCGTTGGAATGAGCAGAGCGGAATCGGTGGACGTCAGCGCGTTCGCCGTCCCCGGTGCGGGCCGCGGCATCCTCGACGTCGTCAAGTATCGATACCTGCTGCGCCTCCTGATCCGCAAGGGCATCATCACGCGGTATCACGGCTCGGTGCTGGGCTGGGTGTGGTCGTACGTGAAGCCGGCTGCCCAGTTCGCCGTCTTCTACGTCGTGATGGGCTTGTTCCTGAACCTCACGAAGGGCATCGAGTCGTACCCGATCTACCTGTTCTCGGGCATCGTGGTCGTCAACCTGTTCAATGAGGCGTTCGGCAACGCCACGCGCTCGATCGTCTCGAACAAGGCGCTCGTCAAGAAGATCTACCTGCCGCGAGAGCTCTTCCCGATCGCCGACGTGTTCATCGCGCTCGTCCACTTCCTGCCGCAACTCAGCATCCTGCTCGTCGTGTGCCTCTTCGTCGGCTGGGTGCCGACGCCGCTCGGACTGCTCGGTGCACTGCTCGCGGTGTTCATCGTCGCGGTGCTGGCGACCGGGCTCGGCCTGCTGTTCGGCGCGATCAACGTGGCGTACCGCGACGCGCAGAACGTCGTCGAGCTCATCCTGCTGTTCGCCACCTGGACCTCGCCCGTGCTCTACAGCTGGACGATGGTGCGCGACCAGGCGCCGACCTGGCTCTTCGACATCTACATGGCCAATCCGCTGACGAGCGCCGTCGAGCTGTTCCACACCGCGTTCTGGTTCCCGACGACGAGCGAGACCGCCGAGCGACCCGAATCCCTCTGGCTGTTCACATTGATCGGACTCGTCATCGCCGTGCTGTGCCTCATCGCGGGCCAGCTCGTCTTCAGAAGACTCGAGGGACGCTTTGCGCAAGACCTCTGAATCCCCGCTCCCCCGCATCATCATCGAAGGCGTGCAGAAGACCTACACGCTGCGACACAGCAACTCGTTCAAGGAGAGCTTCGTCGCACGGCTGCGGCGCAAGCGCACGTCGACGTCGTTCACGGCACTCAACGATGTCACCCTCACCGTGCACGAGGGCGAGGCGATCGCGCTGATCGGCTACAACGGCTCGGGAAAGTCGACGCTGCTGAAACTCGTGTCGGGCGTGCTGCGACCCGACGCGGGCCGAGTGCGCACACGTGGGCGCGTGGCCGGCCTCATCGAGGTGGGCGCGGGATTCCATCCTGACCTCTCGGGCCGCGAGAACGTCTACCTGAACGCCGCGATCCTCGGCATGGCGAAAGAGGAGATCGACGCCAGGTTCGACGAGATCGTCGCGTTCAGCGAGATCGGCGAGTTCATCGACACCGAGGTCAAGCACTACTCCTCGGGCATGTTCGTGCGACTCGCATTCGCGGTGGCGATCCACACCGAGCTCGACATCCTGCTCGTCGACGAAGTGCTCGCCGTCGGCGACGCGCCCTTCCGCGAGAAGTGCAACGCGAAGATCCGCGAGCTCGTCTCCGCGGGCAAGACGCTGTTCATCGTGACCCACGACCTCGGCATGGTCTCCGAGATCTGCAACCGGGGCATCGTGCTGCGCCAGGGCGAGCTGATCTTCGACGGCGCCATGCCAGAGGCCATCGCGGCGCTCAAGGGATCCCGGTGAGCGCGCGCACCGTCGCCGTCGTCCTCGCGGGCGGCGTCGGCGTGCGGGTCGGACTCGGCATGCCGAAGCAGTTGATCCGCATCGCGGGCAAGGCGATCGTCGAGCACACGCTCGAGCGCCTCGAGGCGAGCGCGCTCATCGACGAGGTGATCGTCATGATGAACGCCGCGAGTATTCGAGAGCTCGATCACCTCATGGCCGACCCCCGGTTCACGAAGCTCTCGGCCGTGCTGCCGGGCGGCGAGACCCGCAACGACTCCACGAAGCTCGCGCTGTCGGCGCTGGTCGAAGACGACTCGACCAAGGTGCTCTTCCACGACGCGGTGCGCCCGTTCCTCGACGACCGCATCATCGAGGACTGCGTGCGCGCGCTCGACGACTACGACGCCGTCGATACGGCGATCCCCTCGGCCGACACCATCATCGAAGTCGGGGCCGATTCGACCATCGCGGGTATCCCGCCGCGCGCCACGTTGCGTCGCGGGCAGACGCCGCAGGGCTTCCGTCTCGGCGTCATCCGCCGCGCCTACGAGCTGGCCGACGGCGATCCCGCGTTCTCGGCGACCGACGACTGCGGCGTGGTGTTCACCTACCTGCCCGAGGTGAAGATCAAGGTCATCGCCGGCACGGCCGAGAACATGAAGGTCACCGAGCCCCTCGACATCCATATCGCCGACAAGATCTTCCAGCTGCAGTCGACCGAACTGACCTCGGGGCTCGCCGATCCCGCCGCCGCCGATGCGCTCCGCGGCCGGTCGGTCGTCGTCTTCGGGGGCAGTTACGGCATCGGCGCCAGCATCGCCCGCCAGGCCGAGGCCGCCGGCGCCCGTGTGCACGCCTTCAGCCGCACCGGCACCGGCACCGACGTGACCTCGCGCTCGCAGATCCGCCGTGCGCTGAAGCGCGCCGCAGCCCACGGCGGCATCGACCACGTCGTCATCACCGCCGGGGTGCTCTCGATATCCGAGCTCGTGCGCACCCCCAAGAAGCTGCTGCGCGCGACCCTCGAGACCAACCTGCTCGCCCCGGCGATGATCGCGCAGGAGGCGCACGACCACCTCGCCGCGTCGGGCGGTCAGCTGCTGCTCTTCACCTCGAGCTCGTACACGCGCGGCCGCGCCGGGTACAGCCTCTACTCGGCCACGAAGGCGGGCGTGGTCAACCTCGCTCAGGCACTCGCCGACGAATGGGCCGACAGCGGCATCCGGGTGAACTGCCTCAACCCCCAGCGCACACGCACGCCGATGCGCACGCAGGCGTTCGGGGAGGAGCCTGCAGACTCGCTGCTCGACCCCGAGTACGTCGCCGCGGTCGCGCTGCGGGTGCTGGAGTCCGACCTCACCGGCCAGGTCGTCGACGTTCGGGTCGCGGCGGCGCCACGCTGATCGCAGGCGTCGCGCCGATCAACGGTCGCCGCGCGATCAGCGCGCGCCGCGCTGATCAGCGGTCGTCGCGCTGCTGCTCGGCGAGTCGTTCGAAGACGAGATCGTACAGTTCGGCGATGCGTCGCGAGTCGACCCGCAGCTCGTCGATCTCGGCGCGCAGCCGTGCGATCTCAGCCTCGAGTCGCGCAATGTCGGCAGACTGCGGTGCGACGGGCTTGCCCCGCACCATCTTGCGCATGGCGGCTTCGAATCGATTCACCGTGTCCTTCCGCGGGGCACGCTCTGGGCCCCCTTCGTACTGTAGAGCCTGACCGTGGCGACCGCGCGGGGCCCTGATGACGTGACGCGCACGCTGCGCGAGTCGGCAACGCAGTAGAGGCCGTGAGCGGATGCCTCGTCGCGCAGCCAGTTCAGGGGCAGATGCCACGTGTCGGGACGGTGATGGTCGTACACCACCGATGGGTTGACCGGCACCGTGACGAGCGCGACCGAACCGGCGCCGAGCAGGGCGCGCAGCAACAGGAACACGTTCTCCCTGGTCTCGCGGGTGAGCGAGGCGAGCACGTTCGAGAGCAGGAAATGGCGCGTGCCTCCCCGTGCCAGCTCGTCGGCGATGAAGTCGAGCACCGCTCGCCGGTCGGAGAGGTTCAGTCGCTGCGCGACGACGCCATTGCGTGAGCCCGCGGCCTCGACGGCGCTTCGCGCATAGTCGACGGCGATGACCTGGCGGCCACCGTCTGCGAGCATCTCGCTCAGCGTTCCGTCGCCGCAGCCGAGGTCGATGACCCGGTCGCCGGGCGCGGTGGCGGCGAGCAGTTGCGTCGCATCGCGGCGCCAGTGCCGCGACCGGCCGAGACGGATGTGGCGCTCCCAGAAGTGGCGATTGAGGTCGTAGACACCGAACCAGTTCTCGAATCGTCGACGCGTGACGGCGGGAGTCTGGAAGCGGAACGTCGGGTCGGGGACACGCCACCCTTTGCCGTAGCAGAGCGCCAACCACTCCTCGGCGTCGGCGACCGACGGTACTCGGATGCCCTCGAGCTCGATCTCGGTGAGCGGCAGCAGCGACGTCGGCTCGAACGGCCCGCGAACGGCGATCGGCTGGTTGTAGACGCCCTTGTCGTGGAATCCGAGGAAGAGGTCGACGTGGGCGGCCGCACCGGGTGCGTCGTGGGGGAACAGCACCTGCAGGTGGGCATCGCTGTGCCGGATCACCTCTTGCCCGCGGGCGCGGATGCTGCGCTCGAGCGCGTACGACGCGATCGACACGTCGGGCGGAGCCGCTTCACCCAGGTAGACGAGCAGGTCGATGTCGTCGTCGTGGGCGAGGATGCGGCCCTCGCGCACCGCACCGAGCAGGCTTCCTCCGGTGATCGCCGCCGTGTAGCCGAGCTCGTCGAGGTCGGCGAGCACGAGCGTCATCGCCTCGAGCAGCCGTTGATGCAACGAGTTCGAGGGTGCCGAGGTCAGCTTTCCCCACTTGTCGACCACCTGGCCGGCTGCGGCCAGCTCTGCCAGGCCGACCACGCCGCTGCGGGTGGGCCACGAGTAGCGCCCTTCGGCCAGTGCCATGCCCGATCGCGGGTCGCGCAGGGTGATGCGGCCGCTGCCGACGAGGTGGCCGCCGAGGGCGGTCGGCCAGCCCACACGAGCCACGTGGCCGTTCGCGAGCGGCACGGTCGCGGTCCAGAGTCGACGGCCGTCGACCTCGATGTCGACCGTCCTGCCGATCGCCTGCGAGTCGAACCCGACACGGAGCCCCCGGTGCAGGACCCGGAGCGACGAACGCCTCGGGCCGCGCCTGAGTGGAGTCACGGGGCGGGTTCCTTCGTTCGACGGACTGATGGCGACGGTTGGCATGGGGGCGCCCCGATTCTATGTGAAACCCCGGGTTCCTACTCTTCGTGTATATAGGGAAGAATGTCGGGGAATGCGCACGACACCCCGGGCGCCAGAGCCCGAGTCCGACGGAGGTCGCGAGCGCGTGAGAACGAAGACTGCGCTGCGGTTCGCAGGGGGCTACGGCTTGTCGGTCGCGATCAGCGGCGTCGTGAGCCTCGCCGTCATCCCCGCGATCATCGTCGCCGCCGGAGCCGGTGCCTGGGCGACCATCGCAGTGGCGCAGGCCGTGGCCGGGTTCGCGTTCGTCTTCGCCGTCTACGGGTGGGGCGTCGTCGGGCCGACCGAGGTCGCGAGCCTCGCCGACGACCGACGAGGGGCATACTACTTCGAGTCGCTGCTCAGCCGGGCCTGGCTGTGCGTCGTGATCCTTCCCGCCTCGATCGCGATCGCCATCGTCATCATCGGCGATGATGCCCTGCTCGCGGGCCTGACGGTGGCGAGCGGCGTACTCGTGGCGCTCGGCGCCGGGTGGTTCTTCGTCGGCGAGGCGAGTCCGCTGCGGTTCCTGCTCATCGACACGGTCCCGCGCATCGCCGGCACGGTCGCCGGGGCGCTCGTGCTCATCGCCACCGGCGACGTCATCGCCTTCGCCGCCCTGCAGCTCGCGGGCGTCGTCGTCTCGGCCGTGATCAGCACCTGGAACATCCTCTCGCGGTACCGCGGCTGGCACCTGACGCTGTCGCCCATTCGCGCGATGCGCAACCTTCGCGGGCAGGCGAGTCCGGTTGCGATGTCGGCGACGTCGTCGATCTACGTCAACGTGCCGATCGTGCTCATCGACCTCTTCCTGCCGCAGGCGACCGCCGTCTACGCGCTCGCCGAACGCATCGTGCGGCTCGCGCTGTACTCGACGCGACCGGTCGTGCAGATCGCCCAGGGCTGGGTCCCATCCCCCGACCCCGCCGAGTTGGCCGGGCGGGCGCGACGTGTCACCGCGATCGCGCTCGGCCTCGGCGCGCTCGGCGGCATCGTCTACGCCGTCGCGGGCCCGTGGATCGGCGATGTGCTCTCGGGCGGCACGCTGTCGATCCCCCTCGCCCTCGCCGTGCCGATGGCGGTCAACCTCGCCGCGATTCTCGCGTCGCAGCTCACGGGATTCGCCTGTCTCACGGCGTTCGGCCTGACCCGTGCCCTCGCGACCAGCACGATCGTGGGCGCCGTCGTGGGCACCGCCCTGATGCTGCCGCTGCTGCTCTGGATCGGCGCGCCCGGCGTCGCCTGGGGCCTCGCCGCCGCCGAGCTCTGCGTGCTCGGTGTTCAGCTCGTGACGCTCGCTCCGAAACTTCGCAGGCGAGAGACAGTAGGCTCATAGTCGCGTCACGGGGGCTGGCGCGATCCATCGATCCCCTACGGAGCAGTACAGCGTGAGCTTGACCTGGAACGAGATCCAACGCGTCGTCTTCCCGCAAGATGCCGATCCCGACGTCATCTCCCTGTACGTCGACGCCGACGTGTGGGCCAAGGTCGGCGAACGCGAGGTGCGCGTCAGCGACCGTGCACATCTCGACGACATCGTCGCGCGCGACCGCTTCCGCATCGGCGCGGGCGAGCGCGTCTCGTTCGCGAGCTACTTCAACGCGTTCCCGGCGTCGTACTGGCAGCAGTGGACGAACGTCGAGCGCGTGCGCCTCACCGTCGAGACGAGCGGCGAAGGCACGCTGCTCGTCTACCGTTCGACCGCTCAGGGAGTGCCGCAGCGCGTGGCATCCGAACCCTTCACCGACACGGTCGTGCACGACATCGAGCTGCCGGTCACGTCGTTCGGCGACGGCGGCTGGTACTGGTTCGAGGTCGTCGCAGGCGACAGCGAGGTCGTCGTCGGGGGCGGCAGCTGGACGACGGATGCTCCGCAGCTGCGTTCCGGCGCAGCCTCGATCGGCATCACCACGTTCAACAAGCCCGATTACTGCGTGCGCACCCTCGACGCCCTTGCGGCCGACCCCACCGTTCGCGATGTCCTCGACCGCGTGTACATCGTCGACCAGGGCAATCAGAAGGTTCGCGACGAGGCCGGGTTCGAGGCCGTCGCCGCCGAACTCGGCGACGCCCTGACCGTGATCGAACAACCGAATCTCGGCGGCTCGGGCGGATTCGCGCGTTCGATGGCCGAGACGCTCGACGCGGGCGAGAGCGACTTCATCATCCTGCTCGACGACGACGTCACCATCGAACCCGAGAGCATCGCACGCGCCGTGCGGTTCGCGCGCCACACGACCCGGCCGATGATCGTGGGCGGGCACATGTTCGACCTGCTCAACCGCCCGGTGCTGCACGCGTTCGCCGAGACCGTCGACCTCAAGCCGTTCGTATGGCGAGCGCAGCCGCACGAATCGGTGCCGCACGACTTCAGGTTCTCGAACCTGCGCCAGACCGCCTGGATGCACGCCCGCATGGACGCCGACTACAACGGGTGGTGGTTCTGCCTCATCCCGACCGAGGTCGTGCGCAACGTGGGTCTCTCGCTGCCGGCGTTCATCAAGTGGGACGACGCCGAGTACTGCTTGCGTGCACGTGGCGCGGGCTACCCCACCGTGACGCTGCCGGGCATGGCGCTCTGGCATGTCTCGTGGCTCGACAAGGACGACTCCATCGACTGGCAGGCGTACTTCCACGCGCGCAACCGCATCGTCGCCGCCCTGCTGCACTCTCCCCACGCCGGTGGCGGGTCGCTCACCAGTGACAGCGAGCGCTGGGATCTCAAGCACCTGCTCTCGATGCAGTACTACCCGGTGACCATGCGGCACCGCGCCCTTCGCGACATCCTCTCAGGCCCTGCGCACATGCAGCGGGGCATGCCCACCATCCTCGGCGAACTGCGCGCCGCAATGGCCGACTTCCCCGAGAAGACGGTGCTGCGCGACGACCACGACATCCCGATGACCGTCGAGGGCAAGCGCGTCTACCCGGTGCCGAGCGGCACGGCCGGCCCGAAGGGGCCGCGGGGCATTCCGCTCGCCCTGTTCACCGTGAAGATGACGGCCCGCCAGTGGTTCACGAATCCCGACCCGGCGAACGTCGCCGAGCCCCAGGTCGAACTCGCCAAGCGCGACGGCACCTGGTTCCGCCTGCCGTACTTCGACAGTGCGCTCGTCTCGACGGCCGATGGCGCCGGAAAGGTGCGCTACACACGCGACCGCAAGACGTTCCGCCGGCTGCTCACCGACAGCCGGCGCCTGCACCGCGAACTCAAGCGGCGCTGGCCCGAGCTCGCTCGCGAGTACCGCGCGGCGTTGCCCGAGATCACCTCGCCCGAGGCGTGGCGCGAGCACTTCCCGAAGTAGCGTCGGCGTCACGCTGGGCCGCACCCGACCGGACGCGGCGACGCCGCGCCCGATCGAGGCTCAGCACGACTGCAGCGAGGCGACCCGACTGCTGAGCGCGCCGGTGCCGCCGAGCAGCGTGAGGTGCGTCGTGCCCTTCGCGAACACCGCGACGCGCGTCGACGGCGGCACACAGGTCGACTGCGACAGGAAGAGCGGATCGCCGGCGGCGCCCGCTGCGGCGGCACCGGTGAGCGCGTCGGGGAACGCGGCGCCCGTCGCGACATAGGCGTTCTCGGTCGTGCGGAAGACCGAGTTGATCGCCACACTCGTCGAGTACCGGTCGGTGCCGGCGTACCGGCGCACCGTGAACCCTGCCGAGCCGATGCTCGACTGCAGGCCGCTCGACACCGCGCCCGTGCCGCCGGCGATGCGCACGTCGCCGACGCCGAGATTGCGGAGCACCGTGGTGGTCGGCCCGTCGACCCGAGCCGCCTTGCCGTCGACGAGCACGACGGGAACGTCGAGCGCACCGGCGGCAGCACCGGCGCTGAGGCCGTCGGGGAAGTCTCGACCGGTGGCGACATACGCCGAAGCGACGGACGCGCCGCGGAACGCATCGGCGGCGATGTTGCGCGAGGTCTCGTAGCGGTCGGCCCCGCCGATGCGCCGGACCGGCGCGATCTTCGCGAGCGTGTTCGCAGTCGATCCGCCGATCGCCCCGGTGCCGCCCACCACGACGATGCGTTGCGGGGCGAGGCGATTGAGCTCGGCGAGGGTCGCGGTGGGAACCGACCACTTCTCGGTCAGCAGCATCGGCCCGCCGAGGTGCGCCGCGGCCGGGGCTGCGGCGAGCGCGTCGGCGAACTGCGTCCCCGAGGCGACGTACACGACCGGGACCCCGGGTTCCTGGAATCCAGCGAGCGAGATCGCGGCGGCGGTGGCGTACCGGTCGGCGCCCTGCAACCGCGTCGACGTGAGCGCGGCACCCGCTCGCGGGTCGCCGAACCAGTCGGTGTACATGCGCCAGAAGTTGCGGTTGCCGTACGACGAACAGGCATCGCCCGAGCCGTAGAGGTTCTTGATCGCGGCGGCGTTGGGCTGGAACGGCGTGTAGTAGTAGAGCGCGGCGGTCGCGGCGTTCGCGATCGTCACGTTCGCGCTCTTGCACGCCGAGTCGGGGTGGTAGGCGATCGCATTCGGCTGCCCGATCTTGAGCGTCGTGAACGAGCCCGCGGGGTTGTTGTACCAGGTCAGCTGTCGTGCGGCGAATGCCACCTGCCTGAAGAACCCGGCGTACTCGGGATCGCAGGCGGCGGTGTCGGGACATCCGTACCCCATCGCCTTGTTGAGCGTGTCAGCCGACGGCGCCTTGTTCGTGAGCAGCGACTGCTCCTTCTGCAACGTCACGAGGATGACCCGTGCGCTCAGCCCGCATGCGCGTTGCACCTTGAAGATGATGCGTGCGGCGGACTCGCTCGCGGCCCCCACGTACCCCGCGCAGGTGCCATAGCTCCAGTTGATGTCTTCGGTCGGCATCGCGAGCTTCGCGAGCCCACCGCCCATCTTCACGAGGAACGCCTGGATCGCCGCCTCGCTCATCGCGTTGCCATTGTAGAAGTTGGCGTCGGCGATGAGGTTGCCCGCCGTGAATCCGGTGGCCGCGGCGGTCTGGAACGACGATGAACCGGATGCCTCGCCGGCGGCCTCATCGATTGCGGCGCGTGCCTCGGCGTCGGCAACGGCCTCGGGATCGCCCGGCACCGCTTCACCGGCGTTCGCCGCTTGGCCCTCGAGGTGCATTGCTTGGGCCGCTGCGTCGTCGAGCGCGCCGGAGCCGGCGGCGTGAGCCGGCGACACGAAGGCTGCACTGAGGAGCAGGGTTGAGACGAGACCGATCGCGAGCTTCTTCATGCATGCACCTCCGAGGCGCACCCCACGGTGGCGCCGGGTTCGGGCCGATGCAACTGCGGACGTAGGGGTCCGGATGTCACCCTAACGGGGGATCACATGCCCTGTCATCCCCCGATTCGTCGACGGTGCTCAGCAGAGCCGAAGGTACGCGACCCCGTCGTTCAGCGCGCCGGGGCCGCCGAGCAGCGTGAGCGACGTGGCGCCGTGCGCCATCAGGGCGCTGCGCACCGGGCTCGGCACGCAGTTCGGGCGCGCGAGGTACAGCGGGTCGCCGGCGGCACCCGCCGCAGCCGCCCCGCTGAGGGCGTCGGGGAACAGTGCGCCGGTCGCCATGAAGACGTTGGCGCGCATGCCGAAGGCCGCCCGGTTCAGCGCGACGCTGGTCGCGTAGCGATCGGCGCCGCCGTACCGCTTCACCACGAGCGATGCGGCGGTGAGGCTCGACGCGATCCCCGCCGACACCACGCTCGTGCCGCCCGCGATGCGCACCTCGGGCACGTTGAGCGCGCCGAGCGTCGCGAACGTCGCCGCATCGAGTTGCCCGGCCCTGCCGTCGACGAGCACGACGGGGACGTCGAGCGCACCTGCCGCAGCACCTGCCGAGAGCCCGTCGGGGAAGTCGTGCCCCGTCGCCAGGTACGCGGCAGCGGCGGAGTCGAAGGCATGATCGGCCAGCAGGCGCGACGTCTCGAACCGGTCGGCCCCGCCGACCCGCACCGTGGGTGCGATCGCGGCGAGGGCGCTCGCCACCGCCCCTCCGATCGCTCCCCCGCCGCCCGAGATCACGATCTGCCGGGGTGCCAGCCGCTTCAGCTCGGCGAGCGTCGCGCTCGGGACGGTCCATTTCGTGGTCAGGAGCAGCGGCCCGCCCTGATGCGCCGCGGCGGGTGCCGCGGCGAGGGCGTCGGCGAAGTCGAGACCCGACGCGATGTAGACGACCGGCACACCGGGGTTCGGATAACTGCGCTTCGAGATCGCGGCGGCAGTCGCGAAGCGATCCTCGCCCGACATCCTCGTGATCGGAATCGCCGTGCTCACGCGCGGGTCGCCGAACCAGTCGTTGTACATGCGCCAGAAGTTGCGGTTGCCGTACGACGAACAGGCATCACCGGTGCCGTAGAGATTCGCGAGGGCAGCGGAGTTCGGCTGATACGGGGTGTAGTAGTAGAGCGCCGCCGTGGCGGCGTTGCGGATCGTCACGCTCGACCCCCCGCAGCGGGCCGAATCGGGGTGGAACAGGATGTGGTTGGGCTGGCCGACCTTCAACCACGTGAACGATCCACCGGGGTTGCCATACCAGGTCAACTGCCGCGCCGCGGCGAACACCTGGTTGAAGAAGCCGTAGTACGTGGAGTCGCAGGCTGCGGTGTCGGGACATCCGTACCCCATCGCCTTGCGCAGCACGCCCGCCGTCGGGGCGGGGTCGGTCAGCAGCGACTGCTCCTTCTGCAGTGTGACGAGGATCACCTTCGCGCTGAGATTGCACGCGCGCTGCACCTTGTAGATGATGCGCGCCGCCGACTCTGCGGTGCCCCCGCGGTAGGTGGCGCACGTGCCGAAGCTCCAAGTGCGCGTCGGCGTGTTCATCTTGAGGTTCGCCAGGCACGACGAAGTCGCGCAGGTGCCGACCATGCGCTTCAGGAATGCCTGGATCTCGGCCTCGGTCATCGCCGACCCATTGTTGAAGTTCGCGCCCGAGATGAGGTTGCCCGCGTAGAAGGGAGCCACCGCCGCCGCAGCGAAGCCGTCGTCGACGATGACGGCATCGAGCTCGGCGCGCTTCGCCGCCGCCTGCCGTGCCACCGCATCGCCTGGGATGGGTTCGGCTGCCGTCGCCGCCTGCTGGGCGATGTGCGCCTCGTGCAGGGCGAGTTCGTCGACGGTGTCGTCGCCGTCGCCGAGCGTCGGCGCAGACGGCGCAGACGGCGCGGACGGCGTGGAGGCACCCGCCGTCGCGGCAGACGCCACGGGATTCTCGGATGCCTGCGCGGGAAGGACGAGGCTCGACGCGACGAGCACTCCTGCCGCGATTCCGACGACCAGCCTCTTCATGCAGCCCACCCTAATCACCGGCGCGCGCCGCTGTCATGCACATCGCCGCACACCAATGCAGCGAGATCGCCCGACCAAGGTCAGCGCGACAGGTGCGCTTCGAGGCGGTTGCCCCACATGCTGAGTGCCGAACCGATCGCCATGTGCATGTCGAGGTACTGGTAGGTGCCGAGTCGGCCGCCGAAGAACACGTCGTGCTCGCCGTCTTGAAGCTCGCGGTAGGCGAGCAGCGCCGCGCGGTCGTGCGGTGTGTTCACCGGGTAGTACGGCTCGTCGCCACGGTCGGCGAACCGCGAGAACTCGCGCATGATGATGGTCTTGTCGGCCGGGTACTCGCGCTCGGGGTGGAAGTGCCGGAACTCGTGGATACGCGTGTACGGAACCGAGGCGTCGGCGTAGTTCATGACCGAGGTGCCCTGGTAGTCGCCGACCGCGACGACCTCGCGCTCGAAGTCGAGGGTACGCCAGCTGAGCTCGCCCTCGGAGTAGTCGAAGTACCGGTCGACCGGCCCGGTGTACACGACGGGCACGTTGCCGACGGTCGCGGACCTGTTGACCGGCTGCGACGCGTCGAAGAAGTCGGTGCTGAGCTTGACGTCGATCTTCGGGTGGTCGGCCATGCGCTCGATCCACGCCGTGTAGCCGTCGACGGGCAGGCCCTCGTGGGTGTCGTTGAAGTAGCGGTTGTCGTAGTTGTAGCGCACCGGCAGCCGGCTGATGACCTCGGCGGGCAGCTCGGTCGGGTCGGTCTGCCACTGCTTCGCCGTGTAGTCGCGGATGAACGCCTCGTAGAGCGGGCGGCCGATCAGCGAGATCGCCTTCTCTTCGAGGTTCGCAGCCGACTTCGTGTCGAACTCGCCGGCCTGCGAGGCGATGAGGTCGCGTGCCTCGGCAGGCGAGTAGGCGGCGCCGAAGAACTGGTTGATCGTGCCGAGGTTGACCGGCAGCGGGTACACGACGCCGTTGTGGTTCGTGTAGACCTTGTGCTGGTACGAAGTGAACGCCGTGAAGCGGTTGACGTACTCCCAGACACGCTCGTTCGACGTGTGGAACAGGTGCGCACCGTACTTGTGCACCTCGATGCCCGTGGTCGGGTCGTCTTCGCTGAACGCGTTGCCGCCGATGTGGTCGCGACGGTCGATGACCTGCACAGTGAGCCCGAGCTCGGTCGCGGCACGTTCGGCGATCGTCAGGCCGAAGAACCCCGACCCGACGACGACGAGGTCGGTCATCGCACGCCGCCCGCGCCGATCACGAGCCGCGGTGTGCCCACCCAGCGGTCGGCGGCGGTGGCGTTGCGGCCGTCGACGAGCAGGCGGATGCCGGGAACATCGGCCGCGGACAGACCGGCGTAGTCGGCGTGGTCGGCCTGCACGATCGCGAGGTCGGCGGACTCGCCGATGTGGAAGGGGGTCCACCCGAAGCGCTCGAGTTCGGCGTCGGTGTACAGCGGGTCGTGCACGGCGACGATCGCACCCCGCGACTCGAGCGCCTCGACCGTGGCGAACACGCCCGAGAACGCCGTCTCTTTCACGCCACCGCGATACGCGGCACCGAGCACGACGGCGGTGAGGCCGGTGAGGTCGCCGAGCACGCCGGCGGCCTGCGCGACGAGCCGGTCGGGCATCGATGCGTTGAGGAGCCGCGCCGTGCGCACGATCTCGGCGTCGTTGTCGGTCGAGAGGTACAGCCGCGGGTAGACGGGGATGCAGTGGCCGCCGACCGCGATGCCCGGGCGGTGGATGTGGCTGAACGGCTGCGAGTTGCACGCCTCGATGACGGCGTAGACGTCGATGCCGACCTCGTCGGCGTAGAGGGCGAACTGGTTGGCGAGGCCGATGTTGACGTCGCGGTAGGTCGTCTCGGCGAGCTTCGCCATCTCGGATGCCTCTGCCGAACCCATGTCCCAGACCCCGTTGGGGCGGGCGAGGTCGGGGCGCTCGTCGAAGGTGAGCACCGACTCGTAGAACTCGATCGCGCGCGCAACGCCGGCGGGCGAGAGGCCGCCGACGAGCTTCGGGTACTTGCGGAGGTCGGCGAACACGCGCCCCGTGAGCACGCGCTCGGGCGAGAACACGAGGTGGAAGTCGGTGCCCTCGGTGAGGCCCGAGACCTCTTCGATGAGCGGCTTCCAGCGGCCTCGCGTGGTGCCGACCGGGAGGGTCGTCTCATAGGAGACCAGTGTGCCGGGCGTGAGGTGCTCGGCGAGCGAACGGGTCGCGGCGTCCATCCAGCCGAAGTCGGGCTCCCACGTGGTGTCGTTCACGAAGAGCGGCACGACGATGACGACGGCATCGGCACCCGGGATCGCGTCGGCGTAGTCGGTGGTGGCGCGCAGGCGGCCGGCGGGCACGAGCTCGGTGAGCTTCTCTTGCAGGTGCGCCTCGCCCGGGAACGGCTCGGTGCCGGTGTTGACCAGGTCGACGACCGCCTGGTTCACGTCGACGCCGACGACCTCATGGCCCTGATCGGCGAACTGCACAGCAAGGGGGAGGCCGATCTTTCCGAGGGCCACGACGGCGATACGCATGGGCTCAAGTCTACGATGCGGCGGACGACGGATCGGCCGCGCCGGCGCGAGCGGCCGCGCCGGCGTCAGCGCGAACGGCCTCGCACCAGCACCGACGCCACACCGAAGCGGAGCGGGGCCTCGCGGTGCAGGGAATCGACGATGCGGCGCGGCAACAATGCGGCGGCGCTCGCGAACCGGCCGCGCGCGCGACCGAGTTCGATCACCCGCTCGAGCGGGCCTCGAGGATCGACGACCGCGTCGAGCAGATCTCGATCGGCCCGCGACAGCGCCCTGAGCGATGACGGTGCGGCGCTGATGCAACGACTGGCGCAGTCGGCCAGTTCGGTGCGGTCGTCGCCCGTCCAGTCGTCGGGTCGAGGGCGATTGACGACCCAGCTGACCACGTTCACCCGAAGCAGCTTCACGACGAGCGCTTCGCGTTGCCGAGGAGACAGCGCCGAGAACTCCGTCGATTCGAGCAGCGGCCCGACGAACGCGGTGTCGACGCTCATCGGCCGCCGATGCGTCGACACGCGGTTCGCCGAGTCGGCGTGCACGAGGTACGCCGGTCCGGAGCGGTCGAACGCGATGTTCGCACCCGCGAACCACAGCCCCGCGACGTACTGCACGTCCTCGCCGGAGCCGAGGTTCGGCGGAAACCGCATCGCCCCGAAGCGTGCTCTCGCGACGAGGCCGAGCGGCGCACTCCGATAGGCGAGACGGTCGCGCACGCCATCGAGGCGGCGACGTCGCCAGGGCCGGGTCGGCGGCGTGGCCACGAACGGCCCGGCGGCGTGGCGCACCCGCGGGATCACGGCATCGGCGCCGACGTCGCGTGCGAGGCGCAGCCAGGAATCGATCGCCCCGGGTTCGAGCTCATCATCGGACCCCATGATCGACGTATAGCTCGCCGTCGCGGCATCCAATCCCGCATTGAACGGGCCTGACGGACTCGCGATCCCGTCGTCGAGGTCGATGAACCGCAGCCGGGAATCGTCGCCGCGGCGGCCGAGGAGTCGACGCACCTCGGCGCCGTCGGTGTTGTGGCAGACCACCGTGACGCGAACGCGGCACCGGGTGTGATCGAGCACCGAGCCCACCGCCCGCGCGATCGGGCGCGACGGGTCGTGTACCGCGATGATGTGATCGACGTCAGGATCCGGCACAAGGCGACGGTAGCAGGCCGCATGCGAGCCGACAGTCTAGAATCCCTCAATATGACTTCTCCGGCGGCTCAGGCAGCGCTCACGCGCACCGACTCGCCGGCGACGGCCGCGCCGTCTGCGCGCATGCCGCGACTCGACTCGCTCACCGGACTGCGCTGGTGGGCCGCGTTCGCGGTGTTCGCACACCACATGACGAACCTGGCACCCCTGCCGATCCACCACGCCCTCGCCTACGGCAACTACGGCGTGACGTTCTTCTTCGTGCTCTCGGGCTTCGTGCTGACCTGGTCGGCCCGCCCCGAGACGCCCAAATCGACGTTCTGGTGGCGTCGGTTCGCACGCATCTACCCGTCGCACTTCGTGGCGCTGCTGCTCGCGATTCCGGTCTTCTACAGCTTCAACCCCGATCCGGCCGACTGGTGGGTGAAGCCGTTCGACCTCGGAATCCTGCTGCTCTCGGTCGTGCTGCTGCAGGGCTGGTCGCGTGATCCCACGATCCTCTTCTCGGGCAATCCCGCTGCCTGGACCCTCACCTGCGAGGCGTTCTTCTATGCGCTGCACCCGGCCCTGTATCGCCTGTTCGTCGGGCTGCGGGTGCGCGGCGCGCTCATTCTCACGGGCGCCGTCTTCGCCGCCGCCCTCGCCTATCGCATCGCGGTGATCCTGCTCCCCGATTCCTGGCTCGGCGACCTCCCCCTCCCGATCTCGCGGCTCTCGGAGTTCGTCATCGGCATCGGCATCGCCCACGCGATGCGCATGGGCTGGCGGGTGCACATCAAGCCGCTGTACTGCTACCTCGTCGGCGGGGCGCTGCTCGCCGCCATCGTGCTCGCACCGCGAATCGCCACACCCGGTTCAGCTGCGTCGTTCTTCCTCGCGACGTCGAACGAGTGGATCATCCTGCTGTTCGCCGTGACGATCGCCGCCGTCGCGTGGCGCGACGTCTCGAAGCGGTTCTCGCTGCTGCGCTCCCGCCCGCTCGTGCTGCTCGGCGAGTGGTCGTACGCCTTCTACCTGGTGCACGCCACGATCATCTACGGCGTGCTCTCGATCACCGGTGCGCAGCCGGTCGGGTGGTCGAACCTCATCTGGTACGGCGCGCTGCTCATCGTGTCGATCGCCGCGGCCGCGGCGCTGCACTACCTCGTCGAGCGTCCGCTCGAACGGCGCCTGCGCAGCTGGTGGGACACCCGCGCGGCACGCCGCGCGAAGGCACCCGTCGCCTGATCAGCGCGGGCGCGACGAGCCGCCATCGCCATCGCGTCCGGTCAGGAACGGTCGCATCGCCTCGGCCGACCGCCTGCCGTCGTGCACCTCGCGCACGAAGGTGGGGCCTCGCGCGGCGAGCTCTCGAGCGCGATCACGATGCGAGACCAGGTCACCGAGCACCCGGGCGAGGCTCGCGGCATCCGATTCGACGATCGGCAGCGCCCGACCCGTCTCGCGCTCGACGGCGGCACGGACCGACTCGTGGACGTGCCCGACGACGATGCGCCCCGCGGCGAGCGCCTCGCATGCCGCGACACCGTAGTCGCCCAGGCGGAACTGGTCGAGCACGATGTCGGCCTCGCGGAACAGCGCGGGCATCTCGGCCGACGGCACGCCCTGGATGCGGCGGTACTCGATCAGGCCGCGATCATGGAGGTCGCGCACGATCGGCTCGATGAGCTCGGTGCCCTTGATCACCGAGTTCGTCGGGGCGTGGACGACGAGCGGGCGCTCACGCTGCATGGGCTGCGTGTCGTTGGCCCAGCGCCCGGCGTCGACGACGACGGGCAGCCACCGTGCTTCGGGCACGTCGTCGAGCATGCCGGGCGTCGAGGCGAAGATGGGGACTCCGACCTCATCGAGGAGCGCACGATTGCGTCGTGCTTCGGCCTCGAGCGCCGGAACGAGCGGCCAGTCGGTCGACCGGAACGGCGAGTCGGCGTGCGCCTCGGCGTGCCGGCTCGGAACGCGCATGTCGCTGCCGTGGGTGAGCATGGCGACGCGAACGCCCGCGGCCTGCAACCAGCGGATCTCATCGGCCACCGTCTCGCGATACACGTTGCCGAAGAGGTGCCGGCCGGCCTCGTAGATGACGTGGGTGAAACGGCTGCGGACCGCTTCGCGCTCGCGCCGCTGCCAGGCCGCGCTCATCAGGTACGCCGAGGCCGGCACCCTGACGTCGATCGGGAAGCCGTACTCGGAGCCCGCCGAGTACGCCATGGTGACCGCCGAGACCCCCTCGACGCCGCGTTCGGCCGCCCGGGCCCACTGAAAGGACTGGCCCGCGAAGTTGACCGGGCCGATGAACAGCCGGATCGGGGCATCCGAATCGGGTGCGGGAACCGGAATCGACCGCGCATCGAACCGCAGTCGACGCGGGAGCACCACCCGGAGCACGCCGTCGGGCACGTGGCGAAGCACCGAGATTCCGACCGCGGTCACGCCCTTCGGCAGCACGGTGCCTCCTTCGAGGGTCGGGGTTCGCCGACCGCCTCGGGCAGGGCCGGTCGCTCGTATGACGTTATCAGTGTCATCTCCCGGGGCTCGGGTACGATCTCGGGGTGAAGATTCTGAGCGTCGTCGGCGCCCGTCCGCAGTTCGTCAAGCTCGCCCCCATCGCAGAAGCGGCCATCGCTGCTGGCGCTGAACACGTGATCGTGCACACCGGGCAGCACTACGACCCGATGCTCTCGGACGTGTTCTTCGCGGAGCTGGGCATCCCGAACCCCGACGTGCACCTCGGCGTCGGCTCCGGCAGCCACGGGGTGCAGACGGGCGCCATGCTCGCCGCGCTCGACGCGGTCATCGACGAGCACCGGCCCGACTGGGTGCTGGTGTACGGCGACACGAACTCGACCCTTGCCGCGACCCTCAGCGCCGTAAAGATGCACGTGCCGGTCGCGCACCTCGAGGCCGGGCTCCGCTCGTTCAATCGGCGCATGCCCGAAGAGCACAATCGGGTGCTCACCGACCACGCCGCCGACCTGTTGCTCGCCCCCACCGAGGTCGCGGCCCGTCATCTCGCCGGCGAAGGCCTCGCCGACCGCACGGTCGTGGTCGGCGACGTGATGACCGACGTGCTGTACCGCGTGCGCGACGAGGTGTCGGGCACGCCGTCACGACTCGTCGAAGAGCTGGGGCTCGAACCGGGCGGCTTCGCCGTTGCGACGATCCACCGGGCCGAGAACACCGACGACCCCGATCGGCTGAGGGCGATCGTCGCGGGGCTCGCCGCGGCCGACCGTCCGGTCGTGCTGCTCGCGCATCCGCGACTGCGCGCCCGTGCCGACGCGGCGGGCATCGCACTCGACTCGGGAAACCTCGTCGCCCACGCGCCGCTCGGCTATCCCGAGCTGATCAGCGCCGTGATGGCCGGCGGTGCGGTCGTCACCGATTCGGGCGGGTTGCAGAAGGAGGCGTTCCTGCTGCGCGTGCCGTGCACGACGATCCGAACCGAGACCGAGTGGGTCGAGACGGTCGAGCTCGGCTGGAACGTGCTGATCGACGATCCGGCCGATGTTCCGCGCTCGTTGCGGCGCGCGGCTCCCCAGCCGACCGACGCGACGCCATACGGTCAGGGCACCGCGGCGCAGCTCGTGATCAGCGAGCTCGCTGCCCGGGTCGCCGACGCGCGCTGAGCTCATCGACAGCCCTCTGCCAGATCAGCACCTGGTGCTCGGCCGAGAGCTCCTCGGCGACCGCGTGCGAGCGTGCCTTCCAGGCCTCGACGTCGGCAGTGGTCAACGCATCGTAGGCGTCGGCGATCTCCGCCGCATCGAATCCCGCCGTGACCCGGCCGAAGCCGTGCGATTCGACGTACGCCGCCATCTCGGGCGACGGCCCGACCACGACCCCCAGCCGTGCCTGCACGAAGTCGAACAGTTTGTTCGGCAGCGCCCACTCGGCGTTGAAGTTCACCGGCGGACCGGCGAACACCCCCACGTCGTACGCGTTCAGCGTCTCGACCAGCTCGCGATACGGCACGGGATCGTGGACGACGACGGAACCGACGGCCCGGGCACGCTCGCGCAGCTCTTCGAGATGCGCCGGATCGTTCGGCGTCAGGTACAGGTCCATCGAGACCGGCGCGCGCGCCAGGCCGACGGCGTCGATGAGGGCCATCAGGTTGCGGTTGCGCAGGCACACGCCGCTGTGGACCAGCCTGATCGGCGTCGCCACGGGCTGCGGCGTCAGTGGCGCGTAGGGCGCGGCATTGGTCACGACGTCGGGGCGGAACCCGAACTCCCGTTCGTACTCGCGGGCGAGACCGTTGCCGACGGTCGTCCACGATGACGCCTTCGCCACGAACGTGCTGCACATCCAGCGGACGAACGGCGCCACGAATCGGCGCCAGCGCGGCACCTCCTCCTTCTGCCGCGGCGCGTACTCGTGGAGGTCGACGTGCACCCCGCCCGCCGGCTTCAGGTCGAGCGCCAGCCCGACGGTGTCGACATCGTTCGCGAACACGACGTCGAACTCCCGCCCGCGAAGCGCGCGTCGCGCGTATGCGACGGCCGGGTTGCGCCAATACGCGAGGCGATACGACCGCAGGATCAGCGCGGCCCGGTTGTACCGCCAGTACACGCGGTCGTCGGGGATCGCGATGAACTCCTCGACCCCCTCGACCTTCGGGCCGTACCCGACGACGGTGACGGCATAGCGATGGCGCAGCGCCGAGACCTGCTTCAGCACCCGCGCGTCGGACGCGATCACCGAGAACGAGATGATCGCGAGGCTCGGACGAGGCGTCACGATCGCTGCATCAATCGCTCGACCGCCGTGGCCCAGACGATGTTCTGCCGCTCGGCCGAGAGCTCGTCGGCGGCGAGTCCTGCACTCGACTTCCATGCGGCGACCTCGTCGGTGCGCACCCCGGCGAGCACCTCGGCGATGGCCGTCGCATCGAATCCGTCGGCCACGCGCCCGATGCCGTACTCGACGACGTACGAGGCCATCTCGCGGGACGGGCCGACGATCACGCCGAGCCGGGCCTGGATGTAGTCGAAGAGCTTGTTGGGCAGCGCCCACTCGTTGTTGAAGTTCAGCGGCGGCAGTACGTGAACGCCGACATCGAACGTGTTGAGGATCGCCAGCAGCCGCGAGTACGGCACCGGGTCGTTCAGGCGCACCGTCGAAGAGGCACCGGCACGCTCCGCGATCTCGGCGAGGTGACCGGGGTCGTTGGGCGTGAGAAACAGATCGAGGGTGAACCGACCGTCGGATGCCTCGACGGCATCGATGAGCGCGATCAGGTTCCGCGAACGAAGGCAGGCGCCGCTGTGCACGAGCCTGATCGGATCCTCGACGGCGCTCGGCTTCAGGTCGGTGAACGGCGCCGCATTGACGACGAGTTCGGGTGCGAAGCCGAACTCGCGTTCGTACGCGCGGGCCAGGCCCTCGCCGACCGTGGTCCACGACTGGGCGCGCGACACGTAGCGACGGCATATCCACTCCCAGAACGGCTGGATGCGTCGCTTCCATGCGGGATTCTCCTCATGGAGCCGCGGGGTGTACTCGTGCAGGTCGGCGTGCACGCCGAAGCGGGGGCGCAGCTCGAGCGCGACCGGAACCGCCTCGACATCGTTGGCGAGGACGGCGTCGAACTCGCGGCCGCGCAAGGCCTGCCGGCTCCACGCCACTGCGCCGATTCGCCGGTACGCCGCACGGTACTGTCGCAGCGTGATCAGTCGCCCGTCGAGCTCGCGCGCCGGCAATCCGTCGGGAATCCGGATGTGGTCGATGCCGTCAGCCGAGAACTCCCCGATCGCGCAGGTCGTCACGTCGTACTCGTGCCGGAAGAGCTCGACCTGCTTGAGCACACGAGCGTCGGACGCGATCGGCGAGAACGACAGGATGAGCAGACGTCTGCGGGCCAATGGAACCTCCGGGGTCGTCATGGTCGCCACCGTACGACGGCGTAGTTGGCGTAGCGGCGCAGCACGCTCTCACGCGAGAGCGACCGCGACAGCGTGCGGGGGAACGTTCGCGCGAAGCGGCCTGCGCTCCGATGGCGGGCGATCGCGGCCACGATGCGCTCGGTGTCGACATCGGGACGCGAAATCTCGTCGATGAGCGCACGATCAGCCCGGCAGAGGTCGTCGAGCCCGCCGGGCGCGAACCCGACGATCGACGAGATGGCCTCGCGGGTCGCCGCGATGTCGTCGGCCGACCACGCGTCGACCCCGGTGCGGGGCACGATCGAGCCGAGCACGTTGATGCGCAGCAGCTTGGTCGCGAGCGAACGACGGACGCGTGCCGGCTGGGCGCGCGCACGCTCGGACGCGAGGAGCTCGAACACGGGCCCGGCGAGCACGCGCATCGACCGGGGCGTCGTGGTCACGCGCGTGCGCGCATCGGAGCCGATCACGTACGCCGGCGCGCGGCGGTCGAAGTCGATGCGCAGACCGCCGGTCCAGAGGGCGAGGCTGACAGCCTGGTCGCCGCCGGTCTGCGCGCCCTCGGTGAAGCGCAGGCCGCGCTCGTCGAGTACGTCCCGGCGAATCAGGCCGAGCGGGGCCGACCGGTAGAACATGCGGTCGCGCACCGGGTCGAGACGGGTGCGGCGCCGGGGGCGCGACAGCGGATTCAGCAGTAGCTCGCCCGACTGGTGGCGCAGCGGCGCCAGCACGATGTCGGCGCCACCCGCCTCGACATGCTCGAGCCATGCTGCGACGGCACCGGGCTCGAGGTAGTCATCGGAACCCATGATCATGACGAACGGCGCGGTCGCGAGGTCGATGCCGTGATTGAACGGCCCCTGCGGCGAGGCGATGCCGTCGGCGAACTCGACGACCCGCACGCGGGCACGGTCGTCGGGCAGCTGCGAGTCGATGGTGGTCGCCGCGATCCCATGGCACACGACCGTGACGCGAATCGGCTCGTCGCCGTGCAGCAACGACGCGACAGCACGGTCGAGGCGCCGCGTCGGGTCATGGATCGGGACGACGACATCGACGATCGGTTCGGGCGCCGAGACCCCTGGGGTCATCGACGCTCCCCGGCCCGGGCCTCGTCGGCGAGGCCCGCGAGTGCGGCCTGCACGGCGAAGTCGGGGACCGCGTCGACGACCTCGTCGAAGGTGCCGCTCGCGAGGATGCTGCCGTCGCGCATGAACACGACCTGGTCGCTGTCGCGGATCGTCGACAGGCGGTGCGCGACCGAGACGATCGTCACCTGGCCGCGCAGGTTGCGGATGGCGAAGGCCACGTCGGATTCGGTCTTGGTGTCGAGCGCGCTCGTCGCCTCGTCCATCACCAGCACGAGCGGGTCGCCGTAGAGCGCCCTCGCGATGCCGAGTCGCTGCCGCTGGCCGCCCGAGAGCGCCATGCCGCGGTCGCCGATGCGCGAATCGATGCCGCCGGGTCGCTGCTCGATCGTGTCCCACAGCTGTGCGCGCTTCAGCGCCTCGCGAACCTTGTCGCGATCGACGTCGTCGCTCCAGGTGAGCGCGACATTCTGCGCCACCGAGCCGTCGAACAGCGAGACGTCTTGGGGCACGTACCCGACGCGTGAGCGCCAGTCGAGCAGCACGTCCTCGAGGTCGACGCCGTCGAGCCTGATGCTGCCCTGGGATGGGGTGAGCAGCCCGAGCACGAGGTCGACGAGCGTGGTCTTGCCCGCCCCCGACGCCCCGGCGATGCCGAGTGTCGTGCCCATCGGGAGGACGAGGTCGACACCCTGCAGGGCGGCCTCGCTGCGCTGCGGATAGGTGAAGCGCACATCGCTCAGCACGAGACGCTGCGGCTCGCCGACGATCGGCTGTCGGCCGACGGTGTCGGCGTACCGCACGTAGTCGACCGACTTCTCGATGTCGTTGATGACGTCGTTGACGATCAGCACGTTGGCGTGCGTCTGGATCATCACGGCCTGGAAGCCCGTCAGCGACGGGACGAGGCGGTAGCCGGCGACGCCGAACAGCGCGACCGACGCGAACGCTGCAGCCATGTTGCCCCCGCTGCCGAGGAACGCCGCGCCGCCGACCAGCAGGAACCCGCCGACGAGTGCCGCATCGAACACGAACTTCGGCAGCTGGCCGAGAAAGCTCAGGTTCGACCGGGCCCGCGTGGTGTGGATGCGGTTGTCGTGCACCGCTCGCGCGACGGTCGGTGCGCTGTTGCGCAGCGTGATCTCTTTCAGGGCGTTGACCATGTCGGTCATCAGTCCGGCGACCTTGAACGAGTAGGTGCGGTTCACCCGGCCGGCCTCGATCGACTTGCGGGCGACCACGAAGTACAGCACGAAGGCGATGAGGCCCAGGTACCCGAGGGTGATGGCAGCGGTCACCGGCTGTGCGATCACGAGTACGGCGACGACGGCGATCAGGGTGGTGATCATGGTCGGGAGCGAGAGCAGGGGCAGCATGAATCCGCCGACGACGCTCGCAATGCCGACATCGGCGAGGCGGATGAGCTGCGACGTGTTGCGGCGCAGTCGCTCGGTCCACGGCGCCTTGATGTACGCGTCGAACAGGCGGTCGCCGATCTCGAGCTCGTACGACGCGAATCGCCGGGTCGCCATCCACTGCAGCCCGACCGCGAGCACCGACTTGAGGATGATCAGGCCGCACACGACCAGCAGGATCCACGCGTACCCGTCGGGCTCGACGGTGCCGATGACCGGAAGGTTGATGGGCTGGTTGTTGACCATGCCGGTGAGCGAGACGGCCAGCAGCATGAGCGCGGCGATGTCGAGGATGGCGAGGGCGCTGGAAAGCCCCACGTAGGTCCACAGGAACACACGCGCTCTCGCGGGCAGGAGCGGCAGAATGCGCCGGAACGTCTGCAGGTTAGCCTTCACTGTCGGTTCTTTCTCACTGGTGTTCGCGAATGCCGGGCCAGGGTACCGGGTCGTCCATTCGAGGCGGCGGGTTCCGCAGTGGGCGATCGATCGTCAATCCTCCCACAGCCGTCATGTCCGTATGCTGAGGGCGGGTCAGCCGAGCAGGAAGCCGCGCAGCACATCGGCCGAAACCCGCCCGTCGTGCACCGAACGGGCGAAATCGGCTCCGGCTGCGGCGACGCCGCGATAGTGGTCGCGGCGATCGAGCATGTCGAGCAGCACGGCCTCGAGCGTGTGCGGGGTCGCCTGGACGACGGGCAACTCGAGCCCATGATGCGCTGCGACCTGCTCGCGCACCTGGTCATGCACATGGCCGACCACGACCCGGCCCGCGGCCATCGCCTCGACCGCGGCGACGGAGTAGGTGCCGATGCGGAACTGCTCGAGCACGATGTCGGCGTCACCGACGTGACCGGGCATCTCGGCGGCCGGGATGCCGCTGAACTCGCGATAGTCGATGAGCCCGCGGTCGGCGAGGGACTGCACGACCGGTCGGATCAGGTCGGTCCCCTTCACCGCGGCGCGACTGGGCGCGTGCACGACGACGGGCACACGCCGCTCGAGCGGCGCGATCGCCGACTGCCATCGGGCAGGGTCGACGACGACGGGCAGCACCGTCGCCCCTGGCCAGTCGAGCAGAAGGTCGGGAGTCGACACGAACACCGGTGCGCCCACTCGCCGAAGCACGTCGTGCTTCGCCTCCGCCTGCGCCTGCAGCCTGGGCGTCGCCTCCCACACGCCGTCGCGGAACGGCGACCACTCGTCGATGCGGGCATGCCGATCGGGAAGGCGGATGTCGCTGCCGTGCGCGATCATCGCGACGCGCACCCCTACGTCGCGAAGCGCGTCGACCTCGCGCGCCACGTCATTGCCGAACCGCGAGGTGAACAGCGGCCAGACCGACTCGATCATGACGTGCGAGAACGATCGGGAGACGGCCCGGAAATGCGCCTTCTGCCATGCCTCGGATCGGACGAACACGGTGGACGGCACGCTGTAGTCGCTCGGGAACCCGAACCCGCTCGTGCCGCGATGCTGCATGTCGACGGCCCCGACACCGGGCAGGCGCTCGGCGGCACGCGCCCACGCGTACCCCTGGGCGGCCGAGTTCACGGGACCGATGTAGAGGCGTACGGGCGTCGCGGGCGCGACCGGCGGCGTCGGCCGATCACGGGGAGCGAACCCGTACTTGCGCGGGTTGACCCGCAACTGCAGGGCCTCGGGCATCGCACCCAGCGCACGCCAGGTCGCGCGGCGCAGCGCGCTCGCGCGCACCTCGCCGGACTCTGCAGGCTGCTCATCGGTCACGATCGCGGTGTCCTTCCTGCTCGTCGACCTGCTCTCGATTCCGCGAGAACCCGATTGTGCAGGTCGATGAGCCGGGCCGCCTCGTGCTGCCAGGTCAGTTCTCGTGCCGCCGCACGAGCGGCCTCGCGGTACCGCGCGGCGTCGGGCACGATCGACTCGATTGCGGCCGCGAGTTCGACCGGTGACGCGTTCGGATCAACCACCTGCCCGAGTCCGTACTCCCTGACGATCGCGGCGGCGTCCTTCGTGTTCGAGGTGATGACCGGCAGGCCCGCATGCACCGACTCGAAGAGCTTGTTCGGCAGCGAGTACTCGTACGAGAGCACGGTCGGCTGGGTCAGTGCGACCGAGACGTCGGCGTCAGCGAGCGCGGCGGACACCGCTGCGGAGTCGACGGCGCCGGCGAAGTGCACGCGATCGGCGACGCCGACGCGCTCGATGAGCCGACGCAGCCCGCCGACGTACACTTCGGTGCCCTCACCGAGCAGCACGAAGTGCGTGCCCTGCGCCAGATGCGGCACGGCCTCGATGACGCGCTCGATTCCGCGGTTGAAGGTGATGCCGCCGCAGTAGACGACGACACGCGCATCGGCCGGCAGGCCCGCGAGCTCGTGCAGCCGCCCCGACGAGGGGTCGGGCCCGCGTCCGTCGAACGGCGGGATGTTCCGCACGAGCGTGGGCAGCTCTCGCAGCGAGTAGTTGCGTTGCAGCCACTCGGCGATGCTCGGCGAGACCGTGATGACCGCGGCGGCACGGCGTGCGCCGCGGCGCTCCATAGGCCCCTCAAGTCGTTTGGCCACGGGACGATCGGCACTCACGTTGCGGTGCGTCCACAGCTCGTGCGAGTCGTAGACGAACGGGATGCGCAGGCGACGTGCGACGTGCGTCGCCACGCGCAGCGTGTTGGCATCGTGGGTGTGCACGAGCACCGGGTTCCATCGCTTCACGGCACGTCGCGCGTTTCGCCAGAACGAGAACTGCCGCACCGTGCGGTCGGCACGACGCCATTGGGTGATCACCCAGCCCTTGGCACCCCGCGGCCCGGCCGGCTCACCGGCGCGTGGGCCGGGATCGATCGCGGGAACGCCCTCTGCCGTGGGCGACTGCTGGGCGGGGGCGGCCTGCACGCTCGAGCCGGCCGGGCGCTGCGGCGACGCGCGACGCCCGCGACGCAGCATCCGCCTGACCGCCTGCCCGGCGTCGACGAGCACGTGACCGATCGACGCGATCGGCACGCGCTCGATCTCGTACCCCGCATCGTCGCGCTCGACCCCGACCGCGTACTGGCTCACGCGCGCCCCGCCGAACGCGAAGATCCGCACCTCGGCACCGGCGTCGACCGCCGCCTTCGCGATGCGTCGCACGCGGGTGTCGCGGTGCACGTCGTTGTAGACGACGAACGCGATGCGCGGAGCGGTGACGCCGCTCGCCTCATAGGTCGGTGGAGTCGTCATGCCGATCGTTCCCTCGCATTCTGTCGCACGATGTCGGCGGCGACGCGCGCGGTCGCGGCGATCGACGCATGCTCGGTCGTCCACGCGGCGAGCCGTGCAGCATCGCTGCCCCGGTCGCGCCCGAGTGCCTCGATGAGTGCGGAGGCGACCTCGACCGCGTCGTAGTCGACGGCGTGACCGAGCCGGTCGTCCTCGATGACCGCGACCGCGGCGCCGGGACCCGCGTAGACGACCGGTGTTCCGCAGGCGAGCGCCGCGTACACCTTCGTCGGAAAGGCGAAGTCGTATCCCTGTCCGGGCTTCAGGCTGACGAGCCCCGCGCGTGCCGAGCGCAGCCACGTCGCCGCCTCGGCAGGCGGAACCAGGTCGTGGAACTCGATCGACTCGGGCGCGTGCGCCCGCGCCAGCTGCCGGAGCTCCTCCCAGGCACTGCCCTGGCCGAGGAACACGAGCCGGGCCCCGGGGATCGCAGCGAGCACCGTCGGCCAGGCTCGAACGAACAGGTCGGCGCCCTGCCACTCCGACGTCGTGCCGGCGTACACCGCGGTCGGCGGCGCATCGACCACCGGACCGTCTGGCGTGAACACCCGGGTGTCGATGCCGTTGCGCACGACGGTCACCCGCTCATGCCCGGCGAGATTCCGCACGCGTTCGGCCACGCCGTCGGTCACCGCGATCACGTGACGAGCGCCCCGCAACGCCCAGCGCTCGAGCCCGCGCACGACACGGACGACGAACCCAGGGGCACCGGTCGACTCCGCGGCATCCGACCAGATGTCGGCCGCGTAGTAGACGTACGGCGTGCGCCGCAGCGCGCACACGAGTCGTACGACGAACCCGGTCGTGGGCGGCGGCTCGGTCACGACGACGTCGCTGCGGCGCGCGAAGAGCAGGCGGAAGAAGAGCGGGACGTCGAAGCTCAGGTACTGCAGGTACCCGCGCACCTGCCCGGTGCGATCGCGCAGCACCGGAGCTCGCCTGACCCACACGTTCGGCAGCTCGTGCACGGCATCGTCGATCCGTGCGTCGCCAGCACGTGCCGAGGGCTTCGTCGTGAGCACCGTCACCCGATCGCCCCGCGCGGCCAACGCCTCGGCGAGCGCCGAGAGCCGGTATGCGGCGGCAGCCGGCTCGGGCGCGTAGATGCGGCTGGTGATCACGACTCGCATCGGCGAGGTGCCTCGTTTCACGTACCTGATGCTAGAACTCGACGGAGTCGCCGGTCGTCGCCGAGCGGATGACCCCCTCGACGACCTCGAGCGTGCGCAACCCCTCGTCCATCGTCACCACTTCGAACCGCTCGCCGAGCACCGCGTCGCGGAACGCCTCGTGTTCGACTCGCAGCGGCTCGCGCTTCGCGAAAGCGAACCGCGTCATGTCGCCCTCGCTCACACCGCGGAACGCCGAGACGGCCTCCCACTCGGTCGGCACGGTGCCGTTGCGGAAGAAGGTGAGGTCGCCGGTCGAGGTGTCGGCGACGAAGGAGCCGAGCTCGCCCGTGACGATGGTGACGCGCTCCTTCATGGGGCTCAGCCAGTTCACGATGTGGCTGACGAGCACCCCGTTCTGCAGCCGCCCGGTGGCGAGCACCATGTCTTCATACTCGCGGCCGCTCTTGTGCAGCGTCTGCGCGGCGATCGACGCGTACTCGCTCTGGGCGACCCACGCGGTGAGGTCGACATCGTGCGACCCCAGGTCTTTCACGACGCCGACATCGGCGATGCGCGCCGGGAACGGACCCTGACGGCGAGTGGCGATCTGGTACACCTCGCCCACGTCACCGGCCGCGATACGACGGCGCAGCTCCTGGAGTGCGGGATTGAATCGCTCGATGTGCCCCACGGCACCCACGAGGCCGCGGGCCTTGAACGCCTCGACCATCTCGCGCCCCTGCTCGACGGTCTGCGCGATGGGCTTCTCGACGAGCGTGTGCACACCGGCCTCGGCGAGCTTCATCGCCGCGTCGTAGTGGAAGCGGGTGGGGATCGCGACGACCGCGATGTCGATGCCGGTCGCGATCATCGCCTCGACATCGGGAAGGATCGCGAGGTCGCCGGCGACGCCGTGCGGGTCGCCGCCCGGGTCGGCGATGGCCACAAGGTCGACACCCGGGAGCTCGCGAAGCACTCGGGCATGGTGGCGGCCCATCATGCCGACGCCGAGGAGGCCGGCGCGCAGCTCGGCCATCAGGCGCCCGCTCCGGCGAGGGCGTTCACGCCTTCGACGATGCGTTCGAGGTCGCGTCGGCTCAGCGACGGATGCACCGGCAGGGAGACGACCTCGGCCGCGGCACGCTCGGTCTGCTCGAGGTGAAGCCCCGGTGCGAAGTGCTCGAGCGACGCGAGCCGGTGGTTGGGGACGGGATAGTAGACACCGCTGCCGACGCCGTACTGCTGCTTGAGGGCGGCGACGAACCCGTCGCGGTCTTCGGGAACCCGGATCGTGTACTGGTGGTAGACGTGCACGGCGCCGTCGGCCACCGGCGGCACCGTCACGCCGCGCAGCTCGCGGTCGAGGGTCGCAGCGTTCGCCCGCCGCGCCGCGGTCCATGCGCCGACCTTCGTCAGCTGCACACGGCCGATCGCCGCGTGGATGTCGGTCATGCGGGCGTTGAACCCGACGACCTCGTTCTGGTACTGCGCCTCCATGCCCTGGTTGCGCAGCAGCTTGACCGCGCGCACGAGCTCTGCCGAATCGCAGCTCACCATGCCGCCCTCACCGCTGGTCATGTTCTTGGTCGGGTAGAGGCTGAACATCGCGAACCGACCGAACGTGCCGACGTTGCGGCCGTGCAGCGAGGCCCCGTGCGCCTGCGCGGCGTCTTCGAACAGGGCCAGGCCGCGCCGCTCGGCGAGTTCACCGAGTTCGGTCATGCGGGCCGGGTGGCCGTACAGGTGCACGGGCATGATCGCCGCCGTGCGCTCGGTGATCGCCGCTTCGACGGCCGCGGGGTCGAGGCTGAACTGCTCGGGCTCGATGTCGGCGAACACGGGGGTGGCCCCAGTGAGCGCGACCGAGTTCGCCGTCGCCGCGAACGTGAACGACGGCACGATGACCTCGTCGCCCGGGCCGATGCCGGCCGCCAGCAGGCCGAGGTGCAGGCCCGAGGTGCCCGAGTTCACGGCCACCGAGGCACGACCCTGCACGAGCACGTCGGCGAACTCCTGCTCGAACGCCGCGACCTCGGGTCCCTGCGCGACCATGCCGGAGCGCAGCACGCGATCGACTGCCTCCCGCTCGTCATCGCCGATGATCGGCTTCGCGGGGGGAATGAACGCGTCAGTCATTCGTTGTTACCTCTCTCAGGGCTCCGTCGGCCTCTGCGTATCTCGTGGACGTCACGGGGCACCGCCATTCGTCGCCATCGCGCTCGAGCGGTTGACCGGCCCGTCCGACCCAGCCGATGCGCCGGGCGGGGACGCCCACCATGAGGGCGTGGTCGGGCACGTCTTTCGTGACCACGGCACCTGCCGCGATCGTGGCCCACGCACCGATGGTAACCGGCGCGACGCATACCGCGCGCGCGCCGATCGACGCCCCCTCGCGAATCGTGACTCCGACGGCCTCCCAGTCGTGGGCGCTCTTGAGCGTGCCGTCGGGATTCACCGCACGCGGGTAGGTGTCGTTGGTGAGCACGACGGCCGGGCCGATGAACACCCCGTCGCCGAGCACGGCGGGCTCGTAGACGAGTGCGTAGTTCTGCACCTTGCAGTTGTCACCGAGCCGCACTCCGGTGCCGATGTAGGCTCCCCGGCCGATGACGCAGTTCTCGCCGAGCACCGCCGATTCGCGCACCTGTGCGAGGTGCCAGACGGAGCTGCCGTCGCCGATCGTCGCCTCAGCGGAGACATCGGCGGACTCGGCGACGCGAATGCGCGAAGTGGGTGACAAGCGGGGACTCCTATGCCTGAACGGCGGTCGCGGGTGCGCGCCCAGCCTATCCTGTTCTGCAAGAATGGCCTGATGGACAGTTCCGCCCAGGTCGACCCGCGGCGCCACTCACGCGACACCTGGATCGTGATCCCGCTGTACAACGAAGAATCCGTCATCGGTCGCGTCGTCGCAGAGCTCCGCGAGCATTTCGACCACATCGTGTGCATCGACGACGGCAGCACCGACGGCTCGATCGCCGCGGCAGAGGCGGCCGGAGCACGCGTGCTGCGGCATCCCGTCAATCTCGGCCAGGGCGCCGCCCTGCAGACCGGTTTCGAGTACGTGCGCACGCAACCCGACGCCCGCTACATCGTCACGTTCGATGCCGACGGCCAGCACCGCATCGAAGACGCGATGCTCATGCTCGACCTCGCCGAGCGCGACGACGTGGCCATCGTCTTCGGCTCGCGATTCCTCGACGACCGCACGAACCCGGGCTGGGTCAAGCGAGTCGTGCTGAAGACGGCCGTATGGGTCACCAACCGCACCACCGGCCTCGAACTCACCGACGCGCACAACGGGCTCCGCGTGATCAGAACCGATGCGGCGTCGCGCATCACCCTCGAACAGGACCGCATGGCGCACGCCACCGAGATCGTGCTCAAGCTCGGCCGCACCGGTCTGCCGTGGCGCGAGTTCCCGGTCGAGCTCCTGTACACCGACTACTCGAAATCGAAGGGCCAGTCCGTGCTGAACTCGGTCAACATCCTCGTCGACCTGCTGGTGAAGTGACCCATGTGGATCCAGATCCTCCTCGTCGTGGCCGTCATCGTGATCGGCCTGTTCCTCGCCCGCCCCGCGGGCGGCGACAGCCACCTCGCGATCCGGCGACTGTTCATGTTCGCGTTCGTCCTCGTCGCGATCGTGTCGATCCTGTTCCCCCAGTGGCTGAGTTACATCGCCAACCTCATCGGGGTGGGCCGTGGAGCCGACCTGTTGCTGTACGCGCTCGTGCTCGCGTTCCTCATCTCGGTCGCGACGACCTACCGGCGCAACGTGCAGCTCAACCGCCGCATCACCCACCTCGCACGTGAGATCACCCTCGCCCGCGCCCAGGCCGAAGACGCGCTGCGCCGCGCCGCCGCGGTCGACACGGCGACGCGTGGCGACCGCCCCCCGGTCGTCGACGCGCCGCGTCGTGACGACGCCGCCGACCAGGTCGGCTGAGCCCGAACCGCCGACTGATCAGTCGCAGGCCGTGATCCGGTAGAGCACGGCATCGCCCTCACGGTCGACCGCTTCGGCGACGCCGGCCTCCTCGAGGTCCTTCAGGCCCACGAACGGCGTCGACCCGTCGATCCGGACCCCGGTCTCGCCGGAGTCGCGGAAGTAGGTGCCGAAGTCGAGCACGTGGGTCACACCCGCCTCGCGCACCGCCTCGCACACCGCGGGGTCGTCGAGTGCCTCGTTCAGCTTCTCGTTGATGAGCGGAGCCTGCGGGAACACGTACGAGTTGAAGTGCGGGTTGAGCATGTGGCGGCCCGTCAGGGCATACGCGAACGCCGCGCCCGTCCACGGATTGCCGGCGATCACCGCGTCTTCGGCGACATGCTCGGGAATCCGCTCGATGAGCGCCCGCTCGCTGCCGGACAGGATCGGAGCGTCCTCGGCGTCGGTGTACGCGCGGGCGGTCAACGCGAGCTGACCCCAGACGGCAGCGCTCTGCGTGCCGACGACGAGAAGCGCGAGCAGGCCGGCCGCGACCACGGTCGCCCGGGCGGTCGCCGGTTGCACGCCGATCCTCGGCAGCACGAAGCGCTGCACCGCCCGCCAGAGCGCGAGCGCACCGAAGACGGCCATCGGCACGGCGACGATGATGAGCAGCGCCGCGAGTCGAGGCGGGTCGCGATAGAAGATGCCGGTGACGAGCGCTCGAAGCCGCCACGACGGCCCGCCCGCCGCGACGACGAACAGCAGCACGGCCATGGCCCAGCCGGCGACGAACCACAGCTTGTCCCGACGGCGGATCAGGTCGACGACGCCGACGATCGTGAGCACGCCGGCGACGATCGCGATGACCCGGCCGTCGAAGCCGTACGTCACTGCCTCGAACAGGGCGATGAACGCGTTCGTGTACGCGGGCCATGGCGTGTTCTCGCCGATGCGGCCGAACCAGACCCACGCGGCGGCGAACACGATGAGGGCCAGCGCGAGCACGAGCCATCCGGCCGCTCGCCGCCAACCCGACTGCGTGCGCACGGCGCCCACGATCCTGAACACCGCGAGCGGCAGCGTGATCGCCGCCCAGCCGAAGGCGGCGGCCGGCTGCGCGAACGCGATGGCGACGAGGGCGATCACGAGGAGCACCGAACGGAAGATGAGCCCGCGGCGGTGCCAGACGCGCTCCTGGCCGAGCGAGAATCCCAGCGCGAGGGCGATCGGCAGCAGTGCCAGCCCGAGGAAGTAGGGGTAGAGCACGCCGAACGTGAGCATCCACAGCGGGAACGCCGGGAAGGCGGCGCTCAATACCCCGACCGCGGCGATGGCCGCGCGGCTCTTCGGCAGCAGCGACCGCATGAGCAGCATGCAGCCGGCCGGCCAGACGAGCGCGGCGACCGCGAGGTTCACCGCATTGACGGCGGCCGGGATCGCGACGTCGGCCGATGCGGCGACGAGCGAGGTCACGCCGTGCCATCCGGCCGGGTAGAACGCGGTCTGCCCTGCCGGGAGCACGAGCCCCTGGATGTCGAACGACGAGGCGCTTCCGGTCTCGACGATGTACCTGATGCCGTTGAGGTGGAAGAACGCGTCGAAGGTCTGCGAGATGCTGTCGGGGCGCTGGAATCCGATGACCAGCTGCACGCCGATGATGAGCGCGGCGACCGTGAGCGACCCGATGGTCCACCAGGTGAAGAGCGGTTCGGGTGCGGGGCCCTTGGCTGCCCGACGCCGCACGAGCTGCCGTGCGGTCCCCGCCACGATCGCCACCGCCCCGGCGGCCGCGGAGACGGTGAGCAGCGACCAGTCGATGCCCAGCCGGCCGAAGACGATCGCCGCGATCGACACGAACGCCACGGTGATGGCCGGCGCCGTCGCCCACAACGTGAACCTGCGCGCACCGATCGCGAGGCCGAGCGCGAGGCCGGGCACGTAGAGCACCGCGACCGCGAGCAGGAGGACCGGCGCGAACTCCAGCCAGGTCATGCCGGCGTCCGCGAACGCCACTCGTGCGCGCGCCAGGCGGAGACGACCATCTCGTCGAGGGTGCGGGACGACCGCCAACCGAGGTCCGCGGCGATGCGACTGGCATCGGCGACGACCGAGGGCGGGTCCCCGGGCCGTGGCGGGTCGACGATCGGGTCGAATGCTTCGCCCGAGGCGCCCGCGAGGCTCGCCAGCACCTCGCGCACGCTCGCGCCCTGCCCCGTGCCCACGTTGTAGACCGTGGCGTCTGCGGGGCCGCCGGCCGCGCCGAGGGCGTCGAGCGCGTCGAGCGATGCGAGGTGCGCCTCGGCGAGGTCCATCACGTGGACGTAGTCACGGACCCCGGTGCCGTCGGGGGTGTCGAACGAGTCGCCGAAGACGACCGGGGCGAGCCCGCGCACGGTGCGGTCGATCGCGATCGTCACGAGGTTCTGCACGTTCGGGTCGCCGAGGTCGTCCCATCCGGCGCCGGCGACGTTGAAGTAGCGAAGGGTGACCGATCGCAGTCCGTGGGCCGGGGCCGCGTCGCGCACGAGCCACTCGCCCACCAGCTTGGTCTCGCCGTAGGGGTTGATCGGCTCGGTCGCCGCGTCTTCGGTGACGGGTGCGCCGCTCGGGATGCCGTACACCGCGGCCGACGACGAGTACACGAGTCGCGTCACGCCCGCGAGCGCGCACGCCTCGACGACGTTCGCGAGCGAGCCGATGTTGTCGCGGAAGTACATGGCGGGGTGCGCGACGGACTCCCCGACCTGCTTGCGGGCCGCAAGGTGGATGATGCTCTCGACCGAGTACCGCTCGATGGTCGCTCGCAGCCGGTCGACCGCGTCGGCTGCCGCGAGGTCGAACGTGACGAGCGGGGTGTCGCCCAGTCGGGCGGGGTCACCGCTCGACAGGTCGTCGACGACCACCACGTCGTCGCCCCGTTCGCGGAGCAGCCTGACGATATGCGCGCCGATGTAGCCGGCTCCGCCGGTGATGAGGACAGACACGTCGCACAGCATACCCGGGCAGGTCGGAGGCTTCGCTGTGCGCCCGGTCAGTACCGCACGACCCCTGTTGCGCTCGTCCACCGCAGCCGCACGTGCGTGAACTCCTGCTCGAGCACGCCGCCGGCGAGCTGACGCGTGCTGTCCTTCGGGTACCCGAGCGTCGCCGAGGCGCCGTTCGCGAAGTAGTACTCGCCGATCGGACGCGCGATGCGATCGATGCTCGAGGCCGGCGACCAGATGAGCCAGCCGTTCTGGAACTCCTGGCTGTAGCCGCCGCCTGCCCCCGGTGCACGGGCCGCGACCGGGTGGCCGAGCACGCCGGCAGGCCCGCCGAGCGCCGTGTACGACGCGGCGATCACGCCGCCCGTCGTGACGAACCCGGTGCTCGCGGTCCACGACAGCCACCCCCGTTCGAAGCGCTGCGTCGCGCCGCCCGCGTAGGTCTTCGTGCTGTCGAGCGGATGTCCCAGGGTTCCGCCGACACCCCCGAGCCGCTGGTACTCCCCGTTGAGTGCGCCCGAGACGTAGTGGATGCCCTTGGTCGGCGACGAGTACAGCGCGCCACGGGTGAACTGCTGGCTGAGTCCCCCGCCCGGCTCGGCGCGTTGCGCGGCCGCCGGATAGCCGAGCAGGCCGCCGGCCCCGCCGAGTGCCCAGTGCGATGCGCCGAGCCGACCGACCGTCTGGTCGTGCCCGGTCGCCGCCGACCAGTACAGCCAGCCGTTGCGGAATCGCTGGCCCTGCCCGTCGGCGTACGACCTCGTGCTGTCGACCGGTGCGCCGAGCGCGCCCCCCGCGCCGCCGAGGCTCGCGTATCCGCTGTGCATCGAGGCGAGCACGAAATGGGTGCCCCCCGTGGGCGAGTGGTACAGCACGCCTCGCTCGAACGACTGCAGCACCCAGTCGCCGCTCCCCGCCTTCTGGGCGGCGATCGGGTAGCCGAGCGTGCCCGCGGGCCCCTGGAGTGCCTGGTACGACCTCGCGATCGCCCCCGAGACCCGGTGGATGCCCGTCGTCGGCGAGGCCCACAGCCATCCGCCCACGAAACTCTGGCCGATGCCGTTGTTCGGCCCGCCGATAATGCGATCGAGCGGGAACCCCATCACGCCGGACGGACCGTTGAGGGCGACGTACGAATTGAGGATCCTGCCCGACACGAGGTGGATGCTCGTCGTCGGCGACCAGTACAGCGATCCCCGCTGGAAGGCCTGGCTCGAGCCGGACCTCGGCTCGCCCCTCGGGTCGGTCAGGGGATAGCCGAGTGTTCCCGGAGGTCCTCCGAGCGCGATGAAGGACTTGCCGATGGAACCCGCCGTGCGGTGCGCGCCGGTCGGCGAGGACCAGTACGCCCAGCCCTTCTGGAACTCCTGTCCGACGCCGCCGTCGGCGTAGTTCACCGGCGGGTCGGTCGCGGGCCCGAGGATTCCGCCCGCCCCACCCGTCGACGCGAACAGCGCGGCGAGCCGGGGATCGACGACGGGAGCGTTCGCCGACCCGAACCAGTCGGTGAACATGCGCCAGAAGTTGCGGTTGCCGTAACTCGAGCATGCGTCGCCGGTGCCGTAGAGGTTCGCGAGCGCGGCCGCGTTCGGCCGGTACGGCGTGTAGAGGTAGAGCCCGGCGGTCGCCTGATTCTGGATGTACACCTGCGACGAGCCGCAGCCGGCGTTCGGATGCCACAGGATGGTGTTCGTCCGTCCGGCCTGGTAGGCACGTCCCGCGGGCCTGGCCCGGTACTTCTTGAACTGCCACGACGCCTGGTACACCTGATTGAAGAAGCCGTAGTATGCGGTGTCGCAGGCGGCGGTGTCGGGACATCCGTACCCGGTCGCCGACCGGTACTGGCGGGCCGATGGCCACGTGTCGCTGACGAGTCCCTGCTCCTTCTCGAGCAGCACGATCAACGCACGCGGGTTGATGCCGCAGGCCCGCGCCACCTTGGAGATGATCTGCGCGGCGCTCTCGTTCGCGACGCCGGCGTAGGCCGCGCATCCTTCGCTGCGGGCGGGCTGCGACGTCGTCGTCTGTCGGTAGTCCTTCAGGCAGACGTATCCGACGCGACACGTCGGCACCCGCGCGTTCAGGAACGACTGGATCTGCGCGACCGTCATCGTGCTGCTGTCGTAGAAGACGGCGTCGCTGATGATCATGCCGGGGTTGAAATCGCGTCCGTCGGCCGCCGATGCGTCCGTCGCCGGTGACACGGTAGCGTTGAGACCGACGCCCCCGACGATGAGCAGCGCAGCCAGCACCGCCCCCAACCACCTCCGCGCGCCGTTCATGCCGAGCCCCCGAACCGATGCGCCGTCGGCTGGCGCAACGGCACCATGGTAAGAGCAATCGGTCGCGGCCGCAGTCGTTCGCACCGCGCGCCGCGGATCGGCGTCCGCGAGTCATCACGCACCCCGTCGGCCCGGTCGACGCGGTCTCGCCCGCTGTCAGCTCGGCGCGCGCCCCGCGATCAGCCGCCGGTAGGCGACCTTGCGCAAGCGCTCGGGAACGAACCGGTACACCCCGCGCACGGTCACGTTGCGCAGGTACTCCCACCGCGTGGTGAAGCGGATGCCCCGCAGCGCGCGCTGCAGCGCGAGTTCGCTGCGCCACTGCGCTCGCCCGCCGCGGCGGGCGTACGCCCCGGCGCCGACGCGGTACATCACGAGCGGGTCGGGGATGTTCTCGACGGATGCCCCGGCGTCGATCATCCTCGCGAACAACCAGTAGTCCTCCATCAGCCCGAGGGGCTGATAGCCGCCCGCCCGAGCGACGGCGGACTTGCGGTACATCACCGTGGGGTGGCTGAACGGGTCGTGGAACCGCGCGTAGCGCGCGATCTCGTCGTGTCCGGTGCGAGGGGTGCGCCGCCCGACGATGGCCCCGCCGTCGTCGAGGAACTCGAACATGCCGGTGCCGACCAGGTCGACGCCGGCGTCGATGACCGGCAGCTGCCTCGCGAACCGCTCGGGCAGCGAGATGTCATCGGCGTCCATGCGGGCCACGATCTCGTGCTCGGCGAGCTCGAGCCCGATCGACAGCGCTCGGGCGAGCCCGACGTTCTCGTCGATGACGTGACGGGTGACGGGAACCGGGCTCGCCTCGACGACACGGTCGATCGCGGCGGCGAGGTCGTCGCCGACCGGCCCGTCTTGCACGAGCACGACCTGCGACGGCTTCAGCGACTGCTCGTCGACGCTCGACGAGAACGCCTTGGCGAAGTGCGCGGCATCGTCGCCGCGGTAGACGGGCATCAGCAGCGCGAACCCGTCGCTCACGACGGCTCCACCCGTTGCACGGCGTCGGATGCGCGACCGAGCCCCGCGAGCGCCATGGCGTTGGGCCGCGGCCGCGTGCGGGTGCCGTCACGGTACCCGCGCTTCCAGCCGTCGCGCAGCACGTGGCGCTCGTGCGAGCGGGCGATCGCCCGCATCCACCGGCGCACGCTCGAGGCGCCGTACAGCACCTTCTCGCCCGTGGAGAGGCTCGACGAACGCCGGAACATCCAGAGCTTGTTGCGCACCTCGTAGTAGAACCGCGGCCCCGGGTCGGCGTCGGTCGACCCGAGCACCTTGGTCTTGTGCACGACCACCGACGCGGGCACGTGGATGCCCCGCCGCCCGCGCAGGGCGCGCGTGGAGTACTCGAAGTCGTCGTTCCAGATGAAGTAGTCGGCGATGGGAAGGCCGATCTCTCGGACGACGTCGGCGCGGACGAGCATCGACACGAACGACGTGCTGCGGATCGCGATGCCTCCGTGGCGGGCCGCGGCGATGCGTTCGTCGCGCGAGACGAACGGCTTCTGGCGGGGCGTGTTCATGGGGTGCTCGCTGCCGTCGTGCCAGACGACCCGCGAGCCCGCGACGACGGCGTCGGTGCCCTCGACCGCCGCGAGCAGTTCGGCGAGCGCGCCTTCGGTGGGCACGGTGTCGTCGTCCATGAGCCACAGCCAGTCGGGCTCGTGGTCGGCGAGCGCCACGGCCATGCCTGCGGCGAAGCCGCCGGCACCGCCGGTGTTGCGCGACAGCGAGACGAGGTCCACGAGCTCGCCTGCGGCGCGCGCGACCTCGGCCGAGCCGTCGGTCGAGGCGTTGTCGACGACGACGACCCGCGTGAGCGGGGTGCGCTGGGCTGCGAGCGATGCGAGCACCTCGGCGAGCAGCTCGGCGCGATTGTAGGCGACGACGACCGCGACGACGCGCGCTGGCTCAGGTGACGGACTCATCGACTCTCGCAGAAGGGTGGGGAAGGCTCTCCCCTATCTTGCCCTGTCCGGGCCGGCCGACTCTCCACAGGGCACCGCACTCAGGGCTTTCACCGACGGCCGGACGGCTAGATTGGGAACCCGACACCACGACACTCGAAGGAGGGGCATGCCCACGACGCTTCGCATGGTCGTCGACCAGGTCGTCGCCCCGGCGCCGGGCCCGCTCGGCCGGTACACCGAGGCCCTGACCGGGGCCCTCATCGCGACGGCACCCCCCGGCTGCGACGTCGAAGGCATCGTCTCGTCATCCCCGCCGACCGACTACGACGCGCTGATGCGCCGGTTCCCCGGGCTCTCCGGCCTCTACAAGACGAGCCTCGCGCGCCGCGAGCTCGCGGCCGCGTGGCAGTTCGGGCTCACCACCTCGCCGGGCGGGGGCATGGTCCACGCTCCCGGACTCTTCGCGCCGTTGCGGCGACACGACCGCGAGGCCGGCCTCGACCAGACCGTCGTCACGGTGCACGACCTGCTCGCGTGGACCCACCCCGAGTCGCTCACCTCCGCCACGGTGGCCTGGCACAAGGGCATGATGAAGCGCGCCCGCAAGCACGCCGATGCCGTCGTGGTGCCCACCCACGCGCTGGCCGAACGCCTCGCGATGGTCGCCGACTTCGGCGACCGCGTGAGGGTCATCGGCACCGCACCGCGCCCCGGACTCAAGCTGCAGGCCGACGCCGCCGCCCGCGTGCAGGCGCTGCGCCTGCCCAAGGACTACCTCGTCACGGTCGGGTCGCTCGAGCCCCGCAGCGGCGTCGTCGACCTGCTCGAGGCGCTCGGCCGGGCCGGGGTGCCCGATATCCCGATCGTCGTCATCGGCCCCGAGACCTGGGGCGAGCTCCACCTCGCCGCGGTCGCCGAAGAGGCAGGGGTCGCGCCGAGCCGCGTCCAGGCGATCGAAGCGGGCGACCCCGCCGGCCTCGCAGCCGTGCTCGCCGGCGCCACCGCGTTCATCGCACCGAGCCACGAAGAGGGCGCTGGCACGTCGCTCATCGAGGCGTTCAGCCTCGGCGTCCCCGTGATCCACTCCGACACCCCCGCATACGTCGAGGTGTCGGGCGACGCCGGCATGAGCGTTCCCGTCGGCACCGGCGGGTACGTCGACCGGCTCGCCGGCGCCGTCACGACCGTCGTCGAGCACAGCGACCTCGCCGACCGCATGTCGGTGGCCGGCACCGACCGGGCCCGCGCGTTCAGCTGGCGCGATTCGGCCGAGCGGGTGTGGCAGCTGCACGCCGACCTCTGACGACCGTCAGCCGGCCGGTTCCTCGGTCGCCGGGGGCGCGAGCGCCGCATCGATGAGCGACGCGATGTACTCCCAGTCGGGATCCGTGGGATCGACGCCGTTGTCGGGCACGAGCTCGACATGCGTCATGGGCAGTTCCTTCGTCTTCATCGCGAGGCTCGCGAAATAGCCGAGCATCGACTGCGGGATGTCGGTCTTCACCGTGTCGGCGCCCGCGCTCGCGACCTCCTGGAACTTGCCGAGCACGTTCGTCGGCGTGAATTGGGTGAGGATCGCCTCCTGCAGCACTCGCTGGCGGGCCATCCGCTCGTAATCGCCGCCTGCGACGCCGTAGCGCGCACGGCCGTACCACAGCGCGTGATAGCCGTTGAGGTGCTGCTGGCCCGGTTCGATCCACCCGTCGACGTTGTTGTTGTCTTCGTCGCCGCCGATCGGGATGCGCGTCTCAACGTTGATGTCGACGCCGCCGAGCGCGTTGATGAGCTGCTCGAAGCCCTGCATGTCGATGAGCACGTAGTACTGGATCTCGAGCCCGGTGATGCCCTCGGCCGCGTCGCGCATGCCCTCGATGCCGGGCTCGGAGCCCTCGTCGACGGCGTTCGGGTACATCTCGGGGCTCTTCAGCTCGACCTCGGTGTAGATCGAGTTCAGCAGGCAGACGTCGACGTTGCAGCCGTCGATGGCCCCGTAACCCTCGGGGTAGACGGCGGCGAGCGGCGAGTCCGCGGGGAACGGCACGTACTCGAGATCGCGCGGCAGGCCGATGGTCACCGCCTGCCCGGTGTCGGCGTCGATCGAGATGACCGACATGCTGTCGGGTCGCATGCCCTCGCGGTCGGGCCCCGAGTCGCCGCCGAGCAACAGGATGTTGTATCGCCCGTCGACGGGCGGCTCGGTGGGGCCCGCGATGAACACCGAGTTGAGGAACCCGCTCGCGGTCGTGGCGAGATAGGCGCCGTAGGCGGCCGAGCCCGAGAGCACGACCAGCACGAGGGTGGTGAGTCCGGCGATCCACCCGCGCGCCGACGGCGCCGTCTTCACGATGCGCACCAGGCGCAGCGTGTCGAGCGTGAGGATGACCCACACCACCGCATAGAACGCGAGGAGTGCGGCGACGATCCACAGCGTCCACGACATCGAGACCACGGTGAGTACCACGGCGGGCCAGAGCAGCCACACCACGAGCGTGACGACGGCGAGCACCCAGAGCACGAGCGTGGCGCCGAGCCCGAACCTGCCCAGCCGACGACTGCCGGCCAGCACCTGCGGTGAACCGGGGATCAGGAAGTTGAGCACGACGAGCCACCACCCGCGACGGGTCATCAGCGACCGTGAGGCGACGTCGGGGTAGCGGATCGGGCTGGCGGCGAGGCTCATCGGGAGTGCTTCAGCCGTTCGTTCTTCTGCTCGACGAGGGCCGCGAGGTCGCTGGCATAGGCGGCGAGCGCGTCGGTGAGCGACGCGTCGGCGGTCGCGAGGATCTTCACCGCGATGAGGCCGGCGTTCTTCGCGCCGCCGATCGACACGGTCGCGACGGGCACCCCGGCGGGCATCTGCACGATCGAGAGCAGCGAGTCGAGCCCGTCGAGGCGCGAGAGCGGCACGGGGACGCCCACGACCGGCAGGGTCGTGACCGAGGCCAGCATGCCGGGCAGGTGGGCGGCGCCGCCGGCGCCGGCGATGATGACCTTGAGGCCGCGCGCGGACGCCTGCTTGCCGTAGGCGATCATCTTCTCGGGCGTGCGGTGCGCCGAGAGGACCTCGACCTCGTGGGCGACCCCGAACTCGTCGAGCAGGGCCGAGGCCTCGCTCATGACGTTCCAGTCGGAGTCGGAACCCATGACGACGCCGACGAGCGGGCTGGTGTTCGTCTCAGTCACTTGATCGAGTGTACGGCCGGGCGCTGTGAGATCGCCGCAGCCCCGCCGCACACGGAGGTAGCAGCTACGCAAGGCGTGGGTCGAGGCGCGACGCGGGTCGTGGGTTGAGGAGCGACGCAGGACGTGGGTTGAGGAGCGACGCAGGAGCGTCTCGAAACCCTCGCGGGTCGAGGCGCGACCCGGGACGTGGGTTGAGGAGCGACGCAGGAGCGTCTCGAAACCCTCGCGGGTCGAGGCGCGACGCGGGTCGTGGGTTGAGGAGCGACGCAGGAGCGTCTCGAAACCCTCGCGGGTCGAGGCGCGACGCAGGAGCGTGGGTTGAGGAGCGACGCAGGAGCGTCTCGAAACCCTCGCGGGTCGAAGACTGCGAGCATCTCGAAGCTCCGGTCCTCAACTCCTCCTCCCCACGTTCACCCCAACCACCCTGATCCACCAATCGAACGCGACGCGCCGGCGCGAGCGCAGCGATGCGCAGACTCGATTCATGGCCCACATGTACATCCTTCGATGCAGTGATGCGAGCTACTACGTCGGGAGCACCCGTCACCTCGAACGAAGGCTCGAACAGCATGCAGCCGGCGCCGTCCGCTCGTACACGAGCACGCGGCTCCCCGTTGAACTCGTCTACGTCGAGGAGTACGGCCGCATCGATGATGCGTACGCCCGCGAGAAGCAGGTGCAGGGATGGAGCCGGCGCAAACGCGAGGCGCTCATCAGCGGCGAGACGGCAAAGCTCGCCCGGCTGAGCAGCCGTGCGCGACGGGGTTAGGGCACCCGGGTTTCGAGACGCTCCTACGTCGCTCCTCAACCCACGTTCTGCGTCGCTCCTCAACCCACGAGGTTTCGAGACGCTCCTACGTCGCTCCTCAACCCACGAGGTTTCGAGACGCTCCTACGTCGCTCCTCAACCCACGTTCTACGTCGCTCCTCAACCCACGTTCTGCGTCGCTCCTCAACCCACGAGGTTTCGAGACGCTCCTACGTCGCTCCTCAACCCACGTTCTACGTCGCTCCTCAACCCACCTCGTGGGTCAGTCCTGGAAGAACGCCGCCGCGGCCCGCGCCTCGTAGACGACCATGTCGAGATCGTCGCCGGTGGCCGTGACGTGGCCGATCTTGCGGCCGGGTCGCGGCGCCTTGCCGTAGTTGTGCACCTTCACGGTCGGATGTCCCGCCATCGCCTCGGCGTAGCGATCGGTGAGCGACCCCTCGACGGGGCCGCCGAGCACGTTGACCATGACCGACCATTCGCCGTAGCTGCCCGTGCCGCCGAGCGGCAGGTCGAGCACCGCACGGAGATGCTGTTCGAACTGACCGGTCGTCGACCCGTCCATCGACCAGTGCCCGCTGTTGTGGGGTCGCATGGCGAGTTCGTTGACGAGGATGCGGTCGTCGGTGGTCTCGAAGAGCTCGACCGCCAGTACCCCGGTGACGCCGAGTCCCTCGGCGATCGTGAGTGCGACATCGGCCGCGACGTCGGCGAGCTTGCCGGCCGACCGCGGCGCGGGCGCGATGACCTCGCTGCACACGCCGCCGACCTGCAGCGTCTCGACGACCGGCCAGGCGGCGACCTCGCCGCTCGGCCGACGCGCGACGAGCTGCGCGAGTTCACGCCGGAAGTCCACGAGCTCCTCGACGAGCAAGGCGCCCGACCGGCCGTCTTCTGCGATCGTGGCGAACCACTCGGCCACCTCAGCGCCGCTGCGCACCACGCGGACGCCCTTGCCGTCGTACCCGCCGCGCGGGGTCTTCACGACCGCCGCTCCCCCGTGACCGGCGATGAAGTCGTCGAGCTCGCCGAGCGTCTCGACCCTGGCCCAGTCGGGCACGGGCAGGCCGAGCTCGGAGAGCCGCTCGCGCATGAGCAGCTTGTCTTGGGCGAAGCGCAGCGCGTCGGGCCCGGGGTGCACGCGCACCCCCGCGTCGACGAGCGCGTGCAGCACGTCCTGCGGCACGTGCTCGTGGTCGAAGGTGATCACGTCGACACCGCGCGCGAAGTCGAGCACCGTCGCCGTGTCGGTGTAGTCGCCGACCCGGTCGGCAGCGAGCTCGGCCGACATGCCGCCCTGCTCGGCGAGCACCCGCAGTTCGACCCCGAGCTCGATCGCCGCGGGAATCATCATTCGAGCCAGCTGTCCGCCGCCGATCACACCGACCCGCACCTCAGGTACCCCATTCGCCACCGTTCGGCGCCGAATGCGGCGCCGGATTCAGTCTAGGCCGGGCGGCACGGCATAGGATGTCCCGGTGTCCACGACCCTCGCGAGCGTCGCCTCTCGACTGTGGAACGGCCTGCTCGCATACGCCGTGAAGTTCGGCATCGTGGGGCTCATCGGCCTCGTCATCGACGTGACGCTCTTCAACCTGCTGCGGCTCGGCGTCTTCGGCGACGACAACTGGGCCCAGTCCGCGATCGGCGCCAAGGTCATCTCGACGAGCGTCGCGATCATCTTCAACTGGCTCGGAAACCGCTACTGGACCTTCCGGAAGCATCGTCGGCGCAACTACTTCCGCGAGTTCGCCGAGTACGTCATCGTGTCGCTCGGCGGCATGGCGATCGCGCTCATCTGCCTCTGGGTCAGTCATCACCTGCTCGGATACACGAGCCTCGTCGCCGACAACATCTCGACGAACGTCGTGGGACTCGCGCTCGGCACCGCGTTCCGCTTCGTGCTGTACCGCTACTGGGTCTTCGGCCACCACCGGGCCGACGGGCTGTCGAACCTCGCGCGCGTCGAAGAGGCGCAGCGCACGCTCTTCGAGGAGCCCGCCGCCGAACGTCACTCGGCGGCGTCGGTGCCCGGCAGGAACCACGGCGGGTAGACCGCGACGCGGGTACGCAGACCCACGGCGCGCAGCGCGTCGCGGACGCGATCGCGGACCTTCTCGTTCGAGACGGCGATGAGCGAGACCCGTTCGATCGGCAGCGCCTCGCGTACGAGCAACTCCGCCGAGGCGATCGCCGACCCGTCGTCGTCACGTGCGAGGCGACGGAGCATCCGCTCGATCTCGGGCCATTCGGCCGCGGTGCGGGCACCGGCGACGGCCGCGTCGGCGTCACTGAGCACCACCTCGCCGAGCACCTCGGTGCGTGCACCGAGCGCGACGCCGACCGAGCTCACGAAGATGACGTAGTCGGCGGCGGGTCGCTCGACGGCCGCGGCGTCGAGTCGGGGGTCGGGGGTCGTGGTGCGCACCGCGTCCCAGACGTGGGCGTCGGGAGTGAGCAGGAACGGCACGTAGTCGGCGACGACCGCGTCGGTGCCGCTGACCTCCGCCGCCCGGCGGAACTCACGTGCCGCTGGAGCGGCGATGTCGACCTCGGGTCGCGCGCCCGGGTCGGCGGCGTCGGCGAGGAGCGCACCGGACCCGAGGATCCGGCCGAGGTTGTCGAGGTGGGTGACATGGTAGATGCGCATCGCCTTGGCGTCGATCGCCGCGTCGGCCGAAGGGTGCGGCGCGCCAGGAACCCGCGCGGCCGGCCGAGCGGCGCGGACACCCGCGCGAGATCCGCGCGGCTTCGGGGCGGCGACGGGTTTCGGCGCCGGCTCCTTGGGCGGGAAGCAGATGGCGCACATGCCGTCTTCGAAACCGTGGATGCATTCGTCGGCCAAGTGGAACCCTTCATCGTGGGACGCGCTCGGGATGCGCGAGCCCAACCCACCACACTACGCGCTCAGGCCGGGGGCCCGCTGGGCGTGCGACCCGGCGGATCGGCCCGCCGCTCGGGCCGGGCTGCGACCGCACGCGTCAGCGGCGGCCCCATGCGACCGTGTCGCCGTCGATGATCTGCTGCGATGCGCGGTGCCGCTCGGTGAACGTGGCGTGCGCGTCTTCGATGAGTTCGTGCAGGGCCGCCTGCACGAGGTCGGGCTTGGGCACGTCTTTCAGCACCACGGGGCGCTCGCGGCCGATGTCGATGCGCACGTCGCCCGAGCCGAACGCGCCTTGGCCCCACGTGCGCCGCACGGTCACGTCGTTGGCGCGGTTGTGCAGCACCTCTTCGCGCACGCGCACGAAGATGCCGCTGCGCAGGATGAGCCGGCGCGTGGTGATCGTCGCGCGACGCGTGAGCCAGGCGAGGAACGGCAGCAGGCAGCCGAGCAGCACCACGAACAACGCCGCACCGACCGCCGTGAGCTGCTGCCACGCCTCGCCGAGGATGCCGACGGCGTAGGTGGTCGCCCCGGCCACGAGGATGAGCAGCAGTGCGGGCAGGATCAGGACCCGGGCATGACGGCGCACGCGAGCGACGACCCGCTCCGCCGGATGCGCGGGCGGCGCGGCCGGGCCGGGCGTCGAGGCACTCGTCATACGCTCATTAATACCTCAGATGGGTCACGTCTCCGGCGGCGACGGCCTGCGGCTCGCCGTTCTCGCGATCGACGACGATGAGCCGGCCGTCGCGATCGAGTCGCTCGGCACGGCCGAGCAGCTCACGCTCGCCGGGGAGCTCCACGCGCACATCGCTGCCGAGGGTGCCGCAGAGGGCGCTCACCCGGCGGTCGATCCCGCTCGCGACGGCATCGCCGCCCGCCTCGGCGAAGACGCGGAACAGCTCGAGGAATCCCGCGAGGTAGTCGGCGAGCACCGCGTCGGCGTCGGGTGCCCGGCCGGTCGCGAGCAGCAGCGAGGTCGACGTGAGGGTCGGCAGGTCGTGCTCGTCGAGCGTGAGGTTGAGGCCCGCGCCCACCACGACCGCACCGGTCGCCGCCCCCGTCGAGGGGGGCAGCAGCTCGGAGAGGATGCCGCAGATCTTGAAGCCCGAGACCAGCACGTCGTTCGGCCACTTGAGCTCGACCTCGAGACCGCCGCTCTCGTCGTCGTCGTCGCGATCGTCGTCGAGTGCGGATGCCGCGTCGACCGCTCGCCGAACGGCCTCGGTCATGGCGGCACCGGCGATGAGCGGAATCCACCCGTAGGCGTCGGCCGCGAACGGCTCGCCTTCGGGCGACTCGGGGCGCAGCAGCAGCGAGATCGCGAGGGTCTTGCCCGTCGGCGCGAGCCAGCTGCGACCGAGCCGGCCGCGGCCGTGCGTCTGGTTGTCGGTGACGATGACCGAGCCGTGGGGCCAGGATGCGGCATCCGCACCGCTCGCCGCCTCGCGCAGTTCGTCGTTCGTCGATCCCGCCTCGGTCAGGAACTCGAAGCGCGGCACCGCCGCGCGCGATCGCTGCCATTCCATGGCATCACCCTACCCAGCAGGAGCGACAGGACATCACGAATGGCCGGGCCGCCTTTGTGGAATCCCTCAACGAAGCGGGCCGGATCCTCGCCGGTAGAGTGAACGGCGTGACCGAAGCGACTGACGGCCCCGACCTCTCCACGACCGCCGGCAAACTCGCCGACCTCAAGCTGCGCTACCACGAAGCGGTGACGGCGAGCGGCGAGGCGGCGATCGAGAAGCAGCACGCCAAGGGCAAGATGACGGCCCGCGAGCGCATCGCCGAGCTGCTCGACCCCGGCTCGTTCGTCGAGCTCGACGAGTTCGTGCGTCACCGCACGCACGCGTTCGGCATGGAGTCCAAGCGCCCCTACGGCGACGCCGTCGTCACCGGCACCGGCACCATCCACGGCCGCCAGGTCGCCGTGTACTCGCAGGACTTCACGATCTTCGGCGGGTCGCTCGGCGAGGTCGCGGGCGAGAAGATCATCAAGGTCATGGAGCTCGCGCTCAAGATCGGCGTGCCGATCATCGGCATCCTCGACTCGGGCGGCGCGCGCATTCAAGAGGGTGTGGTCGCGCTCGGCAAGTACGGCGAGATCTTCCGCCGCAACACCGCGGCCTCAGGGGTCATCCCGCAGATCTCGATCGTGTGCGGCCCGGCCGCCGGTGGCGCCGTGTACTCCCCCGCGCTCACCGACTTCGTGATCATGGTCGACAAGACGAGCCAGATGTTCGTCACCGGCCCCGACGTCATCAAGACCGTCACGGGCGAAGACGTCGGCATGGAGGAGCTCGGCGGGGCGCTCACCCACAACACGATCTCGGGTGTCGCGCACTACCTCGCGAGCGACGAGTCCGACGCGCTCGATTACGCGCGCACGCTCGTCTCGTTCCTGCCCGACAACAACATGACGGATGCCCCGGTGTTCGACTCGGAGGTCGAGCTCGAGATCACCGACGACGACCGTCGACTGAACACGGTCATCCCCGATTCGCCGAACCAGCCGTACGACATGCACTCGGTCATCGAGGGCATCGTCGACCACGGCGACTTCCTCGAGGTGCAGCCGCTGTTCGCGCCGAACATCGTGGTGGGCTTCGCCCGCATCGAGGGCCGATCGGTGGGCATCATCGCCAACCAGCCGAGCCAGATGGCCGGCACGCTCAACATCGCCGCCGGCGAGAAGGCGAGCCGGTTCGTGCGGTTCTGCGACGCGTTCTCGCTGCCGATCCTCACGCTCGTCGACGTGCCCGGCTACCTGCCCGGCACCGACCAGGAATGGACCGGCGTCATCCGCCGCGGCGCGAAGCTGCTCTACGCATACGCCGAGGCGACCGTGCCGCTCGTCACCGTCATCACCCGCAAGGCCTACGGCGGCGCCTACATCGTGATGGGCTCGAAGCAGCTGGGCGCCGACATCAACCTCGCGTGGCCGACCGCCGAGATCGCGGTCATGGGCGGCCAGGGTGCGGTGAACATCCTGTACCGCGGTGAGATCAAGCGCGCCGAAGACGCCGGCGAAGACGTGGCCGCGGTGCGCACGAAGCTCGCGAACGAGTACACCTACAACGTCGCATCGCCGTTCCTCGCGGCGGAACGCGGCGAGCTCGACGGCGTCATCGAGCCGGCCGCCACCCGCGTGGCCGTGGTCAAGGCGCTGCGCAACCTGCGCACCAAGCGTGCGAGCCTGCCGCAGAAGAAGCACGGGAACATCCCGCTTTAAGGAGCCCGACGTGTCAGACCCGAGCGAGACTCCAGAGCCCGGCGCCGATCAGCGCTCAGCCGACCTGCGCATCATCAGCCGGAACATCGGCCACGAGGAGGCCGCCGCCGTCACCGCGGTGATCCTCGCGTCCGTCGACGAGGCCGCCGCCGTCGCGGCATCCGTCGATGAACCCGGTCGCGCCCCGTGGGTGCGCAGCAGCGGCGCGATGCGCCGGCCGATCGAGGTCGGACCCGGTCGCTGGGTGCGCTCCGGTCGCTGACCCCCTGTTGCGCACGCCCGTGCGAGGGGGACCCGCGTGTCCCCCGAAATGCTGACTAGGCGCGCGCGCACCGCGCGCTGCATGATGGTCATGCAGGCTCCTTGTGAGTCGCCACCGCCGCCGGTCGGGTACCGGTGGCTGTTGGGGGCGAGCCAAGGCGATATTCGGGTTGTCGCCGTGGCTCGGGCTTGATGGGGGACCGATCGGGGATCGGTCCCCCTCTCTCATTCCCCCGCCTTCGCCGACGTCGCCTCGGCATCGCCGGGTACATGCACGCGCGGGATCTCGAGCCAGAGCTCGACCTCGGCCTCGTCGGTCTCGGTAGCGTCGTCGGACGGGTCGACCAACCCGACCACGGTGACCGCCGCGGGTGAGGTGGCGGCCGCGGTGCGCGCGATGATGCGGTCCGCGTTCGATGCCGCGATCGCCTCGGCCAGGTGCGAGAGCACGCGGTCGCGCGCGGCCTCGTCGAGATCGTCGATGCCGCCCTCGTCGAGCAGCGTGACGACGATGCCGCGCTCACGCGCACGCCGGACCTCGGTGCGAACGCCGTCGGTCAGCAGCATCCGCCCCCTGATCTCGTCGCGGATCGCGGCTTCGAGCGTGCGGCACTCGTCGCGCTGCGTGTCGGTGAGACGTCCGTCGCGGTCGGCGATGCGGCGCAGCATCGGTGCAGCGAGCCGCTCGGTCTGGTTCAGCCGCATGCGGCCCTCGAACAGGTGCGCGTCTTGGGCGGCCTGCCACGCGGCAGCCTCGCGCTCCGCCTGCGCGTAGCGACGGGTCTCACGGCCGGCGCTCGTCAGGGCGCTCGTGAGCGTGTGCGCGATCGCGACCCAGACGATGCTGCCGATCACGCCGAGCACCGCGAGCGCGAGCGGCCCCGCCCACACGACCGTCTGCACGGCGAGCGCGATCACCCCCACCCACGCCACGAGGAGCTGCCGGCGCGCCGCGGCGATGGTCATGAGGGTGCCCACGGCCGCGGCGTACCAGGTGGCGTACCCGTTGTCGACGTCGGGATCGAGCTGGCTCGTGACGAGCAGCGGAAGCACGATCGCGACGGCGAGGTCGAACGCGGCGAGCCAGTCGGGCATGCGCACCCGTTTGCCCGGCCAGAGACTCAGCACGGTGGCGAGCGTGTAGACGGCGAGCGCTGCCACGGCCGGCCACGGCGAGACCGGGATGTCGAGCGAGTAGATGCCGAGCACGACGTGGTAGCTCGAGAAGAGCGCACCGAGCAGGAGCAGCAGCCAGCGCGGGATCGTGATCATGCGTCGTCCCCCGCGCTGCCGGCCGCTCCCACGGGCCAGGCCACCGTCACGGTGGTGCCTCGACCGGGCTGCGACTCGATGCGCGCGCTGCCGCCCGCGTTCGCCATGCGCTCCTCGATCGAGACGCGCAGCCCGAGGCGTTCTGCCGGTACCGCCGCGCGATCGAAGCCGACGCCGTCGTCGGAGACCTCGATCACGCACCCGCCGGCTCGCACTCCGCGGACCCGGAGTTCGCGACGAGCCCGTCGCCCGGGTTCGTCGGCGTGCTGCAGGCTGTTGACCATGGCCTGCACCGAGGCCGTGTAGAGCGCGTCGACGACGTCGACGGGCAATTCGACGCCACCGGCGTTCACCACTCGCACGATGAACGGCGTGTTGAACGTCGTCAACGCGGCGCGCAGGCGGCGCACGAGCACCGGCAGTCCCACCTGGTCGAGCGCACTCGCGCCCGTGGCGCCGGCCTCGTCGAGCCGCAGCAGTGCGTCGCGTGCCATGCGCGCGGCGAGCGACTGCTGATCGGAGGTGGTCGCCGCGGCCGCCGAGAGCAGCGTCGTGAGCACGCTGTCGTGCACGAGCGCGTCGACCTTGACCCGCTCGATCTCGGTGGCGTGCTGCCTGGCGGCCACGTCGTACCGCTCGAGCGCGGCCTCCTGCGCCGTGTCGACCTCGACGGCGGCCTGCCGCAGCATGATGACGATCGCGAGGACGACCACGCCGAGCACGACCGCGTAGAGCGCGTCGAGCACGGCGAGCAGCGGATCGGCTTCGCCGCCGGCCGGCGTGAGCCGGATCACGCCGTAGACCGCCGGAACGACCAGGGTGTAGGCAGCCGCCCAGAGCGGCCGAAGGGCGAGTGCTGCGGCCGTCGTCGCGACGGTGCAGAGGTAGTACAGCCATGGCGGCGAATCGTCGAGGGCCGCCGGGTCGACGACGAGGAACGGCCATGTGACGAGCGATGCGGCATAGATCGCGGCGAAGCCCAGGCAGGCGACACGCACCGCGACCTTCGTGACGGTCGCCACCGCGAGCGCGACGATCGCCCCGTAGAGCACTGCCATCAGCGCAGCACCCGAGCCGGGGACGAGGGCGTCGACCTCCTGCAGTGCGAGCGGCACCGTCTGCGCCCCGAACACGAGCCCGAAGAGCCCGAGCGCCCGCGCGAAGATCGTCTCGACCTGGCCGCTCGTCACGGTGGCTCGGCGCCGCACGATACGCGGCACGAGCCATTCAGCGGCGGGCATCTCCACCCTCGGTGTCGAGGCCCGGGAGGATCCCGTCTTCGACGGCCCGACGCAGCAGGTCGACCTTCGTCGGCGCCGGCCGCCCGACCTCGACGTACTTCGCCCGGATGCGGTCGAGGTACTCGCGCGCCGTGGAATGGGCGATGCCGAGCTGGGACGCCACGAGCTTCAGGGGCAATCCCGACGCGTAGAGATGCAGCACGTCGCGTTCACGACGCCCGAGCTGTGCGCGCGCGAAATCGCTGTCGGCCTCGATCGCGCTCGCCCACTCGACGTTGTTGAGCACGCCGCCACCGGCCACCGTCGCGATGGCGCGGATCACGTCGGACATCGGCGATGACTTCGGGATGACCCCCGCCGCACCCGCCGCGAGGGACTCGCGCACCGCAGCCACGCGATCGGCGATGCTGTGCACGAGCACGGCGCTGCCGGTGGCGAGCACCGACCGCACGTTCTCGGTCACCGAGGTGCCGTCGCCGAGCGACAGGTCGAGCACGACCACATCGCATCGCTGACCGTCGAGCGTACCGAGCAGGCGGACGACGTCGGGTGTGTCGCGATGACGCGATACCCCGCCGCCTCGCACGCCGCACGGAGCCCGAGTCGGACGGCCTCGTGATCGTCGACGATCGCCACCGTCGCCGCGGTGCCTTCGCCCGTGCGGTCGTTCGCGTCTGCCACGCGGCCCCCCTTCACGTTCGTCTCACACGATAGCGCGCAGGCGCGCGACGGCCTCGACGTGATGCGTGTTCGGGAAGAGGTCGAACGCCCGCAGCGCCTCGAGTTCGTAGCCGTGCGCCCGCAGCAGACCGACGTCGCGCGCGAGCGCGACAGGGTCGCAGGCGACGTAGACGAGCTGACGCGGCCGCAACTCGGCGAGCCGGTCGACGACCGCGCGGCCGGCACCCGAGCGCGGCGGATCGAGCACGATGGTCGCGTCGGCGAGTCGCGTGAGCTCGGCGCGTCCGGCGGATGTCGCGAGCTCGTCGAGGTATCGATCGACGCGCGCCGTGACGGCTCGGGCGCCGACCCAGTCGGCGAGGTTCGCCCCGGCATGCTCGGTCGCACGGGCGTCCGACTCGACCGAGGTGATGCGCACGGCATCGCCGAAGCGGTCGCCAACCGCGGCGGCGAGCAGTCCGACGCCCCCGTAGAGGTCGTGGTTCGCCGCGCGCGGATCGAAGCCCTCGGCATCGATCAGGTCGTGCACGGCGGACGTCAGCGTGGCCGCGGCGCCGGAGTGCACCTGCCAGAAGCCGTCGCGGTCGAGCGTGAAGTCACGGTCGCCGACCCGCTCGACGATCGTCGGGCGCGGGGCACGGGGCATCCGTTCGTCGTCGACGACCACGAGCGCGGCGTCGCCGACGCTGGGAGCGATCAGGTCGACCGCGCGAGCGCCCGCGAACCGTTCGCCGAGCGGGGCGAGGGCGGTGAGGGCGGGCACGGCGAGCGGCAGGGATGCCACGGGGACGACCGTGTGGCTGCGGGCCGCGTACGGCCCGACCGAGCCGTCGGCGGCGACGTGCAGGCGCACGCGAGTGCGCCATCCGGTGCCGGCGTCGAGGTCGACGTCGGGAGCGAGCGATGCGGAGACCGGCTCGACGACGACGTCGCGCTCGACACCGCCGAACCGCGCGAGCGCATCGACGAGCACCTCGGCCTTCAACGCGCGCTGGCGGGTGATCTCGACGTGGCCGAACTCGGCGCCGCCGGCGCGGTGCTCGGGAGCGCGCTCGACCGACGCCTCCGCCCAGACATGCCGGCGACGGTCGGGCGACGCCTCGAGCACCTCGATGGTCTCGGCCCGCCAGAACCGGTCCTTCGACTGATCGAAGATGCGCGCGACGACGCGCTCACCGGGGATCGCGTCGGCGACGAACACGACCCGCCCCTCGTGGTGGGCGACGAAGATGCCGCCGTGGGCGACGCGCTCGACGTCGAGGGTCACGACCGGCCCATCGGTGCTGGGCGGCTTCGGCTCGGGCCGCTGGGTACCGCCGCGACCTCCGGTGCGGGGGACGCGGCGGGGTCGACGGGACTGTGCCATGGTTCGAGCATTCCACAGCGCCGCGCGAGCGGGGCAGGATGGGGACATGCGCCTGTACCTCGCCTCCACGTCGCCCGCCCGCCTGCAGACGCTCCGCGCCGCGGGCGTCGAGCCCGTCGCGGTGCCGCCGGGGGTCGATGAGGAGGCTGCGGTGGCGGCGCGCGAGGCGGTCGCCGGGCCACTCTCGCCGCCCGACATGGTGCAGTTGCTCGCCCAGGCGAAGGCCGAGGCCCTCATCGGCACCTCGCCCGGCGGTGAGCCGATCGACGGGTTCATCCTCGGCGGCGACTCGGCGTTCGTCGTCGACGGGTCGATCTACGGCAAGCCGCACACCGCCGCGGTCGCCAAGGCGCGCTGGCTCGCGCAGAACGGCGCGCACGGCGATCTCTGGTCGGGACACTGGCTCATCGACCACCGTGGCGGCCGGGTGCGCGGCGCCGTCGGGCGAGCGGATGTCGCGACGGTGCGCTTCGCCGCACTCGACGAGGCCGAGATCGACGCGTACATCGCGTCCGGAGAGCCGTTGCTCGTCGCCGGGGCGTTCACGATCGACAGCCTCGGAGGGCCGTTCATCCGCCGCGTCGAGGGCGACCCGTCGACCGTCGTCGGGCTCTCGCTCTCGACGCTGCGCGACCTCGTGCGCGAACTCGGCGGCGACTGGCCGTCGCTCTGGAACCGTCGCGACCAAGCGGGTTGAGGAGGGAGCGAAGCGACCGTCTCGACACCCATCCGCCGCGCTACCGGGTTCGAGACGCTTCCCTCCTTCGTCGGACGCTCCTCAACACGCGATTGTCGCCGACCTCAAGAGTCTCGCGTTCATTTTGTGGGGGTCACCCAAAGGTGTGCCCGGCCCGGCCAATAGGCTTGACGATTATGCCGCGCATCACCAAGGTCCTCATCGCCAACCGTGGCGAGATCGCCGTCCGCGTCATCCGCGCCGCACGCGACGCCGGTCTCGGCTCCGTCGCCGTGTACGCCGACCAGGATCGCGACGCACGGCACGCCAAGCTCGCCGACGAGGCGTACGCCCTCGATGGCGTCACGAGTGCCGAGACCTACCTCGTCATCGACAAGCTGCTCTCGGTCGCGCGCCGCTCGGGCGCCGACGCGGTGCACCCCGGGTACGGCTTCCTCGCCGAGAACCCCGACTTCGCTCGGGCCGTCATCGACGCAGGCCTCATCTGGATCGGCCCCTCCCCCGAAGCCATCGAGCGCCTCGGCGACAAGGTCTCGGCACGGCACGTGGCCGAGAAGGTCGGCGCGCCGCTCGCGCCGGGCACGCTCAACCCGGTCGCCGACGCCTCGGAAGTGCTCGAGTTCGTCGACCTGCACGGCCTGCCCGTCGCGATCAAGGCCGCGTTCGGCGGCGGCGGACGCGGCCTCAAGGTCGCCCGCACCCGCGACGAGGTGCCCGAGCTGTTCGACTCGGCGACCCGCGAGGCCGTCGCGGCATTCGGCCGCGGCGAATGCTTCGTCGAGAAGTACCTCGACAAGCCGCGCCACGTCGAGACCCAGTGCCTCGCCGACCAGCACGGCAATGTCGTCGTCGTCTCGACCCGCGACTGCTCACTGCAGCGCCGGCACCAGAAGCTCGTCGAAGAGGCGCCCGCACCGTTCCTCACCGACGAGCAGAACCGTGCGCTCTACGAGGCGTCCAAGGCCATCCTCAAAGAGGTCGGCTACGTCGGTGCCGGAACCTGCGAGTTCCTGATCGGGCAGGACGGCACGGTCTCGTTCCTCGAGGTGAACACCCGCCTGCAGGTCGAGCATCCCGTCTCCGAAGAGATCACGGGACTCGACCTCGTGCGCGAGCAGTTCCGACTCGCCGAGGGCGGCGTGCTCGACTACCCCGACCCCGTCGCGACCGGCCACTCGATCGAGTTCCGCATCAACGGTGAAGACCCGGGCCGCAACTTCCTCCCCGCGCCCGGCCCAGTGCACCAGCTGCGTTTTCCGGGCGGTCCCGGCATCCGCATCGACTCGGGCGTCGCCTCGGGCGACGAGATCTCGGGCGCATTCGACTCGCTGCTCGCGAAGCTCATCGTCACCGGCTCGACCCGCAAGGACGCGCTCGAGCGCGCCCGCCGTGCACTCGACGAGTTCGAGGTCGCCGGGCTGCCGACCGTACTGCCCTTCCACCGCGACATCGTGCGCAATCCGGCCTTCGCACCCGACGGCGACGAGCCCTTCTCGATCTACACCCGCTGGATCGAGACCGAGTACGACAATCAGCTCGAGCCGTGGTCGGGCGAGATCGAAGAGGCGTCGGGTGCCGCCGCGCGCGCGAACGTGGTCGTCGAGGTCGCCGGCCGTCGCGTCGAGGTCAGCCTTCCGAAGCGGCTCGCCGGCGGCACCTCCGCGACTCGCACCGCCGGACCCGCTCCGCGCCGCCGCACCGCGGCGCACTCGGTCGACACCGGCACCGGCGACGCCGTGAAGGCGCCGATGCAGGCGACGGTCGTGAAGGTCGCGGTCACCGAGGGTGACAAGGTCGTCAAGGGCGACCTGGTGCTCGTGCTCGAGGCCATGAAGATGGAACAGCCCATCGTCGCGCACAAGGACGGCGTCGTCGGCACCGTCAACGCCGAGGCCGGGGCCACCGTCTCGAGCGGCCACCTGCTGCTCGCCATCACCGACGCCTGAGACTCGCCACGCGCACGCGAACCGCGGCGCACGGCGCGGCGATCAGATCACAGCGCGCCCTGCGGCGTGGGCAGGTCGACCTCGCTCACACGGTCCAGTCCGATCCGCGAGCGGCGGGCACGCGGAACCCGCGGGGCAGGTCGGGACGAGAGCGCCGAAGCACGACGATGCCGAGACCCACCAGCACGAATGCCGACGGCCGCGAGGTCGAACGAGATGATCACGCTGGGGCGGCGAAGTTCGCCGCCGCCTGCGCGCCCCCGCTCCCACGGGCCGACAATCGGTTGCCAAAACTATCGAACACACGTACGCTGAAACATATGGCCGACGAGCAGGATGCATCGAACTCGACGAGCCCGACGATCTACGATGTCGCCCGGGCGTGCGGAGTCGCAGCCTCGACGGTGTCGCGCACCTTCTCACGTCCCGGCCGTGTCAACGTCGAGACCGCCGACCGCATCCGGCGGGTCGCCGCTGAGATGGGATACCGCACGAACACGGTGGCCCGAGCGCTGCCGACCTCGCAGACCGCCCTGCTCGCGATGGTCGTGCCGACCGTGCCCGACCGATTCTTCATCGAGGTCATCCGAGGCGCGAAGGCCGCCGCGATCGCGGCGGGGTACACCTTGGTCGTCGCCGACGCAGGGCTCTCAGCCGACGCCGAGCGAGCGGCGGTGAACCGCCTGATCCCCGTCGTCGACGGCGTGATCCTCGCCGGCTCGCTGCTCCCCGACTCATCGATCCGGGTCGCCGCCAAGCAGCGTCCCACCGTCGTGCTCAACCGCGCGATGACCGATGTCGCAAGCGTGCTCACCGACAGCGCCGACGGCATGCGGCAGGCGGTCGAGCACCTGACCGCGCTCGACCACCGGGAACTGACCTATCTCGCCGGCCCCGAGGCCTCGTGGTCCGACGGCATGAGGTGGCGTTCCTTCAAGGTCGAGACACAGCGTCTCGGCCTGCGCGCGCGTCGCATCGGGCCGATCGCGCCCACCCAGGCCGCCGGCATGGCGGCGGCGTCGACCTTCGCCGAACAGATGACCAGCGGCGTCATCGCCTTCAACGACTTCATCGCCGTCGGTTTCGTGAGCGGCCTCTCGCGCCTCGGTGTGCGCGTGCCCGACGATGTGAGCGTCATCGGCTTCGACAACACCGCCGCCGGCTTCAGCAACCTGCCGCTCACGAGCATCGCGGCACCCCTGCCGCACCTCGGCGGGCAGGCCGTCCGCACGCTCATGCGTCAGATCGCCGCCGCTCGTCCTGGTCGCCCCGACGCCCCTGGCGCGGTGCGTCCCACTCGGCTGCCCGCGCAACTGGTGGTGCGGTCCTCGACCGCCCCGCGCGCCCGACGGGACTCGAACGCTCCAGGTTCGGGCGAACGCGCGGCCTGACGCACGGCGGTTCTGCCTGACGCACGACGGTTCTGCCTGACGCACCCGACGAGGTCGGGCACACGACGAGATCGCGCGAACAGCGACGGAGCGGCCGGGCATCACTGCCCGGCCGCGCTTCGTCACCTGATCAATGGCGGAGCGTCACGGCTGCATCAACCCGAGCGTCGTCGGCAACCAGGTCGAGATCGCCGGCACGAACGTGACGAGGAGCAGGCCGATGCAGAGCGCCCAGAAGAACGGCCAGATGCGCCCCATCACCGCTTCGATCCGCACATTGCCGACTCGGGCGGCCACGAAGAGGTTGTTGCCGATCGGCGGCGAGATGTTGCCGAGGCACATGTTGAAGACCATCATCGCGCCGAAGTGGATCGGGCTGACGCCGAGGGCGGTGACCACGGGCAGGAAGATCGGCGTGAAGATCAGGATCGCCGGGGTCGGATCCATGACGGTGCCCGCGAGCAGCAGCACGACCATGATGATGAGCAGGATGATCACGACATTGTCGGTCAGGCCGAGCAGGCCCGCGGTGACGAGCTGCGGGATCTGCGCGAAGGCGAGCACGTAGCCGAGGATTCCCGACACTCCGATCAGGAGCATGATGATGCCGGTGACCTTCGAAGCTTCGAGGATGATCTTCGGGAGCGCTTTCAGCGGCAGCGTGCGCTGCACGAGGCCCAGCGCGAAGGAGTAGAGCACGGCGATCACGGCCGACTCGGTGGCGGTGAAGATGCCGACGAGGATGCCGCCGATCACGACGACGATCATGAGCAACGCGGGGAGCGCCTTCAGGAAGACGACGAGCGCCTGGCGCAAGGTCGGCCGCGGCCCGGGGGCACGCAGTTCGGGGTGTTTGCGCGCGTACAGGGCCACTATGAGGACGCAGACGAGCGCCCACAGGAGCCCCGGGCCGACACCTGCCATGAACAGCGCGGCGATCGAGGTGCCCGACACCAGTGAGTACACGATGAACGTGTTGCTCGGGGGAAGGAGCATACCGGTCGGCGAGGCTGCGGCGTTGACGGTGGCGGCGAACGCGGGGTCGTAGCCCTCCTTGCGCATCCGGGGTGACAGCACTGTGCCGACGGCGGCGGCCGAAGCCACCGAAGCGCCCGACACCGTACCGAACAGGGTGTTCGCGACGACGGTCGTCTGGGCCAGCGAGGCCGGCAGCCGGCCGGCGACCACGAGCGCCAGGTCGATAAGCCTCGACGCGATGCCGCCGGTGTTCATCAGACCGCCCGCGAGGATGAAGAACGGGATCGCGAGCAGGGCGAAGCTATTGCTGGCGGCGAAGATGCGCTGCGCGCCGGTGAGTGCCGCGCCCTCGACATCCAACAGGATGACGATGGCAAGCACGGATGGCAGGCCCATGGCGACGGCGACGGGAAGGCCCATGGCGATGCCGACGGCGATGCCGCCCACCAGGACGACGACGGCGATGATGGTGTTGGTGTCCATGGCCTCAGATCGCCTCTGCGTTCTCGTCGAATTCGGGCACCGGTTTCTCAGCTCCGGCGAGGATGCCGATGATGTGTGCCAGGGAGAAGAAGAGGATGATGACCCCGGCGATCGGAAGCACTAGGTATACCTGGCCGACGCTCAGGGGAAGGGTCGCGATGTCTTGGTTCCAGGCGTTCTCCGCGACGCGCGAACCGCCGATGATGAAGACGAGCAGGATGAAGATCATGACGATCAGCTCGATGACGATGCCCATCACCTTCTGGACGCCGAGGGGGAGCTTCTCGACGAGCATCTCGACCGCGATGTGACCCCGCTCCGAGAAGACGTACGCGGCGGCCAGCACCGCCAGCACGATGAAGGTGTAGCGAGCGGCCTCCTCGGTCCATGGCGCGGAGTTGTTGAGGATCTCGCGGGTGAAGACCTGCCACGAGACGATGGCGACGAGCGCCACGAACGCGATGATGCAGAGCACCGCCAGCACTCGGTCGAGGATTCGGCGAATGAACCCGAGCACCGTGAGGAGGCCGCCCCAGCGGGCGGGTCCGGCCGAATCGGAAGGTTCGGCATCGGCGGGCGGATTCCCGCCCGGCGGATTCTCGCCGGGATCCAGTGGTTGGGTGTTCACGTTGTCCTCCGTTGGTTCCCTGAGGGAGCTGTCGTAAGTGCGCACGCCTTCGGGCGGTCTCGCGCGAGGGCGCCGGTGGTCATCGACCATCGGCGCCCTCGTCGGTGGTGCAGCGGGATCTACTCGCCCGACGCGCGGATCGCGTCGTAGAGCGTCTGCTGCGAGTCCGTGGTGATGAACTCGTCGAGCAGGGGCGTCAGCGCCTCAGTGAACGCCTCGCCGTCGACCTCTTCGAAGGTCGCGCCGCCGGCCTCGGCACCGGCGATGGCTTCCTCGGTCTCGGTCTTCCAGAGGTCGGTGTGGTTCTCCCAGGCCGTCGTCCAGCCTTCGTCGAACGCGGCGCGATCCTCCTCCGACATCTCAGCCAGCGTGTCGGTGTTGCTGATGAGGAAGTCGGCACCGATCAGGTGACGCGTGTACGAGAAGAACGGCGCGACTTCGTAGTGCTTCTGGGTGAAGTACGAGATCTCGTTGTTCTCGGCGCCGTCGATGACGCCCGACTGCAAGCCGGTGTAGACCTCGGAGAACGCCATCGGGGTGGGCGATGCGCCCAGCGCGTTGATCATCGAGATGAAGACCGGGCTCTCCTGAACTCGGATCTTCTTGCCCGCGAGGTCGGCCGGCGTGTCGGCGATGCTGTCCTTGGTGTAGCTGCTGCGGGCGCCCTGAGTCAGTCCGCCGACGACGGTGATGTTGTCGCTCTCCTCGAGCGACGCGTAGACGTCGCCGACCACCGCGTCGTCGCTCAGCACCGACATCTGGTGGTCGATCGAGTCGAACACGGTGGGAAGGCTGAAGATGACGAAGTCGTCGTTCACGTTCTCGAGCTGCGGGGCCGAGACGATCGCCAGGTCGATCACGCCGTCCTTCACGGACTGGATGTACTCGGCCTGGTCGCCGAGCTGGGAGTCGGGGTACACCTCGATGTTCCAGCGGCCATCGGTGGCCTCGCTGAGCTCTTCGCCGAAGGCCTGCAGCGCGATGAACGAGGGGTGCTCCTGCGTCTGGTTGAGGGCGAGCTTCATCGTCGTGGGCTCGACGTTGCCGCCGTCGGTCGCCTCGCCGGCGCCTCCCGAGTTGCCGGCGCACCCGGCCAGGGTGAGCGCCGCCACTCCGACGATCGCGGAGGCCTGCAACAGACGTGTGATCTTCATTCCTGATGCTCCTTTGCATGGCAGACGAACACCGTGCCGGCCGAGTCTCGGGTGGCCGTCGGGGGTCGCATGCGGCGTTGCGCGCCCGGTCGGGCGCGATGTGCTGTGTGATGTCGCCGAGCGCCCATGAGGCCTCTCGACTGCATCAATCTACGCAGCGGTCACCGCGCTGGCAACCAGTTGCCAAATGTTGTCCGCCGACCCCGGCGGGAGCGCGAGGGCGCGGTTCAGCGCACGATGTGCATGGCGCGGGCGGCGTCGGTGAGCGAGCCCGTGAGCGACGGGTAGACGGGGAACGCCTCGGCGAACTGGTCGACCGTGAGGCGGTGCTCGATCGCGAGCGCGAGCGGGAAGATGAGCTCGGAGGCCTTCGGCGCGACGATCACTCCGCCGATGATGCCGCCCGAGCCGCTGGAGGCGAAGAGCTTGACGAAGCCGTCCCGGATGCCCATCATCTTCGCGCGAGGGTTCGACGAGAGCGGCAGCTTGTAGACCACACCCGGAACGACGCCCTCGTCGATCTCCTTCTCGGTCCAGCCGACCGTGGCGATCTCGGGCTGCGTGAAGATGTTCGAGGTGATGTTGCGATTCTCGGGCGGGTTCACGATGTCTCCCATCGCGTGGAACACGGCCGTGCGCCCCTGCATCGACGCGACCGAGGCGAGCGGCACGAACGTCGTGCAGTCGCCGGCGGCGTAGATGTTCGGCATCGAGGTGCGGGCGACACGATTCACGCGGATGTGTCCGCTCTCGGCGAGCTGGACGCCGGCGGCCTCGAGGCCGAGGTCGGCGGTGTTCGGCACCGAGCCGACCGCCATCAGGCAGTGGCTGCCCCGCACCTCGCGTCCGTCGGTGAGGGTCGCGACCACCGAGTCGCCGTCGCGCACGACCGATTCGGCGCGCGACTTGTTCAGGACCTTCATGCCGTTGCGCTTGAAGACCTTCTCGATGACGGATGCCGCGTCCTGGTCTTCACCCGGAAGCACCTGGTCGCGGCTGGAGATGAGCGTCACCTTGGCTCCGAGCGCGCGGTACGCCGACGCGAACTCGGCGCCCGTGACTCCGGAACCCACGACGATGAGATGCTCGGGCACCCGCTCGAGCTGGTAGAGCTGGGTCCACGTGAGGATGCGCTCGCCGTCGGGGACGGCCGTCGGCAGCACTCGCGGGCTCGCGCCGACCGAGATGACGAGCGTGTCGGCCTCGATGCGATCGAAGTCGGTGCCGCCCCTGGCTGTCGAGACGATGACCGCGTTCGGCCCGTCGAGGCGCCCCTCGCCCTGCACGAGGCGCACGCCCGCTTCGAGCAGGTTGCTGCGCAGGTCGTCGGACTGCTGGGCGGCGAGACCGAGGAGCCGCTTGTTCACCGCAGCGAGGTTGATGGCGACCTCGGGCTTGACCGCCTTGTCGCCCGACCCCTTCGCGAAGAACTGCACGCCGAGATCGCCTGCCTCCTTGACCGCGTTCGAGGCCTCGGCCGTCGCGATGAGCGACTTCGACGGAACCACATCGGTGAGCACCGCGGCACCGCCGACCCCGGCACGTTCGATGAGCGTCACCTCGGCTCCGAGCTGCGCGGCCGCGCGCGCGGCCTCGTACCCGCCGGGCCCTCCTCCGAGGACGGCAATGCGTTGTGTGCGCTCGAACTCGTAGGCCATGCTCACATTCTGTCAGTCCCGGCACCGCCGCCCGCATTCGAGCACGACCGCGCCGCGACATCCGCTGCGCCCTAGAGTGGTGTGATGCACGACGCGAACCCGCTCGACGACCCCAATGCAGACCCCTTCGCCATCGCCGCCGAGGCGGCCGCGAAGATCGCCGAACTCACCGGTGTCGACCATCACGATGTCGCCCTCACCCTCGGCAGCGGCTGGGGCCGTGCCGCCGAGCTCATCGGCGAGACCACGCACACGATCGCGGCCACCGAGGTGCCCGGCTTCTCGAAGCCGGCACTCGAAGGGCACGTCGGCACGCTGCGCTCGGTGCTGCTGCCGAGCGGCAAGCGCGCGCTCGTCATCGGCGCCCGCACCCATTACTACGAGGGCCACGGCGTTCGCCGGGTCGTTCACTCGGTGCGAACGGCCGCCGCCACCGGGGTATCCGTCATGATCCTGACCAACGGCGCCGGCGGCATCAAGGAGCACTGGACGCCCGGCACTCCGGTGCTCATCAGTGACCACATCAACCTCACGGCCGACTCGCCGCTCGAGGGCGCCACGTTCATCGACCTCACCGACCTATACTCGAAGCGACTGCGCGACCTCGCCCACTCGATCGAGCCCACGCTCGACGAGGGCGTCTACTGCCAGTTCCGCGGACCGCACTACGAGACGCCCGCCGAGGTGCAGATGGCCAAGGCCATCGGCGGTCACATCGTCGGCATGTCGACCGCGCTCGAGGCCATCGCCGCGCGTCAGGCCGGCATGGAGATCCTCGGCATGTCGCTGATCACGAACCTCGCCGCCGGCATCCAGCAGACGCCGCTGAGCCATGGCGAGGTCATCGAGGCCGGTCAGGCCGCCGAGCCGGTCATCACCCGGCTGCTCGCGAACATCGTCGCGGCCCTGTAGGCGATCGGAAGGGACCAGCGGATGTCGCAGCACATCGACCCCCGCGACGCGCAGCGCGTCGCCCTCGCCGAGGCGTGGATCGCCCAAGACCCCGACCCCGAGACGCGTGACGAACTCGCCGCGATCATCGTGGCGGTGCGCGGCGGCGACCCTGAGGCATCCGCCGACCTCGCCGACCGTTTCGACACCCGCCTCGCCTTCGGCACCGCCGGCCTCCGCGGTGCGATCGCCGCGGGGCCCAACCGCATGAACCGTGTGCTCGTGGCCCAGGCGGCCGCGGGACTCGCGGCCTATCTCGTCGAGCGGGCGACGCCCGGCTCGACGCCGTCGATCGTGGTCGGCTACGACGGCCGAAAGAACTCCGACGTGTTCGCTCGCGACACGGCCGAGATCATGGCGGGCGCGGGCCTGCGTGCCGTGCTGCTCCCCCGCCTGCTGCCGACACCGGTGCTCGCGTTCGCCGTGCGCCACCTCGGCATGTCGGCCGGTGTCATGGTCACCGCCTCGCACAACCCGCCGAACGACAACGGCTACAAGGTCTACCTCGGCGGCGACGACCACGGCTCGCAGATCGTCGCCCCCGCCGATGCCGAGATCGCCGCGCACATCACCCGCATCGCCGAGACCCGAGCCGTCCCCGACCTGCCGCGCGGCACATTCTGGACGGCGGCAGAGTCGGTCATCGACGAGTACGTGCGGCAGACGGCACTCGTGGCCTCGCCGACCGGCGCGGCACCCGCCGCGCAGCCGCGGGTCGTCTACACGGCGATGCACGGCGTGGGCTGGCAGACGATGTCGCGGGTGCTCGAGACGGCAGGCTTCGAGACGCCGACGCTCGTCGACGAGCAGATCGCTCCCGACGCGGCCTTCCCCACGGTGGCGTTCCCGAACCCCGAAGAGCCGGGTGCCATGGACCTCAGCTTCGAACGAGCCCGCGCCGTCGACGCCGAGCTCATCGTCGCGAACGACCCCGACGCCGATCGGCTCGCGATCGCGATTCCCGACTCCGCCGCCACCGAGGGCTACCGGCGCCTCACCGGCAACGAGGTCGGGCTGACGCTCGGCTGGCAAGCTGCCCGCCGCGCCGCCGACGCGCCCGGCGACTCCGGCGCGAACGGGGCGCTGGCGTGTTCGATCGTCTCGTCGCCCGGGCTCGAGGCGGTCGCGAGGGCACACGACCTCGACTTCGAGGCGACGCTCACGGGCTTCAAGTGGATCTCGCGCGCCCCCGGCCTCGTCTTCGGCTTCGAAGAGGCCCTCGGCTACCTCGTGAACCCTGGCACCGTGCGCGACAAAGACGGCATCTCGGCCGGGCTCGCGTTCCTCACGCTCGCCGCCGAGTTGAAGGCCGAGGGCCGAACGGTCGCCGACCACCTCGACGAGTTCGTCGAGCGATTCGGATGCCACGCCTCGGGCCAGGTCTCGATCAGGGTCACCGACCTCTCGCGCATCGGCGAGGTCATGGCGCGCCTGCGCACCGAACCGCCGGCCTCGGTCGGCGGCATCCGGGTCGAGCGCATCGAAGACCTCGCCGACGGATTCGGCGCCCTTCCGCCGTCAGACGTGCTGCGCATCGTGCTCGAGGGCGGCGCACGAGTCATGGTGCGCCCCAGCGGCACCGAGCCGAAGCTCAAGGTCTACATCGACGCCGTCTCGGTCGACGGAACGGTGGCCGAGCGGCGAGCTGCGGCATCCGCTGCGGTCGCCGCGCTCGACGCAGGCATGCGCGAACTCGTCGAGTAGCCCGTCGACCGGAATTGCTGTTCGGCTGCTCGGCAGCTCCGCTGGTGCGATGTCTGCGCCACTTCGACGGGCTGCGCGCCAGTTCGAATGGCGCAGAGGATGCAGAAGTGGCGCGGAGCGTGATCCTTAGACTGCGGTCTCGCCGCTCGAACCGATGCCCAGCAGGCCGCGAACCTCGGCCGCGGTCGTCGCGCGCGCAAGCCGCGCCACCGTTCCGCCGTCGTTGAAGACGTTGGCGAGCGACGCCACGGATGCGACATGGTCTTCGGCGTTCGCGACGGCGAGCCCCACGACGACCCGCACAGGATCGTTGTGCGGGTGTCCGAACGCCACGGGCTCGGCCAGGGTGACGACCGCGAGCCCCTCGCGGCGCACGTCGGGCCCCGGCCTCGCGTGCGCGAGCGCAAGGCCCGGCGCGATGACGACGTACGCGCCGAACTCCTCGATGACCGAGATCATGCGGTCGGAGTACTCGGCCCGCGTCGAACCCGACAACCTCAGCGCACGCCCGGCGAGGCGCACGGCGTCACGCCAATCGGTCGCGTGCGCGCCCAGCATGATCGCGGCGTCGGCCAGCGGAGGGAAGGTCATCTGGAGTCCATTCACGCGGCGGTCGGATGCGAGCCGGGTCGCGGCATGCGTCGTTCGGCGGGGTTCAGGCCTCGTCGAAGCCGTCTTGGATGAGCTCGGCGAGTTCTTCGCGGTCGTCGAGCGGGAGGAAGGCCGACGCTGCGGCGTTCAACTGGAAGGTCTCGAAGTCGTCGAGGTCGTACCCGAACGCGTCGGCCAGCAGCGCGAGCTCGCGCGTGAGCGACGTGCCGCTCTGCAGGCGATTGTCGACGTTCACCGTGACCCGGAACCCGAGCTGGTACAGCAGGTCGAACGGGTGATCCACGAGCTCGTCGCCCCATGCCGCGATGGCACCGGTCTGCACGTTGGACGACGGACTCGTCTCGAGCGCGACCTCGCGGTCGCGCACCCATTGGGCGATCGGGCCGAGCGAGACGTACGTGTTCTCGTCGTCTTGACGCTCGATGACGAGGTCTTCGGCGATGCGCACGCCGTGGCCGAGTCGAAGCGCGCGGCCGTCGAGCAGGGCGCTGCGGATGGACTCGAGCCCGTCTGCCTCGCCCGCGTGGATGGTCACCGGCATGAACTGGCCCGCAAGGTAGTCGAAGGCCGTGCGGTGCCGGCTCGGCAGGAAGCCGGCCTCGGGGCCGGCGATGTCGAAGCCGACGACGCCGCGCTCACGGTGGCGCACGGCGAGTTCGGCGATCTCGAGTCCGCGGTCGTTGTGCCGCATCGCGGTGACGAGCTGGCCGACGCGGATGCGGTGCCCCTGGGCCTGCACGTCGTCGAGGCCCTGCTCGATGCCCGCCTGCACGGACTCGACCGCCTCGTCGAGGCTCAGGCCGCGAGCGAGGTGCTGTTCGGGTGCCCAGCGGATCTCGCCGTAGATGACACCGTCGGCGCCGAGGTCCTGCACGAACTCGCGAGCCACGCGACTGAGGCCCGCACGGGTCTGCATGACCGCCGTCGTCAGGTCGAACGTCTTCAGGTACTCGACGAGCGAGCCCGAGTTCGACTGTTCGGTGAACCACGCACCGAGCGCTTCGGCATCGGCGGCGGGAACCTCGAGCCCGAGTTCGTCGGCGAGCTCGATGAGCGTCTGCGGGCGGAGCCCGCCGTCGAGGTGATCGTGCAGCGAGATCTTCGGCAGCGTCTGGATGTCGGCGCCGTCGCCCTCGAGCCGGTACTCCGTCGGAATCGTGTTCACGACTCAACGATAGCGACACGGACGCCGCGAAGTCTCGGCATTCTCGAAGCAATGACGCGGCGCGTCGGTCGAGGAGCGAGGAACGAGCGCATCGAGACCTGTTGCGGAATCTCGATACGCTCGCCGGAGCTCACTGCTCGATCGACACGCGCTCAGCGGGTGATGCGGTCGGCGATGAGCGGCCCGCCGTCGTCGACGGGGTCGCCTGCCGCGCCGATGCGCCAAGCGCCGTCGACGGCCTCGAGCGCGCGGCCGAAGCGCGCGGCGTCGTCGGCGTGGAGCGTGAACAGCGGCTCGCCCTTGCGCACCGTGTCGCCCGGCTTCGCGTGCAGGTCGATGCCCGCGGCGTGGTGCACCGGGTCCTCTTTTCGCGCGCGGCCCGCGCCGAGTCGCCACGCGGCGATGCCGAACGGCAGTGCCTGCTGCTCGACGAGCACGCCGTCGCGGTCGGCGGTGACGACGTGCTGCTCACGGGCGACCGGCAGTGCGGCGTCGGGGTCGCCGCCCTGGGCCGCGATCGCGCGCCGCCAGGTGTCCATGGCCCGGCCGTCGTCGAGGGCCGACTCGACGTCGGCGTCGGGCTGCCCGGCGAGGTCGAGCATCTCGCGCGCGAGCGCGATCGTGAGTTCGCGCACATCGGCGGGCCCGCCGCCGGCGAGCACCTCGACCGACTCGCGCACCTCGTTGGCGTTGCCGATCGTGAGCCCCAGCGGCACGTTCATGTTCGTGAGCAGGGCGGAGGTCGCGACCCCCGCGTCTTCGCCGAGCTCGACCATCGTGCGTGCGAGCTCGCGGGAGCGTTCGATGTCGGTGAGGAAGGCCCCCGATCCGAACTTCACGTCGAGCACGAGCGCGCCCGTGCCCTCGGCGATCTTCTTCGACATGATCGACGACGCGATCAGCGGGATCGCCTCGACGGTGCCCGTGATGTCGCGCAGTGCGTAGAGCTTCTTGTCGGCGGGGGCGAGGCCCGCACCCGCGGCGCAGATGACGCCGCCGACGTCGCGCAGCTGTGCGAACATCTCGTCGTTGGTGAGGTCGGCCCGCCAACCCGGGATCGATTCGAGCTTGTCGAGCGTGCCCCCGGTGTGCCCGAGCCCGCGGCCCGAGAGCTGCGGCACTGCCACGCCGAACGACGCCACGAGCGGCATCAGCGGCAGGGTGATCTTGTCGCCGACCCCGCCCGTCGAGTGCTTGTCGCTCGTCGGCTTGCCGAGCCCCGAGAAGTCCATGCGCTCGCCGCTCGCGATCATCGCCATGGTCAGGTCGCGGATCTCGCGTCGGGACATGCCGTTGAGGAAGATCGCCATGGTCATCGCCGACATCTGCTCGTCGGCGACGTAGCCGCGGGTGTACGCGTCGACGAGCCAGTCGATCTCGGGTGTCTCGAGCTCGCGACCGTCGCGCTTCGCGCGGATCAGGTCGACGGCGTCGAAGGCTTCGATGGCGCTCATGCGTGGTCTCCTCGGTAGTCGGCGAGCTGGCGCGGGCCGAACGCGTCGGGCAGCACCTCGTCGATGGTCTTGAAGCCCGAGACGGTGTCGAGCACCATGCCCTCGGCCGAGTGCTCGTAGAGCAGCTGCCGGCACCTGCCGCACGGCATCAGCGTGGCACCGTGGCCGTCGACGCACGTGAACGCCACGAGCCGGCCCCCGCCCGACATGATGAGCGCCGATACGAGCGAGCACTCGGCGCACAGCGTCACGCCGTACGACGCGTTCTCGACGTTGCACCCGCTCACGACGCGCCCGTCGTCGACGACGGCGGCCGCACCGACCGGGAACTCGGAGTACGGCACGTACGCCTTCGCCATGGCTTCGCGCGCGCGCTCGCGCAGGTCTGCCCAGTCGATCGGATCCGTTGCGGTCATGGTTCTGCTCCCGTTCAGGCGATCGGTGCGACGGATGCCCCGTGGCCGGGGCCGCCCGTCAGGATTTGATGTACGGCTTGCCGTCGGCGGCCGGCGCGCGCGACTTTCCGACGAGCCCGGCAACGGCGAAGATCGTGACGACGTACGGCAACATGAGCATGAACTCGCTCGGCACCGGCGAACCGATGACCGACAGCGTGTTCTGCAGGTTCGACGCGAAGCCGAACAGCAGCGCCGCCAGCGTCGCCTTGATCGGATCCCACTGCCCGAAGATCACGGCGGCGAGGGCGATGAAGCCCGCACCCGCGGTCATCTCTTTATTGAACGCGATCCCCGAGCCGATCGTGAAGAAGGTGCCGCCGAGTCCGGCGATCGCCCCGGCCAGCGCGACGTTCCAGAAGCGCGTGCTGTTGACCCTGATGCCGACGGTGTCGGCGGCCTGCGGGTGCTCACCCACGGCCCGAACGCGCAGGCCCCACCTCGTGTGGAAGAGGCCGATGTACACCAGGGCGACCGCGATGTACATGAGGTAGACGATGATCGTCTGACGGAAGAACACCGGACCGATGATCGGGATGTCGCCGAGCACCGGGATGTGCAGCCGGTCGAACCTCGGTGGCGTGTTCAGCGCGGCCGCGTTCGGTGCGAGCACCTGCGAGAAGAAGAAGCTCGTGAGGCCGACGACGAGCACGTTGAGCACGACGCCGACGATGACCTGGTCGACGAAGTACTTGATCGCGAACGCGGCGAGCACCATGCCGACGAGCATGCCGGCGACCATCGCCGCGATGAGTCCCAGCCACGGCTGACCGGTGATCGAGGCGACGACCGCGGCGGTGAACGCGCCGGAGAGGAGCTGGGCCTCGATGGCGATGTTCACCACGCCGGCGCGCTCGCCGATGACGCCCGCGAGCGAGCCGTAGATGAGCGGAACGGCGAGGCTCAGCGACCCGAACAGCAGGCCGATCATCGGCAGGGACGAGCCGGCACCCGCCCAGGTGAGGAAGCCGAACATGAAGAGGAGCGCGAAGACGACGATGAGCCAAAGCGGGACGCGGCGCTTCGAACGCACGAGCAGCACGGAGTACAGCGTGCTCACGGCGAGCAGCGCGACGACCGCCCACAGCGCCTGCATCGCGGGCACGGTGAGGTCGGGCACCTGGATGGCGTCGGTCTCGCGCGACCACCGGTAGGTCGTCTCGCCGGGCCGAGGCGCGAACACCGCGAGGGCGAGCGCGATGAGCGTGAAGATCGCGAAGGCGATCGGGGCCTTCCAGCTCGTCACGACGGTCGTGGCGAGGGCGTCGGGCTGCGGCGCGACGCGGTGGTGCTCTACGGTCCTGCTCACTTCGCCTTCACCCCCTTCGTGTCGGGCTTGCGTGATCGTTTCGGCTTGGAGCCGGGCTGGGGCAGCCCGAAGATCGTGCGCACGAGCGGCGGCGCCGCGATGAAGAGCACGATGAGCGACTGCACGACGAGCACGATCTCGATCGGCACACCCTCTGCCGCCTGCATCGAGAACCCGCCGGCCTTGAACGCGCCGAAGAGGATGCCGGCGGCGAAGGTGCCCCACGGGGTCGAGCGGCCGAGCAGGGCGACCGTGATGGCGTCGAAGCCGATGCCCGCGTCGATGCCCGCGGTGAATCCGGTGGTGACCGTGCCGAGCACCTGGCTCACGCCCGCGAGGCCGAGCAGCGCTCCGGAGATGAGCATCGCGTAGAAGTACATGCCCTTCACGTTGATGCCCGCGACCCGTGCCGCGTTGGGGTTGATGCCGACGGCACGGAACTTGAACCCGAGACTCGAGCGGCTGAGGATCCACCACACGACGATCGTTGCCAGGATCGCGAGGATGAATCCGAAGTGCAGGTTGAACTGCGGGCCCAGGAGGTCGGGGAAGACCGCGTTCGGGTTCATCGCCGGGGTCTTGGGGTTCGACGAGCCCGGCGCCTGCAGCAGGCCGGGGGTTCGCAGCATCCATGACACCAGGTAGAAGGCGACGTAGTTGAGCATGATCGTCACGATCACCTCGTGGGCGCCGGTGCGGGCCTTGAGGAGTCCGGCGATGCCGGCCCAGAGCGCGCCGCCGACGAGGCCGCCGATGAGAGCGACGATCATGTGGATGCCCCACGGCAGGTCGAAGCCGAAGCCGATCCAGCCGGCGACCGATGCCGCGATCAGCATCTGGCCGCGACCACCGATGTTGAACATGCCGACGCGGAACGCGAGGGCCACGCCGAGTCCACCGGCGATGAGCGGGGTCGCGAACGTGAGCGTCTCGGTCAGCGGGCGGATGCCGGCGAGGAAGTCGTCACGACGGAAGTTGTAGACCGATCCCTGGAAGAGGGCGGAGTACGCGCCCGCCACCGACTCCCAGATGGCCAGCAGGGTGTCGCCCGGCCGGGCGAAGAAGTAGCCGCTCGCCGCCTGCACGCGCTCGTCGGTGAACGCGATCATGATCGCCCCCACCAGAAGGGCGAGCACCACGGCCAGCACCGAGATGATCGCATTGCCGGTGGCGATCTGGCGCAGCATGGTCTGCCACTTCGACGGCGGCTGGACCTCGCCGGGCTCGGCCGGAATGCCGGGCCCTGATGCGGTCGCGCGGACGTCGTCGGTCGCGGTGCCGCCCTCGGGCGAGGCTGCGGCGGGCTCTTCGATGGCGACGTCGGCGTCGGGTTCGTTCGCGCCGGGGGCGTCGCCCTTCGGCGGCTGGGGGTCGCTCATGCGGCGGCTCCTTCTGCGGGGACTTCTCCGGCCATCATGAGGCCGAGGACGTCGCGGGGGGTGTCACCGGGGACGATGCCGACGATGCGACCGCGGTACATGACCATGATGCGATCGGCGAGCGCCGCGACCTCGTCGAGCTCGGTCGAGACGACGACGACTGGTACGCCGCTGTCGCGGGCCGCCACGATGCGCTTATGGATGAATTCGATCGAGCCGACGTCGACGCCGCGGGTCGGCTGCGCGGCGACGAGGAGCCTGAGGTCGCGGCTGAGCTCACGAGCGAGCACGACCTTCTGCTGGTTGCCGCCCGACAGTCGCTGCACGTATTCGTTGATGCCCTGGGTGCGGATGTCGAACTCCTCGACCTTCTCGCGCGCGAAGTCGGCGAGATGCGAGCGCTGCAGGTTGCCGGCGCGAACGAACGGCGGCGATTCGCTGCGGTCGAGCATGAGGTTCTCGGCGATCGTGAACTCGCCGACGAGGCCGTCTTCGGTGCGGTCTTCTGGCACGAAGCCGACGCCCGACTCGAGGATGTTGCGGACGCTCTGGCCGACGAGCTCGGTGCCGTCGAGCACGGCCGACCCCTGCACGTGGTGCGCCAACCCCAGCAGCGCCTCGGTGAGCTCGGTCTGGCCGTTGCCCTGCACGCCTGCGACGGCAAGGATCTCGCCGCGACGCACCGTGAAGCTCACGTCGTTCACGACGAGTTGCCCGATGGGATCGACGACCGTCAGGTGATCGACCACGAGCGCGTCGTCGCCGAGCTTGGGCTCGTCTTTCTGCACGGTGAGCTCGACGGCGCGACCGACCATGAGCGAGGCGAGCTCGGCGTTCGACGCGGTCGGCGAGGCTTCGCCGACGACCTTGCCGAGGCGGATCACGGTGATGCGATCGGCGACCTCGCGCACCTCGCGCAGCTTGTGCGTGATGAACACGATCGACTTGCCCTCGGCTTTGAGCTGCCGCATGATCGCCATCAGCTCATCGGTCTCTTGCGGCGTGAGCACGGCGGTCGGCTCGTCGAACACGAGCACCTTCGCGTCGCGCGAGAGCGCCTTGATGATCTCGACGCGCTGCTGCACGCCGACCGGCAGGTCTTCGACGAGCGCGTCGGGGTCGACGTGGAAGCCGAACCGCGCCGCGATCTCGTTCACCTTCGCCCGTGCGGCAGGCAGGTCGAGCAGGCCGCCCGCCCGGGTGGACTCGTTGCCGAGCATGACGTTCTCGGCGACGGTGAAGACGGGGATGAGCATGAAGTGCTGGTGCACCATGCCGATGCCGGCCGCCATCGCGTCGCCAGGGCCCTCGAAGTGCTGCACCTCGTCGTTGAGGAGCACCTCGCCCTCGTCGGCCTGGTACAGGCCGTAGAGCACGTTCATGAGCGTGGACTTGCCGGCACCGTTCTCACCCAGCAGGCAGTGGATCTCTCCAGCCTCTACGGTGAGGTCGATGTGGTCGTTCGCGACCAAGCTTCCGAAACGCTTCGTGATGCCGCGAAGTTGGAGCTTCATGTTCCCGATCCTAGTGATTCGACTGCATCCGTTGCAGTCGCTGCGCGAATGTTGAACGTGTCGGATGTCGCATGCTCAGATGTGGGGTCGATACCCGAGCGCGTGGCCCGACACGCGGAGCGGGGAGGCCGGCAGCCGCCGACCTCCCCGCTCGCATGCCCTCGACTCAGCCCGCGAGGTAGGAGTTGACCGTCACGTCGCCCGCGATGATCGCGGCCCGCAGGTCGTCGAGCTCGCCCTGCAGCGTGTCGGAGACCTGCGACTCGAAGTCGTGGAACGGTGCGACGCCCACGCCCTCGTTCTCGAGCGTGCCGATGAACGGGGTCGGGTCGAACTCGTCGTTGCCCGCGGCGAGCACGGCCTCGTAGGTACCGACGTCGATGCCCTTGAGGATCGAGGTCAGCATCAGGTCGGCGACCGACGGGTCGGTCTCGGTGAAGTCGGCGTCGACGCCGATCATCGCGATGTCGCGGCCGGCCTCGCGCATGGCCGCAGCGGCCGACTGGTAGATCGGGCCGCCGACGGGCAGCAGCACGTCGACGTTCTGGTCGATGAGGCTCTGCGCGGTCTGGCGAGCGGTGTCGTTGGCCTCGAAGCCACCGGTGAAGAGGCCGTCGGTGCCGTCCCAGCCGAGGACCGTGACTGCCTTGCCCTTCTCGGAGCTGTAGTAGTCGACGCCCTGCTTGAAGCCGTCCATGAAGATCGACACGGTCGGGAAGTTCATGCCGCCGAAGGTGCCGACCGTGTTCGTGGTCGTGAAGTCGGCCGCCGCGTAGCCGGCCAGGAACGCCGCCTGCGCCGTGTCGAAGAGGATCGGCTTGATGTTCGGCGCGTCGATCTCGCCGTTGAAGTCGTTGTCGGCCGCGTCGTCGATGATGACGTACTCGAGGTCGGGGTTCGCGAGCGCGGACTCGACCGTGGCGGCCGAGAGGGCGAAGCCCACGGTCACGATCAGGTCGCAGCCCTGGTCGACGAGGCTGACGAGGTTCGGCGCGTAGTCGGTCTCGGCCTGCGACTCGACCGTGATCGGCTCGACGCCGAGCTCTTCGGATGCCTGCGTGAGACCCTCGAAGCTGAGCTGGTTGAACGACTTGTCGTCGAAGCCGCCGGCGTCGGACACCATGCACGGCTGGAAGTCGGGTACGGCAGCCCCGGTCTCAGTCGTTTCCTCGGGGGCCGACGCACAGCCGGCGAGCAGCACGGCTGCGCCCAACAGCGAGAGCCCGCCGAGGGCCGCCTTCTTGGTCATGACCTTCACAGTGTCCTCCAAAGTCCTGCAGCCCCATCGGTCCGGGGGCGTTGTGGTCACGTTACCGAAAGTTGCATCGCGCGCCATCGTGGTTTGCGCCGGTGAAGCCCAATGGTTATGAAGACGCGATCTTCTGCTCATATGAGCAGGACGGAGGCCCCTCGAACGGGGGTCTCGCTGGTCGAGCAGCCGCGCAACGGCGTATCGAGACCTCGCACGTCAGGGTCTCGATGCGCGCTTCGCGCTCCTCGACCGGCGCTCGCTCAGGGCGTGCTCGGCGACTCGACCACGATGTCGCCGGCGATGATCGACGCCCGCAGCCCCTCGATCTCGGCGTCGAGTTCGGCCGAGACGAGCGACGAGAGGTCGTGGTACGGCGCGATCTCGACGCCGCCGTTCTCGAGCGTGCCGACGTACGGCTCGTTCACGAACGAGTCGTCGACGACGTCCCCGACGATCTCGACCATCGCGTCCTGCGTGTTCTTCAGCACGCTCGTGAGGACCACGGGCCGGAACGCCTCGGTCAGGGTCTCGTAGCCGTCGCTGTCGACCCAGATCACCGAGACCCCGCCGCGCTCGACGGCGGCCGACGCCGCCCCCTCGCCGACCTGCCCGGCCACGGGGAGGATCACGTCGGCGCCCTGGTCGATGAACCCCTCGCTCAGCGCCTTGCCCTTGTTGATGTCCTCGAAGTCGCCGGTGAACGCCCCGTCTTGCGTCGCCTTGTCCCAGCCGAGTGCGCGCACGTCGGTGCCGTGCACCTCGTTGTACTCGGCGACGCCGTCGACGAAGCCGTCCATGAACAGGGTCACGGGCGGCTGGTTGCCGCCGCCGAACGTGGCGACGACGCCGGTCTTCGACACCCCCGCCGCGAGGTAGCCGGCGAGGTACGACGCCTGCGCGGTGTCGAAGATGACCGGCTTCACGTTCGGCGCCTCGACGATCTCGTCGACGATCGCGAACGCGAGGTCGGGGTTCTTGCCGGCCTGGTCGAGCGTGGACTCGGCCAGCTCGAACCCGACCGTGACGACGAGCTCGCAGCCCGACCCGGCGGCCTGCTCGACATTGGGGGCGAGGTCGGTCTCGCCGGTCGAGACGAGCGCCTCGGCCTCGACGCCGAACTCCGCCTCGGCCGCCTGCAGCCCCTCCCACGTCGACTGGTTGAACGAGCGGTCCTCGAGACCGCCCGAATTCGTCACCATGCGTACGCAGGTCTCGGATGCAGCGACCCCGTCGCCGGCGTCGGGCGCGGGTGCGCACGAGACGAGGAGTGCGGATGTCGCGACCAGCACGGCCCCGACGGAGAAACGCCGACCCTGGGACATCCGCTACCTCGTTCTCTCCGCCGGGATGCTGAATTACAGCACGTCGCTCGAGCCGCCGAGCCGCAGGGCGTCGACGACCGCCTTCACCCGCTGCGCGTGCTCGCTCGTTGTGACGAGGAGCGCGTCGGGCGTGTCCACCACGACGATATCGTGCACGCCGATGAGGCTGATGACCCGTTTCGACCGGCTCACGACGATGCCGCTGGATGCGTCGGCGAGCACGCGAGCGTTCTCGCCGAGGATCGCGAGCTCGCCCGACCGGCCGGCGGTGTTGAGCTTCGCGAGCGAGGCGAAGTCGCCCACGTCGTCCCACTGGAAGTGGCCGCGGATGACGGCGAGGCGGCCGGCCGCCGCCGCCGGTTCGGCGACCGAGTAGTCGATCGCGATCTTCTCGAGTCTCGGCCAGATGCGGTCGACGGCCGGGCCGCGGGTCGCCGGGTCGTCCCAGGCGGCCGCGAGCTCGACGAGCCCCGCGTGCAGCTCGGGCTTGTTGCGGGCGATCTCGGCGAGCAACGTGTCGGCGCGGGCGATGAACATGCCGGCGTTCCAGAGGTGTCGTCCGCCGGCGAGATAGCGCTTGGCCGTCGCGAGGTCGGGCTTCTCGACGAAGCTCGACACCGCCTCGGCGTGTTCGGCTCCGGCGATGTCGAGCGCCGCGCCGCACTCGATGTACCCGAACCCGACCGCCGGCTCGGTCGGGGTGATGCCGATCGTGGCGATGTAGCCGGCGGCGGCGGCGGCGACCGCCTCGGTGACGGCCTGCCGGAAGAGCGCATCGCCCGAGATCACGTGGTCGGCGGCGAACGAGCCGATGATCACGCCGGGCTCGCGGCGCTCGAGGATCGCCGCGGCGAGGCCGATCGCGGCCGTCGAGTCGCGCGGCTCGCTCTCGAGCACGATGTTCGCGTCGGACAGCCCGGGGAGCTGGGCTTCGACCGCGGCGCGGTGGGCGCGGCCGGTGACGACCATGATGCGCTGCTCGCCCGAGAGCGGAGCGAGCCGGTCCCACGTGTCCTTCAGCAGGGTCTGCCCGGAGCCGGTCAGGTCGTGCAGGAACTTCGGCGCGTCGGCACGGGAGAGCGGCCAGAGGCGGGAGCCGACGCCGCCCGCGGGGATGACCGCGTAGAACCGGTCGAGAGGCTGGTCCAGATGCATCCGCTCAGGATAGCGGGCGTCGGCGCACCTCCGTCGACGGCATGGATGTCTCGACGTCAAGACATCAGGCGGACCACAGGGGCGCCGCGGTCCGGAACGTCGGACTACACTCGGGATCGGGCCGTTGCGCCCCCAGATGCCCGCTCGAGCCGGGCAGGATTCATCCCAGGGAGGGTTGTTCATGCCAGAGAACTCGGCAGGAACCCTGGTCACACCCGCGAAGCCGGCGAAAGAGAAGCCGGGCGGCACGCTCTACCGCGGTCGCGAGGGCATGTGGTCATGGGTGCTGCACCGCATCACGGGTGTCGCCATCTTCTTCTTCCTGCTCGTGCACATCCTCGACACGGCACTCGTGCGAGTGAGCCCCGAGGCGTACAACGCCGTGATCGGCACCTACCAGACGCCCATCATGGGCCTCGGCGAGGTCGCACTGGTCGGCGCCATCGTGTTCCACGCCTTCAACGGGCTGCGCATCATCCTCGTCGACTTCTGGTCGTGGGCCACGCGCAACCAGAAGGTGCTCTTCTACATCGTCGTCGCGCTCTGGCTCATCACGATGCTCGCCTTCACGCCGCGGCACCTCATCAACGTCTTCAGCCACTAGTACGGGGAACGACAGTGACGAACACCATCGAAGCACCCCGGAGCCCGGCACGGCCCGCGCGCAAGCGCGGCACCAACTGGGAGAAGTGGGGCTGGATCTACATGCGCGCCTCGGGCGTCGTGCTCATCGTGCTCATCTTCGGCCACCTGTTCATGAACCTCATCGTGGGCGACGGCGTCAGCGCCATCGACTTCGGCTTCGTCGCCGGCAAGTGGGCCGACCCGTTCTGGCAGTGGTGGGACGTGCTGATGCTCTGGCTGGCACTCATCCACGGCGCCAACGGCATGCGCACGATCGTGAACGACTACACGAACCCGGGAACGGTGCAGAAGGTGCTGAAGGGCGCGCTGTTCGCGGCCGCGGCCGTGCTCATCGTCCTCGGCACGCTCGTGGTCTTCACCTTCGACCCGTGCCCGCCCGTCGCAGCCGACGCGGCCGACCTGCTCCCCTCGTTCTGTTCCGCATAGGAGATCCGTGAACACCCAGACCGCCGACGCCGAGACCCAGGTCATCGACGGCGTCCACCACCATCAGTTCGACATCGTCATCGTGGGCGCCGGCGGAGCCGGCATGCGTGCCGCGATCGAGGCGGGCCCCGGCGCGAAGACCGCGGTCATCTCCAAGCTGTACCCCACCCGGTCGCACACCGGTGCGGCGCAGGGCGGCATGGCCGCCGCGCTCGCCAACGTCGAGGAAGACAGCTGGGAGTGGCACACGTTCGACACCGTCAAGGGCGGCGACTACCTCGTCGACCAGGACGCCGCCGAGATCCTCGCGAAAGAGGCGATCGACGCGGTCATCGACCTCGAGAACATGGGCCTGCCGTTCAACCGCACCCCTGAGGGCAAGATCGACCAGCGACGGTTCGGCGGTCACACCCGCGACCACGGCAAGGCGCCCGTGCGCAGAGCCTGCTACGCGGCCGACCGCACCGGTCACATGATCCTGCAGACGCTCTTCCAGAACTGCGTCAAGCTCGGCATCAACTTCTTCAACGAGTACTACGTGCTCGACCTCGTCATGACCGAGGTCGACGGCGTCCAGAAGCCGTCGGGCGTCGTCGCCTACGACCTGGCCTCCGGCGAGCTTCACGTCTTCCAGGCGAAGGCCGTGATCTTCGCCACGGGCGGCTTCGGCAAGATCTACAAGACCACCTCGAACGCGCACACGCTCACCGGCGACGGCGTCGGCATCATCTGGCGCAAGGGCCTGCCCCTCGAGGACATGGAGTTCTTCCAGTTCCACCCGACCGGTCTCGCCGGCCTCGGCATCCTGCTGACCGAAGGCGCGCGGGGCGAGGGCGCCATCCTGCGCAACGCCTCGGGCGAGCGCTTCATGGAGCGCTACGCCCCCACCATCAAAGACCTGGCACCACGCGACATCGTCGCCCGCTGCATGGTGAAAGAGGTGGCCGAGGGCCGCGGCGCCGGCCCGCACAAGGACTACGTCTACCTCGACTGCACCCACCTCGGCGCCGAGGTGCTCGAGACGAAGCTCCCCGACATCACCGAGTTCGCGCGCACGTACCTCGGCGTCGACCCGGTCTTCGAGCCGGTGCCGGTGATGCCGACCGCGCACTACGCCATGGGCGGCATCCCCACCAACAACAAGGCCGAGGTGCTCAGCGACAACACCACGGTCGTTCCCGGCCTCTACGCGGCGGGCGAGTGCGCCTGCGTCTCGGTGCACGGCTCGAACCGCCTCGGCACCAACTCGCTGCTCGACATCAACGTCTTCGGCAAGCGCGCGGGCAACAATGCCGTCGAATACGTCAAGACCGTCGACTTCACCCCCCTGCCCGACGATCCCGCCCGCGCCGTGCGCGACCTGCTCGCGCAGCTGCGCGACTCCGACGGCACCGAGCGCATCGCCACGATCCGCAAGGAGCTGCAGGACGAGATGGACAAGAGCGCCCAGGTGTTCCGCACCGACGAGTCGCTCGCCCACGTCACGCAGGTCATCGCCGGCCTGCGCGAGCGCTACCGGAACATCGCGGTGCACGACAAGGGCAAGCGGTTCAACACCGACCTGCTCGAAGCGGTCGAGCTCGGGTTCCTGCTCGACCTCGCCGAGGTCGTGGTGTACTCGGCGCGCAATCGCAAAGAGAGCCGCGGCGGCCACATGCGCGACGACTTCCCCGACCGCGACGACGCCAACTACATGCAGCACACGATGGCCTACCTCTCGGGCGATGCGCACTCGTCCGATGCGGCCGACCACATCCGGCTCGATTGGAAACCGGTCGTCGTGACGCGCTACCAGCCGATGGAGAGGAAGTACTGACGTGAGCACTGCAACGCTCGAGGCCCGATCGACCGAAGCCGCGGTCCAGTCGTTCACCGTCACGTTCCTGATCCGCCGCTTCGACCCCGATGTCGACACCGAGCCGCGCTGGCAGGACTTCGACGTCGAGATGTACGCCACCGACCGCGTGCTCGACGCGCTGCACAAGATCAAGTGGGAGCAGGACGGCTCGCTCACGTTCCGCCGCTCCTGCGCGCACGGCATCTGCGGCTCCGATGCGATGCGCATCAACGGCCGCAACCGGCTGGCCTGCAAGACGCTCATCAAGGACCTCGACATCTCGAAGCCGATCTACGTGGAGGCCATCAAGGGCCTGCCCCTCGAGAAGGACCTCATCGTCGACATGGAGCCGTTCTTCGCGAGCTTCCGCGACGTTCAGCCGTTCCTGGTCTCGAACAGCGCCCCTGAGCCGGGCAAGGAGCGCGTGCAATCGGTCGCTGAGCGCGCCCGCTTCGATGACACCACCAAGTGCATCCTCTGCGCCGCGTGCACCTCGTCGTGCCCCGTGTTCTGGACCGACGGCCAGTACTTCGGCCCCGCCGCGATCGTGAACGCGCACCGCTTCATCTTCGACTCGCGCGACGACAACGCACAGACCCGCCTCGACATCCTCAACGACACCGAGGGCGTGTGGCGCTGCCGCACGACCTTCAACTGCACCGACGCATGCCCGCGCGGCATCGAGGTCACGAAGGCGATCGCCGAGGTCAAGCAGGCCGTCATGCGCGGCAAGCCGTAGGCTTCCGCGCTCGGCGGGAGAGGCAGCGTGAGCGAGCGCACGGGGAGCCGGTCGGGCGACCACGGTCGCCCGCTCGAGGCGCCGCCCGCGGCATCCGCTGCGGCACCCGACGGTGCCGAACCCGCCGCGTCGGCCAAAGAGCGATTCAACGCGTTCACCGAGCCCATCCGTGAACGCTTCGAGGAGCCGATCAGCACGGTCGGCACCATCACGCAGAAGACGCTCTCGCTGTTCCCCGTGCGGGTGTGGCGCCACTTCCTGTACCAGAACGGGTTCATCCTCTCGTCGGGGCTCAGCTACCAGGCGCTCTTCGCGATCTTCGCGGCGCTGTACGTCGTGCTCGCGGTCGCGGGAATCTGGCTGACGGGCAATGAGGCGACGCTCGACGCGTTCGTGACGCTGCTCAACACCTACGCGCCCGGGCTCATCGGTCCGACCGGCGTGCTCACGACCGACGAGCTCACCGAGATCGCCACCCAGAGCACGAGCCTGTTCGGCTGGACCGGCGCCGTCGCCCTCGCGGGCCTCATCTGGACGGCCATCGCGTGGATCACCTACGCGCGAACCGCCGTGCGCAGCATCTTCGGACTGCCGAAGGACACGCGAGCCTACGTGCTGCTGAAAGCGCGGGACTTCCTCGCAGGGTTGGCGTTCGGCACGATCCTCCTGATCGCCACGGGCCTGTCGGTCGCGACGACGTCGTTCCTCGACTGGCTGCTCGGACTCGTGGGGCTCGACAGCGGCTCTGGCTGGTCGGACTTCCTCGTGCAGGCCGGCGCGTTCCTCGTCGTGTTCGCGATCGACACGCTGGCCCTCGCCGTCATGTTCCGGTTCCTCTCGGGAGCGGCCATGCCGTGGCGGCGCGTGTGGGTCGGCTCGCTGCTGGGTTCGGCGGCGCTGTCGGCACTGCAGCTGCTCGGAGGGTTCCTGCTCGGCCGGGCCTCCACCAACCCGCTGCTCGCGACGTTCGCCGTGTTCATCGGAATGCTGCTCTGGTTCCGCATCACGAGCATCATCATCCTGGTCGCGGCGAGCTGGATCGCCGTCGAGGCCGCCGATGCCCATGAGTCGCTGCGCAAGGTGACCCCCGAGCAGCTCGCCGCCGAACAGCTCGAGCGCGAGCAGGAGGCGCTCGTCACGGCGGCGCGAGTGCGCGTTCGCGAGGCCGCCGCCGACGCGGCCGCCGCGAACTGGATGGGGCGGTTCGCGGCGAAGCGTCGCCTCGACCGGGCCGAATCCGAACTCGCCGAGCTCGAGGCATCCGCACCCGCCGAACCGCCGCGAAAGCACGTCGGAGGCCTCCCCTAGGATCGAATGCATGCCCTCTGCGAAGCCCCTCCGTCTCGCCAGCGTCAACGTCAACGGGGTGCGCGCCTCGTTCCGAAAGGGCATGGGCGAGTGGCTGGCCGCTCGCGATGTCGACATCCTCGCCATGCAAGAGGTGCGCGCGTCGATCGAAGATCTGCAGGGCCTGCTCGGCGACGACTGGGACATCCTGCACGATCCCGCGACCGCGAAGGGTCGCGCCGGCGTCGCGATCGCGAGCCGCAACCGCGCCCACATCCATCGGGTCGAACTCGGCGCCCCCGACTTCGACAGCGCCGGCCGCTGGCTCGAAGCCGACTACGAGGTGGGCGGGCGGGTGCTCACGGTCGTGTCGGCCTACGTGCACTCGGGTGAAGACGGCACGCCCAAGCAGGTCGAGAAGTACCGATTCCTCGATGCGATGGAAGCGCGCATGCCGCGGCTCGTCGAGCACGCCGAGCTCGCGGTCATCGTCGGCGACCTGAACGTCGGCCACCGCACGCTCGACATCAGGAACTGGAAGGGCAACGTCAAGAAGGCCGGTTTCCTGCCGCGCGAGCGCGAGTACTTCGACCGGTTCGTGGGTGCCGAAGACGCACCCGACTACAACGCGGGCGCGGGCCTCGGCTGGGTCGACGTCGGCCGCAGGTCCGCGGGCGAGGTCGACGGCCCCTACACGTGGTGGTCGATGCGCGGCAAGGCGTTCGACACCGACACCGGGTGGCGCATCGACTACCACCTGGCGTCACCGGCACTCGCCGCGACCGTGAAGACGTACACGGTCGACCGTGCCGCGGCCTACGACGAGCGATGGTCCGACCACTCCCCGGTCGTCGTCGACTACGCCATCTGACCATCCCTCCCACGCATTAGGACGCTGAACACATGACCTCCATCCCCCCGGTCGTCTTCTCGGGCATGCAGCCCTCGAGCGACTCGCTCCACCTCGGCAACTACCTCGGCGCGCTCGTCAACTGGGTCGCCCTGCAAGACGAGTACGACCCCATCTACTGCGTCGTCGACCTGCATGCGATCACCGTTGCGCAAGACCCCAAGGCGCTGCACGACAACGTCCGTCGCACGGCCGCGCAGTACATCGCCGCGGGCGTCGACGTCGAGCGCTCGACGCTGTTCGTGCAGTCGCACGTCCCGGCGCACACCGAGCTGGCGTGGGTGCTCGGCACGATCACCGGTTTCGGCGAGGCGAGCCGCATGACGCAGTTCAAAGACAAGTCGGCACGGCAGGGCGCCGACGCCACCACGGTCGGCCTGTTCACGTACCCCGTGCTCATGGCAGCCGACATCCTGCTCTACGGAACCGAGCTCGTGCCCGTGGGCGACGACCAGCGCCAGCACCTCGAGCTCACGCGCGACCTCGCTGGGCGCTTCAACTCGCGCTTCGGCGAGACGTTCGTCGTGCCCGAGGCGCTGATCCCCAAAGAGTCGGCCCGCATCTACGACCTGCAGGAGCCGAGGGCCAAGATGTCGAAGTCGGCGGCCTCAGAGGCGGGTCTCGTGAAGCTCATGGACGACCCCGCGGTCACGGCGAAGAAGTTCAAGAGCGCCGTCACCGATACCGAGCGCGACATCCGGTACGACCCGGCGACGAAGCCCGGCATCTCGAACCTGCTCGACATCTACGCGGCGACGACGGGCGAGTCCATCGCCGACCTCGAGCAGCGCTATGCCGGCCGCGGGTACGGCGACCTCAAGAAGGAGCTCGCCGAGGTCGTCGTCGACCGGCTCACGCCGATCCGTGCCCGCACGCTCGAGCTGCTCGAAGACCCTGCCGAGCTCGACCGGTTGCTCGCGGTCGGTGCCGAGCGCGCGAGCGCGCGCGCGGAGCGCATCCTGCGCGAGGTCTACGACCGTGTCGGCTTCGTGCGTCGGGGCTGACATGCTTCCGGTGACCCTGCGCACGGCGCGACTCGTGCTCGACCTCCCGGTCGAACGCGACATCGGGCCGGTCACCCGGCATTGTCAAGACCCGCTCTTCGAGCGAGTCCTCACGACACCCTGGCCGTACACCGAGCAGCATGCGCGTGGGTTCCTCACCGAGTACGTCCCCGCCGCGTGGGAGTCCGGGTCCGAACTGACCTGGGCCGTCCGCACCGCCGACGGCGCGCCGCTCATCGGCGTGATCAGCCTGCGCGCCGAGCGCGGCGAGCTCGGATTCTGGCTCGGCGCCGAGCACCGCGGTTCGGCCTACATGGCCGAGGCGACCAATGCCGTGTGCGAGTGGGCGCTCGACGGCGGCCAGCGCGGCCTCGAGGTCGTCCTCTGGCGGGCGAACGAAGGCAACATCGCGTCGGCCATGGTGGCGCGCGCAGCGGGATTCCGTCGCACGACGCCTGCCGACAGCACCGTTCCCGGCCGCGACGGCGCGACCCTCGCGGGCTGGTGCGCCGAGCGCCGAGCCGTCGCCGACCCCGACGCGTACGCGAGCTGGGAGCCGATCCTCGGGCGCACCCGATGACGGGCGCCGCCGCGGGGTCGCCGATCGTGCTGTTCGACCTCGACGACACCCTCATGGCACATCGCGCCGCCGTCGACGCGGGCATCGCGCTGCATATGACCGAACGGGCATACGAGGCCGAGCACGCCCGGGCGCAACAGCTCTGGCACGATCTCGAAGAGGAGCACTACCACGCCTATCTGGCGGGCCGGCTGACCTTCGAGGGCCAGCGCAGGGCGCGAGCACGCGACTTCGCGCTCGCGCACGGTGAAGAACTCGACGAGCTCGCCGCGGGCGCGTGGTTCGCCCGCTACTTCGAGCGCTATCGCGAGTCGTGGTCGCTGCACGACGACGCGCTCCCGGCACTCGACGCCATCGGTGACGCGCTGCCGGGCGTGCGGTTCGGCATCATCACGAACGGTGAGCTCGACTTCCAGCGGGCGAAGCTCGAGCGGCTCGGCATCCTCGACCGATTCGGCCATGTCATCGCCTCGGGCGATGTCGGCATCGCCAAGCCCGACCCCGGCATCTTCGAGTTCGCCATCGCGCGCTTCGAGGCCGACGCGCCCGTCAGCGCCGCGGCCTATGTCGGCGACCGGCTCGTGACCGATGCCATCGGCGCAGCCGCGGCACGGCTCCTCGGCGTGTGGCTGAATCGCTCGGGCGCGGCGATGGCCGACGATGAAGCGGAGTCGGCAGCGTCGGTCGGCGTCGTCGAGATCGCCTCGCTCACCGAACTCGCGCCGCTCCTCGCCGAGCGCTTCGCCGTCTGATCGGCGGGCGCGGCACGCGCAGCCGGACGGCGGGCGCGGCACGCGGGGCCGCGGGGCGCGCTGCGGTCGGACAGCGCACAGCGCACAGCGCACAGCGCGACGAGAACGGGTCGGGCGCACCCCCATGCGCACCGACCCGCCCCCTCACCGTACGTGCGGTGAGATCCTATGCGACGTCGTCGTCGACCCAATCGAGGGTCTTCGAGACGGCCTTCTTCCAGTTGCGGTCGAGACGCTCGCGCTCGCCCGCCTCCATCGAGGGCGTCCAGCGACGGTCCTCCTGCCAGTTCGCGCGCAGGTCGTCGAGGTTCGACCAGAAGCCCACCGCAAGACCGGCGGCGTAGGCCGCGCCGAGTGCCGTGGTCTCGGCGACCACCGGTCGCACGACGGGCACCCCGAGGATGTCGGCCTGGAACTGCAGCAGGGTGTCGTTGGCGGTCGCCCCACCGTCGACGCGCAGCTCGGTGAGGTCGATCCCCGCGTCGGCGTTCACCGCCTCCACCACATCACGCGTCTGGAACGCGATCGCCTCGAGCGCCGCACGTGCGATGTGCCCCTTGTTCACGTAGCGCGTGAGGCCCACGAGCGCGCCGCGCGCGTCGGGGCGCCAGTACGGGGCGAAGAGCCCCGAGAACGCCGGCACGAAGTATGCGCCGCCGTTGTCCTCGACCGACTTCGCGAGTTCCTCGACCTCGGCCGCCGACGAGATGAGCCCGAGGTTGTCGCGCAGCCACTGGATGAGCGACCCCGTCACCGCGATCGATCCCTCGAGCGCGTAGTGCACCGGCTGCTCGCCGAGCTTGTACCCGACGGTGGTGAGCAGGCCGTTCTTCGAGTGGACGATCTCCTCGCCGGTGTTGAAGATCAGGAAGTTGCCGGTGCCGTAGGTGTTCTTGGCCTCGCCCGCGTCGAACGCGGCCTGGCCGAAGGTCGCGGCCTGCTGGTCGCCCAGGATGCCGGCGATCGGCGTCTCGCGCAGCAGCGAGTGCTCGTTCGCGACGCCGTAGACCTCGGACGACGACCGGATCTCGGGGAGCATCGAGCGTGGCACGCCGAACGCGGCGAGGATCTCGTCGTCCCATTGCAGGGTCTCGAGGTCCATGAACATCGTGCGACTCGCGTTCGTGACATCCGTCGCGTGCACGCCGCCCTCGACACCGCCGGTGAGGTTCCAGAGCACCCACGTGTCGGTCGTACCGAACAGCAGGTCGCCCGCCTCGGCCTTCTCGCGTGCGCCGGGCACGTTCTCGAGGATCCAGACGATCTTCGTGCCCGAGAAGTAGGTCGCGAGCGGCAGGCCGACCTGCTGCTTGAACCGCTCGACGCCGCCGTCGGTCGCGAGCCGGTCGACGATCGCCTGCGTACGGGTGTCCTGCCAGACGATCGCGTTGTACACGGGCTCGCCGGTGGTGCGATCCCAGACCACGGCGGTCTCGCGCTGGTTCGTGATGCCGACCGCGGCGATGTCGTGCCGGGTGAGGTTGGCCTTGCCGAGCGCCTGGCCGATGACCTCCCCGGTGTTGCGCCAGATCTCGGCCGGGTCGTGCTCGACCCAGCCTGCCCGGGGGAAGATCTGCTGGTGCTCGAGTTGGCCGGTCGAGACGATCGACCCTGCCTTGTCGAAGATGATCGCGCGCGACGAGGTGGTGCCCTGGTCGATCGCGAGGATGTAGTCAGCCATCTGAGAACTCCGTTGCTTCAGTGAATGGGTGGTGAGCGGTGATGGTGAGCGGATGCCGCGACTCAGCCGAGGAGCGGCAGCAGCGGAATCGCGGCCCAGCCGGCGAGCAGTCCGCCGATGATCGGACCGACGACGGGAACCCACGCGTAGGCCCAGTCCGACCCGCCCTTGCCCGCGATGGGCAGGACGGCGTGGGCGATGCGCGGACCGAGGTCGCGGGCGGGGTTGATCGCGTACCCGGTCGGACCGCCGAGCGACGCGCCGATACCGATGACGAGCAGTGCGACGGGCAGGGCGCCGAGCGCGGCGAGGCCCGAGGCGTCGCCCTGGCGGCCGAAGCCGATGACGACGAAGACGAGCACGAAGGTGCCGATGATCTCGGTGACGAGGTTCCAGCCGTACGAGCGGATGGCGGGGCCGGTCGAGAACACGCCCAGCTTGTTCGCGGGCTCGGGCTCGGCGTCGAAGTGCTGCTTGTAGGCGAGCCAGGCCACGACGGCGCCGAGGAACGCGCCGAGCAGCTGCGCTCCGATGTAGGTCAGCACCGAGACGACGCCGACCGGAACGACGGCGCCGAACGCCGGGTTGCCGAACTCGGTGGCACCGTTCGCGACGAGTCCGAGCGTGACGGCGGGGTTGATGTGCGCGCCCGACGCGTAGGCGACGATGACGCCGGCGAACACCGCGAGGCCCCAGCCGAAGTTCACCATCAGGAACCCGCCGTTGAAGCCCTTGTTCTTCGCGAGCGCGACGTTGGCGACGACGCCGCAGCCGAGCAGCACGAGCAGCGCCGTGCCGACGAGTTCCGAGAGGAACACGATTCCGAGATTGTCCACGTTGACCTTCCTTCGAGAGTGAGCGGGCGGATGTCGCTTCCGCCCGCCGAGAGCACCGGACTTGGCCGGCCCCGATGAAGCTACCGGGCTATCGGGGCCGGATCAGGCCGTTCAGGGTGCACATCCGTGCAGATTCGGGCGTGGGTCGAGGAGCGACGCAGGAGCGTCTCGAGACCCGCCGGCCTGTGGGCGAGGGTTTCGAGACGCGTCCTCCTTCGTCGGGTGCTCCTCAACCCACCGGAATCTCGAGCTGGGCGAGCGCGACGCCGTGGCGCTCGGCGAGCACGCGACGCGCCTCCGCGACCTCGGCGGCACGACGTGCGTCGTCCCACCCGAGTTCCGCGGCGACGAGGTCGGCGAGCTCGTCGAGGAGCGGCGCGGTCAGTGTGCCGGTGAACGCGATGCTGGTGCGGCGCTGCACGAGGTCGAGCAGGTGCACGACGCGCTCGTTGCGCACGAGCCACTGGATCTCGCCGCGGGTGTATCCGGCGTGGTGCTCGAGCGCGAGGTCCTCGGCACCTTCGACCTCGCCGAGGAGGTCTGCGGCGCGGGTGCCGTACCGCTCGAGGAGCGCTTCGGCGCGGGCGTTGCCGACCTCATCGCCGTGCGACACGATCCACACGCGACGGGCGTCGTCGGTCGCCGGGTACCCTGCACCGCCACCGACCGCGAGTCCCCTCGTGGAACGCACACGCTCCCGCCCGAGGAGCCCCAGGACCTCGTCCGACAGATGCTCGGCGAGGGCTCGGAACGTGGTCCACTTGCCGCCGACGAGGCTCAGCAGCGTGGTGCCCGGCCGCTCCGCGACATCCGCCCGCTCGATGCGGTAGTCGCGGCTCACGAAACCGGGTTGGGTGTCGTCGTGACGCGGCAGCGGGCGGACGCCCGAGAATCGGTAGACGATCTGCGACCGCTCGACGCTGATGGCTGGGAAAACGTGCGCGATGAGCTCGAGGAAGTAGTCGACCTCGTCGTCGGTGCACACCGCGGGCTCGCGCATGTCGTGGTCGAGGTCGGTCGTGCCGACCATGACGCGGTCCTTCAGAGGGTAGATGAGGACGATGCGTCCGTCCTCGTGCTCGAAGAAGATCTCGCGCCCCGCGGTCGCCGCGAGCAGCTCGGGGTGCTCGAGCACGATGTGCGATCCCTTCGTGCCGCCCATGAACCGCGACGCGCGACCGAGCTGCGCGTTCGTGAGGTCGGTCCAGGGTCCCGACGCGTTGACGACGACGTCCGCGGCGATCGCGAACTCCTCGCCCGTGATCCCGTCACGCACCCGCACACCGTCGGCATCGAGCCCGACGGCCTCGAGGTGGTTGGCGGCCCGCGCGTGGGGGCCAGTCACGAGACCGTCGAAGAGCACGTCGAGGGCGAGCCGTTCCGGGTCGTGCATGCTCGCGTCGAAGTAGGTCGCGGTGTACTTCACCTCGGGGTTGAGCGCCGGCAGTTCGGCGAGCGATCGGGTGCGGCCGTGGAAGCGGTGGCGGGGCACGGCTCCCCCGTCGCGCGAGAAGGCGTCGTAGATGGTCAGGCCGGCCTTGATGAGCGCGGCGCCGCGCTCGGTGGGCTTGCCCTGCCGGTGCGTCAGGAAGCGCAGCGGCGCTGAGACGATGCCCGAGAAGGTCGAGAAGATCGGCACGGTCGTCTCGAGCGGCTTGACGTAGTGCGGCGCGATCCGGATGAGGGCATTGCGCTCCTGCACGGATTCCCTGACGAGCCGGAACTCGCCGTTCTCGAGGTAGCGGATGCCGCCGTGGATCATGTGGGACGAGGCCGACGACGCGCCCGACACGAAGTCGTCACGCTCGACGAGCACCACGTCGACGCCCTGCAGCGCGAGGTCGCGGAAGGTCGCGATGCCGTTGATGCCGGCACCGATGATGACCACGTCGGCGGTGGGCCGGTCGCGGAGGTCGGCGACCTCGGGTCGGAGGCGCGGGGCACCGCCGCGGTCGTGTCGCTGCATGGTCGTGGGGTTCGCAGACATCGCTGTCCTCTTCTCGATGCGGGTGGGTACTCGAATGCGAATCCATCGGCCGCGGCCGGCTTGCGCCGGACGGGTCCGGTGTGGATGAATACATGGTGTGCATGCGCGCACGCTATTGCAAGCCGTGTGCACATACGTGCAACGGAGACGAAGATGATCGAGAACGAGCCGGGCGAGCCCGGAACCGTGTCGGGCAGGATGCGCGACGCGCTGCGTGCGGCGCACCTCTACTACATGCAGGACCTCACGATGGATGCGATCGCGCACGAGCTGCACACCTCGCGATCCTCGATCTCACGCCTGTTGAGCCATGCCCGGGCGAGCGGACTTGTCGAGATCTCGATCCACTCGCCGCTCGACCTGCCGAGCCGCATCGAGCAGGAGATCCTCGAACGCCACGAGGTGCATGCGCAGGTCGTGCCCGTGCCCGACCATGCGAGCGACGTCGACCGCCTCGACCGTGTCGCCCTCTCGGCTGCACGGATTCTCGGCCAGTACGTGGACTCGAACCAGACGATCGGCGTCGCGTGGGGATCCACGATGACGGCCATGAGTCGCCACCTCGTCCCGAAGGCGACGCACAACACCGAGATCGTGCAGCTCAACGGCGCCGGGAACGTGCGCACCACCGGAATCCTCTACGCGAGCGAACTGCTGCGACGGTTCGGTGACGCGTTCGGCGCCCGGGTGCAGCAATTCCCCGTTCCGGCATTCTTCGACGACCCCGAGACGAGGCGGGCGTTCTGGCGCGAACGCTCGACTCGGCGTCTGCTCGACCTGCAGAGCCGCATGGACGTGGCCCTGTTCGGCCTCGGCTCCCCGTTCGCCGAGGTTCCCAGTCACGTCTACCAGGGCGGATACCTCGAACGAGCCGACTACGAGGCGCTCAGCCGCGACGGCGCCGTCGGCGACGTCGCCACGGTGTTCTATCGCGCCGACGGCACGACCGACGGCATCGCATTGAACGAACGTGCGACCGGACCCGACTTCTCGGTGCTGCGTCGTGCCCCGCGCCGGGTCTGCGTGGTCTCGGGCAAGGCCAAGCTCGACAGCCTGCGCGGCGCGCTCGCCGCAGGGCTCATCACCGACCTCATCGTCGACGAGGGCACGGCCCGCGCCCTGATCGAGTCACGTGCCTGATGACTCGCGGCGACGCGGGAATACTTCGCCGTCGCACGCGTTGACGTAGAATCGACACGACAAACGTGCTCCGGGGTCGGTGTAATTCCGAACCGGCGGTTACAGTCCGCGAGCTGGGTGCGTTCGATCGAGAGATCGGGCGCGTGCAGTTGAACCGGTGGAATTCCGGTACCGACGGTGAAAGTCCGGATGGGAGGCGGCACGTGTCGGCGACGCGCAGCGTCGTCGACCTGTTCGGCTGCGCCGAGCATCCCCGGAGACCTGAAGACAGGACGAGGGATGACCACGGGAGCGCACACGATGGCGGATGCCGCGGCGATGCGCCGCGCGCTCGAGCTCGCCACGCGCGGCCCCTCACGCGGGGTGAACCCGAGGGTCGGTTGCGTGATCCTCTCGCACGCCGGCGACGTCATCGCCGAGGGCTGGCACCGTGGAGCCGGCACGGCCCACGCCGAGGTCGACGCGCTCTCGAAGCTGGCGCCGGGTGCCGCCGAGGGCGCCACCGCAGTGGTGACCCTCGAGCCCTGCAATCACACCGGGCGCACGGGCCCCTGCGCCGAGGCCCTCGTCGAGGCCGGCGTCGCCCGCGTCGTGTACGCGGTGGCCGACCCCGGCGACCACTCAGCGGGCGGTGCGCAACGCCTGCGCGACGCGGGCGTCGCGGTCACCGGCGGCGTACTCGTCGACGAGGCCGAGGCCCTGCTCGAGGACTGGCTGTTCGCCGCCCGCAACCGCCGCCCCCGGGTCATCGTGAAATGGGCGTCGAGCCTCGACGGTCGCGCCGCAGCGGCCGACGGCACGAGCCAGTGGATCACCGGTCCGGCCGCGCGGGCCGACGTGCACCGCCGCCGCTCCCGCGCCGACGCCATCGCGGTCGGCACGGGAACGGTGCTCGCCGACGACCCCGCGCTCACCGCGCGTGATCCGGGCGGCCAGTTCTACGACGCGCAGCCAACGCCCGTGGTGTTCGGCCGGCGCGCCGTGCCCGCCGACGCGTCGATCACCCGTCACCCGCACGCGCCCATGTTCTTCACCGGCACCGACCTGACCGCCGATCTCGAGGAACTGCAGCGGCGGGGCATCCGATCGCTCTTCATCGAGGGCGGGCCGACGCTCGCGAGCGCCTTCATCGCAGCCGGCCTCGTCGACGAACTGCTCGTCTACCTCGCACCCGCCCTGCTCGGCGGCCCTCGGCTCGCGCTCGGCGACCTCGGCATCGCATCCATCGACGGCGCGCAGCGCTTCGACTTCACCAGCATCGAACGACTCGGCGACGACGTACTGCTCGTCGCGCACCCGAAACAGGCCGCAGACACCGATTCGCGCCCCGCGCGACTCGATCCCGGCCCCGACCAGCACCGTTGAGAGGAACCGACATGTTCACCGGAATCATCGAGGAGCGTGGCACCATCACGCGCGTCGAGCGAACCGACGACGCCGCGCGCCTGAGCGTCCGCGGGCCGCTCGTCGTCGAGGGCGTGAAGCACGGCGACTCGATCTCGGTCTCGGGCGTGTGCCTCACCGTCATCGAGTTCGACACCGAGGGCTTCACCGCCGACGTGATGGCCCAGACGCTCGCGATGTCGACGCTCGACGGCGCCGGCGAGGGGCTCGCGGTGAACCTCGAGCGCGCCGCGCAGGTGGGCGACCGGCTCGGCGGACACATCGTGCAGGGCCACATCGACGGCACGGCGCAGGTGCTCGAGATCCGTCCGGGCGACGCGTGGCGGGTCATCCGCTTCTCGCTCGATGCGATGCACGCGCCGCTCGTCGTCGACAAGGGGTCGATCGCGGTCGACGGCGTCTCACTCACGGTGAGCGCGATCGGCGACGAACCCGACGGGTCGTGGTTCGAGGTGTCGCTCATCCCCGAGACCCTCAGCGCCACCACCCTCGGCGACCGCGTCGTCGGCGACCGCGTGAACATCGAGACCGACATCCTCGCGCGCCAGGTCGAGCGCATGCTGCGCTTCGCCGGCCGCCTCGGCACCGAGTCGGTCGAGATCCCGTCTTCCATCCACAGCACCGGAGGTGCCGAATGAGCCTGGCAACCATTCCCGAGGTCCTCGACGCCCTGCGCGCGGGCAAGCCCGTGATCGTCGCCGACGACGAGGGACGCGAGAACGAGGGCGACGCCATCATGGCGGCGCAGTTCGCGACCCAGGAATGGATCGCGTGGATGGTGCGCCACACGAGCGGCTACCTCTGCGCGCCGATGCCGAACTCGGTCGCCGACCGGCTCGAACTGCCGCTCATGACCGAGCGCAACGAAGACCCGCGCTCGACCGCCTACACGATCTCGGTCGACGCCGCCGACCGCACCACGACCGGCATCAGCGCCTCCGACCGCGCGCACACCCTGCGCGTGCTGGCCGAACCGGCCTCGACGCCCGACTCGTTGCAGCGCCCCGGGCACATCCTGCCGCTGCGCGCCGTCGACGGCGGCGTGCGCGAGCGCGCCGGTCACACCGAGGCCACGGTCGACCTCATGCGCCTCGCCGGCCTGTCACCCGTCGGCGTCATCGGCGAACTCGTCGAGGACAGCGGCGAGATGATGCGGCTGCCCGCGCTCATCGCGCTCGGCGAGCGCGCGGGGCTGCCCGTCACGACCGTGGCGGCACTCGTCGACTGGCTGCGCGACACCGGTCGCGATCCCTGGGCCGATGCCGCGGCCGCGATCGTGCCCGAATCCTCGCCCGTCGCGTTCGAGGTCGAGACCACCCTGCCGACCGACCGCGGCGAGTTCACCGTGCGCGCCTACCGCGACCGCAGCACCGGGGCCGACCATGTCGCCATCATCGCGGGCGATCCGGCCGCCGATCCCGCCGGCGCGGTCGTGCGGGTGCACTCCGAGTGCCTGACCGGCGAGGCGTTCGGATCGCTCAAGTGCGAGTGCGGGCCGCAGCTCGATACCGCGCTCGACACGATCCAGCGCACCGGCGGCGTGGTCGTCTACCTGCGCGGCCACGAGGGTCGCGGCATCGGGCTCATCAACAAGCTGCGGGCGTATCGCCTGCAGGAGGACGGCCTCGACACGCTCGACGCCAACCTGGCGCTGGGCCTGCCGATCGACGCACGCGACTACAGCGCGGCGACCGGGATCCTCGCCGACCTCGGCATCGACCGCGTGCGGCTGCTGACGAACAACCCCGAGAAGGTGCGCCAGCTCGAGGCGCACGGCATCGACGTCGTCGAGCGGCTGCCGCTCGTGGTGGGCGTGGTCGACGTCAACACGGGGTACCTCGAGACCAAGCGCAATCGCATGGGCCACACGATCGACGACCAGCAGCTCGCGGACGCCGCGGCTGAGACCCTCCTGGAAGGACACGCATCATGAGCGGAGCAGGATCCCCCGAACTCGACGTCGACGGCCGCGGCCTCTCGGTCGTGATCGTCGCCGGCAGCTGGCACGACCAGATCACCGACGCGCTCATCGCCGGAGCGACCCGCACGCTCGAGGCGTCGGGCGCGTCGTTCTCGCTCGTGCGCGTGCCCGGCAGCTTCGAGCTGCCCGTCGTGTCGAAGGCCGCCCTCGAGGCGGGCGCCGACGCGGTCGTCGCGCTCGGCGTGATCATCCGCGGCGGCACCCCGCACTTCGAGTACGTGTCGGCGGCGGCGACCGACGGGCTGACCCGTGTCGCCCTCGACACGGGCAAGCCGGTCGGCTTCGGGGTGCTCACCCTCGACGACGAGCAGCAGGGCATCGATCGTGCCGGACTGCCCGGCTCCAAGGAGGACAAGGGCCGCGAGGCCGCCGAAGCGGCGATCGCGACCGCCCGCGCACTGCGCTCGGTCGGGTGATTCCTGCGGCGCCCGCACCCGGCGTTCCGCGCGAGGGCGTGACTACGGCTTCCAGACCATGAGCACGACCACCGCGACGAGCAGCAACGACACGATGCCGCTGCCGGCCGCGATGGCCGGATAGCCGGCCGCAGCCGCGCCCCCGCCCGATCCGGCGTCGCCCGACAGCGCCTCGGCGGCCTTGCGCATCGACGGGACCACGAGGAACACGCTGAGTGCGAACGCGATCACGTAGAGGATGATCGACCAGAGGATCCACGGCGTCGTGAACGTGAGCCCGAACTCCTCGTCGGCCATGCCCATCGCCCCGAAGCCGAGCAGGAACACGATGAGCGAGAGCCAGCTGAACACCATGGTCGACTTCGCGAGCACGGCGACCTGACCTCCGTTGCCGGCACGCACCGCGCGCATCGCGGTCATGGGCAGTATCGCCATCGGCCCGACGATGAAGACGGCCGTGGTGACGTGCAGAATCGAGATCAGGGTATCCATGCCATAGAGCCTAGCCACGCGGCATCCGGCGTCGCATCGAACCTTCGATCGATCCGGCACGTCGCCGTTCTCGGCCCCGTCGGATCGCGATCGGCTTCGCCACTCGACCGGCGATGCGCCGTTCACCGCACCGAGGCAGCCGCTCACCGCACCGTGCACCCGACATCGGCCCCGCCCGACCCGGTGCCGCGTACGGTGGAGAGGTTGCCACAAGCGACGATTCCTGCACTGCCTCCGGTTCGAACGCCCGACCGACGTGCCTCGGGGCGCAGCGTTCTTTCGCACCCCTCTTGGAGTCTTCGCCAGCAATGTCTGCACCAACCGCGGCCCCGGCCGCACCAGTCACCGCCACACCCGCCAATCCGCGCAGCCGCGTCGCGCTCGCGAGCCTCATCGGCACGACGATCGAGTTCTACGACTTCTACGTCTACGCGACCGCCGCGGTGCTGGTCTTCCCCCACCTGTTCTTCCCGACGGGCGACGCCACGACCGCGCTGCTCTCGTCGTTCGCCGTCTTCGGCGCAGCGATGATCGCGCGTCCGCTCGGCGCCGTCATCTTCGGCCACCTCGGCGACAAGCACGGTCGCAAGGCGACGCTCGTCGGAGCGCTGCTCACCATGGGCATCGCGACGTTCCTGATCGGCGTGCTGCCGACGTACGCGCTGGTCGGATGGCTCGCGCCACTGCTCCTCGTCATCCTGCGCATCGCGCAGGGCTTCGCCCTCGGCGGCGAGTGGTCGGGCGCCGCGCTCGTGGCCACCGAGAACGCGCCGGCGGGCAAGCGCGCGCTGTTCGGCACCTTCCCGCAGCTCGGAGCACCGATCGGCTTCATCATCGCCAACGGCCTGTTCCTCGTCATCGCGGCGATGCTCCCCTCCGACGACCCCTCGATGCCGTCGCAGGCGTTCCTCGACTGGGGCTGGCGCATCCCGTTCCTGTTCTCGGTCGTCATGGTCGTCGTCGGCCTCTGGGTGCGCCTGCGCCTGGTCGAGTCGACCGCCTTCTCGAACGCGTCGAAGCAGGGCAAGCTCACGCGCCTGCCCCTCGCGAGCGTGTTCAAGAACCACTGGAAGCAGCTCGTCCTCGGCACGTTCTTCATGCTCGCCACCTACGTGCTCTTCTACCTGATGACCACGTTCTCGCTGTCGTACGGCCGGGCGCCGATCGAAGCCGCCGAGGGCGCACTGCCCGGACTCGGCTACTCGTACACCACGTTCGTGCTGATGCTCATCGGCGGTGTCGTGTTCTTCGGCATCTTCACGCTGGTGTCGGGCCCATGGGCCGACCGCTGGGGTCGCCGCAAGACGCTCATCTGGGTCACGCTCGGCATCATCGCGTTCGGCCTGCTGTGGGTGCCGCTGCTCGGCGCCGGGTTCTGGGGCGTCATGCTCTGGCTCGTCGTCGGCTTCTCGCTCATGGGGCTGACGTTCGGGCCGATGGGCGCGCTGCTGCCCGAGCTGTTCCCCACGAACGTGCGGTACACGGGCTCGGGCATCTCGTACAACGTGTCGTCGATCCTCGGCGCCGCGGTCGCCCCGTTCATCGCGGTGGCGCTCTGGCAGGCCGGTGGCGGCAGCCCGTTCTGGGTCGGCATCTACCTGTCGGTGATGGCGGTGCTCACGCTCATCGCACTCCTCGTCTCGAAGGAGACGAAGGATGTCGACATGAACGCCTGAGTGCGGTTCGAGACGAGGGGCCGGATGTCGCGACATCCCGCCCCTCGTCTGACGGCGCAACTTCACGAGAACGTCACACGGGCCCCTTCTGGGGCCGAGGACTGCGGCGTAGCATGGCCGCATCAGGGGCTGCCGAGTCCTCCGCCGGCACCGTCGACGCTGGGCCGCCCAGAGCAGTGGAGCGTGCAGATGAACATGACGATGGACATGATGAAGGGCGCCATGTCGTCGTCGGAGATGCCGATGAAGGGCATGGATCCGGCGATGATGCAGGAGTGTCTCGAGGCCCTCTCCGCGTGCGCGCAGGCGTGCATCATGTGCGCCGACGCCGACGCGGGCGAGGGCATGGGCCGGTGCGCCGCCATGTGCTCGAACTGCGCCGACATGTGCGACACGATGATGCGCATGATGCTGCGCATGAACGGCATGGACCTGGCGGTGATGTCGTCGATGATGCAGACGACGATCATGATGTGCCGCGCATGCTCTGCCGAGTGCATGATGCACGCCGAGATGAGCGAACACTGCCGCATGTGCGCGATGGCATGCGACCAGGCGGCCATGGCGCTCGAGAAGATGATGGGCTCGATGAGCGAGGCGATGCCGGTGGCGTGAGGCTCCGCTGGTCGTGGAGCGCCGCCGAAGGCGACGCGTCTCGAGACCCGCGCTCAGGCGTACGCGACGCTGAAGCGCTCGGCGCCCCGGGCGAGCACGCCGTAGATCGCGTGCACGGCGACCGGGTCGCCGACCCGCAATGCGCCGGCGAACGCGTCGTGGTGCCAGACGCGCTGCACCGTGCCGCCGTCGAAGTCGGCGACCGTCGCGAACCCCGCATCGTCGGTCGACGCGACGAATCCGTCGACCCACTTGCTCGACGTGGTCGCGGCGAGTCGTCGCTGCATCGCGTGGAGCCCGTGCCCGGGCCGGTCGCTCGAGCAGTCGGTCGCCGACTCGCAGCCGCGCATGCCCATGACCGTGCCCGTGCGGGGCTCGGTGGCGGCGTGCGGCTCGCGGTGCGACATGATGGCTCCTCGTGGTTCGATTCCGCCACGATACGCTCGCGCCGAACGGATGTCGCGGCCGCCGTCACACGCGGCAACAGTGCGCCGCTTCAGTGCCGTCGAGACCCCGCGCAGGGTCAGTGCGCCTGCGGCGGCAGGGCGGCGATGACGGGGTGGTCCATGGCGATGACGCCGACCTTCGCGGCGCCGCCGGGCGAGCCGACCGCCGGGACCGAGCCCGTCGAGATCTCGAAGAACTCGACGTTCGCCTTGTAGTAGTCGGCCCACATCTCGGGCAGGTCGTCTTCGTAGTAGATCGCCTCGACCGGGCAGACCGGCTCGCAGGCACCGCAGTCGACGCACTCGTCGGGGTGGATGTAGAGCGAGCGTTCACCCTCGTAGATGCAGTCGACCGGACACTCGTCGATGCAGGCACGGTCTTTGACGTCGACGCACGGCAGCGCGATGACGTAGGTCACGAGCCGACCAGGGAACCGGCGCGCGAGATCTCCACCTGCTCGTCGCGGGGCACGACCTTCACGCGCTCGCGTACGACCGGGGCGTCGGATGCCTCGCCGAGGGCGCGCTCGTGCGCGTCGAGCTCGAGCCAACCCGCCCACGTCGTGTAGTGCACCTCGCGGGCCTCGAGGAGCTCGAGCACCTCGTCGCCGCCCGCCGCCTCGACGGCAGACGCGGGCAGCGCGCCGGCCGTGGCATCGGCGAGCAGGTTCGTGATGGTCTCGAGCGCGTCGCCCTTCGTGTGGCCGATGAGGCCCACTGGGCCGCGCTTGATCCAGCCGGTCGCATAGACGCCCGGGATGGGCGAGCCTGCGGCATCCGTCACCCGACCACCGTCGTTGGGGATGACCGCTTTCGACTCGTCGAACGGCACGCCCGGGAGCGGGGAGCTCGCGTAACCCACGGCACGGTAGACCGCCTGCACCGGCACGTCGACGAACTCGCCGGTGCCCGCGACCGAGCCGTTGCCCACGGGGCGCGTGCGCTCGAACCGCACTCCCTCGACGCGCCCGTCGCCGAGCACCTCGACGGGCGAGTGCAGGAAGTGCAGGTGCAGGCGCCGCGATGCGGTCGAGACCCGGTCTGCGGGCTTGCGCCAACCGTTGAGGGTGCGGGTCATGACCTTCACCTGGTTGTTCGAGGCGTGCAGCTGCTCAGCGTGCGGGTCGCCCGCGGCACGTTCGAAGTCGTCGTCGTAGACGATCACGTCGACATCGGGCACTTCGCCGAGCTCGCGCAGCTCGATCGGCGTGAACTTCACGTGACCCGGGCCACGGCGGCCGAACACGTGCACGTCGGTCACGGGCGACGCCTCGAGGCCCGCGACGACGTTCGCCGGGACATCCGTCGGCAGCAGGTCCTCTGGGTGCTTCGCGAGCACGCGAGCAACGTCGAGCGCGACGTTGCCGTTGCCGATGACCGCGATCTGCTCGGCCTCGAGCGGCCATTCGCGCGGTACGTCGGGGTGCCCGTCGTACCAGGCCACCAGGTCGGCCGCGCCGTAGGAGCCGGGCAGGTCGATGCCGGGGATGTCGAGCGGGGCGTCCTTCAGGGCACCGGTGGCGAAGACCACGGCGTCGTAGCGCTCGCGAAGCTCGTCGACCGTGACGTCGCGGCCGACCTCGACGTTGCCGATGAGCCGGATCGTGCCCGCGTCGAGCATCTCGTGCAACGAGTTGACGATGCCCTTGATGCGGGGGTGGTCGGGTGCGACGCCGTAGCGGATGAGGCCGTACGGTGCGGGCAGGGACTCGAACAGGTCGATCGCGACCTCTCCGCGGGCCTCGGCGACCTGGCGATTGAGGATGTTTCCGGCGTAGATGCCGGCGGGACCGGCGCCGACGATCGCGACACGGAGGGAGAGCGTCATGGTTGCGGGGCCTTTCGGTGGGTGGCTGAGCGGGTTGAGGAGGGAGCGGAGCGACCGTCTCGAAACCTCATCGGCGGGTTTCGAGACGGCGCCGGGGCGCCTCCTCAACCAGCGAGGGTGGCGCATACGGGCTGAGGGTCACGACGTCGCCGACCACGACGACGGCGGGCGATCGGATGCCACGGCGCGCGGCCTGCAGGGCGATCGTGTCGAGCGTGCCGACGGTGACCCGCTGCGCGGGTCCGTAGCCGTCCTCGATGATCGCGACGGGGCAGTCGGCGCCGCGCTCGCCTCGTCCGAGGGTGATCGCGGAATTCGCGAGCGTGCCGATGCCCATGAGCAGCACGACCGTGTGGTCGCGTCCTCCGCCGAGCGCCTGGATCTGGTCGTGGCCGGTGACCACGGTGAACGTCGTGGCGAGGCCGCGGTGCGTGAGCGGGATGCCCGCGATCGCCGGCACCGAGATCGCGCTCGTGATGCCGGGCACCACCTCGACGTCGACGCCGTGGTCGCGGCAGAACGCGACCTCCTCGCCGCCGCGGCCGAAGATGAACGGGTCGCCGCCCTTGAGGCGCACGACATGGCGGCCGTCGCGGGCGAGGGTCACGAGCAGCTCGTTGATGGCGTCCTGCGGCACGGCGTGGTGGCCGGGGAGCTTGCCGACGTCGACGACCTCGGCGCCGATCACGACGCCCTCCGCGGCGAGGCCGTCGAGCACGCCGCGAGCGCCCAGCCGATCGGCGACGATCACGTCGGCGGCCTCGAGAGCGCGCAGGCCGCGGATCGTGAGCAGTCCGGCGTCGCCGGGGCCGGCGCCGACGAGCGTGACCGTTCCGCGGGTTGAGGAGCGCGCGCCAGCGCGCGTGTCGAAACCGGGACGTGCAGCATTCGGTTTCGAGGCGGCGCTGCGCGCCTCCTCAGCCCGCCGAGACCCGCTCATCGCCCACGCTCCACGAGCAGGCCGCGGCGGCGCAGCATCCGGCGCTCGAGGGGGGCGAAGAACACGAGCTCGATGAGGATGCCGATCGTGAGGATCACGAGGATCGTCGCGAGCACACCCGCGAGGTCCGCGAGCGTGCGGCTCTGGTCGAGCATCGAGCCGAGGCCGAAGCCGATCGCGCCACCCGTCGTGATGATCTCGGCAGCCATCAGGGACCGCCACGAGAACGCCCAGCCCTGCTTGAGGCCCGCGACGTAGCCGGGCAGCGACGCCGGAAGGACGACGTGGGTCGCCAGCCGCCAACGGCCTGCGCCGAGCACGGTGCCCACCCGCCGCAGTTGCGGCGGGACCTGGTCGACTCCGGAGATGAGGCCGTTCACGATCGACGGTGTCGCGCCCATGAGCACGACGAAGTACACCGTCGCATCCGTCAGGCCGAACCAGATGATCGCCGCGGGCACCCACGCCACCGACGGCAGCACCTGCAGGCCCGAGATGATCGGACCGACCGCACGCCGCAGCGGCTTCACCTCGGCGAGGAGCAGGCCGAGCGGGGTGCCGATCGCGACCGCGATGAGGAAGCCGAAGACGCCGCGCTCGAGGCTCGTGACGACGGCCTCCTGCAGGCGCCCGGCCTCCCAGGCCTGCGTGATCGCCGCGACCACGCCGAGCGGCCCCGGCACGATGTCGGGACGTGGCTCGGCGATCACGACGTAGAGCTGCCACGCGGCGACGAGCGCGACGACGAACACGATGGGCGGCAGCACGCTCGTGGTGAAGCGGCGCCACGCACTGGGCCGGCGCTCGGGGGCGGTCTGCAGCCGGTCGAGGCCGGCCTCGAGGCTGCGGAGGTCGTTGTGGTCGTCGTCGGTCGAGTGGCGAGCGTCAGCGAGCGTATCGAGACCCGGTGCGGATGCCTCGGTGTCGGCGGTCTCGATCCGCTCCTTCGTCGCCACTCGACCAGCGGAGCCAGAGTCGTCTTCATGCGGCATTTCGGCGGATCTCCTTCCGCAGTTGCTCGGTGATCTCGATGGAGAGCGCCGCGACCTCGGGCGACTCGATGCGCCGACCGGTGGTCTCGGCGATTCGCCACTCGCCCGCGACCCGGCCGGGACGGGACGACAGGAGGACGACCCGTTGCCCGAGCCGAGCCGCTTCGCGGACATTGTGTGTGACGAAGACGATGGTGCGGCCAGTCCGTCGCCAGACGCGCTCGAGCTCCTCGTGGAGGAGGTCGCGCGTGATGGCGTCGAGGGCGGCGAACGGCTCGTCCATGAGCAGGACGGGCCGGTCCTGAGCAAGGGCCCGCGCGAGGGCGACCCGCTGGCGCATGCCGCCCGACAGCTCATGGGGGCGCTTGTCCGCGGCATCCGCGAGGTTCACGACGTCGAGCAGTTCGAGCGCCTCGCGCCTTCGCGCCGAGCGTGGCGCACCTCGCAGGCGCAGTGCCAGCTCGACGTTGGCGCGTGCGGTGAGCCACGGCATGAGCGCCGACTCCTGGAACATCACCGCAGAGCCCTCGGCCGGGGTCTCGATCGAGCCGCTCGAGGGCTGGTCGAGCCCGGCGATGAGGTTCAGCAGCGTCGACTTGCCGCAGCCCGAGGCGCCGAGCAGGCAGACGAACTCACCCGTCTCGATCGACAGGTTCACGTCCTCGAGCACGAGGGGACCTGCGCCGAAGCGCTTGCCGAGGTGCTCGATGCGGATGGCCGTGTGCCCGCTCATGGTGGACTCCTACTCCTCGCCGAGGTCGCCCGCGGAGACGGGCTCGGCGCCCGCCGCCTCGAGCACCGCGTTCAGTAGCCGCAGGTCGAAGAGCCCATCGATGGAGCCGTCCTTCTGCGTGCCGGCCTCGAGGCCGTTCTCGACGAGCGTCGTGAAGGTCTCGGCGTGCGGGTCGGCCGAGAACGCGACGTGCTCGAGCGAGCGCGTGATGACCTCGTCGGCGAGCGGCTTGCCCGTCTCGGCCTCGAGTGCGGCGTTGATCACGGTGGGAGCCTCGGCGGCGTTCTCGTCGAGCCAGCCGAGCGTCGCCAGATGGCCCTCGAGCAGGGCCTCGACGGTCTGCGGGTGCCCCGCGAGGAAGTCGGCGTTCACGAGCAGCACCGTCGTCGGGAAGTGCCCGTCGTCCCAGAGGTCGGCCTCGTCAACGAGCACGTGCGCGCCCGCGTCGACGATGAGCCGCGATACCCAGGGCTCGGGCAGCCAGGCGCCGTCGAGCTGCCCCTGCTGGAACAGGGTCAGCGTCTGGGCGTTCTCGGTCGGCGTGATGTGCACATCGCCGCCGCCCGAGGTGTCGGTCGTGTAGCCCTCGTCGGCGAGCCAGCTGCGCAGCGCCACGTCCTGCGTGTTGCCGAGCTGCGGCGTCGCGAGCGTGGTGCCCTCGAGGTCATCGGGCGAGTCGATGCCGTCGCGCACCACGAGCGCTGCGCCGCCGGTCGCAACTCCGGCGACGATGCGCGCCGACTCACCGGCCGACTGGATGAACGTGTTGATCGACGGGTTCGGGCCGATGAACGTCGCGTCGATGGCGCCCGCCGTGAGCGCCTCGATCGCGGCCGGGCCGGCGTTGAACACCTGTGTCGTGAGCGTCGTGTCGCCGAGCGCCTCCTCGAAGAGCCCTTGCTGCACGCCGACGAGCGCGGGCGCATGCGTGACGTTGGCGAGGTAGCCGAGGCGCAGCTCCGCGGCGGGCGTGCCGCCGGAGGTCGCATCGGTCGCCGCGGTGGTCTCGCCCGCCGCGGACTGCACGCTGCAGCCGGTGAGCACCGCGGAGGCGACGATCGCGCCGGCCATCATCATGCCGCCGACCAGACCGAGGCGGGAACGGACGCGGGCTGTGGCGTTCATGCTGTTGCTCCTTCTGGGGTCGCGGTGCGGATGGCGGTTCCCGTCGCGGGTGCAGCGGGGTCGGTGACGATCGCGGCCGCGAGGGTCGCTCCGTCCTGCGGGTGGATCACGAGGAACGCACCCGCACGTCGGTGGTCGGCATACGGCTCGACGGGCAGTTCGGCCGAGAGCTTGAGTGCCACCTGGCCGATGTCGTTGGCCACGAGCCGGTCGGCGGGCTCGAGCGCGAGCGTGCTGAGATCGCGGCGACCGTGCACGGCGGTGACGAGCGCCTGCACGGTGGACGTGCCGGTCTTCACGAGCACGCGCGCGCCCGGCACGAGCGGCCGCGGGTCGAGTTGGAAGACCGAGGCGTCGAGTTCGCGGCGCGGCACGGGCAGCGAACCGGATGCCGCGATCACTGCGCCGCGGGCGGCGTCGATCTCGTCGACGAGCCGCAGCGACACCGACTGCGGCGCCGAGGCGGACTCGAGCTCGACCGGGCCGGCGTCGATGCCGACGACCGTGGTCTCGGCACCGCCGGGGAACACCTGCACGGCGTCGCCGACGCGCACGGTGCCCGACGCGATGCGCCCGGCGAAGGCGCGGTAGTCGCGGAAGCGCTCGGCGTCGGCGATGTCGGGCGCCAGCGCGCCCTGCGGACGCACGACGAGCTGCACCGGCATCCGCAACGCCTCGAGCTCGGTCTCGAGCTCGTCGAGCGACGGAAGGGTCTCGAGCAGCTCGAGGAGGGCGGGGCCGCGGTACCAGGGCGTGTTCGGCGAGCGCTCGACGACGTTGTCGCCGGCCAGGGCCGACACCGGGACCACGTGCGCGTCGGGCAGGTCGAGCTCACGGGTGAGCGCGGTGACCTCGTCGGCGACGCCGACGAACGCCGCCTCGGCGTAGTCGAGCAGGTCGATCTTGTTCACGGCGACGATCACGTGCGGCACGCGCAGCAGTTGCACCACGGCGAGGTGGCGGCGCGTCTGCTCGAGCACGCCCTTGCGCGCGTCGACGAGCACGACGACCGCGTCGGCGGTCGTGGCGCCGGTGACCATGTTGCGCGTGTACTGCACATGGCCGGGGCAGTCGGCGAGGATGAACGACCGGCGGCCCGTGGAGAAGTAGCGGTACGCGACGTCGATCGTGATGCCCTGCTCACGCTCGGCGCGCAGGCCGTCGGTGAGCAGGGCGAAGTCGATCGCTCCGGGCTCGCCGCCGAAGCCGCGCTCGGCCGAGGTGCGGGCGACCGACTCGAGCTGGTCGGCGAGGATCGCCTTCGAGTCGTGCAGCAGACGACCCACGAGGGTCGACTTGCCGTCGTCGACCGAGCCGGCGGTCGCGAAGCGGAACAGTGTCGACTCCGCTGGTTGAGGAGCCGACGAAGGAGGCGTCTCGAAACCGTGATGACCGGGCGTCGGGGTTTCGAGACGGCGCTGGCGCGCCTCCTCAACCCGCGAATGCGTGTGCCTGCTCATCAGAAGTACCCGTCCTTCTTGCGGTCCTCCATGGCGGCCTCGGAGATCCGGTCGTCGGCGCGCGTGGCGCCGCGCTCGGTGAGCGTGGAGGTGGCCACCTCGCGCACGACGTCGGCGACGGATGCCGCATCGGACTCGACGGCCCCGGTGCAGCTCATGTCGCCGACCGTGCGGTACCGCACGGTGCGGCGCTCGATCGCCTCGCCCGGGTGGGCCGGTGACACCTCGGAGACCGCGCGCCACATGCCGTCGCGGCGGTAGACCTCGCGCTCGTGCGCGTAGTACAGCGGCGGCAGCTCGATGCCCTCTCGTTCGATGTAACGCCACACGTCGAGCTCGGTCCAGTTCGAGATCGGAAACGCCCGCACGTGCTGGCCGACCGTGTGGCGGCCGTTGTAGAGGTCCCAGAGCTCGGGGCGCTGGTTGCGCGGGTCCCACTGGCCGAACTCGTCGCGGAGTGACAGGATGCGCTCCTTCGCGCGGGCCTTGTCCTCGTCGCGGCGGGCGCCGCCGAAGACGGCGTCGTGGCGGCCGGAGGCGATGGCGTCGAGCAACGGCTGCGTCTGCAGCGGGTTGCGCGTGCCGTCGGCGCGCTCCTGAAGGCGGCCGTCGTCGAGGTAGTCCTGCACTGCCGCCACCTCGAGGCGCAGCCCGAGGCGCTCGACGGTTCGGTCGCGGAAGTCGATGACCTCGGGAAAGTTGTGGCCGGTGTCGATGTGCAGCACCGGGAACGGCACCTTCGCCGGCCAGAACGCCTTCGCGGCGAGGTGCAGCACGACGACCGAGTCCTTGCCGCCCGAGAACAGCAGCACGGGGCGCTCGAACTCGGCGACGACCTCGCGGATGATGTGGATCGACTCCGACTCGAGGGCGTCCAGCGTGGACAGGCCCGTGAGCCCCGTGGGTTGAGGAGCCGACGAAGGAGGCGTCTCGAAACCCGGTTGCTCGGATGTCGGGGTTTCGAGACGGCGCTGGCGCGCCTCCTCAACCCGCGGGTAGATCGTCGTCTCGCTCATAGGTGCAACCCGCATTCCGTCTTGGCGAGGCCGGCCCAGCGGCCAGACCTCGGATCCTCGCCCGCGGCGACGGGCTTCGTGCACGGCGCGCAACCGATCGACGGGTAGCCGTGAGACATCAGGAGGTTCACGGGCACCTGGTTCGCGCCGGCGTAGTCGAGCAGCTCGTCGAAGGTCCACGCCGCGAGCGGGTTGACCTTCACGAGCCCGTTGCGCTCGTCCCACTGCACGAGCGGCGTGTTCGAGCGCGTCGGGGCCTCGTCGCGGCGCACGCCGGTGAACCACACCTCGTAGCCCCCGAGCGCCTGCTGCAACGGGGCCACCTTGCGGCGAGCGCAGCAGAGGCCGGGGTCGCGCGAGAACAGCTCGGCGCCGAACTCGGCGTCCTGCTGCGCCACGGTCTGCTCGGGCAGCACATCCACGATCCGCACGTCGAGCGCGCGAGCGACCTCGTCGCGCGTCACGTAGGTCTCGGCGAAGTGGTAGCCCGTGTCGAGGAACAGCACGTCGACGCCGGGCAGCTGCTCGGCGATCACGTGCGGCAGCACGGCGTCGGCCATCGAGCAGGCGACCGCTGCGGCATCCGTCGCGAAGTGCTCGGCGACCCAGGCGACGACATCGCGTGCGGATGCCTCGTGGTCGGTGCCGTTGCCGAACTCGACGTTGCCCGACTCGGCAAGGGCGCGCAATTCGTCGGCATCACGTTTGCGGGTTGACGAGCGAGCGCCAGCGAGCGTCTCGAAACCCGGCTGTGCGGGGGCTGGGTTTCGAGACGCTCCTGCGTCGCTCCTCAACCCGCTCGACGTTCCTGTCGCGGTCTCGATACGCTCGCCGGCGCTCGCTACTCGACCGACGTTGCGTGCGCTCATCGCAGCGCCTCCTCGTCGGCCCGGTGCGCCCACTCGGCGAACGTCTCGTCAGCCACGGCGTCGCGGTCGTCGAGGAAGCGGGTGACGACGCGCTCGACGTAGTCGGCGATGCCGTCGGCGGCGACCTTGAGCCCGCGGACGGTGCGACCGAGTCCCGCCTCCTCGCGATCGGCCGTCGCGAGCCCGCCGCCGAGGTGCACCTGATACCCCGGGACCTGCTCGCCCGAGTCGTCCATGATGAGCTGGCCCTTGAGCCCGATGTCGGCGGTCTGGATGCGCGCGCAGGAGTTGGGGCATCCGTTGACGTGCAGGCTGATCGGGTGCGGCAGGTCGAAGCCGTCGAGCGTGCGCTCGAGCTCGAGCACGGCCGCGGTGGCGAACGCCTTGGTCTCGACGATCGCGAGTTTGCAGAACTCGATACCGGTGCACGCGATCGTGCCGCGGCGGATGAGGCTCGGGCGGGCCGAGAGGCCGAGCTCGTCGAGGCCCGCGATGAGCGGCTCCACGTGGTCTTCGGGAATGTCGAGGATCACGAGCTTCTGGTGCGGTGTCGTGCGCAGCCGGGCCGATCCGTGCGCCTCGATGAGGTCGGCGAGCTTGGCGAGCGTGGGACCCGAGACGCGACCGACGATCGGCGTGACGCCGACGTAGAAGCGGCCGTCCTTCTGGCGGTGCACACCCACATGGTCGCCGTGCGCGAGCGGCTTCGGCGCGGCGGGCCCGTCGGGCAGTGGGGCGCCGAGGTACTCGGTCTCGAGCACCTGGCGGAACTTCTCGGTGCCCCAGTCGGCGAGCAGGAACTTCAACCGAGCCTTGTTGCGCAGGCGCCGGTAGCCGTAGTCGCGGAAGATCTGCGCGACGCCGTGCCACGCGTCGGCGACGCGCTCGGGGGCGACGAAGACCCCGAGGCGCTCAGCGAGCCGCGGTGCGGTCGAGAGCCCGCCGCCCACCCACAGGTCGTAGCCGATGCCGAGCTCGGGGTGCGCCACCGCGACGAACGCGACGTCGTTGATCTCGTGCACGACGTCTTGGCTCGGGTGGCCGGTGATCGCCGACTTGAACTTGCGGGGCAGGTTCGCCAGCGTCTCGTCGCCGATGAACCGGCTGGTGATCGCGTCGATCTGCGCGGTCGGGTCGATGAGCTCGTCGGCGGCGATGCCCGCGACCGGCGAGCCGAGCACGACGCGCGGCACATCGCCGCACGCCTCGGTCGTGCCGAGGCCGACGCCCTCGAGGCGCCGCCAGATCTCGGGCACGTCCTCGACGCGGATCCAGTGCAACTGGATGTTCTGGCGGTCGGTGAGATCGGCGGTGTCGCGGCCGAACTCCGTCGAGATGCCCGCGATGACCCGCAGCTGCTCGGTGGTCAGCTGCCCGCCGTCGATGCGAACGCGCAGCATGAAGAACTCGTCTTCGAGCTCGTGCGGCTCGAGGGTCGCCGTGCGGCCGCCGTCGATGCCCGGCTTGCGCTGCGTGTACAGGCCCCACACGCGGAAGCGCCCGTGCAGGTCGGTCGGGTCGATCGACGCGAACCCGCCCTTCGAGTAGACGTTCTCGATGCGGTCGCGCACGCTGAGGCCGTTGTCGACCTGCTTCCACTCCTCGTTGCCATTGAGCGGTGCGGTGCCGTCGACCTTCCACTGCCCGTGCGGGCGGCTCGCCGGACGCGGCGCGCGCTCGCCGGAACGAGCCGCTGGGCGGGCCGGCGCCTCGATCGTCTCCTGCGTCATGTCTCTCCTCGGTCACCGCGGACTGCGGGTTTCGACCGAGGCTAGGCGGGTTCGCGGCGGGCCGGAACGTGCGTCGTCACATCACGGCAAGGAAGGCAACACGGGGTCAATCGCGGCAATGCTTCGTCACAAACGGCGGCGATCGACGCCCGCCGGTATGCTCGCGACCGCCGCCCGAATCAATCGAGGAACAATGCCCGCAACCGCTTGGTCGTGAACACGAGCCCGACGGCGATCATCACCGCGTAGTAGAGCACGTGCCAGAGCATTCCCCAGTCGACGGCGCCCGTCGTGAGGCCGCGCACGAGTTCGACGCCGTGCCAGAGCGGCAGCGCCTGGATCACGACCTGCAGCCACTGCGGGTAGACCGTGATCGGGTAGAAGGTCGCGGAGAACAGGAACATCGGGAGCATCACGAAGTTGATCCAGTCCATCTGCTGGAAGGTCTTCATATAGCTCGTGATCGCCATGCCGAGGCTCGCGAAGCCGAAGGCGATGAGCAGCACCGCCGGCAGCGCGAGCAACGCCCACCACGAGAGGTTGAGCCCGAGTGCCTGCATCACGAGCTGGAAGCCGACCGCGTAGAGCGCCCCGCGCAACAGGGCGAGCAGGATCTCGCCGAGCGCGACGTCGAGCGGCCCGAGCGAGGTCGACAGCATGCCCTCGTAGAGTCGCGCGAACTGCATCTTGAAGAACACGTTCCACGTCGAGTCGTAGATGGCGCCGTTCATCGCCGCGACCGCGAGCAGGGCCGGCGCGATGAACGCCGCATAGGGCACCACCTGCCCGCTCTCGGTGGTGACGTCGCCCACGAGTGTGCCGAGGCCGATGCCCATGGCGAGCAGGTAGAAGATCGGCTCGAAGAAGCCGCTGACCATGACCAGCCAGTTCGTGCTGCGCGTCGCGCGCCACCCGCGGAACATCACCGCGCGCGCGTTGCCCGCGTACAACGATCTCGCCGGGCGCAAGGGCAGGCTCGCGGGCGCCAGGTCGCGATGCGTCACGTCGCTCACTTGCGGAGCCTCCTCACGGCGATGCGACGCGCCCACACCCAGCCGACCGCGAACATCGCCACGAGGTAGGCGACGTGCACGACCGTGAGCCAGATCGGTTCGGGGTACCCGTAGGTGAACACCCGAGCGAGCTCGGTGCCGTGCCAGAGCGGGGAGATCCACCCGATCGGCTGCAGCCAGAGGGGGAGCACCGTGAGGGGGAAGAACGTGCCCGAGAACAGGGTCATCGGCAGCACCACGAAGCGCATGACCATGGCGAGCTGCCCGGTGTCTTCTTCGAGGGTCGACGTGTAGGCCATCAGCACGGCACCGAACGCGAGCCCGGTGAGCACCGCGACCGCGACTGCCAGGAATCCGGTGGCCGAGGGCACGGCCCCGAAGACGAGCATGAGTGCGAAGAACAGCACCGTGTTGACGAGCATGCGCACGGCCACCGACAGGACGACGCCATCGGCGATCTGCTGCGGTCGGATCGGCGCGGCGTGCATGCCCGAGAAGGTCGGGTTCCACTTGTATCCGAGCATGATCGGGTAGGTGAACTCCTCGCTCGCGACGGTGATCGCGGCGCTCGCGAGGAGTGCCGGCGCCACGAACACGAGATAGCTCACGCCGTCGACGGACTCGGCGCCGACACTGCCGTCGACGATCGTCGCGAGCCCGACGCCGAGCGCGTAGAGGTAGAGCAGCGGGCTGCCGATTCCGGCGACGACGACGGTGCCGGTGTAGCTGCGCATGACGCGGAACCGGTGCTCGGCCACGTACCAGGCACCCCAACGGCGCGGGTTGCGGCCGGCGGCGAGCGCCGCTCGGGTGACAGCCGGCGCGGCATCCGTCGCCGAAGGGTCTCGATGCGCGTCGCCTTCGGCGGCGCTGCCCGACCGACGAACCTCGCTCATTCGATGAGGCTCCGCCCGGTGAGCCGGAGGAAGACGTCTTCGAGGCTCGACCGCCGCACGAGGCTCGTGAGCGGGTGCAGCCCCGCGCTCGTGATGCGCTCGAGCTCGGCCTCGCCGTTCTCGCTGTAGACCAGGATGCGATCGGGCAGCACCTCGAGGCGATCGCCGATGCCGGCGAGCTGGTCGGCGACGTCGGCGTTGCGGTCGCTGCCGAACCGCACCTCGAGCACCTCGCGCGACGAGTAGCGGCGGATGAGCGCGGCGGGAGTGCCCTCGGCCATGATCTTGCCCTTGTCGACGACCACGAGGCGATCGCAGAGCTGCTCGGCCTCGTCCATGTAGTGGGTGGTCAGCAGCAGGGTCGTGCCCTGCTCTTTGAGCCGGAAGAGCCGATCCCAGAGGATGTGCCGCGCCTGCGGGTCGAGGCCGGTGGTCGGCTCGTCGAGCAGCAGCACCCGTGGATCGTTGACGAGGGCGCGCGCGATCGTGAGGCGGCGCTTCATGCCGCCCGACAGGGAGTCGACCTTGGCCTTGCCCTTGTCTTCGAGTTGCGCGAACGCGAGCAGTTCGTCGGCCCGCTCGGCGACGAGCTTGCGCGGCAGCCCGAAGTACCGCCCGTACACGAGCAGGTTCTCGCGGACCCGCAGCTCGGTGTCGAGGTTGTCGGCCTGCGGCACGACACCCAGCTGCGACCGGATCTCGGGGCCGAACCGGTCGGGGTCGAGCCCGAGGATCGCGAGGTCGCCGGCAGTGCGGGTCGAGACGGCGCCGACCATGCGCATGGTCGTCGACTTGCCGGCGCCGTTCGGGCCGAGCAGCCCGAAGGACTCGCCCGGGGCGACTTCGAACGAGATGCCGTCGACGGCGGCGAAATCGCCGTAGCGCTTCACGAGGTCTCTGGCGACGATGACTGGCTGCGACACAAGCACTCACGATAGTGCCGAGTACCGACATCCGTGCCCCTCGAGACCGTCGTCGTTGCCGCACCCTACGATGGCGACATGCAGCCCGAAGGTTCCTCCGCGATCCGCGTCGGCGACGAGGTGCGCGCCGCCATCGAAGCCGGCACTCCGGTGCTCGCGCTCGAGTCGACGATCCTCAGCCACGGGCTCCCCCGCCCGCGCAATCTCGAGGTCGCGGCCGAGGCCGAGCAATCGGTGCGGGCGGCCGGTGTGGTGCCTGCGACCATCGGGGTCATCGACGGCGTCGCGGTCGTCGGGCTGGCGGCGACCGAGATCGAGCGACTGTGCACACGCGACGGCGTGGTGAAGGTCAGCGTGCGCGACCTGCCGATCGCGCGCGCGAAGCGGCTCGACGGGGGCACGACCGTGGCGGCGACGGCATGGCTCGCGCACCGGGCCGGAATCGCGGTGATGTCGACCGGCGGTCTCGGCGGCGTGCACCGGGGGGCGAGCGAGACCTTCGACGAGTCGGCCGACCTCACGACGCTCGCCCAGACCCCGATCACCCTCGTGAGTGCGGGCGTGAAGTCGATCCTCGACATCGGCGCAACGCTCGAACGCCTCGAGACCCTCAACGTCCCGGTGGTCGGCTACCGCACGAACGACTATCCCGGGTTCTACGTCGCCGACTCGGGCTTCGCGCTCGGCTACCGCGTCGACACGGCGGCCGAGGCCGCGGCGCTCGCGCGGGCGCGCGACGAACTCGGCCTGTCGGGCGCGGTGCTCGTCGCGAATCCGATCGACGAGGCGAGCCAGCTCGACCCCGAGTTCCACGACCGGGTGCTCGCCGAGGCCCTGGCCGCGGCATCCGCTGCCGGCATCACCGGGCACGACACGACGCCGTTCCTGCTCGACCACATGCAACGCGCCACCGGCGGGCGCAGCCTCGACGTGAATCTCGACGTCTACCGGGGCAACGTGGCGCTCGGCGCCGAGATCGCTCGTGCACTCGCGGGCTGAGCCGCCGCCGGCGGGCGGCGTGCTCGCCGTCGCGGGCGACCTCGTCGAAGACATCGTCGTGTGGGCCGACGAACCCCGGCGCGCCGCCACCGACACGGCCGCCCGCGTGTTCCGGGCCCGCGGCGGCAGTGCGGCGAACGTCGCGGCCCTGGCCGCGCAGCTCGTGCCGACGCGATTCATCGGCCGGGTGGGCGCCGATGCCGCCGGGGCAGCGCTCGCCGTCGACCTCGCGTCGGCAGGGGTCGACGTGCGGGTGCAGCGCAGCGGACGCACGGGCACGGTCGTGCTGCTCGTCGACGCCGAGGGCGAGCGCGCCATGTTCCCCGATCGCGGGGCGTCGGCCGAGCTCGCGGATGTCGAGCCCGCGTGGATCGACGGCGTCGCCTGGCTGCATGTGCCTGCGTACGGCCTCGAGCGCGAGCCGATGCGCGCCGAGCTGGGCCGGCTCGCCGTGCTCGCTCGTGCTGTCGGCGCCCGCGTGTCGGTCGACGCCTCGTCGACGGGCCTGCTCGCAGCCCTCGGCGTCGATCATGCGCTCGAGCTCATCCAGGAGATCGGCCCCGACGTGCTGTTCGCCAACGAAGACGAGGCGGCGCTGCTGGGCCTCGCGGGCGGCGGCGCGGTCGCGGCATCCGTGGCGCCCACCGTGGTCATCAAGCACGGGCCATTGCCGACCGACGTGGTCGAACGGGGACAGCTGGCCGCGCGCATCGACGTCGTGCCCGTCGAGGGGATCCGCGACCTGACGGGGGCCGGCGATGCGTTCGCCGCCGGCTTCATCGCGGCGACCCTGCACGGGGCCGATGCCGCGGCCGCGTGCCGCGCGGGCCACGAGCGTGCGGCAGCCGTGCTGACCAACCCCGGCGCGCACGCCTGAAGTACCGACGCAGGTAGGCCACGTAGGCTTCTCTGCGGTGATGAGACGGCGCGCGGATGGAGCATCCGCCCGCCGCGCACCGAGGAAGAGACGATGAGCACCACTGAAACCGCGACCCGGCGATCGACGCGGGCCGACCGAACCAGCCGATCCACGCGCCCTGCGCGCAGATCGCCGTTCGCCCGGGGCGGCAGCGAGCCGACCGGACCGCGGGCGACGTTCCGGCAATTGCTGCCGTTCCTGTTCGAGCACCGCCCCGTGCTCATCTGGGTCGCGGTGCTGAGCGTCATCGGTGCGCTCACGAGCCTCGCCCAGCCGCTGCTCGTCGCGCAGGTGATCGACATCGTCGAGGCGGGCGAGACGCTCGGCTGGATCGTCTGGGGCCTCGTCGCCCTCGTCGTCGTGAGCGGCATCATCACGGGCTACCAGCACTACCTGCTGCAGCGCACCGGCGAGGGTGTGGTGCTCTCGAGCCGCAAGCGACTCATCGGCAAGCTGCTGCGCCTGCCGATCGCCGAGTTCGACACCCGCCGCACGGGCGACCTCGTCTCGCGCGTAGGCAGTGACACGACGATGCTGCGCGCGGTGCTCACCCAGGGCCTGGTCGAGGCCGTCGGCGGCGCCGTCACGTTCGTCGGGGCCCTCATCGCGATGCTCATCATCGACCCCGTGCTGCTCGGCCTCACGGTGCTCGTCGTCGTCATCGCCGTCACGACGGTGACCCTGCTCTCGCGCCGCGTGCGCGAAGCGTCGCACGCCGCTCAGGAGAAGGTCGGCGACGTCGCTGCATCGGTCGAACGGGCGATCAGCGCGGTACGCACCATCCGGGCATCGGGCGCGACCGAACGCGAGGTGCGCGACGTCGAAGTCGAGGCCGAGGGCGCCTGGACGATGGGGGTCAAGGTCGCGAAGATCTCGGCGCTCATCGTGCCCGTTGCCGGCATCGCCATGCAGGTGTCGTTCCTCGTGGTGCTCGGGGTCGGCGGGTTCCGCGTGGCGTCTGGGGCGATCACGGTGTCGAACCTCGTCGCGTTCATCCTGTTCCTGTTCATGATGATCCTCCCCCTCGGCCAGGCGTTCGGGGCGATCACCTCGGTGAACCTGGCGCTCGGCGCCCTCGGCCGCATCCAGGAGATCCTCGACCTGCCCGATGAAGACGCGCACGACCGCGAACTCGCCCCGCTCGCCCTCATGGTCGGCCATGCGAACGAGGGGGTGCTGCCCGACGCCCCCGCGATCGAGTTCGACGGCGTGCACTTCGCGTACGCCGTCACCCGGCAGGACCCGGCCGACCCCGCGAACGAGTCGCCCGATGAGCACCTCCCCGAGCCCTCGGTCACCGACCGGCAGCCCGTGCTGCGCGGAGTGTCGTTCCAGGTGCCGCGCGGGCAGCGCATCGCCCTCGTCGGCCCCTCGGGCGCCGGCAAATCGACGATGCTCGCGCTCATCGAGCGGTTCTACGACCCGTCGGTCGGCGTCGTGCGCATGGGCGGACTCGACCTGCGGTCGATCGATCGCGCCCAGCTGCGTGCGCAGATCGGCTACGTCGAGCAGGATGCCCCGGTGCTGGCCGGTTCGCTGCGCGACAACCTCAAGCTCGGCACGCCCGATGCGACCGACGCCGAGTGCGAGCACGTGCTGCGCGCGGTGAACCTCGGCTCGGTGCTCGACCGCGACCCGGCCGGGCTCGATGCGGCGGTCGGCGAAGACGGCATCATGCTCTCGGGCGGCGAGCGCCAGCGCCTCGCGATCGCACGGGCGCTGCTCGCCGCTCCCCCGATCCTGCTGCTCGACGAGTCGACGTCATCGCTCGACGGCGTCAACGAACGCATGATGCGCGAGGCGATCGATGCCGTGGCGGCCGGCCGCACGCTCATCGTCATCGCCCACCGGCTGTCGACGGTGATCGACTCCGACCGCATCGTCGTGGTCGATGAGGGGCGCGTCATCGGCGAGGGCACCCACGCCGAGCTCGTCGCCGCCGTGCCGCTCTACCGCGAGCTCGCCGCGCACCAGTTGCTGGTCTGACCGCGGCCGGCGCGCGGGCCGGCTCAGGGACATCCCGAACAAACCTCAGTGCCTGCTCGGATGGTTCGACGGCGGTCGGTTCGTAGCGTGGGGGAATCGCATCCCGTTCTCGGATGTCACGAGCCATTCCCCCACGGAGGACCATCATGACGATCGCCACTGTCTCGAACGCCCGCGAGATCTCGCGTCTCGACGAACTTCCCGTCGACCTCATCGACGACCTGCCGAACGCGGAGGACGGTGCCGGGGCCACCCCGAGCTCACCGCGGAACGGGCTCGGCAACTCGTTCGACCGCATCCAGGCCGGCATCCAGGGCTGGCTGCGCCATTGGGAGCCGCAGCGGCTGCCCGCGTTCACCGCCGTACGCGACGAGATGCCCGAAAGCGATCGCGGACGCAGCGCCCTGCGTGCCGCACCGACACAGCCCGACGGCGCGGTGCGCATCACCGCCGCGCTGTACGACCCGCCCAACCGCGAGGGCGCGCCCCTCAGCTGGTCGCGCAACTGGGCGAGCGTCGCAGTGCTGCCGGCAGCGCGCGATGCCGGCCGTCTCTACTACCGCTTCCGCGTGTCGAGCCGCCTCGTGCTCGACGGGCAGGCGTCGCTCAGCCTCGCGTCGACGAGCGTGAACTTCGGCATCGTCCCCGATGCGGCGAAGGCCAGCCCGTTCGAGACCCCGGGGTTCGCGACGCCGATCATCCGCCCGCTCGTCGGCGTGCAGTGCCGCGAGGACCAGGACGCGTCGGCGTCGCAGGTGTTCGAGGGATCCATCGCCGTGCGCCAGGGCGACACTCCGGCAATGGCGTTCGTGATCGGCACCGACCTGCTGTTCCAGCAGGGCTGGGTGCGCGTGCACGAAGGATCGAGCACGTGGATCGGCACTCCCGAGCCGGGCGCGAGCGGCACGATCGAGTTCCGCTACGCACCCGCCGCGATGCTGCGCGTGCTCGGCCGACTCGACGAGCCACACGGCGACTGACGCGGTTCGGCAATCCGTTTCGACGCAGCGCGCCCCGGCTAGACTCGCCGGATGGCGCGCTTCGTCATCGTGCTCCCACTGATGCCGCTCGCCGCGGGCGACGAGTTCACGGTGTCGAACTGGCCGCTGCACGTCACGCTCGTCGAGCCGTTCGCGACGGAGCATCCTGCCGGCCTCGTCGCCGACGCGGTGCGTGCGGCCACCACCGGCACCGCCGTGGTGCGAGCCGCCGCCGGCGAGGATGCGATGTTCGGGCGTCGCCGCGACGTGCCGGTCACGCTCGTGCGCGACGGCGGTGAGCTCGCCGCGCTCCGGCGGCGAACGCTCGACGCCCTGCACCGTGCGGGCATCGACACGGGCCGTCTCCGAGCCGACTTCCGCCCGCACGTCACCCGCAAGCACCACGGCCGCCTGCACCCCGGCGACCGTGTCACGCTCGACACGGTCGCGGTGATCGACATGCGACCGCCCGAAGGGTCGCACCACCGGCGGGTCCTCGACGCGTGGCGACTCGATGCGGCATCCGACCCGGCATCGGCGCCGCAGCGCTGACGTCGCCGTCAGCGGGCGGTCGACCGCCCGACGGCCGCGTCGGCATCGGCCGCGTCAGCATCGGCCGCGGCCCCGCGTTTCTGCCACGGCCACCGGCCCGAGACCTCGAGCTCGAGCGACCAGCTCAGGAACGTTCGGATCAGCACGATGATCGCGAGCACGACCACCGAATCGAACGTCGGCGTCACGGCGACCGTCTTGATGATGTCGGCGGCGACGAGCAGTTCGAGTCCGAGCAGGATGGCCCGGCCGAGCACGCGCCGGAACCTGGTGTAGACCGGACTGCGCCGACGCAGTCCACGCAGCGCGGCATCGACGATCGCGTAGAGCACGCCGACGACGATCGCGATGACGCCCAGGATGTCGATGACCTCGCCGACCATCGCGATCACGCTGCCGAACTCCATCGCGCACCCCCTGCGGCACACGCTAGCCCCGGCGGTGGCGGACGGCGGTGCGACGTGCCGCAGACGCCCGGCTCATGGATCCGCACACGCAGCAAGGACCGGGGCGCGCCTTCCCATGCGCGGCCCCGGTCCTGGTCTGTGCGTGCGGTACGCCCTACGAGTGCTGCAGGTGGTAGCGCAGGCTTGCGAGCTCGGCCTTCAGTGCGGCGGGCACACGGTCGCCGAACTGGGCGAAGTACTCCTCGGTGAGATCGCACTCGGCGAGCCACGAGTCGCGATCGACGTCGAACAGCTGCGTCAACGCGTCATCCGTGATCTCGAGCCCGTCGAGGTCGAGCGACTCGGCCGCCGGCAGCAGGCCGATCGGGGTGTCGACGGTGTCGGCGCCGCCCTCGACGCGGCCGACGATCCACTCGAGCACACGCGAGTTCTCGCCGAATCCGGGCCAGAGGAACGAGCCGTCGGCGCCCTTGCGGAACCAGTTGACCTGGAAGATCTTGGGCGCGTTCTCGCCGAGCACGCGGCCCATCTTCACCCAGTGGCCCCAGTAGTCGGCCATGTTGTACCCGCAGAACGGCAGCATCGCGAAGGGGTCGCGGCGCAGCTCGCCGACGGTGCCCTCGGCCGCGGCCGTCTTCTCGGACGAGATCGTCGCGCCCATGAACACGCCGTGCTTCCAGCTGCGCGCCTCGGCGACGAGCGGCACGTTGGTCGCGCGTCGGCCACCGAACAGGATCGCGTCGATCGGCACGCCGTCGTGCGCGTCCCAGTCGTCGGAGATCTGCGGGCACTGCGCGGCTGCGACCGTGAACCGCGAGTTGGGGTGCGCGGCGGGCCGACCGGAATCGGGCGTCCACGGCTTGCCCTCCCAGTCGGTGAGGTTCGGGGGCACGGTGTCGGTGAGGCCCTCCCACCAGACGTCTCCGTCGGGGCGCAGCGCGACGTTCGTGAAGATCGTGTTGCCCCAGAGCGTCTGCACGGCGGTGGGGTTGGTCGTCTCACCCGTACCCGGGGCGACCCCGAAGAAGCCGGCCTCGGGGTTGATCGCGTAGAGCCGGCCGTCGGCGCCGGGGCGCATCCAGGCGATGTCGTCGCCGATGGTCTCGACCTTCCAGCCGGGGATCGTCGGGCGAAGCATCGCGAGGTTGGTCTTGCCGCACGCCGACGGGAACGCCGCCGCCACGTGGTAGGACTTGCCCCCGGGCGACGTGATCTTGATGAGCAGCATGTGCTCGGCGAGCCAGCCCTCGTCGCGGGCCATCACGCTCGCGATGCGCAGGGCGAAGCACTTCTTGGCGAGCAGCGCGTTGCCGCCGTAGCCCGAGCCGTACGACCAGATCTCGCGGGAGTCGGGGAACTGCACGATGTACTTCGTGTCATTGCTGGGCCACTCGACCTCGGCGCGGCGGTGGCCGACGCCGTCGACGAGCGGGTAGCCCACCGAGTGCAGCGTGCGCACCCACGGCTCGCCGGCCTCGATGAGGCGGTAGACCGCGTCGCCCATGCGGGTCATGATGCCCATCGACAGCACGACGTAGGGCGAGTCGGTGATCTCGACGCCGAGCTGCGAGATCGGGCCGCCGAGCGGGCCCATCGAGAACGGCACGACGTACATCGTGCGGCCCTTCATCGAGCCGTCGAACACGTGCTTGAGTTCCTCGCGCATCTCGCGGGGGTCACGCCAGTTGTTCGTGGGGCCGGCGTCCTCTTCGTAGGTCGAGCAGATGAACGTGCGGTCCTCGACGCGCGCGACATCGCGGGGATCGGTGCGTGCGAGGTAGCTGTTGGGGCGCCACTCGGGGTTGAGCTTGATGAGCTTGCCCTCGGCGACGAGCTGCTTGGTCAGCAGGTCGGCCTCGTGCTTCGAGCCGTCGCACCAGACGATCTCGTCGGGCTTGGTGAGGCCCGCGATCTCATCGACCCAGGCGCGAAGGGCCTGGTCGGTGGTGCCACGCTCGCTGCGGGCGCGGTTGGATGCCTCGGTGCCGGGTGCGACGTCGGAGATGGTCATCGTTCGTGCCCTTCCTGGTGGGTTCCGGCGGTATCCGGAGAAGTTCGTGTTTCCAGAATGCGCCAGTTCGAGACATCCGATGCGGCGATTCGGGTGTTAAGAATCTGCAATCTTTCGATATCCTTAAGCGATGAAGGCAGGCTCACCAGACCTCGCGACCCTCGGCCATCGCATCCGTCACTTCCGCGGCGAGCGCGGCCTCACGCTCGACCAGCTGGGCGACGCGATCGGCCTGGCCGGCAGCCAGTTGTCGCTCATCGAGAACGGCAAGCGCGAGCCGAAGCTGTCGACGCTCGACGCCCTGGCCGCCGCGCTCGCCGTCGAACTTCCTGACCTCCTGGCCCGCGAGGCGCCGAGCCGGCGCGCCGCGCTCGAGCTCGAACTCGGGCGGGCGCAGTCGAGCCCGCTCTACGCGACCCTCGGCCTTCCCGCCATCCGTCCGGGGCGCGGCATCACCGACGACACGCTCGCCGCCATCGTGGGCCTGCACCGCGAACTCCAGCGCCGCGCGAGCGAGGCGATCGCGACCCCCGAAGAGGCGCGCCGCGCCAACACCGAACTGCGCGAGCGCATGCGCGACCGCGACAACCACCTGCCCGAGATCGAGCAGCTCGCCGAAGAGCAGGTCGCCTCGGCGGGCCACCGCACGGGCGCCCTCACGCACCGCGAGGTGAGCGTCATGGCCGAGCGTCTCGGCTTCCAGCTCATCTACGTGAACGACCTGCCCGACTCGACCCGGTCGATCACCGACCTCGCGAACGGGCGCATCTACCTGCCGCCCGCGTCGATTCCCGGCGGCCACGGCCTGCGCTCGATGGCGCTGCAGGCGATGGCCCACCGGCTGCTCGGGCACACGCCGCCCGCGAGTTATGTCGAGTTCCTCTGGCAACGCCTCGAGATCAACTACTTCGCTGCGGCGTGCCTCATGCCGCAGGATGCGTCGGTGGCGTTCCTCTCGCAGGCGAAGAAAGAGAAGCGGCTCGCCATCGAGGACTTCCGCGACGCGTTCGGCGTCACGCACGAGGCTGCGGCGCTGCGCTTCACGAACCTCGCGACGAAGCACCTCGACATGACCCTGCACTTCCTGCGGGTGGCCGGCGACGGCGCGTTGCAGAAGGGATACGAGAACGACGGCCTGCCGCTGCCGACCGACGTCACCGGATCGATCGAGGGCCAGTGGGTCTGCAAGAAGTGGAGCGCGCGAACCGCGTTCGAGCACACGAACCGCACGACCGAGAACTACCAGTACACCGACACGCCCGAGGGCACGTTCTGGTGTGCGACGCAGACCGGGCGAACGGATGCCGCGGAGTTCTCGATCACCGTCGGGGTGCCCTTCGCGCAGGCGAAGTGGTTCCGCGGTCGCGAGACGACGATGCGCGCGGTGTCGACGTGCCCCGACGACAACTGCTGCCGCCGCGCGCCCGACGGCCTGGCCGAGCGCTGGTCGGGCCAGGCGTGGCCGAGTGCGCGCCTGCACGCGCACGTGCTGTCGCCGCTGCCCTCGGGCACGTTCCCGGGCGTCGACGATGCCGAGGTCTACGAGTTCCTCGAGTCGCACGCCGACCAGTAGCCCGCGCCCCCACTCGTCATCGCGGGCGCGAGCGTGTTGCTCGTTCAGGGGATTCTCGCGACACGCGGCGACCATGGCCCCGACCTGCGGCATGTCGCAGAAATCCCCTGAACGAGCAACACGGCCTGAGTCATGAGCTCGAGCTGGGGCATCCGCTGGCGCGATGAAGTAATGGTTGCATTAGTGTGTGCCACACAGTAACGTGTGACGCATGAACACCGACGAGACCACGCTGGGGCACATCCAAGAGCTGCGCCGCGGCACCGTGGTGCTCGCCTGCCTCATCCGACTGCGCACCCCCGACTACGGCTACGCGCTGCTCGAGTCGCTGAACTCGCTCGGCATCCTCGTCGACGCGAACACGCTCTACCCGCTGCTGCGCCGGCTCGAGAAGCAGGGCCTGCTCACGAGCGAGTGGAACACCGATGAGGCGAGGCCCCGCAAGTTCTACCGCACCAGTCCCTCGGGCGACCAGCTCGCCACCGCACTCGCCACCGACTGGCGTCGCATCGACGACGCCCTGGCACGACTCGACACAGGAGATGCACGATGACCACCCTCACCGACCGCTACGTGTGGGCCGCCGCCCGCACCCTGCCCGAGACGCAACGCGCCGAGTTCGGCCGCGAGCTGCGCGAGCGCATCGGCGACGTCATCGATGCGCACGTCGAGCGGGGCGCCGCTCCGGCCGACGCCGAGCACGCCGCCCTCGTCGAGCTCGGCGACCCGCTGCAGCTCGCCTCGAGCTACATCGACCGGCCACTGCAGCTCATCGGCCCGAAGTACTTCCTCACCTGGTGGCGACTGCTGAGACTGCTGCTCGTCATTGTCGTGCCGCTCGCGGCGGCCGGCGTGCTGCTCGGGCAGCTGATCTCCGGGGCCGACATCGGCGAGATGATCGGCTCGACGATCGGCACTGCGCTCCAGGTCGCGGTGAACCTCGGCTTCTGGGTGACGCTCGTCTTCGCGGTGATCGAGCGCTCGCCCGGCGCCTCCGTGCCGGTCTCGACGTGGACGCCCGATCAGCTGCCGCAGCCGCGCGACGACGCCCGGGCCGGGCGACTCGGCGACCTGATCGCGTCGGTCGTGTTCCTCACGATCTTCGCCGTCGCCATCGTGTGGCAGCAATTCGGCCTCGTCTGGATCGACGGCGAGCGCCAGCCGATCCCGATGCTCGACCCGGCACTCTGGTCGTTCTGGCTCCCGTACTTCATCGCGCTCCTCGTGCTCGAGGTGGTCTTCGCGATCGTCATCTACCTGCGCGGCTGGACGTGGCTCATGGCGGCCCTCAACGTGCTGCTGAACCTCGCGTTCACGGTGCCGGCGCTGTGGCTCTTCCTGAGCGGGCAGCTGTTCGCACCCGAGTTCGTCGAGGCGATCGGCTGGCCGTGGGGTCAGGCGTCGGACATCACCGTGACGGTCATCGTGTTCCTCGCGATCGGCGTCACCGTGTGGGACATCATCGACGGGTTCCTGAAGGCCGCGCGCAACCGCGGCGGTTCGGCGCTCGGCGGGTACTGACCCTACGCGTGTTGCCGGATCAGGGGATTCTCGCGACATGCCGTGAACCCGACGGGACAACGCGGCGTGTCGCCGAGATCCCCTGATCCGGCAACACGTATGCGAGGGCCACGCGAGCGCCGGCACCGCCTACTTCGGCTGCATGCGGATCGCGCCGTCGAGGCGGATCGTCTCGCCGTTCAGCATGGGGTTCGCGATGATCGAGCGCACGAGGGCCGCGTACTCGGTCGGATGTCCCATGCGCGAGGGGTGCGGCACCTGCGCCTCGAGCGACGCACGCACGTCGTCGGTCATGCCCGCCATCATGGGGGTCTCGAAGATGCCGGGCGCGATCGTGACGACGCGGATGAGCAGCTTCGACAGGTCGCGTGCGATCGGCAGGGTCATCCCGGCGACCGCCGCCTTCGACGCCGAGTAGGCGGCCTGCCCGATCTGGCCGTCGAACGCGGCCACCGATGCGGTGTTCACGATGACGCCACGCTCGGCGGTCGCGGGCCCCCCGGGCAATGCGGCGCTCACCGGCTCGGTCGCGGACATCGCCGCCGCCGCGAGGCGCGTCACGTTGAAGGTGCCGATGAGGTTCACCCTGATGGTGCGCTCGAAGGCGTCGAGCGGCGCCGGGCCGTCGCGTCCGACGGTGCGGTTCGCGGTGACGATGCCGGCGCAGTTGACGGCGACGCGCAGCGGGCCGAGCGCCGAGGCCGCGTCGACCGCGGCCTGCACCTCGGCCTCGTTCGCCACGTCGGCGGCGATGAAGCGGGCTCGGTCGCCGAGCTCGGCGGCGGCCTCGTCGCCGCGAGGGCCGGGCAGGTCGACGAGTACGACGGAAGCCCCGCCTTCGATGAGTGCGCGGGCCGTGGCGCGCCCGAGGCCCGAGGCCCCGCCGGTGACGATCGCGGAGGCGCCGTCGAGTTCCATGTGGTGTCCTTTCGTGGGTTCAGATGCCGAGTTGCCCGATTCTCACCCGATTCGGGCAACTCGGTGGTGGGTGAACGGCAGGTGGTGGGTGAACGGCAGGTGCCGGGTCAGATGCGTTCGATGACGGTGGCGTTCGCCATGCCGCCGCCCTCGCACATCGTCTGCAGCCCGTAGCGGCCGCCGGTGGCCTCGAGTTGATTGACGAGGGTCGTGAGCAGGCGCGTGCCGCTCGATCCGAGCGCGTGCCCGAGGGCGATCGCGCCACCGCGTGGGTTGAGCTTCGCGACATCCGCCCCGGTCTCGCGCGCCCACGCGAGCGGAACCGACGCGAACGCCTCGTTGACCTCGTACGCGTCGATGTCGTCGTGCGTGAGGCCGGCGCGATCGAGCACCTTCGCGGTCGCCGGGATGACGCCCGTGAGCATGTACAGCGGGTCGCTGCCGACGACCGAGAACGACCGGAACCGCGCCCGCGGCGTGAGCCCCAGCTGCGACGCGCGCTCGGCGCTCATGATGAGGGCGGCGGATGCCCCATCGGTGAGCGGCGACGAATTGCCCGGCGTGATGCGCCAGTCGAGTTCGGGGAACCGCTCGGCGAGCGCATCGGTGCGGAACGCCGGGTTCAGTCCGGCGAGCGAGTCGACGGATGTCGCGGGCCGCACGGTCTCGTCGGTGAGGGAGTCGACGCCGGCGACGGGCACGAGCTCGGTCGCGAACGCGCCCGACTCCCCCGCGGCCGCGGCGAGCCGGTGCGAGCGGGCGGCGAACTCGTCGAGCTCGTCGCGCGTGAAGCCCCACTTCGCGGCGATGAGCTCCGCCGACACACCCTGGTTCACGAGCCCGTCGGGGTACCGCGCCCGGATGCGCGAACCGTAGGGGTCGGCGCCCGCGGCGCTCGAGCCGAGCGGCACGCGGCTCATCGACTCGACGCCGCAGGCGATCACGATGTCGGCGTGACCGGCGAGCACGGCCTGCGCGGCGAAGGTCGCGGCCTGCTGGCTCGACCCGCACTGCCGGTCGATCGTGGTGCCGGGCACGTGCTCTGGGAAGCCCGCGGCGAGCACCGCGCTGCGGGTGATGTTGTAGCTCTGCTCGGCGATCTGGCTGACGCAGCCGCCGATGACGTCGTCGATGAGCGCGGGGTCGAGGTCGTTGCGGTCGACGAGCGCGGTCAGCACGCCCGCGAGCAGGTCGACGGGGTGCACGCCCGAGAGGATGCCCCCGGGCTTGCCGCGCCCGACGGGCGTGCGGATGACGTCGACGATGACGGCTTCAGTGCTCATTCCCCCAGCCTACGGGGATCGGTACTGTTGCCGGATTCGGGGATTCGCCGCGACACGCCGACTCGCGGCGGAAACAGGCGGCGTGTCTTCACGATCCCCGAATCCGCGAACAGCGCGAAGCCGGGGCGCCGGGCGGCGTCCATCAGCCGACGGGCACGGCCTCGCGGGCGAGCAGCACCGGCTGGCGCTCGGGCAGCACGACGGGGTGCGTGCCCGCCATCGCCTCGATGACGCGCACGACCTGGCACGAGTAGCCGTACTCGTTGTCGTACCAGACGTAGAGCACGACGTCGGTGCCGTCGGCGATCGTGGCGAGCCCGTCGACGATGCCGGCGCGGTTCGAGCCGACGAAGTCGGTCGACACGACCTCGGGCGACTCGATGTAGTCGATCTGCTGGCGCAGCGGCGAGGTGAGCGACACCTGCCGCAGGTACCGGTTGAGCGACGCCTTGTCGTCGGCCGGGCGCTCGAGCTGCAGGTTCAGGATCGCGAGCGACACGTCGGGCGTGGGCACGCGGATGGCGCTGCCGGTGAGCTTGCCGGCGAGCTCGGGCAGCGCCTTCGCGACGGCCTTCGCGGCGCCGGTCTCGGTGATGACCATGTTGAGCGCGGCCGAGCGGCCGCGGCGGTCGCCCTTGTGGAAGTTGTCGATGAGGTTCTGGTCGTTCGTGAACGAGTGCACCGTCTCGACGTGGCCGCGCACGACCCCGTAGGCGTCGTTGACGGCCTTCAGCACGGGCGTGATCGCGTTCGTCGTGCACGAGGCGGCCGAGAGGATCGTGTCGGTCGGCTCGATGTCGTCGGCGTTGATGCCGTGCACGATGTTCTTGATGGCGCCCTTGCCCGGTGCGGTGAGCAGCACGCGGGCGACGCCGGTGGAGCGAAGGTGCTGCGAGAGCCCCTCTTCGTCGCGCCAGCGACCGGTGTTGTCGACGACGATCGCGTCGTCGATGCCGTAGGCGGTGTAGTCGATCGTGGCCGGATCGTTCGAGTAGATGACCTGGATGAGCGTGCCGTTCGCGAGGATCGTGTTCGCCTGCTCGTCGACCTCGATGGTGCCGGCGAACGGGCCGTGCACCGAGTCGCGGCGCAGCAGGCTCGCGCGCTTGACGAGGTCGTTCTCGCTGCCCTTGCGCACCACGATCGCCCGCAGGCGCAGGCCGTGGCCCCCGCCGGTGTGGGCGATCAGGATGCGGGCGAGCAGCCGCCCGATGCGGCCGAAGCCGTAGAGCACGACGTCGGTTCCAGATGCCTCGGGCGCGACGCGCTCGGCGCCGTCGTCACCCGACACGATGACGGACTCGAGCTCGGCGCGCACGAAGTCGACCAGCTCGCGGGCGTCGCCCTCGCCGACGGCGTCGGCATAGCGGTTGACGAGTCGCGCGACGTCGATCGAGGCGGGCCCGGGAGCGATCTCGCGTAGCGCCTCGAGCACGCGCATGGTGTCGGCGAGGTCGAGCTCGACGTCACCCGCCTGCCGGGCGAAGCGGTGCGCCTTCAGCAACTCGATCGCCGAGCGGTTGATGAGCCGACGGCCGTGGATGGAGGTCACGACCCCGTGGTCTCGATAGAGGCCGCCGATGAGCGGAATCATCCGCTCGGCGAGCTCTTCTCGGGCGATCCACTCGGCACGTCGGGCGTCGAACTCGTGAGTCACGTTCATCCTCTCGGCCGAGCGCGCGCGGGTGGGCAGCATCGACCACGTCAGTCAGTTGGGGTGTGCCCGTATTGTATCGAAGCGCCGACGCACGAATCCTGTACACGATGGCGCGAGCGGATGTCCCGACCGGCCACCGTGGCGTGGGACATCCGCTCGCGCCGCTGGCGACTCCGACACTGGTGCCACCTGGCATCAGTGTCGGAGTCACCGGGGTTGTGCGGTCACTCTGATTCGCCGAGGCGCGGCGCGTCGACAGCCTCGGTGCCGTGGCCGATGCGGCGGTACACGTCGGGCTTCGTGCGCCGCAGCCGGTACGCCCAGGGCACGGCGAGCACGCCGGGCACGATCGCGATCGCGGGAAGCACGAACGTCAGCGCGTTCGACTCGGCCTGCCCGAGCAGCACGTCGAAGTTCACGACGATGAGCACGGCGACGACCGCGAGCGACAGGGCGGCGATGACCGGGGCGACCAGCCGGCTGCCGATGCCGACGCCGCGCGGGTCGCGGCGGAAGTACCCGATGACGGCGACCGACACGAGCGCCATCAGCACCACGAGGCCGAACGCGCCGGTGTTGGTGAGCCAGGTGAAGAGCGTGATCACGGGGTAGGGGCCGTTCTCGGGGTTCCAGCCGGTCTCGCCGATCACGAACGCGGCCACGACCACGACGGCCACCGTCGTCTGCACGACGGACCCCGCCCACGGCGCGCCGCTGCGCGCGCGGACCGCGGCGAGGCGTGCCGGCAGCACGCCCTCTCGCCCGAGCGAGAAGATGTAGCGGGCGACGGCGTTGTGGAAGCTCACGAGGGCTGCGAACACGCTCGTGATGAAGAGGATAGACATGAGGTCGACCCAGAGCACGCCGAGGTGCTGGGCCACGAACCCGAAGAAGAGCGGCGGGCCCGCCTCGGCCGGAGTGATGCCGGTGGGGTCGACGATCTTCTCGGGCCCGATGGCGAGCGCGAGCGCCCACGACGAGATCGCGTAGAACACGCCGATCACGCCGACTGCGAGGAAGGTCGCCCGCGGAATCGTGCGGCGCGGGTCCTTCGACTCCTCCCCGTAGATCGCCGCCGATTCGAAGCCCATGAACGCGGCGATCCCGAAGGCCAGCACGGCGCCCACGCCGGGCACGAAGAGCGCCGCGGGGCTCATCGGCGCGGCTGAGAACCCCTCGGCGGGATTGGCGAACGCGACGACGTCGAACACGATCACGACGACGAACTCGAGGGCGACGAGCACGCCGAGCACCTTGGCCGAGAGGTCGACGCGGTTCACGCCCATCCAGGCGATCACGGCGATGCAGGCGAAGACGAAGAGCCACCATGGGATGTCGACGCCGGTCTTCTCGAGCACGAACATCGAGACCTGGAACCCGAACATGCCGTAGATGCCGATCTGCATGGCGTTGTAGGCGATGAGCGCGACGATCGAGGCTCCGACGCCCATCGGCCGACCGACGCCCTGCGAGACGTACGCGTAGAAGGCGCCCGCGTTGGTGATGTACCGGCTCATCGCGGCGTAGCCGACGGCGAAGATCGCGAGGGCGACCGCGAGGATCACGTAGCCGAGCGGGATGCCCAGCACGTGGGTGACCGAGAATGCCGACGTCGCACCACCGGCGATGACGGTCAACGGGGCTGACGCGGCGACGATGAGGAACGCGACCGACAGCACGCCGAGCTTGCGCGGTGCAGTGCGCCGACGGTCGGGATCCGTGCCCGACCCGCTGGCGAGCTGCTGGGGACTCACGCTCATGGGAACTCCTTCGTTCTGGGCGAGACGATACTCGTGGGGATGGCCCCGATCCTCGTCGCTGCGCCGCCTCGGGTCTTGCCCGCACCGGCACGCCACTTGACTCCGCGGGCATGAACGCCCGTCAGCCGGATCGAGCGCCGACCGTCGAATAGGGTGCTTGTCGTGAGTGACTCTCCGGGAAGACAGTCGTTGCTGCGAGCGACGATCACCGTGGTCGCGCGGGGCGGGCTGCGCGATCTCACCTATCGGGCGGTCGCCGCCGAGGCGGGGGTCTCGCACGGACTGGTGCGCCACCACTTCGGCACGCGGGATGCGCTCATCGCCGAGGCACTCGAGTTCGCCGTCGAAGAGAGCCTGCGCGAGTCGAGCATGGTCGAGGGGCCGTCGGATGTCGCGCACTTCGCCTCGGGCGTCGAGTCGCTGGCCGCCCGCAGCACCGACATCCAGGCCTTCCAGTACGAGCTGCTGCTCGAATCGCGACGGCGGCCCGAACTGCACGCCGCCGTGGCCCGTTACTACGAGACGTACCGGCGGGTCACCGGCGAGCGCCTTCGCACACTCGGGGTCGCCGACCCCGACCTCGTCGAGACGATCTGGTTCGCGCTCGACGGCATCGTGTTCAAGCAGCTCGTGATGGGTGAGCAGGCCGACGCGGAACGCGTGCTCGCCCGGATCCGCCGGCTCATCGAGGAGCACGCCACTCGCGATTGACCTTCGCATGAACACCCGCCCCCCTTGACTATCCATTTGGATAGTCCTATGGTGATCGCACCTCACTTGACAGGCCGACACCAAAGGCGGTTCCCATGGCCAACGATCTCTCCTCCCGTCACGTCTGCATCGTCGGCGCGGGCTTCTCCGGCCTCGTCGCCGCCCGCGAACTCGAAGCGGCCGGCGTGCGCGTGACGATCTACGAGGCGCGAGACCGCATCGGCGGCCGCGCCTGGACCGAGGAGCGCCTCGGTCACACCCTCGAGCTCGGCGCGACGTGGGTGCACTGGATGCAACCCTTCATCTGGACCGAGATCACCCGATACGGGCAGTCCATCCACCCGAGCCCGGCCGCCGACCGCGCCTACTGGCTGAGCGACGGCGCCGTGTACGAGGGCACCGAGGCCGAGCTCGACGCGAAGCTCGAACGCCCCCAGGCCGCGATCTTCGAGGGCTCCCGCGAGCTGTTCCCGTACCCGCACGACCCGCTGCGGGTACTCGAGAGCGACGACGACGCGTTGCGGCGGCGATTCCTCGACGCCGACCGCGGCAGCGTGCTCGACACCCTGCGCGACGGCGACTTCACGCAGGAGGAGATCGACCTCGCCGACGCGTACTGGTCGGCCGGCTACAACGGCCCCACCGCGAGCGCATCGCCGCTGATGGCGAAGCACTGGGCGTCGCTGAGCGACCACCGGCTCTCGCTGCTCGACGAGCAGACCCTGCGGTTCAAGCTCGACGGCGGCATGCGCGGCATCTACGAGCGCATCGCCGCCGACCTGAGCGCCGAGATCCACCTCAGCACCCCCGTCGCCGGCGTCGAGCACGACGACGCGGGCGCCCGGCTCACGCTCGCCGACGGCAGCGTCGTCGACTGCGACGCCGTCATCGTGACCGCCCCGCTCGGCGCACTCGACCGCCTCGACTTCTCGCCGGCGCTTCCCGAGCAGTCGCGGGCCGTCATCGCCGAGGGCTTCAACTGCACCGGCTTCAAGATCTGGATCAAGGTCGCCGGGCACCACTCCCTGATCGCCTATGCGCCGACGGGCAACCCGATCGCCCTCGTCCGCAGCGAGTATTTCCTCGACGACGACTCGACGATCCTCGTCGGATTCGGCCCCGACCACACGGCCATCGACCTCGACGACCCCGTCTCGGTGCAGGAGCTCGTGCGCCGCTGGCGCCCCGACCTCGAGGTGCTCGAGACGACCGGCCACGACTGGAACGCCGACCCGTGGTCGGGGCAGACGTGGGCGTCGCCGCGCAGCGGCCAGTTCGTGGAGGGCTGGAGCCTGTTCCACGGCCGCGAGACCCGACTTCGATTCGCCGGCGCCGACTGGGCCAAGGGCTGGAACGGCGTCGTGGTCGACGGCGCCATCGAGACGGGGATCACGACCGCGCGCGGCCTCATCGACGAGTTCCGCGAAGGGTGATCGCGATGAGCCTCGGAAGCCCTGCCGTGTCAGCGCCCCAGCGCACGCCGCATGCGGCCGAGATCACGGACTTCTCGCGATTCCGCACCGCGGTGAGCGAGTCGTTCGTGCCGCTGCATGTGACCAGCGATCGTCCCGACCCGTTCCGCGGCTCGATCAGCCACGCCGCGGTCGACGGCGTGCACTTCTCGATCGTGTCGGCGACCGAGCACACCGTGGAGCGCACGCCGCGCCTGATCGCCGACACCGAGCGCCGGTACTTCAAACTGGGAATCCAGCTCGAGGGCACCGGCCTGCTGGTGCAGGACGACCGCGAGACGCTCATGCAGCCCGGCTCGCTCGCCCTCTACGACACCGATCGGCCGTACTCGCTGGCCTTCGACGGCGCAGTGCGCTGCCTCGTCGTGATGTTCCCGACCCACATGATCGACCTCCCCCTCGGCGCGGTCGCACAGCTCACCGCGACACCGCTCGCGCGCAGCGGCGGGGTCGGCCCCGTCGTCGCGCCGTTCCTCGAGAACCTGGCCGCACACCTCGACCAGGTGAGCGGGACCGGCGGAGGACGCCTCGCGCGCAACACGATCGACCTCGTCGTCACGATGCTCGCGAACGAACTCGATCTCGCGCGCATCGAGACCGCCCCACGGCAGCGGCGCTTCGCAGAGATCACCCGCTACATCGACGAGCACCTCTCGGCCGCCGACCTGGTGCCCGGCACGATCGCCGCCGCCCACTTCATCTCGCCGCGTCACCTGCACGCGATCTTCCACGAGAACGACACGACCGTCTCGACCTGGATCCGCCGACGGCGGCTCGAGCAGTGCAAGCGGCAGCTCGAGGACGCGCGGTTCGACGACTGGTCGGTCATGCGCATCGCCGGCGAGTGGGGATTCACCGACCCCGCGCACTTCAGCCGCGCCTTCAAGGCGGAGTTCGGCTGTTCCCCGCGGCACGCGCGCAACGGGCGCTGACCCCGGCGCGGTCGTGCACGCACGATCAAGATCGGGGCCTGCACACGCAAGTCCTGCGTCGCCCGTCTGCATAGCGTGAAAAGCCCAGACTCAACGTGGAGGAACCATGAACAGCCCGACCGACGTCCTCGAAGCCAGCCACACCGCCCTGCTCGCCGACATCGCCCCGCAGACGCCGGGTGGTCGCGTGATCCTCGACCCGGCGACCGGCGAGATCGTCGGCTACGCCCCGGTGCACACGGTCGAAGACCTCGAGGCGGCCGTCGCGACCGCGCACGCCGCGCAGCCCGGGTGGGCCGGCCTGGGCCATGAACGGCGCGGCGAACTGCTGCTGGCGGCCGCGGACGCGATCGATGCGAAGGCCGAGGCGCTCGCGCAGATCCTGACCCGTGAGCAGGGCAAGCCGCTGAACGGCCCGAACGCCCGGTTCGAGGTCGCCGGCGCATCCGGCTGGTTGCGCGCGGCCGCAGTGACCCCGCTCGAGCCCGAGGTCGTCGTCGACGACGGCGACACGCACGCCGAACTGCACTACCGCCCGATCGGCGTTGTCGGCGCGATCGGCCCGTGGAACTGGCCCCAGATGATCACCGTGTGGCAGATCGCCCCCGCGCTGCGCATGGGCAACAGCGTCGTCGTGAAGCCCTCCGAGCACACCCCGCTCAGCGTGCTCGCCCTGATCGCGGTCATCAACGAGGTCCTGCCCGAGGGCGTGTTGAACATCGTCGTCGGCGACGGCCAGGTCGGCGCCGCCCTGACGGCGCACCCCTGGTCGGGAAGGTGATGTTCACCGGGTCGACGGCGACCGGCAAGGCCATCATCCGCTGCTCGGCCGACACCGTGAAGCGTCTCACCCTCGAACTCGGTGGCAACGACGCCGGCATCGTGCTGCCCGACGCCGACCCGGACGCGATCGCCCAGGACCTGTTCTGGGGCGCGTTCATCAACACCGGCCAGACCTGCGCGGCCCTCAAGCGCCTCTACGTGCACGACGACATCTACGACCGGGTCGTCGACGCCCTCACCACGGTCGCCGCCGCCATGCCGATGGGTGTCGGCACGAACGAGCAGAACGTGCTCGGCCCGCTGCAGAACCGGGCGCAGTTCGACATCGTCGACCGCCTCGTCGATGCCGCGAAGGCGTCGGGCGCTCGCGTCGTGCTCGGTGGCGACCCCGACCGCGATCAGCCGGGCTACTTCTACCCGACCACCCTGATCGCCGACATCGACAACGACAACCCCCTCGTCGCCGAGGAGCAGTTCGGCCCTGCCCTGCCCATCATCCGCTACCACGACCTCGACCACGCGATCGAGATGGCCAACGGCCTCGACGTCGGCCTCGGCGCGTCGGTGTGGTCGGCCGACCGCGCCCGCGCCCGCGAGGTCGCGGCCCGCATCGAGGCCGGCACCGTGTGGATCAACTCGCACGGCGGCGTGCACCCCATGATCCCGTTCGGCGGCGCCAAGCAGTCCGGCTACGGCCTCGAGTTCGGCACCGAAGGACTCAAATCCCTCGGCGTCCCGCAGGTCATCAACGGCTGAACCCCGTCCACCGCTGAGGCGGACAACGCACGGATGCCGCGGGCCCGACCGGCCCGCGGCATCCGTGCACCTGCGATCAGTCGGCGAGCGGCTCGTCGTCGACGAAGCGGATGTCGTGCGCGGCGATACGCTGCGGCACGCCGTCGAATGCGGCGGCGCGCGCGTCTGAGGCCATGTACGCGGCTTCGAGGACGAGGAACTCGTCGCGGTCGCCGGGCGTGCTCACGGCCCACACGAACTCGTTGCTCTCACGGATGCCGTACGCGAACTCGATGGCGAACCCGGCCCCGGTGCGAACCTCGACCACCGCCTCACGCCACCAGGCGACGAACTCGTCATAGGTTCCGTCGACGAGGATGTACCGGCGCAGTTGGATCGTCTTCATCCGATCATTCTGGTGCACGTCGACCTCTCGTCTGCGCCGGCCGACCCCTTACACGCATCGTGACTGGCCGCGCAACCGCTCGACATGCCCGGCCTTCGTGTGGTCGAGTGGGTACCGAGATCTCCACCGGCGCCCCTGCACGCGTGGGATCGCAACGGAAAGGGAAGATCCATGAACATCCTCCTGATCATCGTCGCCATCATCGCGATCATCCTGCTGTTCACCGGCGGATTCGTGTCGTCGCTCCAGTTCCTCCTGTGGGTCGGTATCGTCCTGCTGGTGATCGCTGCGATCGTCTGGCTCGTGCGCATGATGGGCAGCCGCAGGGCCTGACCCGCGTCGCTCCGTCGACCTCGCGGCGTCGAAGCCGACGCGTCGAGTCGTCGAACCGTGCCCCCGCGGCGACGGTTCGATAGACTCGGTGCGTCCAGGCGCCGCGAGGCGCCGGTGCTCGAAAAAAGGGCACGAAGCCGATCGGGCAGACACCCGGGCCGCGCGAGACACATACGGAACCCGCATCCGTCACCGTCTCGAAAGGCGTCAGCATGCCCACCGTCTCCGCGCTCGTCGCGCACACCCTCTCCGCCCACATCGATCACGTCTTCGGCGTGATGGGCAACGGCAACGCCCTGTTCCTCGACGCCCTCGACCGCACGTCGACGAGCTACACCGCCATGCGCCACGAGGCGGGCGGGGTCGTCGCCGCCGACGCGCACTTCCGCGCCTCGGGCCGCATCGCGGCGGCCACAGCCACCTATGGCGCGGGCTTCACGAACACGCTCACGCCGCTCGCCGAGGCGGCGCAGGCGCGCATCCCGCTCGTGCTCGTCGTCGGCGACGAACCCACGACGGGCGCGCGCCCGTGGGACGTCGACCAGATCGCGATGGCCTCGGGCGTCGGCGCGCGCACGTTCACGGTCGGGCGAACGGATGTCGCAGCGACGACCGTGCTCGCGATCGAGCACGCGCTGGCCAACCGCACGGCCGCCGTACTCGCGATTCCCTACGACGTCGCCGGCCTCGAGGTCGGCGAGGCCGACGCGCGAGCGGATGGCCCGACTCCGGCCCTGCGCCTTCCCGCGCCCGTCACCCCGAAGGGCGAGTTCGCCACGCGGGTGCTCGTCGACACGGTTGCGGCACTCGCCGCGGCGCGACGCCCGTTGCTGCTCGCCGGACGCGGCGCCTGGCTGGCAGACGCGGGTGAGGCGCTCGGCGCCCTCGCCGATGCGACGGGCGCCCTCACGCTCACGACCGCGCTCGGCCGTGGCGTGTTCCCCGACGACCGCTACGACCTCGGCGTGGCCGGGGGCTTCGGCGCCGAAGCGGCGATGCGTCTCGTGCGCGAGGCCGACGTCGCCGTCGTGTTCGGCGCGTCGCTGGGCCAGTTCACGATGCGCTTCGGCGAGCTCTTCGCTCCCGGCACGCGCGTGGTGCAGGTCGACGTCGCCGCGACGGCGACGCACCCGAACGTGTCGACCTTCCTCCGCGCCGACGCCGGCGTCATCGCCCGCGCCCTGGTCGACGAGCTGCGCGTGACCGGTGCGAGCCCGTCGGGCTGGCGCGAGTCGGTCGACGTCACGGCCGCCCGCGCCTATGAAGCCGGCGACGCGGTCGCCTCAGACGGCCGGCTCGACCCTCGCAGCGTCGCGGTCCGCATCGGCGAGCTGCTGCCCGCGGATCGCGTGGTCGTCTCCGACGGCGGCCACTTCATCGGCTGGGCGAACATGTACTGGCCGGTCGCGTCGCCCGACCGCATGATCATGGTCGGCACCGCGTTCCAGTCGATCGGCCTCGGCTTCCCGAGCGTTCCCGGTGCCGCACTCGCGCGGCCCGACTCGACGATCGTGCTCACGACGGGCGACGGCGGCGGGCTCATGGCGCTCGCCGACCTCGAGAGCGCCGTGCGCGTCGCGGGTGGCCGGGGCGTCGCCGTGGTCTGGAACGACGCCGCGTACGGCGCCGAGGTGAACCTCTACGGGCTCAAGGGCCTCGCCGAGGCGCCCATGCTCATCCCCGAGACCGACTTCGCGGGCCTCGCGGCCGCGGTCGGGGCCGAGGGAGTGGTGGTGCGCGAGCTCGCCGACCTCGACCGGCTCGCCGAATGGACCGCCAGGCCCGCCGACGAGCGCCCGTTCCTGCTGCTCGACTGCCGCATCTCGGGCGGAGTGATCGCGCCCTACCAGCAGGAGATCATCCGCGTGAACAGCTGACGACAACGCGTTCCGGGGCGCATTCCCGTCAGCCTGCATCCTGACCGGATCGCACCCCCTGAGCGCTCATCGCAGATCCGGCCATCATCGAGACACCGGCCGGGCGGCACGAACGAGGAGGGGCCCCGTGCCGCGGCGCGGAACCCCTCCTCAGCAAGCTCAGCGCCTCGCAGCCTCGTCCACGGGCGAGAGCACTTCGTACTCGTCGCCGCGCTTCCAGGTGTCGAAGTGGCTCGACTGCTCGAATTCGATCGAAAGCGGAACGCCGGTGCGGTCGCGCAGCAGGAGGGTGCCGATGACCGAGATCACGACGGTCGCGAGCAGGTAGCCGACGATCGCCCACGTCGTGCCGGTCGCCTGCAGGAGCGCCTGGGCGATGGTCGGGGCGAACGCGCCGCCGATCACGGCACCGATGGCGTACGCGATCGAGACGCCCGAGAATCGCACGGACGCCGGGAAGGACTCCGCGTACCAGGCTGCCTGCGCTCCGTACGTCAGGCCGAGGCCGGCGCCCAGGATGACGGTCGCCCAGGCAACCCCGGCAACGCCCGACTGCACGAGCAGGAACAGCGGCACGACGCTGATCGCGAGCACGACCCAGCCGATCAGGTAGAGCGGCTTGCGGCCGATGCGGTCGGAGAGCCAGCCGGCCAGGAACGTGAAGGCGAGCCACGAGATCGCACCCGCGAGCGCCGCCAGCTGCACGCCGACCGGGTCGAAGCCGTACCCGCCCTCATCCACGGGGCGCGAGGCAAGACCTTGTACGTAGCCACCGGTGGTCATGTACCCGACGGCGTTGTTGGCCATGAACACCAGCGCGCAGAAGAGCACGACGAGGCCGTACTTCTTGAACACCTGGATGATGGGCGCCGACGACTGCTGCGCGGTCTGCTTGATCTCCTCGAACACCGGCGATTCATCGACGGCTCGCCGCACGAGGTAACCGACCACGACCAGAATGATCGAGAGGAAGAACGGGATGCGCCAGCCGAACTCGATGAACGCGTCGCCCGGGAAGGCCGCGCGGATCCAGGCGAGCACTCCCGTGGCGAGCAGCAGGCCGAGGGGCACGCCCGACTGCACGAAGGAGCCGAACAGGCCACGACGGTTGACCGGCGCGTGCTCGATCGCCATGAGGACCGCGCCGCCCCACTCGCCGCCGGCCGAGATCCCCTGCAGGATGCGCAGCAGCAGCAGCATGATCGGCGCCCAGATTCCGATCTGCGCGTAGGTGGGAAGTGCGCCGACGAGCGTCGTCGCCGCACCCATGAGCAGCAGCGTCAGCACGAGCATCGGGCGCCGCCCGATCCTGTCCCCGAAGTGGCCCGCGAGGAAGGCGCCCAGCGGGCGGAACAGGAATGAGATGCCGATGGTCACCAGCGAGAGGATCTGGGCGAGGGCCGGTCCTGCCGGCTCGAAGAAGAGCTGTGCGAAGACCAGGTTGGCCATGAAGGCGTAGATGAAGAAGTCGTACCACTCGATGGTGGTGCCGACGACGACAGCGCCGAGGACCCTCGCGCGCTCCTGTTTCGTGGTGGGATGAGCGGTGCTCTGGGACACGCTGACTCCTTTGTCATGGGTGGGTTCCGATTGATCGGCAGTGGGTGCTCGGGGGAAGCGTTACGGGAACATATACGATTTCATGCCTAATCGTCAAGCGCGTGTCGTGCACTAGTGGCTTCGACGATCTTGCAACTCTGATTCAATATCGTATACGATACCGGCATTGGATGCCAGCGTCCACGAACTCGACCTCCTCGAAGCCTGACATCGATACGGCGCGGCGGTCGGCACGCCCGACCCGCCTCACCGGCGCATCCACCAGCCGAGGCGCTGAATGCACATGGTCGAGCGATCAGGGCTCGACAGGGATCTTTCGAAGGAGAAAGCAATGCAGTTCCATCACCACGGCTACGTCTCGCACGATCCCCGAGTGCTCCCCGCCGCCGGCATCGGGCTCGACCGGCCGGAGGATCTCCCCGACGAGATGGACGTGCTCGTCGTCGGCACCGGCCCCGCCGGCATGTTGCTCGCGGCGCAGATGTCGATGTATCCAGACGTGCACACGCGCATCATCGAGCGCCGCGGCGACCGGCTCGAGATCGGCCACGCCGACGGCATCCAGGCGCGCTCGATCGAGACGTTCCAAGCCTTCGGCTTCGCCGAGCGCCTGCTCGCCGAGGCGTACCGCATCACCGAGATGCAGTTCTGGCGCCCCGATCCGGCCGACCGCGGCCGCATCCACCGTGCCGACAAGTCGATCGACTCCGCGGCGCTCGACGACTCGACGCTCAGCGAGTTCCCCCACGTGGTCTGCAACCAGGCACGCGTGCAGGACTACTTCGCCGAGTTCGCGGCGTTCTCGCCCAGCCGCCTGAAGCCTGACTACGGCTGGGAGCTCGTCTCGCTCGAGGTCGAGGAGGGCGCTGAGCGCCCCGTCAAGGCCGTTGTGCGTCGCACGGTCGGCGACGAGCAGGGAGCAGAGCGCACCGTGCGTGCGAAGTACGCGGTCGGCTGCGACGGCGCACGCTCGCAGGTGCGCAAGTCGATCGGTGGCCGGCTGCACGGCGACTCCCGCAACCACGCGTGGGGCGTCATGGATGTGCTCGTCGACACCGACTTCCCCGACATCCGCACGAAGTGCGCGATCCAGTCGGGCTCGGGCGGCAACATCCTGCTCATCCCCCGGGAGGGCAACGCGCTCTGCCGCCTGTACGTCGACCTCGGCGACATCGACCCGGAGGACGCTGGCACGGTGCGCGAGACGCCGTTCGAGCGCATCCTCGAGATCGCGCAGGGCATCTTCCAGCCGTACCGGCTCGAGGTGCGCCACGTCGCCTGGTGGAGCGTCTACGAGGTGGGACAGCGGGTGACCGACACGTTCGACGACGTCAAGCCCGAGGAGCGCGGCGAGAAGAAGCCGCATGTGTTCATCGCCGGCGACGCCTGCCACACACACTCGGCGAAGGCCGGCCAGGGCATGAACGTGTCGATGCAGGACACCTTCAATCTGGGCTGGAAGCTCGGCTCGGTGCTCACCGGCCGCAGCCCCGAGTCGCTGCTCGACACGTACTCGGTGGAGCGACAGGTGGTGGCGCAGAAGCTCATCGACTTCGACCTCGAGTGGTCGACTCTCATGGGCGCGAAGGTGCTCGATCCTGAGCACACTGAGCTCGGCGGCGTCGACCCGGCCGAAGTCACCGCACACTACGTGAAGAGCGAGATCCGGGCCTCGGGATTCGGCACGCACTACGAGCCGTCGACAGTCACCGCCGAGGGCGGGTTCCAGCACCTCGCGACGGGCTACCCGATCGGCGAGCGCTTCTGGTCGGCACCGGTCGTGCGCGTGTGCGACGCCGTACCGATGGAACTCGGTCACCACATGCGTGCCGACGGCCGCTGGCGCCTCTACGCCTTCGCCGATGCACCGGCTCCGACCGAGGGCGGCGAGATCCACCGCTGGGCTGAGTGGCTGCACGACTCTCCCGATTCCCCGTACGTCAGCACGCATCGCGGGGGCGAGGACGCCGGCAGTGTCTTCGACGTCAAGGTCATCTGGCAGCAGGACCACGACTCCATCGAGCCGCGCGATGTGCCGGCGGTGTTCCGGCCCCGCTTCGGCCCGTTCCAGGTGATCGACGACGAGCTCGTCTACGCGGCCGACCCCGCGAACGACATCTTCGAGCGGCGCGGCATCGACCGGGGTGGATGCGTCGTGGTCGTGCGCCCGGACATGTTCGTCGCGACCGTGCTTCCGCTGGACCAGCCGGAGCTGCTCGCCGAGTTCTTCGAACCGGTGCTGCTGCCCGCCTGACGGGGCGACAACTCGCCACCGTGCCGCACCCCCTCGTATACGATCGCAACCAGCTACCTCGACGACGAAGTGGAGCTCCCGTGCTCGATCCCTCCCGCATCTCGGCGATCGCCGACGAACTCGCGGCCGCCGACCGCGATCGCACCATCGTTCCGCTGCTCACGGCCCGCAATCCCGATATGACGGTCGAGGACGCCTATGCCGTGCAGAAGCGGTGGGCCGACGCCCGCCGCGAGTCCGGGGCACGGCTCGTGGGTCGCAAGATCGGGCTCACCTCGAAGGTCATGCAGGTCGCGACCGGAATCACCGAGCCCGACTACGGCGTGATCTTCGACGACATGGTGTTCGAGTCCGGGACATCCGTCGAGTTCGACCGCTTCTCGAACGTGCGCATCGAGGTCGAACTGGCGTTCGTGCTGTCGAAGCCGCTCGAGGGTCCGCACGTCACGCTCTTCGACGTGCTCGACGCGACGGCCTACGTCGTGCCGGCGCTCGAGATCCTGAACTCGCACATCGAACTGCAGGGTCGCACGATCGTCGACACGATCAGCGACAACGCGGCCATGGGCGGCATGGTCGTCGGCGGACGCCCCGTCAAGGTCGACGAGGTCGACCTGCGGTGGATCTCGGCGCTGCTCTACCGCAACCAGACCATCGAGGAGTCGGGCGTGGCCGCGGCAGTACTCGGCCACCCGGCGCTGGGCGTCGCGTGGCTCGCGAACAAGCTCTCCCAGCACGGGCAGTCGCTCGGCGAGGGCGAGATCATCCTGGCCGGGTCGTTCACCCGGCCGATGTGGGTCGAACGCGGCGACACCGTGCACGCCGACTTCGGAGCGTTGGGGGCGGTCACGTGCCGGTTCGAGTGAACCTTCCCGAGACGTTCGCCGCGCGCATCGCCGGCGGCTCCCGGCCGCAGGTCGGCATGTGGGTGTGCTCCGGCAGCCCCATCATCGCCGAGATCGCCGCGGGCAGCGGCGTCGACTGGGTGCTCCTCGATGCCGAGCACTCCCCCAACGGCCTCGAGTCGATCCTCGGCCAGCTCTACGCGATGTCGGGCTACCCCGTCGCGCCCGTCGTTCGACCGCCGATCGGCGACACGGTCGTGATCAAGCAGTACCTCGACCTCGGGGTGCAGAACCTGCTCGTGCCGATGGTCGACTCGGCCGAGCAGGCCACCGAGCTCGTGCGCGCGGTGCGCTACCCCGGCGGCGGCGTTCGCGGCGTCGGCGCGTCGCTCGCCCGGTCGTCCCGGTGGAACCGTGTCGCCGACTACCTGCAGAACGCGTCCGCGACGATCAGCCTCATCGTGCAGATCGAGTCGGCGACGGCGGTCGCCGCTGCCGCCGAGATCGCCGCGGTCGACGGAGTCGACGCGCTCTTCGTGGGGCCGGCCGACCTCGCCGCATCGATGGGCGTGCTCGGACAGCAGAGCCACCCCGACGTCGTGGCCGCCGTGCTCTCGTCGATCGAGGCCGGCCGCGCCGCGGGCAAGCCCGTCGGCGTCAACGCGTTCGTCGCCGAAGACGCCGAGCGCTACCTCGCCGCCGGGGCGTCGTTCGTCGCCGTCGGCGCCGATGTGGCCATCCTGGCGCGAGCCTCCGAGGCGCTCGCCGACCGCTTCATCGGGTCACGGTCCGGCGATGCGGAGGTCTCGGGCTCCGACGCTCCCGGCGGCCCCGACACTCCCCGCGGCCCCGACACTCCCCGAGCAAGCTACTGACATGTCCCCTAGGGCCACGCAGGACATTCCGGGATTCCCAGGACACCCGCACCCCTGGGTGTCCTGCGAATCAGCAGATGTCCTGTCCGCTGATCGGTGGGGCAGGGAAGTTCGTTCACCGGTCTGGCGTGAAGCCGACAGATCGTATATCATTTCAGATATTGAGAGACGAGGACGTCTATGACGAACGAGTTCACCGCGACGAGCGGCGGCGCCATCCCGACACCGGGAAAGATCATCGCCGTGCACCTCAATTACCCCTCGCGGGCTGCGCAACGTGGTCGCACCCCCGCCCAGCCCAGCTACTTCATCAAGCCCTCGTCATCGATCGCCCCGTCGGGCGGCACGCTCGAGCGCCCGGCGGGCACTGAGCTGCTCGCCTTCGAGGGCGAGATCGCGCTCATCATCGGCGAGCCGGCGCGGCACGTCACGCCCGAGCGCGGCTGGAGCCACGTGGCATCCGTCACCGCCGCCAACGATCTCGGCATCTACGACCTCCGTGCCGCCGACAAGGGCTCGAACGTGCGCTCGAAGGGCGGCGACGGGTTCACCCCGCTCGGCCCGATCGCGATCCCCACCGACGGCATCGGCGAAGACGCCTGGCGCGTGCGCACCTGGGTCAACGGCGAACTCGTGCAGGATGACTCGTCGGCGACGCTGCTCTTCCCCTTCGGCCGGCTCGTGGCCGACCTCTCGCAGCTCATGACGCTCGAGACCGGCGACGTCATCCTCACCGGCACCCCCGCGGGCTCGTCGGTCATCGTGCCGGGCGATGTCGTCGAGGTCGAGGTCGACGCGCCCGCAGCGCCCGGGGCACCGTCGACGGGCCGGCTCGTCACGACGATCACGCAGGGCACCGCCACGTTCGGCGACTTCGGCACGAAGCCCGCGGTCGACGACCTGCAGCGCATCGAGGCCTGGGGCAGCGAGGCCGAGCTCGCGGCGGCGGTCGCCGCCGGGCGCGCGACGGCGCCGAGCGCCGCGACCGCTGCGGCCTCGCCGGCTCCTCGACCGACGGACGTGCTCACCGACGAGGTGCGCGCGCTGATCGAGTCGACGGCGGTCGCGACCCTGAGCGTCGCGCTGCGCAAGCGCGGCTATCACGACATCTTCATCGAGGGCGTGCACGCCAACCACCCCGGCGACCGCATCCTGGGCACGGCCAAGACGCTGCGGTTCATCCCGTTCCGCCCCGACCTGTTCGCGGCGCACGGCGGCGGGTTCAACGCGCAGAAGGTCGCGTTCGACACCGTCGAGCCGGGCGAGGTGCTGGTCGTCGAGGCCCGTGGCGAGCGCGGCACCGGCACCGTGGGCGACGTGCTCGCACTGCGTGCGCAGGTGCGCGGCGCGGCCGGCATCGTCACCGACGGCGGCGTGCGCGACTTCGACGCGGTCGCCGGCTTCGAGATCCCCGTGTTCTCGCAGGGGCCGCACCCGAGCGTGCTCGGGCGCAGGCACGTGCCGTGGGAGGTCGACGTGACCATCGCCTGCGGCGGCGCGGCCGTGCAGCCGGGCGATGTCATCGTGGGCGACGGCGACGGGGTCATCGTGATCCCGTCGCACCTCGTGGCCGAGGTGGCCGCCGAGGCGGCCGAACAGGAGCGCCAGGACGCCTACGTCGCCGAGCAGGTCGCGGGCGGGGCATCCGTCGACGGGCTGTTCCCCATGAACGCGGCATGGCTGGCGCGTTACGAGGCGAGCCGCGTCGGTCTCGAGACGCGTCCGGCTTCGCCGGGCGCTCCTCGACCCGCAGGTGGGTCGCGATGAGCGCAGAGAGCAAGTCGCAGCAGGCGTACCGCTTCATCCGCGAGCGCATCGACGACGGCCGCTACGTGCCGGGCTACCGACTCGTGCTGGGCTCGATCGCACGTGAACTCGACGTGAGCGTCGTGCCCGTGCGCGAGGCGATCCGCCGGCTCGAGGCCGAGAATCTCGTCACGTTCGAGCGCAACGTCGGCGCACAGGTCGCCCTCATCCAAGAGACCGAGTACCTGCACACGATGCAGACACTCGCACTCGTCGAGGGTTCCGCCACCGCACTCTCCGCGCCGCTGCTCACGCCCGACCACCTGAGCCGGGCGCGCGCGATCAACGAGCGCATGCGTCGCACGCTCGACGACTTCGAGCCGCACCGGTTCACCGAGCTCAACCTCGAGTTCCACTCGGTGCTGTTCGAGGAGTGCCCGAACCCGCACATCCTCGACCTGGTGCATCGCGGCTGGAACCGCATGAAGCTGCTGCGCGACTCGTCGTTCAGCTTCGTGCCGGGCCGCGCGCTCGAGTCCGTCGGCGAGCACGACCGCATCCTCGACCTCATCGAGGCGGGCGCCGAGCCGCTCGACATCGAACTCGCCGCACGCCGCCACCGCACCGCCACGCTCGACGCCGTGCTCGCCTACCAGAGCGAGCACAAGTCGCCTGCGACGGATGTCCCGGACCCCGAGTCATCCGAAATCTCCGCCTGAATCCACACGCATCGATCGGAAAGCATCAGCCATGACGCATCACATCCCCGAGGGACTGCCCGACCGCATCCGCCACTACATCGACGGCGCGTTCGTCGACTCGGTCGGCGGCGAGACGTTCGACGTGCTCGACCCCGTGTCGAACGAGACGTACGTGCAGGCCGCGGCCGGCCAGAAGGCCGACATCGACCTCGCCGTCGCCGCCGCCACGCGCGCCTTCCGCGAGGGCCCGTGGCCGAAGATGCTGCCGCGCGAGCGCTCGCGGGTGCTGCACAAGATCGCCGACATCGTCGAGTCGCGCGACGCGCAGCTCGCCGAGCTCGAGTCGTTCGACTCGGGCCTGCCGATCACGCAGGCACTCGGACAGGCACGTCGCGCCGCCGAGAACTTCCGGTTCTTCGCCGACCTGATCGTCGCGCAGGCCGACGACACCTACAAGATGCCCGGCCGCCAGATCAACTACGTCAACCGCAAGCCGATCGGCGTCGCCGGGCTCATCACGCCCTGGAACACCCCGTTCATGCTCGAGTCGTGGAAGCTCGGGCCGGCACTCGCCACCGGCAACACGGTCGTGCTGAAGCCCGCCGAGTTCACGCCGCTGTCGGCGTCGCTGTGGGCGGGGATCTTCGAGGAGGCCGGGCTGCCGAAGGGCGTGTTCAACCTCGTGAACGGGCTCGGCGAAGAGGCGGGCGACGCGCTCGTGAAGCATCCCGACGTGCCGCTCATCTCGTTCACCGGCGAGAGTCGCACCGGGCAGGTCATCTTCGGCAACGCGGCGCCGTTCCTCAAGGGCCTCTCGATGGAGCTCGGCGGCAAGTCGCCGGCCGTGGTGTTCGCCGACGCCGACCTCGAGGCCGCGGTCGACGCGACGATCTTCGGGGTGTTCTCGCTCAACGGCGAGCGCTGCACGGCGGGGTCGCGCATCCTCGTCGAACGCCCGGTGTACGACGAGTTCGTGGAGCGCTACGCGGCGCAGGCGAAGCGCGTCATCGTGGGCGACCCGCACGATCCCGCGACCGAGGTCGGTGCCCTCGTGCACCCCGAGCACTACGACAAAGTGATGAGCTACGTCGAGATCGGCAAGACCGAGGGTCGCCTCGTCGCCGGCGGCGGCCGGCCCGAGGGCTTCCCCACCGGCAACTACGTCGCACCGACGGTGTTCGTCGATGTCGCCCCCGACGCCCGCATCTTCCAGGAGGAGATCTTCGGACCGGTCGTGGCGATCACCCCGTTCGACACCGACGAAGAGGCGCTCGAACTCGCCAACGGCGTACGGTACGGGCTCGCCGCCTACATCTGGACCAACGACCTCAAGCGTGCGCACAACTTCTCGCAGGCGGTCGAGGCCGGCATGGTCTGGCTCAACTCGAACAACGTGCGCGACCTGCGCACCCCGTTCGGCGGCGTCAAGGCCTCGGGGCTCGGCCACGAGGGCGGCTACCGGTCGATCGACTTCTACACCGACCAGCAGGCCGTGCACATCACCCTCGGGGCCGTGCACAACCCCACGTTCGGCAAGGCCGAGCACCACACCGAGACCGACCTCGACGACCCCGACCCGCGCTGACGGGTCATCCCATTCGACCCGCCAGACCAATCGCACCAGAGCAAGGACGCTGACATGACCGCCAAACAAGACAAGACCCTCACCTCCTCGGGGTTCTACGTGAGCCAGGAGGCGCCGATCCACACCGACAACCCCATCCCGACGCCGTCGGCGCCGGCGCCCGACATCCTGCGCTGCGCGTACATGGAGCTCGTCGTCACCGACCTCGAGCGCTCACGCAACTTCTACGTGGACGTGCTCGGCCTCACCGTGACCGAGGAGGACGAGAACACCGTCTACCTGCGCAGCATCGAGGAGTTCATCCACCACAACCTGGTGCTGCGCAAGGGCCCGGTCGCCGCGGTCGCCGCGTTCTCGTATCGCGTGCGCAGCCCCGAGGAGCTCGACAAGGCGGTTGCCTTCTACACCGAGCTCGGATGCCGCGTCGAGCGTCGCGCGGACGGCTTCACGAAGGGCATCGGCGAGTCGGTGCGCGTCGAGGATCCGCTCGGGTTCCCCTACGAGTTCTTCTACGACGTCGAGCACGTCGAGCGCCTCGCATGGCGCTACGACCTCTACACGCCGGGCGCGCTCGTGCGCCTCGACCACTTCAACCAGGTCACCCCCGATGTGCCGCGGGCTGTGGCGTTCATGCAGGACCTCGGGTTCCGGGTCACCGAGGACATCCAGGACGACGAGGGCACCGTGTACGCCGCGTGGATGCGCCGCAAGCCGACCGTGCACGACACGGCCATGACCGGCGGCGACGGCCCGCGCATGCACCACGTCGCGTTCTCGACGCACGAGAAGCACAACATCCTCGCGATCTGCGACAAGCTCGGCGCGCTGCGCATGTCGGACCGCATCGAGCGCGGCCCCGGCCGGCACGGCGTCTCGAACGCGTTCTACCTGTACCTGCGCGACCCCGACGGCCACCGCGTCGAGATCTACACGCAGGACTACTACACCGGCGACCCCGACAACCCCGTCGTCACCTGGGACGTGCACGACAACCAGCGCCGCGACTGGTGGGGCAACCCCGTCGTGCCCTCGTGGTACACGGAGGCCTCGCTCGTGCTCGACCTCGACGGCAACCCACAGCCGGTCGTCGCGCGCACCGACGCCAGCGAGATGGCCGTCACGATCGGCGCCGACGGCTTCTCGTACACCCGCCCCGGCGAGGGCGAGGAGTCGATGCCCGAGTGGAAGAAGGGCGAATACAAGCTCGGCCACCAGCTGTAAGTCCCTGACGACGACGCGCTTCGTCACCTCGCGCCCCGATCGACGGCCGGGACCATCCGGTGGCCGATGAGCGTGGTTCGACGCTCTCGCGCCTCCCCTTCGAAAGCCACGGTGACGGCGTGTCAGCCGCGGGGATCGTGAACGCTGCCGAGGAAGAGCACGGCTCCGGTTTCGCGGTCGCTGACGGTGAACGCGAAGGACCGGTCGACCCGGAATGGCGGCGGTCCTGCGGACTCCGCCATGGCCCCGCCCGTGACCGCCGCGGCCTCGGTGCCCGCCTCGTCGACCCGGATGTAGGTCTTCTGCACCACGGTGTCGAGGAACGGGTCGGCCGGCGACATCGGGGTGAAGTCCCCGCCGCTGAACGCAGACACCATCCCGAGCGATTGCAGAACCTCGTTGAGGTTCGCGTCCCACTCGAGCTCGAAGCGCGGCAGCGCGATCTCGGAGAAGGTGGCCGGCTGAAGGCCGTCGACCGCATTCGCCCAGACGTCGGCGTCGAGGTCGTCGAGAAGCTCGTCGAGGGCCACGTCCTCGTCGGGCAGCAGCACCTCCATGCCGAAGCGTTCGTCGTCGCCGTAGGGAAGCCGGAGCATCTGGAAGCCATCACCGAACGAGGTCTCCACCTCGGCGTCCCTGCGGTGCATGGTGGGGACATCCACCTCGTCGCCGCCGGCCAGGGCGAATGGCGTCTCCCGGGTGTCGTCCTCGTCGAATGCGGTGGTCCACGTGCCCATGAAGTACACCGTGTTCAGCAACACCAGCACCGCCTGCGGGTCGGGCAGGCCGAGATCCGCGGCGATCTCATCGATCAGCCCCTCGGTGCGCTCGCCGACCCAGTCGTCGATCGCGTCGGCGGCATCCTGCGAGCCGAGGTCGACCTCATCGACCGTCGCCCCGTACGTTTCCTGCACGAACGAGACGTAGTCGTCCTCGAACGGATAGCCTTCGGCCGCCCACAGCGAGTTCGCGATCGCCAACGTGACGTCATCGGTACCGACCAGATCGGCGAGCAGAGCCGCATACCGGGTGTCCCGCGGGCCGTCGAGGCCCAGCAGGTCGACCATCTCCTCGGCGTTGTCCCCGCCGGCACCGGCGGCCACCATCGCCAGCAGCACCGACGCCGACAGCGGCGACGTGACCGTGTTGTCGCCATCCTCTGCGACCGCGGCGTGCAGATCGAAGCCGAACGCGTTGACGCCGTCGGCCGCCGTGGCGGCATCCTCGGCCGACAGGCTGCCCGCGAGATCGGCGTCCACGGCGCCTCCCGCGCCGCCGCCCGGCTGGCCAACCACCCCGCCACAGCCGACCAGGACGAGCGCGAGAGCCACAACGAGCCCGGCCCGCCACGCGTGCGGGCGTCCAGATGCGCGGAACTCGGCCGCAGCCGGGGCAGCTCGGGTCATACCCAGATTGTGTCTGAAGGTCGGTGATGCTTGCAGTGCGGTGTTCGGCGCTGCGAGCGAGCAATGCGCACACGTCGTCGCGACCCCGGTCAAAGGGTTCCGCTGCGACGATCTCCTGCGCTATCCATATGGGATGGAGTTCTCCCTCGCGTTCACGCCCGACCTCATCGCCGTATTCCTCACGCTCTTCGTGCTCGAGGTCGTGCTCGGCGTCGACAACGTCATCTTCATTTCAATCCTCGCCTCGAAGCTTCCAGTCGAGCAGCAGGCGAAGGCGCGAAACCTCGGCCTGACCCTCGCGATGCTCATGCGGGTCGTCCTCGTGCTGTTCGCAGGCTGGATCATCACGCTCCAGACCGAAGTGTTCGAGATCTTCGGGATCGGGTTCTCGTGGCGCGACCTCATCCTCATCGCGGGTGGATTGTTCCTCGTGTACAAGGCCGTACATGAGATCCACCAGAAACTCGAGGGTGCCGAGGAACATGCGGCCGCGGGCGGCGCCCCGGCGACGTTCGGGTCGGTCATCGTGCAGATTCTCGTGCTCGACCTCGTGTTCTCGCTCGACTCCGTCATCACCGCCGTCGGCATGACGGAGAACCTCACCATCATCATCACGGTCGTGGTGCTCTCGTTCGGCATCATGCTCTTCACCGCGCGCTACATCTTCGCGTTCGTCAACCGGCACCCGACGGTCAAGATGCTCGCACTCGCGTTCCTCCTCCTGATCGGCGTGTTCCTGATCGCCGACGGGTTCGGGGTCAAGATCGACAAGGCGCTCATCTACGGACCGATGGCATTCGCGATCTTCGTCGAGGCGCTGAACCTCATCGCGGCCTCGCGGCGCGCGAAGCGGAAGGGCGCGGAACGCGAGCCCGTGCGGCTCCACACGGCCTACCCCGTGGAGCGGACAGCCGACGCTGTGCACGCCGCGACCGCGCGCGGTTCAGCGTCCGGGGCGGTCTCGCTCTCGAACCGCCCGGTCACGGGCTCGCTCACCACGACAGACGGGCACGAGGAGCCGCACGGGCTCGGTTGATCGGGCGGCGGACGAAGAACTGCCGGTCGGAACGCACGTGAAGGCTGCAGAACTCAGCGACCTTGAGCGGTGCGTCTGGATGAGCGCCGAAGTTGAAGTTCACGAGATCGTACATCAGTCGAACCCACCGGTCCCGGCGACCGGCGTCAGCCGCGGGCCGGTGGGACCGACTTGCGCATCACGGTCTTGCTCTTGCCGATGTGACGCTCGAACGTGAACCCCGCCTTCTCGAACATGGCCCTCGTGCCGTTGTGGAGAAACGAAGACGACGTCTTCTTGCCCGGGGCGAGCTCATTGGGGAACGAGACCACCTCGCCCCCGCCGGCCTGCGCGATCAGCTCGAGCGCGCCATCCAGCGCCTCGCGTGCTGCTCCCGACCGTCGGTGGTCGCGGTCGACGAAGAAGCACGTGATGCGCCACGGTGCCGGCTTGGTCTCGCCCGCGTCGTACTGCTTGCGGTGGTAGATGTTCGGCAGTTCGATCGGACTGCCGTACTCGCACCACGCGATCGCGTCGTCGCCGTCGAAGACGAGCGCGGCGTGCGCGACGCCCTCCGCGACGAGTCGTTGCTTGAACGTCGGCCGGTCGTGCTCGTCCTTGACGGTGTGCTCCGTGTCGTCGTGGAAATACGAGCAATAGCACCCGCCCCAGACCCCATTGTGCTTCTGCGCGAGCGCCAGCCACGCCGGGAAGGTCTCGGGAGTGAGCGGCTTGATCACGTGCGAAGCCGTCACGCCCACCTCACCTGCCCCACGTCTCGGCCCACGCGGCCCGCGCGGCCCGCCAATCCGAGACTCCCGATTGCTCGTGGAAGCTGGCTGGCGTGTGTATCCGCTCGGAACGTCCTCATCGGCCATGGCAGACTCCTCGCGTCGGTGCTGCCAGTCTGCCGACTGGCTCCGACGTTCGACAAGGTCGGCACGGCCACCTGCGGGCGTACGGCGCAGCGGCTCCCCGATCGCCGTTCGCCGTGAACGTGCTCTCGCACGCACAGCATGCGACCGCGCTCCACTTCGCAGGCAAGCCCCAAGACGGGTCACGCCGTCCCGGCCTGACTCGCCCGCGGTGCACCGGCGCGGCTCGCGCGTCGCGAGTGCGGCCCGGTCCAGGTCGCCCTGCCTCGCACGCCCGCGGGGATATACAGTTCTGTGCATGTCGGCCTACGGAAAGTCCGTCCTTCTCGACGGTTCAGTGCGCGTGCTCGAACTCGAGTGCTTCCGCGACCATCGGGGTTCGCTCACCCCGCTCACCCTCGACGACGCCGGCTTCAGCGTCGCCCGAACCTTCGTAGTGAACGCGCCCCGGGGCGCAGTACGCGGCGGCCATGCCCACCGGCATGTGCGCCAGGTGCTGTTCCGTGCGAGCGGAGCGATCGATGTCGATTTCAGCCACCGCGGCGAGCGCGCTCGCGTCACCCTCGACGAGGACTGCCCCGCGGTGCTGATCGAGCCGGGCGTGTGGGCGCAGCAGACCTACCTCGACGACCGGGGGACGCTGATCGTCTTCGCCGACGGCCCGTACGAGTCCACCGAGTACATCCGAGGCGACCCCGACCAGTCCGGGGCCACCTCGTGAGCCGCCGGCGCGCGGCAGTGCTCGGCGCCGGCATCATGGGCAGCGCGCTCGCGATCAACCTCGCTCGCCGCGGGCTCGAGGTGACGCTCTTCGACCGTGAAGCCGCGCCGATGGCCGCGACCAGTCGCTGGAACGAGGGCAAGATCCACCTCGGATACCTCTACGGCGCGGATCCGACGACCGCGACTGCCGAGCACATCCTGCCCGGAAGCCTGCGGTTCGGCGATCTCGCCCGCGAACTCGTCGGCGACCTCGACGGCCACATCACCGCCGACGACGACCTCTACCTGCTGCACCGCGACTCGGTCGTCGGCGCCGACACGATGCGCGCGAAGTTCGAGGCGATCAGCGGACTCATCCGGCGTCATCCCGATGCCGGGCGCTACCTGGTCGATGTCTCAGACCCGCTGGTCACCGAACTCACTCCTGCCGAGCTCAGCGAGGTCGCCGGGGCGGGGATCGTCGCCGGGTTCCGCGTACCCGAGCGCTCGGTCGACACCCGGTGGTTCGCGGACCGGCTCGCGGGAGCAGTGGCCGCGGAGTCGGGCGTCACACTCCGGCTCGGCACCACGGTCGCCGCAGCCGAACCGGTCGATTCCGCCGACGGACGGTGGCGCGTGCGCACCGGCGACGACGACGAGCACTTCGACCTCATCGTGAACGCGCTCTGGAACGGCCGGCTCCCGGTCGACACGACGGCCGGCCTGACCCCCCAGGGGCCGTGGAACCACCGCTACCGGCTCTGCGTGTTCATCCGCACCCGCTCCGAGCACGACGTGCCGAGCGCGATCGTCGCCGTCGGGCCCTTCGGCGACGTCAAGAACTACAACGGCAGGGACTTCTACCTCTCGTGGTATCCCGTCGGACTCGTCGCCGAGGGCGCCGAACTGGAGCTGAACGCTCCCGCCCTTCCGACCGGGCCCGACGCCGAGGCGTTCGTGGGCGACGTGCGCGCCGCGCTCGAGCGGGTGATTCCCGGTGTCAGCAGGGTGTTCGACGACGCCGACGACACGATCGTGCACGGGGGCTTCGTGTTCGCGCAGTCGCGGGGCGGCGCCCTCGACGATCCGCGCTCGGGGCTGCATCGCCGCGACCGCTATGGTGTCGAGCGGCGGGGCGCCTACTATTCGGTCGACACCGGCAAGTACTCCACGGCACCATGGAGCGCCAGCCGGCTCGCCGCCGAGATCGCCGGCTGAGATGCCGCAGGAGGGAACGCCGATGCCGGCGCAGCAGTGGACCCCGCTGGTCACCGCGCTCGTGCCCACTTACAACGGTGCGGGCTTCATCATGAGAACGCTCGAGAGTCTCGCCGCGCAGACCTGGCCTCGACTCGAGATCCTCGTCGGCGACGACTGCTCGACCGATGACACCCTTGCGGTGGTGCGCGAGTTCGCGGCGGGGCATCCGAACACCCGGATCCTGGTACGCGACGCCAACCTCGGGTGGCTGCGCAACTCCAACGACTTGATGGCTCGCGCCGAGGGCGAGCTGATGTTCTTCGCGTTCCACGACGATGTCGTCGCGCCGACCTACGTCGAGAAACTGGTCGGTGCGTTGCGCACGAACAATCGGGCGGTGCTCGCGTTCAGCGACATGACGGTATACGAGATCGACGGCCGGGTCACCCGGCACGAGTTCGACGAGCTCGACGGTGTCGAGTCGGCCGTCGAACGCGGTCTCGTCATGGTGCACCGGCCGGGCGACTGGTGGGTGCCGAATCGCGGGCTGTTCCGTGCCTCGGCGTTCGCCGAGGTCGGCGGTATCCACCCGAACGAGCAGGGTGAGTACTCCGCCGACTGGACGTGGCTGCTCGGGCTCGCGCTCATCGGCGAGTTCGTGCGCGTGCCCGAGATGCTGTGCGAGAAGTACTACAAGGCCGGAAGCGTGTCGAAGAAGTGGCCCCACGACGGAACCCAGCTGCTGGCACTGCGCCGGTCGGGCATCGCCGAGATCAAGCGGAGCGCCCTCTCGCCACTGCAGCAGGCACGGCTCACCGGCCACCTCTGGCGCCGTGTCTATGGTCGCCGCCTGCCGGGCGGGGTGAAGCGCACCTTCCGCCGACTCGGTCTCTGACCGCCCCGCGCGCCGCGGTCTCTGACCGCCCCGCGCGCCGCCCCACCAGCCGGCCAGTCCTCCCGGGGCCGTGTCTGCCCGTTCAGGGGATTCTTGCGACACTCCGTGAGGGCGCCTCCAAAACCATGGCGTGTCGCAAGAATCCCCTGAACGAGCAGACGTCACGAGTGCGAAGGGGCGAGCGGATGCCGCGGGGCGGGCCTGCGGCGTCACTCGGGGTGGAAAAGGTGCAATCCCCGCCGCATGACGAATTGCACCGTGCTGAGTACACTCTCCCAGTCGCCGAGGATCTGCTTGTGGCTGAAGTTGAGCACGATGTACCCGCAGGCGCGCAGAAGTGCCATGCGTTCGCGGTCGCTCTCGAACGCATCGCTCGTGCCGTGGGCGCTGTAGCCTTCGCACTCGAAGACGAGCCGGTCGCCGATCAGCAGGTCCGCGAAGTAGTCGCCCGGGAGGCCCACTTGTGGCCTCGCCACGATACCCGCCTCGCGAAGTCGCTCACGCGCCACGGTCTCGCCGACCGCTTGGCTGAGCGTGGTCGACCGCCTCGCCAACTCGCGTCCACGCTCGCTGAGCCCGTTCAACAGTTGCTCGAACTCAGCCACGCTGAGCTTCGGGGCGGCGCCGATCCACGGCACATCCTCGCGTGCCGAGTCGATCATGCACAGGGCATCCAGCGGCGGCAGGCAGTCGATCGCCTGAGTGAGTACCTCGACGATGCTGGGAAGCGCACCCTCGGGAGCACCGGTGCCGGCCCAGTGGAACTCGAAATGCTTGCGTGACGTCGTGGGCAGGATGCGCCCCTTGCCGTCCCGCGCCCTGCGGAACCTGGAGCCGTGCTCGCCAACCTCGATGTGCAGCACATGCGAGGGGTTCAGCACGCGCAGACCGAGGATCTCGGCAGCACTCGCGCAGGCGATGCGGCCACCGACCCGGATGGCGCGCTTCGCATTCGCGGCAAGATCCGGCGCCATGAAGTGCCCGACCCTGGCGCGTTCGATACTGCCCGCCGCCACCGCTGACGCGATGCTGCGGGGATAGTGCCCGACCTCTCGCAGGTCACGCGTTCGGCAGGTGCCGCCATGCCTGCGGACGACATCGATTGCTGCTTCCATGCGACCAAGGTCGCCTCGGCGCCACATGCACTGGCGCGACATCCGTCACTCTGTGCGTAATGCGAGCGGCTCGCCCTCTGTTGAGGACATCTCCCCGTGTCTGCTGTCTGCCCGTTCAGGGGATTCTCTGCGACGCGCCGCACGAGCGCCTCGGGACTTCGGCGTGTCGCAAGAATCCCCTGAACGAGCAACACAAACCCCACGCACCCATCGCCCTGCGCTTGCGCGGCGCGCGCGTCAGGCCAGGAACTCGATCGCCGCGGTCTTGAAGGCGCGGGCGGTCAGCGTCGAGACGTGGTCGCGTCCGGGGATCGTCACGAGGTCGGCCTCCCAGTCGAGCGCCAGCTGCTGAACGCCCGCCGGCACCGGGTCGTTCTCGCCGGCGACGAAGAGGGTCGGGATGTCGCCTGGGATCGCCAGCGGCGACCCCGCGACCCCCTCGATGACCGCGAGCAGCACCTCGCGGTCGGCGCCTGCGTCGAGAGCGGGACGCAGCACCTGTTCGATGAGCGGATGTCCCTCCCACTCGTCGCGCTCCAACACGGCGTGCACGTCGTCGAGGTCCCAGCTGGCGAACAGCTCGTTCGGCCCGGCTCCGCCGATGACGACCCGCCGGATGCGTTCGGGGGCGAGCGTCGCGAGTGCCGAGACGACCCGGTTGCCCATGGAGTAGCCGATGACATCGACCTGCGCGACCCCGGCGGAGTCGAGCACGGCCTGCAGGTCGGCGCCCAGCAGCTCGGGCGCATAGGAGTCGCCGTCGACGGGCTTGTCGCTGTCGCCGTGCCCGCGCAGGTCGACCGTGATCACCGCGCGACCCGCATCGGCGAGTGCCTGCACCCAGCCGGTGCCCTCCCACGTGACGCTCGCATTGGACGCGAACCCGTGCACGAGCAGCACTGGCGGCAGCGAGGCATCCGCTGATGGCTCGCCGCGCAGCCGGTAGCCGATGAGCACGCCATCGGCGCTCTCGGCGTAGAGCGTGGGAACCGGAGTGGCGCCCGCGGCCCTCACGCGCCGGCCTCGGCGTCACCGGTCTCGGCGTCACCGGCCGCACCGGCCGCGCCGGTCGCGTCGGCGCCGGCACCTGCCGCCGCACCGCCCAGCACGCTCGACTCGGTGATCGCGGCGCCCGCGTGCCCGAGCTCGGCGAGCGCCGCCTCTGACGAGGTGGGCGCGACACCCGCGACGAGGTCGGTGAACACGCGTACGTGCTGGCCGTGCTCGAGGGCGTCGAGCACGCTCGCCCGCACGCAGTAGTCGGTCGCGATGCCGACGACGTCGATGTCGGTGATGCCGTGGCGCGTGAGCACCGCGCTCACCGTCTCGCCCGCGTCGTCGGTGCCCTCGAAGATCGAGTACGCGGGCACGCCCTGACCCTTGCGGATGTGCACGTCGACCTCGTCGATCGACAGCGCCGGGTGGTACTCGGCACCGGGCGTCCCGGCGACGCAGTGCGGCGGCCAGGTGTCGACGAAGTCGGGCTCGGAGTCGAGCGCGAAGTGCCCGCCGTTGTCGTGATCGCCGGCGTGCCAGTCGCGCGACGCGAACACGAGCTCGTACTCGCCGCGGCGCGTCGCGAGCAGTTCGCTGACGCCGGCGGCGATCGCCGCTCCCCCGTCGACGCCGAGCGCACCGCCCTCGGTGAAGTCGTTCTGCACGTCGATGATGAACAGGGCCCGGGTCATGGTCGGCTCCTTCCGTCCTGTAGTCCATTCTCGTCATTCTCGAGGCAGATGGTGCGGATGACCCCACGCAGCGCGTCGACGAGCGTTCCGAGCGACTCGACCGACACCCATTCCTCGTCGGCGTGGGCCCCGCCGCCGATCGGCCCCACGAGCACGACGTCGATCCCCGCCTCGGCGATGAGTCCGGCGTCGGTCCACCACGGATCGCCGCGACGCACGGGCGGCGCACCGGTGGCCCGTTCGACGGCCGCGAGCACCGCCCGGGCGATCGGCGACCCGGCATCGGCCTCCATCGCCGGGCGGGCGACGAGCGGAACGACGCGTGCCGGCCGAGACGGCGCGAGCACGAGCTCCAACTCGGCACCGGGATCCGGCTCCCCCGGCAGCGTGCGGCGCTCGACCACCAGCACGCACCCGTCGGCGACGGTCGCAGCATCGGTGCCGCCCTCGATGGTCGCGACGCGCACGCTGCCGGTGCCGAGCAGCGGATGCCGCGACGCGGCGTCGAGGCGCGCGCCGAGGTTGCGCAGCGCGACGAGCCCGTCGAGCGCCCGGTCGATGGCGTCGACCCCGAGCTCGGGCTGCGATCCGTGTGCGGCGACACCCTCGTACTCGATGCGATACCACGCGAACCCGCGGTGGGCGAGGGTCACCTCGAGGTCGGTCGGCTCGAGCACGACGGCGGCATCCGGACGCGGCCGCGGGTCGGCGGATGCCTCGGCCTCGGCATCGATCGCAGCGAGCAGCTCGACCATGCCGAGCGAGCCGAACTCCTCATCGGCGGCGAACGCGAGCACCAGGTCGCCGGCGAGGTCGGCCGGAGCCCCGGCTGCGGCGACCATGGCTGCGGCGAGACCGCCCGCCATGTCGTACGCACCTCGGCCGACGACGCGATCTCCGGCGCGCGGGTCGGCCGCGTCGGACGGCCCCGGCCCCGCGGCATCCGATCTCGAATCGCCCGCGTCGTGTCCGCCGAGCCCCGCACCGCCGAGCCCCGCGCCGCCGAGCCCCGCACCGCCGACCGTGTCGAGATGCCCAGCGAGCAGCAGCGTGCGCCCTCCGCCGGTGCCGCGCCGGCGCGCGAGCACGCTCGGTCGGGCCGGGTCGGCCCCGATGAGGCGTGCGTCGAAGCCGCGATCGCCGAGCCACGCGACGATGGCCTCGGCGACTTCGCGTTCGCCCGCCGCGCCCGGCACGAGCGAGGGATTCGTCGCATCGATCGCGACGAGTCGGCGCGTCAGCGTCGCGACCTCGGCCTGCGACATCCGATCGCCTGACTGCACTGCCGCCGGGCCGCTGCTCACTGGTTCGAGAGGTTGTCACCGCAGCGGTAGAACGCGGTGGTGAGCGTGTCGATCGCGGTCTTGGCCTCGTCGGTGACGTCGCCGAGCGCGTAGACGGCGAAGGTGAGATCGGTGTCGTCCGCGGCTCGGATGACGCCGCTCAGCGTGTACCCGGTGTCGATCCATCCGGTCTTCGCGATGACCCGGCCGTCGGCCACCGAGTTGTCTCCCCAGAACCGGTCGTCGTAGGCGAGCGAGCCCCGCTCGCCCGACACGGGCAGGGAGTCGAGGATGTATCCGAGGCTCGCCTCGCGGGCGTTCACCTTCGCGAACAGGCGGGTGAGGTACGACGGCGGCACCGCGTTGTCGGGCGAGAGCCCCGAGCCGTCGACGATCGTGATGCCGGCCGTGTCGACGCCGTACCCGTCGAGCCCCTCGAGGATTCCGGCGTTCAGCGAGGCGAACGTGTTGCCGGCACCCGTCTCGATGGCGACGAGCCGCGCGAGCATCTCGGCGACCGTGTTGTCGGAGACGACGAGTGCCTTGTCGATGAGCTCGGCGACCGTCGGCGACGACACGGCACCGAGTTGCGCGGCACCGGCGGGTGCGGTGCCTCGCTCGATGGTGCCGACCCCGCCGAGTTCGTCGGCGAACGCCTGACCGGCTCGGCCGATGGGGTCGTCGCTGCGCCACGACGTGTTCGTGTAGGGGTCGTCGCGGTCGCCGTCGACCATGAGCGCGGTGATGTTCGACATGTAGCCGAGCTCGCGCTCGGAGAGCGCCCAGCTCGAGTGCCACTCCTCGCCGCCGAAGTAGCTCGCGTCGAGGATCAGCTTCGTGATGGGCGGGTTCGCGGGGTCGGCGGCCCACGCCTCGCGCACCTGGCGGGCGAGTTCGTCGAGGTGCGCGGCGCCGGGGTAGGCGGTCTCGTCGCCGCTCGGCGTGCGCGACAGGGTGACGTCGCCGCCGCCGACGAGCACGACCGAGCCGGGCTCGGCGCCCTTCACGACGGTCGTCGTGGCGCGGTAGCTCGAGCCGAGCACCGAGAGTGCCGCGGCTGAGGTGAGCACCTTCATGACGCTCGCGGTACGCGATGCGGTTGTGCCGCCGCGGTCGTACAGCACCTCGCCCGTCGACGCCTTCATGACCTGTGCCTGCAGGTTCGCCAGGCGCGGATCGGCTGCGGCCTCGGCGACCGAACAGGTGCGCACGCGGCTCGCCGCGACGGCCTCGGCGGGCACCGCGCGTGCCGGCTCGGGCATGGACGTCGGGGTCGCGCTCGGCACGACGGAGGTGTTCGCGTCGGCGTTCGTCGCGGCTCCGGCGAACACCGCACCCGTACCGGCGAGCGCGAGCACGAGCGCCCCGGCGGTGATCGTTGCGGCCAGCCGATGCCGACGTACGTAGGCGACGACGGATGCCCCGGGGCCGCTCGATCCCGCAGTCGCAGCGCCGGCATCGCGGCCCGCTTCGCTCGGCCGCGCGGGGTCGCCGGGCGCGCGGGTCGCGCCCGTGGCATCCTGCTCGTCGTCCACCCGGGCATTGTACGCGGCGCGACTGGGCCGATTCACGTCGCTCTGGAGGTCACACGCCCGCGCGCAGCGCCGCGATCGGCTCGATGCGCGACGCCTTGCGCGCCGGGTACGCACCCGCGGCGAGCCCGACGACGGCACCGAGCAGCGCCGCGCCGAGCACCATCGGCAGGTCGATGATGGGCGTCCACTGCTGCACGAGCGCGACGGCGACGACGGCGAAGACGCCGACCGCCGCACCGATGAGCCCGCCGAGCAGTCCGATGACGACCGACTCGACCATGAACTGCGACGCGATGTCGCGTCGGGTCGCCCCGAGAGCTCGTCGAAGGCCGATCTCGCCGGTTCGCTCCGAGACCGAGAGGAGGGTGACGTTGGCGATGCCGAGCCCGCCGGCGAGCAGGGCGATGAGGCCCAGCACGAGGAACACGACGTTGATGTCGGCCTGCACGCTCTCCTGCAGCTCCGATCCGCTGCGCGGCGCCTGCACGTCGAAGTTCTCGGGGGTGTTGGGGTCGAGCGCGATGGGCGCCTGCTCGGCGACGAGTGCGCCGGCACCCGCAGCGATGCGCAACTGCAGCTCGGATGCGCTCTGCAGGCCGAAGTCGGCTCGGGCCGTGCCGATCGGCACGATCACGGAATCGAGCAGGTCGGGTCGGCGCTCCATGTCGTCGACGATGCCGATCACCGTGTAGGGGCGCTCGCCGACGAAGATCGACGGTTGGCTGTCGACGCGGTTGATGCCGAGCTTCTCGGCGGCGCGGGCGCCGATGACGGCGACCCGGTCGGCACGCGCGTCGTGACCGGCGTCGAAGTACCGGCCGGCTGTCGCTCGGCCGCGTACGGCCTCGAGCAGTCCTTCGGAGGTCGCGAGCAACGTGGGACTGAGCACCTCGGGCGCCGAGGGATCATTGATCGGCACCGCGGTGACGGCGGTCTCGCCGATCGGCACCTCGCCGATCAGTCCGGCCCGTTCGACGCCGTTGAGCCGTTCGACACGGTCGGGCGCATCCCACGGCAGCATCGAGGTGGCGACCTCGTCGCCGTTCGCGGAACGTGCCGAGCCGGGCTTGACGACGGCCTGCGTCGCGGCGACCGCGTCGAACTGGGCACTGATCTGCCCGGCCGCGGTCTGTGCGAAGCCGATCGTCACGACCAGCGAGGCGATGCCCAGCACGGTGCCGAGCGTCGTCATGACGAGCCGGCCGGTGTGGCCGCCGATGCCGTGGCTCACCTCGACGAGCAGGTCCTGCGAGGTGAACCGATCGACGCGCCGCGTGGCGTCGACGGTCGCCGCGGTCGCGGCTGCCGCGCCGGCACCGCTGCGCCGGCGGCGCAGGAGGGCGGGGAGCTTCACAGCTCGCTCACCCGCCCGTCGGCGATGCGGATGCTGCGATCGGCTCGACCGGCGACCTTCTCGTCGTGCGTGATGACGACGAGGCTCAGCCCGTCGGCGTTGAGCTCCTCGAAGAGGTCCATGACCTCGCCCGATGTGCGCTGGTCGAGATTGCCGGTGGGTTCGTCGGCGAGGATGAGCTGGGGCGAGGCCATCACGGCGCGCGCCACGGCCACGCGCTGCCGCTCGCCGCCCGACAGCGTCGTCGGCATGAATTGCATGCGATGCCCGAGCCCGACCCGCTCGAGTGCGGCCTTGGCGCGAGGCATCCGCTCGTGCCTCGGCACACCGCTGTAGAGCGTGGCGAGCAGTACGTTGTCGAGCACGGTGCGGCGCGGCAGCAGGTGGAACGCCTGGAAGACGAACCCGATCGTGCGCGCACGCAGGCCCGCGCGCTGCGCCTCGTCGAGCGCGCCGGTCAGCACGCCGCCGAGCCGGTACTCGCCGACCGTCGGCCGGTCGAGCAGGCCCAGCACGTTGAGCAGCGTGGACTTGCCCGACCCGCTCGGGCCGACGATCGAGAGGTAGTCGCCCCGCCGGATCGTGAGGTTCACGCTCTTCAGCGCGCGAACCTCGGGCGGACCCGGGAACGAACGGGTCACGTCGACGAGTTCGACGACGGGTGCAGCGGAGTTCATCGCCCCACCACGACCCGGTCTCCCTCGGCGATCTCGCCCGTGATCTCGACGAAGCCCTCGGCCGCCAGGCCGGTCTCGACCTCGACGAGCCTCGTCTCGCCGCCGTCGCCGTCGACGACCTCGACGCGGGACTCGCCGCCGGGCCCGGCGGTGAGCGCCGCGAGCGGCACCGCGAGCACCTCGCCGTCGGTCGCGCCGATCGAGATCTTCACCTTGACGTTCTGGCCGCGAAGGGCCTGCACCTGGGCGTCGGTCGGCGAGACGGGCGAAAGCACGACGTCGTGGCGCGGCCCCGTCTCGGCGGACTCGCCGCCCTCGGCCTTGCGCGGCTCGACCGAACCGATCGTCGCCGACAACTCGGAGCCGTCGGGCAGTTCGAGCATGGCCACGTCGCCGGCCTTCAACAGCGTCGCATCGCTCTCGGCAGCCGAGGCCTTGATCGTGAGCGTCGCACCCGAGACGAGCATCACCGCCGAATTCACGACCGTGCCGCGCTCGACCATCACCTCGTCGACGCGACGCGGCAGGTCTTCCAGGTAGAGCACCTCGCTCACGGGCAGGAATGCGAGGGTGCCGGTCTCGGCTTCCTCGAGCAGTTCGTAGGCCTCGCTCAGCTGCTGGCGCGCGACGTCGAGCGCCGACTGCTCGGCACTCGTGTCGGGGCTGGCGAGCGCCGCGTCGCGCTCGACCTTCGCGAGCCGCAGCGCGTCTTCGGCGGCCGCGACGGCGGCCGTGTCGCCCCCGGCCTTCGCCGCCGCGAGCTCGCGCTCGGCCGCACGCACGGCGTTGTCGAGCTGCACGCGCTCGACGGCCGACGGCCCGGCGCCGGCAGCCTGCAGCGCGCGCTCTGCGCCGGCGACACCGTCTTCGGCGGCCGTCACACCGCTGCGCGCTGAGCGCATCGCATCGGCGGTGCCGTCGGGCGACTCGGGCAGCGGGTAGCCGACCTTGTCGTACAGCGCAGCGACGGCGTCGGCGGTCGCCGCGTCGAACACGTCGGAGCCGACGTCGCCCGGGTCGATGCCGACTGCCGAGAGCGACTGCTTGAGCTGGCGTACGTCGGGCCCCTCGAGCCCGGCTCGCAGCGTGCGATAGGCGGGCAGCTCTCCGGGGAGGACGATCACCGGGCGGCCCGTGACCTCGAGGGCGACCGCGGCACCGCCGAGCGTCGTGCCGACCTCGGGTACCCGACCCGTCACCACCGCCGGACCCCCGAGGTCGCCCGTCTCGAGCTTGACCTCGACCGAGTCGGCGAACGCCGCGTCGCCGCGGATCGTCACGTCGTTCGAGAGCGCGCGGAGCTCGACCGGCACCGTGATCGGCCCCGCGTCGGGCGCCGAGGCTTCTGCCGCCGCCTGCCCCGGCGAGACGATGACGAAGCTGAGGCCGACGCCGGCCACGAGCGACGCGATCGCGACCGCGGCGAGCACCCAGAGCACGCGGTTGCCGTGCAGCACCCTGCGCCACCCGTGCACGGCCGGGTCGGCCCTGGGCGGCGCCTCCACCGCCGTCGGGTCGACCACGCTCACTCGCCCTTGTCGTAGGCCGCGAGCAGCGCGTCGAGCTCGGACTTGTGATCGACGATGAACTGATCTTCGAGGTCGAACTGGGCGGTGAACTCCACGTTGTCGTAGTCGAGTTCCTTCGCGCAGCGGAAGTCGGCGAGCGCGATGTCGATCTCTTGCTGCTTGAGCGCCTTCAGCTCGTCAGCGCTCGGCTCGGTGGGGTTCTCACCCTCCCAGAACGCATTCAGCTGCTCGATGATCGAGTTCTGCGCCTCGGCGCGCTCGGCGAAGTCGGGGTACTCGGCGTCGGCCATGCAGGCCGACCACTTCTCGTTCAGTTCGGCGACCTCGGGCTGCTTCGGGAGCTCCTCCCACAGTGAGGTCATCGCCGCGACGAGGTCGGCGAACTCGTCGTCCTCCCAGTAGTTCGTGTCGCCCTGCACCTCGTGCTGGGCGGCTCCCTGACACCCTGCCTCTTCCCAGTTGTACTCGTACGAGCCGTCTTCGTTCAGCTCTTCTTCACTGGGGCCCGGGCCGTAGAGCGTGGCGTAGTACGCCTCTTGCTCGCTCGGGGAGAGTGACTCGAGGTAGGGCTGGTTCGGGTCGACGAACTCCTCGGCATCCTCCTGCTGGGCCTCCATCTCTTCCGGCGTCTGCACCATGCCCCAGCCGTTGGACGCGACCCACTCCTCGGTCTGGCGCTCCTCCCAGTCGTCCTCGAACGACATGTTCTGCGACTGGTCGACCGGCGTGTAGTCGAAGCCCTCGTCGGCCATGCAGGCCGCGACGATCTCTTCGACCTCCTTCGATTCGGCGACCGCGCGCTCTTCGTCCCACGTGCCGTTGACGGGCTCGAGGTACTTCGTGAGCGGGCTGTCTTCATAGGTGAGGCCGCCGTCGCTTGCACCGCCGGGGCCGCCGGAGCAGCCGGTGAGCAGTAGTGTCGCCGCCGCGACGGCGGCGGCGAGGGTCGAAGCGGTTCGGCGAGCGGTCACGATCTCTCCTTCGGGTCGGAGCGCGCGAGAACTCGCGCGAACGCAGGGATGGCGGCGCGCGGGAAGGGCGGGCACCTCGGCCGAGCCTATCGATCGGCCGAGGCCGGGCGCATCAGTCGTGGGGATGATTCGGAAACAATCAGGGATGTCCCTGACTGTGGCTGCTCATTCGCCGGGGTAGCGCAGGCCGATCTGTGAGCGGATCTCATCGAGCGTGCCCATGATCGCGACGCTCTCGGCGGTCGACAGGGCGTCGCCGCCGTCGAGCCGGCCCTCGGCGACGAGCCGTTCGAGGGCGGCCGCCTGGTAGTGCATGCCGCGCCCGTTCACGTCGGACGTGTACTCCTCGAGCACGACGCCATCGTTCGAGACGAGACGGAACGACGTCGCCGTGTACCAGACCGCATCGATCTCGATGCGGGCCTCGCTGCCGAGCACGGCGGCGGTGTTGGGGCCCTTCGTGTCGCTCGCCGAGATCGCCGAGGCCATGCGGTTGCCCTCGTACCCGAAGATCGTGGCGACCTGCGCATCGGCACCGGTGGCCTTGAACGTGGCCGAGGCCTGCACCGTCTTCGGCGCGCCGAACACGTCCCATGCGAACGACACCGGGTAGATGCCCAGGTCGAGCAGCGCGCCGCCGCCGAGCTCGAGCGCGTTGATGCGGTGGGCAGGGTCGTCGGACAGCTTCTGCGTGTGGTCGGCGATGACCGTGCGCACCTCGCCGAGCGCGCCCGAGTCGATGAGTTCGTGGATGCGCGCCATGTGCGGCAGGTACCTCGTCCACATGGCCTCGAGCGCCAGCAGCCCGCGTGCGGCGGCGAGGTCGGCGACCTGCCTCGCCTGTGCCTGGTTCAGCGCGATCGGCTTCTCGATGAGCACGTGCTTGCCCGCCTCGAGCGCGAGGGTCGCGTGGGCGGCATGGTGCGGATGCGGCGACGCGATGTAGATCACGTCGATGTCGGGGTTCGCGACGAGTGCTTCGTAGCTGCCGTAGGCATGCGGGATCTCGAACTCGGCGGCGAACGCATCGGCGTTCGCCTGCGATCGCGAGCCGGCGGCCCGTACGTCGAAGCCGTTGCGCTTCAGGTCGGCGGTGAAGAGGCGGGCGATGCCGCCGGTCGCCAGGATGCCCCAGCGCAGAGATTCGCTCATGCCGCACAGCCTATTGGCTGCCGGGTGTCCCCCGTTCGGGGATGCTGTGGATCACTCACGTTCGGGTCTAGCGTGGGCCCATGACGACTGCATTCAGCAAGGGTCGCGCCATCGTCGTTGCGGCCATCATCGCATTGTTCGCAGTCCCCATCGGGGTTGCGGTCCCAGCGGTGGCCGCGCCCCCGCCCGCCGTCGCGGTCGCGAAATACGTCGCGCTCGGCGACTCGTATGCCGCAGGCCAGGGCACCGGCGTCTATGTCAACGCGTGTCTGCAGAGCCCGCTCGGGTACCCGGCGCTGCTCGACGCCGTCCCCCGTGTCAACCTGCTGCGCAACGCGTCGTGCACCGGAGCCGACTTCGAGGATCTCGACGCACAGCTCGCGCAGATCAACCGCGGCACGACGCTCGTCACGCTGACGATGGGTGCGAACGGGGTGAACCTTCCGGGACTGCTCGCGGCGTGCGTCCCCGATCCGACCGCCACGCCGTGCCTCGCTGCGCTCGCCGCGGCCAACACGTACCTCTCGACCGAGCTCGGCCCCGAGACGGGCGCAGCGATCGCCGCGATCAGCAGCCGGTCGCCGAACGCCCGCATCGTCGTCACCGGGTACCCGCTCCCGCTGGCCCCGGGCGTCGCCGATGGGGTGAACCTCGGCGCTGCGACGCTGAACGCGGTCCTCAACGGCACGGTCGCGGCGGCGCAGGCGCAGGGTGCGAACGTGGTGTTCGCCGACGTCACCCTGGCGTTCCTCGGCCACGGCGCCTTCGGCCCCGACCCGTGGCTCGGGCAGGACCCGGGCAACGTCGAGACATTCCTGCACCCGAACGCCGCCGGCTACCAGGCCTACGCAGCGGTGATCGAGGCGGTGCGATGACGCCCGTCCCCTGACTTACGCGCTTCTTCCTCGCGTGAGATGCGAACGGCCCGGTGATCCCGGGCCGTTCGTTACGTACGGGACGCTTGCCGTTCTGCAACGGCGATGGCTCCCTTGGGTGCACAGGACATCCGGCGATTGACAGGACACCCGTGTGCGTGCGCGTCCTGTCAATCGCCGGTTGTCCTGCAAAGCCGGATCGGGGTGGTACCCCCGGGGATGACGAAAGCCCGGCCTTCGAAGAGGCCGGGCTTGGTGCGAGCCGCCTGTGGGAATCGAACCCACGACCTTCTCTCGTGGAGTCGAATCTCGGCCGTCGTAGCGGCTGACGTCATGATCGAGACGTATGCCTCGAAGAATCTGGATCTGATCTGGGACTTCTCGCCGAGCGTGCTCGCGCTTCTGATGCCGAGCGTACCGGATGTCTCGGAGTGGATCGAGCCGATTCGTGTGGTCTGGAGTGAATAAACGCCGAATAAACGGCGGATGGGATTCGGGGGCCGCTCGCCGGTTCCGTGGGACCCCCGCACGCTGGTTCACACTCCAGAAATTTACGGATCCACGGCTCACACCACGTCGATCAATCCCGGGCCCTGACCTCACCTTCGAACCACGACAAGAACCTGCGGAGTTCATCCGCAGCGAGGTCACTCCTACCACCCAGCCCCGCCCGGACATCCGCGGCCGCTCGCAAGGCCGCGTCTCGCCTGCCAGCGAGGAACAGAGCAACGGGCCATCGGTAGGCCGCCTGCTGATCCTTCACGGCAGCTCCTCCCAACGCCCGGCCAAGAGCGTCGAGATCGCTCAGCACAGAAATGAACTCCATCCCGACGGTCTGCATCGCCTCCATGAGATCAGCTACGACCGTGTGGTCGGCCGCGCCTCCATGGAGGATCCAATCTCGACGCAGTTCGCTCGGAACGAGATAGCGCAAGGGCTCCGCGAACGTAGGCGGAACGTAGCCGTGCGGCTTCTCACCGCGCCCCCGCGCCACCCACTCCTCGATTGCCTGATCCCGAACGCCCACAACCGGATTCACCAGCAGGACGCCAGCATCCCCGGCACGGGACGCCGTGTTGAGCCCGAGCCACCCGATCTCCGGGCCGTCGCCAAGCGTGAATACCAATCCCGCTCGCTTGCGGAGTCCCATCTCCGCCGCGGCGGAGATGAGCAACGTGATTCCAGTGTGCGCAGCCATCTACGGAATATGCACCGTCCAGACCGGCATCGGTCCATAAGTCATCCCGGGAGTGAAACCAGCAGCGGCAGCATTCCCTCCCCGAGGTTTGAAACCCTGCGACTGAATCGAGGGAAACGCCTGAGATTGATTCTTGGTCAACCGCGCTGACGGTCCGGATTTCACTTCGACGAAACATCGATTTCCGCAAACGTCTTCGACGAACAAGTCCGGCCGCGTACGGACACCGTTCGCCTCAACCGTGATCTCGCGCCCAAGAACCTTGCCCCCGGCCGCCTCAATGTCTGCCGCTACCTGATTCACGCCAGCCTGCCCCTTCAGGACAGGCCCGGCGCCACCACAGTTGTGGACGAGGACGGCGTCCCCGGCGGCCGCGACGAAGTACGTGTGGGTGTCGGCGACGGTGAGGTTGTGCACCGCCTGTTCACGGTGGTCATGCGCGACCGCGGTGACCTGCACCAGCGTGCCAGCCGACGTCGACAGCCAGTCCCCGGGGAGCAGGTCGCCCGCGTCGACCCAACGACCGATCGCTGGCACCCAGAACGGGTGCCCATCGGTCGCGACCACCGTGCCCGCGCCATCCCCGCCCTGCGCGGCGATGCTGATCGTGGTGAGGTCCTTCTCCCCGGCACCGGTGATCAACGCGGTCACCGGCTTCGACGCCGTCTGCCCGGTCTCGGGGTCGGTCGCGAGGACCTCATCACCGAGCTCGACATCCTCGATCGGAACCGTGGACCCGTCCGCCAGAAGCACCGCGGTACCGGGCACGAAACTGTTCACCGCACACGACACCGCGTTCGCCCCGGCACGCACCGCCGGACTCGCCGTCGACGCCGCAACCTTCGCCGCCACCTGCGCAACCGCCCCACCAGCGGCGCCACCGGCCGCGCCGAACACGGCGCCCATCCCGGTATCCACAGCCAGGGCACCCCAACTGAACTGCTGCGTGCGGGTGACCTGCGTCCCCTGCTCGATCGATGGCGAAGCGGATGCACCAACACCGGTACCCGGCGACAACACCGACCCGACCACCACGACAAGACCGAGCAGCACCCCGACGACGCGTCTCACGCCGGCACCGCCCCGCCCAGCAGGTCGTCGCCCGCAAGCCACAGCCCCGATGACATCAGGAGCATCAGTAGTTCGTCTCTCAGTTGCGTCCGAATCACGGTGAACATGCTCGAGTCCCGCATGCGAAAACTCATGCTGAGTCTCCGGGGGCTGCCATGCGTCCTACCAGAACAATCCCCTGGATCCTGAACACCCACGGGTCGAGATCGGAATCAGCGCGCACCACGATTGAAATTCCGGAATCGAAGTGGAAAACCGGATCTACTAGGAGCTCGCCCTCAGCGGTAACGGACTGCAACGAGGTTCCGACCAACTTTTGCAGCACTTCATCAAATGGGTCTGTCTCCCAATCGAACACAACGTCGGGGCCAACAAGATCCCACGGGCACGCGATCGACAGGAACCAACCTTCGCCGCTCAGCGACACGACGGGGTCGTTCACATCGACCCGACCGATTCGCAGCGGGAGCGAGCGGGCTACGAGATCCTCAAGCGCATGCCTCACGGTCCGAGCTCCACATGTGTCCGGAGCCGGATGTATTCCAAACGGTCGGCACGTGACAGCCCTGATAGAGGCTGCACCGGTCGGCCTGTGAAGGCGCTTATCGGCCCGCCATTTGCATTTGTGATAGCCATCACGGCCATCGACCATGCCGAACGATCCGAATCGCTCCGCGTTGCCTCACCCGGACGATTCATTCGACCGTGGCTCGTCAAGAAACTGGCCGGTCGCGACACGACGGTTGCCCTCGAACAGTTCGACCACGGCAAGCTTCGCGAACGCCGGACCAGCCGCCTCGGGGAACATCACCCGGATCCTTACATCCATTTCCTCACCCAACGGGAGAAGCTCCAATCCGGCATCGCTCTCGACAACGCAAGATGTCTGGAACTCTCCGACCTCGATCTGTGATCGGACCCCCGACGCTGGTGCGATCTGTCGACCTCCTTCCTCAGGTGTGAGAAAGCGAATGCGGGCCCTACGCGACTCGGCGGGGACCTGCTCAGAAGGCATGGCCAACCCCCTTAAGCCCGGCATGGAATATGTCGCTTTGTATGCCTGGCTGGACCGTGTAGACGCCGTTTCTGAAGATCCATGGGTCGATACTGGTTGAGAAGTCTGCAACCCCTTCGACTGCGGACCTGTCAACGGTGGCTCGGAGGATGGCGACCTTCGAGGTATCGGTATTCGCGTAACTGATCGCCTCGTCGATGGTGAGGGCGAACTGACGCGCGTTCATACTCACCCCGCCGGGCTCAAAGCGACCGGTCGACATGACGCCGTCGTACTCCTTGACGCCGACGGCTCTGAACAAGTCGATCGTGTCGCCAGCACCGCCACAGTTATGCACGAGAACCGCGTCAGCACCCGCCGCGACGTAGTACGTGTGGGTGTCGGCGACGGTGAGGTTGTGCACCGCCTGTTCACGGTGGTCATGCGCGACCGCGGTGACCTGCACCAGCGTGCCAGCCGACGTCGACAGCCAGTCCCCGGGGAGCAGGTCGCCCGCGTCGACCCAACGACCGATCTCTGGCACCCAGAACGGGTGCCCATCGGTCGCGACCACCGTGCCCGCGCCATCCCCGCCCTGCGCGGCGATGCTGATCGTGGTGAGGTCCTTCTCCCCGGCACCGGTGATCAACGCGGTCACCGGCTTCGACGCCGTCTGCCCGGTCTCGGGGTCGGTCGCGAGGACCTCATCACCGAGCTCGACATTCTCGATCGGAACCGTGGACCCGTCCGCCAGAAGCACCGCGGTACCGGGCACGAAACTGTTCACCGCACACGACACCGCGTTCGCCCCGGCACGCACCGCCGGACTCGCCGTCGACGCCGCAACCTTCGCCGCCACCTGCGCAACCGCCCCACCAGCGGCGCCACCGGCGGCGCCGAGAACGAGCCCCATGCCGGTATCGAGGGCGAGTGTGCCCCAGTCGAATTGCTGGGTTCGGGTGACTTGTGTCTTCCACAGGTTGGTGATCGCGCCGCCCACGGCGCCACCAGCTGCACCACCGGCTATCAGGCAGCCGACGGATCCCGCACCTGCCGTCGCGGCCAGGCATGCACCGGTCACGAGCGTGCCGACGACGACGCCGCTGACCCCACCAATGATCTCGGCCTGGTTGTGGTCGACCCACCCCCATGGGTCGGACCAGAAGTCCGGGCTCGCGGGTGGGTCAACCGTCTTCGGGGGTGGCGCTGACACGATTGCGTCGGCGGAGGAACTGTTGTTCGTGCCGTACGTGACCTGCCCGGTCTGGGGGTTGTAGGTGCTGTTGTCGGTCGGGCCTACCGGGAGCAGCCCGGATGCGTCGGAGAACGTGAGCGGGTTGTTGCCCGAGTAGGCGTACGCGTTCCACTGTTGCGGGTCGGTGAGGTCGAGGACCGGGTCGACGCTGATGAATCGCCCGGTCGCTTCGTCGTAGTATCGCGCGCCGAGGAGGGTGAGCCCGGTGCTTTGGTCGCGGGTCTTGCCGAGGAACTGCGTGTCACCGGGCACGGTGGCCGCGTTGGATGCACCGCGGGTCGCGCCGAACGGGTCGGTGTACAGCCGGGTGACTGCGGTTTTGGCGGGATGGCCGCCGTTCGGGATTGCCGCCACGGGGGTGCCGTGGTGGTCGTTGACGAGGGAGGTGACTCCGTTGCCGAGTCCGCGGTCGGTGCGGACTGCGACCGTTTGTCCGGCGAAGGAGTAGTACCGGGTCGCCGTGACCTTGTTGGTGGTGGCCGCGATTTGGATCTCCTGGCCGCCTGCGTAGACGGTCGTCCCGTTCGCGTCGGTTCGCACGATCCGGTTCCCGGATGCGTCGTACACGTTCGACGTGTCGCCGACCGTGGTGAGCTCCCCCTCGGCGTCCCACAGGTATCCCGTGGTCACGTTGTTGAGCTTGCGGCTCGTGCGGTTGCCTGCCTCGTCGTACCCGTATGTTGTGGGGGTCGCGCTACCGGTGGTAGCAGTGGTGACCGCGTGCGGCCCGGCAGCGCCTTCACCATGCGTGTAGCTGGTCGTCGTTGCGGTGCCGGTCGCAGCAGTGTTGATCTGCGTGGTGCGGTTGCCGAGAACGTCGTGCGCGTACTTCGTCCAGTACGGTGCTGCGCCTCCCATCGCACCTGCCGACGGCGTTTGTTTGCAGTCACCGCTCGCAGGGGTCCAGGCGTTTTCCACGCGGATTAGCCCGTCGTAGTTGAAGCACTGGTTGTCCTGGAACTGGGCGGGCTTCAGGTTCGCGCTCGTCGGCGCGTCCTTGATGCTGGTGACGTTCCCGGCCGGGTCGTACGCGTAGTTCAGGTTCAGCTCGGTGCCGTTGATGAGTTGCCGGTCGAGGCTGATCCCGGACAGGCGCTTCGTGCCGTCTTGATAGAGGTACGCCACGACCGCGCCGTACGTGTTCCCCAGGTCGGCGAGGAGGGGCCGGCCGTCGGAGGCGAACTTCGAGGCGGCCACATAGGTGCCCCATCCGAAGCCACCACTCATCCATGACGGCATCGACGACGGCGCGTCGTAGATCGTCGTGACCTTCTCCTGCCCGAGCGCAGTGCTGCCATCGGCGCCTGTCACGGCCGGGTAGGTGATTGCCGAGGTCTGCCCGTCGGAGGTGTACTCGACTTTCGTGGTGAGGGTGCGGTTCTGGAGTTTCGTGAATGCGCCGGTGTTCGGCAGCACGATCGACATCTGGGTCGGCCGGTATGCGGCATCCCACACGTCGGTACGGGTGATGTAGGGCTGCCCGTCCTTGTATCGGGTGGACGAGGTCAGCATGCCGTTCAGCTTGGTGTCGTACTCCCAAGTCGCACGGATGGGCCCGGTTGCTGAGCCGTCACGCAGACTCGTCGTGCGGCCGAGCGCATCGTACGTATATGCGAGGATCTGCCCGTTCGCGTTCTCGCGGGTGAGGACTCGACCGAGCTGGTCATAGCTCGTGGTCGTCTCACCGGCGTCGGGGTCGGACGCGCTCGTCTGCCTTCCCGCATAGTCGTACCCATACGACCACTTGTTGGTGCGCGGGTCGGTCATCTGCTTGAGTTGCCCGGACGGGTAGTACTCGTACTTCGTCGTCGTGTGCGTCAGTTCATCGATCGGCTTCTGCGTGTCGGTTTCTGGGTCGCGGTGGTACTGGGTGAGCGACGTTGTGCGTCCACGGGCATCGACCGTCGTCGCGGTCGGGGTCGTACCTAGCGGCGGGATGTGCAGCGTCGTGGCCCCGTCGTAGACGGTCGTGGTGCGCCACTGCTCGTGTGTGCCGTTGGCGTCGGTGTGGATCCAGAAGACCTTCGCGGTCTGACGGCCGGCGGCGTCGTACTCGTAGGTCGTGTGACCTGACGTGTCCGATGGTGCGACCTCTGGTTTCGCGGACGGGTCACCCGTGACCGACCATGGTTCGGTCTGCTTGATCACCCGGCCGGCGGAGTCGTATTTCGTCTGCGTCACGAGTCGGCCCTGCCCCGCGGAACCGAGACCGGTGGCGCGGCCGGGCTCTTGAGTCTGGAACGGGCGGAGAAGCCCGTCATAGAGGACCGAGCTCGCGTGGTACCGGAGCCCGTCAGCGGACAAGGTCTTGGTGACGACCGCGTTCAGTCCGTTCGGTTCGACGGTGTACGCATAGGTGACGGACGGCTTGTCCTCAGTGTGCTGCGGGTAGATGACTGTCGTGAGCCGGCCGAGCGCATCGTATTTCGCACTCGTGACCCTGGTGTTGGCATCAGTCGACTTGAGCGGCACCCCAAGGAACGGGTCGAACTCGGTCGTCATGGTGTGGGTGAGCGGGTTCTTCGTCTCGGTTTTGATGTTGACGCCGCCGTCAGATTCGACGTATTTCGTGCTGGTCACTTGGCCGGCCGCGTCGGTGCTCTTCACGACTCGGCCGCGCGAGTCATACTCCGTCGTCGAGACGTCGACATAGCCGGTGCCGTCGGTCGGGTCGATCGTGTCCGTCTTCGTCGGTCGACCGAGCGCGTCGTACGTCAGTTTCGACGCGGCAACCATGTCAGCTGGCAGTACGGGCGTACTCGCGCACTTCGTCGAAACGGTCTTCGCCTCGTTCGGCAGAGCGACGAGATGTTTTTCTTCGAGGGCCGGGTTGGCCGCGTGCGCGTAGGTGGTCGTCGTGCACAGGTCATCATCAGCGGTCGCAGTGTCGCCCTGGTCGTCAACCTTGGTTGGCTGGCTGTACTCGTTGTAGCTCGTGCTCGTCCGGGTGTGGTGCTGCTTCGCCCCGGTCCCCGTGTAGGTGACGATGTCGACCGTCTGTGACGGAATCCGCGTCGAGGTGTACGACTCGGCGAGAGTACTCTCAGCGACCACGTCTGGGGTGCCGAAGGTGTTGACGGTCTCCGACAACTTCGGCGTGTCTGGCCCCGGGGCGCCGTTGTAGGTCGTGGTGGTGAAGACTTCACCGGCGAGCCGGTTCCAGTCCGTGACCGGCGTCGACGGGTCGATCGGGTTCGCTAGTTCAGCGCCGCTGCCACGGTAGTAGGTCGTGACGGTGCTGGACTTCGCCGACTCGATGCCCTTGGTCGTGGTGACCTGCGATGCACCCCGGAACTCCGAGTACATCTTGTCAGCGGCGTCAATCAGGGGGGTGTCCGGCTTGACCCACTTCCAATCCGCCTTCGCTTCCCCCTCCGCGTCCACCACTGTGTAGTCGTACGTCGTGGTGACCGTGCCGGAGCCGGTGACGAGCAGGTCGCTGGGCTTGTCCGCACCGCTGATGCCCTCGATAACGGAGCTGACGACGTACTTGTAGAACCAGTCCGTGCGGGGTGCGGGTTCGTTGGGATCCTGCCACTTCACCGGGAAGCAGAGGGAATGGTTGTCGGGCGAATCGGTCGGGCCTTTGGTGCAGCTGGTGGTGTAGTTCACGCTGATCACGCCACCGGACTCAGTGCCGATCGCGTTCACCCGTTGCCGCCAGAGCGCGGTCGCTCCGGTGTCGGGGGCTTCGACACGGTTCTTCGCCGGGTAGTAGTCGAAACGGACAGCGGGCAGGGTCACTTTTTCTCGTGTGCCGCCGTTGCCGCTGTGGGTCACCGCGTCGAGTCGGAGCATGATGCCGCCGGCGGTCGTCAACCCGGTACCGGTGCCGGGCGGGACGAAGCGCTGCGACAGCGTCCACGTGTCAACGGGCTGGTACGCGCTCCCGTCGTTGACCGAGGTGGTCACCGATGCGAGGCGTGTGCGGTTGAAGAAGGTCGGCGCGTTCGACTTGCACGTCGCGCCTGCCGTGCAGACCAGGTCGATCGGGGTGTCCGGCCATGCGTTCGCCTTGGTCGACGTCTCATCCTCTGCGCACCATGAATTCGGTGCCGCCAAGTCATGAATGCACCGGGGTGCGTGGTTGAACTCGACCTTGGCGGGCGCGTCGAGGACACCATCATCAGGGTGCATGCCGTACTCGACCCGCTTCAGGTAGCCGCCGGCGGTATAGGTGGCCGGGGCCGCCGTCTCGTAGTACGGCGTGTACCGATTCGACTCGGTCGTGTAGAAGTACGACGCCGTGTTTCCGGACGGGTCGATGACGCGATCGAGGTTCCACCGCCACACCTGCGGCCGATCCGAATCCACAAACTCTGTCTCGTAGCCGGGCTCTCCGTCATGGTTGCCATAGACCGGGACCGTCCAGGCCGACTTCGCGGCCGCGTCACTGCCGAAGAGGTACTGAGTACCGTCGGTCGTGGTGACCTTCCAGTACTCACCTTCGGCACCGCCGCTGGTGAGGTGTTCGACGCGAGTGCCGTCATCCTTTCGGGGGTGCCATGTCTCGTCGCCCTTGTCCTTGATGAGTTCGGAACCGGCACCGTTCAAGGAGAGCGTCGCGTTCTCCTTGCCCCAACAAAGGTCGGGTGACGAGGGCTTCTTGTTGTTCGCCCCAGCGCTCTCGTCGTCGGCGCAGGACTCGTAGCTGCGTTCGATGTAGCTCGCGCCGATGTCGAACCCCTCGCCGATGAGTCCGGACTGGTTGTTGGTCGAGGGAATCCGCCCATCCGACACGGCAGAGTTATACGACAACGACAATTCAGGTGCGGGGCCAGCAGGAACCTGGGGAGCCCGCATCGGGTACGCCCAGGTGAACGCGCCGGTCGCCCCGCTTGTCCCCCATGTCGAAGACAACGCCATCGAGGTGGCCGACCAGTTACCGAGCTTCCCGGCAACTCCGGCCCCGATCGCCACTCCGCCACTGGGAGCGCCACCGGACGACACCGTCGCGCCTAGCATCGCGGGGGCTGCACCGGTCTCACCCGCAGCGACCGGCACGTCCACGGTGATCGTCTGCTGCTCTTCGTTGACCGTGCTGGCCAACGGACTCGGCGCGCATTCGGTACCGGGTTCGGACTCTTCACCACAGTCGGGGACCCACGTGGTCTGCAGCCGGGTCGCCCAGTCACCGCCGGCGGCGCCAGCGAAGTCAGCGTATGAGACCGTCAACGCCACCGACTGATCACCAGTCGCGGGGGTCGGCGAGGCATCGGCCACCTCGATCAGCACGCCCGTAAGCCCCAGTTCCTCGGTCGCCGCCTGGTCCAGGACCGTCAGCCCGACCCGCTCAGGTGATACATCGTCGGCGACAGCGGCGACTGTGACATCCATGCCACCAAGATCAATCGGCGCGGGAGCGCCCGCCTCCTCGGTGTCGGCGACATCGACCTCGATCGTGGCTCCGGTCGGCAGATCGTCCGGCAGTGTGATCCGTTTGAGCGACTCTTCCTCGGGCGCGGAGTTCGTGAGCTCCGCAGAAGCTTCCGGAGTCTCGACCGGCAACGCCTCGGCCGCGACATCGAGATTCTCCTCACGCGTCTCCTCGATAACGTCTGGGGTGTCCGCCTGCGCGGATCCGAGCATCCCGAGGTTCGCTGCAAGGATCAACGCCAGCGCCGCCGCAATCGTGACCATCCCGCGCTCACGGATCGGCCCCCGTTCGCTTCGACGCAACCAACCGCTCCGACGCAACCCTGCATCATTCATGCGCCGCATCAGCCTTCCTTGATCGTGGGGTCGACTGCGTTGAAACCTGCAGGTCCAGTTCCAAAACTCTCGGCCTCCGCGCCCTGACACAGGCGGCGAAGCTTCGCAACGTCGACGATCTGGTCCGAGAAGATGCGCACGTTGTCGATCTCACCCGGCCACCAGTTCGCACCAGCCCCGGCCGACTGCGCCCGGCCAAGCATGAACCCGCCAGGTGCCTGCCACGCCGTCCCAGGACGCGCCACCGGGTCGCTGGCCACCGGCGCACCGACCGTCGGTTGATCTGGTTCGCCGACCGGGCACGCCCAGAGCCGAATCTTGTCCGTCGACACGTTGTGTTCGCCGACGAGGTGTACCCACTGATCCATGACCTGGGGAATCTGGTCGAAGAACACGTTCGCCGACGTCATCGTCGTGCCCGTGCTCGAGTCCGGCATGCCGAACGACCAGCACTCCCTGCCGCCGCCGCAGTCCTCGCGGTAGCCGAGGCGGAACCCGGACTGCGTGATGCCGTCCTGCGACAACGCGACATAGTCGCCGGCCCCGCGTTTCCCATCGTCCAGGCTGACGTGCGCGGTCACCGTGAACGACTCGTTCGTCTTCAAGACGGTGTCGCCGGCCGCAACATCGCTGGTGCCATTGAAGTGCAGCGCCCAGTCGTTGTCGCGCGACTTGAACAACTGGTGCGGCCCAGCCACCGGGTCCGCGCCGGTGATCTTGAGCGGGCCGACCGCCTTCGGACCAGTGTTTTGCGCGAGCTGACCGGTGTTCTCGTCGAGCTTCCAGATCACATCCTCCAATGGCGCCGCCACATCGAACGTGTACGTCGTCTTCGGCGACCTGTTCCCGGCCGCATCGACCGATTGCACCGTCAATACATGCTTGTTCGCGTCGGTCGGCGGAGGATAGACAACCGTTGCCTGACCGAGAGAGTTCGCCGCGGGAGAGTCCAAACTGTTCAATGGGTCATCGAACCCGTACTCGAAGTAGACCACGTCGGCCGAAGCCAAACGATCGAACGTGAACTTCCCACCAAGCCCGATCCCGCCCCGTTCGAAGTCCGTCTCGTACACCGCGGCGACCCCCGTCTTTACCGGAATCACCTTTGGCGCAACCGGCGGCGTGGCATCGATGCGGAACTCGCACGAGTCCCCCCAGCCAGACCAGAAGATGTCGTCCGTCGACGTGACCCGCCAGAAGTACGTCGTGTTCGCAACGAGCTCCTTGTCCGGCACAATCACGTCGGCGTACGTCCCGGACTTTACCCCGTCGAGGGTGCCGCTCTTCCACACCTCCGTCTCGGTCGTGCCCGATTTCGTGTAAATCTGGAAATACGGCCGCACGTTCCCGCCGTCGGGATCACTCACGATCGCCGACAGATGCGGCTCGAGTGAGTTGATGAGCGGACGCCCCGTCCCCGTCGTGCAGGTGTAATTCTCCTGATCGAGGAATCTCATGCTCTTCGGTTTGTTCGGCGGCTGGTTGTACTCCACGCTCAACTCGGCGTCGTGACCGAACCGCTTCCATGACGTCATCGTGCTGTCATCATGCGGTTTCAGCCCCATCGTGACCGTCGGCCAATCATTCTCCGCGAACCGTCGAAGCCCTTCCGTGGCGTCCCAGTTGCGATAACCGCGCGCACCACAATCGCTCCGGTGCGTCTCGGTCCGCTGGCTGACGTAGGCCGACCAATCACCGATCGTCGCCCACGTCGTGCTCGTCGTCACCGAATTCGTCAACACCAGGTTCGTCCGCGTCGCCGTGCACGACGCCGCGTGAATGCCGTTCACCCGGAACTCCGCCTTGATCACATTGACCCGGTCAAGATTGCGAACCACGTCCATGCCGTTGAACTCCCACGACAGCCGCTGCCGGAACACCGTGTTGCACGTGGCCACATCAGTGCAGTACCCGGTGCCCTCGCCACCGGACGTCGTCCACTTGTACAACGTGCCCGTGTAGCCGCCCGTTCTCACGGCGACCCACTCGGCTGGCCCGTGCTCGTCGAATCCCGGATCGATGTAGACCGGCCAGACCGTGTCCGGGCCTGACAACATCTCCTGGTCAGGAGTGATCACGATCTGCGTCCCATCCACGACCGTGCGCATCGGGACCAGCGCGTCACCTTCACGTGGCGCGTCGACGCGGTCGCCGATCGTCACCTCGGTCACGGAAGCCGGGAGCTCTTCATTCCCGCCCGCCGAGTCCCACATCACCGGTGGGGCGGCGACAAAGTGCACCTTGTCGTCGGCGTCGACGACGTTGACGAGGCCTTCCTGCTCAGCAACCAATCGAAGCCCATCAGACAGCGCCGTGGTGAACACCAGATCGCCCGGGGCCCCAGGGAACTCAGCAGGCCGAGCGCCATCCAGCAGTCCGCGGAAACGCGCCGCCGCGGCCGGATCCGCAAGCTCCACCACCGGCAGGAATCCCGTCCCGCCCGCGGAAACCGAAACCACCAACCGGACGCCTTCGGCAAGCTGATAGTACGCGTGGGAACCTTCGACACTCGGCACCGGCAACTCCGTCGGGAACCACACGTCAAGTCGCTTGTCACCATCGATGATCGAACCGAGAGGCCGGCCCTCACCCGCCGTACCACCGGCGTTCAACTCGATCGGATCAACCGGCGCAGCAACCTCGAGCACACCCTCACCCGGAGTACCCGTGATCGACGTATCAATCTCGGTCCACTCACCGGTGACATTGGTCCGCGAGGGCATCGCCGAAACGACAAGCCGCGTGTTCCCGTTCGGCAACGCCCACGACGTCTCCCACGGTGTACGCGCGCCCGTGACCTCGACCTCGACCCCGCAGGCGCGCGCCTTCGGACCTGCCTGATCGAACGACACATCCTCACGATCGGTGCAATCGAACTGCTCCGCAGCAGAGTTCTGCGACACGAGGGCAGGAACCACCAGGACCGCCGCGACCAACGCGACAACCGCCGTGGCCGCGACCAGAGCGACGACGCGCCACCGCGCCAAGAACCATGAACTCACCGTTGACCTCCGAACGCACACGACAGCGCCTCCACGACGCGCACAACCCACGCAGCGTCATGAACTCGGCACATAGGGATACCGCGGAAATGTTCGGGTCGATGACACGTGACCGCGAGGAGACTAACAGGCAATTGACAGGTAAGAAATCACCCTCGAACAGGGGTTAAAGGCCTCCACGGGAGCTCACTCGTCCTCCGATTTGGCCCGTGGCCAGCAAGTTCCAGCTCCAGCGCCGAGGCTCTCGCCGGCCCGTTACCCTCGTAAGGACTCATAACAAACAGATCACAGTTGCGAGAACGGGCCGCTCATGACTCCCCCACCGGCGCAGCAGTCTGCCGAACGGAAACCCGAGAGGCTCGCGCGAGCGGGACGGCACCACCTGCCCGCGCGGGGGCGTTATCTGCAACACCGTAGGTGCCTTACAACCCCATGGATACGAGGCGTCACGACGGCCGACCGCGATCCACCCGAGAACAGCGGATGTGAATGTTGGCGGTAAATCGGGACATCGATCTCGACACGCCCAATCTCAGTCGGCACCGAGCGAATGCCGTTGCCCGTTCTCGCTGCTCGATGATCCGTGCTTCACGTAGCCGAGGTGCTCGATCATCTCCGCCTCGAGCGCGGTCTTCGTCAGCCCACCGAGCACGTCTCCGGGGCCGACGAGGCTGACGCCCTAACCTTTAGCGCCTGCACGAGCAGCTGCTCGGCGATCTGTTGCTATCAATGATCTCTCTCATCACAGAATCGATCTGTCTCGACTGCCTGGGTCACTGCCATTCCCTTCGGTCAGGCGAGTCCCAGATCCACCGTTTTCCTGACCGTACCGCGCTCGCCAGGTGCGGCGTAACGGTCCGACAGCTGTCGACTCGCCACGAGTGCAGTGTGAGCGCGTGCGGCGTTCAGTTTCTGCGCGGTCGTCTCAGGTGCGGGTCCGAGCGCCGACGCGCCGACGACGCAGTACCGGTCGCGGTATGCCGCGACCGTGCGCCCATGACGACGCCACGCTACTGCGGTAGGAGCGTCCGGTCGCGGGGGCTGACCGAGGGTCCGCGTCCACGCCTCCCCCGCAACCAACGACTGGTCGAGGACGGCTCGGGCACGGGTCTCGATGAGCTCGGCGCGTTCGTGCAGGGCCCGCCGCATGCCGGCATCCATCGGACCGACTGCCTGTGGGATGAGTCCGGCGATCAGTCGAGGCCTCCGCCGTGCCCGGCCGGCCGCGGCTTGCGCGCCGGTACCCTGTGCGACGGCTGCTGCCATTCTCGCGCGGAGTACAGCCGCGACATCCGCCGCGTCCTCGAACCCACGCAAGCGAACTACGCTCGCGAGCAGTCGCTCGACCTCGAAGTGATGCGACTCGGCCCGCCGCAGCTCCGCGGCCAACGGCCCGAACGCATCCGATCCGATTGCCGCATCCGCCTGCGCCGGTGTGAGTCCAGACGCGCGTACGACCGCGACCCATCGGTCGTGCTGCGCGGCGGCCGCGATGGTCTCGTACTCGGCCGCGAGTTGCGCTATCGAGTCCCACGCGTCCTGTTCGGCCGTGAGCGTCTCGTGCGCGGAGAGCTCGGCGCCGACATGCTGCAGGACACCGAACAGGATGCTGCGCGCGGTCGCTTCGCCGGCGTCGCCGGGTCGCGGGCCGACGTGTGCGATGTCCGGGCGGTCGATGGCGACGTAGGCGGTGTTCGCTTCCCGGCCACGAGTCATCGCGACGTAGAAGTTCTCCCTGGTCATCCCGGCGGCGGCGACGACGTGCGCGGTGTCGGTCGTGATGCCCTGGGCGCGGTAGGAGGTGACGGCGTATCCGAGCTCGACGTGCTGCCGGACGTACGCGGCGGGAAGGACCACCGTGCTTCCCCATCGGTGCTCGGGCCGCCGGACTTCGATCGACCCGTTGCGATGTACTGCGAAGACCGTCCACCGGTCGCCGTTGCGCACCCACCGTCGCCCCGCGCGCAGCCGGCGGTCGTTGCGCCGGGTGATGATCGTGTCGCCGGCTGCGGCGCGGGTGCCGTCGTGCAGGTCGATCTCGCGGAGCGCGTCGATGTGGCCGTCGAGGATGAGTTCGGTGCGAGCACGCTGGTTCAGCGTGGCGACCGCGTCGTTCGAGTCGCTGATCAGCACGGTCGCCCGGCCGGCGCGGGCATCTGCCCGCCAGGCGAGGTACGCTGCATCCGCCATCGCATCGGTGTCGCCCTCGCGCACCCGGCCGTGCGCAAGGTACCGGTCCACCGACTCAGGATCGCCGGCACGCAGCCCGAGTGAGGCCGCCTTCTCCCACTCGTTCACGAACCGGTGCACATCGACGAGTTCCGGGGCATCCAGCCGGTCGTGGACAAGCAGGGCGAACGCGCCGCCCGCGTCGACCGACTGCAGCTGAGCCGGGTCACCGACGAGCAGCGCCTTCGCTCCCGCCTGTGCGGCGAGCGTGGCGACGCGGTCCAGCGGAAGGGTGCCGGCCAGAGATGCTTCGTCGATGATCACGAGCTGTCCGGGCCGGAACGTCTCACCGTGTGCCTGGTGGTCATGCCACCATTTCGCGAGGTTCTCGGTCGCAATCCCGAGATCCTCCGCGAGAACATGCGCGGCTGCGGCAGATGGTGCAAGGCCGATGACGGATGCTCCGCCATGAACCCGTTCCCAGGCGTGGCGGAGGGCGTTCATCGCGGTGGTCTTGCCCGCGCCGGCCGGGCCGACGAGGACGTCGACGATGCGGCCGGAGCCGGCGATCCGCTCGAGGGCGTCGAGTTGGTCGTCGGCGCGTACTCCCCCGCCGGGCAGACGTTTGCGGGCGACCTCGCGCAATGCGCTCGGCACCAGGCGCGGGCCCGTCGTGTCGGCGGCGTGGTCGAGCAGGCGGGTCTCGGCGTCGAGGAGGTCGGTCGAGGTGAAAACGGTCGAGTGCTTCGGGCGGAACACGGATGCCCCGTCCTCCCGCCAGAACGCTGCCGGGCTCAACGCAAGTTCCGGGGGTGTGAGTTGCAACGATGCGTGCTCGGCGGCATCGGTGATGAGCCCGACGATCGCTTCGCGATCGGATGCCGTGGCGAACCGGTAGCGCATGGTTTGGCGGGCCGCTTCGGCGGCGAGGTTCCAGTGCCGCCAGGTTGCGCGCTTCTCGCTCACCGCTGCAACGACGCTCGCACCGAGTGCAGCGATCTCGTCGAGGGGCACGTCATCCGCGCGCAGCGCTCGCTGTGCACGGTTCGCGGATGCGGTGGGGGCCCAGCTCGAGGCATCCACACCGAGCACCCGCGCCGCGCGGACGCGCCACTCCGCGGTGAGGTCCGCGAGGGAGCGCACTTCCTTCGCCGGTCGTGTGGCAAGCGTGGCCTGAGCACGGAGCTTCATGATCGTCGCCGGACTCGGACGGCGACCGTGCACCTGCACGAATGCGTCGATCAGACGGTCGGTCTCCGCGTCGATATAGCGTGACCGTGTCGAGAACTCCCGGACCAGCGGCTCCGGCACCGACGCGACTGCCCACGCCGGATGCCGGTCCCGGCCGCGCTCCCGCTGCTCCCACTGCACACCGAGCTCGCGGGTGAGGGCGTCGGCAAATAGGGCCTCGTGCAACTCGGAGAGCGCGACGACCGCGGCGTGCATCGGCCGGCCGTCGAGTGAGCGCCACTTGCCGTCGAGCACGGTCTGTACCTTGTTGCTGATCACGACGTGCGTGTGCAAGTGCGGATCGCCCGCCCGGCTATCGAAGTGATCGAACGCCGTGGCAATCACGCCGGTGACATCGACCTGCGCAACAGCGCCGTCGCGGGACGTTGCACCGGCGCGGGTCGCCGCAACCTCCCGCTCGAGGAACGCGAGCGCCTGCGCAACCGCAGCGTGGTGCGCGCGCACGATGCGTTCCTGCGTCGTTGCATCCGCAACGCCCCAGAGCACGCTCGCCGACTTCGGAATCGAGAACGTGAAGTCGTACCCGGCCACCGCGCGACGCCGACTGGCCCCGGGCTCGTACGTCGGGTACGCGCGTCCGAGCGGTTCCCCGGTGACCGGATCGCGACCCATCCCGAGGAGCAACTGCAGCTGCTCCTCGGTCACCTCGGCGCCGTCGAGAATACGGCCGGCGCCCAGGCCGGAGAGCCCGCAGCCCATCCAACGCCCCGGCGGCGTGCCCCTCGCGCCGTAGTAACGCGTCAACGGCGTCGACATCGACCGCTCCCCATCGCCGGCCGCGACCGTGCGGAGAAGGTACCGGAAGCCGTCGCCGGCACTCATGACCCGCATCGACACCGTCACCGCGCCACTCCCGTCGTCGCAGAGAAGGTGCGCACCTCGTTGTGCAAGAGGCGTGGCACTTCGGATAGCGAAGGAGATGACGGTGGAGGTTCGTCAGTTCGTGAAGCTCCACGAGTGGGTGGCAGGCTGCCAGGAACCCGCATGCTCGGTTGAGCCGAGCGCTGGTTCGGTGAAGGCCAGGCAGGCAGCGAGGAGGTCTTCGAACCGCTCGGGCGCGGTGTCTGTGAGACGTTGGTTGCGCCGCCAGATCGCCCACTTGGCCTGAGCGAGATCCGGCATCTGCGCGAGCAGCGGCTCGAGCGGCTCGAGCTCGACGCCACGGTAGTTCGCCACGACCTCGAGCGCCTGGCGCAAGTCGTGGAGCGCGAACTGGCGACTCCGGATGATCGCGACGATGTCGACGAAGTCACGCCATCGAGTGTTCTGGTCGCCTCGGTCGATGGCGGTGACGATCTTCTCGGCGAGCACCATGTGATCGGGGTACCCGCGGAGTCGCAGCATGCCGCCGAGCAGCTTCGGGAGTTCGGTCTGCGCAGGCTTTGGCCAGATCGGGTCGCCGAAGTTGACATCGACGTGGAGCGCGATGCGCGCCGACGCCAGCGATGCGACGACGCGCACTCGTACGCCGACATAGGCCGCGTCCTCCCGGATCTCCTCACCAGTCATCGACCCGACGTCGAAGGCGAGGCCATCGTCGAGACGCGCTTCGACGATCTCCCGCACGCGCTGCTCGACGTCTGCGACCTCGTTCGCGAAGCCCGACGCGGCGAGATCGATGTCACGTGTCGGGCGGCGCGCAGCGAACGCTGCCATGAGCACGTCACCCTTGAGCACGAAGTCCTCGGCGTAGGTCGACGCCGCGAGCCGGGCGAGAAATCCCTCGAGTGCGTAGAGCGTGAAGTATTCGACCGCCTCGCGGCCGTGGCGTCTGGCCAGGTTGCGCAGATCGGTGTAGGCGCGCCCCTCAGCGCTGTCACGGGAGGGTACCGGCGGGGTCACAGCAGCGCTTCCAGCGCGAGCCGAAGTCTCGGCCGCGCTTTCGGGAATGAGTCAGCCATCTTCAGCAACCGCGCCGGCGACGTGCCACGGCGTCGAAGCCAGCGTCGCAGAGCTTCGTGTGCCACATCGCTGCCTTCCTGGTGTACGAGCCGGAACGCGTCGATGATGGTGCGCTCCGGCGAGTAGATCGCCACCTGTAGTCCACTGCCTGCGTCGGCGTGCTCGCGGCCGAGCTCGAAGGTCGTGGCGTCGAAGCTGTGCCAAGCCACGTGCGTGAAGCCTGCCGGGTGACGAGTGCCCCGCGGCAGCGCGATGTCTGTGGCGAACGGGATAGCGTCGCTCAACTCATGGTGCACGAGCGCGCTCGTGAGACACAGCGTCGCTGTGGGCTGCACCGCGGACGCAGCCGCCAGCGTCGCATGCAGCGGGTCGATCTCGTCTGGGCGCACGAATGCACCGCGACCCACCCGCTCGATCTCACCCCGGTTGAGCAGATCGTAGACCTGGTCCTTGCGCAGGCCCGCCTCGCGCGCATCGCCGAGGGTGAACGCTGGTGCAAGTTCGATGACCATCAGATCTCCTCCTAACCGATCACACATGCAGGTTATCTGTATACATATGGCAAGGCAAGGGAGCACGTGCGCACCTATTGCACGTGGGGAGCATTCGAAAGCAAGACCGACGGCGTCGCGACGACCCTGCACCGTGCAGCCTTCTCGCGAAGTGCCCGGTGCCGCACCCGGTGCGGCACCGCCTACGGCGCCCCTTGTCAGCCAAACGCGTACCGACTTCGGTACGGTTTGGCAAGCATCGCCCAGTTGTCCGCGCCGCGATCGCCCATGCACAGTTCGAGACGATCCACCCATTCATCGACGGCAACGGCCGCACCGGGCGCGCACTCATCCACACGGTGCTGCACCGGGCCGACGCGTTGCGCAACATCCTCATCCCCATCAGCATGGTCTTCGCCGGCGACACTAACGCCTACATCGCCGGCCTCACCGCGTTCCGCGCCGACCCGCCACAACTCGACGATTGGGTCATCGCCTTCGCGCACGCCACCGAGCGTGCTGCAGACAACGCGGTGCGGCTGTCCGCCGACGTCGCGGCACTCGATGAACGCATGCGCGCCGAACTCATCGCCTACCGCCGAGCCCGAGGCCAAGACCCCGCGGTGCCGCGACGCGGCGCCGTCATCGGACGCATCCTCGACGGGCTCGCGACCGATCCCGTGCTCACGGTCGAGTCAGCCGCCCAGAAGCACCGCGTCTCGAAGACCGCGGCGCACAAGGCCCTGGTCGAACTGGCCGATGCCGGATCCTCGGCCGCACGAAGGACCGGCGCGGGCGGCTCAACTGCTGGAGCGCGCCGGCACCTTGCGCTCGTCGCCCTCACCGAGCGCAGCAACCGCGTGGGGACCGGAGATACGGACCGACGCAGGCCGAAGCAGGGTCCGCCGCTGCCCGAGATCGGCCAGTTCGGCCGGTTGAAGCCGCCCCAGACGACGGACACAGCCTCGCGTGACGGATGCGACATCCGCCCGGTGCTCCCGGTGTCGCCTGATCCGGATGCAGGTGTGACACGGCGTGAGCAGCAACACGTGCGCAGCCGCCTGCTCCTGGGAGCGGGTGCGCACCTGTTGAGCATGAGATCGACTTGCGTACGAGCGACGGAAAGCACCGGGCAGTGTCGTTGTGGCTCGACTCGCCCGGGGCACGATCCGAAGATCGCCCGACAGACGGGAACCCAACAGGAGAATCCCCTGATCAAGCGGCGGGGGCGAATCGCCCCCACCGATGACTCGACCCGCGCCTCACCCAACCCCGCGCGAAACGGAAACCCTGATCACACGGTGGGGCCGAATCGGCCCCACCGCCGACGCAACGGCGCACTTCAACCCCAACCCTGGGCGGGACGCCTCGACGGGAAACCCCTGATCACACGGTGCCGCTGATTCCGCGGCACCGTGCCCGATCGCCAGGCTCGGTGCATCGGTCAGCGGATCAGAGCTCGTCGAGGGATTCAGTGCCCGTGCGCGGCGCCAGCCGCTCCAGCACCTCCGCGGTCACCGGATTCGCCTCCTTGGTGCGCTCGATGTAATGCGCCCTCGTCGTCGCTGCGCTCGTGTGCCCGAGCGCCTCGGCGGCCGCCTGCTCGCCGAGCGAGGTGCTGATGAGCGTCGCGCCGGTCTTGCGGAACGAGTGCGGGCGGATGGCCCGCCCCTCGAGGCCCGCGAGTACGAGGATCTCGCGGAAGGTGCGGCGCACGTTGTGCGGGTAGAACGGGGTTCCGCGCCGCGTGAAGAACAGCAGGTGATCGTCATTCTCGCCCGCGGTCAGCGCGAGCCGACGGCGGATCACCTCTGCGGCGAACGCCGGGATGGCGATCAGCCGGTTCGACTCTGCGGTCTTCGGCGACTCCTGACGGTAGACACCCTGGCCCTTGTGTGTGACGATCGTGCCGCTCACCGTCACGGTTGGCGGGTCCGCGGTCAGGTCGACATCGCAGCGGCGCAGCGCGAGTACCTCGCCGATTCGGGTCGCGCTTCCGAGCATCACCTCGATGAGGTCGCGCACCTGACCGTCGGGCTTCGGCCCGGGCCCGGGCTCCGAGCGCCACTGGCGGGCAGCGACCCTGATCCGCTCGATCTCCTCGAACGTGAGCGCCTTCGGCGGCTGCGACGGCTTCTTCAGCTTCGTCGCCGCGTCGACCGGGTTCCGCTCGGCGGCGCCGTGCCGCACGGCGAAGGCCATCACGAGGTTTAGGAGGGTCTTGGAGTGCTTCGCCCGCGAGTACGACTTCGCTCGCTGCTCGGCGAGGAACCGGTCCACGCGGGTCGCGGTCACCTCGCGCACCGTGAACTCCTGCCACGCCGGCATGACCAGCGTGCGCAACTCGCGCTCGTAGGTGTTCTTCGTGCCGATCGACAGGTCGGGATCGGCCTTCACGCTCTCCAGCCAGCGGCGCGCCAGTTCGCCGAACGGAGAATCGGCGGTCGACCCTGCGCCGCTCGAGCCGACGCTCTCCCGACCGCGCAGCCGGCGCTTGAGCTCCGCGGTCGCGTCGTTCACGCTCGTGCCGGTGGCCAACACCTTGCGCACCCGCCCGTCGTCGTCGCGGAACCGCGTCTGCGCCCGGTACACGCCTGCCGAAACGTGCGTGGTCGTGATCGCCCCGTAAGTGCCGATTTCGAGGCGCGGGCGGCCGGCCACTACCGCTCACCCCCTCGAGCAGCCGGAGACGCAGCTGAAGCCCCGGCAGCGGGTTGAATCTCCTGCAGCGCCTCGAGCCAGTGCCGAACGTCGGTGGCGCGGTACCGAAGCTCCCGTCCGACGCGGATGCCGGCGGGCCCGCGCCGGTCGCAACGCAGGTCGTAGATCGCCTGCACGTTGACGCCGAGGTAGTCGGCGAGTTCACTCGTGGTCAGCAGTGGCTCGAGTCCGAGCGCTGCAGTTCGTTCGGTGTCCATGCACGACAGGTGCACCGAGGCGCACCTGGTGAATGACGAGGCCGATCGAGACGGCCCGAACACCTCTCGCGGGCACCCGCGCGACGCGCCGTTTCGCATTGATAAACGCCGAATAAACGCCGAATCCATGGCAAATCTCCCTCGTGTTGAGGCGAGAAATACCTGGTCAGATCAAAATATGGAGCCGCCTGTGGGAATCGAACCCACGACCTTCTCATTACGAGTGAGACGCTCTGCCGACTGAGCTAAGGCGGCGTGACTGCGGCGCGCGGGGCGCACCGGCTGGCACGAGAATCAATAGTAGCGAAGAAATCGAGCGGAGATGACCACGTCAGCACTTCACGTCGGACGTGGGCACGGTGCCGTCGATGAGGTACGACTCGACGGTGTCGCTGACGCACGCGTTCGACTTGTTGTAGGCGGTGTGGCCCTCGCCGTCGAACGTGACGAGCACGCCGCTCTCGAGCTGGTCGGCGAGCGTGACCGACCACTCGTATGGGGTCGCCGGGTCGCCCGTGGTGCCGACGACCATGATCGGCGCGGCCCCCTCGGCGTGGATCTCGGCGGGCTCGCGTGCGGACTCGTGCGGCCAGCCGGTGCACGTGAGGTCGTCGTAGCTCATGTACGGGCCGAAGGTCGGTGCGGCGGCAGTGATCTCGGCTGCCTCCTCGCGCATGACCTCGACGTCGGACTGGGCGGGGTAGTCGAGGCAGTTGATCGACCGGAACGCCTCGGTCGAGTTGTCGAGGTAGGTGCCGTCGGCCTCGCGCCCGTGGTAGCCGTCGGCGAAGGCGAGCGCCGCATCTGCGTCGCCGAACATGGTGGCGGCGAGCATCTCGCTGAGGTACGGCCACGAGTCGGGGCTGTAGAGCGGGTAGATGATCGCCGTGAACAGCGTGTCGGCGTCGACCCTGCGGCCGTCGCTGCCGCGCAGCGGACTGGCGTCGACCGATGCCAGCAGTCGGCCGAGCTCGTCGACCGATTCGTCGACCGTGCCGCTGAACGGGCATTCACTGCCCGCGAGGCAGTCCTCGAGGTATGCCTCGAACGCGCCCTCGAAACCGACGGCCTGCGCCTTGTTGACCTCGAACGAGCTCGCCGTCGGGTCGAGTGCTCCGTCGAGCACGAGCCGGCCGACCTTCTCGGGGAACTGCTCGGCGTAGGTCGCCCCGAGGAACGTGCCGTACGAGAACCCGAGGTAGTTCAGCTCGTCGTCGCCGAGGACGGCTCGCAGCAGGTCGAGGTCGCGTGCGGCGCTCTCGGTGTCGACGTTGGCGAGCAGGTCGCCGGTCTCGTCGAGGCACGCCTCGCCGAAGGCCGCATTCGCGGCGGCGCGGTGCTCGATCCACTCGTCGCTGCCCCGATCGGCGGGGTTGGTGCCGTAGATGAACTCGTCCATGGCGGCGGCGTCGTAGCAGGCGACGGCCGTCGACCTGTTGACGCCGCGCGGGTCGAACCCGACGACGTCGAAACGCTGCTTGAGCGGCTCGCCGACGGCGAAATCGAGGGAGTCGATCACGAAGTCATAGCCCGAACCGCCGGGTCCGCCGGGGTTGACGAGCAGCGAGCCGATCTTGTCGCCCGTCGCCGAGTGGCGCGAGAGCGCCAGTTCGATCTCGCCGGCCTCGGGGTCGCTCCAGTCGAGCGGCGCCTTCGCGGTGGCGCAGTTCATGCCTTCGCCGCACGGGCTCCACTCGAGCACCTGCGCGTAGAACGGCTCGAGTTCGGGCGCGACCTCTTCGCCGGTGGGTGTCGAGACGGTGTTCTCTTGCGCGAGCAGCGACGGCACGCACCCGCTCAGGGCGAGCAGTGCGACGACCGCTGCGGCGAGCGCCGCGGTCAGCGTGGCGCCGCGCCGGCCCCGCCTGGTCGTTCGCGCTCGGGTGTGCGGTGCGCTCATGCTGCCCCTCGTTCGGTGGTGCGGATCGCGGAGACGAGCATCGCCTCGAGCGCGAGTGCGGGTTGCACGTTGCCCTCGATGCGGGTGCGTGCGGTCTGGATGGCGTCGAGCGTCGCGAGCGTGCGTGCCGACGTGGTGACGGCTGCGGCCCGCCGCAGGTCGGCGAGCAGCTCGCGGTTGATGAGCGGCACGTCGGCGTCGAGCTGGACGAGCAGGATGTCGCGGTAGAGCGACGCGAGGTCGACGAGGATGCGGTCGATGCCGTCGCGCAGGCTGCGCGTGGCACGCCGCTTCTGGTCGTCTTCGAGCGCCTTGAGCTGGGGCCGCAGCGCCGGGGGGACGGCCTGCCCGGGAGCGATGCCGAGCGAGTGCAGCGCGTGCTCGCGCTCTTCGGCGTCGCGGAGTTCGGTGATCGCCTTGGCGTCATCGCCGGCGATCTCGAGGAACCGGGCCGCGGTCGACACCGCGGTCGCGGCCGAGCGCACGCGCAGCGCGAGTTCGAGGGTCTCGGCACGCCGTGCCCGCGCCTCGTCGTTGGTGGCGAGCCGGTGCGCCATGCCGATATGGCTCTGCGCCTGACGCGCGGCACGCTCGGCGAGGTCGGCGTCGACCCCGTCACGGCGCTCGAGCAGCCCCGCGACGTCGGCGATGCTCGGTACCTGCAGCCGCACCGAACGCACGCGCGAACGAATGGTCGGGATCAGGTCGGCCTCGCTCGGCGCGCACAGCAGCCACACCGTGCGCTCGGGCGGCTCTTCGAGTTCTTTCAGCAGCACGTTCGAGGTCTGCTCGGTCATGCGGTCGGCGTCTTCGACGACGATGACCCGGTGCCGGCCGACCGACGGCGAGTAGTGCGAGCGCTTGACGATGTCGCGCACGTCGGCGACCTTGATGATGACGCCCTCGGTGGCGAGCACCTGCAGGTCGGGGTGGCTGCGGGCCTCGACCTGGATGCGGGTCGGCTCGTCGCCGTCGGGCCGGCCCGAGATGAGCGCGGTCGCGAACGCGTAGGCGAGGTTCGATCGCCCCGACCCGGGCGGGCCGGTGATGAGCCACGAGTGCGTCATCTGCTGGGCGCCCGATGCCGATGCCGAGCCGGATGACCCGCCTCGCGCCGCGCTCGCGGCCTCGGCCGCCGCGCGGAACACCGCGATGGCGGTGTCTTGCCCGGTCAGCTCACTCCATACGCTCACGTGAGAACGCTACCTTCCGCTCCCGACAGGCAACCGAGAATCCTGCGCCCGGCACATGGCGATCATGCGCACCCGATCCCCGGCACTCAGAGCAACCCGGCGACGCGCGCACGGACGACCGCGGCGATCTCATCGACCGGCGCGGCCGCGTCGACGACCAGGAACCGCTCGGGCTCGGCCTCGGCGAGCGCGAGATAGGCGCTGCGCACGCGATCGTGGAACTCGGATGCCTCGGCCTCGAGCCGGTCGTAGCGGGTGCGTGCCCCGTCGAGACGCTCACGGGCGGCCTCGGCATCGAGGTCGAGCAGGATCGTGAGGTCGGGCGCCAGCGCGCCCGTCGCCCATTCCGAGATGCCCCGCACCTCGGCGGGGTCGAGCACGCGCCCCGCGCCCTGGTAGGCCACCGACGAATCGATGTAGCGGTCCTGGATGACGACGTCGCCGCGCTCGAGCGCGGGCCGCACGACGGTCGCCACATGGTGGGCGCGGTCGGCGGCGTAGAGCAGGGCCTCGGCGCGCGGCGCGATGTCGCCGCGGTGGTGCAGGACGATCTCGCGCACCTCGACGCCGACGTCGGTGCCGCCCGGCTCGCGGGTGCGCACGACCTCACGGCCCTGCCCGGCGAGCCATTCGCCGAGCAGCGACGCCTGCGTCGTCTTGCCCGAGCCGTCACCGCCCTCGAGGGTGATGAAGAGGCCCGTCGCGCTCACTTCTTCGTCGCCGTCTTGCGGGTCGTGGTCTTCTTGGCCGGCGCCTTCTTGGCGCGCGGGGCCGCGGGTCCCTTGTCGCGCTTGATCTGCAGCAGCTCGACGGCGCGCTCGAACGTGATCTCCTCGACCGACTCGGCGCGGGGAATGGTCGCGTTCGTCGTGCCGTCGGTGACGTACGGCCCGAAACGGCCGTCCTTCACCGTGATCGGCTTGCCGCTCACGGGGTCGTTGTCGAACTCCTTGAGGGCGCTCGACGCACGTCGCGCGCCGTACTTCGGCTGCGCGAACAACTCGAGCGCTCCGGCCAGGTCGATATCGAAGATCGCGTCTTCGCTGGGCAGCGTGCGCGTGTCGGCGTCCTTCTTCAGGTAGGGCCCGTAACGGCCGTTCTGCGCGGTGATCTCGACGCCCGACTCGGGGTCGGCGCCCACGGTGCGCGGCAGGTCGAGCAGCTTCAGCGCGGTGTCGAGGTCGACCTCTTCGATCACCATGCTCTTGAAGAGCGATGCGGTGCGCGGCTTCACGGCCGCGGGCTTCTTCGCGCCGCGCTTGGGCTTCGCGGGCGCGTCGGTCACCTCACCGGTCGACGGGTCGACGGATGTCGCGGCATCCGCTTCGGGCTCGGGCTCGAGCTCGGTGACGTACGGTCCGAACCGGCCGTCCTTCACGACGATCTGCTTGCCGTTGGCGGGGTTCTCGCCGAGCACGCGGTCGCCCTGCACGGGTGCCTCGATGAGCTCACGGGCCTTCGCCTCGGTGAGCTCGTCGGGAGCGAGGTCTTCGGGCAGGTTCACCCGGCGCGGGGGCGCCTCGGTTCCGTCGGCTGCACCGGCAGCGGCAGCGGTGTCGACGGTCTCGAGGTAGGGCCCGTACTTGCCGATGCGCAGCGTGATGTCGGGGGCGATCACGACCGAGTTGATCTCGCGAGCGTCGATGTCGCCGAGGTTGTCGACCACCTGGCGGAGGCCACGGTGCTGGTCTGAGCCGAAGTAGAAGCCGTTCAGCCAGTCGACACGGTCGGCTTCGCCCGCCGCGATGCGGTCGAGGTCGTCCTCCATCTCTGCGGTGAAGTCGTACTCCACGAGGTCGCCGAAGTGCTCTTCGAGCAGCCGCACCACCGAGAACGCGATCCAGCTGGGCACGAGCGCCTGGCCGCGGCGGGTGACGTATCCGCGGTCGATGATCGTGGAGATGATCGACGCGAACGTCGAAGGCCGGCCGATGCCGAGCTCTTCGAGCCGCTTCACGAGGCTCGCCTCGGTGTACCGCGGCAGCGGGCTCGTCTGGTGGCCCTTCACCTCGAGCTCGTCGAGCCCGATCTGCTCGCCCTCCTTGAGCGGAGGCAGCTTCGCCTCACCCGAAGCGTCGTCGGCGTTGCGCTCCTCGTCGCGTCCCTCTTCATAGGCCGAGCGATAGCCGGGGAACGTGATCACGGTGCCGCTCGCCGTGAACTCGGCGATCGTGTTCGCGACGGGCGCGGTGGCGCCCTCGGGCGCCGGGGCATCCGCTCGCGTCGGACCGACCTCGATCGTGACCGTCGCGGTCTGGCCCTTCGCGTCGGCCATCTGCGACGCGACCGTGCGCTTCCAGATGAGGTCGTAGAGGGCGTGCTCGCTGCCGCGCAGGGCGCTCTGCAGCTCGGAGGGAGTGCGGAACACCTCGCCCGACGGGCGGATGGCCTCGTGCGCCTCCTGCGCGTTCTTCGACTTGCCCACGTACACGCGGGGCTTGTCGGGCACCGAGTCGGCGCCGTAGAGCTTGGTCGCCTGGGTGCGGGCGGCGTTGACCGCCTGTTGCGACAGCGCCACCGAGTCGGTGCGCATATAGGTGATGTAGCCGTTCTCGTAGAGCGACTGGGCGACGCGCATGGTGTCGCGGGCCGAGAGACGCAGCTTGCGCCCGGCCTCCTGCTGCAGCGTCGACGTCGTGAACGGCGCCGAGGGCTTGCGCGACCACGGCTTCGTCTCGAGCTTCGTGACGGTGCGGCGCACGTTGTCGGCCCGCAGCGCGTCGGCGAGCGCGCGCACGGTCGGCTCGTCGAGCACGACCGCCTTGCCCTTCAGCCTGCCGAGGTCGTCGAAGTTGCTGCCGTTGGCGACCTTCTCGCCGCCGACGCGCACGAGCTTCGCCTGGAACGACGAACCGGATGCCTCGGGCGCGAACCTGCCCAGGAGGTCCCAGTACCCGGCCGAGACGAACGCGAGTCGCTCACGCTCGCGGTCGACCACGAGGCGCGTCGCCGCCGACTGCACGCGACCGGCCGAGAGGCCCGGGCCGACCTTGCGCCAGAGCACCGGCGAGACCTCGTAGCCGTAGAGGCGGTCGAGGATGCGGCGGGTCTCCTGCGCATCGACGAGCGCGGTGTCGAGCTCGCGTGTGTTGTCTTTGGCGGCCTGGATCGCGTCTTTCGTGATCTCGTGGAAGACCATGCGGCGCACGGGGACCTTGGGCTTCAGCTCCTGCAGCAGGTGCCACGCGATGGCCTCGCCCTCGCGGTCCTCATCGGTGGCGAGCAGGAGTTCGTCGGCGTTCTTCAGCGCGCGCTTGAGTTCGGCGACGGTCTTCTTCTTGGAGTCCGAGACCACGTAGTACGGCTCGAAGCCGTTGTCGACGTCGACCGAGAACTTGCCGAGCGGGCCCTTCTTGAGCTCTGCGGGCAGGTTCTTCGGCTCGATCAGGTCACGGATGTGGCCGACCGACGACAGCACCTCGTAGCCGTCGCCCAGGTATTGGGCGATCGACTTCATCTTGGTCGGCGACTCGACGATGACCAGCTTCTTCACGTCTGCCACCAGACTCCTTGTAGTACTTCATGAGATGAGAACGCACATTGTAGCCGCGCCCCCAGCGGTGTGCCATTGTCGGCGGAACACTCGGCCGACAGCCACACGATACACACCATTGCGGGGAGTGCACCCACGCCGACCCCCGGATGGGGACGGCGCACCGGCACTGAAGACCCCTTGCACTTCGCGCACGGCGGAGGAAGATTGGCCCTATGGAAACGTCATCGACTGCCTCGTACACGGCCAAGCTGATCGACGGACCGCTCGAGGGGAAGACCGTCGCGACGGCGTTCCTCGACTCGGGCGACCCCCGTCCGCGACTCGAGCTGAACGCCGACGCCGGCAAGCGCTACGTCTACGCACGTGCCGCGGGTCTCGAGTTCGACTCCCCCGGCGACGACCGCCCCTCGGCGGTCTCCTACCGATTCATCGAGACCGTCTTCGACTGAACCTCGTCGTCGAGCAGCACGCGAAGCGCCGGTCGAGCAGCACGCGAAGCGCCGGTCGAGCAGCACGCGAAGCGCGCGGAACGAGACCTTCACCCACGCCGGCACGCCCCGGACGGCGAGGTGCGCGTCGATCGGCTGCCGAGTGTTGGCGCCGCACGTCGTGACCGCGCGCATGAGGTCGCGCAGGCGCCGGCTCAGCGCGCGGCTCAGCTCGCCAGGCGGTGCGGGGCGCCGTCGACCGGCTTCCCGGTCGACCTGCGCACGACGAGTTCCGCGGGCAGCATCGCCGGCCGGCCGGCCGGCGCGACCCGCGTGCCGAGCAGCATCTGCACGGCGAACCGGCCGAGGATGCGGTGCGGCACCGCGACCGTCGTGAGCACGGGATCGCCGAAGCGCGGGTCGAAGCTGTCGTCGAACCCGATGACGCTGACATCGTCGGGCGCCCGGATGCCCCGTGCCGCGAGTTCCTCGATGAATCCCATCGCCATCGGGTCGTTGTAGGCGACCACGCCGGTCGTCGGTCGGGCCAGGTAGTGCTCCACAGCGCTGCCACCGCCCTCGGCGGTCGGTGCGAACGGTCCGAGTCGACGCACGCGCAGCCCGTGATCGGTTGCGGCCTCGGCGATCGACCGCCAGCGCATGCTGTCGGCCCACGACGCTTCGGGCCCTGCCAGGTACGTGAGCGTGCGATGGCCCAGCCGCGAGAGGTGCTCGACCGCGAGGTGCATGCCGCGCGCGTTGTCGGTGACGGCACTCGGCACGTCGGGCATCGGGCGATTGAGCACGACGAGGGCGCGCTGGCGTGCGACCGCGCGGATCGAACCCTCGCGCATGCGCGACGCTGCGAGCACGATGCCGTCGACGAACGGCACCACCCGCCCGACCGCCTCGCGTTCGTCGTCGAGCGACTCCTGGGCGTCGATGACGAGCACGGTGTTGCGGTGCATGCTCGCCTCGTGGCGCGCGCCCTGGACGATGTCGAGGAAGAACGGGTTCGTGAGATCGGCGACGACGACGGCGAGCATCCCGGTCTTCGTCGTCGGTGTGAACCGCGGGTGGGGCACATGGTGGTACTCGAGTTCGTCGGCAACCCGGCGGATGCGATCGGCGGTCGCCGCACTGACCCGCCCGGGCTTCGAGAAGGTACGCGACACCGTCGAGGGCGACACCTTGCTGGCCTTCGCGACGTCGTAGATCGTCGGGCGACGTGCGTCGGAATCACCGAGTACCTCGTCGTGACTCATAGCTGAACGATAGCCAGCCGGCACCCCTCCGGCAATCGGTTGCAACGGATTCCCACCGGATGTCAACCCTCCCATCCGGGTGGCCCGGCTCGAGCGCGGGCGACGACGGCGAAGCCGAAGATCGTCGACTGTGCGGTGACGGATGCCACGGGCCCGTCGACCTCGCAACCCGTGAGGGTCGCACCGTTGCGGGCGGCGACGCTCGCGGCGAGGTCGCACGGAACCCCGGGCACCGCACCCGAGGTGGCATCCGCCGCGGCGAGCGCGGCGGCGTCTGCGGCGTTCGCGACGCGTTGCGTCGCGACGAGCACGCCGAGCGTGGGCGCGAGCAATGCTGCCAGGGCCACGATCGCTCCCACGAGCCCGAGCGCCACGACCGTCGCCGCACCCGAGTCGTCGCCGATCGCACGCCGCCGCCACGCCGAGGCGCGGTCGCGCCACGCGAGCCGGCACCGCCCCGCCGGGCGGCGCATCAGCGGCCGCCCGAGACGGCGCACGACTCCGCTCGCAGCGGCACCGCCGCGAGCACGCCCGATCCCGAAGCAGTGAGCGTGGCGCAGACGAACGGCTCGTCGACCGAGACCTGCAGCACCGCCCCACCAGCCACCCGATCGGCGATCGCCGCAGCCTCACCCGCCGACTCGCCGCGGCCGAGGGCGCGCGCGGCGTCGGCAGCGGCATCCGTCAGCCGAACCTGCTGGGCGGCGAGCTGCACCGACCCCAGGCAGGCCGCCAGCACGAGGGCGATCGCGGGCAGCGCGACCGCGAACTCCGCGGTCACGCTGCCCCGTTCGCCGTCAGCCGACCGTGAGCGCATTCCGCACGAGCTCGGTGAGGATCTCGCGCACCTCGTCGCCGCGCAGGATGATGACGAGGAGCCCGGCGAATCCGACGGCGGCCATGGTCGCGACGGCGTACTCGGCGGTCGCCGCGCCGCGTTCGCCGGCGAGTCGGCGCGAGACCGCGCGGGTGACGACGGCGAGCCGCCCGCGGCCGGAGGTGCGCTGGGCGGTGGAGGTGTCGTGCATGGTGACCTGCTTTCGTGTGGTGCCGGCGAGCCGGCAGGAGGATGGCACGAGCCTGAGTTCGTCACACGGCACCACCGAGTGTGCCCGAGATGACGGAGATCATGAGCGGGGCGACGCCGAGCAGGACGAACGCCGGCAGCACGCAGACGCCGAGCGGAAGCATCAGCCGCACGCCGAGCGCCGCAGCACGGGCGGCGCCGTCGGCACGGGCGGCGCGACGCACGCGGAACGCCTCGGCCTTCAGCAGCTCGGCCACCGGCGCGCCCGCCCGCGCCGAGAGCTCGATCACCGCCTCGACCTGCCCGCCGTCGCCGACGTGCGGCAGGTACTCGCGCATGACGCGACGGGCGAGGTCGCGCGCCCGCTCGATCGAGGTTCCGCTCGACATCGCGATCGCGAGCAGTTCGAGCTCGAGCCCGGCGTCGGCCCTCGACTGCGACGCCGTGCGGGCCAGCCGCCGGTTCCAGCGCTGCCCGCCCCAGAGGAACAGGGCGCCCACCGCGAGGCATGCAAGGCCGAGCGGGTTGCCGAACAGCACCCCGACGGTGTCGAAGCCGAGCGCGGCGCCGAACAGCACGGCGATCGCCGGGAGTGCCATGACGAGTCGCGCGCTCGCCGCCGGCCCGGCGAGCGCGGCACCGACCTCGCGGCGCAGCTGTGCCTCGTCGCGCAGCACGGTGGCGAGGCTCCTGAGGCTCACGGCGAGCGGGGCGCCCGACTCGGCTGCGACCGTCCATGCTGCTGCGAGCACCGGCCACGCCGAGGAGGCGTCGGCCTGGCCGCGGCTCGTGGCGACGATGACGGCGCCGACCGGTTCGCCGATCGCGGCCGCCTGAGCCGCCGCAGCGAGCACGGCCGCATCGGCCGACGCTGCAGTCTGGCCCGTGTGGGCACCAACCCGGGTTCGGCGGACTTCTGGGGAATCGGAGGACGCGCGAGGGTCTGGTTGTCCTCCCAGAGCCAGGATGTCCTCCGAACCCGGTTCGCCGGCGGGTTGCAGGTGCCGCCACACGTTCGATGCGGGCACCCCGGCGGCGAGCAGCACGGCCACGCGCTCGGTGATGCTCGCGATCGCGTCGACCTCGGCGGCAGGGTCGGGCCGCCGTCGCCACGCGCGAAGCCGTTCGACGAGCGCCGCCACTCCCCCACCCGCCTGCCGCCGGTTCACAGCGCCTCGATGCCGAGTCGGTCGCCGCGCTGCTCGAACCGGCCGAGCTGCGCGAGCCGCCGCGTGCCCGCGACCCGCTCGAGATGCAGCACGAGGTCGAACGCGCTCACCGTCTGACGGGCGACCGCGTCGGGCGAGAGCCCGGCCGTGGCCCCGAGCGCCTCGAGCCTGGCCGGGACATCCGCCAGCGAATTCGCGTGCAGGGTGCCGGCGCCGCCGTCGTGACCCGTGTTCAGCGCGGCGAGCAGTTCGCGCAGCTCGGCCCCGCGGCACTCGCCCACGACGAGCCGGTCGGGCCGCATGCGCAACGCCTCGCGCAGCAGCGCGTCGAGCCCGACGCGACCCGTGCCCTCGAGGTTCGCCTGCCGCGCCTCGAGGGCGACGACGTGCGGATGCGCGATCTGCAGCTCGGCGACGTCTTCGATGACGACGATGCGCTCGCGCTCGGGCGCCTCGCCGAGCAAGGCGGCGAGCAGGGTGGTCTTGCCGGTGCCGCCGGCCCCCGTGACGAGCACGTTCTCGCGTGCGGCGACCGCCTCGCCGAGGCGTTGCTGCTGCGTCGCCGCGAGCATGCCGGCGCGCGCGAGCGCGGCGAGCGAGAATCCGGCTGTGCGCGGAATGCGCACCGAGATGAGGGTTCCGGTCGCCGAGACCGGCGGCAGCACCACATGCACGCGGATGCCCCGGCCCAGGCGCACATCGACGGCGGGGGTCGCCTCGTCGACGTGCCGGCCGCCGCGTGCGATGAGCCGCACCGCGAGCGCGCGCACCTCGGCTTCGTCGGCGAACCAGCCCGGTTCGTGGCGGGCGCCGGCGCCGCGATCGACCCAGAGTCCGTGCTCGCCGTTGACGAACAAGTCGGTGACAGGCCCGGCCGCGGCGAACGGCTCGAGCGGCCCGAGCACCGAGAGGTCGACCGGTATCGCGGCGGGCGGCTCGACGACGGGCGTCTCGGCCGCCGCATCGCCGTCACTCGGGGCGACGGCCGGATCTGACCGAACCGTGCCCCATGACGGGCGTGCCACGAAGGGGATGCTCATGCCGTGAGCGTAGGAAATCAGCTCGGCCCCGGGTCATCCGATCGCCCGCACATAGGGAAAGAGCCTCCACCACGCCGTTGTGGAGGAGGACTCAACCCGCTGCGCTCACGCGCTGTTAACGAAAGGGGGCGGCACCCATTGGGGGGAACAGGTGCCGCCTCGGCAGCACAAGGATTGGGGGGAATCACGAGTGCTGCAGGCCTCGAAACGAGTGTTCGGGCGCAACCCAGCATACGGCTTGCAGAACGATGCGCAAGCATTATTTGTCCGCATTTGTGCGGACATGCAGTTTTCTCTGCGCAAAGGCACAGTAACCCCTTGCGGTCGTGCGCGGAAGAGCGGATTACGGTCGTGTTTCGCCGCGTGTGCAGCCGGGTCGCGGGCGGGCGGTAATCTGCTGGTGGGGCAGGCGACCCATCCGTGGAACCAATCGCGAAGGAGCGACCGCAGAACCATGACCGTTCAGATCGATCACGCGCTCGAGGAGATCCGGCGCTTCCGCCCGAGCCCCGAGTTCGCCGCCCAGTCCGTCGCCGACCCGGCCCTCTACGAGGCCGCCAAGGCCGATCGCCTCGCCTTCTGGGCCGACCAGGCCCGTGAACTGCTCACCTGGCACAAACCATTCACCCGCACGCTCGACTGGTCGAACCCGCCCTTCGCGAAGTGGTTCGACGACGGTGAGCTCAACGTCGCCGTCAACTGCCTCGACCGTCACGTCGAGGCCGGCCTCGGCGACCGCGTCGCCATCCACTTCGAGGGCGAGCCCGGCGACAGCCGCGACATCACCTACGCCGAGCTCACCGACGAGGTCAAGCGCGCCGCGAACGTGCTCGAGGGCCTCGGCGTGGGTGAGGGCGACCGTGTCGCCATCTACCTGCCGATGATTCCCGAGGCCGTCATCTCGATGCTCGCGGTCGCGCGCATCGGCGCGATCCACTCGGTCGTGTTCGGCGGCTTCAGCTCCGACAGCCTCGCGTCGCGCATCGACGACGCCGAGGCGAAGCTCGTCATCACCGCCGACGGCGGCTACCGCAAGGGGCGGGTGTTCCCGCTGAAGCCCACCGTCGACGAGGCGATCGCGAAGACCGCCGGCAGCGTCGAGAACGTGCTCGTCGTCCGGCGCGCCGAGAACGACGTCGCGCTCGAGCCGGGCCGCGACCAGTGGTGGCACGAGACCGTCGGCACGGCGCCGGCCGAGCACGAAGCGACGGCCTTCAACGCCGAGCATCCGCTGTTCATCCTGTACACGTCGGGCACCACCGGCAAGCCCAAGGGCGTCGTGCACTCGAGCGGCGGCTACCTCACCCAGACCGCGTTCACGCACAAGTACGTCTTCGACCTGCACCCCGAGACCGACGTGTACTGGTGCACCGCCGACGTCGGCTGGGTCACCGGGCACTCCTACGTGGTCTACGGCCCGCTCGCGAACGGCGCGACCCAGGTGCTCTACGAGGGCACGCCCGACACCCCGCACCCGGGCCGCTGGTGGGAGATCGTCGAGAAGTACAAGGTCTCGATCCTCTACACCGCGCCCACCGCGATCCGCTCGTTCATGAAGCTCGGCCGGCAGATCCCGCACGAGTTCAACCTGCGCTCACTCCGCCTGCTCGGCTCGGTCGGCGAACCCATCAACCCCGAAGCGTGGATCTGGTACCGCCACGTCATCGGCGGCGGCTCGATCCCCGTGGTCGACACGTGGTGGCAGACCGAGACCGGCGCGATCATGATCTCGGCGCTGCCCGGCATCACCGACCTGAAGCCCGGGTCGGCGCAAGTGCCGATCCCCGGCATCTCGATCGACATCCTCAGCGACGACGGCACGCCCGTCGAGGGCGAGAGCGGCGGCCTGCTCGTCGTCAGTGAACCGTGGCCGTCGATGCTGCGCGGCATCTGGGGCGACCCCGAACGGTTCAAAGAGACCTACTGGGAGAAGTTCGGCGACAAGTACTTCGCCGGCGACGGCGCCCGCCACGACGAAGACGGCGACATCTGGCTGCTGGGCCGGGTCGACGACGTCATGAACGTGTCGGGTCACCGTCTCTCGACCGCCGAGATCGAGTCGTCGCTCGTCGCCCACCCGTGGACGGCCGAGGCCGCCGTGGTCGGGGCATCCGACGAGACCACCGGTCAGGCGGTCGTCGCCTTCGTCATTTTGAAGGCGAGCCAGGTCTCGCACGCCACCGACCCGGCCGACGCATCCGAAGAGCTGCGCAAGCACGTCGCCATGCAGATCGGCGCGATCGCCCGGCCTCGCCAGGTGTTCATCGTCAACGAGCTGCCGAAGACGCGCTCGGGCAAGATCATGCGCCGCCTGCTGCGCGATCTCGCCGAGGGCCGGCAGATCGGCGACACCACGACCCTCGCCGACACGTCGATCATGCAGATCATCAGCGAGCAGGTGAAGTAGCGGCCTGCGACCACGAACTGCGGGATGAATGGATGCCCCGGCGGGATCGTTCCCGCCGGGGCATCCCTCATTCGTCCGAGGTGCTGAGCCAGGCCCGCCCCTGCGCCAGGCCCTCCCCGAGCCAGGCTCACCCCTGAGCCATGTTCTCCCCTGCGCCACGCCCACCCCTGAACCAGGCCCACCCCTGAGCCAGGCCCACCCCTGAGCCAGGCCCACCCCTGAGCCAGGCCCACCCTGAGCCATGTTCTCCCCTGCGCCACGCCCACCCCTGAACCAGGCCCACCCCTGAGCCAGGCCCGCCCTGAGCCATGCTCTCCCCTGCGCCAGGCCCACCCCTGAGCCAGGCTCTCCGGTGTGTACAGGACGTTAGCGGAATTACAGGACGACTCGACCGGTCAGGTGTCCTGCAAAGCGCCAGAAGTCCTGTCAACCGCATGGCGGTCAACCCCAGGCGCCCACCTTCACCAGTTGTGGCGCCCCTGGGCCATCAGGCTGAGCACGGTCGATTCGATCATCGCCCACTCGTACATCACCTGATCGCGGCTGAAGCGCACGACAAGGTACCCTTTGCGAACCAAGCGCTGATCCTCGCGCAAGTCCTTGTTGCGTTGTGCCCGCGAGCTGTGCGGCCCGAAGCCGTCGAACTGCAGCAGGAGCCGTTGACCGATCATTCCGTCGACCCGATGCCCGTCAACCTCGATCTGCGGCACCATCAGCACTCCACGACGTGCGAGCCTGACGCGCGCGATCGATTCGACGCCCGAGTCGGCACGGGGGTGCACGTGTTCGACGACACGGCGAAGCACCGGGTCGGATGCCGCGAGCGCGCGCAATTCGGGCAACGAGACCTTGCACCGCACGAGCGCGGAATCGCACACCGCAACAGCCTGCTCGACCGGTTGACACCGCGCGATCTGGACCAGCACGCGGGGCAGCCCGTCAATACTCGCGCGAATGCCGATTGCGGCGCCCGCCGTCGGATTGCGCGTCCAATGCACGGCGAGGTCGCGCTGCTCGCTCATCGTCTCGGGTGCCGTCAATGTGAGTCGTGACGCGTGCCGCCCCGCGCTGACGTGCACGTGTTCGCTGTCGACCGACCACAGTCCATGAACCGCCGCTGCCGACACGCACGCCAACGTCGCCCCCGAGTAGAGCGCGCGCTCGAGCATCGGATCGCATTTCCTTCCGACGATCCAGTCGCGCCTCACCGCCTTGACGTCACCCCTGCCGATGGCCTCTCGAAGCTCGAGCGCGCCGATGCCGGCATCGCGAAGCACGCGCCGATGCGCGGCCTTGCTGGCCCCAAGCGCCTTGACGACCGATCCCATTCGACCAGCCTGCGGCACGAGCGCGTCACTAGGAGGTCGGCGCAGCATCAGTGTGTACCGGCGCTCGTGCCGTTCACCTGTGGAGGAGGAGTTCGGCGGCGCGCGCGCTGCAGATCGCAGCTTCGACACGCCGTGGCAGACAGGACATTTTGGGTTCTACAGGACGACCGTTCGACCCGGTCGTCCTGTTCACTCCAACTTGTCCTGTAAACCCGGCGCGGGGCGCGGCGGGGCCCGGGGCGGGGGCGGGGCTAGGCGAACTCGACGATCAGCTCGAGCTCGACGGGCGAGTCGAGGGGCAGCACGGCCACGCCGACGGCCGAGCGTGCGTGCCGGCCCGCATCGCCGAAGATCTCGCCGAGCAGCTCGGAGGCCCCGTTGATCACGCCGGGCTGCCCGGTGAAGGCGGGGTCGCTCGCGACGAAGCCCACGAGCTTCACGACGCGGGTGACGCGGTCGAGCGAGCCGAGCTCGGCGCGCACCGCCGCGAGCGCGTTGAGCACGCAGGTGCGGGCGTAACCCTTGGCGTCGTCGGCGGGCACGAGCCCCCGGCCGTCGCCGACCTTGCCCGTCGCGGGCAGCGCGCCCGCCGTGAACGGCAGCTGTCCCGAGGTGTACACGTGGTTGCCGGTGACGACCGCGGGCACGTACGCGGCAACGGGCGGCGCGACCTCGGGCAGCGCGATGCCGAGCTCGGCCAGTCGCGACTCGAACGCGGCCATCAGGCGTGGCCCTCGCCCTCGAACTGCTTGGCCGCCTGGGCGGCGGCTGCAGCGCCGGCGGATGCCGCGGCCGAGGTCTCGCCGCCGATCGGGCGCTTGAGGTACGCGACGAGACCGCCCTCGGGCCCCTGCACGATCTGCACGAGCTCCCAGCCCTCGGAACCCCAGTTGTTGAGGATCGCGGCGGTGTTGTGGATGAGCAGCGGAGTGGTGATGTACTCCCAGGTCGGCATGTGCGACTCCTTGACGGTGCGGTTCGGTGGGCGGTTCTGTGGATCGGTGCGGTTCGGCGCGTACGATGGGTACGCAGAGATTCGGTGCATCACGGTGTGTCGGGCGAGCATCGCGGCGCACTGGGCGCGTAGCGGGTTTTGCCAGATTTCTCCGTTACGCTCCACTATATGTCTGCCCAAAAACGTACGATGAGCGACGTCGGCGCCGGAATCCTCGGCTTCGTCGGCATGAGCGCTCTCGCCGGCGTTCTCGTCACCGCCGCGGTGACCCCGGCACTCGCGGTGACCGGAATGGCCGCCAACAACAGCATCACGATGTTCGAGAACCTTCCCGGTTACCTCGAGCCAGGTGAACTCGCGCAGAAGTCGACCATCTACGCCGTCAAGTCCGACGGCAACGCGTCGCCGATGGCCTCGTTCTACGACGAGAACCGCGAAGAGGTCGCACTCGAGTACGTCTCGCAGTACCTGAAGGACGCCGCAATCGCCGGCGAAGACCCCCGCTTCTACGACCACGGCGGCGTCGACATCGCCGGCACCGTGCGCGGCGCGCTGAACACCGTCGTCGCGGGCGACACGCAGGGTGGTTCGTCGATCACGCAGCAGTACGTGAAGAACGTGCTCGTGAACAACGACATGGCGAAGGCGAAGACCGAAGAAGAGCGCATCGCCGCCTGGGAGCAGCACACCGAGACCACGGTCGACCGCAAGCTCAAAGAGATGCGGTACGCGATCACCCTCGAGAAGGAGGTCTCGAAAGACGAGATCCTCCAGGGCTACCTGAACATCGCCGCGTTCGGCGGCACCGTCTACGGCGTGCAGACCGCCGCGCAGTACTACTTCCAGACGAACGCGAAAGACATCACGCTGCCGCAGGCTGCGAGCCTCATCGCGATCGTGAACAACCCCGAGAAGTTCCGCCTCGACTACCCCGAGAGCGAGAAGAACGGCGCGGCAACCGTCATCGACGGCGAGACCGTGCCGTACGCGGCCAACAAGGACCGCCGCGACTACATCCTCGGCGAGATGCTCAGAGAGAAGAAGATCACCCAGGAAGAGCACGACGCCGCTGTCGCGACGCCCGTGCAGCCCGTGATCACCGAGCCCGTCACCGGCTGCCAGGCGGCACCGGTGTACGCGTTCTTCTGCGACTACGTCACGTGGGAGATCAAGAACAAGTTCGACGACCCCGCGACCGAAGATGTCGACGAGGGCGCCAAGATGCTCAAGCAGGGCGGGCTCGACATCTACACGACCATCGACATGGACCTGCAGAACGAGGCGACGACGGCGCTCAACGAGAACGTGCCGAAGACGGCTGAGGGCATCGACATCGGCGGCTCGGTCGTGTCGGTCGAGGTCGCCACCGGCCGCATCCTCGCGATGGCGCAGAACAAGGACTACAGCAGCGACCCGACCGTGCTCGACACGGGCAACAACTACAGCGCCGTCAACTACAACGCTCGCCACAACTACGGCGGTTCGAGCGGCTTCCAGCCCGGTTCGACGTTCAAGGTCTTCACGCTCGGCGAATGGCTCAACGAGGGCCACTCGGTCAACGAGAGCGTCGACTCGCGCAAGCGCTCGAACTGGGGCACGTTCAACGACAGCTGCAACGGCCCGGTGAACGTCGACGGCTGGGACCCCCGCAACGACGGCGGTGAACAGGGCGGCTACTGGAGCGCGCTGCAGAACACGGTGAACTCCTACAACACGGGCTTCGTCGCCATGGCGAAGCAGCTCGACCTCTGCGGCATCAAGAAGACCGCGACGGCGCTCATGAGCGACGGTCGCGCCGACGGCGGCGAACTCGGCACGCCCTCGAGCGAGCCCTCGTGGACCTTCCAGCCTTCTGCCGTGCTCGGCACCGAAGAGGTCGCCCCCCTCGCCATGGCCACGGCCTTCGCGGCGATCGCCGGCAAGGGCGTCTCGTGCACGCCGATCGCCATCGACAAGATCACCGATGCCGAGGGCGAGCCGATCGCTGCGCCCGCTTCCGAGTGCACGCAGGCCGTCACCGCCGAGGTCGCGGCCGGCATGGACTACGCGATGCAGCGCGTCATGACGAGTGGCACGGGTTCGTCGTCGCTCTACAAGATGGACACGCAGGGCACTCCGATGATCGGCAAGACCGGTACGACCGACAACGCCGAGGCCACGTGGATGAGCGGTGCCTCGACGCGCGTCGCGACCGTCGTCGGCGTCTACAACGTCACCGGCCACGTGAACCTGCGCGACACGTACTTCGACGCGGGCGAGGCCGCGGTGCTGCGCCACAACATCTGGCCGCGCGTCATGGACGTCGCGAACAGCAAGTACCCCGGCGAATCGTTCCCCGAACCGCCTCAGAACCTGCTCTTCGCCCCGCAGGTGTCGGTGCCCGATGTGCTCGGCCTCTCCCCCGAGGCTGCGCAGAAGGCGCTCGAAGACGCCGGCTTCGGCTGGACCATGGACGGCGACGTCGACTCGGCGCAGCCGAAGGGCACGATCGGTGCGCAGAACCCGTCTGGCACCGCCAGCAGGGGTGCGGTGATCTCGCTGCAGGTCAGCCGCGGCAACGGGGCCAGCGTCCCCGACGTGACCGGTCAGCCGGCCGACCAGGCAGAGGCCGCGCTCACCGCTGCGGGCTTCCGCGTCGATCGCCGTGAGGAAGACACCACCGATCCGGCTCAGGTCGGCGTGGTGATCTCGCAGTCGCCCGGCGCCGGCGAGAACGCCAAGCGCGGCGACAAGGTGACCATCACCGTCGGCCGACTGGGCGCCGGCAACGGCAACGGCGATGGCGGCGGCCCCGGCGACGGCAACGCCCCTGAGGAGGGTTGAGCCCCCGATTGGCAACCCGTCTGACGCCCGTCGCGCGGATCGCACTTGCGATCGGCGCGGCGGGCGCCGCCGCATTCGCGTACGGATCGCTCGTCGAGCGCACCCGATTCACGCTTCGCCGAGCGGATGTCGCGGTGCTGCCGCCCGGCTCGAAGCCGATCAAGGTGCTGCACCTCACCGACCTGCACATGGCGCCGTGGCAGCGCGACAAGCAGGACTGGGTGCGCGGCCTCGCCGGCCTCGAGCCCGACCTCATCGTCGACACGGGCGACAACCTCGGCCATGAGCGCGGCATCGAGGGCATCCGGCGGGCATTCGAGCCGTTCCGGGGTGTGCCGGGCGTGTTCGTCAACGGTTCGAACGACTACTTCGGGCCGGCCCTGAAGAACCCGTTCACCTACTTCGTCGGCCCGTCGAAGCACATGGCGAGGTCCAAGCCCCTCGACATCGACGAGTTGCACGGGTACTTCGCCGATCTCGGCTGGCAGGACCTCGACAACACCGCGGCGAGCCTCGATGTCCGCGGCACGCATTTCGAGTTCTTCGGGGTCGACGACCCGCACAAGGGCTACGACCGCCTCGACCTCATCACCGCGGCCATCGACGACCTGCGCGCCGAAGACCCGCTCGGCGACGAGACCTGGCCCGACGAGGCATCCGCCGCTGAACGACGCCCGACCGTCACGGTCGGCGTGGCGCACGCGCCCTACCAGCGGGTCCTGAACTCGTTCGTGAACCATGGGGCGCAACTCATCTTCGCGGGCCACACGCATGGCGGCCAGGTGTGCGTGCCCGGCTTCGGCGCGCTCGTCACCAACTGCGACATCCCGCGCTCGCAGGTGAAGGGCCTCAGCGTCTGGCGGCACGGTCTGCGCTCGGCGTTCCTCAACGTGTCGGCGGGCCTCGGCACGTCGATCTACGCGCCGGTGCGCTTCGCGTGCCCGCCCGAGGCGACGCTGCTCACACTGGTTCCGACCGAGTAGCGAGCTGGTCGGGCGGCCTCGATTTATCGGCTATCCTTGTTGAGGCCCGCAAGGGCACCGGGGTGTGGCGCAGCTTGGTAGCGCGCGTCGTTCGGGACGACGAGGTCGCAGGTTCAAATCCTGTCACCCCGACACTTGGTGAAGGCCCTCTTCTGGCGAAGGGGGCCTTCGTCGTTCCCGCACCCGACTCGCACGTCACGCGTCGGCCGCCGGCGCCGACGAGACGCTCAGACGGCACGCTCAGACGTCACGCTCGGACGGCACGCACAGACGGCACGCACAGACGGCACGCACAGACGGCACGCTCAGGCCCGGCCGGTAGCCTGTGCCGGTGACCTCGACCGCACGAAGCCACGGCCTGCTCGCTGCAGCTGCCGTGCTGTACGCGTTCGCACTGTCGATCGTGCTGTTCTGGCCGGTGCACGTCGACGGCGATGGCGGGCTGATCCGCTTCGACGGCGTGCTCGGCTGGCTGGGCGGTCTCGGCGTGAGCCCAGAGGCGGGGTATCCGCTCGTCGAGTCGGTCGCCAACGGGGTGCTGTTCCTCCCGTTCGGCCTGCTCGTCGCCCTCGCCGCCGAGCGTTGGCATCCGGTGCTGCGTGTCGCCACGGCCGCAGGGCTCGCGCTGGGGTTCAGCATCGCCGCCGAGACGGCGCAGGGACTGTTCCTTCCCGACCGCACGGTGGATCCGCGCGACGTGGTCGCCAACACCGCAGGTGCGGCGATCGGGGCGCTCGTGCCCGTGCTCGTCACCCGAGCTCGGCGCGTCGCGCGCGTTCGCAGCGGCGCAGCGCCGACGCGGTAGTCGCGGCGCGGACCGCCCTTACGGCCGCCCGAGCCCGCGGTACGTCCACCCGGCGGCGCGCCACGCGGCGGCGTCGAGCACGTTGCGCCCGTCGATGACGTGCTGGGCACCCACGAGCTGCCCCGTCTCGACGGGGTCGAGGCCGCGGTACTCGCGCCACTCGGTGACGAGCACGACGAGGTCGGCGCCGCGCAGCGCCTCGCGGGTCGAGGTCGTGTAGTCGAGCTGGGGGTGTCGAAGCCGGGCGTTCTCGATGCCCTCGGGGTCGGTGGCGATGACCTCGGCACCGAGGCCCTTGAGCTGCACGGCCACGTCGAGCGCGGGCGAGTCGCGCACGTCATCGGACTCGGGCTTGAACGTCACCCCGAGCACCGCGATGCGCTTCTGGTGCACGCTGCCGTCGAGCGCCTCGACGGCGAGGTCGACGACCCGCTGACGCTGCCTGAGGTTGATCTCGTCGACCTCGCGCAGGAACGCGAGCGAGTCGGCGCGGCCGAGCTCTTCAGCCCGAGCGGTGAACGCGCGGATGTCTTTCGGCAGGCAGCCGCCACCGAACCCGACGCCCGCGTTGAGGAACCGTCGGCCGATGCGCGCGTCGTGCCCGATGGCATCGGCCAGCGCGGTGACGTCGGCGCCGGTCGCGTCGGCGATCTCGCTCATGGCGTTGATGAAGCTGATCTTGGTGGCGAGGAACGCGTTGGCGGCGACCTTCACGAGCTCGGCGGTGGCGTAGTCGGTGACGACGCGCGGCGTTCCGGCCTCGATCGCGGCGCGATAGATCTGGTCGAGCACGGATGCTGCGTGGTCGTCGGCCACGCCGTACACGAGCCGGTCGGGCTCGAGCGTGTCTTTCACGGCGAATCCCTCGCGCAGGAATTCGGGGTTCCACGCCAGCGTCGCGTGCGGCGCAGCCTCGGCGATGCGTGCGGCGAGGCGCGCGGCCGTGCCGACGGGCACGGTGCTCTTGCCGACGACGAGCGCCCCTTCGGCGAGGTGCGGCAACAGCGACTCGACCGCGGCGTCGACGTAGGTCAGGTCTGCAGCGTGCGTTCCGGCGGCCTGGGGTGTGCCCACGGCGACGAAGTGCACCTCGGCGCCGGCCGCGTCGGCGATGTCGGTGCTGAAGCGCAGCCGGCCGGTCGCGGTCGCCGAGGCGAGGATCTCGGGCAATCCTGGCTCGAAGAACGGCGGACGCCCTGCCGCGAGTTCGGCGATCTTCGCCGCGTCGACGTCGATGCCGACGACCTCGTGCCCGAGCTCGGCCATGGCCGAAGCGTGCACGGCACCGAGATACCCGCAACCGATCACCGAAATACGCACAGCTTCTCCTTCGTCACAAACCCTGACTATTCTGCCCTACGCGGGTGACGCGGCATCCGCGGCTGTTGCGACGACGCGAGTGAGGGGACATCCTCGACGATTGCGGCTACGTGCGTGACGTGACATCCGCTCGCCTTCGCCCGCTCGCCCACCGCAGCAGCTGCTCGAGCGGTCCGCGACCGATGTACCGCCGCCAGAGCCAGGCGAAGAGCATCGAGCCGACGATGAGGGCGATGAGCAGCTCCCACGAATCGTCGGTGCGCACGCCGTTCTCGGTGCGCACCGCCGCGGTGATGACGAGGAGGTGCACGGTGTAGACGCTGAGCGGCATCGCGCCCATGGCGGTGATCGGCGACAGCAGCAGCCGCGCCACGCGCCGCACGGGGGGCACCGCGAACTGCAGCAGCAACAGCATGGCCGCGACGACGAGCACGCCGAATCCGACGTTGCCGACGGCCTCGATCGAGAGCCTCACGGCCTCGGTGGTGGTCGCCGACACGGGCGCGTCGGCGCCGAGCGCGTCGATGGCCGCCGCGGCGTTGCCGCCCGGCATGAGCGCCGCGACCGGCAGCAGGGTCGCGGCGGCGTAGGTGCCGATGAGCGCCGCGACCGCGACGACTCGCGGCGATCCCAGGTCGTAGCGCACGAGTGCCAGGCCGATGAGCATCACGGCGACCCACACGAGCACCGGGTACGCGCCGCTCACGAACCAGTCGGCGACGAACCCGAGCGATGACGCGTCGAGCTCGGCGACGAACGCGGTTCGCTTGGCGAGCTCGGCGAGCGCCGGCGCGACGGCGAGCGCCACGATGCCCGCCCCGAGCACCACGCCCCGCGGAAGGAACAGCAGCGGCAGCAGCAGCAGGAACGCGACGCCGTAGACGTCGAGGATGATGAACACGAGCGGGTGCAGCGTGAGCGCGATGCCGAGTCCGAGGATGATCAGGATGACCGCGCGGATCGCGATCTGACTGCGCAGCCGGCCGCGGCCTTCGACGAGCGGCCGGGTGGCGCCGGTGATGAACCCGAGGCCCATGCCCGCCGTGAGCGCGAACAGCAGGCGCGGGCGTTCGTCGGCCAGCGCGATGAGCGACGTGAGATCAGCGGATGCCGCAGCCGGCGACACGTGCGCGATGAACATGCCGATCAGCGCGAGGCCACGGGCGGCATCGACACCGTCGACGCGCGCGGCAGGCGTCGCTGCGGGTGCGCGGTCGGCCATGAGTCACAGCCTCGCACACCGCGTCGGTCGAGTTGCGCCCGACGCCCGTCAGCGCCCGACGACCGTCAGCGCACGACGACGGTGGGCCCCTCGAGATGCGCGAGCATGCCGTGGCTGACCGATCCGAGCAGGAACCGCGCGAGCGCTCCGCGTCCGTGGCTGCCGACGACGAGCAGCGAGGCCTCGTCGGCCGCATCCGACAGGGCGACGACCGGATCGCCCACGACCACGCGCCGGTCGATCTCGAGCCGCGGGTGCGCGGCCACGACGGGTTGCAGGGCGGTGTCGAGCAGTTCGCGTGCGGCCGTGCTGAGGTCGCCGTCGTCGACCATCGACACTCCGTAGCCGTACTCGGCGCCGACGATCACGCCGATGTCCCACGCGTGCACGGCGATGAGCGGCTCGCCGAGGCGTTCGGCTTCGGATGCCGCGAATTCGAGCGTGGAGGCGGATGACTCGGATCCGTCGACCCCGACGACGACCCCGCGCCGCCCGGTGACGTCGATGTCGGGGATCACGGCGACGGGCACGTGGCTTCCGGCGGCGATGCGCAGACTGTGCACCCCGCGCCGGCTGGGGCGCTTGCCGCCGTGCCAGTCGCTGCCGACCACGAGCAGTTCGGCGTTGCGCGACAGTTCGTCGAACACCTCAGTGGCGGGGCCGTGCTCGAACGTCGTCACGACTTCGAGGTTCGGGTCGATCTCGATGGCCGCGGCGACGGCCGCGTCGATGGCTCCCTGTGCCTCGGCCTTGGCTGCGGCCATCAGGTCGGCGTCGCGTGTGACCTCGACGGCCAGGTCGATGACGTGCACGATGTGCAGCCGCGCGCCCCGCTTCGAAGCTCGACGGGCCGCCCACCGTACGGCCTGCAGGCCGGCCTCCACGGCAGTGCTCACACCAACGATGGTCTCGCTCATGATGACCCCCTCGTACCCATGATCCCGCGGATGTCGCGGCGAAGCCAGAGCCGTGCGGCGGGGCATCCGCTCGCGGTTCGCGCCTGCCGCGCTCCGTGAGGATTCCCCCCGACCTGGGGTAACCGAGCATTGCTCATCTGCCCTAGACTCAGCCCATCGTCGCCAGTGGAGTCTGCGGGGGGACTCGATGATGAGTGATGAACGGGTGCTCGAGCTTCGCGTGCATGGCATCGCCAACTCGCCACCCCACGACATGCTGAGCACCACGCCCGACGACGTCTTCAAGGTCGAGGGCGACGAGCTGGGTTCGTTCTGGCAGCGGGTCAGCCCCGACCCCGATGCCGACCCGAACGTGCGCGTCGAAGCATACTCGTGGGGCAATCAGGCGCGCGCCGGCGGAAACGCACTCGCGCTGATCGGTCGTGCGATCGTGCACCTCAGTTGGCTGTTCGTGCTGCCGTTCGGTCTCTGCAATCTCGCGTACTGGGCTCGCCGCGACATCCCGGGCGACAAGCTGCCACCGAGCGCGCAAGGAGAACCTCCCGCCGGCGCACTCCCGGTCGTGCGACGCGATCGCCACCGCTGGCACGGCGGCACGGGTGCAATGGCGATCAGGTGGTTCGCACTGCTTCAGACCCTCTTCTACACGACGGGGTTCATGTCGGTGATGGTCGACCTCATCGCCGTGCAGTGTTATCGCCCCAGAGAGAATCCCAACGGAGAGCCGTCCGGCGAGGTCGAGTTGGTCTGCGCCGCACTGCCCGGATGGTTCGACATCTTCGAGGACTGGAGCCGCGTGTCGCGGTCCGCGCTGTTCGCTGTGGTCCCGGTGCTCGCGATGCTCCTGATCTATCTGATCGGGCTGCGGGTACGTGGGGCGTTCGAGCCGAACCGCGACTTCGAGAGCCTCGAAACCGACGAACTCGCCACCACCAGCAGTCGAGAAGACAAGCGAAGCGCGAAAGCCGCCGCGAAGCTCGCTTCGAAGGCTGCGGCGAGTTCCCCATCGAGTGCCGATTCTGCGGGGAGCTCGACCGCGATCGACGCCGCAGAACGCGAAGATACGAGCGCGTCGGCCGGAAAGCCGCTGCTCGCAACGCCGGGATTCTGGCGTCGCGCGCGCGTGTCGCAGACCTCGGAGCGAGCGCACTTCGCCGGCGTCATGAGCTTCGTGCTCCTCCTGCTGACCATCGACGCGCTGTTCGAGATGGCCGACGAGTTCACCGCTGCAGACCCGTGGGCCTGGGTGGTCTCCGCCGCACAGACAGCGCCGGTCACATTCACCGGGTTCGTCGTGGCCGCGGTGCTGATGCTGGCGACGATCGTCGTCGCCAGCCTCGCCGTCAACGACGTCGGCGGGCTCTCGGTGCGCGCCACCCGTGGCTTCGCGACACTGGTTCTGTCGGCATCGGCGCTGTCGTACGTCGCGTGGACGATTTGGTCGATCTTCGGACTCCCCCGCTTCGGCGACGGTTCTGGCGACGAGACGTTCCTGGGGCTCAGCGTCGCACCGGTGGCGATCTCGATCATCTGCGCACTGATCGCGCTGTGGAGCCTCACCTGGGCCTACCGCTGGAGGAGGAGACTGAGCGGTGCCGCGCTCATCGTGGCCTTCCTCTGCGTACTGGTCGCTGAGTACTGCGTGCTGGTCGCTGAATCCCCGATCACGTCAGAGGTCGTTGTTGCCCGCACGTGGCTCTCCATCGCGGCCTTCGGTCTCGCACTGGTGGCGCTCGCGCTCGGCTACCTCGGTCACTCCCGAGACGAGCGGAATCTGCGCAGATTGCTCGGTTGGCACGGCAACGGGGCGGCGGTGGCCATGCTCGTCGCGCTGTTCTCGTCGCTCGTGATCACGAGCCTGATGGTGATCGGTGCCCACGCGTGGCTCTCGACATCGAGCGAGCCCGCGAAAACCCAAGATCGCATCTGGAGGCGCCTGACCGACGGCGGAGGGCCGGAACTCGTTCCGCCCATCTTCTACGAACAGTTCGCAGTTTCGCTGCTCTTCATCCTCGTGATCATGTTCGTGCTGGCCGCCATCGTCTGCGTCACCGCCTTCTCGCGGGTGCCGCGTCTGACCGTGCCGAAACTGCAATACCCCACCGGGTCTGATACCCGCCGCCTGATCGCCGACCGCAACCGAGGCGGCGCAACCGAACCCCTCAATCGGGACTACCCCATCGTCGAGAAGCACCTTCGCGACAAGGATCGAATCGTGGCGTCGGCCCGCCGGCTCTCTGCGGTCGCCCATCGCGGCGAGAAGATGCTGACCGTGCTCGCCATCCTCACCGCGGTCGCGCTCGTACCGCTGACGGTGCCGCTGCTCACCCCAGGGTCGATCGGCGCTTGGCTGAATGGGTGGGCCCAACCAGAGGCGATCGCCATTTGGAACGTTGTCTGGGCCCAACTGACCACCATCGCCGGCTGGGCACTCGGGCTGTTCGCCCTCGCCGCTGTGGCGTGGGTCGTGACGAACGCCATCACCTCGACGGAGCGCCCGCTCGGACTGGTCTGGGACATCATCTGCTTCTTCCCCCGGGCCGGACATCCGTTCACGCCGCCCTGCTACGCCGAGCGCACGGTGCCCGAACTCGTGGAGCGTCTCGAGGACTGGTTCCGTCGCCCGTCCGAGAGCGAACGCGGCGCAATCCTGTCGGCCCACTCGATGGGTGCCCCGATCGTCGTCGCCGTGGCGTTCGCGGTCGGCGCCGGCGGCACGCCGCTCGACGACTTCGACGACATCGAGGCCCCATACGCGCCCACCGAAACCAACGCGGTTCCGATCGAGCGCATCGCGCTGCTCACGTATGGGGTGCAACTGCGCGCCTACTTCGGCCGGTTCTTCCCCGCCGTGTTCGGGCCGGAGGTGCTCGGCACCCAGGGAATCGGCGCTCCATTGCTCTTCGCTCGCGATCCCTGGGGCCAAGAGGTCAGGCGGGAGTGGGCGGTTCTGCCGAAGCGTGGTGACCCGACCCGACCGTCGCGGAAGGCGAGCAGTACCCCCGAGCCGACCGGCACGACCCTGTTCACGCTGCTCGGCGGGAATGTCGCGAAGCGTACGCCTCCCCGGTGGATCAATCTCTGGCGTCGCACTGACTACCTCGGATTCCCGGTCAGCGGTTACCGCAGTGACGGGAACCTCGTCGACCGCGGAGCAAGCGAGCGAGCGCCCCGCCCGTACCTGTGGACCGTCGCGCGTCACAACGGCTATCAGGGCTCGTTGCAGTACGTCGAGGCCCGCAACAGACTGCTGGAAGCGCTGGGCTACAGCGGCGGCGCACCACCGCCCCGACCCACGACTCCGCCTCCGGTCGACCCGGTCGACCCGGTCGACCCGGTCGACCCGACCGAATCGGTCGACGTGCCGTCTGCCTAGCCGACGGCGGGTGGCTTCAGCCGGCCGGCACCGGCGGCTCGCAGAGCCGGTAGTCGCCACTCTGCAGCATCAGCTCGCACGCCTCGGCCGGCTCTCCGGGCCACACGCGCGGGTCGCCGGCGACGGCGCGTCCGGCGTCGATGAGTCCGGCGTGGGCGCCCGACATGACGATCACGCTGACGCCGCCGCCCCACGGGCTGGCGAGGCTGTCGTAGCCGAACTCGGCGATGTCGGCGGCGGCGGCGCGCTGGTCGTCGAGGGTCTCCCAGATGCCGTAGGAGTGGCCGACGATGCGTCCGACGAGCGACACCGAGATCACCGCGACACCCGCGACCGCGAGCACCCCGGCGACGACCCGCAACGCCACCACGCGCGCCGTGGTGCGCGCACCGCCTTCGGGCTTCGTCAGCCCCCACGTCTTCGAGCTCAGCGCCACCCGCGCGAGCACCACCACCGCCGCGATCGCGACCGGCAGGAACGCCAGCACCCCGGGCGCCGGATGCCGCAACCACGGCGGCGTGTGCGACGACATCAGCCACCACACGAGGTACGTCACCAGCCCCAGGACGGCTACCCCGGCGACCACGGCGAACTCACGGAGTCCGGCGCGCGACGCTGCCGCGTCGGCGAGCAGCTTCGGCCGCTTCACCACGGCGATCGCCCCGATCACGGCGAGCACGACGCCGAGCGCGACGAGCCCGAAGACGACCGACGCGGGCAGGTGCCACGCACCGATGAACACGGTCAGCTTGTCGATCGGCGGCACCTTGTAGCCGAACTGCCCGCCGCCGAGCAGGAACCATCCGAAGTTGCGCAGGTTCTCGATGCCCGCCTCGGGCCCGAGCGAGAAGAACTTCACGACCTCGTAGACGAATGTCGGCGCGGCCGCGAGGCCGGCGGCGGCGAGCACCCGCGGCAGGGTCGCGCGCACGCGCTGCCAGATGCTCGAGCCGGGCGCGTCGAGCAGCGCGGCGATGGCGAACGCGGGCACCGCGAGCAGGGCGATGAATTTCGTCTGGATGGCGAGGCCCACGAGCAGCCCCGCGAGCCACGGCCGCCGGTGCAGCACCACGAGCGCCGCAGCGAGCAGCCCCGCCGCGGTCACCTCGCCGAGCACGTCGACGGGCGTCTGGATCGGCGACGGCAGCGGATCGGCCGCGTACGCGAGCGGCACCGCGGCGGCCACGAGCCCGACCCAGCGGCCACCGAGGCGTCGGCCGATGAACCACAGGCTGCCGAGCAGCAGGCTCCAGCCCAGCAGCCCGACGAGCCTGCCGGCGAGCACCGGCTCGATGCCGAGCGCCATGAGCGCGGCGATCGGCAGCATCACCACCGGCCCCGTCGAGATGCGCACGTCGAACGGCGTGATCGTGCTGCCCGAGAGCGTGCCGTCACTCGAGTAGCCGAGCCCCCGCAGCAGGTTGAGCGGCACCGTGAGGTTGAAGGCCTCGTCCTCCCAGAGGCGCACGCTCGTCAGTGCGGGCCCGAGCACCGCGAGGTTCGCGATCACGACGCCGATGACGGCGATCCAGAAGACCAGGTCGATCGGCCGGAACGACAGATCGACTGAGCGGATGCCCCGGCGCGGGGCCTCGACCGTCACGAGCGCTTTCCGGGCTTCAGGGAGACATGCCACAACTCGACCGCGGCCGCGCGCACGAACTCGCGCAGTCGCTTCGGCGGCAGCATCGGTTGCGCCTGGATCACGGCATCGCCCTCACTCCACATCGTGCCCTGGGCGTCTCCGCCGCGGCGCGGCAGGCTCGCCACCCGCAGGTAGCGCACCGTGGCGCCGCTGCGGGCTTCAGCGATCGAGAAGTGCACGTGCGGCACGTGGGCGCCTTCGGGCACCGCGGCCAGGAGCCCGCGCAGGGTGGCCGGACGGTAGGCCCGCAGCGGCGTGTTCACGTCGGGGATGCGCCGACCCGCCGCGACCGTGACGAGCATGCCGACCGAGGCCGTCAGCACTCGGCGGAACCACGGGTCGGTGCGGCCAGTGCGCACGCCGTGCACGACGTCGGCGCCGGTGTCGACGGCGGCGGTCACGAGTCGTGCGAGATCGGCGCCGTGGAACTGGCCGTCGCCGTCGACGTGCACGAGCAGGTCGGGGTCGAGCTCGAGGCCGGCACGGTAGGCGGCGAGCGCGGTGGGTCCGTGGCCGCGGTTCTGCTCGGCGGTGATGACGTGCAGGCCGGGCAGCTCGGCCGTGACGTCGGTGAGCACCTCGGCAGTGGCATCCGTCGATCGATCGTTCACGACGACGATGTCGAGCCGTTCGGCGAGCGGAGCGAGGTCGGCGTGCAGTTCGCGCACGAAGCCGGGGATGCCGTCGGCTTCGTTGTACGCCGGCATGACCACGGCGAGGTGATTCAGGCGCACGCCGTCTCCCAAGCAGCTGACGTGCAGGGGTTGCACGAGTCTGGGTAGTAGCGTAGTCGAGATGTCGCAACGAGCCCGATGGCGCCGAATTGCCGGGCTCGGTGCCCGGTTCCTCACCGTGGGCGCGATCAGTACGCTCATCGAGATCGGCGTGTTCAACCTGCTGTACCTCGTGTTCGGGTGGGATCCGGTGTCGGCGAAGGTCGTCGCGTCGCTCGTTGCTCTGGTGAACGCGTACTTCGGCAACCGCGAGTGGACGTTCCGCCACCGCGACCGCCGTGGCCGCACGCAGGAGATCGTGCTCTTCGTGCTCGTGAACGCCGCGTGCACCGCGCTGGGCGCGCTGCTCGTGTGGGCCGGTGTCGAAGCCGCGAGTGCCGTGCTCGGTCGCGAGGTCGGTCCCTTCATCGTGAACGGCATCAACCTGGTGAGCATCGTCATCGTGGTGCTCGTGCGCTTCTGGCTGTACCACAGCGTCGTGTTCCGCACTGCACCCCCGAAGACTCCCTGACCACCTGACCACCTGACCGTCCGACGCGCTGTCGCCCCCGGCCCCACCGCACCACCGCACCACCGCACCACCGCCCCACTGCACCACCGCACCACCGCACCACCGCGTCACCGAGTCACGGCGTCACCGCACCACCGCGTCACCGAGTCACGGCGTCACCCCGCCAACGCGTTACCGAGTCACGGCGTCACCCCGCCACCGCGTCACGGCGTCACCCCGCCACCGCGTCACCGCGTCACCCCGCCACCGCGTCACCGCGTCACCGCGCCACTGCGCGTCACCGCGCCACTGCGCGTCACCGCGTCACCGCGTCACCGCACCACCGCACTGCAGCACTGCAGCACCACCGCACCACAGCGTCACGCCGCGGGCATCGCCGCCAGATCGCGCCGCTTGGCTTGCCGCCCCGGTCTGGGTCGCTGTTCGGGATCGAGCGAAGCGGGTGGAACGAACCACACCCGATGGTCGCGCACGAAGATTCCCCAGCCGGTGTCGTGCAGCAAGTGATGATGGAACGTGCACAACAACACCCCATTTTCGAGGTCGGTGGGGCCGCGATGGCGCTTCCACCACTTGATGTGGTGCGCCTGCGTATAGGCAGGCGGACGGTCGCAGTCGGGGTGGGCGCAGCCTCCGTCGCGTTCGGCGAGCGCGATGCGCTGGGCCCGGGTGAACCGACGCTGACGCCGCCCGAGGTCGAGCACTTCACCGCGACTACCGAGCACGGCGGGGATCACATCGTTCGCCGCCGCGAGCTCGCGAAGGCTGGCCGCTGACACCGGCGTTTCGATGCCGTCGAGTTCGCCGAACCCGACACCTGAGACGAGCGCATCGTGGTCGATGCGGGCCACCACGGTGGCGGCGGCGAGGCTCGGCGGCGCGTCGTCGCTCGAGAGCGCGAGTCGCGCGATGTCGGCGAGCGCATCGGCACTCATCTGTGTGAGCGTGCGCGTGTCGGCGAGCGCGAGATCTGCGACGTCGGATCCAGCACCGCCGAGGATGCCGAGACCGCGGCGGCCCGCATCGCCAACACCGCTGACCCCGCCAACACCGCCGACACCCGCATCGCCAACACCGCCGACACCGCCGACACCGCCGACACCCGCATCGCCGACACCGCCGACACCCGCATCGCCGACCTCAGCGGCCGCCCGCACCGCGGCCAGCCGCGCCTTCGAGTTCTTGTCGCGCGAGTCGTGCAGCGCGGCGCCGACGAGGGTGTCGATCGCGGTCTTGACCATCGCTCCGTTGATCGGATCGAACCGGCCCCGCAGGTTGACCATGCCCGCGGCGTCTTGCCACACACGCAGTTCGCGATCGGCCCGCATCTGGGCCTCGTTGCGCACGACGCGTTGGGGATCGAGCTGCGCCTCGACGAGCTTCTGATAGTGCCCCAACCCGTCGACCCCGACGGCAGCGACCCGTTCGACGAGCGCGCCCTCGGCCCATCGCAGCTTCGCGACTTCGACCCCGGGCGCCACCCGCCCGAGGAAGCGCGTGATCGAGTGCGCCGCGTCGACCGAGATCGCCCCCGCGGCGACCGCCGACGCGACCGCGGGAAACCTGGGCGGCAACGCCTCGCCGAACCGTTCGCGCGGCTCGGTAGCTCGCGCGACCTCGATGAGCTTCGTCGCGTGATGCGACGCCGAGCCCGTGGCCGACGCGATGAGCCGCTGCGGGCTCGAGAACCCGAGCCGACCCGCGAGCCCCTCGCTGCGCACCTCGGTGGTCGACCGCTCGTGAATGGCCGAGGCGCACCGCACCTCGAGCAACTCGACCTCGCGCCTGACCTTGGCGAGCGCGCGCGTGACGCGCATGAGCCCGTCGTCGCTCAGCGCCCCGACAGGGTCGCCTCCGACCTCGCCGCCACCGACCCCACCGGCCCCGCCGCGTTCGGCCGCGATGACCGCGCCCGACCACACCTCAGCGAGCTGTTCGCAGTTCGCGAGCAGCTCTTCGAGAGAACCAGGTCGACGTTCCATACGATTATTCTGTCATCGACCACTGACACTCTCGTAGATATGTTCGATCTGTGGATAACTCCGAAGACGCCCGGATGCCCCGCCACGATCACCAGCGCCACTCCCGCGATACCGCGATACCGTCACTCCCGGATACCGCCACTCCCGCGCCACCGCCAGCCCCCGAGGGACCGAATCGAACATATCCCCCGCCACCGACATCGGCCTGACGGCCGAGATCACGCACGCAGGTAGAGGGCGATGAGGTGTCGTCGGTTCTGAATTCGGCACGGATGTCGCTGACACCGGCTTGCGCGCCGAGCGCCGAGCGCCGAGCCATGCCGGGCGCTCTCGCCGATGCGGATGACGGCGCCGAGTCGTGCCGGCCGCGCCGCCTCCCCACGAGTTCGAGAGCGCGGTCGCCGCCGTGCCTGAGCCGGGAGTGCGGTCTCGGCGACACCGCCGAGCGGGCGGCACGTCGACACCGCCGAGCGGCCGGCACGGCGACACCGCCGAGCGGGCGGCACGGCGAGAGCGCCGAGACCACGGTCGCCGCCCTGCGTGGGGCACCGAGTGCACTCCCGGCCGAGCAGAACCCCAACCCAGCCGAGCAGAACCCCAACCCGGCCGAGCACAACCCCAACCCAGCCAAGCAGACCCCAACCCGGCCGAGCAGAACCCAATCCGGCCGAGCAGAACCCCCAACCCGCCCGAGCAGAACCCACCCCCGCCGAAACCCCTACCCCGCCAGATACTCCCGCAGCGCCACCCCGGCATCCCGCGGCACGAACCCCGCCGCGGCAAGCCGCCCCAGGTCGAACGCGCTGTGCCGCGGCCGCGGAGCCGTCGTCGCCGCACCCCGCCCGGCCGCGTACGCCTCGGCCGTGGTCGCGACCACCCGCGACGGATCGTGCCCGGTGAGCTCGAACACCGCCCGCGCCACGTCGAACCACGACATCACGGATCCCGAATTCGAGAGGTTGTAGACGCCGTACGGCGCTCCGGACGAGAGCAGGTGCAGGATGCCTCGCGCCAGGTCATCCGCGAACGTCAGCCGCCCGCGCTGGTCGCAGATCACCTGCGGGTCAACGCCCCGCTCCGCGAGCGAGGCCATGGTGCGCACGAAGTTCGATCCGTCGCCGACGACCCAGCTCGTGCGCACGACATAGTGCTGGCGACGAGCCCGAGCGGCGAGCTCGCCCGCCGCTTTGCTCTGCCCGTACACGCCGAGGGGGCTGTACGCCTCGTCTTCGACGTGCGACTCGACCGTGCCGTCGAACACGTAGTCGCTCGACACGGTCACGAACGGCACGCCCAGCCGCGCCGCGAGCGCCGCCAGCGCACCGACCGCGGTTGCGTTGACCTGCCACGCCGTCGCCCGCCCGGCGGTCGTCTCGGCTCCGTCGACGTTCGTGTACGCGGCGGCATTGATGATCGCCGAGCACGCAGACCAGTCGACTTCGGCCCCGCCGGAACCGGACTCACCGAGCGACTCCAGCGCCGAGGCATCCGTCACATCGAGATCGGCACGTGTCAGGAACGTGGCATCGGGAATCTGCCGACGCAGCGCGCGCCCCAGCTGCCCGTCGCCGCCGATGACGACCGGCCGGCGCGCCGGCGCGGGCGCCACCGAAGCGAGTCGCGGGTGCGCACGATCCTTGTCGGAGAGTTCGGCAGCACTCAAGGGGATCGGCCACTCGATCGCGACCGTCTCGTCGGCGAGGTTCACGAACTGGTACTCGGCGTCGGGCCGCCAGTGCGCGTTCACGAGGTACGCGTACGCCGTGTCGGGCTCGAGCGTCTGGTAGGCGTTGCCGACTCCGCGCGGAACGAACACCGCCTGGTCGGGTGCGATTTCGAGGGTCACGGATGTCCCGAACGAATCGCCCTCGCGCAGGTCGACCCAGGCGCCGAAGACGCGCCCGGTGGCGACCGACACGAACTTGTCCCACGGTTCGGCGTGGATGCCGCGCGTCGTTCCGACGTCGCCGTTGAACGAGATGTTCTGCTGCACGGGCGCGAAGTCGGGCAGGCCGAGCGCGGTCATCTTGGCGCGCTGCCAGTTCTCTTTGAACCATCCGCGGTTGTCGCGGTGCACGGGCAGGTCGACGATCAGCAGGCCGGGAATGGCGGTCGGATGCACCGCCAGCGCCCTTGGCGTCGCAGCCTCGGCCGGGTCTCGAGACGCGTCGGCTCCGCCGGCGCTGCTCGACCGACGGTCGGCGCCACTCAACGCCCCAGCTCCGAGTACTTCGCCTCGGTCGCCTGCTTCTGCGGCCCCCACCAGCCTTCGTGCGAGCGATACCAGTCGACGGTGGCCCGCAGCCCCGACGAGAAGTCCGAGTAGCGCGGCCGCCAGCCGAGCTCGTCGCGCAGCTTGGTCGAGTCGATGGCGTAGCGCAGGTCGTGTCCGGGCCGGTCGCTTACGAGCTCGAAGTCGTCGCGCGGCCGCCCGAGCGCCGCCAGGATGTCGCCGACGACGTCGAGGTTCGACCGCTCGCCGTCGGCGCCGATGAGGTAGGTCTCGCCGATGCGCCCGCCGGCGAGGATGGCGAGCACCGCGGCCGAGTGGTCGTCGGCGTGGATCCAGTCGCGCACGTTCGCGCCGGTGCCGTAGACCTTGGGCCGCTCGCCGCGCAGCACGTTGGTGATCTGGCGGGGAATGAACTTCTCGACGTGCTGGTAGGGCCCGTAGTTGTTCGAGCAGTTGCTGATGGTGGCGCGCAGCCCGAAGCTGCGGGTCCAGGCGCGCACGAGCATGTCTGATGCGGCCTTGGTCGACGAGTACGGACTCGACGGGTTGTAGGCGGTCGCCTCGGTGAAGCGCTCGGGGTCGTCGAGTTCGAGGTCGCCGTAGACCTCGTCGGTCGAGATGTGGTGAAAGCGGATGCCGCGACGGCGCGCCGCCTCGATGAGCGTGTACGTGCCGATGACGTTGGTGTCGAGGAACGGCCGGGGGTCGCTCAGCGAGTTGTCGTTGTGCGACTCGGCGGCGTAGTGCACGATCGCGTCGGTGTCGGGGTCGAGCTCGCGGGTCAGCTCGTTCACGAGGGCCGCGTCGGCGATGTCGCCGCGCACGAACCGCACCCGGGCGTCGGGCAGCCCGTCGAGCGACGCGAGGTTGCCGGCATAGGTGAGCTTGTCGAGCACGATGACATCGAAGTCGGTATGTGCGACGACGTGTCGCACGAAGTTCGATCCGATGAATCCGGCGCCGCCGGTGACCAGGAGCGTGGTCATGCGTCCTTCCCCCTCGCGAGCACGTCGAGCAGGTAGCTGCCGTACCCCGATTTCGTGAGTGCTTCGGCGCGGCTGCGGAATGCGTCATCCGACAGCCAGCCCTGCCGCCAGGCGACCTCTTCGGGCGCGCCGATCTTCAGACCCTGCCGCTGCTCGATGGTGCGCACGTACTCGCCTGCCTGGGCCATGGCGTCGAACGTTCCGGTGTCGAGCCAGGCGGTGCCGCGCGGCAGCACGCTCACGCGCAGCCGCCCCTCGCGCAGGTAGGCGGCGTTGACGTCGGTGATCTCGAGCTCGCCACGCGGCGACGGCTTCAGGCCGGCCGCGATGTCGACGACCGAGTTGTCGTAGAAGTAGAGCCCGGGAACCGCGTAGTTGCTCTTCGGATCGGCCGGCTTCTCTTCGAGCGAGCGGGCGATGCCCTGCTCGTCGAACTCGACGACGCCGTAGGCGGTGGGGTCGGCGACCCAGTAGGCGAAGATCGCGCCGCCGTCGACCTCGGCGTACTGGCGCAGCTGCGCGCCCATGCCGGGGCCGTAGAAGATGTTGTCGCCGAGCACGAGCGCCACGCGGTCGTCGCCGATGAAGTCGGCACCGATCGTGAACGCCTGCGCGAGCCCCTTGGGCTCGGGCTGCACGGCGTACTGCAGCGAGACCCCGAGCTGCGTTCCGTCGCCGAGCAGGCGCTCGAACTGTGCGGCGTCGTGCGGCGTCGTGATGATCAGGATGTCGCGGATGCCGGCGAGCATCAACGTCGACAGCGGGTAGTAGATCATCGGCTTGTCGTAGACCGGAACGAGCTGCTTCGAGATTCCGAGGGTGATGGGGTGCAGTCGCGTGCCCGAGCCGCCGGCGAGGATGATGCCTTTCACCACTCCATCCTGCCGTATGTGGGTCGAGGAGGCGCACCGCCCGTGGGTCGAGGAGGCGCGCCAGCGCCGTCTCAAGACCCGAGGAGGCGCGCCAGCGCCGTCTCGAGACCCCTCAGTACGCCCCGTCGGGCCGTGCCACCGCGCGAATGGTGCGGTAGAGCAGGATGACGTCGCCGGTCAGCGACCAGTTCTCGACGTAGTAGAGGTCGAGGCGCACGCTGTCGTCCCACGAGAGGTCGCTGCGGCCCGCGGTCTGCCAGAGGCCGGTGATGCCGGGCTTCACGAGCAGTCGACGGTGCGCTGATTCGTCGTAGCGCTCGACCTCGGCGGCGAGCGGCGGACGCGGACCGACGAGCGACATGTCGCCGCGCAGCACGTTCACGAGTTGCGGCAGCTCGTCGAGGCTGTACTTGCGCAGGATCGCGCCGATCTTCGTGACGCGCGGGTCGGCCTTGATCTTGAACAGCATCCCGTTGCCCTCGCTCTGGTCGAGTAGGGTCGGCAGCTGTTTTTCGGCGTCGGCCACCATCGAGCGGAACTTCAGCATCTTGAACCGGCGCCCGTTGAGCCCGACGCGCTCTTGACGGAACAGTGCCGGCCCCTGGCTGTCGCCGCGGATCAGGATGGTGAGCACGAGGAACAGCGGGCTGAGCACCACGAGCCCCGCGAACGACGCGATCAGGTCGAACGCCCGCTTCGCCGCGTACTTGTTGCCCTCGAACACGGGGTAGTCGACATGGATGAGCGGCAGCCCGGCGACCGGCCGTGCGTGAATACGCGGGCCTGCGACATCCGTCAATGCCGGCGCGACGATGAGGTTGATCGAACGCGACTCGAGATCCCAGCCGAACTGGCGCAGCTGTCGTGGCGTGATCATGTCGGCACCGGTGAAGACCACGGTGTCGGCTTCGGAGGCGTCGACCGCCTCGATCGCGCGATCGTACGACCCGAGCACGGGCACACCGGGCGCGAGGTCTTGCGCAGTGCCGCCCTGGGTGACCGCGCCGACGATGACGAAGCCGTTGCTGGGGTCGCGGGTGATCTGCTTGGCGACGTGCGCCGACGATTCCCGCTCGCCCATGAGGATCGCCCGGTAGCTGTACTCGCCGGCCGCCCTGCGGCGATTGAGCCACTGGCGCCACAACCACCGGCTGGTGAGCAGCAGCGCGAGCCCGGTGGGCAGGGCGATGAGCAGGTAGCCACGACCGAGCTGCGTCTGCAGCAGGAACGCGATGATCGCGAGCACACCGAACACGCGGATGGTCGCGTCGGCGATGCGCTTGTACTCGGTCGAGCCGCTGCCGATGATCTTCTGGTCGCGCGTGCCGAAGAGCGCGAGTGAGGCCAGCCAGGCGATGATGAGCACGGCCGAGACGAGCGAGTACGTGATCTCGAGCGTCTGCGCCTCGCTGCGCGCGATGAGCTGCTCGGCTGCGCTCGCACCGAACCTCAGGAACTGCGACCCGTAGACCACGACGACGAGCACGAGCAGGTCGGTGAGGAACAGCCGGGTCGCGTAGCCGCGCTGCCATCGTTCGACGAGCGCGCTCGACGTGGTCTCGGTGTACTCACTCAGCGCCATGTTGCCGCCTCAGTCACCAGCAGACACCCGAGTTCGGGTGCCGTTGGTGCAGATCGCTACGCGATCGGTCGGGTGTATCGGGTGTTGGGCCCCTCGGGGGAAGGGGTTGTTGTCGGGCGTGTAGCCCACAGAGTCCTACCTTAAGCGGGGTCGCCGGTATGGCACATCCCCCGATGGGGGGTCATGAGCCCTGAACCGCCGGTCGAGTGGCGCCCGACCCGCTGGTCGAGGAGCGCCCGACCCGCTGGTCGAGGAGCGCCCGACGAAGGAGGACGCGTCTCGAGACCACGCACGAAGACCTAGCAGCCGGGCGTCTCGACCGTCACCTCGGTCGGCTGCACCATGGGCGTGTGCCAGACCTCGAGCGGCCCGTACTCCCCCGCCGCGCCGGTGAAGTTCGCGACGACGGTGTGCGACGCCCCCGGCTGGTTCACGATGGGCACCTTCACGGCCGGCCGGCAGAGGTGCGGCACCGCGGTCGGGGAGCTTGCAGTCGATGCGGTTGCCGTCGCAAGCCTACGGGGCTTGGCGATATTCGACCCATGGCTCGCTCATTAGAAGCATTTGCCCGGTATTCAGCCGAACAGGGGTAACGGGAAAGCTGACCGGAACGTTTCCGACAGCGCAGTGATACATCTTCCAAGGGATCGTGTTGTCACCGATCGCAACGTCAAATGAGTCCTGGTACGCCAAGGTCATGACGTCGAACAGGCCTTTCAGCACGGCGTTGTCAAACTGCCCGCTGACTATCTCGGTCTCGGTCCCCAGTGGAACCCCCGGCCAGCGCGTCTCGCCGAACCAGACATTCTCCATAGTCACGGTCGAATCGAACGGCGGAGCACATGGGAGCTCGCCCCAACCCGACTCAATTGTCGGGTCATAGCTCCCCGGGTCGCTCGCTGTGACGGCTGCCTGATTCGATATGAACTTACTGTTCGTCACAATGAGAGCTGATAGTGACCCAAGATGAATGGCGCTGTGCGAGTTCTTGAACACGGCATGGTCAATCCATGAGCCGATTGCGCCGGACCCCATCGAGATCGCGAACGCCGTTGGCTCAGCGCCTGCATCGACGCCATCCGTATCACCGCCGAAAGCGTCGTCCGCGGAACTCGTGAAGACGATCGGCTTCTCGACCGTGCCAGTTGCGTAGAGAACGCCGCTGACAGCCAGCCCGCCTTTTACGACGACCCCGGGCTCAATGCTCAGCGTTCCGGCAACACTCAACTCGCCGGTATATGCGGACACAGTGCTTGACTCCGCCATGACGTAGGCGGCCCCTGCCGCCAGTGAAGATCGGTAGAAGCTCACTGCTCGCTCGCGCGGAGAGCCTAAGAGGACGTTGGCGTCTTCTCCGGAGAACGGTACGCCCGAGATGTCCGCGACCTCGGAGAATCTAACGCCTCCAGCTTCCGCTGGGGCAGCAATGACGTTGCGCACGAGAATCGGTGCGTCCACTCCGACGATTAGGAGTGGTGCCGAGATCTCACTGTCGACGATTCTGAACGATTCAGCTCCCCGCCAGTAAGTGTCGAAGAACTCTGCATTTGGCGTGATGACTACGTGCTCAATATTCACCCTTCCACCAGGGCGAAATCTCGATGGCTGCCCGGAGGTTCCTTCACCGTCAGTATCGCCACCAAGCGCGTCGTCGTCGCTCCGGGTGAAGATGATGGGTTGTTCCGGGGTTCCGATTGCGTTGAGCGTGCCGGTGACCCCAAGGTTCATTCCTTTCAACACGATCCCAGGGTCGATACTCAA
>NZ_JAJQPD010000012.1 GCF_021228295.1 Agromyces humatus
TTCGGCGTCTCGATCGTCGCGATCATCCCCGTCGTGATCCTGTTCATGCTCATCGAGAAACGACTCGTCGGCGGACTCACCGCAGGCAGCGTCAAATAGGCGAGCGAGCGGATGCCGCGGCATCCGCTCGCTCACACCCCGACGGTTGCACTCAGGCGGCGTCGGCCGCGGTGGTCCAGAGTCCGAGGACGTTGCCCTCGGTGTCACGGAAGTAGCCGAAGTACCCCATGCCCGGGATCGCGGTCTTCGCCTGGACGACGGCGCCACCGAGCCCGACGATCCGCTCGAGCACGGCGTCGATGTCGTCGACGTCGACGGTGATGATCGGATGGGCGAGATCGGGCGATCGCTCGAACATGCCGCCGTTGATCGCGCCCGGTTCGAGCGGAACCTGCGTCGTCCCGTCGACGGGCGTGGTCACCACGTTGGTGTATCCCAGCTCGGGCAGGACCTCGAGTCGCCAGTCGAACGCGGCACCGTAGAACTCCCGTGCCCGCCCTTGGTCATCGGCGGGGATCTCGAAATGCACGACTCCCGACATGGTGCGCCTCCAACTTCGGCGACGCGGCACTTCCGCGCCAGCCAACCCGGAGCCTAGCCCGCACGGGGAGTCGCCGTAAGGGCGGGGAGGACGGTCCGGTTGACCCGGCACCACGCGTCCACCAGAGTGGAACCGTGCAGTGGGCTCTGGCCGTCCTCACCGTCGTCGCGTACGTGACGCTGCCGCTCGGATCCGCGAGCTTCGCGCAGCAGCCGGTGCCGACCCTCATCGTCGGACTCGTCTTCTCGCTGCTCGCGATCTTCGGGTTCCGCTTCGTGCAGGGGCGCTCGATCTGGTGGGCGGTGGCGTACGTCGGCGTGCAACTGCCACTCGGGTTCGTGGTGTTCTCGCTCTCGGGCGCGGCGGTCGGCGCCATCCTCCTGCTCGTGGTCCTGGTCTCGCAGAGCGTGCTGCTGCTGCCCCTGCCGATCGCGGCCATGGTGGCCGCGGTCATCCCGCTCGTGCACCTCGGGATGGAGTGGCAGGACGGACTGCGCGAGGGACTCGGCACGCTCGCGGCCACGTTCTTCACGCTCATCGTGACCTGGCTCCTCGTTCGCGAGCAGAAGGCGAGGGCCGCGCTCGCACACGCGAACGAGCGGTTGCGGGGTTACGCCGCCCAGGCAGAGCAGCTGGCCACGATTCAGGAGCGCAACCGGCTCGCCCGCGACATCCACGACGGCGTCGGACACCACCTGACCGTCGTGCAGATGCAGCTCGAGGCGGCGCGCGCCGTCATCCGCACGGCCGGGCCCGAGCGACTCGATGCGATGCTGGCCACGGCGCAGGAGCAGTCGGGGCAGGCGCTCGCTGAGGTACGGCGGTCGGTGGCCGCCCTGCGCGAGCACCGCCCCGCCCTGCCCGAGGCGCTGCAGGCGCTCACAGCCGAGGCGACCGAGGCGGGCGTGCCGACCGACCTCGAGATCCTCGGAAGCGTGCGCCCGATCCGCGCCGACGTCGAGGAGTCGCTGTTCCGGGCGGTGCAGGAGGGCCTCACCAACGTCGCCAAGCATGCGCAGGCGAGCCGCACGACGGTCGTCCTCGACTTCTCGGGTGACGATCGCCTCCGGCTCGAGGTGCGCGACGACGGCCGAGGACTTCCCGAGACGCCCGGCGACGGCTTCGGGCTCACCGGGTTGCGTGAGCGCATGGCGAACCTCGGCGGGCGGATGTCGCTGACCCCGGCCGGCGACGCCGGCCTCACCCTGACGGTCGAGGTGCCGGGATGACGATCCGCGTGCTCGTCGCCGACGATCAGGCGCTCTTCCGTGAGGCGCTCACGACGCTGCTCGAGGTGCAGCCCGGGATCGAGGTCGTCGGCGAGGCCGGCAACGGCGACGAGGCCGTGCGCCGGAGCGCCCGGCTGCATCCCGACGTGGTGCTCATGGACCTGCGGATGCCCGTGCTCGACGGCATCGCGGCCACCGCGCGCATTCGCGCCGAGCAGCCCGAGGTGCGCGTGCTCGCGCTGACGACGTTCGACGACGATGACGACGTGTTCGCGGCGCTGCGCGCGGGCGCGGTCGGGTACCTCCTCAAGGACGTGTCCTCGGTGAGGCTCGTCGAGGCGCTCGACGCCGCAGCGCGGGGCGAGTCGGTGCTGCAGCCGTCGGTGGCGGCGAAGGTCGTGGCACGGGTCGCCGGGCTGCCCGAGGATGCGCCGCCCCCCGAGCATCCGCTCTCCGACCGCGAGGTCGAGGTCGTGCGCCTCCTCGCCGAGGGCCGCAGCAACCGCGAGATCGCCGGCACGCTCTTCCTCGCCGAGGGCACCGTCAAGAACCTCGTCACGAGCGTGCTGTCGAAGCTCGAGGTGCGCGACCGCACGCAGGCGGCCATCCGCGCACGCGACCTCGGCGTCCTCTGAAGCGTCCGCCCGCCGGGTCACCGCCGAGCCGCCGAGGTCACGCCCGAACGTGACCCGGAACATGACCTTCGGCACGTGTCGCCGCCGCGCGTCCCGCGGAGGATTCCGTGTGTTCCCGCTTCGAACACGCAAGGAGTAGAGATGAACCACACAGAGACGGCCCACCGCACCGAGGCGACCGCGCAGCGACCTTCGCTGCTGCGGTTCGCACTCCACGGGCTGGAGATGGTGATCGCCATGATCGTCGGCATGGTCGTGCTGGACCCGGTCTGGGCGTTCGCCTGGCCGGGGCTCCACGAGAACACCGTCGCGCAGGCGCTCGTGATGGCCACGGACATGTCGATCGGCATGGCCGTGTGGATGCGGGTCCGCGGTCACGGCCTGCCGGCCATCGCCGAGATGTCGGCGGCGATGTACCTGTCGTTCCTGGTGCTGCTGCCGTTCCTCTGGGCCGGGGTGCTCTCGGGCATGGCGTTCATGACCGCCGGGCACGTGCTCATGGTCCCGGCCATGCTGATCGCGATGCTGCGCCGCCGGCACGAGTACGGGTGGTGACCCCGATGCGTGCCGTCCTTCGCGTCGTCGTGCTCGTGCTCGCGGCGCTGGTGCTGCCCGCAGCGCTCGGCACTCCGGCGGTCATCGGGGCGCTCACCTCGCTGAACGCGCCGCGGACCGACGGCGTCTCCCCGCCACCCGCACCGGTCGAACACGACCCGTCCAAGCCGACGGCGGTGGTCGTCGTCGGCGACGAGGGCGCGGTCGTGTCCGACACGCTCGCCCCCTACGAGATCCTCGCCACCACGGGAGCGTTCAACGTCTACACCGTGGCGCCCGCGATGCACCCAGTGCCGCTCACGGGAGGACTCGACCTCGTGCCCGACCTCACCTTCGCCGGACTCGACGAGGTGCTCGGCGGATCGGCGGACGTCGTGGTGGTCCCGGCCATGCCCGACGTCGGCCGGCCGACGATCGAACCCGTCACCGACTGGCTCGCCGCGCAGGCTGCCGGGGGAGCGCTGCTCCTCAGCGTCTGCAACGGATCCGGCGTGCTCGCCTCGGCCGGTCTGCTCGACGGCCGAACCGCGACCGCGCACTGGCTGCGCATCGACGAGTTCGAGCGCGCCTACGGGGCCGTCGACTGGGTGCGTGGCACGAGGTACGTCGACGACGGCGACGTCGTCAGCACCGCCGGCATCCTGTCGGGCATCGACGGCACGTTGCGCGTCGTCGAGCGCCTCGCCGGCGCGGATGCCGCAGCCGAGGCCGCGCGCGAGATCGCGTGGCCGTTCTACCACCGCGACGGTGCCGCCCGATTGGAGCAGGCGCAGCTCGCGCCATCGGATGCCGTGGTGGCGTTCAACACGGCATTCAACTGGGGTCGGCCGAATATCGGGGTGCAGCTGACCGACGGAGTCGGCGAGCTCGAACTCGCCTCGGTCTTCGACACCTACGGGCAATCGCTGGCGGTGCGCACGGTCGCCGTGGGCGACGGCGCCGTGCAGTCCCGCCACGGCCTCACCTTCGTGCCGCGCACCGACACCGGGGCCGGACTCGATCGGCTCATCGTGCCCGGCACGGCCGAGCACGAACCCGTCCACGGAATGGAACCGGAGTATCCGCACCGCACGGCTGGTTTCGCGTTCGACAGCGTGCTGCAGGACCTCGCGCGAACGACGGACGTGGCCACCGCGGAGTGGACGGCGAAGGTGCTGGAGTACCCCGTCGACGACCTGGCACTCGAGGGGCCGTCCTGGCCGTGGGCCGAGACGTTCCGGCTGCTCCTCCTCGCCGCCGTCGGGGTGCTCCTGGCGCTCGGAGCGTTCGCACTCGTCCGTGCTCGCCGACGGGGGCGCTCGGGCACGTAGCCACACCGACTGCCGTTCCCGTGCCCACGAACGACCACGTGCGCACGGGAACCGCGGCGCGGGACATCCGTTGCTATGCTTGCGTTCGTCGCGACTGGCGTTGAGATGGGTTCCCATCGGGGAGCGACCTGGCACGCACCGACCGCACGCCTGGGCCGGTACGGATGCCTCGTGGCGCGAGTCGCACGAGGCAGCACCCTCGTTTGGTCCGTACCGTCAGAAGGAGCCAGTCTTGGCCGAGTCCGTCTTCAACGCCCCCCTCTCCGAGGTCGATCCCGAGATCGCCGAGGTGCTCGAGCTCGAGCTCGGTCGCCAGCGCGACTACCTCGAGATGATCGCGAGTGAGAACTTCGTCCCCGTGTCGGTGCTGCAGTCGCAGGGTTCGGTGCTCACGAACAAGTACGCCGAGGGCTACCCCGGCCGCCGCTACTACGGCGGCTGCGAGTACGTCGACGTCGCCGAGTCGCTCGCCATCGAGCGAGCCAAGAGCCTGTTCGGCGCCGAGTACGCGAACGTCCAGCCGCACTCGGGCGCCACCGCCAACGCCGCCGTGCTTTCGGCCATCGCCACCCCCGGCGACACGATCCTCGGCCTCGAGCTCGCGCATGGCGGCCACCTCACCCACGGCATGCGGCTCAACTTCTCGGGCAAGCTCTACAACGCGGTCGCCTACGGCGTCGACCCAGAGACGTTCGTCGTCGACATGAACGTCGTGCGCGACAAGGCCCTCGAGCACAAGCCGCAGGTCATCATCGCCGGCTGGTCGGCGTACCCCCGCCAGCTCGACTTCGCCGCGTTCCGCGAGATCGCCGATGAGGTCGGCGCCAAGCTCTGGGTCGACATGGCGCACTTCGCGGGCCTCGTCGCCGCGGGCCTGCACCCGAACCCGGTGCCCCACGCCGACGTCGTGTCGTCGACCGTGCACAAGACGATCGGCGGCCCCCGCTCGGGCTTCATCGTCGCGCGCGACATGGAGCTCGCGAAGAAGCTCAACTCGAACGTGTTCCCGGGCCAGCAGGGCGGGCCGCTCATGCACGTCATCGCGGCGAAGGCCACGGCGTTCAAGATCGCGGCCTCGGCCGAGTTCGCGGACCGCCAGGAGCGTACCGTGCGCGGCGCGAAGATCCTCGCCGAGCGCCTCACGGCCGATGACTCGCGCGCCGCCGGCGTCGACGTGCTCACGGGCGGCACCGACGTGCACCTCGTGCTCGCCGACCTGCGCAACTCCGCGATCGACGGCCAGCAGGCCGAAGACCTGCTGCACGAGGCGCTCATCACCGTCAACCGCAACGCGGTGCCGTTCGACCCGCGCCCGCCGATGGTCACCTCGGGCCTGCGAATCGGCACGCCCGCGCTCGCCACCCGCGGGTTCGGCGACGCCGAGTTCACCGAGGTCGCCGACATCATCGCACTCACGTTGCAGGGCGGGGCGGATGTCCCGGCGCTGCGCGCCCGCGTCGAGGCCCTCACGGCGCGATTCCCCCTGTACCCCGGCCTGGCGCAGTAGGGAGCGGCACACGCAGCCCTTGCGCACGGTTGCCGGATTCGGGGATTTCTGCGACACGCGCTGCAACCGTCAAGCCAGCGCGGCGCGTCGCGGAAATCCCCGAATCCGGAAGCACAGAAACGGAGCTCCATCATGACCGCCATCACGCTCGACGGGGTCGCCACGGCCTCCGCCGTGAAGTCCGAGCTCGCCTCGCGGATCGCGCTGCTGCGCGCGCACGGGGTCGTTCCCGGACTCGGCACGCTGCTCGTCGGCGACGACCCCGGCTCGAAGTCCTACGTGGCGGGCAAGCACCGCGACTGCGCCGAGGTGGGCATCGAGTCCATCCGCGTCGACCTGCCCGCATCTGCGACCACGGCCGACGTGCGCGCCGCCATCCGCGACCTCAATGCCGCGTCCGAGGTGACGGGGTACATCGTGCAGCTGCCGCTGCCCGCCGGGCATGACGAGAACGCGATGCTCGAGCTCATCGACCCCGACAAGGACGCCGACGGCCTGCACCCCACGAACCTCGGCCGGCTCGTGCTCGGCATCGAGGGCGAGCTGCACTCGCCGCTGCCGTGCACGCCGGCGGGCATCGTCGAGATGCTGCGACGCTACGACGTGCCGATCCGCGGGCGGCACGTCACGGTCATCGGTCGCGGCCTCACGGTGGGGCGTCCGCTGGGGCTGCTCTTCACGCGCAAGGGCCTCGACGCGACCGTGACCCTGACGCACTCCCGCACCATCGACCTCGCGGCCGAGGTGCGCCGGGCCGATATCGTCGTCGCCGCCGTGGGCGTTCCGCACCTCGTGAAGCCCGAGTGGATCAGGCCCGGCGCCGCGGTGCTCGACGTCGGCATCACCCGCGTGCAAGACGAGGAGACCGGAAAGGCCCGGCTCACGGGCGATGTCGATCCCGACGTCGCATCGGTCGCCGGGCACCTCTCGCCGAACCCGGGCGGGGTCGGGCCGATGACCAGGGCGATGCTCCTCGCGAACGTCGTGAAGTCGGCCGAGTTCAAGCTCGCCCGGTAGCCCCGCGGCGGGTCCATGCGCGCAGCAAGCGCGATCCGTCACCCGGCCTCCTCCCGGTCGCCCGGCGTTCACTCGTTGATCACCGAGCGGCAAGCCTGCGCGCGTAGCTTCGCGGCATGCTCCCAGACGGGCGACAGGTAGGTCGCACCACGCCCCCCGCGGCGGGGGTCGTCGCCATCGTGCCCGCGCGAGGCGGCTCCAAGGGTCTCCCGGGCAAGAACCTCGCGCCCGTCGCGGGCGTGCCGCTCATCACCCGAACGATTCGGGCCGCGATCGGCGCGAGCCGCATCGACGCCGTGTTCGTGTCGACCGACGATGACCGCATCGCCGATGCGGCCCATGCCGAGGGTGCCGGGGTGATCCGCCGCCCGGTCGAACTCGCGGGCGACACCGCGAGCTCCGAATCGGCACTGCTGCACGCGCTCGACGAGATCGCCGCCGGTGCCGGCACCCTGCCCGGCACCACGGTGTTCCTGCAGGCGACGTCGCCGTTCGTCGACTCCGCCGACCTCGACGAGGCCGTGCGCCGAGTCGTCGACGGCGAGGACGACGTGGTCTTCTCGGTCGTGCCGAGCCACGCCTTCCTCTGGCGCGATTCGCCCGACGGGGCCGAGGGCGTCAACCACGAGTCATCCGTTCGACCGCGACGGCAGGAGCGCGAGCCCGAGTACCGCGAGACCGGCGCCTTCTACGTGATGCGCACCGACGGGTTCCGCGAGGCGGGCCACCGCTTCTTCGGCCGCATCGGCATGCTGCGCGTGCCCGATGCCCACGCGATCGAGATCGACGACCCCGCCGACCTGGCCCTTGCGCGCGTGATCGCGCGCGGCGGACTCGGCGACGACGATCCGGTCGGCACCGGCCCCGTCGTCGTCCCGCCGCAGACAGCGCGCCGCCACGTCTCGGCGGGTCACGACGGCCATGACGTCGCGCAGCGCCGCCCGACGCGCCTCATCGACGTCGACGCCGTCGTCACCGACTTCGACGGCGTGCACACCGACGACACCGCCTGGGTCGACGCCGAGGGCCGCGAACTCGTGCGCGTCAGTCGCAGTGACGGCCACGGCGTGGCACGGTTGCGCGAGGCGGGCATCCCCGTGCTGATCCTCTCGGCCGAGACCAACCCCGTCGTCGCTGCTCGGGCCGCGAAGCTGCAGGTCGAGGTACGCCACGGCGTGGCCGAGAAGGGCGTCGTGCTCGCCGAGTGGGCCGAGGCACGGGGCATCCGACTCGACCGCATCGCCTACCTCGGCAACGACGAGGGAGACCTTCCCGCCCTCGCGCTCGTCGGCTGGCCCGTCGCGGTCGCCGACGCAGTGGCGTCGGTGCGCAGCATCGCACGACTCGTGCTCGACCGCCGCGGCGGCACGGGCGCGGTGCGCGAACTCGCCGAACTCGTCGTCGGCGCGCGAACCATTCCCGAATCGGCATACGCCGATCGGGTCGTCCAGAAGCAGGGAGCTTTCGCATGACGTCTGTCCGCATCGGCCGATCGTCGATCGGCCCGGGCCACCCGGTCTACGTGATCGGCGAGATCGGCCTCAACCACAACGGCGACGTCGAGATCGCCAAGCGGCTCATCGACGTGGCCGTCGAGGCGGGCGCCCAGGCCGTCAAGTTCCAGAAGCGCACGCCCGAGATCGCGACGCCCGAGCACATGCGCGACGTGCCTCGCGAGACGCCGTGGGGCACGATGACCTACCTCGAGTACCGTCACCGGGTCGAGTTCGGCGAGGCCGAATACCTCGAGATCGCCTCGTACGCGATGCGTGCGGGCATCGACTGGTTCGCGTCGCCGTGGGATGTCCCGTCGGTCGAGTTCCTCGAGGACCTCGACGTCGTCGCCTACAAGGTGGCTTCGGCGTCGCTGACCGACCTCGAGCTGCTCGACGCGATGGCCCGCACGGGCAAGCCGGTGATCCTCTCGACGGGCATGTCGACGATCGACGAGATCGACCGCGCCGTCGAGATGCTGGGCACCGACGAGCTCATCATGCTGCACGCCACGTCGAGCTACCCGATGCCGGCCGAAGAGGCGAACCTGCGCATGATCGACACCCTGCGCCGACGCTACCCCGGCGTGCCGATCGGGTACTCGGGCCACGAGCGCGGCCTGCAGATCTCGCTCGCCGCCGTCACGCTCGGCGCGGTCGCCGTCGAGCGCCACATCACCCTCGACCGTGCGATGTGGGGCTCCGACCAGGCCGCCTCGCTCGAGCCGACCGGATTCGAGCACCTCGTGCGCGACATCCGCGTCATCGGCGACGCCATGGGCGACGGCGTGAAGCGCGTGTTCCCGGGCGAGGAGGCGCCGCGCGCGAAGCTGCGTCGGGTGCCCGCCCTGTGAGGCCGAGGCTCCTCGTCCTCGCGGACTCCGATTCGTACGTCAAGTGGGGCGCGGCGTTCGCGTCGCGCCTCCCCGACGGATGGCGGGCCGAGCTCGTCATCCTCGCGACGCCCGTGGCGCCGAGTGAGCGGCAGCTGCGCGCGGCCCTGGCCGGGTCGGTGTTCGACGTCCCCGACGTCACCTTCGTCGAATTGCACGAGCTCGAGCAGCATCTCGCGGCACGTCGCCCCGACGTCGTGCTGCTCGCGATGCGCGGCCCGCTCGTGCGGGTCATCACGCCGATCGTCGGCCGTGCCCCCGACCGCCCGGTGCTCGTGAGCGGATTCCCCGGCCTCACGATCCCCGCCGAGCCGAAAGCGATCATTTACCGCGAGCAGGTCGACCTCATCGTGCTGGCGAGCCGACGCGAGGTGCGCGAGTTCCGCGCGAACGCCGAACGGCTCGGCATCCCGGTCGGGTTGGGGCTCACGACGCTGCCGTTCCTGACCGACACGAGCCGAGCGGATGTCCCTGCCGCCGGTGCCGTGGCGGCTTCGGCGCCAGAGCGCACCGATCTCGTGTTCGCCGCCCAGGCGAAGGTGCCCCCCGTCCGCGAGGACCGCGTTCGACTCCTCGGCTGGCTCGTCGATGCCGCACGTCGTCGCCCGTCGCGACGCGTGGTCGTGAAGGTGCGCGCTCGCCGGGGCGAGGCGCAGACGCACGAGGAGGCCTACGACTTCGGTGAGCTCCTCGACGATCCCGATGTGCGCGAAGAGCTCGGCGGCAGCCTGCCGCCCAACCTCGTCGTCGAGGACGGCCCGATGGCCGAGCACCTCGAACGTGCCGCGGCGCTCGTCACCGTGAGTTCGACCGCGGTGCTCGAGGCGGTCGCGGCCGGGGTTCCCGCGGTGGTCATCGACGAGTTCGGCGTTTCGCCGAAGCTCATCAACACGGTGTTCGAGGGCAGCGGCCTCTTCGCCGGCGCCGAGGCGATCGCCGGGTGGGATCCGAGGTACCCGAGCGCCGAATGGCTCGACGACAACTACTTCCACGGGCGCGAGCACGACGACTGGCCGGCACGCGTCGGCGAGCTGCTCGAGCGCCGGGCTGCGGCGCCGCTGCCCCTGCGCGATCGCCGATACAACCTCACAGGCGGCCCGTTGCGTCGGGCGTTCGAGCGCAAGCGCATGCTCGGCGAGTTCGATCGCTCGCTTGCGGGCTCCGTCTCGGTCGTGTTCGCGCTGCCGTCGCGGTGGGTCGTACGCCGGGCGCGCCAGGTGCGCCGCCGTCTCGCGGGCGAGCCCGCGACGCCGCAGCTCGGGGCGCGCGAGGTGCGCGCACCGCAACTCGTCGACGCGGCCTGAGTGTTCGGCAGCGTGCGGCGATCGGCGCTCAGACGACCGGAGCGGTGTGCTCCTCGACGTGTCGCAGGTAGGCGTCGGCGTTGCGGCGGATGCCCTCGCGCTCGGCGTCGGTGAGTTCACGGCGCACCTTCGCGGGCACGCCCGCGACGAGCGAGCCGGGCGGAACGACGGTGCCCTCGAGCACGACGGCGCCGGCGGCGACGAGCGAGCCCGCCCCGATGACGGCCCCGTTCAGCACGGTGGCGCCCATGCCGACGAGCGAATCGTCGTCGACGGTGCATCCGTGCAGCACGGCGCCGTGCCCGACCGACACGTTGCGTCCGACGGTGAGCGGGTAGCCCGCGTCGACATGGCAGACCACCGTGTCCTGCAGGTTCGACCCCTCGCCGAGCACGATCGGCTCGGCCTCGGCACGCAGCACGGCGTTGTACCAGACGCTCGACCGGGCCTCGAGGCGCACGTTTCCGACGATGACGGCGCCGGCCGCGACGAAGGCCGAGTCGGCGAGCACGGGGGCATCGACGCCCGCCAGGGTGAGGATGCGGGCGGAGGGGTCTGCTGGCATGCGGCCAGCCTAGCGGCGGCGCCGGCGCCGAACGCCTCCGACGATGAGGCGGCCGAGCACACCGACGGCGAACACGGCGAGCCCGATGCCGATCGAGACGGGCGGCAGGGTGGCGACGAGCACGAGGCATCCGATCGCGCCGGCGGCCGACAGCGTGCGGGGCACGCGCCGCTCGACGGCGGGCTGCGTGATCGCGGAGAGGTTGGCGACGAGGTAGTAGCAGAGCACGCCGAACGAGCTGAAGCCGATCGCCTCGCGCAGGTCGACGGCGAGCACGAGCACGAGGATCGCGGCGCCGGTCACGAGCTCCGCGACGAACGGCGTCGCGGTTCGCGGATGCACCGCGGCGAGGCGGCCCGGCAGTTCGCGGTCGCGCGCCATGGCGAGTTCGGTGCGGGCGATGCCGGCGATGAGCACGAGCAGCGAGCCGAGCGCGGCGACTCCGGCCGCGACGCGTACGACGGGCTCGGCCCAGCTCCACCCCGCTGCCGCGACGACGTCGACGAGAGGTGCGGCCGATCCCGCGAGCAGCCGCGGGCCGAGCGACGCGAGGGCGGCAGAGCCGACCGCGAGGTAGACCGTGATGACGACCCCGAACGCGATGCCGATCGCCCTGGGGATGGTGCGGGAGGGTTCGCGCACCTCCTCACCGAGCGTCGCGATGCGCGCATAGCCTGCGAAGGCGAAGAACATGAGCGCGGCCGCCTGCAGGATGCCGTATGGACCGCCGGTGATCGGCGGCAGCGGGTCGGGAAGTCCGGGCGGTCGAGTCTCGACGAACGCGACGGTGCCGCCCTGGTTCGCGCTCGCGGCCACGAAGCCCGCGATGACGACCATGAGGAGCACGGCGAGCACCACGGCGACGATCACGGCGCCCACCCGCGCGGTTCGGGTGACGCCCAGCAGGTTCACGCCGACGAGCACCACGACCGCTGCGACCGCGACCGGGCGCTGCCACGCGGCGGGCACGAGGTAGGCGGCGGCGGTGAGCGCCATGGCCGCGCAGCTCGCGGTCTTGCCGACCACGAACCCCCAGCCCGCGAGGAACCCGGGCCACTCGCCCAGGCGCTCGCGTCCGTAGCGGTAGGCGCCGCCCGACTCGGGGTAGCGCACGGCGAGCTGGGCGGTCGACGCGGCGTTCGCGAGCGCGACGAACGCGGCGATCGCGAGGCCGACGATGAGCCCCGCGCCCGCAGCCTGTGCGGCCGGCGCCCAGACGGCGAAGACGCCCGCGCCGATCATCGCCGCGAGACCGATCGCGACGGCGTCGCCGAGCCCGAGTCGGCGGGCGAGGCGGTCGTGTGGTTCGGCGGCGGTCACGACCGGCACCTTAGCCGACGCCGGTGGCGGGCCGGGGTCGATCGTAGGATCGACGCATGACCGATCCCTCGCACCCAGCCGTCGACCGCGTCGCCGAAGCCCTCGCCCGGCACGGCCTGAGCCCCGAGATCGTGTGGTTCGACGACGCCGTGACCACCGCACCGCTCGCGGCTGCGGCGCTCGGCATCGAGGTCGGTCAGATCGCCAACTCGCTCGTGTTCACGCTCGACGACGAGCCGATCCTCGTGCTCACCTCGGGTGCGCATCGCGTCGACACCGAGTGGCTCGGCGCACAGCTCGGCGGTGTCATCGGTCGTGCCTCGAAGGACACGGTGAAGCACGCGACCGGACAGGTGATCGGCGGTGTCGCTCCCGTCGGCCACCCGGCCCCCGTTCGCACCATCGTCGATACCGACCTCGCGCAATACCCCGTGGTCTGGGCCGCCGCGGGCCATGCGAAGACGGTGTTCCCCACCACGTTCGACGAGCTCGTGCGCATCACGGGCGGCGTGCCCCGTGCGGTCGAGCCGTCGCTCGGGGCATCCGCGTGACCTCGGACCGCGTCGCATGGCCGCGCACCGCCGGTCCGCTCGTGCTCCGTCAGCCCACGAGCGACGACCTCGACCAGGTGCTCGCGTGGCGGAACGACCCCGACGTGGTGCGGTGGCTGCTGCGCACGACGGTCGACCCCGAGAAGTTCCGCACGGCGTGGTTCGACAGCATCGACGACCCCGACCAGCACACCGCGGTCGCCGTGCTCGACGGGATCGTCGTCGGAACCGGATCGCTCGACGTGCGCGACGGCATCGGCCAGTTCGACGGAGATGTCTGGCGCGGGGCCGAGGGGCTGCTCGGCTACCTCATCGACCCGGCGCACGCGGGTCGCGGATATGCGACCGCGGTCACGCGCGCCCTGCTCGAGATCGCGTTCGCCGACCTCGGCCTGCGCAGGGTCACGGCCGAGTGCTTCGCCGACAACGTCGCCTCGTGGCGGGTCATGGAGAAGGTGGGGATGCGTCGCGAGCAGCACGGGGTGCGCGACTCGTGGCATGCCGAGCTCGGCTGGGTCGACGGCTACACCTACGCGATCCTCGCCGAGGAGTTCGCACCGGCGCCCTGATCCGGCGCCGTGCGATGACCTCGCTGCCGCGCTTCAGAGGTCGCGATGCGCACCGGCGCTCGGCCGCACGGTGAAGACGACCGGCTCGCGGAACCCCTGCTCGGCGAAGGCCGCCATCACTTCGCGCGTCACGATCGGCACCAGGGCGTCGACCATGAGGGCGATCGCCGCACCGCCGAAGCCGCCGCCCGTCATGCGGGCGCCGATCGCCCCCGCGGCCTGGGCGGTCTCGACGGCGAGGTCGAGCTCGGGCACCGAGATCTCGAAGTCGTCGCGCATCGACACGTGCGACGCGTCGAGGAACGGTCCGATCGCGCCGGGTCCGTGCTCGCGAAGCGTGCGTACGGTGTCGAGCACGCGCTGGTTCTCGGTGACGATGTGCCGCACTCGGCGGAATGTCTCGTCGTCGAGCAGTTCGGCGGCGCGGCCGAGGTCGTCGAGGCGAACGTCGCGCAGCGACTCGACCCCGAGTGCGCGGGCGCCGGCCTCGCACGATGCACGGCGCGACGCGTATCCGCCGGTGGCGTGCGCGTGCGAGACCCGGGTGTCGATGACGAGCAGCGACAGGCCGTCGGCCTCGAACCCGAGCGGGATGACATCGGCGTCGAGGCTGCGGCAGTCGAGGAACACCGCCGAGTCGGGTTCGCCGAGCAGCGAGGCCGTCTGGTCCATGATTCCGGTCGGTGCCCCGACGGCGCGGTTCTCGGCGAGGCGTCCGATCTTCGCGAGCGTGGGGCGGTCGAAGCCGAGGCCCCAATGATCGTCGAGGGCCAGGGCCACTGCGCACTCGATGGCCGCCGACGACGAGAGCCCCGCGCCGATCGGCACGTCGGAGTCGATGTAGAGGTCGACGCCGCGTGCGTGGGCGAGATCGGCCCCGAACTCGCCGAGCGCCCAGGCCACGCCGAGCGGGTACGCCGCCCAGCCCTCGACGGCGTCGGGGGACAGTTCGTCGAGGTGGATCGAGACGACCTCGGGGTCGTGGCTCGTCCCGACGCGCAGCACCCGGTCGTCGCGGTCGCCGAGCGCCACGACCGTGCGGCGGTCGATCGCGAAGGGGAACACGAACCCGTCGTTGTAGTCGGTGTGCTCGCCGATGAGGTTGACCCGCCCGGGCGCCGACCAGACGCCCGCGGGCGGGCGCCCGAACCATTCGGCGAACCGGTGTGCCGCTCCGGCGACGGCATCCCCGTTCATACCCGTGCCTTCCCGATCGCGGCGCGCAGCGCCTCGGCCTGTGCTTCGGGGGCGACGTCCCCGATCCATGCTCCCATCGCGGCCTCCGAGCCGGCGAGGAACTTCAGCTTGTCGGCCGCGCGACGAGGACTCGTCAGTGCCAGCATGAGCCGCACCTCGTCGCGCCGCTCGCGCACCGGCGCCTGGTGCCACGCGGCGATGTACGGCGTGGGGGTGTCGTAGAGCAGGTCGATGCCGCGCAACAGCTTCAGGTAGAGCGACGCGAGTTCATCGCGTTCGGCGAGCGTCGTGGCGGCGAGGTCGGGCACGTGCCGGTGGGGGAGCAGGTGCACTTCGATGGGCCAGCGTGCTGCGAACGGCACGAACGCCGTCCAGTGCTCGCCGGTGAGCAGCATCCGAGGGCCGCTGCGCTCGCGCTCGACGAGGTCGGCGAAGAGGCCGGGACCGTAGGCGTCGATCGACGCGAGCAGCCGCTCGGTGCGCGGCGTCACGTAGGGGTAGGCGTAGATCTGGCCGTGCGGGTGGCCGAGGGTCACGCCGATCTCGCGTCCGCGGTTCTCGAACGGGAACACCTGCTCGACGCCGGGCAGCGCCGACAGGGCGGCCGTGCGCTGCGCCCACGCCTCGATCACGGTGCGCGCCCGCGAGAGGGTCTGCGTGCCGAACGAGCCCTCGTGCTCTGGGCTGAAGCACACGACCTCGCAGCGGCCGACCGAAGTATGGGTGCGTTCGAGCCCCACCTCGCGCAGCGACGCGAGTGCGCTCGGCGCTCCCGGTTCAGCCAGCGAGGGCCCGAACGACGGTGACCGGTTCTCGAAGACGGCGACGTCGTAGTGGTCGGGGATCTCGGACGGGTTGTCGGGCGTCTGCGGTGCGAGCGGGTCGAGGTTCGCGGGCGGCAGCATCACGCGGTTCTGCCGCGCGGCGGCGATCGAGACCCACTCGCCCGTCAACGAGTCCTGCCGCATCTCGGCGGTCGGAGGACGGGGATCGAGCGTTCGCGCGTCGATCGCGCGCTCGCCGGTGAGCCGGGTGTCGGCGTCGTCGAAGTAGATGAGCTCGCGCCCGTCGGCGAGGGTCGTCGGGCGCACCGCGATGCGCGGGTCGATTTCGAGCGCGGATGCCGCGGCTACGGACTCGGTCGTGTCGTTCACGTCGCACACGATACGCGACTTTCGTTTTGCAAACAAGCTGGTTTCGTATTGCAAAGATCGAGCCCAGGAGCGATCATGGCGATATGACCGACCTCGAGCCGACGACCCCGCAGCACGACGCACCGCGACGGCGCGAGCTCGCCCTCGCGCTCGTCGCCGAACGCGGGTTCGTGCGGGTGACCGAGTTGAGCCGCGCCTTCGGCGTGACCACCGTCACGGCACGCGCCGACCTCGACGCGCTCGAACGCCAGGGCGCCATCCGCCGGGTCCACGGCGGCGCGGTGCCCGCGACATCCGCCATCGGCGCCGACCGGCCCGAGCGGGAGCCGAGCTTCGAGGAGGCGCTCGAGGCATCGGTCGAACCGAAGCGGCGCATCGGCGAGCACGTCGCCTCCCTCGTCAAGAGCGGTCAGAGCCTGATCCTCGACGTGGGCACGACCACACTTCAGGTCGCCCGGGCGCTGCGGCGTCGCGCCGACCTCGCCGATGTCGTGATCTTCACGAACGGACTGTCGATCGCCCTCGAGCTCGAGCCGGAGATCCCGCGCTTCCAGGTCGTCGTCACGGGCGGCACCCTGCGTCCGCGCCAGCACTCGCTCGTCGACCCGCTCGCCGCGTCGATGCTCCGCGACGTGCATGTCGACCTCGCGGTCATCGGCGCCAACGGCGTCGATCCCGTGCACGGGGTGACCAACGCGAACCTGCCCGAAGCCGCCGTGAAGTCGCTCATGCTGGCGCGCGCCGCGCGGGCTGTCGTCGTCGCCGACGGCACGAAGATCGGCGAGGTGCACCTCGGCCGGGTCGCCTCGGTCGACGCCTTCGATGCGCTCGTGACCGATGCCTCGGCGCCGAGGGCGATCGTCGCCGAGCTGGAGGACGTCGGGCTCGCGGTGACGTGCGCCTGAGACCCTAGAGTGGAGGGATGAGCGCACCCACGGGCGAGCAGTTCGTCCTCGAGACGTCGACCGCGAGCGGAGATGTCCAGGCGACCATCACCGCCGTCGCGGCCGGCATCCGCACCCTCAGCATCAACGGCATCGACCTCGTGCCGCCGTACGGCGAAGACCAGTCGCCGCCGTCGGGCGCCGGCATCGTGCTCGTGCCGTGGCCCAATCGCATCCGCGACGGCCGGTGGAGCCACGACGGCGTCGACCACCAGCTCGCCATCACCGAGCCGAAGTACCAGAACGCCATCCATGGCCTGCTGCGCTACACGGAGTACACCGCGATCTCGCGCGAGCGCGACTCGGTGACCCTCTCGGCGCGCATCTATCCCCAGCTCGGCTATCCGTTCCTGCTCGGCACCGCCGTGCACTACGAACTCGTCGCCGACGGGCTGCGCGTCACGCACTTCGTCGAGAACCTCGGGGCCGACCCGGCCCCCGTCGCGATCGGCACGCACCCCTTCCTGAAGATCGGCGGCGTTCCCACTGCAGATCTCAACCTGCGCCTCGACGCGGCGAGCCACATCGAGGTCGACGACCGGCTGCTGCCGACCGGCGAGGTTCCCGTCGACGGCACCGAGTGGGACTTCCGCGAGGGTCGCCGCGTGGGCGATGTCTCGCTCGACGACGCCTTCGGCGAGCTCTCGGGCGACGATGGCCGGGTCGAGCACACGCTCACGGCGCCCGACGGGCGCAGCGTCTCGGTCTGGGCCGACGACGAATTCGGCTACGTGCAGGTGTACACCACTCGGTCGTTCCCCGGCGAAGACGGCGACGTCGCGATCGCGATCGAGCCGATGACGGCTCCGGCCGAGGCGTTCAACTCCGAGCGCGGGCTTCGCTGGCTCGACCCGGGCGAGGAGTGGGAGCTGAGCTGGGGCATCCGCTTCGAGGGATTCAGCGCCGACTGACGCTTCCGTGGTCGCGGAGCGACGAAGGAGCGTGTCGAGACCGGATGGCAGGGGGTCTCGATACGGGTCGTTGGCGCTCCGTACTCGATCACCGGTCTCAGCGCACGCACGCCCCTGAATCGACGGGCGTGTCGAGCCCCGGTGCCGCATCGGCGAGCGGTGTCAGCGTCGAGACCGGAATCGCGAACCCGACAAGATCCGACGTGTCGGAGCGCGCGAACACGACGCCGCCGACCTCGCCGTCCTGGGTCAGCACCGGTCCGCCCGAGTTTCCGTGGTCGACGTCTGCCGAGAGCGTCACGATCTCACGGGTCGACGTCGTGCCGGCGGCCTCGATCGTGAGCGGCCCGTTCGCCGCGACACGACCCGGGCGAAGCTCGAAGGGGCCGCCGAACGGGTAGCCCGCGACCGCGACGTCGTCGCCGACCGCGGGCTCGTCGATCGCGAGTGATGGGGTCTCGAGCCCGTCGACGGCGATGAGTGCCAGGTCGTTCTCGGCATCGAACGCGACGACGCGACCGGGGAGCGCCGGCTGGCCGGGCGCCTCTACGATGGGCTCCGTCACGCCGGCCACGACGTGCGCGTTGGTGACCACGCGATCGGGTGCCACGACGAAGCCGCTGCCCGAGAGGTTGCTGCCGCACTCGAAGGCGTTGCCGGTGATGCGCACCACTGATCGCGAGGCCTCGGCGAGCACTGCGGAGTCGACCGCGCCGGTGGGTGCCTCGCCGTCGACGGGCGGGGCGTCGAGCACGTCGACGAGCCAGGGGATCGCCTCGCCGAGCGCGGCCGTGCGCAACTGGGCGAGCAACGACCGCGTCGGAGCCGGGGTGACCGCGTCGAGGGTCTGCAGCACGCGTGAGCCCGCGACCGCGGGGGAGAGCACGGGCACGCCCATGGCCGAGACGCCCGACGCGACGAGCGCGACGACGAACGCGGTGACGAGCAGGTTGCCGATGGCGCCGAGTACTCGGTCGAGCACGCCGAGCTTGACGGCCCGCACGCCGCTGCGCAGGGCACGGCCGACGACCGCGCCGAGCCAGGCGCCGAGGCCGAGCAGCACGAGTGCCGAGAAGATCGCGGCGGGGGCCCGCCACTCGGGCCAGGGCACGAGCGCGGCGACCCACGGCATCACGAAGTACGAGGCGATGGCACCGGCGACGAGCCCGACGAGTCCCGCGGCGGTGCGCAGCAGCCCTGATCGCCAGCCGTTGACGATCGCGCCGATGAAGACCAGCACGAGCACGATGTCGAGCACGAGGCTCCAGCCCATGTGCGGCTCCGTTCGATCGATCGGCGGGGACTCCCAGCCTGCGACATCCGACTCCAAGAGTGCTGAAGACGCGCGAACGGCCGCACCGTGAGTCGGTACGGCCGTTCGCAGGGCGCGTGTGCGGTGCTCCTACATCGTGGGCATGAGCACCGAGTCGACGAGGTAGACCGTCGCGTTCGCGGTCTGCACGCCGCCGCAGATGACCGCGGCGTCGTTCACCATGAGCTCGTCACCCGAGCCCGTCACCTCGACCGTGCCGCCCTGCACCGTCGTCTGCGTGCCGACGACCTCGTCGGGCGAGAGCTGGCCGGGCACCACGTGGTAGGTGAGGATCGCCGACAGCGTCTCGGAGTCGGTCTTCAGCGCCTCGATGGTCGCCGGATCGATCTTGGCGAACGCTTCGTCGACCGGCGCGAACACCGTGAACTCGTCGCCGTTCAGCGTGTCGACGAGGTCGACGTCGGGGTTCAGCTGGCCCGATACCGCGGCCACGAGGGTCGCCAGCAGCGGGTTGTTCGAGGCGGCGACGGCGACCGGGTCGGTCGACATGCCGACGACCGAGCCGGGTCCGTCGGGGACCGCTTCGGCGTAGGCGGCGCAACCGGGGCCGACGAGGTCGGCGGCGGGGTCGGCCTCCATGGCCTCCTCGGTCGGCGTCGCCTCCTCCGACATGGTGGGCTCCTCGTCGGCGGTCGAGTCGCCGGGCGAACTGCAGCCGGCGAGGCCGAGCATCGCGACCGCCGTGATCGCGAAGACGGCGAGGGTCGTGCGAGTGCTGTGTGCGTTGGATCGCATCGTGTGCTCCTTCGTGAGTGCCGGCCTCCGAACGGGGCCGATACGTGGGGTTCGGAGCGGTCCTCGATCCGGATTGGAAGCGACCGGCGCAAGGTGTCCGAGCGGCACCGCCCGACCGGGCAGCGCGAGCCATGCGGCATCCGACCAATCGATTCGGGCTTCGGCTTCGAATCACTTGTCGACCCGAGAAAGCAGGACCACGTGATCACCCTCGCCCTCATCGGCCCCCTCGGCGGTCTCATCACCGGCATCTCGCCGTGCACCCTCCCCATGCTCACCGTCACGATGTCGACCGGGGTCGACGCCTACTCCTTCACGTTCGGATGATCCATGTCCTCGAATTCCGCAGTAGTGCCGCCGGCGTCTCGGCCCGCGACCCTCGATCTGACATGCTTGGACTCGTGGTCGACGGCAGCGGGGCAGGCGCACCGGCATCGGCGCCGACACCCGACGAATTGCTCGCCCGGGTCGGCGAGGGTGACCGGGAGGCGTTCGCCGCGCTCTACGACACCACCGTCCCGCGGGTCTTCGGGCTCGTGCGCCGGCTCGTGGTCGACCCGGCGCAGGCCGAGGAGGTGACGCAGGACGTGTACCTCGAGATCTGGCAGACGGCAACCCGGTTCGACCCGGCGCGCGGGAGCGCGCTCGCCTGGATGTTCACGCTCGCCCACCGGCGCGCGGTCGACCGAATCCGCGCGGCGCAGGCCGCCCACGACCGCGATCTGCGCATCGGTGCTCGCGATCTCGACGTGCCGGTCGACACGGTCGCCGAGGCGGTCGAGGTGCGCGTCGAGCACGAGCGCGTCCACGAGGCGCTCGCCGACCTCTCGCAACTGCAGCGCCAGTGCGTGGCGCTCGCGTACTACGACGGGCTCACGCAGCGCGAGATCGCCGAGCGGCTGGAGGTTCCGCTGGGTACGGTGAAGACGCGATTGCGCGACGGGATGATCCGACTGAGATCCGCTTTGGGGGTGACGACATGACCGAGCCGCGAGACGACGACCGCGAGCACGCGGATGAGTCGCGCCCGGCGCGCGAGTTCGCCTCGCTCGAGGCGATGCACGAGCTCGCCGCGGCGCACGCGCTCGATGCGCTCGACGCCGACGAGCGCGCGGCGTTCGATGCCGCCGCCGATGCGTCGCCCGAGCTGCGCGCCGAGGCCGACTCCTATGCCGAGTCGGCGGCGGTGCTCGCAGCCCTCGCCGAGCCCGTCGAACCGCCCCCCGCCCTCAAGCTGCGGCTGATGTCGCAGCTCGACGGGCTGCCGCAGGCGGCGTCGCAACCCACCGCGGCCGAGGGCTCGACCGCCGAGTCGACGGGTACGGCCGAGCTCGCGACATCCGCGGCGCCGCTCGATCGCCCGGCCGGACGGGCGCGGGCCCATGCCCGCCGCCGATGGTTCGAACGCCCCGGTGCGATCCTCGGCGTCGCCGCCGCGACGATCGTCCTGATCGCGGGCGTCGTCGTCGGCGTCGGATGGCCCGGCCCCAACGGTTGGGGCGCACAGCTCGAGATGGCCGCGCTCGCCACGGCACCCGACGCGCAGTCGCAGACCCTCGAGGTCGCGGGCGGGGGCGAGGTCACGCTCGTCTCATCGGCCGACCAGGGGCGCTCCGGCGTGGTCGTCGCCGGACTGCCCGAGCTCGAGGCCGACCAGACGTACGAGCTCTGGTACATCGACGACTCGGGTGCGGCATCGGCCGGCACGTTCGACGTCTCGGGCGACGAGACGTGGCGGGTGCTCGAGGGATCGTTCGTCCCAGGTGTCGCCGTCGGCGTCACCGTCGAACCGGCGGGCGGTTCGCCGCAACCCACCACCGAACCGATCGTCGTCATCCCCACGTAGTCGACGGCCCACAAACGGATGCCCCGGCCGCGACGTGCTCGGATAGGGTCTGAGTGCTCGCGGCCGATCTGCCCGGGCGCCCCTTCACACGACGAGGAGTGACGATGCGCGTCGGCATGTTCCTGAACTACGCGGGCGGATTCCGCGAGGCGGCCGATGAGGTCGCCGAACTCGAACAGGCGGGCATCGACCGCATCGCGGTGCCCGAGGCCTACTCGTTCGACGCCGTCAGCCAGCTCGGCTTCCTCGCCGCGCGCACGTCGAAGATCACGCTCGCCTCGGGCATCCTGCAGCTCTACACCCGCACGCCCACCCTCACCGCGATGACCGCAGCCGGGCTCGACTACGTCTCCGACGGGCGGTTCGAGCTCGGCATCGGCGCATCGGGTCCGCAGGTCATCGAGGGCTTCCACGGCGTGCGCTACGACGCCCCGCTCGGGCGCACGCGCGAGATCATCGAGATCTGCCGCATGACCTGGCGGCGCGAGCCGGTCGTGCACCAGGGCGCGAAGTACCACATCCCGCTCCCCAAGGGCGAGGGCACCGGACTCGGCAAGCCCCTGAAGCTCATCAACCACCCCGTGCGCGAGCGCATCCCGATCACGATCGCCTCGCTCGGCCAGAAGTCGGTCGAGCAGACCGCCGAGCTCGCCGAAGGCTGGATGCCGATGTTCTTCCACCCCGAGCGTGCTGCCGGCGTGTGGGGCGAGGCGCTCGCCGCGGGCGCCGCCAAGCGGGCACCCGACCTCGGGCCGCTCGACGTCTTCGCGAGCCCGGCGCTCGCCATCACCGAGAATCCCGAGCTCGTCGCCGCCGCGCTCGCGTCGGTCAAGCCGAACCTCGCGCTCTACATCGGCGGCATGGGCGCGCGCGGCAAGAACTTCTACAACGACCTCATCGCGAGCTACGGTTTCGAGGCCGAGGCGGCGCTCATCCAAGACCTCTACCTCTCGGGCCGTCGTGACGAGGCGATCGCCGCGGTTCCCGATGAACTCGTGCAGGCGATCTCGCTCATCGGCCCGGCCTCGTACGTCGCCGAGCGCGTGGCGGCATTCGCCGAGGCCGGGGTCACGACCCTCAATGTGACCCCGCTCGCGCGGTCGTCGGCCGAGCGGGTCGCCCTCATGTCGGGGTTCCGCGCGCTCATCGGGTGACGCGGGAGGAGACATCCGTTCGCCGCTGTCCGCCACCGGTGAACGGCGAGTGAACGAACCGGGTGAATCGCAGGTCGATGCTGGTGCCGAGGCGATTCGCGGTCTACCGTGAGTACACGCTCACAGCGACGTGGGTGCGAGGGAACACCTGGGGAGGGCCGCCATGGCGGGTACGTTCGAGCTCTACAAGGACGCTGCAGGGGAGTTCCGGTTCCGGCTGAAGGCCGCGAACGGGCAGACCATCGCGTCGTCCCAGGCCTACACGACGAAGGCGGCTGCGCAGAACGGCATCGAATCGGTGCGCACCAACGCGCCCGACGCATCGCTCGACGACCAGACCGACTAGCTCGAACACCCCGCCCGGCGATGCCCGGTGCGTCGCGGATCACCCCGGGCAGCGCCTTCGACGCTACGGCTGCCGCTGCGGCGTTGCCGCGGGCATCCGGGACGGTTCGCCGCGCCACGCCGCGTAGGCCCACACCGCGAGGGCCAGCATCGGCCCCCAGAACCAGAGCGGCAGCACGAGGTTCAGGAGCACGCCGTCGATGATGGCGTCGACGTCACCGATCATCCTGAGCATCGGTACGGCCGAGATGCACAGCGCCGCGGCCGCCAGGAGGCCGGGAACGACGGCCACGGGAGTGGGAACCGCGCGTCCGCCGATGCGCGGCATCCACCGCGGGAACCGCCGGCCCCATGGCAGGATCAGTCCGAGGGTGAGGACGCTCGCCGCGACCGCACCCGAGCCGAGCATGAGCCCGGTCGCGAGGACATCAGGGGTCATCGCGTCGCGATCGGGGCCGAACACCGGCCACGGGGTGAGCCAGGTCGCGCGTGCCACCGCGTAGGGCAGCGGCCCGAGCGCGGCGAGCACGGTGATCACGCGGCGGTGCCGTACGAGCCAGGCCTCGAATGCGCGCCCGCCGCGGCGTGTGCGCAGCGCGATCACCGCGAGCGCCGACCACGCGAGGATCGCCGCGATCAGCACGCCGGCGACGAGCAGCCCGGGTGCATCGTCGGCGAGCGCGGAGCCGAACGCGGTCGCGAAGTCGCCGACGCCCTCGACCGTCAGGCCGGCGATCCAGACGGATGCCGCGACCAGCACGGCGAGGCCGGCGAGCAGGGGCACGCCGAGTCGGGGTCTGCGGAACAGGGTCACGATGATCGTGACGATGCCGGCGACGACGGCGAGCAGCCCGAACAGGTAGCCCGCGATGGCGATGATGCCGATGCTCCCGAACACGGTGCCCATCACGATCGCAATGGCGCCCGAGGCGAACCCGAGCGGCGTGACGAGGCCGGGCCGCGCGTCGCCGGTCGCCAGCAGGGCGAGCACGACACCGGCGAGTCCGGTCGCGATCGCCGTCAGGGCGACGACCTCGGGTCCGAGGAACGTGCCTTCGGAGCTCAGCATCCCGTCGGTGCCGAACGGGTTCGACTCGGGCGCGAAGAGCCAGACGAGGCCGAGACCCGCGACCGCCGCCGATGCGACGAGCGCGAGGGCGCCGATCGCCCGCAACAGCCGATCGCGTCGTGCGACGGCGCCGTCGGGCGCTTCGCGCGGCAGTGGTGGGTGCTCTGTGAACGACATGTCGTCTCCGATCTCGTGGCAGGTGCCGGTTCACCCGTAGCCTCGCCCGTCGCCCCGCCGGGCCGCCTCACCCGATCGGGTGAGACCCTCGCCGGCGCCCACCGCTATCGTGGGTCGGGCGATGACCGCGCCAGCCCGTACCCCACCGTCGCCCGCGATCGCCCGGGCCGGCTCGTCGCGGCCGCCGTCGCTCGCCGACTGGGTCTGGGCCGCAGCCGCCGCCGCGGCCCTGCTGCCGCTCACGCTCGTCGAGATCTTCGCGGCGGCCCGTCTTCCGCACGATGGCGGCTGGCTCGTGGCAACGCTCACGCTGTACGCCGTGCTGCACGTCACGATCGCCCTGCGCCGCCGCTGGTTGCGGGCAACGCTGGCTGTGGCATCCGTGAGCATGTTCGGTCTCGTGATCGCAAGCCTGCCCGGCATGCCGATCGATGCCGTGCTGCTGCCGAGCAGCCTCTGCTTCCTCGTGATCGTGTTCACCGCGGCGGCGAGCGACGACCGCCTGGCCGACGTCGCCTCGATCGTGGTGGGCCTCGTCGGCGCGGCGATGATGACGGCGGTCTCAGTGCCGTGGGCGCCCACGGCCGGGCCGGGCGAGCTGATCGCACTCGCCGGATTCCTCGTCGCCTCGGTCGGCGCTGCCTGGGCTCTCGGACGTTATCGCCGCGAATCCCGCCGCAAGCTCGCCGCGCAGGAGGTCGCACGGGAACAGGCCGCCGAGATCCGGTTGCAGGCCGACCGCGCCGCCGTCGCCGACGAGCGCCGCCGCATCGGGCGCGAGCTGCACGATGTGATCTCGCATTCGCTCGCGGTCATGGTCGCGCAGGCCGAGGCCGCCCGCGTGCTGCAGGGCCGCGACGACGCGCGTTCGCGCGCCGCCGTCGTGCAGGTCGTCGAGACCGGTCGTGCCGCGATGACCGACATGCGCGGCCTGCTCGGGGTGCTGGCCGAACCGACTGCGGTGCGGGCGACCGCGTCCGCGCACGCGCCCGTCCCGCCGCCGCGCGAACCGAGCCCCGGGCTCGACGACGTCGCCGCCCTCGTCGAACGCGCCGCCGGCCCGCACCGATCGGTCGTGCTCAGCTCGTCGGGCGCGCAGGGGCCGGTCAGTCCCGGCGTCGCGCTCGCCGCGTACCGCGTCATCCAGGAATCCCTCACCAACACCTTGCGCCACACCCGGCCGCCGACATCGAGCGCAGTGCGCCTGACATGGGGCGACGACGAGCTGACCGTCGCGGTCACCGACGACGGCGTCCCGACGGTGCCCGATGCCGCGTCGCATCCGGGTGGCGCCGGCCGCGGCATCCGGGGCATGCATGACCGGGTCGAGCACGTCGGCGGGCGCTTCGAGAGCCGACCCCGCGAGGGCGGCGGATGGCTGACGATCGCAACGTTTCCGCTGACGCCCGAGGAATCCCGTGACTGAGACGGCCGCGACCGAACGCATCCGCGTCGCGATCGCCGACGACCAGGCGCTCATCCGTTCCGCGGTGCACGCCATGATCGAGGTGCACGACGGCCTCGACGTCGTCGCCGAGGCATCCGATGGCGCCGAACTGCTCGAACTCGCCCGCGCGCACCGCATCGACGTGGTGTTGATGGACGTGCGGATGCCTCGCCTCGACGGTATCGAGACGACGGCGCTGCTGCGCCGCGACCATCCGCATACCCGGGTGCTGGTGCTGACGACGTACGACCTCGACGAGTACGTCTTCGCCGCGATCCGGGCGGGAGCGAGCGGATTCCTCACCAAGGACACCTCGAGCGACGAGCTCGGCGACGCGATCCGGTCGGTGCACGCGGGCGATTCGGTGCTCGCACCCCGCGCGACCGCGAGTCTCGTGGACTTCGTCGCCACGGTGCCCGAACCCGTCGATACCGAGTCGCTGCTCGCCCCGTTCACGGCCCGCGAGCGCGAGGTGCTCGGCCAGCTCGTGACGGGAGCCTCCAACGACGAGATCGCCGAACGGCTCTACCTCACGGGCAACACCGTCAAGACGCACGTCAAGGCGATCCTCGCGAAGCTCGACCTGCGCGATCGCGTGCACGTGGTGATCTGGGCGTACGAGCGCGGGTTCGTGTCGCGGTGACGGCGACGCCGAGGAATCACGAATGGAGGCCCGCTGATAGGGTGGTCGATGCCCCTATAGCTCAGTTGGTTAGAGCAACGGACTTCAACACAACAAAATGGAGCGCCAGCGCAGAAATGCGTTGGATGACCGCCGCTATATGCTGGAACACCCTGAGAGCCCGAGGTACTCGCCGCAAGGCAGTGACAATCCGAGGGATTGGGCAATCAGCAGGTAACCGCAAGGGAACCTCAGAGACTACACGCGGCGCACCTGAACGATTCGGTCGAAGGTGAAGATATAGTCCAGACTGCAAGCCGTGTTTCGCACGGTGGCTAGGGAAACCTAGTGCAGCAGGTTAATCCGTGGGTCCAGGGTTCGAGTCCCTGTGGGGGCACCATCGTCGTCGCAGGCGCGACATCGTCTGGGCGGAAATCTGCAGTGAGCGCGTCCAGGCGAGATCATCAACTGACTGGATGAACGCCCCATCGAGGCGAGATTCCATGATCCCCGACATGCGCGCCGAGGTCGCGGCGCCGCTGCCCTGACGATGGCGCTCCGGCTGCCGGCGCGATGGGCTCGAGCGCTACCGGGGGTCCCCCGCGGCGTCTGACTCCGGCTCCTCGGCAGACTCGTGACGCGCGCTGATCAGCAGGCCCAGCACCGCGCCCGCCACACACACGATCGCGGTGATCGAGAAGATCTCGCCGTACTGCAGGGCGTACGCCTCGCGCACCCGGTCGGCCTCGGCAGCCAACCGTTCCGCGAGTGTGTCGCCGCCCGTGCTGGCGGGCAGGCCGGCCAGATGCTGGTTGAACCGGTAGAGGCCCCATGCGCTCAGCGCCGCGATGCCGAGCACCATGCCGATCATGCGGGCGACCACGACTGCTGCCGACCCGATCCCGTGCTGGGCGGCCGGAACCGCCCGAAGGGTCGCCGATGTCAGGGGACCGATCACCAGCCCGAGACCGAGGCCGGCGATCGCCAGGTCGGTGTCCACCGTCGGCAGAGTGAACAGTCCGAGATCGTGTCGAGCCGTCAGCACATCGACGGTCCATCTCGAGATCAGCAGAAAGCCCACGGCGGCGACGAGCAGGCCGGTGAACGCGACGATCCGGTCGCCGATCCGGGTGGCCAACCATCCGCCGAGGAGCGCCCCGACCGGCAGCGCGACGAGGAAGCGCAGCAGCAGGAGGGCGGCCTGGTTCTGGTCCTGACCCAGCACACCCTGACCGAACAGCTCGACGTTGACCAGCGTCACCATGAGCGCTGCGCCGGCCGCCAACGACGCGCCAAGGGCTGCCAGGAACGGTCTGAAGTGCACACCAGCCGGTTCCAGCAGGCGGGTGCGGGCGAACCTCTCCCAGACGAAGAACGCGATGGTCGCCACGGCGGCGGCGAGCAGCATCGGCATTCCCCAGCTGGGCAGCACCAGCTCGCCGTCGGGCTTGGGGTTGTACAGCCCGATCACGGCCAGGCCCAGCGCGATCGCCAGCAGCAGACCGCCGACCACGTCGACCTTCTGGGGGGTATCGCTTCTCTGCCGGCCGGGCAGGCTGAAGTGGATCATCACCATCGCGATCACCGCCAGCGGCACGTTGACCCAGAAGACGGCCTGCCAATGCTGGAACAGTCCGACCAGCGCGATGCCGTACACCGGGCCGAGCACGCTGCCCAGTTCCTGTGCGGCACCGACACCGCCGAGCACAGTTGCGCGGTTGCGCGCAGCCCACAGTTCGGCGGCCAAGGCCAGCGTCACCGGCAGCAGCGCGCCACTGGCAGCGCCCTGAAGCGTGCGGCCGACCACCAACACGGTGAGATCGGTCGACAGTGCCGTGACCACCGATCCGAGCGCGAAGCCGGCGAGGCTGACCTGGATGAGCATCTTCCGCCCGAAGCGATCCGACGCCCGACTCAGCAGCGGCATCGCCGCGATGTAGCCGAGCAGGTAGCCGGTGATGATCGGGGTGACCCGTTGGAGCTGATTCACGCCGATGCCGACGTCGCGCATGATGTCGGTCATGATCGTGACGACGACGTAGGTGTCGAGCGCGCCCAGTGCCACTGCGAGACTGCCCGCGCTGATCGCGATGCGGCGGTTGGTCGACACCCGCCCGGTGGCCGGGGGCGGGCCGTGCATCACACCGCCGGTTTGTCGATGGTGACCGGTTCGCCCCACTTGGACAGGGTCATGGTGACGCTGTCCCCAGGGCTGGGCTCCAACCGGACCTGCATCAGCTCGTGGTTGCCGGCCTCAGAGATCCAGACGGTGCCGGGCACGGGTTCCGTCGCCCCGAGCTGCGGGGCGATCTCGTTGACCGCGTCCGCGGTGACGTTGCCCGTGATGCGTAGAGAGTCCACGCCCTCGATGGTCTCTCGGCCGTCGACCTCGGCATCGGAGAAGTTGGCGAGCACGTTGGCCAGCCCCGCGTCGGGGTCCAGGATCGCCGCGACGTCGTAGATGTTCGATGCCGGCCCGAAGTTCGACAGGCTGCTTCCCGACGTGATCGCGGCCCAGAGGTCGCCGTCGGAGACCACGAACTCGACCCCTTCGAGCCGCTGGCCAAGGTACTCCATGTCGAGTGTGCCCTGGGCGGCGACCGCTGGAGTCTGTGTGAGATCGCCCTCGATGAACTCGACCGGCAGCCCGGCGATCTGGCCCTCGACCGACAGCTCGAGATGCGCGCTGGTCTGCCCCTTGGTGGTCTCGCTCGACTCTTGCAACACGGTGGCGGGGTCGGGGGAATCCCCTGACGATTGGCCGGTGCACCCTGCAACGAGGGCGACGACGGCGACGAGAGGCGCGAAGATCGCCACACGGCGGGTCTGCATGGCCGCATTATACCGGCTGAGCCGCCTCCGCGCGGTGGTGGCACTCGTGCGGTTGGCCGAGGAATCTGACAGAGGCCGGACGGGGGCATCACATCATCGGCGAAGTCGCAGCCGACCGGAGTAACGTGGCGCGCGATGGCTTCCGACTACCACCGTCCCACTCGATTCCCGCCGACCATGTTCGAGGGCTATCTCGGCGCAGAAGACCCGGCCCACGTCAGCCGCGTCGCTCACGACACCGCGGCCGCACTGCTGGCGCGGGTGCGCGAGGATCCCGATCCAGACGTCGTCGCCCGGCTGGTCGCCTACACCGACGAGCACGGCATCGACGCGATCGCCGAGCTCTGGTCGCACGCGTCGGCGAAGAGCCTGCCGGGCGCACTGTGGCGCGTCTACCTGCTGCGTGCGCTCATCCGGCAGGACCCCGGCGGGCAGGCGCTCGCGTTCCAGCGCGGCGCCGAGGTGTCGCACACGATCGACCAGGTGGTCGCCGGCGCGGCGATCCCCGCCGGCCCCGACGAGGTCGTCGAGCTCGCCGATCGCATCCTGCACGGGCTCTTCACGGGCGATTTCGCGGTCGCCCTCGAACGGGCCGCTGCGTTCGCGCGCGTGTCGGCGGCCGGGTTCGCGAGCCTTGCAGACGATGCGGATGCCGCAGACACGACGCATCCCGATCGCTCGGCGGCGCTCACCACCCGCGCCCTGCGCCTCACCCAACTCGCCGACGAGTTCGCCTCGTGCGCGCGACTCTGGCGCCGCGACTCGCTCGACTGACCGATCGGCGGCCGTTCGGCTCGCTCGGGAATGCCGAGGGGGTCGACCTCGTTTACACTTGTCGAGGCCGGCCGCATAACCCCGGGCTCCAATATTCGCCGCTGCGAGCGGCCTCGCGCCGAGAGGCGTTCTGCGGCCGGCCTTATCCCTGCCCGGCTGCCCGTAACATCGGAGCATGCCCGACACCGTCACCCTCCTCATCGAGCCGCTGCCCGCCGGCGAGACCGTCACCGACATCGAAGCGACGTTCCGCGAGGTCGATGCCGCAGAGCCGGCACTGCGCGTCGGTGAGCTCTCGACGCAGCGGGGCGACGGCATCTTCGAGACCCTCGCCGTCAGCGACGGGCACCCGCAAGAGGCACGCGCGCACCTCGAGCGACTGCGCAACTCGGCGCGGATCTGCGAGCTTCCCGAGCCCGATCTGCCGCAGTGGGAGGCCGCCATCGCCCGGGCCGCCGCCGCACTTCCCGCGCACGGCGAGTTCGCGCTCAAGCTCGTGCTGAGCCGTGGCGTCGAGCACGGTCCGGCGCCGACGGCGTGGCTGCACGCGACGCCCGCCGCCGACTTCAGCGGCCCCCGCGAGCACGGGGTGCGCGTCGTCACGCTCGACCGCGGCTACGCGCGCGACGCTGCGGGGAAGGCGCCATGGTTGCTGCTCGGCGCCAAGACGCTCAGCTATGCCACGAACATGGCGGCGCTCCGCGAGGCGAAGCGCCGCGGAGCCGACGACACGATCTTCATCTCCTCAGACGGCTACGTCATGGAGGGGCCGACGTCGAGCGTGATCCTGCGCCACGACGACGTGTACTCGACCCCCGCTCCGACCGGCGCGATCCTGCACGGCACGACACAGCTGAGCCTCTTCGGGTACCTCGAGCGCACCGGCCGGCGAACCGAGTACCGCGACATCCCGGTGGCCGAGCTCGGGTCGGCCGATGCGATCTGGCTCCTGTCGAGCGTGCGGCTCGCGGTCGGCGTCACGGCACTCGACGCGACATCCGTGCCGTACGACGCAGAGGCCACCCGCGAGTTCAACGCGTACCTGCAGAGTCCGCGCGACTGAACCGGGTCTCGATCCGCGCTTCGCGCGACTCGACCGACGAGAGGCTCAGCCGAAGCGGCCCGAGACGTAGTCCTCAGTCGCCTGCACCGACGGGTTCGAGAAGATCGTGGTGGTGTCGTCGTACTCGATGAGGTTGCCCGGCTTGCCGGTGCCCGCGATGTTGAAGAACGCGGTCTTGTCGCTCACGCGCGAGGCCTGCTGCATGTTGTGCGTCACGATCACGATCGTGTACTGCTGCTTCATCTCCTCGATGAGGTCCTCGATCGCGAGCGTCGAGATCGGGTCGAGGGCCGAGCAGGGCTCGTCCATGAGGATGACCTCGGGGGAGACCGCGATGGCGCGCGCGATGCAGAGACGCTGCTGCTGGCCGCCCGACAGGCCCGAGCCGGGGCGGTCGAGGCGGTCCTTGACCTCGTTCCAGAGGTTCGCGCCCCGAAGCGACTTCTCGAGCAGCTCGTCGGCGTCGGACTTCGAGATGCGGCTGTTGTTGAGCTTCACGCCCGCGAGCACGTTCTCCTTGATCGACATCGTCGGGAACGGGTTCGGACGCTGGAACACCATGCCGACCTGACGGCGCACGAGCACCGGGTCGACGTCGGCGTCATACAGGTTGTTGCCGTCGATGAGCACCTCGCCCTCGACGCGAGCGCCGGGGATGACCTCGTGCATGCGGTTCAGCGTGCGGAGGAACGTCGACTTGCCGCATCCGGAGGGGCCGATGAACGCGGTGACGCTGCGCGGCTCGATCTCGAGGCTGACCCCCTCGACCGCGAGGAACTTGCTGTAGTAGACGTTGAGGTCTTTGACTTCAATGCGCTTGGACACGGGTTTCCTAACTGGGCGTGCGGATCAGCGGCCGAACTTCGGTGCGAAGAAGCGGGCGACGAGTCGGGCGATGAGGTTCAGCGCCATGACGATGAGGATGAGCGTGAGGGCGGCGGCCCACGCGCGATCGAGGTAGGCCTCGGGAGGGTTGCCCTGGTTGGCGTACTGCGTGTACACGAAGACGGGCAGCGACGACATGCGGCCGTCGAAGAGGTTGTAGTTCATGCTCGCGGTGAAGCCGGCCGCGATGAGCAGCGGCGCGGTCTCGCCGATCACGCGGGCGACGGCGAGCGTGATGCCGGTGGTGATGCCGGCGATCGAGGTGGGCAGCACGACCTTGACGATCGTGAGCCACTTGGGCACGCCGAGCGCGTAGGCCGCCTCGCGCAACTCGTTCGGCACGAGCCGGAGCATCTCCTCGCTCGACCGCACGACGACGGGGATCATCAGCACTGCGAGCGCGACGCTGCCGGCGATACCGGTGCGGGTGCCCGGGCCGAGGAAGATCGAGAAGAGTGCGTAGGCGAACAGGCCGGCGACGATCGACGGGATGCCGGTCATGACGTCGACGAGGAAGGTGATTCCCCGGGCGAGCCTGCCGCGACCGTACTCCACCAGGTAGATCGAGGTCATGAGGCCGATCGGGATCGAGATGACCGCCGCGGCACCGGTGATGAGCAGGGTGCCGACGATGGCGTGCAACGCGCCGCCGCCCTCGCCTGTGACGTTGCGCATCGACGAGTTGAAGAACTCGGCATCGAATCGGGCGAGCCCGTAGGTCACCACGGTGATCGTCAGCGAGATCAGCGGGATCATCGCGAGCACGAAGGCGCCGGTGACGAGGGCGGTGACCAGGCGGTCCATCGCCCGGCGTCGGCCTTCGACGAGCATCGAGAAGAGCCAGATCGACGGGATGTAGAGCAGGGCGCCCACGATGATCGCGCCGCCCCAGTTGAACTCGTTGCCGGCGAGGGCGAGCACGCCGAAGATGGCGGCGCCGACGCCGATGGCGGCGCCGAGGATGATCCACGGGGCCGGAGCGGGCAGGCGGCCCGCGGTGAGCGAGTTCTCGATCGGGACCGCGGTCACGGCATCGGGTTTCGTCGTCGTGGTCATCAGTTGGCTCCCGAGAATTCCTTGCGACGGCTGACGATCCAGCGGGCGAACGCGTTGACCGCGAAGGTGACGACGAAGAGGATGAGGCCCGTCGCGATGAGCACGTTGACGTTCATGCCGTAGGCCTCTGGGAAGCTGAGGGCGATGTTCGCGGCGATCGTCGACGGGTTCACCGAGGTCAGCAGCTGGAACGTGACGGCACCCGACGCGGAGAGCACCATCGCCACCGCCATCGTCTCGCCGAGTGCGCGTCCGAGGCCGAGCACCGATGCCGAGATGATGCCCGAGCGACCGAAGGGGAGCACCGCGGTGCGGATCATCTCCCAGCGGGTCGCGCCGAGTGCGAGTGCCGCCTCTTCGTGGAGCACGGGGGTCTGCAGGAACACCTCGCGGCAGATGGCGGTCATGATGGGCAGCACCATGACGGCGAGCACGATGCCCGCGGTCAGGATCGTGCGGCCCGTGCCCGAGACCGGGCCGCCGAAGAGGGGGAACCAGCCGAGGTTGTCGACGAGCCAGGAGTACAGCGGCTGGACGGCCGGGGCGAGTACGCCGATGCCCCAGAGGCCGAACACCACGGAGGGGACGGCCGCGAGCAGGTCGACGATGTACCCGAGCACCGACGCCAGGCGACGCGGCGCGTAGTGCGAGATGAAGAGGGCGATGCCGATCGAGACCGGGATGGCCATGATCAGCGCGAGGGTTGCCGCCCACACCGTGCCGAAGACGAGGGGGCCGACGTAGGCCCAGAAGTTGGCGGGCAGGATCGAGGCGTCTTCGCTGTCTGCGAAGAACGCGGGGATGCTCTGCACGATCAGGAAGATCGCGACGGCGGCCAGGGTCACGAGGATCATCGACCCCGCGAAGACGGCGGAGCCGGAGAAGACCCGGTCGCCGGGCCGTTGTTTCGCCTTGATCGCGGCGGTGGTGCTCATGGGGCGCAATCCTCGGAATCAGGAGTGGGTGGGGGACAGGGCCGTGCCCGACCCCTCGACGTTCCTGAAGAACTCTCGGGGTCGGGCACGAACTTACTAGCTGATCGAGTCGATCGCAGCCGTGATCTGCTCGCGGAGCGTGTCCGAGATCGGGGCCGAGCCGGCGTCGGCCGCCGCAGCGTCCTGGCCCTCGGGGCTGGCGATGTACGAGAGGTACGACGTCACGAGCTCCACGTTCTCGGTCTCGGCGTAGGTGCCGCAGGCGATGAGGTAGCTCACGAGGACCACCGGGTAGACGCCGGCCTCGGTCGAGGTGCGGTCGAGCTCGATGGCGAGGTCGCCCTCGGCGCGGCCCTCGGCGAACGGCGAGGCGTCGACGATGGCGGCGGCAGCCTCGGGCGAGTACGAGACGAACTCGTCGCCGACCTGCACCGCGACGGTGCCGAGGTCGCCGGCGCGCGACGCGTCGGCGTAGCCGATCGTGCCGGTGCCGTTGGTCACGGCGTCGACGACGCCCGAGGTGCCCTGCGCAGCCTCGCCGCCCTCGAACGGCCATACGCCGTCAGCCTCGTAGGTCCACACGTCGGGAGCGGCGGCACCGAGGTACTCGGTGAAGTTCTCGGTGGTGCCCGAGTCGTCGGAGCGGTGCACGGGCGTGATCGCCAGGTCGGGCAGCGTCGCGTCGGGGTTCGTCGCGGCGATGGCCGGGTCGTTCCACTTGGTGATCGTGCCCGCGAAGATGCCGGCGATGGTGGCCGCGTCGAGGTTGAGCGTGTCGACGCCCTCGACGTTGAAGATCACGGCGATCGGGGAGATGTAGAGCGGCAGCTCGACGATGGTCGAGTCGGGCGCGCACCTCGCGAAGCCGCCCGCGGCGAGCTCCTCGTCGTTGAACGCGCGGTCGGAACCGGCGAAGTCGCTCGCACCCTCGAGGAAGGTCTCGCGACCTGCACCCGAGCCCGAGGGGTCGTAGTCGATCGTGACGTCGGGGTTCGCGGTCTGGAAGCCTGCGATCCACGACTGCTGTGCGGCGTCCTGCGAGGAGGCGCCTGCGCCGACGAGGTTGCCCGAGAGCGTCGAAGCCGACTCTTCGGGGGCAGCTCCGCCTTCGTTCGCGGCACAGGAGCTGAGTGCGAGTGCCGCGGTGACGGCGATGACGGCAGGCACGCCGAAACGCTTGAGGTTCACGTGAATTCCCTTCCGGGGTTCGTTTGCAGGATTTTCGGGCCGGTGCCGACCCGCCTGCGACGCTAATCAGCGCGGCTTACCAACTTGCGCCGCGTTGGTAAACGGAAGGTGAACGAGCGCTGTCGCTCCGGATGTCCCGTGGAGACCGCTCTCAGGAACCGGATGCTAGGCGCGGGGCGCGTGCGTCTCGATGGCGATGATGCCCGAGCCCGAATTCGACGCGGAGAGGTGCACGACGCTGAACGCGCCGGGCTCGAGCCCCGCGGCATCCGTCACATACGAACCGAGCGGGGTGCCCGTCGCCAACGCGACCTCGCGCATGATCTCGGGCAGGACGGGGCCGTGGCTGCAGAGCACCGCGTTCTTGCCCGATCGCACCCGTTTGCCGATCACGCGACGCACCTCGCCGTCGCCGGCCTCCCACGCGTCCTGGCTGATGCCGGCATCGCGCTTGACCGTGATGCCGGTGGCCGCCCCGAGCGGGGCGACGGTCGTGACGCAGCGAACCGCCGGGCTCGACACGATGCGCTTGAGGCCCCACGCGGGGAGCGCGTGCACGAGACCCGCCGCTTGCGCGACACCGCGTTCGGTCAGGGGCCGTGAGGCGTCGGCGCCGGTCCAGCCGCTGCGTCCGACCGCCTTGCCATGACGCAGGAGCGTGAGGGAGAACGTCGAGGTCACGCCCTGGTCGACGAGCTTCGCGAAGTTGTCGAGGATCTCGACGTCGGGCTCGTAGCTCAGGTATCCGCGCGCTCGCTTGAGGGTCACCCACTCGACCGCGGCCACCTCGGCGTTCGGCTTGAACGTCGACTGCTGCACGGCGCGCTCGCTCACCTCGGCGGACCAGTAGTGCACGATCTTCTCGCGTCCGCTCGACAGCGGATAGCGCGAGACGCCGAGCGGAACCCCGAGCGCGACCGCGAGCCCGGTCTCTTCGGCGATCTCGCGCACCGCGGTCTGCGGCAGCGACTCGCCCGGGTCGACCTTGCCCTTGGGGATGGTGACATCGCCGTACACCGTGCGGTGGATCACCAGCACGTGCACCTTGCCATCGATGATGCGCCAGCAGACGGCACCCGCGGCGTAGATCGCCGTCGAGGTCACCGGCGTTTTCCGGTGCGCTTGCGCTGGGCGATCTCGAGCATCTGCCGGTTCTGCAGGTCGGTGAGCGGCAGCCCGGATGCATCGGTCGAGTGACGCGTCCACACGCCGTCGCCCGCGAGGTGCCACGTGCTCGTCGAGTCATCCATCGCCTGGTCGAACAGTGCGCTGATCTCGGCGAGGTGCGTGGGTTCGGTGAGTCGTACGAGTGCCTCGACGCGTCGGTCGAGGTTGCGGTGCATCATGTCGGCCGAGCCGATGTAGGTCTGCACGTCGCCGTCGTTCACGAACGTGAAGATGCGGGAGTGCTCGAGGTACCGGCCGAGGATGGAGCGCACCCTGATGTTCTCGCTGAGCCCCGGGATGCCGGGTCTCAGGCTGCAGATGCCGCGCACCCACACGTCGACGGGGACGCCTGAGTTCGAGGCGCGGTAGAGGGCGTCGATGATCGCCTCGTCGACCATCGAATTCACCTTGATGCGGATGCCCGATGGCCGGCCGGCCTCTGCGTTGCGGATCTCGGTGGCGATGAGCTTGAGCAGTCCCTTGCGCAGGTGCAGGGGGGCCACGAGCAGTCGCTTGAACTTCTTCTCGATGGCGTAGCCCGACAGCTCGTTGAACAGGCGGGTCAGGTCTTTGCCGACCTGGTCGTCGGTCGTGAACAGCCCGAGGTCTTCGTAGATGCGGCTCGTCTTCGGGTTGTAATTGCCGGTGCCGATGTGGCTGTAGTGGCGGAGGCCGTCTTTCTCTTGACGAATGACGAGCGCGAGCTTGCAGTGGGTCTTCAGCCCGACGAGCCCGTAGACCACGTGCACGCCCGCCTTCTCGAGCTTTCTGGCCCACGTGATGTTGGCCTGCTCGTCGAACCTGGCCTTGATCTCGACGAGCGCGAGCACCTGCTTGCCCGACTCGGCGGCGTCGATGAGTGCCTCGACGATGGGACTGTCGCCCGACGTGCGGTACAGCGTCTGCTTGATGGCGAGCACGTCGGGGTCGGCCGCAGCCTGCTCGAGGAAGGCCTGCACACTCGTCGCGAACGACTCGTAGGGGTGGTGCACGAGGACGTCTTGACGCGCGATCGCCTTGAACACGTCGGCGCGCCGGTTGGGTTCGGCGGGCTGGAACTGCACCGCGGTGGTCGGCACGTGTGTGCCGTAGTGCAGCTCGGGCCGGTCGATCCTGGCGAGGTCGAACAGCCCGCCGAGATCGAGTGGTGCCGGGAGGCGGTAGACCTCCTGCTCGGTGACGTCGAGTTCGCGAACGAGCAGGCCGAGGGTCACCTCGTCCATGTCGTCGGTGATCTCGAGCCGGATGGGCGGTCCGAACCGGCGGCGCAGCAGCTCTTTCTCGAGCGCCTTGATGAGGTTCTCGGTCTCGTCCTCTTCGATCTCGACGTCTTCGTTGCGGGTGACCCGGAACACGTGGTGCTCGACGATCTCCATGCCGGGGAAGAGATCGCCGAGGTGGTTGGCGATGAGGTCTTCGAGCGTGATGTACCGCACGCGCTGCACCGACTCGCTGGGGTCGACGCGCACGAAGCGGGGCAGCATCTGCGGCACTTTGACGCGCGCGAACTCCTGACGCCCGGTGCGGCTGTTGCGCACGCGAACCGAGAGGTTGAGCGAGAGCCCCGAGATGTACGGGAACGGGTGGGCCGGGTCGACCGCGAGCGGCATCAGCACGGGGAAGATCTGTGCGCCGAAGTATGCACGAAGGTGGGCGTGCTCGTCGTCGCCGAGTTCGGCCCACGTCACGACCTGGATGCCCACCTCCTCGAGTGCGGGCTTCACGAGCGTCTGGTAGGCCGTGGCGTGCCGCTCCTGCAGCTCGTGGGCCTTCTTCGAGATGTCGACGAGCACGTCCATCGGGGCGCGGCCGACATTGGTCGGCACGGCGAGCCCGGTCATGATGCGACGCTTCAGGCCGGCGACCCGCACCATGAAGAACTCGTCGAGGTTCGACGCGAAGATGGCGAGGAAGTTCGCCCGCTCGAGCACCGGGAGCGTGGGGTCCTCGGCCAGCTCGAGCACTCGCTGGTTGAACGCGAGCCAGCTGAGCTCGCGATCGAGGTATCGTTCGGCCGGCAGCTCGGGCGCGCCCTCGATGTCGAACGGCTCGAAGTCGTCGTCGAAATCACTCGACGTGCGATCGGAGGTGCGCTCGTCCTCGATGAGGCTGTCAGCGGTCATCCCCTCATCATGCCACCCGCCGCAAACGCGGCATGAGAACCGGGTTAACGTGCGGTTACGGGCGCCCCTTCGTCGTCGTCTTCGTGCACGTTGAAGCGATAGCCGACGTTGCGAACGGTGCCGATGAGGCTCTCGAGATCGCCGAGCTTGGCGCGGAGCCGCCGCACGTGCACGTCGACGGTGCGCGTGCCGCCGAAGTAGTCGTAGCCCCACACCTCGCTCAGCAACTGCTCGCGCGTGAACACCCTCGAGGGATGGGCGGCCAGGAAGCGCAGCAGTTCGAACTCCTTGTAGGTGAGATCGAGGGGCCGACCGTGCACCTTGGCGGAGTAGCTGGCCTCGTCGATGACGACCCCCGACGTCTGGATGCGCTCATTCGGCTGCGACCGCTGCGACCGGCCGATGGCGAGCCGGATGCGGGCGTCGACCTCGGCGGGGCCGGCGTGCTCGAGCACCACGTCGTCGACGCCCCACTCGGGTGTCACGGCGGTGAGCCCGCCCTCGGTCACGACGAGGATGAGCGGCACCGAGAGTCCGGTCGTGCGCAGGATCTGGGAGAGCGCCTTGGCTCCGGCGAGGTTCGTGCGGGCGTCGAGGAACACGAGATCGGATTCGGGCGCATTGACCAGCTGCTCGGGCGAGGCCGGGATGACCCGGACTCGATGAGACAGGAGCGGAAGTGCCGGTAGAACGTCATCGTTGGCTGCCGGCGTCAAGATCAGCAGCTGCGCCACGCCACACCCTCCAGTAGTAAGGTGCCGTCAATACTACGGGACGGGCGAGCCCGGTCCGCGACATCGAACCCGGGGAGTGACGATGGCCGAGAAGACGGCGACCGGCGGCGGATGGCCCGGCATCGCGTTGGTCTGGGCGATCGCGCTCGCGGGCGTCGTCGTCGTCGTGAGTCTCGCATTCGCCGGCGGTGCCGCGTGGTTGGGCGATCGGGGTGCGCTCGGGATCTACGCCGCACTCGGCGTCGTGCTCGCGCTGGCGGTGATCGCCACGCTCGTGGTGCAGCTGGCGACCCGCCGGCCCGTGGGGTTCGTCGGCCGGGTCGCGGCGAGCATCGCCGGCGCGGTGGTCGTCGTCGCGATCGCAGCCGCGGTCGTCGCGCCCGTCGCCGTGCGGTGAGCCGATAGACTCGGAGCATGTCTGAGCTGCTCGCCCTCGAACTCCTCTTCATCGGCCTGCTCGGCCTCGCGAGCCTCGCGATCGCGTGGGTCAGCGGGGTCGTCGTCTACAAGCTCTTCAAGGGACAGCGCTAGGTGCTGAAGGCGTGGCGATGATCGAACTGCCCCTCGACCTGCCGGCCGAGCTCGTTCCGCTCTCGTGGCTCCTCGGGGTCTGGGAGGGGTCGGGTGTCATCGACTACAAGGTCGGCGACGGGTCGGTCACGCACGAGTTCGGGCAACGAGTGAGCTTCAGCCACGACGGGCTTCCGCACTTGAACTACACGTCGTACACCTGGCTGTTCCCCGCCGACGAGGGCGGCGAGCCGACGCCCCTCGCGACCGAGACCGGCTACTGGCGGCTGGCCCGCGAGCAGGGCGAGGGCGATCCCGGGCCTGCCCTGCTGCCGGCGATCGGCGAGCCGCGCTACCCCGACGCAGAGGCGGTCGAGCAACTGCGCAACACCGGCGGCGGGTTCGATCTCGAGGTCTCCATCGTGCATCCCGGAGGGGTCAGCGAGCTCTACCTCGGTCAGGTCAAGGGCCCGCGCATCGACCTGGCCACCGACGCCGTCATGCGTGCGGCCGGGGCGAAGGACTACGCGGCCGCGACGCGCCTCTACGGTCTCGTCGATGCCCACCTGCTGTGGGCCTGGGACATCGCGGCGCTCGGGCAGGACCTGCGCACCCATGCATCGGCCCGGCTCGCGAAGGTCGACTGATGGCCGCCTCCCCGTTCCTCGCGCTCTCCGGCGCCGTCCCGGCCGAGTCGCTCGATCTCGGCGTCGCCGGCCACTACGGCAACCCCATCGTCGAGCAGCGCAAGCTCGAGCGCGGCGAGGCGATCGTCGATCTCTCCGACCGCGGCCTCGTGGTCGTCACCGGTCCCGACCGTCGCTCGTGGCTGCACTCGATGGCGAGCCAGAACGTCGAACGCATCGCCCCCGGCGAGAGTGCCGAGGCACTGCTGCTCGACGCATCGGGTCGCATCGAGCACGCGGTGCACCTCGTCGACGACGGCGAATCGACCTGGCTCATCGTCGAGGGCGATGAGGCCGCGCCGCTGGCAGCCTGGCTCGACCGCATGCGCTTCATGCTGCGTGTCGAGGTCGCCGACCGCAGTGCCGAGTTCGCCGTGATCGCCGCGATGTCGCGGGCGGCGCTCGATGCCGCAGCGCCTGCCGCGTCGCCCGGCGGGGTGGCGCTCGATTGGATCGACCCGTGGGCCTCGCCCCCGCCCGGAGCCCACCAGTACGCCGAACCGGCCGGCCACCCGGCATCCGCCTGGCAGTGGATCGAGCGCATCGTGCCGCGCCCCGCCCTCGCCGACGCGGCCGCCGCCGTCGCCGCGGGCCGCGTCGCCGTCGCCGGATCGCTCGCCGCCGAGGCGCTGCGCGTCGCCGCGTGGCGCCCGCGCCTCGCGACCGAGGTCGACGAGAAGACGATCCCGCACGAGCTCGACTGGCTGCGCAGCGCCGTCGACCTCGGCAAGGGCTGCTACAAGGGCCAAGAGACGGTGGCGAAGGTGCTGAACCTCGGCCGTCCGCCGCGCCGGCTGGTGCTGCTGCACCTCGACGGCAGCGACACGGTGCTGCCCACGCCCGGCGACGAGGTCGTCGGCGAGAAGGTGCGCCCCGAACCCGAGGCCGGCGAGGCGCCCGAGCGTCGCGCCGTCGGCCGCATCACCTCGAGCGCGATGCACCACGAGCTCGGGCCGATCGCGCTCGCGGTCGTCAAGCGTGCGGTGCCCGGCGACCTGCCGCTGATCGTGCTGAGCCACGGCATCGAGGTCGCGGCGGCACAGGTCGAGATCGTCCCGGCCGGCGCCGGTGCGGCCGTCGATGTGCCGCGTCTGCCGCGTCTCGGCGTGCGCAAGCCCTGACGCTCCCCGACCCAGCCGCCCCGCCTCCGACATGCGCGGCTCACCACGTCGAGGCCGGCACCATCGCGGGCTGGCGGTCACTCGGCAGCGGGAGGGACTCGAGTAGCCCGACTTCGTCGCTCATCGCGACGCTCATCCGCCGCAGCGCGGCCCCGATTTCGGAGCCGGTCCACGCGTAGGACGCCACCTCATCGACGACATGCAGCAGCGGCCGGGCCAGAGCGTCGCGCCGGCGCTGGTACTCGTCGAGGGCGTCGTCGTCGCGACGGCCGCCGAGGGCATCGAGCAGAGCGTGTGCGAGCAGTTCCGCATCGCGGAACGCGTCGGTGATGCCGTGGCTCGCGATCGGATCCTTGAAGTACCCGGCGTCGCCGACCAGCGCCCAGCCGGGTCCCCAGGCCTGCCGCAGGAAGCCGGCGCGTCCGCCCCAGCCGCTCCACGGCGCGACGCGCCGGCTGCCCAGCTGCCGAGGAGCATGATCGGATGCCGCGGCCCGCAGCAGGGTGGCGAACACGTCGTCATCGGATCCACCGCGACGCACCGCGCGCATCGACTCCGACGCCGTCGCCACGAACACGCAGTGCTGGCCGTTGTTCGTGGGGATGATCCCGCAGGCGGCGTGATCGCCGTAGTACCACTCGTAGCCGCGGTCGTCGAGGCCCTCGAAGTACGCGTACCGGACTCCGCTGGACGAGGGGGCGACCATCGTCAACTCGGCGTCCGTGAGCCCGGCCACCGTCGAGGCGATGCCATCGGCGCCAACGACATATGCGGCGTGGTGTTCGGCGCTGTTCACGGTGGAGACGCCGCGCACCCGCTCGTCCCGGTCGCGCAGGAGGTCGACGACGGCCGCCTCGTGGACGACATCGACCCCGGCATTCGCGGCGGCGTCGACGAGGATGCCGTCCAGCAGATGCCGCCGCGGTGCGTAGAGGGCGTCCACGCCCGGACTCGGCCGGACCCGGACCTGCACGGGGTCTTGACCGGCGCAGTGGATGGACACGTCGCTCACCGGTGGGGTACCCGCGGCGATGATGCGGTCGAGCAGCCCCCAGCGGCTGAGCTGGAGAACTCCGCCGCGCATCAGCGCGTGGGTCGACACCGTGTCGGAACCGGCGCGACCACGATCGAGCAGCAGCACCCGGGCTCCGGCTTGCGCCAGCAGCATCGCCGTCGGTGCGCCGGCGACCCGCGCGCCGACGACGATCACGTCGTACTCGTCCATCGGTGTCTCCCGTCGGTACGGTCGCGCCGGGACCTCAGTGGGTGACGACCTCGATCTCGACGGGTGTCGGGTTGGTGAGCGCGTCGTAGACCGCCGACCGGCGGCGGGATTGCTCGACGAGCCCGCGCAAGGTATCGGCGTCGGCGTCGCCGGCGATCGTGAAGGTGACCTTCATACTCCGGTAGCCGTTGCGGACTTCGTCTGACAGCCCGAGGATGCCGAGCAGATCGACGTCGCCTTCGACGGTCGAGCTGATGTGGTGCAGCGGAATGCCCCGCGCGGCGGCGATGTTGCCGATGCCCGCGGTCAGGCACGCTGCGATGGCGTGCAGCAGGAACTCCACCGGCGTCGGGGCGTGATCTGCGCCCACCAGCACGGCGGGGTGATCGGCGTGCACCTCGGTGACGTGGTTGTGCTGTATCTCCTGCATCGCCCCGTAGAACCCGGAGAACTCGGATCGGCTGTGGGTGCCGCCCTCCCATGTGTTGCGGGCGCGGAACCGGAACTTCGCGATCTCCGGGGTCTCTTTCACGGCGTTCAACGTCGCGAACAGGGTGGGCACGTCGACGCCGTTCAGGGGCGGACGCACGACGGTGGTTGTGGTTTCAGACATGGTGGCTTCTCTCTTCTGTGCTGCTTCGCGTGCAGGTGGTGGTGGGTCTCGATCAACAGCGCATTGCGTCGCGGCATCGCGGGCCGCCCGGTCGGCTACTGCGGGGATCCGTGCGACTGGTCACGGCACGGGGCGCCGCGAGTCGTAGCCGGGGTCGAACGGAATCCGCCTCACCCGTGCACCGAGGGCGACGATTCCTGCGTACGCGGCGGCGAGCGCGAGCAACACCAGGACGACGAACAGTGCGAGCAGCATGGCGGATTCCTTCCGTGAAAGGGGATGACGACAGCGGACGCTCCGCGGGGGTCGGCATCCGCTCTTCCGTGGTGTACGCATCGATGATGCCGACCGGAGTGACACGGGCGCATGAGAGCCCGCTCCTACTTCTCGCCCCATGGCTCCCGCCGCGGCGCCGCGGTGTGGGACAGCGCTCCCAATGTGCGGCGATCCGGGGTTCGCGCTGCCCGGGCCCTCGAAAGGTCAGGTGATGTCGGAGCTCTGCGGGCGACCGGTCTGGTCCATCCCCGACCGCCCCATCCCGGCCTCCCTGGCCATGACGATGGCCTGGGCTCGGGTGTCGGTGTTCAACTTGGAGAACACGTGGGTGATGTGATTGCGCAACGTATGCGGGCTGATGAAGAGCCGCTCGGCGATCTCGGCATTGCTGAGCCCCAGTGAGATCAACTCCAGGACTTCGTGTTCACGTGGGCTGAGCTCACCCACGATGTCGCCTCCGCCGAGTTGACCACGATCGGTGGGCGTGTGGTCGACGAACGCTCCGATCTCCTCCACGAAGCGCGTCCAGGCCGGCTCGCCCTCCACGAGGATGTGGTTCTTGCTGTCAAGGGGTACGAACGTGCTCTCAGGGATCAGGCCCGCGAGACGTCGACCCTCCTCGAACGGGATCATTGCGTCGTTGCGGGCATGCAGAATCAGCGTCGGAACTGACACCGTTCTCGCTAGCTCGGTCACATCAAGAGCGTAGAACGCCTCCTCGAAGAGAACCGCATTCGCCGGAGACGTCGTTCGTCGCTGCAGCTCGTTGAGCGATCGTGTCTGCTCCGGGGTCGCGTCGGGCATGAACAGCGTGGTGAACACCTGCCGAAAGGCAGGGTTGTCCTGGCCCCATCCCAGCCGCATCAGGTCGAGCAGTGTGAAGGCTTCCTGGCGCTGTTCTGGGGTCGTACTGCGGCGGAGGCGACCCTGTGCATACGCTCCGTACAGGACCAGACGGGAAACCCTCTCAGGATGCCGCACCGCGTACGCGATCGCGACGGCTCCCCCCTGAGAGATGCCGAGGAGCGGGAAGTGTTCGAGGTGCAGGCTGTCGACCACGGTTTCCAGATCGGTGACCCAGGCGTTGAGTGAGAAATCCTCGACCTCCCAGTCCGACAGCCCGCAGCCGCGTTCGTCGTAGCGGATCAACCGATGACCCGACGACAATGCAGCGAGCCAGTGCCGCCAGACCGGGCTGACCCAGTCGAACTCGAGATGAGTGAGGTAGTTCGCAGCCTTGACCAGTGGCGGACCCTCCCCGACCTCTGCCAAAGCGATCCGAACACCGTCGGCTGCCTGGCAGAATCGGATCCGCTGTCTGGGCTCGCCCATGATCAATTATGTGCCCGGGTCATCGGGATTCACGCGATCAGGGCTGGCGGATGTCCCGCCGGTAGGCTGTTCGCATGCCACACACCCTCGTGCTGCTCCGTCACGGCAACAGCGAATGGAACCAGAAGAACCTGTTCACCGGTTGGGTCGACGTCAGGCTCTCCGAGCTCGGCGAGACCGAAGCCGCCCGCGCGGGCGAGCTGCTGCGCGAGTCGGGGCTCCTTCCCGACGTGCAGCACACCTCGGTGCTCACCCGCGCCATCCAGACCGCGAACATCGCCCTCGACGTCGCCGATCGCGCGTGGATCGACGTGCGTCGCTCGTGGCGGCTGAACGAGCGCCACTACGGCGCGCTGCAGGGTCTCGACAAGGCCGAGACGCTCGAGAAGTACGGTCCCGAGCAGTTCCAGCTCTGGCGCCGCTCGTTCGACGTGCCGCCGCCCGTGCTGGCCGACGACGCCGAGTGGTCGCAGGTCGGCGACCCGCGCTACGCGAACCTCGCCGATGGTGAACTGCCGCGCACCGAGTGCCTGAAAGACGTCATCGCGCGCATGCTGCCCTACTGGGAGTCCGACATCATCCCCGACCTCGCCGCCGGCAAGGTCGTGCTCGTCACCGCCCACGGCAACTCGCTGCGCGCGCTCGTGAAGCACCTCGACGGCATCAGCGACGACGAGATCGCCGAGCTCAACATCCCCACGGGCATCCCCCTCGTGTACCGCCTCGACGACGACTTCATGCCCATCGGCGCGGGGGAGTACCTCGACCCCGAGGCCGCCGCGGCGGGTGCCGCGGCCGTCGCCGCACAGGGCGCCAAGTAGCCCGAGCACGACCGAGGGCGAGGGATCGATGATCCCTCGCCCTCGGTCGTTCCCGCGTCAGCTCGCGGACTTCTCGGGATCCCAGTCGCCGGTCACGAGGTACTGCACCTTCTTGGCGATCGACACCGCGTGGTCGGCGAAGCGCTCGTGGTATCGGCTCGCGAGCGTGGCGTCGACCGTGTCGACGGCCTGGCCCTTCCAGGTCTCGCCGAGCACCTTGTCGAACACCACGAGATGCAGCGCGTCGACCTTGTCGTCGTCGTTGCGGATCTCTTCAGCGAGCTGCGCGTCTTCGGTGCGCAGCAGCTCGACGAGCTTGCGCGCGATCTCGACGTCGAGCTGGCCCATCTCGGCGAACGTCGAGCGCAGCGACTTGGGCACGACCTTGTCGGGGAAGCGGTAGCGAGCGAGCTGCGCGATGTGGGTGGACATGTCGCCCATGCGCTCGAGCGAGGCGCTGATGCGCAATGCGCTCACGACGATGCGCAGGTCGCGGGCGACCGGCTGCTGGCGGGCGAGGATCGTGATGGCGAGCTCGTCGAGTGCGACGGTGCGCTGGTCGATGAAGTTGTCGCTGGCGATCACCTCTTCAGCCAGGCTCACCTCGGACTTGTGGAACGCGCGCGTGGCCTTGTCGATCGACTCGGCGACGAGTTCGGCGAGCTCCACCAGTCGGTCCTGAACCTCGGCCAGCTCCTGCTGGAACACCTCACGCATGTACGAATCCTTGTCTCTCGGAGTCTCGCGCAGCGAGCGCGGGACGGAAGGGCACTGCGGCCCCGGGACATCCTCCCGGCGGCAGGTGAACAGCAGGTGCCCGGAGGCTGAACACCCACTAACGTACCGCCGCACAGGCGGACAATGGCCGAGGCGGCGTGATCGGCTGGTTAGTCTTGAACGCATGGACTCCACGTGGCTGGTGCTCACCGCGCTTGCCTTCGGCCTCTTCCTGGGCGCCGCATTCATGATCGTGCTGCACATGGCCGAACGCCGCGGAGCCAGCGCGGCGAAGGTCGTCGCGCCGACGATTCCCGACGGGGTCGACCAGGTGCTCGATGTCATGGAGTCCGCCGGAGTCGTGCTCGATCCGTCGAACAACGTGCTGCGCGCCTCGCCGGGGGCCGTCGCCATGGGGCTCGTGCGCAACCAGCAGCTCGTGCACCCCGAGCTGCTCGACATCGTCGCATCGGTGCGCCGCACGGGCGAACCGATCGTCGGCGAGGAGTACATCGTCTCCCGGGGGCCGTTCGCCGACACCCCCTTGCGGCTGCGCGTGCGCTCGGCGCGCCTCGGCACCCGATTCGTGCTGCTCCTCGCCGAGGATCGCACCGAGTCGTTCCGGCTCGATGAGGTGCGACGCGACTTCGTCGCGAACATCAGCCACGAGCTGAAGACCCCGATCGCCTCGGTCAGCCTGCTGGCCGAGGCGATCGACCAGGCTGCCGACGAACCCGACCAGGTGCGGCGCTTCGCCGGCCGTCTCTCAGTCGAGGCCGGCCGGCTCGCGCACATCACGAGCGAGGTCATCGAGCTGTCCCGGCTGCAGGCGCGCGGGGCGTTGCGCACCGATGTGCTGCTCGGGGTCGACGAGATCGTGGCGGCGGCCGTCGAGCAGAACCGGGTCGTCGCGACGGCGAAGGGCGTCGAGGTCGCGGTCCGGGCATCGTCGAACGCCGAGGTGTACGGCGACCGGTCGTTGCTGATCGTCGCGGTGCACAACCTCATCGCGAACGCGATCGCCTACTCCAGCGAAGGCGGCCGTGTCGGCGTGGGCACGAAGATCGTCGACGGGGCCGTCGAGATCGCGGTCACCGACCAGGGCATCGGCATCGAGTCCGATGAACTCGAGCGGGTGTTCGAGCGGTTCTACCGCATCGACCAGGCGCGTGCGCGCAACACCGGCGGTTCGGGCCTCGGGCTCAGCATCGTCAAGCACACGGTGCAGAACCACGGCGGCGACGTGAGAGTGTGGTCGCAGCCCGGCAGGGGATCGACGTTCATGATCCGGCTCCCGCTCGCGGAACCGCCCATCGAGGCGTCCGAATCGGCCGACCCGGCCGGTTCGGCCGGGCCACCGGCCGAACCCGGTGCCGCCGCCGCTCCGCCACTTGCCGCATCGCGCGGCACCAGACGCGCTGCGAACCTCGCAGCATCCGAACCAGGAGACCGTACGTGACTCGAATCCTGCTCGTCGAAGACGAGATCGCACTGAGCGACCCCCTGAGCTTCCTGCTCGAGCGCGAGGGGTACGAGGTGGAGGTCGCCGCCGACGGCCCCGCGGCGATCGCCGCGTTCGACCAGACCGAGCCCGACATCATGCTGCTCGACCTCATGCTGCCCGGCCTGCCGGGCACCGAGGTCTGCCGCGAGATCCGCTCGCGCTCGACGGTGCCGATCATCATGCTCACGGCGAAGGACTCCGAGATCGACATCGTCGTGGGCCTCGAGCTCGGCGCCGACGACTACGTCACGAAGCCGTACTCCACGCGCGAGCTCCTCGCCCGCATCCGCGCGGTGCTGCGGCGGCGCACCGAGATCGACGACTACGACGAGGCGATCCTCGAGGGCGGTCGGGTGCGCATGGACGTCGACCGGCACACCGTCGAGGTCGACGGCACGGCGGTGCCCATGCCGCTCAAGGAATTCGAGTTGCTCGAACTGCTCATGCGCAACCCCGGTCGCGTGCTCACGCGCGGCCAGCTCATCGACCGGGTGTGGGGTTCCGACTACTTCGGCGACACGAAGACGCTCGACGTGCACATCAAGCGCATCCGGTCGAAGATCGAGCAGCAGCCCTCCGAGCCCGTACAGCTCGTCACCGTGCGCGGGCTCGGCTATCGCTTCGAGGCCTGATCCCTCGGAGTGCACGAGGCCCGCAGCGACGAATGAGCGGATGCCCCGGGGCATCCGCTCATTCGTTCGTTCCGTGCCGGCGCCGGGTCGGCGCCGCCGTGCGTCAGGGGGCCAGGCCGGAGTACTCGGGCAGGCGGCTGTCGAGCACCGGCACGCCGATCTCGATGCCCTCGGCCGAGCCGTACTGGAAGTAGAGGTCGACGAGTCCGCCGGGCTGCGTGTCGATGCCCTCGAGCAGGATGGGGTCGAGGACGTCGATGCCCTCGACGTCGGCGGCGCCGAGGCCCACGGTGGAGCCCGCTGCGACCTCGATCGTCTGCGTGTCGCCGCTGGCGACGAGCTGCACGTCGAGCTCGACGTCGTCTTCGCCGTTGTTGACGACGGTGAGCACGAGGTTGCCCTCGTCGCCGTCGTCGCTCACGACGAGGATGTTGCGCAGGTCGAGATCGCCGACATCGGCGGCGACCCCGTCGCTCGCATCGTAGGGCTCGGTCGTCGCCTGATAGGTGAGCATCGCGCAACCGCTCGCGCCGAGCGCGATGCCGAGAGCGAGAGCAGCGGATGCCGCGAGACGCGCCTTCACAGAACCTCCAAGAGCGAGCGGGCGCACGGCCGTTTCGGCGCGCGCGAGGAATCGAATCCGAGCATATCGTACGGTCGCGGCGGCGATGCGAGGGGGAGGCGGAACCTTAGCACGATCCCGAATGTGATATCCTGTGAGTTGCCGAAAGGACACATATTCATGCTTTTTGAGGTTGGCGAAACCGTCGTTTACCCCCACCACGGTGCCGCAACGATCACCGAGGTGAAGAAACGGATCATCAAAGGTGAAGAGAAGCTCTACCTCAAGCTGAACGTCACGCAGGGCGACCTCGTCATCGAGGTCCCGGCCGAGAACGTCGACCTCGTCGGCGTGCGTGACGTCATCGGAAAAGAAGGCCTCGACAAGGTCTTCGAGGTGTTGCGCGCCCCTTTCACCGAAGAGCCGACCAACTGGTCGCGTCGCTACAAGGCGAACCTCGAGAAGCTCGCCTCGGGCGACGTGATCAAGGTTTCCGAGGTCGTCCGCGACCTCTGGCGTCGTGATCAGGACCGCGGGCTCTCGGCCGGCGAGAAGCGCATGCTCGCGAAGGCACGTCAGATCCTCATCTCCGAGCTCGCGCTCGCAGAGAAGACCGACGAAGAGGCGGCCTCGACCGTGCTCGACGAGGTGCTCGCCTCGTAGCCTTCCGCGCGTCGAGTAGCTGCAGGCCGCGTCTCGCGGTCAGCGCTACGCTCGTGGGATGAGCACGCCCACGATCGCCGTCGTCATCGTCGCGGCCGGAAGCGGCACGCGCCTCGGGTACGACGAGCCGAAGGCGTTCGTGCCGCTCGGCGACGGCACCGTGCTGTCGACGGCCGTCGCCGGCGCGCTCGGAATGGCGTCGGCGCCGCACCTCGTGCTCGTCGTTCCCGACGACCGGGTCGACACGACCCGGTCGTCGTTCGAGCCCGTCGTGGCCGCGGCATCCGCCGCCCTCGACGTCGTCTCGGGCGGCGACACCCGACAGCAGTCGGTCTCGCGCGGACTCGCGGTGCTGCCGCCCGGCATCGACACGGTGCTCGTCCACGACGCCGCTCGAGCGCTCACGCCGAGCCTCGTGTTCGACGAGGTCGCCGCAGCCGTGCATGCACGCAACCGCGGCGTCGTTCCCGCCCTCGACGTCGTCGACACCATCAAGCGCGTCGGGGTCGACGGCAGCGTCGTCGAGACCGTCGACCGGTCGCAGTTGCGCGCGGTGCAGACGCCCCAGGGCTTTCCCCGCAGGGCGCTCGACCATGCCTACGCCACGGCGCGCGCCGAGTTCACCGACGATGCGGCGCTCGTCCAATCGGCCGGGCTCGCGGTCGATGTCGTGCCGGGCGACGTCCGGGCGTTCAAGATCACGGTGCCGGCCGACCTGCGCCGCGCCGAGCAGCTCGTTGCGGAACGCACCCGGCCGACCGGCCGGCACGACGCTCCGGTGCCGCGCATCGGCACGGGTACCGACGTGCACGCCTTCGCCGCCGACGCCGGTGTCGCGCTCTGGCTGGCGGGCCTGCACTGGCCCGGCGAGCGCGGGCTCTCGGGGCACAGCGACGGCGACGCCGCCGCGCACGCGATCTGCGACGCCCTGCTCGCGGCTGCGGGGCTCGGCGACGTCGGCCGGGTCTTCGGCACCGACGACCCTCGATTCGACGGCGCCCACGGCGAGGTCTTCCTCACCGAGACGAAACGCCTGGTCGAGGCATCCGGATTCTCGATCGGCAACGTGACCGTGCAGATCGTCGGCAACCGGCCGAAGCTCTCCCCTCGGCGAGCCGAGGCCGAGGCGCTGCTTTCGCGGGTGCTCGGCGCGCCCGTGAGCGTGAGCGCGACGACGAGCGACGCACTCGGCTTCACCGGCCGCGGCGAGGGTGTCGCGGCGATCGCAACGGCCCTCCTCATCCCCTGAACGAACAGCACAGCGGAACGGGGGCAACGCGCCGGTAGGCTTGGCGGGTGACCGTGCGAATCTACGACTCGAAGGCCCAGGCCCTGCGTGACTTCGTGCCCCTTCGCGAGGGGCACGTCGGCATGTACGTCTGCGGGCCGACGGTGCAGTCGAGCCCGCACATCGGACATCTGCGCAGCGCCCTCGTCTACGACATCATGCGGCGCTGGTTCGCGTATCGCGGCAACGATGTCGCGTTCATCCGCAACGTGACCGACATCGACGACAAGATCCTCAACGCGGCGGGCGACGAGCAGTGGTACTCGCTCGCATATCGCGTCGAGCTCGAGTTCACGGCGGCGTATGCCTCGCTCGGCATCCTGGCCCCGACCTACGAGCCGCGCGCGACGGCGAGCGTACAGCAGATGCAGGAGCTCATCGCTCGGCTCATCGAGCGCGGACACGCGTATCCCGCGCCCGACGGCTCGGGCGACGTGTACTTCGACACGTCGAGCTGGCCCTCCTACGGCGAGCTCACCCGCCAGTCCCGCGACAAGATGGAAGCCGCCGCCGACGCCGATCCGCGCGGCAAGCGCGACCCGCGCGACTTCGCGCTCTGGAAGGGGCACAAGCCGGCAGAGCCCGAGTCGTCGAGCTGGCACTCGCCCTGGGGCTCCGGGCGGCCCGGCTGGCACATCGAGTGCTCGGCGATGGCCGCGCGCTACCTCGGCACCGAGTTCGACATCCACGGCGGCGGGCTCGACCTGCGGTTCCCGCACCACGAGAACGAGCTCGCCCAGTCGACCGCGGCCGGAGACGGCTTCGCACGGTACTGGGTGCACAACGGGCTCGTGAACATCGGCGGGCAGAAGATGTCGAAGTCGCTCGGCAATTCGGTCTACGCGGCCGAGCTGTTCGGCATCGCCTCCCCGCTCGCGGTGCGCTACCTGCTCGGGGGAGCGCACTATCGATCGACGCTCGACTACGCACCGAGCTCGCTCGCCGAGGCGGAGGCGACCGTCGACCGCATCCGCGGCTTCCTCGAGCGGGTCGAGCGCCGGCTCGCCGGCACCCGGTACTCGGGTGTGGGCAGCCCGGTGATCCCCGATTTCTTCGCCGAAGCGATGGATGACGATTTCGGCGTGCCCCAGGCACTCGCCGTGCTGCACGACACCGTGCGTTCGGGCAACCAATCGCTCGACGACGAGGAGTTGCACCGTGCCGCCGTCGCGCACGGCCAGGTGGTCGCCATGGTCGAGGTGCTCGGCATCGACCCCCGCGACCCGCACTGGTCGGCGGGCGACTCGGGACCCGCGACATCCGCGCTCGACGCCCTCGTCACACGCCTCATCGAAGACCGCCAGACCGCACGCGAGTCGCGGGACTACGCCGCGGCCGATCGCATCCGCGCCGAGCTCGCTGCTGCGGGCATCACCATCGAAGACAGCCAGACCGGCACGCATTGGAGCTTGGGATCATGAAGGGCAGCAGCGGCAAGTCGCGCGCCGGGGCAGTACGCAAGGCGAAGAACAAGCAGGTCGGCTCGGGCGGCCAGGGGCGCCAGGCGCTCGAGGGCAAGGGGCCCACGCCGAAGGCCGAAGACCGAGCCTGGCACCCCGCAGGCAAGCGCAAGGCCGCACAAGACCGCTATACCGCCGCAGGCGGCAAGGGCAGGGGCGCGGGCAAGGTCGCGGGCCAGGGTGCCCGTGCCGGCGCACCGCGCGGTGCCTCGGGTGCGGCACGCCGCTCGAAGTCGGGCGACGAGTCCGAGATCGTGACCGGTCGCAACTCGGTCGTCGAGGCGCTGCGCGCGCGCATCCCCGCGTCGACCCTCTACATCGCGGCGCGCGTCGAGATGGACGACCGGGTGAAAGAGGCGATGAAGCTCGCCAACAACCGCGGCATTCCCATGCTCGAGGTCATGCGCCCCGAGCTCGACCGGCTCGCCGGCCACGACGCGGTGCACCAGGGCATCGCCCTCAAGGTGCCGCCGTACGAGTACGCGCACCCGATCGAGATGCTCGACGAGGTGCTCGCACGAGACATGACACCGCTGCTGGTGGCACTCGACGGCATCACCGACCCTCGCAACCTCGGTGCGATCCTGCGTTCGACGGGGGCGTTCGGGGGCCAAGGCGTCATCGTGCCGCAGCGCCGCTCGGTGGGCGTCAACGCCGCAGCCTGGAAGACCTCGGCGGGTGCGGCCGCGCGCATCCCCGTGGCCATGGCGCCGAACCTCACCCAGACGCTGAAGGCACTCAAGGAGCGCGGCGTCTTCGTGCTCGGGCTCGACGGCGACGGCGAGGTCTCGCTGCCGGGCCTGTCGTGGGCCGACCGGCCGATCGTCATCGTCGTCGGCAGTGAGGGCAAGGGCCTTTCGCGCCTCGTCGCCGAGACGTGCGACGCGATCGTGTCGATTCCGATCGAGGCCGCAACCGAGTCGCTGAACGCCGGCATCGCAGCATCCGTGACGCTCTACGAGATCTCGAAGCTGCGCGCCGAGGCGACGCCGGCCGAATAGCCGCGCCTCAGACCTTCAGTCGCCAGTCGTTCTCGTCGTCGGGGTCGATCGCGCTCATTGCAGCGGTCTCGGTCGGCACGACGTCGTCGAGCACGGCGCTGATCGAGCTCGTCACCGGGTCGATCACGGTCGCCTCGTCGCGGCGGTGCCGCAGCACCTCGTTGACGTACGAGGTCACCGCCTCGGCGAGCGGGATGTCGTGTCCGGCCTGCTGGGCCATGAACCAGCGGTGCTCGAGCAACTGGTGGAACACCTCGGCCGGCTCGAGCTTGCGGCGCAGGTCGAGTGGGATCGCCCGCACGACCGGCTCGAACACGCGCATGAGCCATTCGTGGGCGACCATCTCTTCATCGAGGTGGTCCTTGCCGTACGCCGCGCGATAGGAGTCGAGGTCGTTGAGCAGCCGACGGGCCTGGTTCTCACCCGCATCGAGGCCCGTGAGCCGCAGCAGGCGGCGTTGATGGTGTCCGGCGTCGACGACCTTCGGCTGGATGCGCACGCGCGTGCCGGTCTCGTCGGTCTTGATGGCGAGTTCCTCGATGTCGAAGCCGAGGTCGTTGAGGCGATTGACCCGCTCGTTGATGCGCCAGCGTTCGGCGGACGAGAAGACCTCGGGGCCGGTGAGCTCGTCCCACAGGCTGCGGTACGCCTCGATGATGCCGTTCGAGATGTTCACCGGATCGAGCTCGTCGGCGACCTTGCCACCGGCCTCGAGATCGAGCAGCTCGCCGGCGATGTTGACGCGCGCGATCTCGAGGTCGTTCTCGCGCTGGCCGTCGGAGAGGCCGCCCTCGTAGAGCTTGCCCGTCTCGGCGTCGACGAGGTACGCGGCGAACGAGCCGGCGTCGCGCCGGAACAGGGTGTTCGACAGCGAGACATCGCCCCAGAAGAACCCCACGACGTGCAGTCGCACGAGCAGCACGGCGAGCGCGTCGACGAGTCGGGTCGCGGTGTCGGGTCGAAGCGTCTGCGAGAACAACGCCCGGTAGGGCAGTGAGAAACGCAGGTGCCGCGTGACGAGCACGGGCTTCAAGGCGTCGCCCTCGTCGTCGGTGCGGTTCGTGATCACGGCGACGGGATCGACGCACGGGATGTCGAGGCGCTGCAGGGCGCGCAGCATCTCGTATTCGCCCTTGGCCATCTCGGCCGTCGTCTCCTTGACGGCGACGACGTGCGACCCGAGGTGGGCGAAACGCACGAGGTGGCGCGAGATGCCCTTCGGGAGTGCGGCGATCGTCTCGCTGGGCCAGGCCTCGAGGGGGAGGTCCCACGGGAGGTCGAGGAGCGCTGGGTCGGTCAAAGCCGACGTGATCGAGAGTGAGCCGGTCATCGAGGTTCAGCGTAGCCCTGGTTCATGTGGCGCAGAAACGGCGATGCCGGCCGGGCCGAGCGGCCCGACCGGCATCCGTGTTCGGCGATGGCTCAGGCCACGACCGGCTTCTTGCTGAGGCGGAGGCCCGACTCGGCGTCGAAGACGTGCACGTGGTTCGGCGTGGCCGTGAGGTACACGCGCTCCCCGGCGTTCGGGTGCACGCGGCCGTCGACACGCGCGACGATGTCGGTGCGCTTGCCCTCGACCGTCGAGTGGCCGTAGAGGTAGCCGTCGGCGCCGAGCTCCTCGACGAGGTCGACGTCGACCGCGAGGCCCTCGCCCTCGTGCGGCGACACGACGATGTCTTCGGGGCGCACGCCGATCGTGGCGACCTTGCCGCTCGACTCGGCGAGCGTCTCACGGTCGACCGGCACCGTCGCGGTGCCGAACTTGATGCCGTCGTCGACGAGTTCGGCGTGGAATAGGTTCATGGCCGGTGAGCCGATGAAGCCCGCGACGAACACGTTCTGCGGCTTCTCGTAGAGGTCGCGCGGGGTGCCGACCTGCTGGAGCAGGCCGTCCTTCAGCACGGCGATGCGGTCGCCCATGGTGAGCGCCTCGGTCTGGTCGTGGGTGACGTAGACCGTGGTGACGCCGAGGCGGCGCTGCAGCGAGGCGATCTGCGTGCGGGTCTGCACACGGAGCTTGGCGTCGAGGTTCGACAGGGGCTCGTCCATGAGGAACACCTGCGGCTGGCGGACGATGGCACGGCCCATGGCGACGCGCTGGCGCTGGCCGCCCGAGAGTGCCTTGGGCTTGCGGCTGAGGTAGGGCTCGAGGTCGAGCAGCTTCGCCGCCTCGAGCACGCGCGCCGCGCGCTCGTCTTTGCCGACACCGGCGATCTTGAGCGCGAAGCCCATGTTCTCGGCGACGGTCATGTGGGGGTAGAGCGCGTAGTTCTGGAAGACCATCGCGATGTCGCGGTCCTTCGGGGGCACGTCGGTGACGTTGCGGTCGCCGATGAGGATGTTGCCCTCGTTGACCTCTTCGAGGCCGGCGAGCATGCGGAGCGAGGTGGACTTGCCGCAACCCGAGGGGCCGACGAGGACGAGGAACTCGCCGTCTGCGATCTCGAGGTCGAGCTTGTCGACGGCCGGTCGGGTGCCGCCCGGGTAGAGGCGGGTGGCCTTGTCGAACGTGACTGACGCCATGGTTCTGTATCTCCTTCACCGGCAGGTACGTGCCGGACGATCCGTAGTGAATGGACTTGCGTCGACGCTGACGCCTCCTCAGTATCGCATGTGCGCGAGGGTGGTCCGCACCGTCGGCGGATGCCCCGGGGCCGCGGCCGTCGCGAGCGGGCCCGCGTGGGGACATCCGTGTTCAGCGTTCGTTTGGGGGATTCCCAGACGCCGTGCCTACTATCGTGTTTGCGTTCGCGTGCAGACACGCGCGCCCACACAGCGACCGGAGTGACCATCGATGAGCATTGGCGGAGCAGACCAGCCACGCCCTTCCCGTAACGAGCAGCGCGAAGCAGCGCGCGAGAAGGCACGGGCCCTGCGCGAAGAGCAGAAGAAGCGTGAGCGCCGCAATCGTTGGCTCATCCAGGGCGGTGTCATCGTCGCCGTGCTGGCGGTCGCGGGCCTCGTCGCCGGGCTGATCTTCAACAACGTGCGCCCCGCGGGACCGGGCCCGGCGAACATGGCGAGCGACGGCATCGTGCTCACGGGCGCCGAGGGGGTCGTCACCCCCGTCGAGACGCCCGCACTCAAGGCCGGTGCGACGCCGACGGCGACCGTGCACGACGAAACCGGCACCGTCGCGAACATCGTCACCTACATCGACTACCTCTGCCCGTACTGCGGCGACTTCGAGTCCACCAACGCCGAGTCCATCCGCGCGATGGTCGAAGAGGGCGCGGCGACCCTCGAGGTGCACCCGATCGCGATCCTCAAGAACAAGTCCGCCGGCACCCAGTACTCGCTGCGTGCGGCGAACGCGGCGGCGTGCGTGGCCGACACCTCACCCGCCTCGTTCCTCGACTTCCACGACCTGCTGTTCGAGAACCAGCCCGAAGAGGGCACCGAGGGTCTCACGAACGATGAGATCAAAGCCCTCGCGAAGCAGGCCGGCGTCTCCTCGCCGTCGACGATCGAGCGGTGCATCGACGACAAGCAGTTCCACACGTGGGTCGACGAAGCCACCAATCGTGCGCTGACGCAGCCGGTGCCGAACTCCGAACTCCCGTCGATCACCGGCACCCCCACGGTGCTCGTGAACGGCAAGCAGTACGTCGGCTCACTCACCGACCCCGCCGAGTTCCAGTCGTTCGTGCTGCAGGCGACCGGCGAGACCTTCTCCGAGTCCAACGCGTCACCCACGCCCACGCCGACCCCGGCGCCGTAGGCGAATCGGCACCGCCCGCCCGGTATCCGACGGCGGCCGGTGCCCCGCGAGCCCCGGTAAGATGGCCGGGGCACGCATGCCGGCTTGGCGCAATTGGTAGCGCACCGCTCTTGTAAAGCGGTGGTTGCGGGTTCGAGTCCCGCAGCCGGCTCTTGACAGAACTCTCGATCACCGACGCCGCGCCCCAGGCGCCGGGTTCGGGCGAACCGCATCGCCATGCCCATGCCGAACGCTCGCGCATCCCGACGTGGCTGGCGATCGTGCTGGCCGTCGTCTTCGGTGCCGGGGTCGCACTGCAGTCGCGGGTGAACGGCCAACTCGCGGCGGCGATCGACGATCCGTACACTGCGGCGGCGATCTCGTTCGGGTCCGGCCTCGTGATCCTGCTGGTCGTGCTGGGCTTCTGGCGTCCGGGCCGCGTGGGCGTCACGCGAGTGCGCGAGGGACTTCGCGCCGGGCGCATCGCGTGGTGGATGCTGCTCGGCGGCCTGGCCGGTGCGTGGTTCGTCACGACGCAGGGCCTCTCGGCCGGTGTGCTCGGCGTCGCGCTGTTCACCGTCGCGATCGTCGCCGGCCAGACGGTCGGCGGCATCCTCTTCGACGTCGTCGGCCTCGGGCCCGGCGGGCGACGACCGCTCACGATCATGCGCGTCCTCGGTGCCCTGATCGCGCTCGCCGCCATCTCGTGGGCGGTGTCGGCGCAGCTCGCTCACGACGTTCCGCCGGTGCTCATGCTGCTCCCGTTCGTCGCGGGCGTCGGAGCCGCGTGGCAGCAGGCGGTGAACGGCCGGGTGAAGGTCGAGGCCGGCAGTGCGTTCACCGCGACGCTCATCAACTTCGCCGTGGGCACCACGGCGCTCGTCGTCGTGATGCTCGTGCACGCGGCGATCGCCGGCTGGCCCGAGGCGCTGCCCACCGAGCCGTGGCTGTACCTCGGCGGCGCGATCGGCTGCGTGTTCATCGCCGGGCAGGCGGTGCTCGTGCGTGTCGTGGGCGTGCTGCTGCTCGCGCTCTGCGGAGTGGCCGGTCAGCTCGCCGGGGCACTCGCCCTCGACCTGCTGCTGCCGACCTCCGAGCGGCCCGTCGACGCGGCGACGATCGGCGGCACGGTGCTGGCCGTCGTCGCCGTGGTCGTCGCGTCCATACGGTGGACCCGGCACAAGCACGTCGCGCTCGCGCCCCAGCCCGCCGGCGACCGGTCGGTCAGTCGAGCGAGCTGAACCGCGGTGCGGGCGGCCGCGAGTTGCGCGCTGCGCGTGCGCCCGCGGGCAGCCCGCCGACGTAGAGCCAGCCCAGCAGGTGCTCGTTCGGGCCGAGACCGTGCGCCGCCTCGACGAGCGGATCCCTCGTGTACGGCCCGGTTCGCCACATCACGCCCCACCCGGCGTCGTCGAGCAGCAGGCTCAGCAGGTGGGCGACGCCGGCCGCCGCCGTGTGCTGCTCCCACTCGGGAACCTTCGGGTGCTGGGTGCTCGAGGCGACGATCGCGAGCAGCAGGGGAGCACGTTCGGGCTTGGCGGCGAGCTTCGATGCCGCCTCGCCCGTGAAGCCGGATGCCTCGGCCAGCGCCGCACCGAGACGCGAGCGCGCATCGCCGCGCAGCGCGATCACGCGCCACGGGCGCAGCGCCGCGTGGTCGGGCACGCGTTCGGCGGCCCTGAGCAACTCGATGATCGCCGCGTCGTCGGGAGCGACATCCGTCACCTTCGGCGCCGAGCGCCGCGCGAGCACCGCCTCGCGAACCGATGCCACCGTCAGGCCTCGGCGGTGAAGCCGAGTGCGAGTGAGTTCATGCAGTAGCGATCGCCGGTGGGCGTGCCGAAGCCGTCGGGGAACACGTGGCCCAGGTGCGAGCCGCAGTTGGCGCAGCGCACCTCGGTGCGCACCATGCCGAGCGACGTGTCCTCGATGAGCTCGACGGCCTCGGGGCGGACCGATTCGTAGAAGCTCGGCCAGCCGCAACCCGAATCGAACTTCGTGCCGCTCTTGAAGAGCTCGACGTCGCAGGCTGCGCAGGTGTAGATGCCCGCGCGCTCCTCGTCGAGCAGCTCACCCGTCCACGGGCGTTCGGTCGCCGCTCCGCGCAGCACGGCGTACTGCTCGGGGTCGAGCTCGGCACGCCACTCGTCGTCGCTCTTCTTCACGCTGTAGGACATGCGCATCCTCTCGGGGGCTTCGGATCTCGTCTTCCATCGTCGCAGGTCGGGCGACGAGGTTACGGATTCGTACGTCGGATGCAACGCACGACGGATGCCCCGTGTTCCGTGCGGGGCACACGCCGCGGCTGCTCGCCGTGCACTCGGGTCGCCGTGCCTAGGATGTGCAGCACAGGGCGCGTGATCGCGCGGCCTCGACGGGAGATGGACATGGCCGCAGAGCGCGTACCGACCCGGCCCGACGATGCCGACCTCGACGAGCGGCAGCGACATGTGCTCGCGTTCGAGGCTCGCGCCTGGCAGCGGCCCGCGCGCAAGGCCGAGGCGATCCGCGACGAGTTCGGCATCTCGGCCACGCGCTACTATCGGATACTCGGCGAGCTCATCGACTCGCCGGCGGCCCTCCGGCACGATCCCATGCTCGTCAAACGCCTGCAGCGCATGCGTTCGGCGCGCGCGGAGGCCCGCAGCAGGCGTTCCCTCTCGCTCGGCCGACCGCTCGACTGAGCGCGGCCCCGACACTCGATACCTGGACACATGGCGCAGAAGTTCCCCCGCGATCGGTTCGACTCGATCCCGCACGGCATCGACCGAGTCGGTGCGCACCGCGCACCCGCGCGCCGCGGCGCCAAGTGGATCGCCTTCGGCTGGGCGGCGTTCGCGACCGTCGTGCTCGTGGCGATCGGCATCGGCGCCGTCATGCTGCTGAACGATCGGCTGAACTTCGCCGCGCCGACGGTCACCCCGACCCCCTCGCCCGTGGTGACCGCCGAACCGACGCTCGCACCCGACGTGCCGGTGACGGTACTGAACGGCACGACCACGTCGGGACTCGCGGCGAACGCCGGCGAGTTGCTCACGGCCGGCGGCGTGACCGTGGGCGCGACGGCGAACGCGAGCGCGAACGACCTGGCCGAGACCGTGGTGTACTACGCGACGGCCGACCTCGAGGGCGCGGCGCGAGGTGTCGCCCAGTTGCTGCCCGAGGCCGAAGTGCGGCTCTCCGAGCAGTTCGCCGCGACGGGCACGCCACTCGTCGTCGTACTCGGCTCCGACTACGCCGCGAACGTCGCAGGCTGATCGCCGCGGGCCGATACGCCCGTTCGTGCCGAATCGTTGCCATTCTGCGATCATTCGTTGCGTCGACCCCCTTGTGCCCGCGTGTCACCTCGTTAGTATCTGGAATTGGCCGCTCGAATCCCGTGTGACGCCGGCGCCGCTCTCGGCTCCACGTCTGCACGGCCCTGTGGCCCGGTACAGGCGACAGGCACGTGCTGATCCACACACAGCAACATGGGAGCAACGCATGGCGAACGGAACCGTCAAGTGGTTCAACGCTGAAAAGGGATACGGTTTCATCACCGTCGACGATGGCGGCCACGACGTCTTCGTGCACTACTCCGCCATCGACATGGCCGGGTACAAGGTGCTCGAAGAGGGTCAGCAGGTCGTGTTCGAGGTCGGCACCGGCTCGAAGGGGCCGCAGGCAGAGGGTGTCCGTCCCGCCTGATCGCACCGCGACATCCGAACGCGCCGCCGGCCCTCCGGCGGCGCGTTCGTCGTTTTCCGCGCCGCCTCTCGGCTCCCACGCGGGGTGTCGTGCGTCACGCTCGCTTGCACTCGTGCCGGGAGAGTGCCAGAATCGTCTTAGCACTCACTCGTTTTGAGTGCTAAATCCACGAATCTTTGAAGACGTCCGGGAAAGGACGAGAAACACACATGGCAAAGATCATTGCTTTCAACGAGGAGGCCCGCCGTGGTCTCGAGCGTGGCCTGAACACGCTCGCCGACGCGGTCAAGGTGACCCTCGGCCCGCGCGGACGCAACGTCGTGCTCGAGAAGAAGTGGGGCGCGCCCACGATCACGAACGACGGTGTGTCCATCGCCAAGGAGATCGAGCTCGACGACCCGTACGAGAAGATCGGCGCCGAGCTCGTCAAGGAGGTCGCCAAGAAGACCGACGACGTTGCCGGTGACGGCACCACGACCTCGGTCGTGCTCGCCCAGGCGCTCGTGCGCGAGGGCCTTCGCAACGTCGCCGCAGGCGCCGACCCCATCTCGCTCAAGCGCGGCATCGAGAAGGCCGTCCAGGCCGTCGAGGCCGAGCTCCTCGCCAACGCGAAGGACGTCGAGACCAAGGAAGAGATCGCCGCCACCGCGTCGATCTCGGCTGCAGACGAGCAGATCGGTGCGCTCATCGCCGAGGCGATCGACAAGGTCGGCAAGGAGGGCGTGGTCACCGTCGAGGAGTCGAACACGTTCGGCACCGAACTCGAGCTCACCGAGGGCATGCGCTTCGACAAGGGCTACCTGTCGGCGTACTTCGTCACCGACCCCGAGCGCCAGGAAGCGGTCTTCGAAGACCCCTACATCCTGATCGTCAACAGCAAGGTCTCGAACATCAAGGACCTGCTCCCCATCGTCGACAAGGTGATCCAGACCGGCAAGCAGTTGCTGATCATCGCCGAAGACGTCGACGGCGAGGCGCTCGCCACCCTGATCGTCAACAAGATCCGCGGCATCTTCAAGTCGGTCGCCGTCAAGGCCCCCGGCTTCGGTGACCGCCGCAAGGCGCAGCTCCAGGACATCGCGACCCTCACGGGCGGCCAGGTCATCTCCGAAGAGGTCGGCCTCAAGCTCGAGAACGTCACGCTCGACCTGCTCGGCCAGGCTCGCAAGGTCATCATCACCAAGGACGAGACGACCATCGTCGAGGGTGCCGGAGACGAAGAGGCCATCGCCGGCCGCGTTGCGCAGATCCGCAAGGAGATCGACAACACCGACTCCGACTACGACCGCGAGAAGCTGCAGGAGCGCCTCGCCAAGCTCGCCGGCGGCGTCGCCGTCATCAAGGCGGGCGCGGCCACCGAGGTCGAGCTCAAGGAGCGCAAGCACCGCATCGAAGACGCCGTGCGCAACGCCAAGGCCGCCGTCGAAGAGGGCATCGTCGCCGGTGGTGGCGTCGCCCTCATCCAGGCCGGCAAGACCGCCTTCGAGAAGCTCGACCTCTCGGGCGACGAGGCGACAGGTGCGAACATCGTTCGCGTCGCGATCGACGCGCCGCTCAAGCAGATCGCGCTGAACGCGGGCCTCGAGCCGGGCGTCGTCGCCGACAAGGTGCGCAACCTCCCCGTCGGCCAGGGCCTCAACGCCGCGACCGGTGAGTACGTCGACATGCTCGCCGCAGGCATCAACGACCCGGTGAAGGTGACCCGTTCGGCGCTGCTCAACGCCGCGTCGATCGCGGGCCTGTTCCTCACCACCGAGGCCGTCGTCGCCGACAAGCCCGAGAAGAACCCGGCCCCGGTCGGCGACCCCACGGGCGGCATGGACTTCTAGTCCGACCACTCTCGCAACTCGCGAACACACGATGGGCGCCTCCTCCGGGAGGCGCCCATCGTCGTCGTATGCGGCTGCCCGCACGCTCGGCGATCGTCTGATCGCCGAGCGCGTCGAACGTCGTCGCGAACGTCGTCGCGAACGTCGTCGCGAACCACACGGCCGTGTGAGCGGGGTTCGTGCCCGTCAGCGCAGGAACAGCCGCGCGTTCGACTGCTCGGCATCGAGGTACTGCGTCGCTGCGACGCCGAGTGCCTGGTTGAGACCGGTGAGACTCTGCTCGACCTGCATCTGCGTCGCGCGCCAATCGGCGACGGCGCCCTGGAATGCCGACGACGCCTGACCCGACCACGACGACTGCAGCCCGGTGAGCTGGCCGAGCAGCGCTGAGACCTCGGACTGGATTCTGCCGATGGTGCCCTGCACGGTGTGGGTGGCCGCCGAGACCTGCTCGGCGTCGACCTGGTAGCTGGTCATTGGTGTCCCTTCGTTCGGTGTGCAACCGACGCTAGGGGGCGTGAGCGCGGGCGTTGCGGCGCGAACGATGAACCGGGCAGGGCGCACGCTCGGTGCGAACTGTCGAGGACGAGTGACCGATCATGCCTCGATCATCGACTGCGGCGCGGACGACGAGCCCGCGAGCGGCAGCATGACCCGGAACGTCGCACCGCCGCCGGGCGTCTCGACGACGTCGACCGTTCCGTTGTGCGCTGCCACGATCGACGAGACGATCGCGAGCCCGAGTCCGGAACCGCCGGTCTCACGGGTGCGCGAGGTGTCGGCCCGCCAGAACCGCTGGAAGATCTTCTCGCGGATCTGGGGCGGGATTCCCTCGCCGTGGTCGATGACCTCGACGACGGCGCGCTCGTCGTCGTCGTCGATCGTCACCCGGATCTCCAGCGGGCCGCCGTCTGAGGTGAACCGGATCGCGTTGCCCATGAGGTTCGTGATGACCTGGCGGATCTTGTTCTCCTCGGCGAGCACGATCGCTCGCCGCACCGGCTTCGCGGCGCGCTCGGCGGCGGAAGCCTCCGCGCTCGTCACGCCTTCCACGCCGACGGACAGGTCGCCGGTGATCTGGAGGCCGGCCTGTGCCTTCGCTGCGGCCCGCTTGGCCGACGCGGATGCCGCTGCCGCCCGCTTGGCGGCCTGTGCGTCGCGGCGGGCCGCGACGGCGGCGTCTCCGCGGACGCGTCGCCCGCGAAGGCGGGCGAGGGTCGCTCCGGCGAACGAGATCGGCGGGGCAGCCGGCGTCGACGCCAGGTCGAGCTCGACCTCGAGCTCGGAGGGGATGTCGCCCGGGACATCCCTCGCACCCTGTTCGGGTGCGATCACCGTGACGACCCGATCGGGGTGCGCCGCCATGGTGTCGAGTGCGGCGTCGCGCGCGAGCGGCACGAGGTCGACCTTGGCGAGTTGGAGCGGCTTCGCCTCGTCGAGTCGGGCGAGGGCGAGCAGGTCTTCGACGAGTCCGCCCATGCGGATCGCCTCTTTCTCGATGCGCTCCATGGCCTGTGCGACATCGTCTTCGGTCTGCAGGGCGCCCATGCGGTAGAGCTCGGCGTAGCCGCGCACCGAGACGAGCGGGGTGCGCAGTTCGTGCGAGGCGTCGCCCACGAAGCGTCGCATCTGGTCGATGGTGCGCGCGCGGTCGCGGAACGCCCGGTCGATGCGGTTGAGCATGGTGTTCAGCGACCGGTTGAGCCGGCCGACCTCGGTGTTGGGCGTCGCGCCGCCGAGCCGCTGGCCGAAGTCGCCGTCGGCGATCGCGGCGGCCGTGCGCTCGACCTCACGCAGCGGGGTGAAGGTCGACGTCACGAGCATGCGCGTGAGCAGCGCACCGACGAGCACCACGCCGAGGCCGAACCCGAGGAAGATCGTGAGGTAGACGCCGAGGAGGCGCTCGGTGTCTGCCGACGAGATCGCGATGACGATGGGCACGAACGTGCCGTGCGCGTCGGCCGACATGAGGGCCGCGACGGCGCGGAAGGTCGGTGCGCCGTCGGCGTCGTCGAGCGGGAAGGTGACGTAGCGCCCGGCGTTGAGCGCGGTCACCTGCGCCTGCGTGAACGTCGCGGGGAATGCGGGCAGTGCGGCCTCGTCGCGATGGTCCCAGTTGTTGCGCTCGTACTCGCCGTTGGCGTTGTAGACGGCGACGAACACCTCTTCGGACGGAGAGAAGTCGAGCTGGTTGAGGTTGATCTGCGAGCGGGGATCGGCGTTGTCGATGGAGAAGTACCGCGACATGTCGCCAGAGGCGATGCCCTCGAGCTTCGCTTCCATCTGGTCTTCGACGTATGAGCGCAGCATCGCAGCCGTGCCGATGCCCGAGACCAGCAGTCCGAGGGTCAGCATCAGCACTGTCACACCGGTGATCTTGGTGCGCAGCGAGATGCGGTTCCACCGCTCGAACAGAGTCTGGTTCATTGCGGGCCGAGTCTAGGCTGCGAAGCCTGAGTCAAGGCTTGGAGGACTTCAGCATGTACCCGAATCCGCGCTTGGTCTGGATGAGCGGCTCGGTCGAGTGCTGGTCGAGCTTGCGGCGCAGGTACGAGATGTAGCTCTCGACGATGCCGGCGTCGCCGTTGAAGTCGTACTCCCACACGTGGTCGAGGATCTGCGCCTTGGAGAGCACTCGGTTGGGATTCAGCATGAGGTAGCGCAGCAGCTTGAACTCGGTGGGGGAGAGTTCGACGGGCACGTCGCCGACGAGCACTTCATGGGTGTCTTGGTCCATCGTGAGCTCGCCGGTGCGGATCACGGCATCTTCTTCGGCGTGCATCGTGCGCCGCAGGATCGCCTTGATACGGGCGACGATCTCGTCGAGGCTGAACGGCTTGGTGACGTAGTCGTCGCCGCCGACGGTGAGGCCGGTGATCTTGTCTTCGGTGTCGTCTTTCGCCGTGAGGAACAGGATCGGCGCGGTGTAGCCGGCCGTGCGCAGGCGCTTCGTGACGCCGAATCCGTTCATGTCGGGCAGCATGACGTCGAGGATGATGAGGTCGGGCTCCTCTTCGAGCACGGCCGAGATGGTCTGCGCGCCGTTGCCCACGGCGCGGACCGCGAATCCTGCGAACCTCAGGCTCGTCGTCAGGAGGTCGCGGATGTTGGGCTCGTCATCGACGATGAGAATGCGTGGTCCATCGCTCATGGGTCGATTCTCTTGACGTTTGCTGAAACCTGCCTGTGAGTCGTGTGGGTGGCCGTCGATCACGGCGCGGGGGAGATGCGGATGCAGCATCCGCCCGCTCCGGCATCGAGGTGCACACGGCCGGGATCGTCGCCGACCGCCTCGGCCATGCCGCACAGCATCGCGTGGTTGAGTTCGCACACGACGCCCGGGTTCCCGCGCGCAAGGCGGTGGAAGGGGCACGTGCCGAGCACGGTGTCGTCGCCGTCGATCCTGGGCTCGAGCCCGGCTCGCTCGAGAGCGTCGTCGAGATCGGCGGATGCCCCGGCGAGCCGCCGCCCGCCGCGGAGGGCCGCCTCGTGCAGGGCGTCGCGCACTGGCACGTCGCCGCCGACGGCCCGGCCGATCGCCTCGGCCATGACCTCGCCCGCGAGTTCGTAGTGTCGCCGGGGGACCGACACCGACAGTTCGGCCTCGGGACGCACGTAGACCTTCGCCGGACGCCCGGAACCGGGCCCGGTGCGGCCCGTGAGTCGCCGGAACTCGACGGCGAGCAGCCCGGCGTCGGCGAGTCGCTCGAGGTGGAACGCGGCGGTGCTGCGCGGAATCGCGAGGAGCGTGGCGACGTGGTCGCGGCTCACGGGCTCGGCACTACGCGCGACCGCCGTGTAGACGCGACGCCGGGTCGGGTCGCCGAGTACCCTGACGGCGATCAGGTCGTCCTCGTAGCCGGACTCGTCGGTAGCCATGGCCTCATCGTAACTCTAAAAGCAATACATATTGACAAAAGAATTCTCCCGGCCTAGCGTCGTCATGACGGGAGATGCCGCGCACGGGCCATCCGATTGCGGGAAGCGCCGTGCGACCGCGTCGACCGGCCCGACCGCGATCCGAGGAGCAGCCATGACGTCGACCGAACTCGCCGCATCGGCGACCAGCGCGCGGCGGCTGCACGCGGTCGCGCCCGACGAGCCGGTCGACGGGGCCATCGATCGGGCCGGGGCCATCGATCGGGCCGGGGCCATCGAGGCGATCGAGTCGCTGCTCGCAGCGCTCGGTCGCGACCCAGGGTCGACGCACCTCGCCGAGACGCCTCGCCGCGTCGCCGACGCGTTGATCGAGCTGCTGACGCCGCACCCGTTCGCGGCGACGACGTTCGCGAACGACGAGCACTACGACGAACTCGTCGTGGTCGCCGACATCCCGTTCAGCTCGTTGTGCGAACACCACCTGTTGCCGTTCCGCGGCGTCGCGCACATCGGGTACGTGCCCGGCGACCGTCTCGTGGGACTGTCGAAACTCGCGCGCGTCGTCGAGCTCTTCGCACGCGACCTGCAGGTCCAAGAGCGGATGACCCGCCAGATCGCCGACTGGATCGGCGAGACCCTCGAACCGTCGGGCGTCGGCGTGGTGCTCGAGGCCGAGCACCTCTGCATGTCGCTGCGTGGCGTGCAGGCCGAGGGAACGCGCACGGTAACGAGCTCGCTCGTCGGCTCGGTGCGCGACGACGATCGCACCCGCCGCGAGTTCCTCGCCCGCGCCGGCCTGCGCGGAACGGAGGCGTGACATGGATTCGTCGAGTGGGCTCGTGATCGTCGGGGGCGGACTCGCCGGCGCGCGGGCGGCCGAGGGTGCGAGAGACGCGGCATACGACGGGTCGATCACGATCATCGCGGGCGAAGACGCGATGCCCTACATCCGTCCGCCCCTGTCGAAGGAGTTCCTGATCGGCAAGGACGACCGCGCATCGATCGACGTGCACCCCGAGGCGTGGTACGCCGAGCAGCGGGTCGAGGTTCGGCGCGGCCTCCGGGCCTCGTCGATCGATCCGGCCGCGCATACGCTCACGCTCGGCGATGACGAGGTGCTGCGCTACGACCGCCTGCTGCTCGCGACCGGTGCGTCGCCCCGCCGGTTCCGCGGGCCAGGCGCCGACCTCACGGGCGTGCACCTGCTTCGCACGGTCGACGACTCGATCGCGCTGCGCGACGCGATCGCACCGGGTGGGCGACGCGTCGTGATCGTCGGGGCCGGATGGATCGGGCTCGAGGTCGCGGCGGCCGCGAGGGGCTACGGCAACGACGTCACCGTGCTCGGCCTCGAGACGGTGCCGCTGAATGCGGCGATCGGCGACACGGCCGGCTCGGTCTTCGCCGAACTCCACCGCGCGCACGGCGTCACCCTGCGCATGTCGACGAGCGTGGCGGGCATGGTCGGCGCCGAGGGTCGGGTCACGGGTGTCGAGATCGACGGCGGCGAGGTGGTGCCGGCAGAGGTCGTCGTGGTCGGCATCGGCGCGATCCCCGAGACGGGGCTCGCCGAGGCCGCTGGTCTCGAGGTCGACAACGGCGTGACGACCGATGCCGCGTTCCTGACGAGCGCCGTCGACGTGTACGCCGTCGGCGACGTCGCGAGCGTGTTGCATCCAGTGCTCCGCCGGCCGATCCGCATCGAGCACTGGGCGAACGCCGACGTCGCAGGCAAGGCGGCGGGTCGCTCGATGGCCGGCCAGAAGGTCGAGTACGACGAGATCCCGTACTTCTACACCGACCAGTACGATCTGGGCATGGAGTACTCGGGCTACGGCACACTGACGGCGGGCATCGACCCGGTGTTCCGGGGCGATCGCGACGCACGCGAGTTCGTGGCCTTCTGGGTGAATGCGGGCAAGGTCGTCGCGGGCATGAACGTCAACGTGTGGGACGTGAACGAGACCGTGCAGCGCCTCATCCGCGACGAGGTCGTCGTCGAGCCCGCGCGGCTCGCCGACCCGGCGGTTCCGCTCGAGGCGTTCGTCGGGACATCCGGGTGATCGAAGGATCGCCGCTCGGCTGGGTCGAACCGGCGATCACGCGCCCGGTGCGCCGCATCGCCGGGCGCGAGGTCGACTTCCGCCGCACGATCGCGGTCATGGCGGTCGTCAACCGCACGCCCGACTCGTTCTACGACCGGGGCGCCACCTTCGGCCTCGAACAGGCCGTCGGCGCCGCGCGACGCGCGGTCGAGCAGGGCGCCGCGTGGGTCGACATCGGCGGTGCCAGGTTCGGGCCGGGGCCTGCGATCCCCGTGGCCGAAGAGATCGACCGGGTCGTGCCCGTCGTCGAAGCGCTGCAGGGCGTCGACGCCGCGATCTCGGTCGACACCTTCCACGCCGAGGTCGCCGCGGCGGCCATCGCCGCGGGCGCCCACGTCGTCAACGACACCACGGGAGTGCACGACCCGGCGATCGCCGAGGTCGTCGCCTCGAGCGAGGCGACCCTGGTGATCACGCACAGCCGCGCCGAGCCGCGACAGTGGTTCCCGCGACCCGAGTACGACGACGTCGTCGGCGAGGTCGCCGCGTTCCTCGAGGAGCGCGTCGCGCTCGCCGTGCGGCACGGCGTACCCGAAGACCGCATCGTGCTCGACCCCGGCCACGACCTCAACAAGAACACGCGGCACTCCCTCGAGCTCACGCGCCGGTTCGGCGAGCTCGCCCGACTCGGCTTCCCGCTGCTGGCCGCGGTGTCGAACAAGGACTTCATCGGCGAGACCCTCGACCGCCCGCGCGACGGCCGGCTCGCCGGGTCGCTCGCGGCCGCCGTGTTCTGCGCCATGCAGGGCGCGCGCGTCCTGCGCATGCACAACGTGCCCGAATCGGTCGACGCCGCCCGCACGGTCGAGGCGATCCTCGGGTGGCGCGAACCCGTCTACCTGAAGCACAACATGGTCGACGGTCCCAACGAGGAACCGTGACCGCCGCGCCGGCGGGGCTCCGCCGCGACGAACTGCTCGCGGCGTACGCGATCGACGACCGCGCGACCCCGCGCGTGCGCCTGAACTTCGTGATGAGCCTCGACGGCGCAGTCACGCTCGACGGGCGCAGCGGCGGGCTCGGCAACGCCGACGACCGGCGAATCATGGGCGTGCTGCGTGCGCTCGCCGACGTCATCCTCGTCGGGGCGGGCACGGTACGTGTCGAGGGATACGGCGGCGTCCGGCTGCCCGACGATGTCGCGGCGTGGCGGGCCGGCCGGGCCATGGCACCGCAACCCCCGCTCGCGGTCGTCTCGTCGCGGCTCGACCTCGAGCCGGGGCATCCCTTCTTCACCGAAGCGACCATGCGTCCGATCGTCGTGACCCACTCGGCGGCACCCGCACACCGGCGGGCCGAACTCGCCGAGGTCGCCGACCTGATCGTGAGCCCCGGTGACGCGGTCGACCTGCGACACGCGGTGGCCGAGCTCGCCGGGCGCGGGCTGCCGCAGGCGCTCTGCGAGGGCGGGCCTCACCTGTTCGGCGCGCTGCTCGCCGCCGACCTCGTCGACGAGCTGTGCCTCAGCCTGTCATCAGTGCTCGTTGCGGGCGACGCCGGGCGCATCACGGCGGGTGCCGAGGTGCCGCCGCGGCACATGCGGCTCGTGCACGCGTTGCCCACCGACGAGATGCTGTTCCTGCGCTACTCGCGCGCCTGAGCGCCGAGTCGTGAGCGCCGAGTCGTGAGCGGTGCGGCCTGAGCGGCTCCGCCGGCCGTCAGGCGGCCTCGAGCGCGTGGGCGTCGAGGATCGTGTAGCTGTAGCCCTGCTCGGCGAGGAAGCGCTGCCGGTTCTGCGCGAAGTCCTGGTCGACGGTGTCGCGCGCGACGAGCGTGTAGAAGTTCGCCGAGAGGCCCGACTCCTTGGGGCGAAGCAGCCGTCCGAGTCGTTGGGCCTCCTCTTGACGAGAGCCGAACGAGCCCGACACCTGGATCGCGACCGTGGCCTCGGGGAGATCGACCGAGAAATTCGCGACCTTCGAGACCACGAGCACGGGGGTTCGCCCGTCACGGAACTCCTGGTAGAGCCGCTCGCGCTCGTCGACCGGGGTCGCGCCGGTCAGCTTCGGGGCGCCGAGTGCATCGGCCAGCTCCTCGATCTGGTCGAGGTACTGCCCGATCACGAGGATGCGCTCGCCGTCGTGCCGCGCGACGAGCTCTTTCACGACACCGAGCTTCGCGGGTGCCGTGGCCGCGAGCCGATAGCGTTCGTCGTCGGCGGATGCCGCGTACGCGAGCCGCTCGGACTGCGGCAGGTCGATGCGCACCTCGTAGCAGGCCGCGGGCGAGATGAAGCCCTGGGCCTCGATCTCCTTCCACGGGGCGTCGAATCGCTTGGGCCCGATGAGGCTGAACACGTCGCCCTCGCGGCCGTCTTCGCGCACGAGCGTCGCCGTGAGCCCGAGACGGCGGCGCGCCTGCAGTTCGGCCGTGAGCTTGAACACCGGCGCGGGCAGCAGGTGCACCTCGTCGTAGACCACGAGGCCCCAGTCGAGCGCGTCGAGCAGCGCGAGGTGCGCGTACTCGCCCTTCCGTTTCGCGGTGAGGATCTGGTAGGTCGCGATCGTGACCGGCTTGACCTCTTTCACCTGACCCGAGTACTCGCCGATCTCGTCAGCCGTGAGGCTCGTGCGCTTCAGCAGCTCGTCGCGCCACTGGCGTGCCGAGACGGTGTTCGTGACGAGGATGAGGGTCGTGGTCTTGGCGGTCGCCATCGCCCCAGCGCCGACGAGCGTCTTGCCGGCGCCGCACGGCAGCACGACGACGCCCGACCCGCCGTCGAAGAAGTTGTCGACGGCCTTCTGCTGGTAGTCGCGCAGGTGCCAGCCGTCTTGCTCGAGGTCGATCTCGTGCGGCGTGCCCGGGGTGTAGCCGGCGAGATCCTCGGCGGGCCAGCCGAGCTTCACGAGCTCCTGCTTCAGCTGCCCGCGGGCCCACGGCTCGACCAGGAAGCCCGTGTCGTCGATGCGTTCGGTGAGCAGCGGCGCGATGCGCCTCGCGCCCGCCACCTCGGTGAGCACGGGGAGGTCGTCGGAGTGCAGGCGCAACCTGCCGTCGCCGGTGCGGTCGATGACGAGGCGGCCGTAGCGGCCGACGGTCTCGCGCATGTCGACCGACACCGTCTGCGGCACGGGGAACTTCGCGTACTTCTCGAGGGTGCCGAGCATGTCGTCGGCGTCATGGCCGGCGGCGCGCGCGTTCCACAAGCCGAGTCGGGTGATGCGATAGGTGTGCACGTGCTCGGGTGCTCGCTCGAGCTCGGCGAACACCGCGAGGTCGTGCCGTGCGTCTTCAGCTTGCGGGTGCGCGACTTCGAGCAGCACGGTGCGATCGCTCTGCACGATGAGTGGGCCGTCTGACATAGCGTTCGAGTCTACGCCCGCTCGCTGCACCGTCACCCGGCGGGCGCGGGTGCGACCGACGCGATGGCCGAGAGCGGCAGGGTGCGTTCGATGTCGGCCTTGCGGTCGCGGGCGCGCAGCCTGCCGTTCGCGACGCTCGCCGGCGCGAGGAGGTAGTCGGCGGTGTCGCCGCCGGGCATGCGCACCGTGACGGTGAGCGTCTCTTTGGCGCGGGCTGCCGCCTCGAGCTGACGTGCCAGCCACGCCTGCTCGGTCGCTGCGCCGCCGGGCTCTTCGAGTACACGGTCGAGCAGCGCCGTGATCGGGTCGGCCTTCGCCACGACGACGGGTGCGGGTGCGAGCCGGTGCCGGCGCAACCGCACGATGTTGCCGGCGGCGTCTTCGGCGGCGACCGGGTAGCGCGCGTCGGAGAGCGCCCAGAACACCACGTCGGGGGTGAACCGCGAGAGCAGCCGGTGCGGTCCCGCCTGGCGCAGGCCGATCGACGCGAGCGACTGGTCGACGGCGAGGGTGCGCACGAGCTGCTCGTCGTCGGATCGGATCGACGCCTTCGCCGGGACATCCGATTCGGCGGCGGCGCCGACGCGCACCGCACCGAACCGCACGGCCGCCTCGCCGACCAGGTACGCGAGCGGCTGCGGAATCCCGCTGAGCGACAGGTCCCCGAGGAACTCGAGGATCGTCTCGGCGGATTCGCCGGCGGCGAGGGCGCGGTTGACGGATGCCGCGCTGACGCGATAGGTCGAGGCGAGATCCCGACCCTCGACATCGGCGATTCCACGCAGTCGGGCGTCGAGCGACGGTTCGAGCGGGCCGGGCGAGACGATCGTGAGGTCGTGCTGCAAGTACACCTTGTCGACCTGGGCGGGGAAGTACGCGGCGAGCCGGTCGGCGGCCACGTCGAGTTGGCCGGCGAGCACGAGCCGCCCCGACTCGACGGGTTCACCGGCGACCGCGAGCCCGAGCGCCTCGGCCTCGCCGAGCAGTCGGTCGAGTCCGTCGTCGAGCCAGTGCCCGCCCGCCGGGTAGTACCAGCGCACGTCGTCGCGCAGCGCCACCGCCGTGAGGGTGTCGGTGCGGCGGGCGACGAGATCGCGCAGCGGCGCGGGGATGCGGTCGCGCCAGCACTCGGCGAGACGCAGCCACCGGCCCTTCGCCGACTCGAGCGCCCACGTCGCACCATGATCGGATTCGAGCCAGAACGCACCCTCGCGCGCGACGAGCCCGGCCTCGTCGGCGCGGTGGAACAGGCGGGGCAGGTCTTCGAGCGCTGTGCCGCTGGCCTCGGCGAGCCGCTTCGAGTCGGGCAGTGCGAGCCCGCCCTTCGCGAGTTCGCGCGCGGGTTGGGTTCCGAGCTCGGCGAGGAGCTCGGCGGTCGCTGCGACGGTGGCGTAGGCGGCCTCGGACGAGCGTCGCTCGAGGATGCTGCGGTCGACCTCGTCGCCGGTGACGAGAACGGGCGGCGCCGGCGCGGCGAGTTCGACCGCAGTCGGGAGGTCTTCGCCGAGGCGCGGCACGACGCGCGAGGTCACCGCGACGGGTACGTGCACGCGCCGGTCGGCCACGACGATGAGCAGGGCGGCGGCCAGTCGGTCGAGCAGCTCCTCCGCCCCGGAGATCAGGTCGTCGGATGCCGCGAGCTGCGCCAGCTCGCCGCGGACATCGTCGACCGTGGTGCCGCCAGCGTTGGCGGCCGCGAGCTCGGCCGCGACCGCGAGCACGGCGAGGCGCCTGCGGTCGAGGCGGCTGATCGCGTGGTCGAGCGAGTCGGGGGAGAGGAGGAGTTCGGCGAGGTCGAACAGGTCGTGCACGCCATTGGGCTCGAACTCGCGCGAGTGCAGCGCTGCGGCGAGTTCTTCTCGCGGCAGCTTCCGAAGTCGTGCGGCCAGTTCGAGCATCGTCTCCTGTTCAGCTCGCTCGGGCTCTGGACTCGCGTGAGCGACGCACCCAGTTGACGACGAGCAGTGCGATGAGCAGCAGGAACCCGATCGGCAGTCCGAACCACGGAAGCATGATGATGAACGGCCAGGCGCCCTGACTGAAGCCGTCGTCGGCCCCGGCCCCGGCTGCGGTGCCGATGATGACCGCGAGGAACGCGAGGATCGAGAGGCCCACCACCGCCGCGAACATGAACGCGAGGACGCGTTCGGCGCGATGCTCGGTGATAGGGCCAGGGTCGCTCACCTCACCAGAATAGGACAGCGGGGGCCGAACCCGCGCGCCCCGGGCGCATCGAGCTCGAACGTACGGCCGAATCGTGCGCCCGAGGGCGTCGTTCTCACCGAGCTCGGCTGGCGACCCAGCAGCGCTGAGCCTGCTGCGAGACCATAGACTGGGGGTTGGACGGGCGTGCCATCTTCGGCGTGCCCGGAGACTCGAGCGAGGTTCACACGATGCCCACCGGCAAGGTCAAGTTCTACGACGACGAGAAGGGGTTCGGCTTCATCACCTCCGATGACGGCCAGGAGGTCTTCCTCCACGCATCCGCCCTCCCCGCCGGCGCGACCGTGCGCGCGGGCGCCCGCCTCGAGTTCGGCATCGCCGATGGCAAGCGCGGAGCGCAGGCGCTCTCGGTGCGCGTGCTCGACGCGCCGCCCAGCCTCGTCAAGATGCACCGCAAGCCCGCCGACGACATGGCGGTCATCGTGGAGGACGTCGTCAAGGTGCTCGACGGCATCGGCGTCGACCTGCGTCGTGGCCGCTACCCCGAGAAGTCGAAGGCCCGCACCGTCGCGGCGGTGCTGCGCAAGGTTGCTGACGACCTCGATGCCTGAGGCTCCCGAGACCGAGCCGGCCGAGGTCGAGGCGGCGCCGACGGCATCGGTTGCGCCCATCGTGGCCGACGAGGTGCTGCTCGCATCGGTCGACCTCGCGCGCCGCGCGCTGCTCGACATGACCGCGCCCGAGACCGTCGGTTCGGTCGTCGGCCACATCGCCGAGGGTGAGCATGTGCTCACCCTGCTGTTCGCCTCCGACCTCTCGGGCTACCCGGGCTGGCGCTGGAGCGTGACCATCGCCCGCGTCGACGGCGGCGAGCCGACCGTGCTCGAGACCGAGCTCATGCCCGGCGAGTCGGCGCTGCTGGCGCCCGAGTGGGTCCCGTGGTCCGAGCGTCTCGCCGAGTATCGGGCGGCTCAGGATGCCGCCGCCGAGGCCGCACGCGAGGCCGCAGAGGCCGAGGGGAGCGCCGACGACGAGCTGCTCGACGGCGATGACTTCGATGACGAAGACCACGACGAACTCGACGACGAGGCCGACGACTTCGACCTCGACGAAGACGATGACCTCGACGAAGACGACGACGACGAAGACGACGACGACGACGACCTCGACGACGGGCCCGAGGGCGACGATTTCGGCGCCGACGGCGACGACGAGTTCGACGGCATCGACATCGACGCGCTCGACGACTCAGCCGAAGAGGGTGACGACCGTGAGGGTGACGACGGTGAAGGCGACGACGACGTCGCTCAGTCAGTCGAGCCGTCGGCCGACTGACGCGCCCGCCGCCTGATCACCTGCACCACGAGCAGCCCGACGAGCCCGAGGCCGATACCCACGACCGCGGCCACCGCGAGCCAGCCGTAGCCGGCCGCCTCGAGTTGCGACTGGAACAGCAGGCACGCCACGAGCACGACGAGCCAGGCGGCGGTGCCGGCAGCGACCGCCTTGCGCGCATCGGCCCGAGCGGGCTCCGGGTCGGGCCGACGCTCCTGCTCGCTCAGCCAGAAGCGCACGCGACTCAGCCGATCTGCTCGAGCACGTAGTCGATCGAGGCGGTGAGCGCCCGCACGTCGTCGGGTTCGATCGCCGTGAACGTGGCGACGCGCAGTTGGTTCCGTCCGAGCTTGCGGTACGGCTCGGTGTCGACGACGCCGTTCGCCCGCAGGATCTCGGCCAACCCCGCGGCATCCGTCGATTCATCGAAGTCGATCGTGACGACCACCTGCGAGCGGGCATCGGGCTCGGCGACGAACGGGGTCGCGACCGACGTGCGCTCGGCCCATTCGTACAGCACCGACGACGATTCGCGGGTGCGGGCGTCGGCCCAGGCGAGCCCGCCCGAGCCGTTCATCCAGTCGAGCTGGTTCTCGAGCAGCAGCAGTGTCGAGAGCGCCGGCGTGTTCAGCGTCTGGTTGAGCCGCGAGTTGTCGACGGCGTTCTTCAGCGACAGGAATTCGGGGATGTACCGATCGCTCGCGGCGATGCGCTCGACGCGCTCGATCGCGGCGGGCGACATGAGTGCGAACCAGATGCCGCCGTCGCTCGCGAAGTTCTTCTGCGGAGCGAAGTAGTAGACGTCGAACTGCGACGGGTCGACCGCGATGCCGCCGGCCGCACTCGTCGCGTCGATCACGGTGAGCGAGCCGGAATCGCCGTCGACTCGGGTGACGGGCGCCATGACGCCGGTCGAGGTCTCGTTCTGCGGCCACGCGTAGACGTCGAGGCCGGCCGCGGCTTCGGGGAGGGCGCGGGTGCCGGCGTCGGCCCTGCGCACGTCGGGCGCCTCGAGCCACGGTGCGGCGGCGGCGGCGGCGAACTTCGCGCCGAACTCACCGAATGAGGCGAGTTGCGCTCGGCGCTCGATGAGACCGGATGCCGCAGCGTCCCAGAATGCCGTCGAGCCGCCGTTGCCGAGCACGACCTCGTAGCCGTCGGGCAGGGCGAAGAGCTCGCGGAATCCGGCTCGCACGCGACCCACGAGGTCTTTCACGGGTGCCTGGCGGTGCGACGTGCCGAGGATCGACGGGCCGACGGCCGCGAGGTGGGCGAGCTGCTCGGGTCGCACCTTGGACGGGCCGCAGCCGAAGCGTCCGTCGGCGGGCAGCAGGTCTCTGGGGATCACGAGGCTCGGCATGCGACCGAGTCTAGCGAGGGGGTGGCGCCCGGTAGGCTGGATGACGGCTGCGACGATTCGGGAGGACACGCGTGACCGATCTGATCGACACGACAGAGATGTACCTGCGCACGATCCTCGACCTCGAAGAGGAGAGCATCGTGCCGCTGCGTGCGCGCATCTCCGAGCGTCTCGGCCACTCGGGCCCCACGGTGTCGCAGACCGTCGCCCGCATGGAGCGCGACGGCCTCGTCATCGTCTCGGGCGACCGGCACCTCGAGCTCACGCCCGAGGGTCGCAGCAAGGCTGTGCACGTCATGCGCAAGCACCGCCTGGCCGAGCGACTCCTCGCCGACGTCATCGGCCTCGAGTGGGAGTACGTGCACGACGAGGCGTGCCGGTGGGAGCACGTCATGAGCGAGCAGGTCGAGCGCCGCCTCATCGAGATCCTCGGCAGGCCGACGGAGTCGCCGTACGGCAATCCCATCCCGGGGCTCGAAGAGCTCGGTGTGCCCGCCGCAGACCCCTTCATGCGCGGCGTCGTGAACGTCGTCGACGTGCTCGCCGAACGCGAGCAGACGGTCCGTGGCACGGTGCGCCGGCTGGCTGAGCCCGTGCAGTTCGATCCCGAGCTGCTCGGCCAGTTGAAGCAGGCGGGCATCATGCCCGGTGCCGAGGCGACCTTCACCAGGAACGGCGGGTACGTGCTCGTGCAGGTCGACGGGCACGACGGCGGACTCGAGCTGCCCACCGAGATCGCTGGGCACATCTTCATCTCCCGGTGATCCGACGGGCCTCGCGCCGCACCGTTATCAGGATGTGACATTCGGGCGGAGGTCGCGTACTGTCGTACGAGTCCGCCGGCACGAAGCCAGTCGGAGGAACAGGGTCGAGACGCCTCCCAAGCCCACCGCTCGATCCGGAACCCGTGAAGCGTCACGCGCGCATCCGGTGGGGCGACATCCGTGTCGTGGGGCGACGGAGGTATACGTTTTGGCTCGATTCTCCCGGCGTCGCCCGACAAGGTCATACGCCCGAGGGGCCGCCACGAAGGCGATCATCGCCTCCAAGGCCCCGAGTTCCCCCAGTCCAACACCGAACGACCTCGCACCGAAGGTCGCCGCGAAGCCGCTTCCATCGACCCGGCGGCTTCGACGCGGCGGTGTCGCGAATATGCTCGTGATGGCGGTCGCCGCCGGCATCGTCGGCACCCTCGCCATCCCCGCGTACGCGATGGCCCCCGGCAGCCTCGGCCCGCAGTTCGGCGCCACCGATGCGACGAAGCTCACGAAGGCGCAGGCGCAGTCGGTCGAGGTCACCGACGACGTGATCGCCGCGCCGATCACGAAAGACGGCTACGCCGCCGTCACCGGTGAAGAGATCCGGGCGGCCGAAGCGGCCGAGGCGGCAGCCGCCGCAGCCGAGGCGGCCCGCATCGCGGCCGAGTCGGCGATGGTCTCGTACGCGGCGTCATACAGCGGCCCGTCTGTCGGCGACTTCCTCGCGAACCCGCCGTACCCGAACTTCGATCTGGCGAGCGTCTACAGCGTCGCGACGCAGTACATCGGCACGCCATATGTGTACGGCGGCGCCACCCCTGCCGGCTTCGACTGCTCGGGCTTCGTCATGTACGTCTATGCGCAGTTCGGCGTGAGCATGCCGCACTCCTCGACCGGACAGGGCGCCATGGGCACCCGCATCTCAGAGGCCGACGCGCAGCCCGGCGATCTCGTCATCATGGACGGCCACGACGGCTTCTATGCGGGCAACGGAATGATCCTGCACGCGCCGTATGAAGGGGCATCCGTTCGTGTCCAGCCGATCTGGACGAGCGATTACCACATCGTGCGCATCGGCATCTGAACGATGAACAACGCGTGACGCACGCCTGCGAACGGCGCGCCGGGATTTCCCGGTGCGCCGTTCGTGCTCTACCCTGAAACCCTGACGATCCGAGAGAACCCGGTAGGGGAGGCCGATGGTCCAGCTGCGCAGCATCCATTCCACGGATGCCCGCGCGCATTTCGACCAACGGCACAGTAGTCAGCCGAGCACGACCCGGGCGAACGCGCCGACGGACACTGTCTTCACGACGGTGTCCGTTTTTTGTTCCCCGGGCGCTGCCCATCCTCGCCGGGCGGCCGCGATACCCGCGCTCCGCGCCGCACTCGCATCGCCGAACCGTGCACGCGGCTGGAAGCCATCCAGCCCCGAACGAAGGGCACCACATGCGCACGCTCGTGCTGAACGCCGGATATGAGCCGCTCGCCGTCGTCTCGTTCAAACGAGCGTTACTGCTCGTCATGAACCAGAAGGCGACCGTGATCCTGCATGACGAGGGCAATCCGGTGTGCGCCGCGAGCGGCGCATGGGAGCGACCGAGCGTGATCCTGCTCACCCGTTACGTGCGCGCGCCGCGTGCACACCAGGTGCCCGTCACCAGGCGCGGCGTGCTGCGACGCGACGAGCACCGATGCGCGTACTGCGGGCGATCGGCGGCGACCATCGATCACGTGCTGCCGCGGTCTCGCGGCGGTCGCGACACATGGGAGAACCTCGTCGCGTGCTGTCTGCGCTGCAACAACACGAAGAGCGACCGTACTCCCGCCGAGATGGGATGGGAGCTGCGATTCACGCCACGAATGCCGCACGGTCGCGGCTGGGTCGTGCGCGGGGTCGATCGCCCGCTGCCGCAGTGGAGCGAGTACCTCGCGATGGCGGCGTGATCGAAGCCCCCGTGTCAGGTGGAATGCGACCCTGACCGTCCGGCTCGCGACAGGCCCGACCGCACCGTGACAATCGCCGGGTCGTGCCCTATCGTGGGACGAGTCCGGAGCACCCCCTGGCTCCGTGACCAGCCAAACCACTCCGTGCTGAGGTCGCCTGCGGCCGTGCGCGGCGCCCGGAGGTCCGACTGTTGAGCGGTGACGAGACGAACGACGCGACCCGACGCGATCGTTCCGGGCGACGATCGAGTGCACGTCGAGTCGCCGACCGGGGCCGCACCGGCCGCGTCGCACCGAAGGGCACGAGCAGGCGTGGTGCACCGCAGGCCGCCACCGCGCCGAAGCCGTCGAACCCCCAGCGGTCGCCGCGCGGGCTGCGCCGCAACGGCCCGACACGCGTCTTCGCGACGATGATCGTCATCCCCGCGATCTTCGGCACCGTGGCCCTGCCGGCGTATGCGCTCATGCCGGGCGGCACAGGGCACGAGGCATCCGGAACCTTCAGCCTCAGTGTCGCGCAGGCGCAAGACGTCGACGTCTCGGCCCTCGCCACCGGCGCGCCGCTCTCGGCCGACGGCTACGCCGTCACGACGAAGGCCGAGATCGAAGAGGCACGGCTCGAGGCCGAAGCCGCCGAGCGCGCGTCGTGGGCTGCAGAGCTCGCCTCGCGCGGCTCGGGCAGCTACGCGGTCTACACCGTACGCGCCGAGGGCGACGACTACCCCTGGTGGAACGAGTTGCCCGACGACTACGGCGGCGGGCTCTCGCCTCTGCGTTACTACTACCGCGAGTGCGTCGACTTCGTCGCCTGGCGGCTCAACCGCGACGCCGGCGTCACGAGCGCGCCGTGGAAGTGGGACTGGTCGAACCTCGCGTCGGGCAGCGCATACGCGTGGGCCGACGCGTGGGCGAGCAAGGGATGGCCCACGTCGAGCACCCCCGTCGTGGGGGCGGTCGCGTGGTTCCCGTACAACCACGTCGCCTACGTACAGTCGATCAACGCCGACGGCTCGGTCAACATCGAGGAGTACAACCAGAACTCCGACCACTCGTACCACCAGCGAACGATCGCCGCCGGTGATGCGCTGTACCTCTACCCGCCCGGCTGACCGGTCCACCGTCATTGTCGACGTCGTGGCGAAACCTGCATCATTTGTTGGACGGGTCGGCCAGTGTGCTCGTCGAGACCGGTCACTACGTTTGAGGTCATCCCCCAGCGGAGACAGGTGACGATGATGACCCAGCCCTTTGACGAATCACGGCTCGAAGAGATCGGGTTCGTCGACGAGCTCACGCCCACGACCTCCGCGATCGTCATCCTCGGCTACAACTGAGGCGCTGCTACGGCACCCGCGCCAGGCAGGCCGGCGCCGGGGTCTCGAGCGTCGCGACCACGTGGGTCGGCACGCCGCCGTCGAGCGCGATCACGGCGATCGAATCCGAGCCCTGATCGGCCACGACGGCGAACCGTTCATCGTGTGTGAGCTCGAGGTCTCGCGGATGCCGGCCTCCGGTCGGCACCGTCGCCACGAGTTCGAGCGTGCGTGCGTGGGCGTCGAACCGCAGTGCGCGGAGCGCGTCGGCGTCGCGGTCGCCGATGAGCGCGATGCCCGTGCTCGTGAGGTGGATCGCCGAGCAGCCGAGCCCGCGCGGCTCGACGTCGTCGCTGATCGGGAACCATGCCGCTTCGCGGCCCTCGCCGAGGTCGATGACACTCGCCGTGCGGTCGAGTTCGTTCGCGGTGATCGCGAGGTCGCCCGAGACGACGAGATGCCGGGGTCCGGCGCCCGCGTGCAGCACGATGTCTGCCGAGTCGTCGTGATCGAGCGCTGCGGGCAGACCCGCGAGGCCGAGCACGCGAACGCGGTCGGTGCCGAGGTCGGGCACGAGCAGGCGGCCTCGTGGCGCGTCGATGACCGCCTGGTGAGGGTGCGGCGCCTCTTGGCGTGATGCGTTCGGGCCGGTGCCGGTGAAGTCGACGGCGAGTGCGGCATCGGCAGCGACATCCGGACCGACCGGGTGCGCCGAGAGGCGGCCGCCCGAGTAGTTCGCAGCGAACAGCAGGTTGCCCGATTCGGCGAACGCGACGTGGCACGGGTCGGCGGCGCCGGTGCCACCGGGCCGGCCGAACGCGGCGAGGGTGTCTTCCTCGATCGTCCACGTCGACACCCGGCCGTCGGCGAGCTCGTGCGCGACACCCAGCACCCCGGTGGCGGGCGATACGGCGAGGAACATCGGGTTCGGGCCGACGTCGACCGGGTCGCCGAGGTTCGCGCGCCCCCGGCTGTCGATGTCGAGCGGTCGGATGCCCCGTGCCGGCGATCCCAGCGCGCCGAGTGTCGACGCCCCGACCCAGAACCTCGTCGCGCCAGCGCCGTGCGAACCGGAATCGACCACGATCGCCTCCACTCCTGCGGCACGGTGCCGCGCCGTGTGCCCGACCGACGTGCGGGCTGAAAGCACGCTACCGCGATCGGGATGCCGCGGGCATGCCCAGACCGAGACCGGCAATCGCAGGAAGTAGACTCGTACGGCCGCCCCCGTAACTCAGGGGATAGAGTGCCGACCTCCTAAGTCGGAAGCGCAGGTTCGAATCCTGCCGGGGGCACCGAATCGTCGACGAACCGCAGCCCGAAGGGTCGGCTGAACTCCCGCGGACGTGCCGCTCAACCCTCGATGAGCCCGCGGATGTCGTCGGCCGAGAGCGACTCGCTGAAGAGGTCGTCGTCGTCCATGAGCGACGACACGAGCGCGGCCTTCCTGGCCTTGAGCGCCATGACCTTCTCTTCGATCGTGCCCTCGGCGACCATCCGGTAGACCATCACGGTCTTCGCCTGGCCGATGCGGTGGGCGCGGTCGACCGCCTGGGCCTCGCTCGCGGGGTTCCACCACGGGTCGAGCAGGAACACGTAGTCGGCCTCGGTGAGGTTCAGCCCGAAGCCGCCTGCCTTCAGGCTGATCAGGAAGACCGGGGCCTTGCCCGTGCGGAACCGGTCGATGACCTCGCTGCGACGCCGGGTCGACCCGTCGAGGTACGCGTAGGGCACGCCCGCTGCGTCGAGTCGGGCCGCGGCGAGCTGCAGGAACGACGTGAACTGGCTGAACACGAGCGCCCGGTGGCCCTCGGCGATGACCTCGTCGAGCTGTTCGAACAGCGCGTCGAGCTTGGCCGACGGCACCTCGGCGTACTGTTCGCCGTCGATGAGTCCGGCGTGCAGGCTCAACATTCGCAGCAGTGTGAGCGAGCGGAACACGGTGAACCGGTTGCGTTCGAGGTCGTCGATGAGGCCGAGCAGCTTCTGCCGCTCACGCTGCAGGAACGTGTCGTAGATGCGTCGGTGGGCCGGGTCGAGCGCGACCGTGAGCACCTGCTCCTGCTTCTCGGGAAGCTCGGGTGCCACGAGCTCCTTCGTGCGGCGCAGCACGAGCGGGCGGATGCGTCGCCGCAGGCGCGCGAGTCGCTCGGTGTTGTGGTCGTTCTCGATCGGCCGCCGGTAGCGCTCGGCGAACGCCCGCGCCGACGGGAACAGTCCGGGCGCGACGATCTTCATGAGGGCCCAGAGCTCCATCAGGTTGTTCTCGACGGGCGTGCCGGTGACCGCGAGCCGGAAAGGCGCACGGATGTCGCGTGCCGCGGCATTGGCCTTCGACGCGCCGTTCTTCACGAACTGGGCCTCGTCGAGCACCAGCCCGGCCCAGTCGAGCGCGGCGAACGCGTCGGCGTCGAGCCTCAGGATCGCGTAGCTCGTGACGACGAGGTCGGCACCCGCGGCGATGTCGGCGATGCGGCGCCCGCTGGCGGCCTGGGTGGCGCCGACCGTCGCCACCCGCAGTCCGGGCACGAAGCGGGCGGCCTCGGCCGACCAGTTCGACACGACCGAGGTCGGGGCGACGACGAGGAACGGCGGAGGCGGGGCATCCGACTGCTCGAACACATGCGCCATCAGGGCGAGCGTCTGCGCGGTCTTGCCGAGGCCCATGTCGTCGGCGAGGATGCCGCCGAGCCCATGCCGGTGCAGGAACGCCAGCCAGCGGAAGCCCTCGAGCTGGTAGGGCCGCAGTTCGAGCGCGAGCCCGGCGGGCGGCGCGACCGGCTCGATGCCGCCGGGATTGTTGAGGCCGGCGACCGTCTCGCGCCACGAGACCGCCGACTCGGACTCGTCGGCGAGGTCCTCGAACTCCGACCAGAGGCTCGCCTGGGTTCGGTGGATGGCGACGCCCGTCTCCCACTCGTGCAGCGATCCGGCCTCGTCGATCAGCTCGCGCAGCGGCTCGAACACCGGATGCGCCAGCGAGAGGTAGCTGCCGTCGATGAGCAGCAGCTTTTTGCGGCCGTGCGAAAGGGCACTGAACAGCGGCCCGAACGGCACCTTCCTGCCCTCGACGGTGACGATGACGCCGAGGTCGAACCAGTCGGTGCGCTCGCTCTCGACCGCGCTGACGGTGAGCTTGGGGGCCTCGACGAGCTCGCGGTAGGCGGGTGCCTCGCCCACGGTCTCGACGCGCAGTCGATCGAGCTCGGCGAGCCGCGGCAGCAGGCGGGCGCCGAACTCGGCCGCCTCGAGGCCCCGCAGCGCCACGCCCGAGCGCAGGCTGGGGTCGGAGTCGCGGGTCAGCAGAGGCGCACCGGCAACGTCGTCGGCGAGGATGGCGACGGCGCGGGCGGCGACGGCGCGTTCACCATCGGGATCGTGGAACTCGGCGTCGGACGCGTCGACCGGGAGCCGATCGCCGCCGTCGCGCTGCCACGCCCATTCGAGCCGCATCACGTGGTTCGGCTCGTGCGTTGCGGTGAGCACGAGCGTCGCGGGTTCGAGCGGCGGCAGCTCGAAGCTCGCGTCGTGGCTCTCGACGCGCAGCGAGCGGGCGAGCGTCGAGTAGTGGTCGGCGACGAAGGATGCGACCTCATCGGCGGGGATGCGCACGGGCTCGCTCCGGGTGATGGCGACGCGCTGCGCCTCGGTGAGCCGGCCGCGAAGCGGGGCGAGCACGATCGACCCCCGCGCGAAGTCGAAGGCGTAGACGCCGTGCGTGCCGATGAGCCGCACACGGTCGGCCGCGACCGAGGTGTCGTCGATGCGCACCATCGCAGCGAGCAGGAGGTCGGCGTCGCCGTTCCCCGCCGACGCGTCATCGCCGCCGGGGTGGCCGGCGTGGTCGCCGTCGCGCGACGCGTCGAGGCCGATCGATGCGTGCGACGCCACCCACACCGTGGATCTGGCGTTGGTGCCGACGAGCGCGATGCCGAGTGACGACGCCTGCTCGAACAGCGCCCAGAGTGTGGGGCTCTCGAACTCGTCGAGCGAGATCCAGGCCGACCCGTAGTCGGCGAAGCCCGCGTGACGGGCGCCCTTCAGCGCCGAGAACTCGCCGAACCATCGTGCCTGCGCCGGATCGAGCCCGTTCGCGGCGCCCTGGAAGCCGACGTTCTGCCACGTGAGCGAGCCCTTGATCCACCCGCCACGGCTGCCGCGGGTGACGGGGCGCACCGCCAACCGATCGACCGACGCCTCGCTCACCGCGGGCGCGTCGCGCGGACCCTGCCAGCGGTTCGGCCCGCGCGAGACCCGCTCGCGCAGTTCGAGTTGCAGCGCGAGCGGCGCCGTGGGCGTCGGGGGGGCGGCGTGCCCGCCGCCCGCGAGTCGAGCGAGCTCGGCCCGCCAGTCGGCGGCTGCGGGAACCTCGGGTGCGGAGCGAGCGGCATCGGCTCGCCGGCGTTCCTCGACGTGACGTTCGCCGCTCGCCAGCAGCACTGCGGCGACGTGCTTGCAGTTGAGGCTCACCGGGCAGCTGCAGCCGGCGCCGAGGATCGACACCCGATCGGCGCGGCCGAGGTCGAGGTTGACCTGCACGCGGTACGGCGAGGGAGCCGTGCCCTGCACATCGGCCGTGAGTCGGAACCGCGCCGGATCCCACGCGAGCGAGCCGACGTCGCCCGCCTTGAGGATCGTGCGCCCACGGCTGAGGGCGAGCGGCCCGACGAGACGCGCGACCTGCAACTCCTCGATGAGGGGGAACGCGGGGTCGACAGGCATCCTTCAATGCTCGCATCTTCCGGTGACCTCGCGCACATCGGCGGTCGCTCGACGCTGCGCGATCGCCTTCACCGGAGCATGATGGTCGGATGGACCTCCCCGTGATGCCGCCGGTCGCGCCGATGCTCTCGAAAGCCGTGAAGGCGATCCCCGATGTCGGGCACGTCGAACCCAAGTGGGACGGATTCCGCACCATCGTGTTCAAGGACGGCGACGAGGTCGAACTCGGCAGCCGCAACGAGCGCCCGATGACCCGCTACTTCCCCGAGCTCGTCGAGGCGCTGCGGCAGAACCTGCCGGCCCGGTGCGTCGTCGACGGCGAGATCATCCTCGTGCGCGAGGGCCAGCTCGACTTCGACGCCCTGCAGCAGCGCATCCACCCGGCCGCGAGCCGCGTCAACATGCTCGCCGAGTCGACGCCGGCGTCGTTCGTCGCGTTCGACCTGCTCGCCCTCGGCGATGACGACCTCATGGACCGGCCGTTCGGAGAGCGGCGCCGTCTGCTCGTCGACGCGCTCGCCGAGTCGGGTGCGACCGACCCCGTGTTCGTCACGCCCGCGACGGCCGACCTCGCCGAGGCGAACGACTGGTTCACCCGGTTCGAGGGCGCCGGCCTCGACGGCGTCGTCGCCAAGCCGCTCGAGGGCACCTATCAGCCCGACAAGCGCACCATGTTCAAGATCAAGCACGATCGCACCGCCGACTGCGTGGTCGCGGGGTTCCGCTGGCACAAGTCGGGCGGCATCGTCGGCTCGCTGCTGCTGGGGCTCTACGGCGACGACGGCCGGCTGCATCACGTCGGGGTCGCGGCGTCGTTCCCCATGGCGCGGCGCGCGAGCCTGGTCGGCGAACTCGAGTCGCTCGTCGAGACCGACCTGTCGCACCATCCGTGGGGCGAATGGGCCGACCAGGAGGCGCACGCGAACACGCGCATGCCCGGCGCCGTGAGCCGCTGGTCGGCGGGCAAGAACCTCTCGTTCGTTCCGCTGCGCCCCGAACTGGTCGTCGAGGTCGCCTACGACCAGATGGAGGGCGACCGGTTCCGGCATACGGCGCAGTTCCGCCGGTGGCGCACCGATCGCACGCCCGAGAGCTGCACCTACGACCAGCTCGAGTCGCCGGCCGGACTCGACCTGTCTGAGATCCTGCCGGTGCGCCGCTGAGTCTGTGCGCGCACGGTTCAGCGCGCACGGATGCCGCTGCTCGCCACGCTCAGAGCACGGTGCGCAGCCCTGCCGACAGTGCGGTGTGATGCTCGAACACGAGGTTGGTCTCGGTGAGTGCGACGGCGGGGTTCGCCGAGAGGTTCTTCAGCACGAACTCGCGCACGTGGGCGCTGTCGCGCACGCGCACGTGGATGAGGAAGTCCTCTGAGCCGCCGAGGAAGAAGAGCTGCGCGACCTCGGGCTGGGTGCGCAGCTCGTCGGAGATCTGCTCCATGAGGTGCCGCGCTCCAGGACGGATGCGCACGCTCACGAGCGCCTGCAGGTGGTAGCCGAGTGCCTCGGGGGCGATCTCGGCGGTGTACCTCACGATGACCCCGCGCTCGCGCAGCGAGCGCACGCGGGCGAGGCAGGTCGACGGCGAGACCCCCACCTCGCGGGCGAGGTCGACGTTCGGGATGCGGGCGTTCTCATGCAGGCGGGCGATGATCTGCCGGTCGATCGCGTCGAGCGCGTATGCGGTGGGATCGGCGCCGGGTGCGCTGATCTGCGGTGAATCGGTCAACAGAACGCCCTCGATTCGCATGACTGCAACAGATTTCGCAATTCTACCGAATTATCGACGGTGAGACTTTCGTATCGGCGAACAAGCGGCGAAAATTGTCAACAACATCCACACAGTCTTCGGAGTAATCATGCACATCGGTGTGCCCACTGAGATCAAGAACAACGAATTCCGCGTCGCCATGACGCCCGCGGGCGTGCACGCGCTCGCGACACGCGGCCACCGCGTCGACATCCAGGCCGGAGCCGGCGCGGGCGCCGGGTACTCCGACGACGAGTACGCCGTCGCCGGCGCCACCATCGTCGCCACGGCAGAAGAGGCCTGGTCGGCCGAGCTCGTGCTCAAGGTGAAGGAGCCCATCGCCGCCGAGTACGGCTTCCTGCGCGAAGACCTCACGCTCTTCACCTACCTGCACCTCGCCGCAGACCTGCCGCTGACCCGGGCGATCCTCGACTCCGGCGTCACCGCGATCGCCTACGAGACCGTGCAGCTGCCCGACCGGTCGCTGCCGCTGCTCACGCCCATGAGCGAGGTCGCCGGTCGCCTCGCGCCACAGGTCGGCGCGGCCGAGCTGCTCGCCTCACGCGGCGGTCGCGGGGTGCTGATGGCCGGCGTGCCCGGCACCAGCCCGGCGAAGGTCGTCGTCATCGGCGGCGGTGTCGCAGGCGAGCAGGCCGCCGCGACCGCACTCGGCCTCGGCGCCGACGTCACGGTCTTCGACATCTCACTGCCCAAGCTGCGCGAGATCGACGCCCGCTACGACCACCGCATCCACACCCTCGCCTCGTCGCCCTATGAGATCGCCCGTCAGCTGAAGGACGCCGACCTCGTGATCGGCGCCGTGCTCGTTCCGGGCGCCGCCGCGCCCAAGGTCGTCACCGACGAGATGGTCGCCGGCATGAAGCGAGGCTCGGTGCTCGTCGACATCGCGATCGACCAGGGCGGCTGCTTCGAAGGCTCGCACGCGACGACCCACGCCGACCCGACGTTCCGCGTGCACGACGCGATCTTCTACTGCGTCGCGAACATGCCCGGCGCGGTGCCGGCGACCTCGACCCCGGCGCTCACCAACTCGACGCTTCCGTACACCCTGAAGATCGCCGACCTCGGCTGGCAGGCAGCGCTGGCCGCCGACCCCGCGCTCGCCAAGGGGCTGAACGCGACGGGCGGGCACCTCACCAACGAAGGCGTCGCCGCCGCGCACGGTCTCGAGTACTCCGCCGCCGGCTGAGGGCCCGACCGCGCGGTGCACCGACCGCGGCGATCTCGTTGGGAGTCTTAGGGTCGCAGTGCCTCGATGACCTTCTGCACTCGCCGCGTTCGGGTGTCGTCAGTCTTGGCGGTCTCAACCGACTCAGCGTGTGCGCGCTGTCTGCTGTACGAGAGCGTCGACCAGGCCTTCGCTGCCGACGGGTCCGTGTCGAGGGCCGCCGCAAGTTCTGTGGGAATGTCGACGGTGCGCGGTGCGTCGTCGACTTCGAGGGTGACCTCGATCTCGTCGCCCGCGCCGCGGCCGGTGGCGGCCCGGGTTTCGGCGTTGAACGAGATCAGGAATCGGCCGCCCATCGATGCGATCGAGTTTCGGTACGTGTAGCCGCCGTCGATGGTGACGACGACGGGCACGCGCTTGCCGCGGCCGAAGCCGAGCACGATGTCCTCGGGGACGACGATGCCGACGTTGTTCCCGCCGGTTGCTCCTTCGTGAATATCGATACAGCTCTCGCGCCGGGTCATCCGTTCAGCGACGGTGCGCGTCAGGATGCGGGACGGTGCGATAGGCGTAGAGGGATGCGCCGAGCAGCCACGCGAACCCGGCCACGACCGAGATCCACAGGAAGAGCACGCCCAGGGGTGAGGAAGACAGTGCCGCGCCGCCGACGAATCCGGCGACGATCGCAACTCCGCTGACGATCGAGAGCACGAATGCGGTGCGGGAGCCGCGTGAGCGCGCCCATGCGGCGACGATGAATGCTGCGATGCCGAGGGTGAGGAATCCGATGGCGCCGAACGCCAAGTGCAGCAACGCGCTGAGCGATCCGTCGCCGCTCGAGCTGCCGGGAGGGAATCCCGCCATCGGGTCGGGTGGGAAGATGCCGCTGCCGACCAGGCACAGTCCGTAGATTCCGAGCAGTGCGCCCACCCATCCGGCTCGTGTGTTGGGCGTGACCGCTCGGGCGAAGCCGACCGCGGCGGCGATGATCATCAGGCCGGTCAGGATCAGGTTGGCCGTCTGGATCCAGCCGGTGTCGGTGAGCATCAACAGGCTGAGCGCATGTCGGCTGAAGTCGAAGCCTGGCTTGAGCGCGGCGTGTACCACCGCCACGATCAGGTAGAAGGGTCCGGCGACCACGCCCCAGCCGAGCAGGGAGCGGGTGACGGCTGCGCGGAGGTCGAATCCCTCGGCCTTCCGGCCGTTCGTCGTGGTCATGGGGTCCCCTTCCTGGATGTGGGCTGGTAGTGCAGGATGACCACGCCCGAGTCGTAGCGGCGCACGTCTGCGAGTTGGAATGGCATCTGGGGTGCGTGGCGAGAGATGAGGTCCGCCAGTTCGGTAGCGCCGACGAAGAGTGGGTGCACCCAGATCTGCAACTCGTCCTCGACCCGCGTGGCCGTGGTGTTGTTCCAGGCCGGGCCGGAGAGGCTGTCGGAGGCCACGAACTTCGGCAGGGTGTTCATCCGGTCGGCCATGCCGGTCTCGTCCGTGAGATTCGGCCACACCTTGCGTCGCATCGGTTCTCCTTCTAAGGGGTGGGCGGGATGTTCTGGTTGAGGTGGAAGACGTTGCCGGGATCCCAGCGGTCCTTCAGAGCGGTCAGGCGGGCGAGCTTGGCCTGCGGGTACGCCGCGCGGATGCCGGCCGCACCCTCGTCCGTGAGCACGTTGACGTACGCGCCGCTGGCGAAGGGGGCCAGGCGTGCTGCCGAGGTCCGTGCTCGCTCGATCCGTTCGGCATCCTCGGCGGGATCGGTCCAGCGGGTCGCGGCGACGTACTCGAAGGAGGTGTCGCGATGGCTGAACGCTGTGTCTTCGTCGGGCACATCAGCGATCGCGCCGCCGTAGGCCTGCAGACTCGCCGCCACGGACGGGTGGTGCTCGAGCAGCGCGTCGAACGCTGCGTCCGGCAGCTCGCGAAAGTAGTGCCCCTTCCAGTAGCGGCGCACCGCGTGGCCTTCGACGGTGTCGTCGCGTCGCTGCAGTTCGACGTAGGAGAGCTCGGCGATCCGCTCCTCGGCCGGACGGCCGAGACCTTGCAGCTCGCGGGCGTGAAGCCGGCCGGCCTCCGGGTCACCGACCCACACGAAGCCGACCGTCACGATTCCGTCGATCAGGGTCGCGGCGAAGGTGGCCTGTCGAGGCGCTGCGGCGTTGAGGTCCCGCCATCCGGTCAGGACGCCGGCGGCACCCTCGACTGGGAAGTCGACCTCGACGCTGAGGGCACGGGTGCCGACGGGGTGGAGTGCGAACTCGAACTCGGTGACGATCCCGAAGTTCCCGCCGCCGCCGCGCAGCCCCCAATAGAGCTCGGGATTCTGATCAGCGGAAGCGTGCACCAGATCGCCATTGGCGGTGACCATCTCGAACGAGACGACATTGTCGCAGGCCAGGCCGTGTTGCCGCGCCAGCCAGCCCATGCCGCCGCCGAGCGTGAGCCCGCCGACGCCGGTGTGCGACACGTTGCCGGCCGTGGTAGCGAGGCCGTGCTCCTGTGCCGCAAGGTCTAGGGCGCCGAGCAGCGCGCCGCCTTGCACCCATGCCCGCCGTCGTTCGGGATCCACTCGAACGGCCGCGAGGGGGGTCAGGTCGATCATCATGCCGCCGTCGGGCGCGGACAGGCCGAGAACGCTGTGCCCACCGCATCGGACGCCGACCTCGAGGCCGAGCTCGCGGGCTGCACGCACGGCGACCCGCACGTCGCCGACGCTCGCGCACCGCACGATCAGTTCGGGCCGGCGGTCGACCATGGCGTTCCAGACCCGGCGCGCGTGGTCGTAGCCGGGATCGTCGGGCAGCAGCAGCTGCCCGTCGAGGTCGGCAGAGGACAAGATCGTGGTCGTCATGTTGTGGCTCCCCTCCGCACGCACGGGTTCACGTGAGACGAGCCGGATTCCTTGTCGTGGTCGACGATGTCGAAGTGCCGGCGTTCCATGTGGTTGACAACGCCGTCGAGGGTGACGATCGTGGAGTCGATGACTGCTCGCATGATGCTGTTCCTTCTCGTGATTCGCGTGCCTCCATACTCGGTCGAGCGGTGATCCCGGTGAAGGTCCACCCGGGCGGCTGGATAGTGGACCACTTCGACCTCCCCGAGGCCGTCTCGGGGGTGGTCCGCTGATGGCGGTGCGCTGGTCGGGACCGGCACCGGAGTTGCTCATCCCCCTCGAGCGTGGCGGCGGCCCTCTGACTGCCCAACTGCAGCGCGAGCTTCGACGCACCATTCGCGACGGCCGCCTCACCGCAGGAGAGCGGCTCCCGTCGTCTCGCTCGCTCGCTGTTCACCTGGGCGTCTCGCGCGGGCTGGTGGTCGAGTGCTACGAGCAGCTCGTCGCCGAGGGATACCTCGTGACGGCGGCAGGCTCGGGCACCCGGGTTGCTCGGGAAGTCGCGGAGGCGACTCGCGAGCCACCGACGGCGGAGGCGGAGGAGCTGCATCCGAGGGTGGACGTCGATTTCGAGTACGGCATCCCCGACCTCGCGTCGTTCCCGACGCACGATTGGCTGTGGGCGATGGCCGAGGCGGCCCGAACCGCGCCGAACGCAGTCATGGGCGACGAACACGGCGCCGGGTCGCCACGGCTCCGAAGCGTCGTCACCGCCTACCATCGCCGAGTCAGAGCGGGAACCGCGGATGCCGGCCACGCGGTCATCGTCGGCGGGTTCCGGCACGGCCTCAACCTCGTGTTCGGCGCCCTCGCGCGGCGCGGTGTCGACCTGGTCGGACTTGAGAATCCGGGCCCTCTGGAGCACGACGTCATCGCCCGGCGGGCCGGACTCAACCCCGCGCCGGTGCGGGTGGACGCCGACGGTGTCGACGTCGATGCGCTGCGCCGATCCGGTGCCCGCGCCGTGCTTGTGACGCCCGCCCACCAGTGCCCCACCGGTGTGGCGCTCACCCCGCGGCGCCGACGCGAACTCATCGCATGGGCAGAGTCGGTCGACGGATGGATCCTCGAGGACGACTACGACGCGGAGTTCCGTTACGACCGCCAGCCGGTGGGCTCGCTCCAGGGCCTTGCACCCGAGCGCGTGGTCGCCCTCGGGTCGGTGAGCAAGACCCTGGCGCCGGGGATGCGGATCGGCTGGATCCTCGCCCCACCGCAACTCCGCGATGACCTCGTACGGGCGAAGCAGTTGTCGAGTCGCGGCGTGCCGGCCCTCGATCAGCTCGCCCTCGCCGAGCTGATCGAGTCCGGCAGGTTCGACCGGCATCTGCGGCGGATGCGCACCGTGTACGCCGCCCGCCGGGCGGTGCTGGTTGAGGCCTTAGCCGAACGTCGGCCCGATCTCGCCCTGGAGGGGCTCGTTGCGGGATGTCACGCGGTGCTCCGGCTTCCGGATGGCGCGGACGAGGCCGCAGTCGCCGAAGAGGCGCTCACGGCATCGGTGATGGTGAAACCCCTCGGGGCGTATCGCCTGCCGGACCCCCTTGATACCGGGCCGCATCGTCCCGCGCTGGTGATCGGCTTCGGGAACGTCGATGAGACGCGGATCAGGCACGGTGTGCGGGTACTCGCCGGAATCGTGCCGTAAGGCCTCGGGGCGGGTTGCCCTACCCCTCGGATCCGGCGAGTGTCCAAGGCAAGCCCGCCCGGTGCCACTCGACGATGCCGCCGTCGATGTTGACGGCGTCGAAGCCCTGCGCCTCGAGGTACTGCGCGGCCTGTGCGCTGCGTCCGCCGACGTGGCACAGCACGTAGACGGTGATGTCGCGCGGCAGCTCGTCGATGCGCGAGACGAGCTCGCCGAGCGGAATGTCGATGGTGCCTTCGATGTGCGCACGCTCGTGCTCGCGCGGCTCTCGCACGTCGAGTATGACGGCGCCGTCGACCGCGTGCACGTCTGCTGGGCTCATTGAGCGCATCGGGATTCCTTCACGTAGGGGTGATTCGAGGCTACCTCGGGTCGCGACGTCCCGGGCCTGCTGCGCAACACGGGGCAGGGCGGAACCGGGACGGATGCGGCGATGCTTCCGAGGATTTCGCGGGTTTCGACTTAGGGTGTCGGTGTGTGGCGGCTGGATCGGAACGACGACGAGGGTGAGTTCCTCGACGCTCAGACCGATGCCGCCGCCGACCAGCTGAACCCGGATCCCATGCCTGAGCACACCACGAGCCCCGACGGACTGAGCCTCGGCGACCCCGAACTCGTCGCGGGCAACGTGGCCGAACCGGCGTGGCGGCGCTGGAACGCCGAGCTCGCCACGGTCGGCGGCCGGTCGCCGCTCGTGCGTTTCGTCGACACGCCGCGAACCCGCATCGAGCTGTCCACGACGCACCCTGGTGGTCTGCCGCAGTTCATCACCGGCAGGTCGACGCTGCTGTCGAGCCTGATCCGCGATGAACTCGCGCTGCGCAACGCCCGACTCGCGGCTGCCGAGATCACGCAGAAGGGCATCGAGCTGCGTTCGGTGCGCGGCATCGAGTCGGTGCACCTCGCCATCGGCCTCGCGTCGTGGCGCAATTCGGGCGCAGACTACCTGGCACCCGTGCTGCTGCGGCCGCTCGCGATCCGTCGCTACGGGCGCGACTTCGAACTCAAGCTCAAGGGGCAGCCGTTCCTGAACCCGGCGCTCGCGCGTGAGCTCCGCGAGCAGTTCCAGATCACGCTCGACGCCGACGCGTTCGTCGCGCTGGCGATCACGAACGGCATGTTCAAGCCCCAGCCGGTCATCGATCGGCTGCGCGGCCTCACGAGCCACCTGCCCTGGTTCAGCGTCGCGCCGAGGCTCGTCGTGTCGTCGTTCGCCGAGGTGGGTCCCGCGATGGCGGCGGATGCCTCGACGCTCGACCACCCCGTCATCGATGCGCTCGCCGGCAACCCGGCCGCGCGCGCGGCCGTCACCGCGGCGCGCGGCGAGCGCGCCAGGCCGGTCGCCCAGGACGAGCGGCCGCCCTCGACCGACACGCTGCTCCTCGATGCCGATCCCGAGCAGGAGCAGGTCGTCGCCGAGATCGAGTCGGGGGCATCCGTCGTCGTGAAGACGCTGCCGGGCACCGGCGGAACCCAGACCATCGTGAATGCCATCGGCGCGCTCGTCGCCGGCGACAAGCGGGTTCTCGTCGTCGGTTCGCGCCGCGCGAGCCTCGACGGCATCGCACATCGCCTCGGGCAGGTCGGGCTCGGCGGGGCCGCGGTCACGACGCCCGGCCTCCGGCGAGAGCTCATCCAGTCGATCTCGCGCAATGAGAAGGCCGAGCGGCCTCGCGTGGCCGATGTCGACGACGCCCTCGTACGCCTGCGAAAGGTGCTGCTCGACTACCGCACGGCGCTCACCCGCCGAGACCCCGAGCTGCACGTGTCGGTGCTCGACGCGCTCGGAGAGCTCGCCCGGCTCGCGTTGTCGCCGGTTCCACCGTCGACCACGGCGCGGCTCGATCATCGGGCACTCGTCATGCTCGCCACGGGCCGAGACCGCGTCGCGCACGACCTCGCCCGAGCGGCCGCGCTCGGCGAGTTCCGCTACGGCCCCGGCGACTCGCCGTGGTACGGCGCCGCGTTCACCACCTCCGAAGAGGCCACGCGGGCGCACGAGCTCGCCAAGCGGCTGAGCGAGCTCGAGGTGCCTCGGCTCCTCGAACGCGGTCGTGCGCTGATCTCGCAGACCCGACTGCGCGAGTTCGAGTCGATCGCCGAGCTCGGCGTGTTCCTCAGGCTCCTCCTCGACGTGCGCGAGACCCTCGACCGGTTCCATCCGTCGGTCTTCGACCGTCCTCTCGGCGAGCTCATCGCCGCGACGGCGCCCCGCCGCGATTCGCCCGGCATGTCGGGTACGAACCGCCGACGGCTGCGACGCCACGCGCTCGAGTACGTGCGCCCGGGCGTGCACGTCACCGATCTCAACACGGCGCTTCGGGGAATCCAGCAGCAGCGCACCCTGTGGCACCGCTACTCCGAGGCCGGGGCGATCCCCGGTGTGCCGGTCGGCATCGACGACGTCCACGTCGCGTTCCAGCGGGTCGCGACCGACCTCGCCACCCTCGACGTGCCGCTCGGCGTCACCGGCACCCCGCGCCAGCTCGCCGCGCGCCCGGTCCGCGACCTCGTCATGACCCTTGCGGGCCTCGCAGCCGAGTCCGAGGTGCTCTCGAACCTGCAGGAGCGCACCGCGATCCTGGGCCGGCTGCGCGAACTCGGCCTCGACCCGCTGCTCCTCGACCTCTCGAAGCGGCACGTCCGCGAGGGCGGCGTCGCCGATGAGCTCGAGCTCGCCTGGTGGCAGTCCGTGCTCGAATCGGTCCTGGCAGGCGAGAAGGCCCTGCTCGGGGCGAACACCACCGTGCTCGATCGCCTCGAAGCCGACTTCCGCCTCGTCGACGACGCGCACGCGTCGGCCGCCGGGCCGCTGCTCGCATGGCGTCTGGCCGAGAACTGGAAGGTCGCGCTCGTCGACCACCCCGAAGAGGCCCAGGCCTTGAAGCGGATGCTCCGTGGCGACCGTGTGCGCGTCGAAGCGCTGCGCGAGGCGACGCCGCACCTGTTCCGGGTGCTCGCGCCCGTGTGGCTCGCGTCGCCGTACGAGGTCTCCGCGGTCGACGACGAGATCCGGTTCGACACGGTGATCCTCGTCGACGCCGGGGCGACGACGATCGCCGAGAACCTCGGGGCCATCCGCCGTGCGAAGCAGGTCGTCGCGTTCGGCGACCCCGTGACCCAGACGCCGACCCTCTTCGAGACGGGCATCGACGATGCGGCGCATCCGACCGAGCGCTCGACCGATCACGGGGTCGACGCACTGCACGCCGACTCGGCGCTCGCCAGGCTCGGCGAGCTCCTGCCGACGCTGACCCTCACGCGCAGCTACCGTGCGGGTGGCGAAGACCTCGCCGAGCTGGTCAACCGCCGCTTCTACGCCGGCCGCATCGTGTCGCTGCCCTGGGCCGGCAGCTTCCTCGGCCACGGCAGCCTCGGCCTGCACTACGTCGAGGGCAACGGCCTCCCCGATGCCGTGACGGGCACCGTCGAATCGACCGACTCCGAGGTCGCGAAGGTCGTCGAGCTCGTCATGGAGCACGCCGTCAAGCGTCCGCGCGAGTCGCTCATGGTGATCACCGCGAGCACGCGGCATGCGGCCCGCGTGCACCAGGCGGTGCTCGCGGCGTTCGCGAAGCGCACCGACCTGTCGGACTTCATCCTGAAGGACCGCGCCGAGCCATTCACCGTGCTCACGCTCGAGCAGGCGGTCGCCCAGAGTAGGGACCGGGTGATCTTCTCGGTCGGCTACGGCCGTACCCCCCACGGTCGGCTGCTGTCGAACTTCGGCTCACTGGGCGAACCCGGCGGCGACCGACTGCTGGCCGTCGGGATGACGCGTGCCCGTCGTTCGATGGACCTGGTCTCGGCGTTCCGGCCCGAGGACATCGACGAGGGCCGCCAGAGCCACGGGGTGCTCGCGCTCGAGAACATCCTCACGCAGACCGAGGCGCGCGCGGCCGAGTCCGGTGCGGGCGGCGTACCCGAATCGATGCTGTACGACCTCGGCAGGCGGCTCGAGAAGCGCGGCATCCGGGTCAGCGTCGGCCACCGCGGCCGGCTGGCGCTCGCGGCGGCGTACTCGGGCAAGGCCGTCGTCGTCGAGACCGACGACGCGCTCGCCGGGCTCAGCCTGCGCGAGTCGCTGCGGCTGCGCCCCGACGTGCTGCGACGTCTCGGCTGGCACTACCTGCGCGTGCACAGCTTCGAGCTCTTCGGCAACCCCGACGCGGTCGCGGCGCGAGTCGCGGCGCTGCTCGGCAAGCCCGATGCGCCAATGCCGACCGACGATGAGAGCGCCACCGCACGGCGATGACCGACGACGCGACCCCGCCGCGACAGCGGATCGAGCGAGCCCCCGGCCGGGCCCGGCGTGCCCGGCTCACCCCCGCGCCGGGCACCGACCCGTCGCCCGAGGCGCCGGTCGCGCCCGACCCCGAGACCGCCCCCGAGACCCCGGCGGCGACGAAGAAGGGCCGGCCCGGGTCATCCGACGATGATCGTCTGACCCGGGACCGGCCCCCTCATTGGAAGCAGACCTAGTCGGTGTGACCCGTGACCGGGCCCTTCATTGGAAGCAGACCTCGTCGGTGTGACCCGTGACCGGGCCGCGCCGCTGCTGGAAGCAGACCTAGACCTCGTCGGTGTGACGGCCCGACGCGGCACCGCGCTGCTCGGCGAGCAGGTCGCGGATCTGCTCGAGCAGCTGGGTCTCGCTCGGCGGCTCGTCGGTGGGCTCGCCGGCAGCGATCTTGGCCTCCTGGCGCTCGCGGTACTTGTTCATGGGCAGCACGAACACGAGGTACACGACCAGTGCGACCGCGAGGAACGAGATGATCGCCCCGAGCACGGCCCCGAACGTGAACTTCGCGCTCCCGATCTGGACGATCGCCGCGGTGTTCAGGCTTTCGGCGTTGAACAGGAGGCCGATCAGCGGATTGATGAGTCCGCCGACGATCGCGTTGACGACCGCGGTGAACGCGGCACCGATGACGACCGCGACGGCGAGGTCGATGACGTTGCCGCGTGTGATGAATTCCTTGAAGCCCTGCAGCATGTTGCCTCCCAGTTCGCCGGGACGCGGCGGGTGCGACCCGTGCTCACGACACGTTAGTGGAAGATCCGCCCTTCGACGGGGAGGAACTCGCGGAAGTCGCGCCTGAGGATGCGCCACCCGAACCCGGGCCCGAGGAACCCGAGCCCGAGGAACCCGAGCCCGAGGAACCCGAGCCCGACGCGCCGCCGCCGGACTCCGGCTTCGATGAGCCGCTGTCGCCGCGCGAGTCGGTTCGGTAGAACCCCGACCCGTTGAACGTGACCCCGATCGTGTTGAAGAGCTTGCGCAGCTTGCCGCCGCACACGTCGCACACGGTGAGCGAGTCGTCGGTGAACGCCTGGTGGATGTCGAAGGCGTTGTCGCACTCGGTGCAACGGTAGGAATAGGTGGGCATGGGATCACTCCGATCGGGGACCGGCGATTCCGGTCAGAACGCGATGATGCGCGTCGGCGTCACGACGCCGTTCACAGGCTGGTCGTGGACCTCGCGCGGCACGTGCTCGACGAACTCGCTGTCGTAGACCACGGCATACACCGGAGGACATTTTCCCATCGAACCGAGGGTCTTGTCGAAATAGCCGCGACCCCAGCCGAGGCGCATGCCGCCGGAGTCGATCGCGGCGGCCGGCACGATGATGAGGTCGACGTCGTTGATGGCCATCGGGCCGAGCAACTCGCCGGCGGCCTCGGGTGTGCCGTGCAGGCCCAGGGTCTCGACGTCGTCTTCGCCGACGGTCCAGTCGAGCAGGCCGTCTTCACGGGTCACGGGGAACAGCACGCGGATGCCCCGTGCCTCGGCCCAGTTCACGAACGGGCGGGTGTTCGGCTCGGACGGCATCGAGAGGTAGCACGAGATCGACTCCGCCTCGGTCGAGCCGATCAGCTCCTGCAGTCGCGAGGTGATGCCCTCGGTGGCCAGCTCGCGCTCGTGGGTCGACTGGTTCTGGCGGCGCTCGCGGAGCTCGGCGCGCAGGATGCGCTTCTGGACGTCGGGATCCTCGGGCATGGCACACATCCTAGGCCGCGCCCTCGCGGCGTACGCCGCGTCGGGACATCCGGATACGCTGTGTGAATGACGAAACGCATCACGAAGGCTGTCATTCCGGCGGCCGGTCTCGGCACCCGCTTTCTTCCCGCGACGAAGGCGATGCCGAAAGAGATGCTTCCCGTCGTCGACAAGCCGGCCATCCAGTACGTCGTCGAAGAGGCCGTGAACGCGGGCCTCACCGACGTGCTCATGATCACCGGCCGCAACAAGAACGCGCTCGAGAACCACTTCGACCGCGTCGCCGAGCTCGAGGCGAGCCTCGAGGCGAAGGGCGACACCGCGAAGCTCAAGAAGGTGAACGAGTCGACCGAGCTCGCCGACATGCACTACGTCCGCCAGGGCGACCCGCTCGGCCTCGGGCACGCGGTGCATCGCGCCAACATGCACGTCGGTGATGAGCCGTTCGCGGTGCTGCTGGGCGATGACATCATCGACGCGCGCGACGAACTGCTCACCCGCATGCTCGACGAGCAGGTCAAGCGCGACGCGTCGATCGTGGCGCTGCTCGAGGTCGACCCCGACTCCATCCACCTCTACGGCGCAGCAGCCGTCGAGCTGACCGACGACCCCGACGTCGTGCGCATCACCGGCCTCGTCGAGAAGCCCGCCAAAGAGGTCGCACCGTCGAACTACGCGGTCATCGGCCGTTACGTGCTGAAGCCCGAGGTGTTCGAGATCCTCGCGAACACGGCACCCGGCAAGGGCGGCGAGATCCAGCTCACCGATGCGCTCATGACCATGGCCGGCGATGTCGACGGCACCGGCGGCGTCTACGGCGTCGTCTTCCGCGGGCGTCGCTACGACACCGGCGACAAGCTCGACTACATCAAGGCGGTCGTCCAGCTCGCGAGCGACCGCGACGACCTCGGCCCCGAGCTGCGGCCGTGGCTCATCGAGTACGCCGCCGGGCTGCAGAAGGACTGACGATGCCCGCTGCCGCCGTGCCGACGCTGCGCGACGGCGATGTCACGCTCCGCCCCATCCGGGCGCGCGATGCGAAGGCGCTCGAGAAGGTCCTCATCGCCAATCGCAACTGGCTGCGCCAGTGGGAGGCGACCTACCCCGGCGGCGGCACGTTCATCGACACGCGGGCGAGCATTCGCAACCTGCTCGCGCACGCGCGTTCGGGGCACGCCCTGCCGTTCATCATCGAGGTCGACGGCGAGCTGGTGGGGCAGCTGAACGTGTCGTCGATCACGTACGGCTCGCTGTCGTCGGCGACGATCGGATACTGGGTGGCTCAGGATGTCGCGGGGCGCGGCATCACCCCCACCGCCGTGGCGCTCGCCACCGACTACTGCTTCGGCGTGCTGCGGCTGCACCGTATGGAGATCTGCATCCGACCCGAGAACGGCCCGTCGCTGCGCGTCGTCGAGAAGCTCGGGTTCCGGTACGAGGGGTTCCGGCGCCGCTACATCCACATCAACGGCGACTGGCGCGACCACTTCGCGTTCGGGCTCGTGGCCGAAGAGGTGCCGCGCGGAGTGCTGCGCCGGTGGCGCGAGGGCAGGGTCCAGCCTGATGTCGCGCGAGTCCCCGACGGTGATCGTGCCGCGTCGGGGTATCCTCTGCCGCTCGCCGATCGGTGAACACGCCTGCGCCTGCGAGGGCATGCGGACTCCGGTGTCCTAGCGTTGTCGCATGGATGTGATCGGTGGGGGGATCCTGGTCGCGGTGGCGGCCGCGCTCTGGATCGCGTACCTCCTGCCGAGCTGGCTCGGGCGCCGGCAGTACCTCGCGACCGAGCGCAACGCGGTGCGCCTGCAGCAGACCCTGCGCATCCTCGCCGAGACCGCCGAGACCCCCGAGCCTGTGCGCATCGAGGCGACGGCTCGCGAGGTCGTGTCGCAGCAGCGCATCCTGCACGAGCATCAGGAGACCGCCCGGCTCGCCGCCGAGGCCGCTGAGCAGCTCGCGATCGCCGAGCGGATCGAGGCCGAAGAGGCGGCCGATGCGGCGCGCGCGCGTGCGACGGCGACCCTGGCCGCGCACGCGTCCTCGACCGAACCCATCGCGATCGTGGCGAATCCCGCGTCGGTTGCCGACAACCCCGGCCCCGGCTCCGCGCTGAGGACCGCTCGTGCGGCGAGGCGTTCGCTTCGACGCAAGCGTGCCGCATGCTCGCTGACGTTCCTGCTCGCGTTGCTCACTGCGGTCGGCGGACTCATCGCGACGGCCTTCGGCGCGTCCCTGCTGATCGCCGCGAGCGCCGGGGGAGTCGCGGTCGCGGCGTTCGCCGGCATCGTCGCGCTCGCACGGGTGCGAATGCCGAGTGCGCCCGCCGTGGCGTCCGCAGACGTGGCGCCCGAGGAGTTCGAGCCGATCGAACTGCCGCAGGAGGAGACCGCCGAGGGCTGGACGCCGCAGCCGCTGCCGCGCCCCCTGCACCTCTCGCGCGGCACGATCGCGGCGACGGCGATGGCGTCGATCGAGGCGGCGGCAGAGCTCAAGCGGGTCGAGGCCGCGGCAGCCGTCGCCCGCCGCGCCGAACAGCTCGCGCCCGACGTTCCGAAGCTCCGCCCCGCAGCGTCCGCGCCGGCGCCGGCGCACGCGTCGGCGGCACCCAACGCGAGCGAGCCGGCCAACCCGTATGCGCGCATGGGCATCGTCGACGACGCCCGGCCGGCGTTCGACGACCTCGACGCCGTGCTGCGTCGTCGCCGCGCGGTGGGCTGAGCCCTGCCGCGAACGTTCCGGGGGTGCTTTCGCGCCGGAATCAGGCTCGAAACCCGCTCGAAATGGCGCGAAAGCACCCCCGGAACGTTCGCAGCGCTGGTCCGGACCACTCCTCACGGGATGATAGGCTCGTTCTCGCTCGGGCCCATGGCGCAGTTGGTAGCGCGTCTCGTTCGCAATGAGAAGGTCGGGGGTTCGAATCCCCCTGGGTCCACAGATTCCGAGGCCGGTACTCACTCGAGTGCCGGCCTTCGTGGTTTCCCGACGTGCTCACCCGCGCGCAGGTTCATGAGCGCGAACCGCGCCTGCCGGGCTTCGTGCGGCCCGGGCGTAGGCTGAACCCCGATGACTGAATCAACCGCCACCCGGTCGATCCCGATCTCCGAACAGCACCGTTGGCGTGCGTACTGGGTGTGCGTGTCGGTCGCGGCCCTCACGATCATGGACCTCTCGAAGGTCAATGTCGGCCTGCCGGCCATCGAAGACGCGTTCAACGCGGGATCGACCGAGCTGCAGCTCATCGTCGCGGGCTACGTGCTCACGTTCGGTCTCACGCTCGTGCCCGCCGGCCGCATCGGCGACCAGCGGTCGCGCAAGACGCTCTTCATCGTCGGCCTCAGCCTCTTCACCCTCACGAGCCTCGTCGCCGCACTCGCGCCCAATGCGACCGTGCTGCTGATCGCGCGATTGCTGCAGGGCGTTGCGGCGGGCATCCAGATGCCGCAGGTGCTCGGCCTCATCCAGGAGCTCTTCCAGGGCAAGGAGCGCGGCAAGGCGTTCGGTCTCTTCGGGGCCACCATCGGGCTCGCGACCGCGTTCGGGCCCACGCTCGGCGGGCTCATGATCGCGATCGGCGGGCCCGAAGACGGCTGGCGCGGCATCTTCTGGATCAACGTGCCCCTCGCCCTCGTCGCCATCGCCCTCGCGATCTGGTTGCTGCCCCTGACGCGGCATCCGTCTGACAAGCCGCTCTCGCTCGACCCGGTCGGCCTCGTGCTCTTCGGCGTCAGCGTGTTCTCGCTCATGTGGCCGTTCCTGTTCACGACCGGGTCGCCCGACGACGACCCGCGCAGGTGGTGGGTGCTCGTCGTGTTCGTGCTCGCGTTCACCGCCTTCCTCGTGTGGGAGCGGCGGTACGCCGGCAGCGGCAAGCACCCGCTCGTGCCGCTCAACCTGTTCGGCATCTCGTCGTACCGCAACGGCACGGCGCTCTCGAGCGTGTACTTCGCGGCCCTGCCGCCGATGTTCCTGCTCACGACCCTCTACCTGCAGCACGGGCTCGGCCTCGCGGCGGTCTACGCCGGTATGGTCACCATCGGCTTCGCGCTCGTCAGCGCCGTGACGTCGTGGATCGGCGGCAACCTCGTCAACCGGCTCGGTCGACCGCTCGTGGTCTGGGGCCTCGTGCTGCTGCTCGTCGGCATCGGCCTGTCGGTCCTCGTCGCATTCGTCACCCCGCCCGAGATCACGCCGTGGGCGATGGCGGCCGCCATGATCTTCAGCGGCGCCGGCGGCGGGTTCGTGATCTCGCCGAACCAGACCCTCGCGCTCGCCGACGTGCCCGTGAAGCAGGGCGGCCTCGCCGGGTCGGTCGGCCAGCTCGGTCAGCGCATCGGCACCGCCATCGGCACCGCGATCACCCTGTCGCTGTTCTACTCGACCATCTATCGCGAGACGGGCACGACCACCGACCTCGCGGTCTACCGCGATGCCTACGCGGTGGGCATGCTCGCGGTCGCCGTGCTCGTGGCGATCGCCTTCGCGATCGGCGTGCTCGACCTGAGTGCGCGGGGGCGGCAGCGAACCGCGTTGGGCGCGTCAGCAGAAGATTGACGGGTCGATCGAGATCGAGTCGGCCCAGAGCTGAGACTCAGCGCATCGCCAGGATCCGCGCGCGCTCGTCCTTCGGCACGTGCTCGATCGACGCGCGGAGCGCGACCCGCGGCATCGTCGCGGCGTGCGCCTCGACGAACGCGATGAGTCGTTGCCGGTCGATGTCGCCGGCCGAGCGCAGCACCCAGCCGAGCGCCTTCTGCACGAACGGCTCGGGGTCGTCGGCGAGGGTCTCGGCGAGGCCGAAGGCGTCGTCGACCTCGCCCCGCTTCAGGAACGCGAAGGTCGCCAAGAGGGCCGTGCGGCGCTCGGGCCAGAAGCCGGATGCTGCGAGCCGTGCCAACGGCGTCCGGTCGCGGTCGATCAGGTGGCGCCCGACGACGTCGCGCGCAGCCAGGTCGACGAGGTCCCACTGGTCGATGCGGTCGTGGCGGCGCAGGTACAGCTCGTAGAGCTCGGTTCTGCGATCGTCGGTCGTGCGCCGGTGCGCCGCAGACTTGCCCATGATGCTGCACGCGAGCGCGCGCACCTCGTGCGTCGGCTGCTCGAGCAGGGCTTCGAGCTCGGTCGCAGGCAGCTCGAGTGCGGTCTTGGCGAGTTCGAACACGGCGCCCATGCGCACGCCGATGAACGGGGCGGTGGCGTCGGGCGGGAAGTACCTCGTGTACTTCTCGCGCTCCTCTGGCGTTGCCATCGCCTCGAGCGTGGCGACGAGCGTCGCAGCAGCGGTCATCCGTGCCCCCTTCGGCCATCGATCGGTCGCAGACGCCCCCAAGATACGCGCTCAGCGGGCGAGGCCGCGACGGTTCGACGGACTCAGGGCGGGGGCACGCTCAGGCCGCGAGGTTCGCAGCGGGGGTGAGCAGTGCGGCGAGTTCGGCAGCCGAGAGTTCTCGTCCGAAGGCCGGATGACCCGGTTGCAGCGCCTCGCCGTGCTCGAGCGCACCGCCGTCGACCGGGTCGAACCCGATCGCATCGATGAGCGCGGCCACCTCGGCGCGCGCGTCGGGGTCGTCGCCGACGACGGCCAGGGCGCGGCGCAGGCGCGAGCCGGCGGGCATGCTGTCGTCTTCCATCTCGTGGTAGCCGAGGTGATTGAGCGATTTCACGACTCGGGCGCGGGCATTGCGGGCGGCGTTCTGCTCGCTCGTCGAGCGGGGGTCCGCGTCGACCTCGGCGATGTTGCCGTCGACGGGCGGCCAGTAGTTCATGGCGTCGACCACGATGCGGTCGTCGAACCGGTGCCAGGGCACAGTGGGGGCCTTGCCGAACGGCACCGCCACGATGATGATCTGCGCGCGGTCGGTCAGTTCATCGGGCTGCACGACCCGGGCTCCGGGCGCGACGACGCCGACGAGCAGGTCGAGTGCGGTCTGCCGAGGCGAACCGGCGATGAGCACCTCATGACCGGATTCCACGAGCAGACGAGCGAGCGCGGTGCCCACCTTGCCCGCTCCGAAGATTCCGATCACCGGTCGATCCGTCACAGTTCCATGCTCCCACTTCGTGCGCAGACCTCGATATCGGATGCCCCGGCGCGCGGTCGATGCGTTGTCATGGGTTGGAACGTCGGGTGAGTTCAGGTCATTCCCCGGCGCGGCTCGAGGGAATAGTCTCGGCTCGTCGGGAGTTGGCCGCACATGGATGCGAACGCATCGAAGCCGTGGAAATGGGGACTGCAATGACCGAGCGCTACGAATTCGGACTCGACACCTTCGGCGACGTCACCGCCGGGGCCGACGGCGCTCCGCTGTCGCACGCGCAGACCCTGCGCAACGTGGTCGAAGAGGCGCAGCTGGCCGATCGGCTCGGGCTCGACTTCTTCGGCATCGGCGAGCATCACCGCCACGAGTTCGCGGTGTCGGCGCCCGAGGTCGTGCTCGCGGCCATCGCGAGCCGAACCGAGCGCATCCACCTCGGCTCGGCGGTGACGGTGCTGAGCTCCGACGATCCCGTGCGCGTGTTCCAGCGCTTCTCCACGCTCGACGCGATCTCGAACGGCCGCGCCGAGGTCATCCTCGGTCGTGGCTCGTTCATCGAGTCGTTCCCGCTGTTCGGGTTCGAGCTGAACCAGTACCAGGAGCTCTTCGAGGAGAAGCTCAACCTGTTCTCGGCGCTGCTGCCTCAGGAGCCGGTGACGTGGACCGGCGAACTGCGGGCGCCCCTGACCGATCAGCTCGTCTACCCGCCCATCGAGCACGGCCGACTGAAGACCTGGGTCGGCGTGGGCGGAAGCCCCGAGTCGGTCGTGCGCGCCGCGCACTACGGTCTGCCCCTCGTGCTCGCGATCATCGGTGGCAGCCCTGCCCGGTTCACCCCGCTGGCCGACCTGTACCGCAAGGCGCTCGAGCAGTTCGAGCAGCCGTCGCAGCCCATCGCGATCCACTCGCCCGGCTACATCGGCGAGTCCGATGAGCAGGCCCGTGACACCCTCTGGCCGTGCTACAAGGGCTACATCGACCGCATCGGCCGGGAGCGCGGATGGGCGCCGGCGACGCGCGAGCACTTCGAGGGCGAGGCCTCGGCCAACGGGTCGCTCTACGTCGGATCGCCCGAGTCGGTCGCGCAGAAGATCGCGGGCGCCATGCGCACGCTCGGCGCGACGCGCTTCGACATGAAGTACTCGAACGGCCCGCTGCCGCACGACGAGCTGATGCTGAGCATCGAGCGCTACGCGACCCAGGTCGTCCCTCGCGTTCGCGAACTGCTCGCGCTCGCCGACGCGGCGGACGCGGAGGTCGACGCCGCTGCCGCGGGCAGCTGACGCAGCTGACGCGGTTGACGCTGCTGCGACGGACAGCTGACGCCTCCGCGGCGAACCGTCAGGTCGCTGTGCCCGTCCGGCGCTTGCGCAGCACCGCCGCGCGGAACCATCCGACCTCGGGAAGCCGCGCGAGGAAGGTGCCCGCGAGAATCGTGATGAGCACGTAGGCCGTGGCGAGCGGCGCGAGCTCGGGGGCGACGCCCGCGCCGACGGCGAGGCCCGCGATGACGATCGAGAACTCGCCGCGGGGCACGAGCGAGAGGCCCGCGCGCCACTGGCCGAGCGTGCCGACCCCCGCACGCCGGGCAGCGTACGCACCCGTGATGAGCTTCGTGATGATCGTGACGATCGCGAGGGCGAGTGCCGGCAGCACCACCGAGACGAGAGCCGTCGAATCGGTCGTGAGGCCGAAGAACACGAAGAAGATCGCGGCGAACAGGTCGCGCAGCGGCGTGAGCACGGTGCTCGCGTTCTCGGCGACCCTGCCCGACAGCGCGATGCCCACGAGGAACGCACCGACCGCGGCTGACACGCCGACCTCGGCGGCGACGCCCGCGACGAGCATCGTGAGCCCGAGCACGCCGAGCAGCAGCGGCTCGTACTGGTCGGCGGGGAACAACCGCGACACGACGTGCCCGTGCCGAAGCGCGACATAGAGGATCAGCGCCACGACGCCCACCGCGACCGCGACCGCGATCGCGCCCTGCAGCAGGCTGACCCCGATCACGATCGCCGACAGCACCGGCAGGTAGAAGGCCATCGCGAGGTCTTCGATCACGAGCACCGCGAGGATCGCCGGCGTCTCGCGGTTCGAGAGCCGGCCGAGGTCGCGCAGCAGCTTGGCGATGACGCCCGACGACGAGACCCAGGTGACACCCGCGAGTGCGACCGCCGCGACCGGCCCCCACCCGAGCAGCAGTGCCATGGCCGCGCCCGGGAGCGCATTCAACAACGCGTCGAACAAGCCTGCCGTGCGCGCCGACTTCAGGCTGCCGAACAACTCTGCCGCGGTGTACTCGAGCCCCAGCAGTGCGAGCAGCAGGATGACGCCGATCTCGGCGCCCGCCTGGAAGAACTCGGCGCTCGCGTCGAGCTCGACGAGCCCGCCGTTGCCGAACGCGAGGCCGAGGACGAGGTAGAACGGGATCGGCGAGATGCCGAGCAGGAGCGCGAGGCGCCCGAGCAGGCTCATGGCGAGAAGCAGCGCGCCGACTTCGATGAGGAGCAGCGTGGTCTCGTGCATGCAGGCCGCCGCTCAGTCGGGGCCGTTGGCGAGCAGCCGGGCTACTCCATCGAGTCCTTCACGGGTTCCGACGACGACGACGACATCGCCCGCGCGCAGCGGTTCGGCCGGCGTGGGAGATGGGATGATGGCGCCGTCGCGCACGATCGCGACGATCGACGCGTGCGTGCGCGTGCGTGCCTTCGTGGCGCCGAGGGTGCGGTTCAGGTAGGGCGAGTCGGTCGGCAGCGCGATCTGCTCGGTGTACAGCCCCGCCGTCTCATCGCTGAGGCTCGTGAGCCGGCTGAGCATCACCGAGGCGCCGAGCACGTCGGCCAGCGCCGCTGCCTCGTCGTCGCTCAGCGGAATGCTGTAGCGACATGCGTCGGGGTCGTCGATGTCGAAGAGGCCGAGGTCGCGCTCGCCGTCGCGGTGCGAGACCACGCTGATTCGTCGACCGCCTTCGGTGACGAGGTCGTGCCTGATGCCGATGCCGGGCAGGTCGACCTTCTCGATATGAACACCCACGCACGTATCGTAACCCCGCGCGGGGGTGTCGTCGCCGGTCGGACTCAGCGATCGGCGCGGACTCTGGTGCGCATGCTGAGGACCGGCGTCCCCTGGTCGTCATCGAGCTCGAACGAGACCTGGGCACCGGCCATGTCGGCGAGGGACGCGACGTGGGTGCCTCCGCAGTCGATGCGCGCCACGCCTGGCGGGAGATCGGCGACCCAGCGGCGGCGGTCGGTGAGCAGGTCGCCGTCGCGTTCGACGTGCACGGATGCCCCGGCCGCGGCCCATCCCGCCATCGTCTGTGTGACCGTGTCGCCGAGTGCCGCGAGGTCGTCGGCGAGGCCGGCGACATCGAAGCCGGCCCGGCGCAGCGATTTGTTGAGCCGGTAACGGTCGACCGAGCCGTTCGGCTCGATGCGGCTCGAGGCGATGGCGATGCCGTCGAAGTCGGGATTGCCGAGCGGGTCCTCGCGCGCCGGCTTCGACCAGCGCCCTGCGAGCGTCTGATTGAGGGCGAGGGATGCCGCGTGGCACGCCGTGTGGCCGAGCGAGAGGGATCGGCGGGTGGCGGCATCCGCTCGAATGACGACCTCGTCGCCCTCGGCGATCGCGGCGCCATCGTCGACGAGGTGCGCGACGAGGAACGCCCAGCCCTCGGTGCCCTTGCGCACCGGGATGTCGGCGCCGAGTGCGAGCGTCTCGCCGTCGGTCGCGGCGACGACCGCGTCGCGCACGGCGAGCTCGGCGCCGCCCACGCTGATCGTGCCGGTGTCGGCGGGCTGGTCGGGCCAGGCCGCGTCGACCGGGTGGAAGCTCGTGACGTCGGTGATGATCGCGAGCCGCCCGTCGCCGGCAGGGGCGACGTGCACGACGCGCGCGGTCGCCTCGAGTTCGCCGGCGGGGTAGGTGACGCGGGTGTCTGCAGCGGGCAGGGTCACGCGGGACTCAGCTCTCGGAATGGCCGAGCAGCGTGGTCGGGATCGCGACCGCGAGCGCGACGCTCAGGATTCCCCCGAAGAACACGGCGGCCTGGAAGTCCGCCAGCTCGGGCGCGGTGCCCATGAGCCACATGCCGAAGACGAAGAATCCCATGGCGATGATGGTGGCGACGACGTTCACAACGACCTCCAGTATGCGCTGGCGGCCGATCGCCGCCCACGACAGTCTAGCCGCGGCGCGCACGTCGGCCCGGCGGCGTCGGGTCGGATCAGGCCTCGATCGGTCCGAGCCACGCGTTCGCGACGGTCGAGTGCGCCGACTCGTCGTCGGAGGGGTGGAAGATGCCCGCGAGCACGTCGCGGTAGAGGCGCCCGAGCTCGGACCCTGCGAAGTACGTCGAGCCGCCGCCGACGCGCACGGACTGGTCGACCACGTGCTTCGCGGTCTCGGTGGCGCGCACCTTCATGCTGCTGAGCTTCGCGTACCAGAGAGGTCCGTGGTCGACCTGCTCGTCGACGTCGCGGGCCAGTGCGACGAGCTGCGGCAGGAGCGCGTCCTGCGCGATCGCCGCGTCGGCGATGCGCCACCTGATGTCGGGGTCCTGCGAGAGCGGGCGGCCGTCGTGCTTCATCGAGGTGCGGCGCCGGGCGGCGGCGACGGCGAGCTCGAGCGCCCGCGCGCCGATGCCCGCATACACGCCCGCGATCAGCAGCTCGAAGCTCGCGAAGATGCCGAAGATGAACGGGTCGGCGTTCGGTCCCGGTTCGAGGCGGCGGACGATGCGATCGGATGCCGCATACGCGCCGTCGAGCACGGTGGTGCGGCTCTGCGTCGCCCGCATGCCCATCGTGTCCCAGTCGTCGAGGACCTTTACATCGGGGTCCTCGCGGTCGATGAAGCCGTAGACGATCTTCGGCGCGTCGGCGGATTCGGTGTCGAGTCCCATCGTGCCGAGCCGGGTCCACGCGGGCGAGAGCGACGTGAAGACCTTGCGGCCCGTGTAGCGGTAGCCGCCGTCTGGCTGCGGTTCGGCGGTCGAGCGGGAGCCGAACAGCATGAGGTCGTTGCCGGCCTCGCTGATGCCGAATCCGAACACCTCGCCGTCGCCGGCCTCGCGCATGAGGAACTCGAGCGAGTGGTCGCCGCGGTCGCGAAGCACTTTCGCGACACCCGTCCACACGAGGTGCATGTTCACCGCGAGCGCCGTGGCGGGTGCCGCACCGGCGAGTCGCATCTGCGCGCGCACGGCATCGGCGAGGGTCCATCCGAGGCCGCCGAAGTCCGCTGGCACGAGCGCTCGAAGGTACCCGGCGTCGGCGAGTTCGGCGAAGTCCTCGGCGAAGAATGCGTTGTCGCGGTCGTACCCGCTGGCGCGAGTGCGGATGCGTTCGAGCAGGTCGTCGTGCAGCAGGGTCTCAGGCGTCTCGCTCACGCCGCCAGACTACGCCCGGGGATCCTGCTGCGGCAGGGCCGGCGCCCGGCGCCTGCCGCGTGTCGCCAAGCCGACGACGAGCGCGGCGATCGCCGCGACGACGAGCAGCGCGACCAGCCAGGGAAGCATGACGCCGAACGCCACGCCGAGCCACGAGGCGAACGCGGTGAGCGCGGCCCAGCCGGCGAGCACGCCGCTCCAGAAGTCGTCGGGCCGCGGATCGGGAGCCGCCGCCGCGGTGACGAGTTCGACCGTGACCGTCGAGAAGTCGACCTGGTCGACGAGGTAGTCGCGCTGCTGCGTCAGGCTGTCGAGTTCGGCCTGCCGGGTCGTCAGCTCGGACTCGATGGCGATGAGGTCGGTGATGCTCGTCGCCGTCGAGAGCAGCTGCTGCAGGCGGTCGACCGACGCGGTGAGGGCTTCGATGCGGGCGTCGAGGTCTTGCCGCTGCTGCGTGACATCCGATGCGTTCATCGACACCGAGGTCACGGTGCCCAGTTCGCGCAGCCGCTCGACGACCCCGTCGAGTTCGTCGCCGGGGATGCGGAGCACGAGTTGCGCGCTCGGCTGCTGCGTCTCGGTGCCCGGGGTCTCGGTACGGCTCTCGACGCGGCCGCCCGCCCGTCCGGCGAGGTCGGCGACGTCTTCGGCAGAGGCGATCGGGTCGTCGACGGTGATCGAGATGGACCCCGTCGTGATGACGCTGCGGTCGGGCACGAGCGCTTCGGGCTGCCCGGCACCGCCCGAGGCCTCTTCGACGGCCTGATCCTGGGCCGCGCCGGGTGCGGGCGCCACCTCGGTGGTCGTTCCGACGCCCGGGGCGGTCGACCCACCGGAGCCCATCGAGCAGCCGGCGAGGAGCAGGGCGATGAGGGCCGCGGCCGCCGCCGCGGGTGCGCGTCGTCGCAGGTGCACGGGGTTCATGTGCTCAGGGTATTGCGACGCCGGAACCCGATGTCTGGGCACCGGCTGGGAGTCCCGTCACGATCGGATTGCGCTTTGCCGGGAGTCGGCGAACGGCCCCAACGTTCGGCTTCGGCCGTGCGTTCAGGGAGGTGGGGTGTCAGTCGAGATCGGGGTCGCGGCCCGTGCGCTCGCCGCTCTCGAGCGTCGCGATCGCGGCGAGGTCGTCGGCGCCCAGCTCGAAGTCGAAGACGTCGAGGTTCTCACGGATGCGGGCCGGCGACGACGCCTTGGGAATGACGATGTTGCCGAGTTGCACATGCCATCGCAGCACGATCTGCGCCGGCGAGCGCCCGTGCGCGGCGGCGAGCCGGTCGAGCACCGGGTCGCCCAGGATGCGACCGCGTGCGAGCGGTGACCACGCCTCCGTGCGGATGCCCCGTGCGGCGTCGAACTCACGGAGCGCCGCCTGCGGCAGCCACGGATGCAGCTCCACCTGGTTGACCACCGGCGTCACCCCGGTCTCGGCGACGATGCGCTCGATGTGGTGCGCGTGGAAGTTCGCGACGCCGATCGACCGCACCCGACCCTCGGCCTGCAGGCGCACGAGCGCGCGCCACGTGTCGACGTAGCGGTCGGTCGAGGGCACCGGCCAGTGGATCAGGTAGAGGTCGAGCGAGTCCAGCGAGAGTCGAGCCATCGTCTTGTCGAACGCGCGAAGCGTCTCGTCGTGGCCGTTGTCGTCCTTCCACACCTTGCTCGTGACGAACAACTCGTCGCGAGGCACGGGCGCCGAGCGAACCGCCTCGCCGACCTCGCGCTCGTTGCCGTAGAGCGCCGCCGTGTCGAGGTGGCGGTAGCCCGCGTCGATCGCCTCGAGGCACAGCCGAACCGTGTCGGCCGTCGGCACCTTGTACAGGCCGAAGCCGAGCTGCGGAACGGTCGTGCCGTCGGCGAGCGGCACGAGCGGGACGGGAGTGGTCGGGCGCGACATCCGTGGGGCCTTTCTCAACTGGGCTGCAGGGGCACCGGTTCGGTATCGGGGATGGGGCTCGCGTCGCGCCCGCGCAGGTCGGGATGCCACGGGCGCCCCACGACCGCGGCGAGCATGCCGAGCAGGGCGAGGCCGGCGGCCGCCCAGAATGCGCCCTGCGCGCTGTAGGCGTCGATGAGGAACCCGGCCACGGCCGACCCGAGCGCGGCGCCGATGAGCTGACCGGTGCCGACCCATCCGTAGGCCTCGGCGGTGTCGCTGAACTTCACGCTCGCCGACACGATCGCGAACAGCACGGCGAGTGCGGGTGCGATGCCGATGCCCGCGACGAACAGCGTGACCGACAGCCACCAGAAGTCCATGACGAACGCGGCGAGCGCCATGCCCGCGAAGACGATGAACAGGCGGCGCGCGGTCGACCACGGCCCGATCGGCACGTGCCCGAGGAACAGGCCGCCCGCGAGCGAGCCGACCGAGAAGATCGCGAGCACGATGCCCGCCTCGGCGCCGTCGTGGCCGAACACCGCGACGACGCCGGCTTCGAGCGCGGCGCACGCGCCGATCAGCAGGAAGCCCACGATCGTCGCCAGCATGACCGCAGGTCGACCGAGCACGACGCCGAATCGCCGCTTGGATCGGGGGATGCGTACGCGGCCGAGTTCGGGCGACGAGATGAACCAGATGCCGCCGCCGACCATCATCGCCGCGGCGAGGAGGATCGCCTGGAGCGTGCCGATCTGCGTCGCGACGAACGTGGTGACGACGGGCCCTACGACCCAGATGATCTCCTGCGCCGACGCGTCGAGCGAGAAGAGGGGGGTGAGCTGGCGGGAGTTGACCATCTTCGGATAGATCGTGCGCACCGCGGGCTGCACCGGCGGGGTCGCGAGTCCGGCGACCAGTCCGACCGCCATGTAGAGGGGCACGGTGAGCGGCAGCACGCCGATCGTGACCACCGCGGTCGCGCAGATCACGAGCGTGACGATCAGCACCGGTCGCATGCCGAGTCGGCCCATGAGCCGGCTCGTCAACGGGCCTGCGACCGCCTGGCCGATCGAGGTGGCGGCGAGCACGAGGCCGGCGGCGCCGTATGAGCCGGTCTGCTGCTCCACGTGCAGCAGGAAGGCGAGCGAGAGCATTCCCGACGGGAATCGCGCCGTGAGCTGGGCGGCGATGATACGTGCGACGCCCGAGGTCTTGAGGAGTTCGGAGTAGCTTCCCACGGTCTGCCTACTCTATCGAGCGGCACGGACGGGTGAACATTCGCCGCACGGGCGAATCGGGCGTCGTGCACGCGCCGCGACGGCGCGGCGTTGCGAGTAGGCTCGGGGTCGGCGACGCGGCCCGATCGAGGCCGCCACGCCGTCGACCGTCTCACCGCAACGACAGAGGTATTCCAATGCAATCCCGACGCCTGCTCCTTCCCGCTGCGTTCGCCGCCGCGGCCGCCCTCCTGTTCACCGGCTGTGTCGACAACACGAGCGGCGGCAGCCCCACCGCAGAGCCGACGGACTCGACCGAGGTCGGCATCGACGAGGAGGCGTCGGCGCTGCTGCCCGACGCCATCGCCGAGGCCGGCGTCCTCATCATGGGCACCGACGCCGCCTACCCCCCGAACGAGTTCAAGGATGCCGACGGCAACCCCATCGGCTGGGCGATCGAGCTCTCCGACGCCATGGCCGCGAGGCTCGGAGTCACCGCCGAGTACCAGATCGCGAGCTTCGACAACATCATCCCGGCAGTGACGGGCGGCAAGGCCGACCTCGGCAACTCGTCCTTCACCGACAACGCCGAGCGCCAGAAGCAGGTCGACTTCGTCAACTACTTCGAGGCGGGCATCCAGTGGGCACAGCCCGTCGGCGGCGACGTGAACCCCGACGACGCGTGCGGCCTGAAGGTCGCCGTGCAGTCGACCACCTTCGAGCACACCGATGAACTGCCCGGCAAGAACCAGGCCTGCCTCGATGCCGGAAAACCGGCCATCGAGATCCTGCCCTTCGACTCGCAGGACGCCGCGGCCAACGCGGTCGTGCTCGGCCAGGCCGACGCGATGAGCGCCGACTCGCCCGTCACCCTCTACGCGATCGAACAGACCGACGGCAAGCTCGAGCCCGCCGGCGAGACGTTCGACTCGGCGCCGTACGGCATGCCGGTGGCGAAGGGATCCGAGCTTGCGGCGGCCCTCCAGGCGGCCCTGCAGTCCCTCGTCGATGACGGCACGTACACCGAGATCCTCACCGCGTGGGGCGTGCAGTCGGGTGGCATCGACGAGATCACGATCAACGCGGGCTCGTAGGTCGATCGTGACCGACACCACACGCCCGGCGGCGGGCACGACTCCGCCGCCCGGCGGGTCGCCCGAACGCTCACCGGCGAAGGTCGTCAAGCTGCGCCACCCATGGCGAACGGTCTTCGCGGTCGTCCTGCTGGTGCTCCTCGCCCTGTTCGTCATCGATGCGGCGCAGCGAACCGCCTACGACTGGCCCGCGGTCGGCAAGTACATCTTCGACCGGCGAATCTCCGAGGCAGCGGTCTTCACACTGCTGCTCACCGTGATCTCGATGGTCATCGCGATCATCCTCGGTGTCGTGCTGGCCGTCATGCGGCAGTCGCAGAACCCGGTCGTGAAGTCGGTCGCGTGGGTCTACCTCTGGATATTCCGCGGCACCCCGGTGTACGTGCAGCTGGTGTTCTGGGGCCTCATCGCGATCATCTACCAGTCGATCGATCTCGGCGTGCCGTTCATGGAGCCGTGGGTCTCGATTCCGACGACCGCGGCGCTGAACGCGTTCTGGATCGCGGTGATCGGCCTCTCGCTCAATGAGGCGGCGTACATGGCCGAGATCGTGCGTGCAGGCCTGCTGTCGGTCGACCACGGGCAGCACGAGGCCGCCACGGCGCTCGGCATGAGCTGGTCGAAGACGATGCGCCGCGTCGTCCTGCCGCAGGCGATGCGCGTCATCATCCCGCCGACGGGCAACGAGGTCATCTCGATGTTGAAGACGACGTCACTCGTCTCGGCGGTGCCGTTCACGCTCGAGCTCTACGCGCGGTCGCGTGACATCTCGGTCGAGATCTTCAACCCCATCCCGCTGCTCATCGTCGCGTCGCTCTGGTACCTCGCGGTCACCTCGGTGCTCATGGTCGGGCAGTACTTCCTCGAGAAGCGCTATGCCCGCGGCATCGGGGCCAGACCCGACACCGTGGCCGGCACGGTGCCCACCGCGGCGGTCCCGGCCGTCGATGTCGACCTCGACACCGAGGCCGATCCCGGTTCCATGCGACACGGAGGTGACGCACGATGAGCGACCAGATGACGTCTGCCGAGCAGGCGCCGACCGGCGCCGACGCGACCCCCATGGTGCTCGCCGAGTCGGTGTCGAAGAGCTTCGGCTCGAACGAGGTGTTGAAGGACATCTCGCTCGAGGTCAGGCGCGGCGAGGTGCTCTGCCTCGTCGGGCCTTCGGGCTCGGGCAAGTCGACGTTCCTGCGGTGCATCAACCACCTCGAGCGGGTCTCGTCGGGCCGTCTGTCGGTCGACGGGCAGCTCGTCGGCTACCGCGACGGCGGCGACAAGATCTATGAGATGCACCCGAAGGATGCCGCGAAGCAGCGCCGTGACATCGGCATGGTGTTCCAGCGGTTCAACCTGTTCCCGCACATGACCGCGCTCGGAAACGTCATGGAGGCGCCCATGCAGGTCAAGGGGGTGTCGAAGGCGCAGGCGAAGGCCCGCGCCCACGAGCTCCTCGCCAGGGTGGGGCTCGCCGAGCGCGCCGACTACTACCCGGCGCACCTCTCCGGAGGCCAGCAGCAGCGCGTCGCGATCGCCCGGGCGCTCGCGATGGATCCGAAGCTCATGCTCTTCGACGAGCCGACCTCGGCACTCGACCCCGAGCTCGTCGGCGAGGTGCTCGACGTCATGAAGAACCTCGCGGCCTCGGGCATGACGATGATCGTCGTCACGCACGAGATGGGCTTCGCCCGCGAGGTCGCCGACACGCTCGTGTTCATGGACGGCGGCGTCGTTGTCGAGACCGGCGACCCACGCGAGGTGCTCGCGAACCCGCAGCGCGAGCGCACCAAGGCGTTCCTCTCGAAGGTGCTCTGAGTCCGTCGGTCGAGTCCGCGAGCAGCGCGTATCGAGACCCGGCACGATGGGCCTCGATACGCGCTTTCGCGCTACTCGACCGCAGCCGCGAGCGCCTTCGCGATGCGCTGCGGTGAGACCGTCTCGGCCGTGCGCAACTCCTGCGCGAACAGGCCGACGCGCAGTTCCTCGAGCATCCATCGCACGCGGACCAGTCGCTCGGGTGCCTCGCCATCGATCGGGATCCGCCCGCCGGCCGCCTCGAACGCACCGATCGAACCCTCGAGCTGGTTCATCGACTGCCGATCGCGACCGGGATTCTCGACGAGCTTGCGCACCCGCACGGTGATGCCCTCGAGGTAGCGCGGCAGGTGGCGCAGCCTGTCGAGTCCCGTCGCCGCGACGAACCCCGTTGGAACGAGCCCGTCGAGTTGGGCACGAGCATCGCCGAGCGCCGCCATGAGGTGCATGCTCGACGCCTTCGAGATCGCCCGGTCGGCCTCGCGCGACGCCTTCACGATACGGGCGACGAGCGAGACGGTCTCGAACATGCGTTCCATGACGGTCGCGGCGATCGCGTCGCGCACGGTCTCGAACTCGGCGCGCGTCCGCAGCATCCCGTCGGGGTGACGGGTGCGCAACTCTGCGTCGACACACGCGGCGAGGCAATCGTCGAGCAGTGCGCGCGTGCCCGCGTAGTTGCTCGCCGCGAGCTGGAGCTTCTCGTCGTTCGAGAGGTGCTCCTGCACGTAGCCGACCGGCGAGGGAGTCGCGAGCACGAGCAGGCGACGGATGCCCCGCCGCGAGGCTCGATCGCGCTCTTCGGCGGTGGCGACGAGGCGCAGGGCCACCGACGACCCCTCATCGACGAGGGCGGGGTACGCGCGGATGATGTTCCCGGCCTGACGCGTGTCGAGGTGCGCGGGAAGCTCGTCCCACTCCCAGGCCGTGATGCCCGCGCGCTCGGCGAGCGCGGGATCCGCGGGTTGGGGAGCCTGCGAAGCAGGCGTCTCGAATCCGGGCTTCTCGCGCGCCGGGTTGCGAGACCGAGCCTGCGCCTGCTCCGCTGCCGGCGATCCGGAGGCGAACGTCGAGGCGACCGCGGTGGCGGCCTTCTCGGCCAGACGGGCCTGCAGCTCGCCGAGATCCTTCGACGAGCCGAGCGTTCGACCTCGCTCGTCGACCGCTCGGAACGTCACCCGCAGGTGGGGCGGCACGCGCTCGACGTCGAAGTCGCTCGGGTCGACGGGCGCGAAGGTGAGGCGACGGATCGTCTGCCCGAGGGTCGCCGCGAACGACTCGCGCTCGGCACCGCGCTCGGGGCCGTCGGTCAGCTCGGCCGAGATCTTCGCGGCCCATTCGGCTGCGGGCACGACCTGCCGGCGCAGCACCTTCGGCAGGGTGCGCAGCATCGCGGTGATGAGTTCGTCGCGAAGGCCGGGCACCTGCCAATCGAATCCGCCCGGAGCGAGCCGGGGAAGCAGCACCAACGGCACCTGCACGGTCACGCCGTCGTCGTCGGCGCCCGGCTCGAACCGGTAGCGAAGCGACACGGTCTGGTCGCCCTGGCGCCAGCGGTCGGGGAATCCGTCGTCCTTCACCGTCTCGTCGTCGCCGACGAGGTCGGCTGCGCGCATCGACAGGAGTTCAGGGGTCGTGCGGTGCGCGCCACGCCACCAGCGTTCGAAGGAGCGAGTGTCCGAGACATCCGCCGGCACTCGTGGCTCGTAGAACGCGACGACCGCTTCGTCACCCGCGAGGATGTCGCGCCGGCGGGTGCGCTCCTCGACCTCGCCGAGTTCGCGCCGCAGCGCCCGGTTGGCGCGCACGAACGCGAACAGGCGCTTGTCGAGCCGGGTCGTGTCCCAGTCCTCGTCGACGAGGGCGTGCCGGATGAAGAGCTCGCGCGCGAGCGCCGGGTCGACCCGTGCCAGCTGGATGCGCCGCTTGGCGACGATCGGCACGCCGAACAGCGTGACCTTCTCGTCGGCGACCGCCGAACCCTGCCGGCGTTCCCAGCGGGGTTCGCTGTAGCTGCGTCTGGCGAGCGGGCCCGCGAGCTGCTCGGCCCAGGCGGGGTCGATCGCGGCGTTCGTGCGGGCGAAGAGCCGGCTGGTCTCGACGAGTTCGGCGCTCATCAGCGCCGACGGCGGCTTCTTCGCGAGCGCCGAGCCCGGGAACACGACGAACCGCGCGTTGCGGGCGCCGACGAACTCGGCCTGCGGCCTGCGGCCTTTGCGCTCGCCCTCGCGGGCGGCGCCTGCGCCGCCTCGGCCGCTCGAGGTCTTGGCGTCGTCGCGGAGTCCGATCTGCGAGAGCAGTCCGGCGAGCAGGGCACGGTGGATTCCGTCGGGACTCGGCTCGCCCGCCTGCTGGGCCACGTGCAAGCCCAGCGGCTTCGCGAGTCGCACGAGCTGGCGGTAGAGGTCCTGCCACTCGCGCACGCGCAGGTAGTTCAGGTACTCGGCGCGGCACATGCGGCGGAACGCGCTGCCCGAGAGCTCGCGCTGCTGGGCCTCGAGGTGGTTCCAGAGGTTCAGCAGCGACAGGAAGTCGCTCGTCGGGTCGACGAAGCGGGCGTGGAACCCGTCGGCCTGCTCGCGCTTCTCGAGCGGCCGCTCGCGCGGGTCCTGGATGGTGAGTCCGGCCACGATCGCGAGTACCTCGCGTGAGACGCCCTGCGCCTTCGACTCGAGCACCATGCGGGCGAACCTGGGCTCGATCGGCAGTCGCGACAGCTGGCGGCCGACGCGGGTGAGCTGCGGGCCGTCACCACGGGCGCCGTCGTCGAGCGCGCCGAGCTCGCGAAGCAGTTCGAGCCCATCGCGGATGCCGCGGGCATCGGGCGGCGTCAGGAACGGGAACTCCTCGATCGCCCCGAGCCCGAGCGATGCCATCTGCAGGATGACGGCCGCGAGGTTCGTGCGCAGGATCTCGGGGTCGGTGAACTCGGCTCGGCGCTCGAAGTCGTCCTCGGCATACAGGCGGATGGCGATGCCGTCGCTCGTGCGCCCCGAGCGCCCCGATCGCTGGTTCGCCGAGGCCTGCGAGATCGGCTCGATCGGCAGCCGCTGCACCTTCGACCGCACCGAGTACCGGCTGATGCGCGCGGTGCCCGCGTCGACGACGTAGCGGATGCCCGGAACCGTGAGGCTCGTCTCGGCGACGTTCGTCGCGAGCACCACCCGGCGCTTCAGCCCCGCGACCTTCGACGGCTCGAACACCTTGTGCTGGTCGGCCGACGAGAGCCGACCGTAGAGCGGCAGCACCTCGGTGGCGCCGGCCCCGCCACGGCGGGTCGCGTGCGCCCGCACCGCAGCCTCGGCGTCGCGGATCTCGCTCTCGCCCGAGAGGAATACGAGCACGTCACCGGATGACTCGCGCTCGAGTTCGTCGAGGGCGTCGAGGATGCCCTGCTGCACGTCCTTGTCGTCGGCCGCCGCGCCCTCGTCGTCGGATTGCTCCGTGGGTTGCGGAGCGCCCGGCGGAGCCGGACGCGTCTCGAAACCCGCGACCAGCGGCCGGTAGCGGACCTCGACCGGATACGTGCGCCCCGACACCCCGATCACGGGCGCCGGCCGCCCCGACGCATCCGCGAAGTGCTTCGCGAAGCTCTCGGGGTCGATCGTCGCGCTCGTGACGATGACCTTGAGTTCCGGACGCCGGGGGAGGAGGCGCTTCAGGTAGCCGAGCAGGAAGTCGACGTTGAGGCTGCGCTCGTGCGCCTCGTCGATGATGATCGTGTCGTACCGGCGCAGCTCGCGGTCGCGGTGGATCTCGTTGAGCAGGATGCCGTCGGTCATCACCTTGATGCGCGTGTCGTCGCTGACGCGGTCGGTGAATCGCACCTGGTAGCCGACGAGTCCGCCGAGCTCGACCCCGAGCTCCTCCGAGATGCGCTCGGCGATCGTGCGGGCGGCGATACGGCGCGGCTGGGTGTGCGCGATCGACTCGCGACCGAGCTCGAGGCAGATCTTCGGAAGCTGCGTGGTCTTGCCCGAGCCGGTCGCGCCGGCGACGATCACGACCTGGTGGTCGCGCAGGGCGCGCGCGATCTCCTCTCGCTGCGCCGAGACGGGCAGCTCTGGGGGATAGGTGATCGCGGGAAGCACAGCCCTTCATCGTAAGCGCTGGCGGGGGGTGCCGTGCGCCGACCTGTGCTAGACAGGCGATCATGTCGACGGATGCCGCAGCCCGGGCCCGCTCGCAGGCGTCGGCGACGGATCCTCGTCTGCCGGGCCTCATCGGACTCCCGATCCTGCGCGTGGCGCTCGTCGGCATGGCGGCCGTCGCGACGTGGCTGGTGCTGCTCGCGGCGGGGGACGACTCGTCGTTCCCTCCGATGATGCTCTACGCGGCGGCATCGATGCTCGTGGTGAACCTCATCTCACTTGCGCTCGTCCGGCGCGCGCTGCACGCCGGGGGCCAGCGGGCCCGCGACCTCATCGACTTCTCGCGGCGTCGTCTCGGCACCGACCTGCTCTGGGGTCTCCTCTGGCTCGCCGTGCTCTGGATCCCGTTCGCCCTCGCCGTCGTCGGCGTGGGATTCGCGATGTTCGGTGCCGACCTCTTCACGCGGTTCGAGACGCTCTTCTACGACCCGACGTACGCGCCGACGTTCGATCGCCCGCTGCTGACGCTGCTCGCAATCGCCACCGTGGTCACGTTCGCCCCGCTGAACGCGCCGACCGAGGAGCTCCTCTATCGCGGCTACTCGCAGGGCGGGCTCTTCGCGCGCGGGTGGCCTGCAGTGTGGGCCATCCTCGTGCCCGCCGTGATCTTCGCGTCGCAGCACGTGTTCTACGCCGCAACGCCCGCGGCGGTGCCGATCTACCTCGTCGCGTTCCTCGTCTGGGGCATCGGCTCGGGCCTCATCGTGCGGTGGCAGGGCCGGCTCATTGCCGATCATCGTCGCGCACCTCCTGGTCAACCTCATGACGAGTGCACCCGCCCTGCTGATCGCCTTCCTGCCCGATGAGGCGTTCACCGGCTGACGCGCTGGCATTCGCGTGAAGCGAACCACCCTGTCGGATGTCACTCCTCGCGTGGTGGGATGAATCTCATGACCTCCGTTCCCCGCATCCAACTCAACGACGGCAACTCCATCCCCCAGCTCGGCTTCGGCGTGTTCAAGGTCGACCTGAACGAGACCGAGCGCATCGTCACCGACGCGCTCGACGTCGGCTACCGGCACTTCGACACGGCCCGCATCTACGGCAACGAGCAGGGGGTCGGACGCGCCATCGCGAACGCCGGCGTCCCCCGTGAAGAGCTCTTCGTCACGACCAAGATCTGGAACGACGACCACGGCACGCAGTCGGCGTTCGACGCGTTCGATGCGAGCCTCGAGCGACTCGGGCTCGACTACGTCGACCTCTACCTGATCCACTGGCCGACGCCCGCCCAGGATCGATACGTCGAGACCTGGCGTGCGCTCGAGGCGATCCGCGAGTCGGGCCGTGCTCGCTCGATCGGCGTGTCGAACTTCCTCGTGCCCCACCTCGAGCGGCTGCTCGACGAGACGGCCGTCGTGCCGGCGATCGACCAGATCGAGCTGCACCCCGCGCACCAGCAGCCGGCCACCGCCGCCTTCGCGGCAGAGCACGGCATCGCCGTCGAGGCGTGGGGACCGCTCGGGCAGGGCAAGTATCCGCTGCTCGAGCTGCCCGAGATCGTCGGCCCGGCCGAGGCGCACGGCACGTCGCCGGCGCAGGTCGTCCTTCGCTGGCACCTGCAGCGTGGCTACATCGTGTTCCCCAAGACGACGAGTCGTGCTCGCATGCAGCAGAACTTCGACGTGTTCGACTTCGAACTCGGCGACGACGAGATGCAGGCGATCACCGAGCTCGAGCGCGAACGTCGCGGCGGGTCGCACCCCGATGCGGTGAACTGAGCCATCAGCATCCGCCTGGCGCACCGATGATCGCTGCGAATTCCGGCGCGATCAGGCTTGGGATGTCCCGGGCGCGGCACTGCAGCATCTGCGACACGCCCGGGATGCACGGCGGATTTGGCGCTCTCGCGCTGTTCCACGTAGATTTTCTCTTGTCGCCACGGCGGTGCGGAGGGCCGAGAGCCAGCCGGCCGCGAAGACGAAGATCTTAGCCAAATAGCCTCGAAGTCGCATTGCGACTCGGTGATTTCAAGCCTAAGATAGAACCTCCACTAAGTACGGGCCATGACCTCTGTGTCGTGGCTTGGTCGTGAGATGCGACCGGCGGACTTCGGATCACATCCGATTGCCCGCGTCAAGTGGTACGGTAGATAGGTTGCCCTGAGGGCAGGCCGCGAGGCTGAAACTTGGGTGCGTCCGTTCCTTGAGAACTCAACAGCGTGCACTATGTTCAATGCCAATTTTTTGAACCCCGACCAGCCTTTGGGTTGGTGGGTTTCCTTTGATT
>NZ_JAJQPD010000013.1 GCF_021228295.1 Agromyces humatus
ACGAAGTCGCGTATCGAGACCCGCCGCCGGGCAGCGAAGTTGCAGCCGATCGTCGGTCGAGTAGCGACGAAGTCGCGTATCGAGACCCGCCGCCGGGCAACCGGGCCGTGTCCGACCGCCGTGCGACGATACGTGCGTGCCAGTGGACTTCACCGCGATCGACTTCGAAACCGCCAACTCCTCTGGCGCCTCCGCCTGCTCGGTGGGCCTCGTCAAGGTGCGCGACGGCCGGGTCGTCGATCGCGTGCACTGGTACATCCGGCCACCCTTCCCGCACGACGAGTTCTCCGAGTGGAACGTGCGCATCCACGGCATCACGCCGGCGATGGTGGCGGATGCGCCGGGCTGGGGCACGCGCGTCGCAGGGCTGCGCGAGTTCGCGGGCGACGACGTGCTGGTCGCCCACAACGCCGGGTTCGACATGGGCGTCATCGTGAAGTCCTCCGAGGCCCTGGGCATCGCCGTGCCCGACTACCGCTCGCTGTGCAGCCTGCAGGTCGCGAGGCGCACGTACCACCTCGACTCCTACCGGCTGCCCGTCGCGGCGATGGCGGCCGGCTTCGAGGACTTCTCGCACCACGACGCGCTCGCCGACGCCGAGGCGTGCGCGGCGATCATCGTGCACGCGGCCGCGCGACACGAGGCGGGCGACATCGAGCAGCTCGCGCACATCACACGCGTGCGGCTCGGGGCGATCGGGCCGGTCGCCGTTCGCGACGACCGAGCCGCGCACGGCCCGATGGCCCTGCAGTAGCCGCCCCGGTCGGTCGAGTGGGACGCGACGGAGGAGCGCCCGTCTCGAGACCCTCCGGCGGCCAACCCTCCGATGTCGGCGGCCGCTGCGACACTCGATGACATGGAGATCCTGCTGCTCGTCATCGGCCTCATCGTGGGCGTCGCGCTCGGCGTGCTCGGCACCTGGTTCCTCGCCCAGCGGCGCGCCGCGGCCGGTTCCAGCGAACCGGCAGCCGGCGAAGACCCGGCGCTCATCGAAGCGCGTCACCAGCAGGCGCTCACCGAGCTGCGCGCCGCGGGCGAGGCGCAGCTCTCGCGTGCCCTCGCCGACGAGCGGTCCAGGCAGGCCGCACTCGGCGCCGAACTCGCGGCGGTCGAGGCGACGGCCGCAGGGCTGCGCGAGCAGATCGAGGCGGCGCGGGCGCAATACCGCGAGATCGTCGAACGCCAGCGCGTCGAGCAACGCGAGCGTGAGGCCCGCGAGGCCGCCGACAGCAAGGTGCTGCAGGCCCTCGCCCCCGTGAAGCAGACCCTGACCGACATGCAGTCCAAGGTCACCGCACTCGAGACCCAGCGGCATCAGCAGCACGGAGAACTCAGCCAGCAGCTGAAGATCGCCGCCGAGAACGAAGAGCGACTGCGCTCGACGGCCGAGTCCCTGGCGTCCGCCCTGCGCTCCAACAGCACGCGCGGCGTGTGGGGCGAGACCCAGTTGCGCAGCGTGGTCGAGGCCGCCGGACTTCTCGAGCGGGTCGACTTCGACACCCAGCGTTCGATCACCACCGACTCCGGTGCCGGTCGGCCCGACATGGTCATCCACCTGCCCGGCGGCAAGAACATCGCCGTCGACGCCAAGGTGCCGTTCAACGCCTACCTCGAGGCCAGCCAGATCCCGGCCACCGCGTCGGGCGCCGACGGCGCCCAGCGCGAGAAGCTCATGAAGGGTCACGTGAAGGCCGTTCGCGATCACATCGTCGCGCTCGGCAGCAAGACCTACTGGGAAGGCCTCGGGGCCTCCCCCGAGATGGTCATCGCGTTCATTCCGAGCGAGTCGTTGGTCTCGAGCGCCCTCGAGGCCGACCCCTCCCTGCTCGAGTTCGCCTTCTCGAAGCGCGTCGCCCTGGCGTCACCCGTCACCCTGTGGTCGGTGCTGAAGACCGTCGCCTTCAGCTGGCAGCAAGACGTCCTCACGAAAGAGGCGAAGACGCTTTTCGACCTCAGCCGTGAGCTGTACGCGCGCCTCGCCACGACCGCGGGCCAGATCGAGAAGCTCGGTCGCACGATCGAGCGGAGCGTGAAGGACTACAACGCATTCGTCGGGTCACTCGAATCACGCGTGCTGCCCACCGCGCGCAAGCTCAAGGCGCTCGATGAGACGAAGGTGCTCGCGACGCTCGAGGGAATCGAGGAGAGCCCCCGCGAATTGACCGCATACGAGTTCACGACGGCGAACCCGGCTGAATCACCGGCCGAGATCGAAGCGCCGCAGACCGTCGAGGCGCTCACCGAACACGAATACCTCATCGCCGACATCGACCCCGAGATCCGCTCCTCGATCTGAGCCGGCCCGCGACGGCCGACCGTCACAGCCGGCGATCCGCTGCCGCACAACCGATCCCCCGGTGCAACCGACCGTGCGGCAGCACCGCCCCGTCATGTGGCGAGCACGCTCAGCACGTTTCCCGCGGGGTCGCGGAACCACGCGATGTCAGGTCCCTGACCGCTCTGGCTGCCGCGAGCGACGCCCCGTTCGTCGGTGCCGTAGTCATCGGGCGCCTCGTAGATCTTCGTAACGACGCCCGCTTCGTTGAGCTCGTCGACCGCCCGATCGATGTCCTCGACGACGAGGTTGAAGATCGTGAACGTCGCCGGCACGTGATCGGGCTTCGGGTAGATGAACACCGCCTGCCCCGACGGCAGGGTCAGCTGCAGGGCGCCGGCCATCGGTTCATCACTCACGGGAAGCCCGAGCTTCGTGTCGTAGAACTCGCGTGCCGCCTCGATGTCGTCGACGCTGAACCCGGGGAATGCATCTCGAATGCTGACCATCTGGTTCCTCCTTCACTCCCGCCAAGACTCCCACCCCGACGCACCGACGTCGAGGGCTCGACGGCGTACGACGGTGACGACCAGCCGACACCTTGGGGCAGCATCCCGTTCACCACACAGGATCACAGGCGCACCACCACACCCCAGCTGCTTGGCGACTCGCCCATCCTGCGTTACGGCTCGGCGCCGAAGCGGATTACGACTCGGAACGCGGATGCACCTCGTCGACCGGTGGCTCGAAGCCGGCCGCGGCCTCGGCGCCGGTCACGATCGTCGCGTCGGGGTCGGCCTCGAGCGGATGCGCGAGCTCGTCTTCGCCGAGGCGTGCCAGCGCCAGCGTCGCGAGCGCGAGGAACGGGGGTACGAGGCCCGCGATGAGGAACGCGGGCACGAGCCCGATCGCTTCGCCGACCGGCCCGGCGACGGCCATCGAGATGGGCATGAGCGCGAGCGACACGAAGAAGTCGAGGCTCGAGACCCGCCCGAGCATCGACGGGGGCACCCGGCGCTGCAGCAGCGTGCCCCACACCACCTGCGCCCCGTCGAACAGCACGCCGACGATGAAGAGCGCGATGACCATGACCCAGAGCCACGACGTCAGCCCGATGATGGCGAGCGGTACGCAGCCGAACCCCCACGCGAGGATCATGAGCGTCAGGTATCGCCGTGGGATGCGAACCGACGCCACGGTGAGCGAACCGACCGCGCCACCCACGCCGAACGCCGCGAGCGCGAGCGCGAATGCACCCGCCCCGCCGCCGGTCTGGTCTTTCACGGCGAATGGCAACAGCACCTCGATGGGCCCCATGATGAGGAACACGAGGACGATCGAGAAGACCAGCGTCGCGAACAGCCACCGCGTCTGCAGGAGGTAGCGGAACCCGTCGCGCATATCGATGAACGACTGCCGCACCGGGTGCACGACGACCTCGTCGGGATCGCGGCGCACCGCAGTGGTGCGCATGACCACGAGCACCGCCGCAGCCGCGCCCTGCAGCACCGCGACGACCGCGAACGCGAGCCATGGCGCCTGCACCGCGATGAGCGCACTCGCGAGCGCGGGACCTGCGGCCTGCATGACCGCCGGCCGCAGCACCCCTTCGACGCCGTTGGCCGCGAGCAACTGCTCAGGTGGGAGGATCGCCGGCAACCACGCCGAGTATGCGGGATAGAAGAACCCGTCGGCGACGCCGAGCACGAACGAGAGCACCGCGAGATGCCAGACCTCGATGACGCCCGAGGCCGCCAGCACCGCGGCGACGGCGAACGTCACTCCGCGCACGATCTCGACCACGAGCAGGATGTATCGCTGAGGAATGCGGTCGGCTGCGACGCCGCCGAACAGCACGGCGAGCACGAGCCCCAGACTCGCTCCCACCGCGACGTACGAGAGATCGATCGGTGACCCGCCCAGTTCGACGACCTGCCACACGGCGGCGACGAGCCAGGCGCCCGCCGACAGCAACGACGCCGAGAGCGCCGCCACCAGCAGGCGGTACTGGCCCGATGAGAACGGGCGGAGCGCGCGCGGAAGACGACTGGCGTCGGTCATCGGTACATTGTGCCCCGAGCCACCGACATCCGCCCGCGAGATCAGGTCATCGGTCGGCTGCGTCGAGCCATTTCTCGACGAGGTGGTCGGCCCGGACGCGCCGGATCGTGCCCGACCGTCCGCGCAGCACGATCGACTCGGTGCGGATGATCGGACCCTTCTTGCGCACGCCGTCGACGAGTTCGCCGTCGGTCACCCCGGTCGCCACGAAGAACGTGTTGTCGCCGCGAACGAGCTCATCGAGCTCGTACACCTTGTCGCAGTCGAGGCCGGCCGCCTCGCCGCGCTCGCGCTCGGCGGCGTCGCCGGGCGCAAGGCGCCCCTGCATGAACCCGCCGAGCGCCTTGATCGCGCATGCCGTGGTGATGCCCTCGGGGCTGCCGCCGATGCCGACGCACATGTCGATGCGCGACTCGTAGCGGGCGGCGTTGATGCCGCCGGCGACATCGCCGTCGCTGATCAGTCGGGTGCCGGCGCCGGCCGCGCGGATGTCCGCGATCAGCTGCTCGTGACGCGGGCGGTTCAGCACCGCGACGCGCAGTTCGCCCACGTCTTTGCCCTTCGCCGCGGCGAGCGCCCGGAGGTTCTCCCCGATGGGCTTGCGGATGTCGACGACGCCGATGCCCGCGGCATCCGTGACGATCTTGTCCATGTAGAAGACCGACGACGCATCGAGCATCGTGCCACGGTCGGCGACCGCGATCACCGACAGTGCGTTCTGGCGGCCCGCGGCCGTGAGCGACGTGCCGTCGATGGGGTCGACGGCGATGTCGCAGGCCGGGCCGCGCCCGTTGCCGACGCGCTCGCCGTTGAAGAGCATGGGAGCTTCGTCTTTCTCGCCCTCGCCGATGACGACGACGCCGTCGAAGTTCACCGTGCCGAGGAACGCGCGCATCGCGTCGACCGCGGCACCGTCGGCGCCGAGCTTGTCGCCGCGCCCGATCCACGGGTACGAGCGGATCGCGGCGGCCTCGGTCGCCCGCACGAGCTCGAGCGCGATGTTGCGATCGGGGTGCAGGAAGAGGGTTTCGGTGTCGGTGCTCACCATCGAGGGGTCCTCCGGGACGCGTGTGTGATCGACCTCGCCGAGGTCGGGCTGAGTGGGCGATCGCCCGGTTCAAGCCTAGGCAGGCGGCCGACGATCGGTACAGGATTTCACCGTCGAGGCGATGAAAGATCGTCGAATCTTAAGGATTCGATCGGTCACCCTGGGCCGCCCGCCGAGTTCCGGGATCGCCGGGACCGACGCGCCACGACTCCCCCGGCGCCAGTTCGGCACCCGGTCCCAACGAGCACGGAGTCACGGCCGCGACGAACAGCCACGCGTCGGCGCCGCACAGCGCGTCGAGGCCGAACAGTCGGGCCTGCGACAGCCCCGCCGCCCCGATCCGCGACGCCTCGGCCGACGACTGCGGTGCGAGTCGTGCGTGCATCGACCCGCCGAGCGCGCGCACCGCCGCCGCGGTGAGCACCCCCTCGGGCGCGCCGCCGATACCGGCGACGAGGTCGAGGCCGCCACCCCGCCGCGCGGCGCGGATCGACCGTTCGACGTCGCCGTGTTCGAAGAGCTCGACGGATGCCCCTGCCGCCCGAGCCTCGGCGACGAACCGCTCGTTGCGCGGCCGATCCTGCACGGCGACCCGCACCTCGGCGGCAGCGACACCGCGGGCCGCGGCCACGTGACCGACGAGCTCGGCGATCGAGGCGCCGGCCGGGACATCCGGCACCCAGGTCACGACCTTCTCCATGTAGTGGGCCGCACCCAGCGAGGCGAGCGCGCCGCGCGGGGCCACGGCCATGACCGCCATCGCGCCCGGACGGCCGGCCGCCGCGAGCCGCGTGCCGTCGACGGGATCGACGGCGAGGTCGACCGCGGGGCCCGCACCGGTGCCGAAGCGCTCGCCGACGAAGAGCATGGGGGCTTCGTCCTTCTCGCCCTCACCGACGACCACGATGCCGTCGACCTCGAGGCCGGCGAGCGCCGCACGGAGTGCACGAACGGCGAGCCCGTCGATGTCGTCGCCGCGACCCGAACCGACGAGCGGCGCTGCGGCGAGCGCGGCGTCGACCGCGGCCGCGACGAGCCCGTCGGCGAGGCCCGACGCGGCGAGATCGAGTGGATCGTGCACCATGGCACCATCATGGCGCAGCCCCCATCGTGAGCCTCGCTCGGCAACTCAGTAGACTCGTTCAGAACCCAACAGACTTCCGAAGGAGCACCATGCCCATCGCCACCCCCGAGCAGTACGCCGAGATGCTGGACACCGCGAAGGCGAAGGGCTTCGCGTTCCCCGCGTTCAACGTCTCCTCCTCGCAGACCCTCAACGCGGTGCTGCAGGGCCTCACCGAGGCGGGTTCCGACGGCATCATCCAGGTCACCACGGGCGGCGCCGACTACTTCGCCGGCCACACCGTGAAGGCCCGCGCCGCCGGCGCCCTCGCGTTCGCGCGCTTCGCGCACGAGGTCGCGAAGTCGTACCCGATCACGGTCGCGCTGCACACCGACCACTGCCCGAAGCCGGCCCTCGCCGACTTCGTGTTCCCGCTCATCGAGGCCTCCGAGGCCGAGGTCAAGGCGGGCCGCAACCCGATCTTCCAGTCCCACATGTGGGACGGCTCGGCAGTGCCGCTCGACGAGAACCTCGAGGTCGCCCGCGAGATCCTCCCCCGCATGAAGGCGATCAACGCGATCCTCGAGGTCGAGATCGGCGTGGTCGGCGGCGAAGAGGACGGCGTGAAGCACGAGGGCTCGAACGAGGCGCTCTACACGACCCTCGAAGACGCCATCGCGACCGTCGAGGCGCTCGGATTCGGCGAGCAGGGCCGGTACATGGCCGCCCTCACCTTCGGCAACGTGCACGGCGTCTACGCACCCGGCAACGTGAAGCTGCGCCCCGCGCTCCTCAAAGAGATCCAAGACGGACTCGCTGCGAAGTACCGCACCGGCGAGAAGCCACTCGACCTCGTCTTCCACGGCGGATCGGGTTCGACCGACGCCGAGATCGCCGAGGCGGTCGCGAACGGCGTCGTGAAGATGAACATCGACACCGACACGCAGTACGCGTTCACCCGGTCGATCGCCGGATACATGTTCCAGAACTACGACGGCGTGCTGAAGGTCGACGGCTCGGTCGGCAACAAGAAGCAGTACGACCCACGCGCATGGGGCAAGGTCGCCGAGTCGGCGATGGCCGTGCGCGTCGGCGAGTCGACCCGGCAGCTGGGCTCGGCCGGCCAGTCGATCACCGCGTAGGGCGACAGATGTCACAGGACGAGGTCGCTCGCAACTCCGCAGACGCCGGGGCGGGTGACGGTGGCGCACGCGCCCCCGGGCCGGGGTCCGGAACCGCCGAGCCCACCGCGAGCCGCGACGAGCGGCCTCGTCCCCAATACGGCGAATACGCCCCCGAGGGGTGGACGTGGCAGCCGCCCGCAGCGCCGCAGCAGTCCGATGAGCCGCCCGCCGTGCCAGCCGCCGCTTCGGCCCCCATCGCGACAGATGCAACGCCGGCCCGCCGCCCCGTCGATCGGGTCTGGACCATCGCCCTGCTCGCACTCGGTGTCGCCGGCGTCATCTACAACAGTGCGTCGCTCGCGCTCCTGCCGCAGAACCTGCTCGAGTCGATGCAGCTCTCGGCGGCGATGCTCGGCCTCGATCCGGCGACCTCGTTCACCCCAGGCCCCGCCGTGCCGACGATCATCGCGATCGGCATCGCCGTGCAGGTGCTGCTGTGGCTCGGCGCCGCGCGCTGGTCGATCGTGCGCATGCGGGCGGGTCGTCTCGCCTGGTGGATCCCGCTCGTCGCGGGCGCCGTGGCATTCGTCGCGGTCGTCATCACGAGCAGCCTGATCATCGCGAGCGATCCCGACTTCCTGAGTTCGCTCACCCCCTAGGCGTCACGAAACCCTAGGCGTCACGAAACCGCGGGCGTCACGAGACCGTCAGCGCGGTCGGGGCCGTCGCGTCAGTTCGGCGCCGACCGGTTGCGACCGCCGAGCGCCCGCTCGTCGCGGTTGCCCGCGAGATCCTTGCGCAGCTCTTTCGGCAGCGAGAACATCAGGTCTTCCTCTGCGGTCTTCACCTCGGCGACATCGCCGTACCCGGCGTCGCTGAGGGCGAGCAGCAGTTCTCTCACGAGTTCTTCGGGTACCGAGGCGCCGCTCGTGACGCCGACGGTCTCGACGCCGTCGAGCCACTCCTGCTTGACCTCGCTCGCGTAGTCGACCCGGTAGGCGGCCTTTGCGCCGTACTCGAGCGCGACCTCGACGAGGCGCACGCTGTTCGAGCTGTTCGCCGAGCCGACGACGATCACGAGGTCGGCGTCGCGGGCGACCTTCTTGATCGCGACCTGGCGGTTCTGGGTGGCGTAGCAGATGTCGTCGCTCGGCGGGTCCTGCAGGTTCGGGAACCGCTCGCGCAGCCGGCGCACGGTCTCCATGGTCTCGTCGACGCTCAGGGTGGTCTGCGAGAGCCACACGACCTTGTCTGGGTCGCGCACCTCGATGTCGGCGACCTCGTCGGGGCTGCCGACGAGCGTCACGTGGTCGGGCGCTTCGCCCGCGGTGCCCTCGACCTCTTCGTGTCCTTCGTGGCCGATGAGCAGGATCTCGAAATCGTCGCGCGCGAACCGCACGGCCTCGCGGTGCACCTTGGTGACGAGCGGGCACGTCGCGTCGATCGCGTGCAGTCCACGATCGGATGCCGCGTTCACGACCGCCGGCGAGACGCCGTGCGCGCTGAACACGATGTGGGCGCCCGCGGGTACCTCGTCGACCTCGTCGACGAAGATCGCGCCCATGGCCTCGAGCTCGTTCACGACGTGGATGTTGTGCACGATCTGCTTGCGCACGTAGACCGGTGCGCCGTAGTGCTCGAGGGCCTTCTCGACGGCGATCACGGCGCGGTCGACGCCGGCGCAGTAGCCGCGCGGCGCAGCCAGCAGCACGCGCTTGTGTCCGGGGACGGGGATATCCTTGAGCCGGCCGCGCACGCCCGGGACTCTGGGCATACCGAGGCCGATTCGCGGGGTATCCGTCATGCTCGTCACGGTGTCCATCCTACGCGGCTGAGATCGGCGGGCGGCTGGGAGGCCAGAGTGACCGATGCACCGGCGACCCGCGAGGCGCCGTGGCCCGTCGCGGTCCTCTCGGGCAAGATCAAGCAATACCTCGACCGGCTCGGCACCGTGTGGGTCGAGGGCGAGATCACGCAGTGGGGAGTCTCGGCGGGCAACGTCTACGGCAAGCTGAAAGATCTCGACGCCGACGCGACCGTGTCGTTCCAGGTCTGGTCGTCGGTGCGCGCACGCTTCACCGAGCAGTTCAAGCAGGGTGACCGCGTCGTCGCCCTCGTGAAGGTCAACTGGTGGGTCAAGGGCGGCTCGCTCTCGATGCAGGTCTACGAGCTCAAGCACGTCGGCATCGGCGACCTGCTCGAGCGCCTCGAGCGCCTGCGCACGCAGCTCGCCGGCGAGGGACTGTTCGACCCGGCTCGCAAGCAGAGGCTGCCGTTCCTGCCGGGTGTCGTCGGCCTCATCACCGGCAAAGACAGCGACGCCGAGCACGATGTGCTGCGCAACGCCCGCCTTCGATGGCCGTCGGTCGAGTTCCGGGTCGCGCACGCGGCCGTGCAGGGCGACCGCGCGGTGCCCGAGGTGGTCTCGGCGCTGGCGCGCCTCGACGCCGACCCCGAGGTCGAGGTCATCATCATCGCGCGCGGCGGCGGCGACTTCCAGAACCTGCTCGGGTTCAGCGACGAGCGTCTCGTGCGGGCCGTCGCCGCGGCCTCGACGCCGGTCGTCTCGGCGATCGGCCACGAGGCCGACCGGCCCTTGCTCGACGAGGTCGCCGACCTGCGCGCCTCGACCCCGACCGACGCGGCCAAGCGGGTGGTGCCCGACGTGGGCGAAGAACTCGTGCGCGTCGGTCAGGCGCGAGCCCGGCTGAGCATGCGCCTGCAGCATCAGCTCTCCCACGAGATCGACCGCATCGCACACCTGCGATCGCGCCCGGCGTTGGCCGACGGCTCGTGGATCGTCGACCGTCGGGCCGAAGAGCTCACGCGATGGGTGTCGCGGGGCGTCGAACTGGTCGAGCGTTCGCTCGAGCGTGCCGATGCCCGTGTGGGCGAGCTGCGCGGGCACCTGCGCGCGCTGTCGCCGCAGGCGACCCTCGATCGCGGCTACTCGATCGCACAACTTCCCGACGGCCACGTGCTGCGGGCTTCAGACCAGGCGCCCGTCGGCACCCGTTTCACGCTCGCGCTCGCCGACGGCGCGATCGTCGCCGAGTCCGCCGGGCCCGCGCACGGCGCCGTCGGCGGCGCCGAACCGGCCGCGTCAGCCAATTAGAATGGTCCCCATGCCCCCCTCCAGCGAGATCGCCGAGCTCAGCTACGAGCAGGCACGAGACGAACTCGTGCGCGTCGTGGGCGAGCTCGAGCAGGGGTCCGCCACACTCGAGCAGTCGCTCGCGCTCTGGGAGCGCGGCGAGGCGCTCGCCGCACGATGTGAAGAGTGGCTCATCGGCGCCAAGGCCCGCCTCGATGCCGCCCGTGCGTCAGCGGCATCCCATCGGTCGACCGAAGGCGGCGCCGGCTGATGGCGCAGCGCCCACCGCGGGTCGTCGCCGAACTCGGCCGTCCCGAGACCCCCGAAGAGACGGCCGCCCGCAAGGCCGAGAACTCGCGCAACCACCGCCAGCGCCAGACCGTGAAGAACCTCGTACTCGCCCTCGGCGCGACTCTGCTCCTGGTGCTCGTCATCGTGCTCATCGTGCCGCGCAGCGATGCCCCCATCGAACCCGACATCGACGTGGCCGGCGTCGCACAGCAGGCCCAGGTCGCGGTCGACGACCCGCTCGCGGTTCCCGAACTGCCCGAGGGCTGGCGCTCGAACGCCGCCGAGATCCGTACGAGCGCCGCCGACGGCGTCACGGCGTGGTACGTCGGCTACCTCACTCCGAGCGACGAGTACGTCGGCATGTACCAGGGCGTCGAGGCCAACCCCACCTGGGTCGCCGGGCTGCTCTCGCGCACCCTCGCGACCGGCACGACCACGATCGACGGCATCGAGTACACGGTCTACGACAACCGCGAGTCGAGCGATGACGTCGGCAATGCCCGCTACGCGCTCACGACCGAGGCGGGCGGCACCGTGTTCGTGCTGCTCGGCACCGCATCCGAAGCGGAATTCACGACGCTCGCGTCGGCGCTCACGCCGACCATCGAAGCGCAGAACTGAGAGGGCACCGCGTGACCGAGCAGCCGATCGACCGTCCGCAGACTCCGGCCGCGACGTGGCGCGAACTGCGCCGCGGCAACGAGCGCTTCGTGGCGGGCGCGCCGCTGCACCCTCGTCAAGACATCGACCGCCGCACCTCGCTCGCCACCACCCAGCGCCCGCTCGTGACGATCTTCGGATGCAGCGACTCGCGCCTCGCCGCCGAGATCATCTTCGACGTCGGCCTCGGCGACGCCTTCGTCGTGCGCAACGCCGGTCAGGTGGTCACGCCCTCCGCGCTCGGCTCCATCGAGTACGCCGTCGGCCTGCTGCACGTGCCGCTCATCATCGTGCTCGCCCACGACGGGTGCGGTGCAGTGCGCGCCGCCGTCGACTCGCAGGCCGCCGACGCCGACCCGCTGCCGGCACACATCGCCGGTCTCGTCGAGAAGATCGTGCCGGCTGTTCGCAAGGTCGCGGGAGGTGCACCAGACGGCCCCCTCGAGACCGATCATGTCGACGTCGGCTTCGTCGGCCGCGAGCACCTGCGCAACACCGTCACCGAGCTCGTCGAGTCATCCGAGATGATCAGCGATGCGATCGCAGCGGGTACGCTGGCTATCGTCGGCGCGAACTACCGACTCTTCGAAGGTCGCGTCGAGACCGACATCATCGTCGGCAACGTCTGATCGTCAGCAGTCGACGTCGACGGCCGCGCGAGCGACCTCGGCCGGGATATCCGGCCATACATCGAAAGGGATCACACCGTGGTGGACAACGCCGCCGACTACCGTATCGAGCACGACACGATGGGTGAGGTGCGGGTCCCCGCATCGGCGCTCTACCGGGCGCAGACGCAGCGCGCGGTCGAGAACTTCCCCATCTCCGGCTCGGGGCTCGAGCCTCAGCAGATCCAGGCGCTCGCCCGCATCAAGAAGGCCGCAGCGCAGGCCAACGCGCAGCTCGGCGTGCTCGACGCAGACATCGCGCGGGCCATCGAGACCGCCGCCGACGAGGTCATCGCGGGCACGCACGACTTCGCCGAGCACTTCCCGGTCGACGTCTACCAGACCGGCTCGGGCACCTCCTCGAACATGAACATGAACGAGGTGCTGGCGACGATCGCCACCACGAAGCTCGGCAGCGCCGTGCACCCCAACGACCACGTCAACGCGTCGCAGTCGTCGAACGACGTGTTCCCGACGTCGGTGCACATCGCCGTCACGGCGGCGCTGATCGACGAGCTCATCCCCGCGCTCGACCACCTCGCCGTCGCCCTCGAGGCCAAGGCCGAGCTGTGGGCGGGCGTGGTCAAGGCGGGTCGCACCCACCTCATGGACGCGACGCCGGTCACGCTGGGCCAGGAGTTCGGCGGCTACGCCCGCCAGATGCGACTCGGCATCGAGCGCGTGCGCTCGGCGCTCCCCCGTGTCGCCGAGGTGCCGCTCGGCGGCACCGCCGTCGGTACCGGCATCAACACCCCCGCGGGCTTCCCGCAGCTCGTCATCGAGCTGCTCCAGCGCGAGACCGAGCTGCCGATCACCGAGGCGGCCGACCACTTCGAGGCACAGGCCAACCGCGACGGCCTCGTCGACGCGTCGGGCGCGCTGCGCACCATCGCCGTGAGTCTCACCAAGATCGCCAACGACATCCGCTGGATGGGCTCCGGCCCCAACACCGGCCTCGGCGAGCTCTACATCCCCGACCTGCAGCCCGGCTCGTCGATCATGCCCGGCAAGGTCAACCCGGTCGTGCCCGAGGCGGTCCTCATGGTCGCGTCGCGCGTGGTCGGCAACGACGCGACGATCGCGTGGGCCGGGGCGTCGGGCTCGTTCGAGCTCAACGTGCAGATCCCGGTGATGGGCACTGCGCTGCTCGAGTCGATCCGCCTGCTCTCAAACGCGGTGCGCGTGCTCGCCGACAAGACCGTCGACGGCCTGCAGGCAAACGAGGAGCGCACGTCGGCTCTCGCCGGCATGTCGCCGTCGATCGTGACCCCGCTGAACAAGCTCATCGGCTACGAGGCCGCCGCGAAGATCGCGAAGCACTCGGTGGCCGAGGGCGTCACCGTGCGCGAGGCCGTCATCGCACTCGGACACCTCGAGCGCGGCGAGCTCACCGAAGAGCAGCTCGATGCCGCCCTCGACCTGCTCTCGATGACGCGCCCGCCGCAGGCCTGATCGCCGAACGCGTCACTTCACGACGTTCCGACACTCCCCAGCCGGAGTGCGCGTCGCGAAGTGACGCGTTCGCAGCCCCCTGTGCGACTCTCTACGTGAGCTCGGCGCCGTCGAGCATCTCGGAGACGAGTGCGGCGATCGCCGAGCGCTCCGACCGCGTGAGCGTGATGTGGGCGAACAGCGGATGCCCCTTCAGCGTCTCGATGACCGACGCGATGCCGTCGTGGCGTCCGACGCGCAGGTTGTCGCGCTGCGCGACGTCGTGGGTCAGCACGACCCGCGAGTTCTGGCCGATGCGGCTCAGCACCGTGAGCAGCACGTTGCGCTCGAGCGACTGCGCCTCGTCGACGATCACGAACGCGTCGTGCAGCGAACGACCGCGGATGTGCGTGAGCGGCAGCACCTCGAGGATGCCCCGGTCGACCACTTCCTCGAGCACGTTGTCGGAGACGACCGAACCGAGCGTGTCGAAGACCGCCTGCCCCCAGGGGTTCATCTTCTCGCCCTGGTCGCCCGGCAGGTAGCCGAGCTCCTGGCCGCCGACCGCGTAGAGCGGGCGGAACACCATGATCTTCTTGTGCTGCTGGCGCTCGAGCACCATCTCGAGTCCGGCGCACAGCGCGAGGGCCGACTTTCCGGTGCCGGCGCGGCCTCCGAGCGAGAGGATGCCGACTTCGGGGTCGAGCAGCAGGTCGATCGCGAGCCGCTGCTCGGCCGAGCGACCGTGCACGCCGAACACGTCGCGGTCGCCGCGTACGAGCTTGACCTCGCGCTCGCCCACGACCCGGCCGAGCGCCGAGCCGCGCTCGGAGTGGATGACGAGCCCGGTGTTCACGGGCATGCCCTCGACGTCGGGCGTGGTCATCGCCTCGTGCTCATAGAGCTTGGCCATGTCGTTCGAGCCGAGCGAGAGCTCGCTCATTCCGGTCCAGCCGGAGTCGAGCGCCAGCTCGGCGCGGTACTCCTGGGCGTCGAGGCCGATCGAGGCGGCCTTCACACGCAGCGGCAGGTCTTTCGACACGACCGTGACGGCGACGCCGTCGTTGGCGAGGTTCGCGGCGCAAGCGAGGATGCGCGAGTCGTTGTCGCCGAGCTGCAGCCCGCTGGGCAGCACCGACGGGCTCGAGTGGTTGAGCTCCACCCGCAGCGAACCGCCGTCGCCCACCGGGATCGGGAAATCGAGTCGCTCGTGCTCGATGCGCATCTCATCGAGGATGCGCAGGGATTGCCGCGCGAAGTACCCGATCTCGGGATCGTTGCGCTTGGACTCGAGCTCGGTGATCACGACCACCGGCAGCACCACCGCATGCTCCGCGAACCTGAACAGCGCCCGGGGGTCCGACAGGAGCACCGAGGTGTCAAGCACGTACGTCCGCTCGGCCTGCGCGTTGTGCACGGGCGTCGAGGCTTCGGGCTCGGCCTTGCGGCGCCCCATGCTTCGACCGACGGACTTGGAGGATTCCAGAGAAGCCACGACCGCTCCTGCCCCGAGCATCTGCTCGGCTCTCGCGCCGGCCGGCGAATCCTCCTACGAGCGGTTCACGAGCCGACTCGTTCAGGCACCTTGCCTGATGTCTCAGACGCTACGACGCACTTCGGACATCCGTGTCAGCGACACGCGAAACGTCATCTGCCGTTCACCTGCTCGAACACTCGCTCCGGGGCGGCGAACGCAGGCGGGCGAGCGAGCAGGCGACAGCGAGCGGATGTCGCGGCGGGGCTCAGTACGATGCCGCCGTGCCGTAGGACACGAACGCGCCGCGCAGCATCTCGAACGTCTCTTCAGATGTGGCGGCGTGGATCGAGAGCCGCACCTGGCCGAGTCTCGTGCTCGCGGTCACCCCGTGGTTGTGCAGCGAGGCGGTGAGCAGGGTGACCTGCTCTGCGGGCGGTTCGAGGACGACGATCCCGGCGCGCTCCTGCTCGTCGCGCGACGAGACCACGGCGAGTGCGTACTCGTCGGCGAGCTCGATCGCGCGGCTCACGCGTTCGGCGACCACGGCGTTGATCGCGGGCACGCCGACGTCGGCGATCTCTTCGAGGCTCGCCGCGAATCGGGCCTCGGCGACGGGGTCGGGATTCGACACGCGGTAGGCGCGGGCGTCGGGCGCCGGCGGGGGCACGTGCCCCCATGGCTCGTCCTCCTCGGTTCCGGTGAAGCCCGAGAACACCGGCGTCAGTCGCTCGATCGCCCGCTCAGACAACGCCATGATGCCGGTGCCCCACCCGGCTCGACACCACTTCTGGCCGCCGCTCAGCACCACGTCGGCCGCCTCCCACGGCGCGTCGACGACGCCGAGCCCTTGGATCGCATCGACGATGAGCAGCCGGTCGCCGATCACCTGCCTGATGCCCTCGATGTCGCACAGGTACCCGGTGCGCGAGTCGACGAGGCTCACCGCGACCGCCTCGATGTTCTGTTCGAGCTGCTCGCGGATCTGCCCGGGCGTCACCTTGCCATGGTCGGTCTCGAGCCAGACCGGCTGCACGGTGTGGAGCGCCTCCTGCGCCCGCACCGCTGCGATCGTGAGGCTCGGGAACTCCTCGGCCGAGAGCAGCACCCCGCCCGTGAGCCCGAACATGGCGTGCATGATTCCCTGCGTCGTGTTCGGCTGGAACACGATCTGCCCGGCCGGGAACCCGGTCACCTCGGATGCCGCGGCGCGAACCCGCTCGTCCTGCTCGAGGAACACGTCGAGACTGCCATGGCGGGCACGCTGCAGCACCTGGGTGAAGGCGAGCGCCTCTTCGGCGGCGACCGTCGAGAGCGGGCCGACCCGGCCGTAATCGAGGTAGCCCGGCTCTTCGGCGAACGCGGCGATGAACTCGTCGATGGTGGTCACGTGTGGGTGCCCCCTTCCGTCGAACATCTTGGCAGAACGTCGAGCCTCTTACCCGCCGTATCGACGATGACGCGTCGCGTAGTCGCGCAACGCCCGCAGGAAGTCGACCTGGCGCAGGTCGGGCCCCAGCGCCTCGACGAAGTAGAACTCACTGTGCGCTGCCTGCCACAGCATGAAGTCGCTGAGCCGTTGCTCGCCGGACGTGCGGATGACGAGGTCGGGGTCGGGCTGGCCCCCGGTGTAGAGGTGTTCGCCGATGAGGTCGGGCGTGAGCCGCTCGGCGAGGTCTTCGAGGCTGCGACCCTCGGCGTGGTGGGCCGCAACGATCGAGCGCATGGCATCGGTGATCTCTTTGCGCCCGCCGTAGCCGACGGCGAGGTTCACGTGCAGGCCGCGCTTGCCGACCGTGCGGTGCTCGGCAGCGTCGAGTGCGGCGACCAGTGGTTCGGGCAGGCCCGCGTCGGAGCCGACGTGCTGCACGCGCCAGTCGCGGTAGTGCGAGAGCTCTTCGGCGAGTTCGGCGATGATCTCGATGAGGTCGGCGAGCTCGTCGGTCGGTCGATTGCCGAGATTGTCGCTCGACAGCAGGTAGAGCGTCACGACCTTGACGCCCAGGTCGTCGCACCACTCGAGGAACTCGCGCATCTTGGCGGCTCCTGCGCGGTGGCCGTGCGCCGCGGTGTCGTAGCCGAGCTGCTTCGCCCAGCGACGATTGCCGTCGATGATCATCGCGACGTGACCCGGCAGCGACTCGGGGTCGAGGCCGCGACGGAGTCGGTTCTGATAGAGGCGGTAGAGGATGCCGCGACCGAGGGGCTGATCGCTCTTCTGCACGGCACTACGCTACCCCCAACCGCCTCCCGCGGGACTCACAGCGGACCGTGATCGGCAAAGCTCTACGCTGTGAGAATGAACCGTGAGCGCCGCCGTCAGTCCGTCGACCTCGGCGTGGAGCTGTCGCAGCCCGTCGCACCCGCCGACCCCGCTGAACTCGCGGTCACGCGGGCGGAACACGGCCCCGATCTGCCGAACATCCCACTGCTCGACGACTCGCTGACCCACACCGAAGAGATCAAGCCCACCTGGCGCGGGTGGATCCACGCGGGCACCTTCCCGGTGACGATCGCGGCGGGCGTCGTGCTCATCGTGCTCGCCGACGGCCCATGGGCGAAGTGGGCCAGCGCGGTGTTCACGCTCACCTCGATGCTGCTGTTCGGCAACTCGGCGCTGTACCACCGGTTCAACTGGAGACCCAGGGCCAAGGTCGTGCTGAAGCGCATCGACCACGCCAACATCTTCCTGCTCATCGCGGGAACCTACACGCCACTCGCGATCCTCGCGCTGCCGCCCGACAAGGGGTGGCTGCTCCTCGCGATCGTGTGGGGCGGCGCGCTCATCGGCATCGGCTTCCGCGTGTTCTGGATCAACGCGCCGCGCTGGCTCTACGTACCCATCTACCTGCTGCTCGGCTGGGCTGCGGTCATGTACATCGGCGACCTGCTCGCGGCGAGCGTCGCGATGATGGTGCTCGTCATCGTCGGCGGCCTGCTCTACACGGCGGGCGCGATCGTGTACGGCCTCAAGAAGCCCAACCCCTGGCCCGGGCACTTCGGTTTCCACGAGATCTTCCACGTGTGCACCGTGCTGGCGTTCATCTGCCACTGGACCGCGACGCTCATCATCGCCATGGCACCCGCGTACCACGTGGGCTGAGGTGCCCGTGCGGGTTGAGGAGCGAGCGAAGGGAGCGTCGCGAATCCCGGCGCCGGCTCGACGGGCTCAACCGGCAGAATCGGGGCGGCCGCCTTCTTCGCGCGGCGGCTCGTCGCCGTCGTGCGGCGGCTCGTCACCCGCATCGATCGCCTGGCCATCGGCCTCGGCGAGCTCGGCGTCGCGCGCGGCCGCCTCAGCCTCGGCGGCGAGCTGGGCCCGCACCTGCGCGCGCATGTTGACCCGGCGCATGCGCCGTGTCATGTCGAGGATGAGCAGCACCACCGCGACCATCACCAGGAACGTGAGCACGAAGCCCCAGATTCCGGGGGTGACGGTGTTCGGGTCGAACTCCTCGTCGGCGGCGAGCACGTCGATGGCGAGCACAGCGGGCACGACGAGCATCGGACTCCTCTTCAGGGCGGGATTCGGGCCTTCTCGGGCGGTTAGGCTTGATTCAAGCCTAGACGATGCGACCCGAAGGAGGCTGCGGTGACCGTGCCCGAGAGCGACGTGCTGGCCGCCCGCTACGGTCGCACACGCGCCAACCGCAGGCGCGACCGCGTGCTGCTCATCGCCGGCGCGGCCTTCGCCGCGATCGTGCTCCTCGCGTGGGTCGTCTGGGCAGGCCTCGACGGCCAGAAGCCGCAGGTCGAGGTCACCGACACCGGGCATCGCCTCATCAACGACGAGCGCGCCGTCGAGGTGAGCTGGAACCTCTCGGTGCCGCCGGGCAACGACACCGCCTGCGTCGTGCAGGCGCTCAACGAGGACTTCACGGTGGTGGGCTGGAAGGTCATCGACGTGCCGGCATCGACGCAGCACATCCGCAGCCTCACCGAGACCGTGCGAGTCGCTCAGGAAGCGAACACCGGCTTGATTTACCGCTGCTGGCTCACCTAATATTGGAGATTCGCTCCGGCATACGCCGGGGCGACACGTATATACATGCGTCTCCACGAGAGTGAAGATGTGTACCGGCATATCCACGAGCGGTGGATATCCATTCACGGGAGTGTGCATCATGGCGCAGGACGCCACCGTCACCTGGCTCACCCAGGAGGCCCACGACCGCCTCGCGGCGGAACTCGAGCACCTCTCCACCCACGGCCGCGAAGAGATCGCGAAGCGAATCGAGGCCGCGCGTGAAGAGGGCGACCTCAAGGAGAACGGCGGGTACCACGCCGCCAAAGACGAGCAGGGAAAGCAGGAGGCCCGCATCCGTCAGCTGAAAGAGCTGCTGCGCACCGCCGAGGTGGGCGACGCCCCCCAGTCGACGGGCGTCGTCGAGTCGGGCACCGTCATCACGGCCGTCATCGCCGGCGACGAAGAGACCTTCCTCATCGGCAGCCGCGAGATCGCCGGCGATTCCGAACTCGACGTCTGGAGCGAGCAGAGCCCGCTCGGTGCCGCCATCATCGGCCTGAAGGTCGGCGACAAGACCAGCTACACCGCGCCCAACGGCCGCGAGATCGCCGTCGAGGTCACCGGTGTCGAGACCTGGGGCGGCCAGTAGGCCCCCTGCCGAACACGCGCAGCGCGGTTCGCAGAACCGACGACGAAGAGCGGATGCCCCGGGGCATCCGCTCTTCGTTCATTCCTCGTGGATGACGGGGTCGTACCCGGCCCGCCGCAGCACCTGGATGACCTCGTCGCGGTGCTCGGCGCCACGGATCTCGACCGAGAGCTTGAGCTCGACCTCGGAGATCTGCAGCTTCGAGCCGTGGCGGGTGTGCAGCACCTCGATGACGTTCGCGTTCGCCTCGGCAAGCAATTCGGCGATGCGCGCGAGCTGACCCGGCTTGTCGGGCAGGCCGATGCTGAGCGACAGGTAGCGGTCGGAGGCGGCGAGTCCGTGAGCGATGACCCGCTGCATGAGCAGCGGATCGATGTTGCCGCCCGAGAGCACGGCGACGACCGGGCCGTCGCACTGCACCGCACCGGTCATGAGCGCCGCCACGGCGACGGCACCGGCCGGCTCGACGACGAGCTTCGCCCGCTCGAGCAGCACGAGCAGCGCGCGGGCGATGTCGTCTTCGCTCACCGTGATGACCTCGTCGACGGCATCGCGGATGATGGCGAAGTTGAGCTCGCCCGGCCTGTATACGGCGATGCCGTCGGCGATCGTCGGCACGACGGGCACCTGCACCGGTGCTCCGGCGGCGATCGAGGCGACATAGGGCGCGGCGTTCTCGGCCTGAACCCCGACGACCCGGATGGTGCGCCCGAGCTCGGCGGCCCGCTGCTTGACCGCGCTCGCGATGCCGGCCGCGAGTCCGCCGCCACCGATGGGGACGACGATGGTCGTCGCGTCGGGCGCCTGCTCGAGGATCTCGAGGCCGAGCGTGCCCTGGCCCGCGACGATGTCGTGGTGGTCGAACGGCGGGATGATGACGGCACCGGTCTGGTCGGCGAACGCTGCCGCCGCCTTCAGCGTCTCGCCGACCGAGTCGCCGTGCAGGACGACGTCGGCGCCGTAGGAACGGGTGGCCGCGAGCTTGGGCAGCGCGACGCCGACGGGCATGAAGATCGTCGCCGCGATGCCGAGCTCACGCGCCGCGTACGCGACACCCTGGGCGTGGTTGCCCGCCGAAGCGGCGACGACGCCGCGGGCGCGCTCGTCGTCGCTCAGTGCCGAGAGTCGGTTGTAGGCGCCGCGCAGCTTGTAGGAACCGGTGCGCTGCAGGTTCTCGCACTTGAGGTACACGGGCACGCCGACGGTGCGGCCGAGAAAGCGCGACGACTCCATGGGCGTCTCGCGGACGACCCGGCCGACGACCGCGCGAGCCTCGACGAACTCGGCGAGGCTCGGCCCGGCGATGGTGGTGCTCACGTCGTTCATTCTCCTCGTTGGAATCCGGGTCTCTGCGGCACCGTGCTCCACAGGGGGGAGCGCACCTCGATCGCCGGCGGCCCCGGATCACCCTTCCACGAGCCTCTCGACACGAAGACGATCATCACGTTGAGCACGGCCGCGACGGGCACCGCGAACAGGGCGCCCGGGATGCCCGCGAGCAGCGACCCGGTCGCGACCGCGACGACGACGCCCAGCGGATGCACCTTCACCGCCGTGCCCATGATGAGCGGCTGCAGCACGTGGCCCTCGACCTGCTGCACGAGCAGCACGATGCCGAGCATCACGAGCGCGATGACCGGCCCGTTGTAGACGAGCGCGACGAACACGGCGAGCGCGCCGGTGACCACCGCACCGACGATCGGGATGAACGAGCCGAGGAAGACGAGGATCGCGATGGGGATCGCGAGTGGCACGCCGAGGAAGAACGCGCCGAGGCCGATGCCGATCGCATCGATCGTCGCGACCAGGATCTGCACCTTCACGAAGTTCTGCAGGGTCGCCCAACCGGCGGACCCGGCGCCGTCGACCGCAGCACGCGCACGGCGCGGGAAGATGCCGACGATCCAGCTCCAGATGCCACGGCCGTCGATGAGGATGAACAGGGTCGCGAAGAGTGCGAGCAGCATGCCCGCGAGGAAGTGGCCGAGCGACGTGCCGAACGAGAGCGCACCGCTGACGAGGATGCCGCTGTCTTGCTGCACCGACGTGATGATCTGCTCGACGAAGTCGTTGAGTTGCTGTTCGGTGATGTGCAGGGGGCCCTCGAGGAGCCATTCGCGGAACTGGTCCCACGCCACGAGCGACTGCGCGGCGAGCTCGTCGGCGCCGCGCACGATCTGCGTGATGCCGAGCGTGAGCAGGCCGCCGACGACGGCGAGTGCCGAGAGCATCGCGACGGTGACGCCGAGCCACTTCGGCCAGCCATGGCGCTGCAGGAACGTCGAGAACGGCACCAGGAGCGCGCCGATGAGCACCGCGACCAGGATCGGGATGACGATGAGTCGCAGCTGGATGATGAGGAAGATGACCACGGCGACGACGCCGCCGACGAGCAGGAGCCGCCACGACCAGGCGGCTGCGAGACGCACGCCGTACGGAATCCCCTCGGCCACGTCGGGCGGCGCTTCGGCAGGCACGGATTCCTCGTGCGCCCCCCGGCGCGCTCGACGTCGGGCGATGCGCCCGGCCCGTCGTCGATCCCCGTGCGTCGAGTCCGCCATTCGTCCAGTCTAGGCGCGGCGTATGCGGCCGACGGTATGTCGGCGGGTCGCGCTAACGTCGATCCCACCATGGTCGACGTCGTCTCTCCCGCCCTTGCCCGCCGCATCGCGCTCGCCGCCCAGGGCTTCGCCCGCCCGCTGCCCGAGGCCGCCGGCACGCGCGCCCTCAACGGGGTCGTCGACCGCCTCGGGCTGCTGCAGATCGACTCGGTCAACGTGTTCGAGCGCAGCCACTACCTGCCGGCGTTCAGCCGCGTCGGCCACTACGACCGGGCTCTGCTCGATCGCCTCACGAGCGGGCGTCGCGGGCGAACCGTCGAGTACTGGGCGCATGAGGCCGCATTCATCCCGCGCGAGCTGTGGCCGCTCTTCGAGTTCCGCCGACGCGAGTTCGCGCGCATGGGCAGCGACTGGGGCGGGTGGGTCGCCGAGAACCGCGACCTCGCCGCGTGGCTCCGTTCCGAGCTCGCCGCCAATGGTCCGATGCGCGCGAGCGAGATCGAGCACGACGCCAACGTTCGGCAGGGCCCGTGGTGGGGCTGGTCCGACGTCAAGCGCACTCTCGAGTGGATGTTCCGCACGGGCGACGTGGTGTGCATCGAGCGCCGTCGGTTCGAGCGCGTCTATGCCCTCCCAGAGCAGGGCCTGTCGGCCGAGCTGCTCGCTGAACCTCCGGCCGAGGGCGATGCGGTGCGCGCGCTCGTCGCACTCGCGGCATCCGCGCAGGGCATCGCGACCGAAGCCGACCTCGCCGACTACTGGCGGCTGAAGCGTGCACGCGTCAAGCAGGCCATCGCCGAGCTCGTCGACGCGGGCGTGCTCCTGCCCGTCGAGGTGCCGGGGTGGACGACGGGCAGCAAGGCGACCCCCGCCTGGATCCATCGCGACGCACGACGGCCGCGGCGCATCGAGGCCGCCGCCGTGTTGAGCCCGTTCGACCCGGTCGTGTGGTTCCGTCCGCGGGCCGAGCGACTGTTCGACTTCCACTACCGCATCGAGATCTACACGCCCGAAGCCGAGCGCAGGTTCGGCTACTACTCGCTGCCGGTGCTCATCGACGACCGAATGGTCGGGCGGGTCGACCTCAAGAGCGACCGCAAGGCGGGCGTGCTGCGGGTGCAGTCGGCATGGACCGAACCAGACGCGCCACGTGAGACCGCGGCCCGGTTGGCTCCGGTGCTGCGTCGGGCTGCGCAATGGCAGGGTCTCGACGACATCGCGGTCATGGGGCGGGGCGACCTCTCCCCCGCACTCGCGGCCGAGCTGGCAGCCTAGAAGCTGCCGCCCATCTGCTCGAGTCGTTTGATGCGCTCGCCGATCGGCGGGTGGGTGGCGAAGAGGCGGTCGACGATGCCGGGCCGCAGCGGATCGGCGATCCACAGGTGCGCCATCGAGGAGTTCTGCCGCTTCATCGGTCGCCCGTAGGCCTCGAGCTTCGCGAGGGCGCGCGCGAGCGCGTCAGGATGACGCGTCGTCATGGCGCCCGTGGCGTCGGCGAGGTACTCGCGCTGGCGCGACACCGCGAGCTGCACGAGGCTCGCGACGAGCGGGGCGATGAGCATCGCGACGAGGCCGAAGATCAAGACGACCGGGTTGCCGTTGTTGTTGCGGCCGAAGAAGGCCATGCGCACGAGCATGTCGGAGATGAAGCCCACCGCGACGACGAGCCCGAACACGATCATCGACAGCCGGATGTCGTAGTTGCGCACGTGCCCGAGCTCATGCGCCATGACTCCCTCGAGCTCGGCGTCGTCCATGATATCGAGCAGGCCGGTGGTCGCTGCGACGACGGCGTGCTCGGGGTCGCGGCCGGTGGCGAAGGCGTTCGGGGCGGGGTCGGAGATCACGAACACGCGCGGCATCTTCGTGCCGGTCGTGATCGAGAGGTTCTCGACCGTGCGCCACAGGCGCGGATGGTCGGACTTCGAGCGCACCTCGACCGCGCCCGACATCGACAGCGCCTGCTTGTCAGCGGTGAAGTACTGGAACAGGGCGTACGCCGTGGCGATGACGAGCGTCACGATGACGATCGTGAGGTCGTTGTAGATAGTGGCCGCCAACCAGCCCAACCCGCCGATGATGGCGAGGAAGAACAAGATGATGAAGACGGTGTTGCGTTTGTTCTTGGCGATCGCGCGGTACAACGCCGGCCCTTAGAACTGAACGCGCGGCGGCTCGGCGATGGCTGCCGGCTCAGTGACCTCGAAGAAGTCGCGCTCGTGGAAGCCGAGGCCGCGCACGAACAGCGTGTTCGGGAACACCTTGATCTTGGTGTTGAGTTCGCGCACGCCGCCGTTGTAGAACCGGCGCGACGCCTGGATCTTGTCTTCGGTGTCGACGAGCTCGGCCTGAAGTTGCAGGAAGTTCTGGCTCGCCTGCAGCTGCGGGTATGCCTCGGCGACGGCGAAGATCGACTTCAGCGCCTGCTGCATGTGGTTCTCGGCCGCGCCCGCCTCAGCGGGACCCTGCGCCGAAAGCGTCTCGGCTCGCGCCTTCGTGACGTTCTCGAAGACGGCCTTCTCGTGTGCGGCGTAGCCCTTGACCGCCTCGATGAGGTTCGGGATCAGGTCGGCACGACGCTTGAGCTGCACCGTGATGTCGCTCCACGCCTCGTCGACGCGCACGTTGAGCGTGACCAGCGAGTTGTAGGTTGCCCAGAGGTAGATGCCGATGATCAGCACGAGTGCGACGACGATGATGACGGGGATGAGCCATTCCATGGCACGGACTCCTAGCGCGGTGAGCGTCTGACTTGAGCGTCTGATCTGGGCTTGTGCCTCATCCTACCGAGGGGGTCCGGCGGCGACCGTCGTTCCCATGAGACTCAAAGGAACCCCGCGACCGGCTCCGGGCGTAGGCTCAGCCTGTGACCGAGCGGCTCCACCACCCGAGGCGCCCCGGCCGGCCCCGCGGCGCGAAGCCCGGCGACACTCGGGCGCGCATCCTCGCGGCTGCGACCGACGAGTTCGGCGAACGCGGCTACGAAGCGGCATCGATGCGCGCGATCGCCCGCCGGGCCGGTGTCGATCCGGCACTCGTGCACCACTACTTCGACGACAAGCAGAGCCTGGTGGCCGAGGTCGTCGAGGTGCCGCTCCGTCCCGATCGGCTGGTGGGTGCGGCGCTCGACGGCCCGCTCGACGAGCTCGGCGAGCGGCTCGTGCGGGCGGTGCTGACCGCGTGGGACTCGGCGACGGTGCGGCCCGCCGCGGTCGCGGCCCTGCGCTCGGCGATCGGCCAGGGACCGGTCGCGCGCATGCTGCGAGAGTTCCTTCGCCGCGAGATCATGCATCGCATCGCCTCGCGTCTGGGCGACGACGATGACGCCGAGCTGCGGGCCGAGCTCGCCGCATCGCAGCTCGTGGGCGTGATCATGGTGCGCTACGTGCTCGAGTTCGACCCGGTCGCGTCCCTCCCGATCGACGAGCTCGTCGCCCGCGTCGGGCCGGCGGTGCAGTGGCATCTCACCGGCCTGCCGCCGGGCAGCCGGAACGGTCTTGACAGAGGGGTGGCGCAGGCGAAGAATTCAGCACATGATGAATAGCTCGGATGCCGCGAGCGGCGGCGCCGCGATCATCGTCGAAGACCTCCACGTGCGCCGCGCGAAGATCCCCGTGCTCGAGGGCCTGAACCTCGCCGTGCCGAAGGGCCGCATCGTGGGCCTGCTCGGCCCGAGCGGCAGCGGCAAGACGACGCTCATGCGCTCGATCGTCGGCGTGCAGGTCGTGCAGTCGGGGCGCATCGAGGTACTCGGCCTTCCGGCCGGCTCACGCGAGCTGCGTCGCAGGGTGGCCTACGTGACCCAGCAGGCGAGCGTCTACGACGACCTCACCGTGCGCCAGAACCTCGGCTACTTCCGCCGCGTGCTCGGCGCCGGGGCATCCGACATCGATCGCGTCATCGACCGCACCGACCTCGGATCCGTCGCGAACCGGCTCGCCGGCTCGCTCTCGGGCGGCCAGCGCGGCCGCGTCTCACTCGCCGCCGCTCTGCTCGGCACGCCCGAGGTGCTCGTGCTCGACGAGCCGACGGTCGGTCTCGACCCGGTGCTGCGCGTCGAGCTCTGGGGTCTCTTCCGCACCCTCGCAGACGACGGGGCGACGCTGCTCGTCTCGAGTCACGTGATGGATGAGGCCAAGCGGTGCGACCGGCTGCTGCTCATGCGCGATGGCGAACTGCTCGCCGACGACAGCGTGCGCGGCGTGCTCGAGATCACCGGCACCGACGACGTCGAGACGGCCTTCCTGCGGCTCATCGAACGCGGCGCCCCCGACCTGCGCCCGCTCGACGAATCCGCGCGGGTCGCGCAGGCCGTGGATTCCACCGACCTCGACTCCGGAAGCGAGGCGACGCGATGACCCTCGTGCGCACGTTCTCGACGGCGGGTCGCGTGCTCACCCAGATCCGGCACGATCCGCGCACCGTGGGACTGCTGCTCGTGGTGCCGAGCCTGCTCATCGGCCTCGTCGCCTGGATCTTCACCGACACCGACGTCTTCGCGACGATCGGCCCGGCGATGATCGCCCTGTTCCCGTTCATCGTCATGTTCCTCGTCACGAGCATCTCGACGCTGCGCGAGCGTCGCAGCGGCACCCTCGAACGGCTGTTCTCGATGCCGCTCGGCAAGGGCGACTTCATCCTCGGCTATGCACTGGCATTCGGGCTCCTCGCCGTCTTCCAGACCGCGATCGCGGTGTCGTTCGCCGTGTGGGTGTGCGGCCTCGAGATCGAGGGCTCGACCTGGCTGCTGTTCGCGGTCGCCGTGTCCGACGCGCTCCTCGGGACCGCACTCGGGCTGCTCGCGAGTGCCTTCGCGCGAACCGAATTCCAGGTGGTGCAGTTCATGCCGGTGCTCGTGTTCCCGCAGATCCTGCTCGGCGGCATCTTCCTGCCCACCGACCAGCTGCCCGAGGGGCTCGAGGCGATCAGCGCGTGGCTGCCGCTCACGTTCGCGATCGACGCGCTCACGGCCGTGGCCGACGGCTCGGAGGACGCCGAGTGGATCCTGTCGAAGATCCTCGTCATCGCGGCCTGGATCGTGGGATCGATCGTGGTCGGCTCGATCACGCTGCGTCGTCGCACGCCGTAGGACTCACGCCGTAGGACTCACACCGTAGGACTCACACCGACCGTTCCGGGGGTGCTTTCGCGCCATGTCGGACGCGATTCACCGGCAAATGTGGCGGAAAAGCACCCCCGGAATGCTCAGGCGCCGACCGCGCCCGACACCGCGCCGGGCCGTTGCCCGGCGTCCACTCCGCCGAGCACGTTCTCGAGGTAGGCGTTCGTGAATCGGCCCTCGGGGTCGAGTTCGTCGCGAACGCGCAGGAAGTCGTCGAAGCGGGGGTACACCTCGCGCAGCGTGTCGGCGCTCTGCGTGTGCAGCTTGCCCCAGTGCGGGCGGCCGCCGTACCCGCGCATGATCGCCTCGACGCCCGCGAAGTACTCGCGGTGGTCTTCGCGGAAGTAGCGGTGCACGGCGATGTACCCGCAGTCGCGGCCGTACGCCGTCGAGAGCCAGTTGTCGTCGGATGCCGCAGCACGAACCTCGATCGGGAAGCTCACCCGCCACCCCGACCGCTCGATGAGCGCGCGCACCTCGCGGAACGCAGCGGGCACGGCTTCGAGCGGGATCGCGTACTCCATCTCGCGGAACCGCACGGCACGGTGCGTCGTGAACACGGCAGGCGCGAAGTCGGCGAAGTCGCGGTCGCCCGTGTGCTTCGTGACCGTGTCGACCAGTCGGGCGAGCGGCGGCGTGAGGCCGGGGGCGAAGCGGCCCGTCGCGCAGACCGCCCGGTAGACGCCGTTGGCGAGCACCTCGTCGTCGAGCCATCGCGACACCCGGCTGAGCGGTGTGCGCGTCGCGTCTGCCGGCAGCCGGGTGTTGGTCTTGGTGAGCGCCGTGGCGGTGTGCGGGAACCAGTAGAACTCGAAGTGGTCGACGGCGCGCGCGCGGCGCGGCCAACCGTCGAGCACGGCGTCGAGCGGCTCGGGCTTCTCGACGGCGTGCAGCACGAACCGCGGGACGAGCTGCAGGGTCACCTCGACGAGCACGCCGAGCGCACCGAGGCCGAGCCGTACGGCCGGCAGCAGCTCGGGCCGCTCGGTCTCGCTGACCGTGAGCAACTCCCCGGCGCCGGTGACGAGCTTCACGGCGACGATCTGCGTCGCGAGACCGCCGAAGCCGAGCCCGGTGCCGTGTGTGCCGGTCGAGGTCGCGCCCGCGATCGTCTGGCGGTCGATGTCGCCCATGTTCGGCAGGGCGAGGCCGTAGGGGGCGAGCAGCGCGGGCAGTTGGTGCAGCCTCGTGCCGGCGGCGAGCGTCACCCGACCGGTCGCGACATCCGCATCGATCACACCCGAGAGCTCGGTGAGGTCGAGCTGAACGCCGGGAGCGATCGCGATGCCCGTGAAGCTGTGCCCCGAACCCACGGGCTTGATGCGAAGGCCGGATGCCGCGGCGGCCTGCACGGCCCGCTGCACGGCCTCAGCCGTGGCCGGGCGCTCGACCCGCACGGGCCGTACCGCCTCGGTCCGAGCCCAGTTGCGCCACATCGCTCCGGTCGCGGTCACAGGAACGCCTTCCCCTCTCCTCGATACGTCGGGACGATCTCGACGACCTCGTCGCCGTCGACGACGGCGAACTCGTTCAGGTGCTCGGCGAGCTCGCCCGACTTCGTGTGCCGGAACCAGACGCGATCGCCGGGCGCGAGCCGCCGCGCCGCGCTGCCCGAGACCGGAGTCTGCACCTCGCCGGCCATCTCGCGAGGCTCCATGCGCAGCCCCTCGGGCCACACGATGCGGGGCAGCCGGTCGGCCGCGGGCGGGCCCGAGGCGATCCATCCGCCGCCGAGGATCGTCGCGTGCACCGGGCCCGGACGCCTGACGACGTCGAGCGCGAACGCCGCCGCGGGGGCGGGCGTGAACTGCTCGTACCCGTCGAACAGGTGCCCCCCGAAGATGCCCGATCCCGCTGCGATCTCGGTGATCGAGGGGTCGGCCGAGGTGCGCTCGAGCGAGCCCGTGCCGCCGCCGTTGACGAACTCGAGTTCGGCGTGCTCCCGCACCGCCGCGACCGCGCGCGCGCGACGCTCGACGAGCTCGGGCATCGACCGGGACTGCATCCACCGGTTCACCGCGCCGTCGACCGGGCGCCCCTCGGGCCGGTTCACGACCCCGGCGATCTGCGCTTCGTACGACATCAGGCCGACGAGCTCGAACCCGGGTCGCGCGACCACGTAGGCCGCGAGCGCGCCCGCATCGGCGGGGTCGTGCACTGGTGACCGACGCACGCCGAGGTGACCGAGCAGCGGCGCGTCCCACGACGCGTCGAGCTCGATGCAGACGCGGATGTGCTCGCGACGGCCGGGTGGCAGCACGCTGTCGATGAGGTCGAGTTGCGACGGCGAATCGATCATGAGCGTGATGCGGCGCGCGAGTTCGGCATCGGCCGCGAACCGACGGATGCTCCCCCGCTCGGCCGTGGGATACCCGACGACGATGTCGTCGACCGTGTCGGCGAGCCACAGCGCCTCGGCCAGCGTGTAGGCGAGCACTCCGCGATATCCGGGCAGCCGCAGCAGCGCCTCGACGACCTCGCGCACGCGCACCGACTTCGAGGCCACGCGGATGGGCATGCCGTTCGCCCGGCGCGCCATGTCGAGTGCGTTGTGCCGCAGCGCGCCGAGGTGGAGCGCGCCGACGGGCGCGTCGAGGTGCCGAGTCGCCTCGGTGAGGGCCGGCCAGTACTGCTCGGGCGACGTCCAGGTCGCGGCATCCGCTGCCGGAATGCCGCGCTTGCGCAGATCGAGTGCCATCAGCGAACGCCCCTGACCCGGGCGACGGCGAAGGCACCGGCGAACGAGAAGGCGGCGCCGAGCAGGAAGACGAGCATGAACGATCCCGAGACCACGACCGCCGCGGCGCCGATCATCGGCGCGACGGCCTGCGGCACGGCCGAGGCGATGTTCATGATGCCGAGGTCCTTGCCGCGCGAGGCCGCGTCGGGCAGCACCTGTGTCGCGAGCGCCTGGTCGACCGAGAGGAAGCAGCCGTAGCCGAGGCCGAGGAGCCCGGCGCCGACCATGGCGACGGTGAGGTCGGGGAAGAGCCCGAGCAGCAGTGCGGCGAGTCCCTGCAGCGCGGATGCGACGAAGACGAACATCTTGCGACGACCGAGGCGGTCGGAGAGCCTGCCGAGCAGCAACGAGGCGAGGATCACGAACACCATGTAGATGAGCGTCAGCACGATGAGGTCGGCTTCGGCGTTCTCGTCGTCGAGCTGGAACATCAGGAAGTACAGCAGCAGGCTCGTGCCGAGCGCGTTGCCGACCGAGACGAGCACGCGGCTGAGCAGCGTCCAGCCGAAGTCGGGGTGCTTGCGGGGGCTGATCCAGAACCCGGCGATGATGCTCTTGGCCGTGACGCGCTCGCGCTCGGCCGGCGCGAGCGGTTGGTCGGCCCGCATCAGGAACGGGATGGCGAGCCCGATGAGGATCAACGCGAGCAGCACGTAGCCGAGCGAGGCGTCGCTGACGAGCTCGGTCACGAGTACGAGCCCCACGATGATGCCGACGGCCTGCGGCGCCGACATCCATCCCGAGACGAACCCGCGCTGGTTCACGGGCACCTGGTCGGAGATCGTCGCCGTGAGCGCCGCCGTCATGATGCAGAACCCGACGGATGCCGCGACCCAGGTCGCCCCGATGGCCCAGATCTCGGTCTGGGCGCCGAGCGTGACGAGCGACAGCCCGAAGACCACCGCGCCGATCGCGATCCACGGGCGGCGCCTTCCGAACCGCGACGTCGTGCGGTCGGAGAGCGCACCGGTGAGCGGGTAGGCGATGATGGTCGCGATCGCGGCGATGCCCGAGATCATGCCGAAGGCGACGACGCTGTCGACCCAGTTCTCGGGGTGGAGTTGCGCGTCGATCTGCGCGGGCAGCAACAGCTGCACGGGCGTGAGCTGGGCCATCCAGATGCCGAGCCACACCGTCGCGAACGAGGCGATCCAGCCGCTGCCGACGCGACGCGTGGGTTCGGCGAGCGCGCTCGTCGCGGCATCCGTCAGGGGCAGGTCTGCACGCGTCATCGGGTGTCGGCCATTCTCGTGAGGGCGTCGGCGGCCGCGGCGGCGACCGCTCGGGCGGCATCGTCATCGCGATCGACGAGCCACGTGAGGGTGAGCCCGTCGGTGAACGCGACGAGCACGCGCGCGACACGCTCGACGGGGACGGTCCAGCTCGCGCCCGCGATCTCGGCGCCGAGCTCGAGCGAACGGGCGGCGAGCTCGATGTACTTCGCGTACTGGGCCGCGGCGAGCGGATGACGCTCGGGCGACCGCAGCGCGTACTGCGTGAGCTCGAGCATGGCCTGCTCGTGCTCGGGATCGGAGCGCAGGTGCTCGAAGTACCGCAGCAGTCCGGCCTCGACGATCTCGTGGAGCGTCTGCCCGGGGATCAGGTCGGGCAGCACCGCCTGCTGCTCGCGGCCGACCACGGTCGTGATGAGTTCGTCGACGAGTTCGTCGCGCGACGCGAAAGCGTAGTGGAAGCTCGCGAGCGACATGCCCGCCTCGGCGACGATCGCCCGGGTCGTGGCCTGGGCGAGACCGTGCCGCGAGACGACTCGCAGCGCCGCGTCGATCAGCGCCGCACGCCGCTCGGCCGCGGGGATTCGGGTCACGGTGCTCCTCTCGACGCCGGTGCCGACCGAAGTGGGACAGTTGTCCCAGTCGGTTCAGTATGCACGAAAACGGCTACGCTCGCAGTATGCGCCTCGGGGTTCTCGACGTCGGTTCCAACACCGTGCACCTCCTCGTGGTCGACGCCCATCGCGGCGCACGGCCGATCCCGATGTCATCGCACAAGTCGGTGCTGCGACTCATGCGCTATCTCGAGGCCGATGGCGCGATCAGCGACGAGGGCGTCGCGGCGATCATCTCCGCGGTCGGCCACGCGGCGGCGATCGCCCGCGAGTCGGGTCTCGATGAGTTCCTCCCCTTCGCGACCTCGGCCATCCGCGAGGCCGCCAACGGCGAAGAGGTGCTCGACCGCGTCGCACGCGAGACCAGCGTCGAACTGCAGGTGCTCCCCGGCGAAGACGAGGCGAACCTGACCTTCCTCGCCGTGCGGCGCTGGTACGGCTGGTCGGCCGACAACATCCTGCTCTTCGACATCGGGGGCGGCTCGCTCGAACTCACCCAGGGTATCGACGAGGTGCCCGACGTCGCCCGCTCGGTGCCGCTCGGCGCCGGTCGCTCGACCGTGGAGTTTCTTCCCGACGATCCGCCCTCCGAAGACCAGGTGGCGCGCCTGCGCGCGCACGCGCGTGAGCTGCTTTCCGGCGAAGTCAACGCCTTCCGCCAGCTGCCCTCGCCAGACCACGTGGTCGGTTCCTCGAAGACCATCCGTTCGCTCGCACGGCTCGCGGGTCACGTCGCCGAGGGCGTCGGGTCGAGCGAACGCTACGTGCTCACCCGAAGGGGCCTCGACGACTGGACCCCGCGCCTCGCGAAGATCCCGGCCGACTCACGACCCGCCCTGCCCGGCATCACCGCCGACCGCACGTTCCAGATCGTGGCGGGCGCGGTCGTGCTCTCCGAGGCCATGCGGGCATTCGACGTGCGCGAACTCGAGGTGTCGCCCTGGGCGCTGCGCGAAGGACTCATCCTGCGTCGGCTCGACGTCATGGAGTGATGAGTCGGGCAGCACGGTGCTCCCGCTGGGATTCGAACCCAGACTGAGGCGAGTTTAAGTCGCCTGCCTCTGCCGATTGGGCTACGGGAGCGCGGCGCCGCACGATGGCGGCGCCGCGACCCACACTACTTCGCGGCGACGGGTTGCGCGCTGGCAGCCTTCGCAGCGGACTTCGACTCCTTCGCCCCGCCGGCGTGCGGCTCGAGCGCCGCCTTGGCCTTGGGCGCGGCGTTCTGAGGCGCGGATGCCGCGGGGGCGGCCTTCGGCTGCGGTGCGGCCTCGGCCGCGAGCTTCGGTCGGGCGGCGAACGCCTCGAACTGCGCCCGCGGCTGCTGCACCGCGGTGAGCGAGACGATGTCGCGGCCGAGCCAGAAGTTGTTCCACCAGCCCCAGAACACGCGGAACTTGCGCTCCCAGCTGGGCATGGCGAGGCCGTGGTAGCCGCGGTGGGCGAACCAGGCGATGAGGCCCTTGAGCGCGATGTTGCCCGACTGGAACACGCCCGAGCCGATGCCGAGACCGGCGACCGCGCCGAGGTTCTTGTGGATGTACTCCTTGGGCTCTTCGCCGCGCAGCACAGCCACGATGTTCTTCGCGAGCAGCTTGCCCTGACGCACGGCGTGCTGCGCGTTCGGCACGCAGTAGCCGCCGACGCCGCCGCCCGTGAGGTCGGGCACCGCGGCGATGTCGCCCGCCGCCCAGGCATCGGACACCCAGTCGTCTTCGTCGCCGACGCGCAGGTCGGCACGGGTCAGGATGCGGCCGCGCTCTTCGACGGGAAGGTCGCTCGAGCGCACGATGGCCGGGTTGGCCATGACACCCGCGGTCCACACGATGAGGTCGGTCTCGAAGCGCTCGCCGGTCGACAGCTCGATGTTGCCGTCGACCGCGCTCGTCAGCTGCGTGTCGAGGTGGATCTCGGCGCCGCGCTGGGCGAGGTGCTTGATGACCCAGTGGCTCGTCGGCAGCGAGACCTCGGGCATGATGCGGCCCATGGCCTCGATGAGGTGGAAGTGCGTGTCGTCGAAGGTCAGCTGCGGGTAGAACTCGAGCAGCGAGCTCGCGAACGAGCGCAGCTCGGCGAACACCTCGATGCCGGCGAAGCCGCCGCCGACGACGACGAACGTGAGCAGTCGATCGCGCTCGGGACCGGCCGGCAGGTTCGCCGCCTTGTCGAAGTTGGTGAGCACGCGGTCGCGGATGGCGACGGCCTCTTCGATCGACTTCAGGCCGATGGCGTTGTCGGCGATGCCAGGGATCGGGAACGTGCGCGAGACGGCTCCGCCGGTGACGACGACCACGTCGTAGTCGAAGTCCCACGGCTCACCGATCTCGGGAGTGATCGTCGCGGTCTTCGCCGCATGGTCGATGCGGGTGACCTTGGCGGTGATGACGCTGGTCTTCTTGAGGTGACGACGCTGCGAGACGACGGAGTGCCGCGGCTCGATCGACCCTGCAGCCACCTCGGGAAGGAACGGCTGATAGGTCATATACGGGAGCGGGTCGACGACCGTGACCTCGGCCTCGCCGGGTCGGAGCCACTTCTCGAGCTTCCACGCGGTGTAGAACCCGGCATAGCCGCCACCGACAATGAGAATCTTGGGCACGGTGAAATGGACTCCTCGTTTGCTTGAACGTGCGATCACTGTTCGCGAATGCGGACAGTCCGCCTGAGATGCCGAGTGGCGCCGATGCCCAACAGCGCTCCTATCGTACCAAATCCAGCGACCAACGAGAGCGGGACCGTGATATACGCGAGGGTCCAGGGCGTCGGGAGGAGCGTGTCCGTCGCATCCTCGTCTGGCAGGGGCGGATCGGCTATGGGGACGATCTCGGCATCCTCAGTCGACGGAGCCGGGGTCTCGCCCGCCGCTCGCCGGTGCAGGGTGATCCATTCGGCGAGGCTGCCGAGCGGGTTCTCGTCGACCGTCTCGACGTCGGACTCCAGCGCCGCGACGGGGTCGATGAGCCCGAATCCGTACAACGCGCTCGGCACCTCGCGGCCGTTCGGATCGGCCGTCTGGATGACCCGTTCGATGACGTTGGCGGCGTCGAGCTCGGGGTACTCCGATCGCACGAGGGCGACCAGCCCTGAGACGAGTGGTGCTGCGCCGCTCGTGCCGCTCCAGATCGCGACGCGCCCGTCGGGTTGCACGCCGACGAGGTCTTCGCTCGGCGCGGCGACCGCGATCGAGATGCCCTGCGAGCTCGCGTCGAGGCTCGCGTTCTTCTCCTTGTCGACGCCCGCGACCGTCAGGACCCCGGGGATGGTCGCCGGGGCGCCGACCTCGCTCGTGCCGTTGCCCCGGTTGCCGGCCGCCGCGACCACGACGACGTCGTTCTCGAAGGCGTACGTGAACGCGTCGTCCCAGCTCTCGGGCCAGTCGCGGGTGTTGCGGGTGAGCGACATGTTGATGACGTCGGCACCGTTGTCGACCGCCCAGCGAACGCCCTCGGCGATCTGCTCGTCGTTCGTCTTCTCGGCACCGGTGTCCTGACCGAAGGCGACCGACACGGCGAGGATCTCGGCCTCGGGCGCGACGCCGATGACGCCACTGCCCTCACCCGTGCCGCGACCGGCGAGCAGTGAGGCGACCATGGTTCCGTGCGCACTGTCGTCGGGATCGCCGACCGGGGTCTGCCCGTCGGGAGTGCCGAGGCCCGAGACATCCGTGCCGCCAGTGACGACGCCGCGCAGCTCGGCGACGTTGCCGTTCACACCCGTGTCGATCACGGCGACGGTGACTCCCTCGCCGCGCGAGGTGTTCCACGCGGTCGTGAAGCCGTAGTCGCCCAGCCAGTACTCGTAGTCGCGCACCGTGTCGGCCTGGGCCGGCGCGGCTCCGGTGAACACCATCGCGCCCACCGCGGCGGCCGCTGCAGCGATGCGCGCCGTGCGCGCGAGGGGACGGAGACGTTCGCGCCGGGTCATCCGCTCAGCTCTTCGGATGTCTCGTCGACGGCCGGCTCGGCGGGCTCGTCGACCCCGTAATCGGGGCACTGGCACACCGCGGGCGACCACGACGAGCGCTCGAGCGCGAGGTCGCCGATGGGGTTCGCGCCGGGCCCGGCGGCCAGCGAGTGCGCGGCGAGCGCGTGCAGGCACTTGACCCGCGTGGGCATGCCGCCCGCCGAGATGCCGGCGATCTCGGCGACCTCGCCGAACAGGCCGCGATCGGTGAGGAAGTCGCCGTGCGCACGCCGGTAGGCGGTTCGCACGTCGGCGTCGCCGGCCAGCAGCTCGGTGCACTCGACCATGAGCTGCGCCGCCTCGAGGAACGACATCGCAGCCGTCGCGACCGGGTGCGAGAGGTAGTAGAACGTCGGAAACGGGGTGCCGTCGGCCAGCCGAGGCGCCGTTGCCACGACCGTGGGCGCGCCGCACACGCATCGGGCGGGGATCCCGACGACGTCGCGCGGGCGCCGGCCGAGCTGTGCGGTGACGATGCGCAGGTCGCGCTCCGAGACCGGGCTGAAGGGCGGGCGGGTCATCGGTCGCCCTCTCCGGCTGCGGGCGCGCCCGTCGCCGGGTCGACGGGGGGCGTCGCCGGGTCGGTCGCGGCCGGCGCGAGCCCCGCGGTCATCACGGAGTCGAGCAGCGTGCGCATCCAGTCGCCCTTCGTTTCGGTCACTTCGGCCGAGACCTCGGTCGCGGCATCCGCCGCGGTTCCCGCCGCCCGGTCGTCGATGACGAGGTAACTCACCTCGCCCGGCATCACGTAGTAGAGGCGCTCACGTGCCTGCGTCACGATGTACGTCTCGTCATTCCAGCGCTCGCGCTCGTCGCGCAGCCGCTGCACCTCCTCCTCTTGTGCGGAGACGGCGGCGCGAAGCTCCGCGATCTGCTGCCGTTGCTGCGCGTACGCCGCGATCGACGGCGCCAGCACCACGACGGCGAGCACGAGTATGCCCATCATGATGAGCGAGAAACCTGAGAATCGGATGCCCCTGAGCCATCCCGCGCGTGCAGGATCGGTCGCGCCGCCCGAATTCGTGCGCGCGGCGGCCCGCGGTTCGGGCGGAGCCGACCGCTTTCGAGCGCGCGGCGACCGGTCGCCGGCAGGATTCGCCGGGCGGCGGGGTGTGCGGGCGGAATCGCCGTTCATCACCCTCCTCGTCGCCGGCCCGGAGACCACGACGGGGGTGGCCACGCGGCCACCCCCGTCGCTGTCAGCTACGCGATCACGCCGTGAAGCGAGGGAACGCCGTGCGGCCGGCGTACACCGCGGCCTCACCGAGCTCTTCTTCGATCCTCAGAAGCTGATTGTACTTGGCGACGCGCTCGCTCCGGGCGGGCGCGCCCGTCTTGATCTGACCCGCGTTCGTCGCGACGGCGAGGTCGGCGATCGTCGTGTCTTCAGTCTCGCCCGAGCGGTGCGACATGACCGCCGTGTACCCGGAGCGTTGGGCGAGCGACACCGCGTCGAGGGTCTCGGTGAGCGTGCCGATCTGGTTGACCTTCACGAGGATCGAGTTGGCGGCCCGCTTGCCGATGCCGTCGGCCAGACGGGTCGGGTTGGTGACGAACAGGTCGTCGCCGACGAGCTGCAGCTTGGTGCCGAGCTCGGTGGTGAGCTGGGTCCAGCCCTCCCAGTCGTCTTCGGCGAGCGGGTCCTCGATCGAGATGAGGGGGTAGGCGGCAGCGAGCTCGGCGTAGTACGCGCTCATCTCGGCGGCGCTGCGGTCCTTGCCCTCGAAGTGGTAGGCGCCGTTCTCGAAGAACTCGGTCGCCGCGACGTCGAGGCCGAGTGCGATGTCGGTGCCGAGCGTGAACCCGGCCGTGCCGATCGCCTCGGCGATGAGGTCGAGCGCCGCACGGTTGTTCTCGAGGTCGGGGGCGAAGCCGCCCTCGTCGCCCAGACCGGTCGACAGGCCCTTCGACTTCAGCAGGCTCTTGAGCGCGTGGTAGGTCTCGACGCCCCAGCGCAGGCCCTCGGAGAACGTCGGCGCACCGACGGGCAGCACCATGAACTCCTGGATGTTCACGCCGGTGTCGGCGTGGGCGCCGCCGTTGATGATGTTCAGCATGGGCACCGGAAGCACGTGCGCGTTCGGGCCGCCGAGGTAACGGAACAGCGGCAGGTCCGCGGAGTCGGCCGCGGCCTTCGCGACGGCGAGGCTCACACCGAGGATGGCGTTCGCGCCGAGGCGGCTCTTCTCGTCGGTGCCGTCGGCTTCGATGAGCGCGGCATCGACGAGGCGCTGGTCGCTCGCGTCGAGGTCTTCGATGGCGGGACCGAGGTCGTCGAGCACTGCGTCGACGGCCTTCTGCACGCCCTTGCCGAGGTAGCGGCCGCTGTCGCCGTCGCGCAGCTCGTGCGCCTCGTAGGCGCCCGTCGACGCACCCGAGGGCACCGCCGCGCGGGCCAGGGTGCCGTCGTCGAGGAGCACCTCGACCTCGACGGTCGGGTTGCCGCGAGAATCGAGAATCTCGCGCGCGCCTACTGCTTCGATGAATGCCACAGTGAACTCCTCTGTGATGGGGGTGACTGGTGGACGACTCCGTCGTGATCCGCGTCACAGTCTAGTAATGCTCACGAGCGCCGCTCAGCCACGTGACATCCACTCGCGCGACCGTGCGCGGTCAGTCGACCGCGCGAACGAGCGAGTCGAGTCGCCGGGCAGCGCGTGACCAGTCGAACTCCGTCGCACGCACCCGACCTGCCGCCGCGGTGCGCCGCAGGACCTCGGGGTCCCGGGCGAGTTCGTCGAGCGCAGCCGCCAGGGCACCGGCATCGCCGGGGGGAACGAGAATCCCGGCTCCGCGAACCGTCTCGGGGATGCCGCCGATGTCGGACGCGACCACGGCGGCGCCTGCCGCCATGCCCTCGAGTGCGGTGAGCGCGAACGGCTCGCGCCACGTCGACGGGACGACGACGATGTCGGACTCGCCGAGGATGCGCACGACCTGCTCGCGCGGGACGAACGGGGTGAACTCCACGCGGTCGCCGAGCGGTGCGGCGGCACGCCTGAGCTCGAGCTCGAATCCGGTGAGCGCCGCATTCGCGTCGAATCCGTCGGATCCGACGATCCGCAGCCGCAGATCGTCGCGGTCGAGCCGCCGGAACGCGTCGATCACGACGCCGGCACCCTTCTCACGCAGCATCCGGCCCACGAACGCCACCTGAAGCGGTCGGTCGTGGTCACGGCCAGGCGCACGCTGGAAGGCCGACGTGTCGACCCCGTTGTGCACGACCACCACGCGGGCGTGCATCGACGTCGGCAGGTGCTCCTTCATCTCATCGGCGAGCGACCCGCTCACGCAGACGATGAGCCGGACGTGGCGGAGCACCCTCGCCGACTCCGCGCGCGAGTACGAGCGCAGCAGGTTGTTGTGCGCGTAGAGCACGGGGACGTGCCGCCGGTGGTCGACGAGCGGGATCGCCTGCGGCGCATTGTGGCAGAGCACGACCGACGGCGACCACGAGCCCTGGTCGGCGAACGCCGGCCGGAACGTGCGCCGGACCACGAGCCGAGGCATGCCGAGCACCGCGAGGGCTGCGTCCACGATCCGCCGCGGCGCGACGCGCTCGAGCGGCCACGGCGACGCCTGCTCGTACTCGATCGCCCGCGCACTCCGGTAGCGGTCGGGGTAGGTGCCCCGGGCCACCAGCACCGACGGTTCAGGAGTCCCGGCGGTGCGTGCGCGGCTCAGCCCATGCACGACCGTGGGGATCGCGCTCCCCGTGCTCGGCGAGTAGTGGTCCCCGGGTGTGATCAGGTGGATGATCTCGCGCACCGCGCTCCTTCGGCCGAGCGGTCGGCGTTCAGGCGGCGAGCTCGCGGAACGAGAGCGAGGCGGCGTCGGTGGTGTCTGGGCCGACCTGCGCGAACGCGTCGAAGCCGTCGGCGGTGACCCGGTCGAGCAGTGCGCGCAAGTTCTTGACGCGCCGTTCGAGACGGACACGGGTTCCGGATGCCACCAACTCGGCCTTGAGCGCGAGCAGCTGCGGCAGCGGCGCATCGGCGTCGTGGACGAGCACGACCGCACGCGGACGCGCCTCATCACTCACGGCGAGCAGGTCGACGATGCGCTCGAACCCGATCGAGAAGCCGCAGGCCGGCACCTCGTGACCGAGGAAGCGCCCGATCATGTGGTCGTAGCGGCCGCCGCCGCCGAGCGAATAGCCGTGGTCGGCATGCGCGATCTCGAAGATCGTGCCGGTGTAGTAGCCCATGCCGCGCACGAGCGTGGGATCGAACTCGATCGCGGCGTCGGGCAGGGCGGCGCGCAGCGCCAGCAGGTCGGAGTACGCCGCCTGATCGAGCCACGCCGGCGGGGGAACCACGCCGTCGGCGAGATGCCAGTCGGCCGCCGTGAGCGCCTCGAGCTCGGCTGCGACATCCGCATCGCCCGTGACGATGCCGAGCTCGGCGAGCTCGGCCGCCACTCCCCCGGTGCCGATCTTGTCGAGCTTGTCGATCGTGATGAGGGCGCGCTCGCGCAGCTCGTCGGGAACGCCCCAGGAGCCCAGGATGCCCGCCAGGATGCGCCGGTCGTTGATGCGGATCGTGCAGTCGCCGAGATCGAGCGCGTCGAGTGTCGCGACGGTCGCCGTGAGCAACTCGAGCTCGGCGAGCGGCCCGGCCTCGCCGATGATGTCGATGTCGCACTGCACGAACTGGCGGTAACGACCCTTCTGCGGGCGTTCAGCGCGCCACACCGGCGCGATCTGGATGGCTCGGAACACGGGCGGCAGGGCCGCGCGGTGCGTCGCGTAGAACCGCGCGAGCGGCACGGTGAGGTCGTAACGCAGGCCGAGGTCGGCGAGCGAGAGGGCGTCGCCGGATGCCGCAGCCGCGGCCAGGTCGTCGGGCGTGAGGCCGCGCTTCATCACGGCGAACGCCAGCTTCTCGTTGTCGCCGCCGAGGCCCGCATGCAACCGTGACGAGTCCTCCATGACCGGCGTCTCGATCTCGTCGAAGCCGTGCGCCGCGTAGACGCCGCGGATCACGCCGAGCGCGTGCTCGCGCCGGGCCTTCTCGGCGGGGAGGAAGTCGCGCATACCGCGCGGAGGAGTGACGGATGCGGCCATGCCGATCATTCTTCCAGCACGCGGCGTGGGTGGCGTGCGCCGCAGCGCCCGTCGCGGCGCGACAGACCTACAGCGCGCCGCCCGCGGCCTCGGGCGCGTTGGCATCGACGCCGCTGTCGCCGATGCGCTCACGGGCGACGAAGTTCTCGATGTCGAACAGGTTGTCGCCCGCGCGCTTCACGATCGTGAGCAGGGTGTCCATCGACGAGACCTCTTCGACCTGCTCCTTGAGGAACCAGAGCATCGCCTGCTCGCCGAGCGCGTCGCCCTCGGACCGGGCGGCCTTGAACAGCGCCTCGATCTGCCCGGTGACTTCTTTCTCTTGGGCGAGGGCGAGCTCGATCGGCTCGACGACGTTCGCGAAGTCGTTGCGCACGGGCGGGATGCCGGGGATGGCGACGCCGAGATGGCGGTCCATGCGGTACTGCACGAGCATCATCGCGTGATTGCGCTCCTCGACCGACTGCCGGTAGAAGTGCGCCGCGAGCTGCGGCAGGTCGTGCTCGTCGAACCATGCGGCGATCGCGATGTACTGCTGCGATGCCGCGAACTCGTTGCCGATCTGGGTGGACAGGAGGTCGTTGAAGGAGTCGCCGCTCATGCCTCGACGCTACTCGCCTGCTCTGCGCGACGCACCTGGTCTTCGAGATCGCGCACGGCGCCGCGCAGTGCACGTTCGGCATCGAGCCCCTGCGCGCGGGCCGACTCGACGAGCTCGAGCAGCATTCGCCCGAGTTCGGGCTCGGTGGCGGGCGACGTCGCCGCCGCGGCATCGCTCGGCGCCGGGACATCCGCCACCGTCACCTCGACCTTCTCGGACTTGTCGAGCACCTTCCGTGCGAGGGAGAGCGCCGGCATGCCGCGCGGCACGCCGTCGAGCACGCTCGTGCGATGCGGTTTCTCGTCTTTCTTCAGGTCGTCCCAGAACGCGACGACGTCGGCAGCGGTGTGCGCCTCGCGATCGCCGAAGACGTGCGGATGCCGCGACACCATCTTCGCCGTCATGTGACGAGCCACGTCGTCGATGTCGAAGTCCTCGCCGGGAGTGTGCGCCGCGATGTCGGCGTGGAAGAGCACCTGGTACAGCACGTCGCCGAGCTCTTCGATCATCTCGGCGCGATCGCCGGTCTCGATGGCGTCGATGAGTTCCCAGCACTCCTCGACGAGGTACTGCACGAGGCTCTCGTGAGTCTGATCGGCGTCCCAGGGGCATCCGCCCGGCGCGCGCAGCAGCGCGACGGTCTTGATCAACTCGTCGAGCGCAGTCGCCCGATCGGTCTCTGCTCGGCTCACGCGGTCAACCTCGGTCATCCCGTCAGCCTACGTCGGCGGCTCCGGCCTGCACCCAGATGAGCACGGTGAACATCGTGCACGCGACGGCTCGCGTCGCCCGACGCGACCGACCACCAGACCCGGTGCGTCATCCTTCGTCTCCACATCATGAGGCAATTGCCGGGCCGAATAGGATTGTGCACAGGAGTGCCGGGAAGTCTGGTCGGCCGACGAGCGATCGTCGTCAGTGTTTCCGACGTCACGACGCGGCCCGCGCCGCCAGTGCGCGACTTCCGACAAGGGGTCCCATGAACTTCCTCCGCTCCGAGCGCTGGGGCGCCGCCCTGCTGCTGATCGCCGCCGTGCTCGGCCTCCTCGTCGCGAACCTCCCGTTCGGCGCAGACGTCCTGGCCGTGAAGAACGAGCACATCGACCTGCCCTGGCTCGGTCTCGACCTCTCGCTCGGCCATTGGATCAGCGACGGGCTGCTCGCGATCTTCTTCTTCATCGTCGCGGTCGAGTTGAAACGCGAGCTCGTGATCGGCGAGCTCAACAGCCTGTCGAAGGCGCTGCTGCCCGCGATCGCGGCCGTCGGCGGGGTCGTCGTTCCGGCGCTCATCTTCGTCGCGTTCACGGCGGGCACCGAGACCATCGACGGCTGGCCGATCCCGACGGCGACCGACATCGCCTTCGCGCTCGGGGTGCTCGCGATGTTCGGCACCTGGATCCCCACTCGTGTGCGGGTGTTCCTGCTCGCCCTCGCGGTGCTCGACGACCTCATCGCGATCATCATCATCGCGTTCTTCTTCACGAGCGGCGCCGACCTCGCTGCGCTCGGCTTCGCGGGGATCGCGATCGCCCTGTTCGGCGCCGTGAGCCGGCTGATGAAGCCGCGGTCGAACTGGATCCTCTCGCGCCGACCGCAGTGGCCGGTGAACGTCGCGCTCATCCTGCTCGGCGTCGTCGCGTGGTACTTCGTGTACCAGTCGGGCGTGCACGCGACCATCGCGGGCGTCGCCCTCGGGCTCGTGATGGCCCGCCGCCCGGGCGGGCGGGCGGTGCATACGCTCGAGCCGTGGTCGAACGGCGTCATCCTGCCGCTGTTCGCCTTCTCGGCCGCGATGGTCGTCGTGCCCCAGGTGCGCCCGAGCGAGCTCGACCCCGCGTTCTGGGGCATCCTCGTCGCCCTGCCCGTCGGCAAGATCGTCGGCATCACCCTCGCCGGCGGGATCGGGGGTCTCGTCGCGCGTCGCCGATCTGGCACACCGCTGACCTTCGTCGACCTGCTCGTGGTCGGCGCCCTCGGCGGCATCGGCTTCACGGTGTCGCTGCTCATGAACGAGCTCGCGTTCGCGGGACTGCCCGACGTGGCCGACGAGGGCACGCTCGCGGTGCTGCTCGGCTCGGGAGTCTCGATGGTCGCGTCGGCGGTCTTCGTGAGCCTGCGCTCGCGTCAGTACCGCCGCAGCGGTGGAACGCAGCCGGGCGTGGGCGGCCCGTTCTCGCACTGAGCGCGCGCGGGCAGCGATGCCGAGCGGATGTCCCGCGGCGCGGGGCGCGCGTCGCGCGTCGCGCGTCGCGGTCTCGTCGGGTGGGGCGATCAGTCGGCCGCGGCGGCGGCCGGGACCTCCGTTGCCGGCGCCTCGGGCACCGGGAAGATCGCGGTCACGAGTCGCGAGACCCACTCGATGAGGTCGGCGTCGCCCGGCAGTTCACCGTTGACGACGGGGAACGGCACGATGATGACGTCGTTCTGCGCGAAATGCTTGGCGCCCGGATAGAGGCGTTCGAGCCTCACGCGTCGTGAGTCGGGGATGTTCGCGGGCGCGATGCGCAGCTTCGACCCGGTGGTGATGACGTCGGAGAGCCCCGCGAGCTGCGCCTGCCGTCGCAGGCGCGAGATCGCGACGAGATGCTTCACCTGCTCGGGCGGAACGCCGTAGCGGTCGACGAGCTCGTCGAGCACCGCGTCGATCTGCCCCTCGGCGGCAGCGGGGCCGCTCGCGGCCGAGAGCTTCTGGTAGGCCTCGAGGCGCAGGCGCTCGCTGTCGACGTAGTCCTCGGGGATGTGCGCGTCGACCGGCAGCTCGAGCCGCAGTTCGGTCTGCCCCTCGGCGACATCGCCGCGGAACGCCGACACCGCCTCGCCGATCATGCGCAGGTAGAGGTCGAAGCCGACGCCGGCGATGTGCCCGGCCTGCTCGGCGCCGAGCAGGTTGCCGGCGCCGCGGATCTCGAGGTCTTTCAGCGCGACCTGCATACCCGACCCGAGCTCGTTGTTCGCGGCGATGGTCGACAGGCGGTCGTGCGCGGTCTCGGAGAGCGGCTTGGCCGGGTCGTAGAGGAAGTACGCATATGCGCGCTCGCGGCCGCGGCCGACCCGCCCGCGCAACTGATGCAGCTGCGAGAGCCCGTACTTGTCGGCGCGGTCGATGATGATCGTGTTCGCGTTCGTGATGTCGAGACCTGTCTCGATGATGGTCGTCGAGACCAGCACGTCGAACTTGCGCTCCCAGAAGTCGACGACGATCTGCTCGAGCACGTGCTCGTTGAGCTGTCCGTGGGCGACGGCGATGCGGGCCTCTGGGACGAGTTCGGCGAGCTGCGCCGCGGCCCGGTTGATCGATGAGACCCGGTTGTGCACGAAGAAGACCTGGCCCTCGCGCAGCATCTCGCGCCGGATCGCCGCGGCGACCTGCTGCTCGGAGTAGGGACCCACGAACGTGAGGATCGGGTGCCGGTCTTCGGGCGGAGTCGCGAGCGTCGACATCTCGCGAATCCCGGTGACCGCCATCTCGAGTGATCGCGGGATGGGGGTCGCGCTCATCGCCAGGATGTCGACGTTGGTCTTCAGCTTCTTGAGCGAGTCCTTGTGCTCGACGCCGAACCGCTGCTCTTCATCGATGATGACGAGGCCCACATCCTTGAACTGCACCTTCTCGGTGAGGATGCGATGGGTGCCGATGACCATGTCGACCGTTCCGTCGGCAAGGCCCGCCACGGTGTCGCGCGCCTCTTTGTCGGTCTGGAACCGGCTGAGCGCCCGCACATGCACGGGGAACCCGGCGAACCGCTCGTTGAACGTCTCGAGGTGCTGCTTGACGAGCAGCGTCGTCGGCACGAGCATCGCGACCTGCTTGCCGTCTTGGATCGCCTTGAACGCAGCGCGCACGGCGACCTCGGTCTTGCCGAAGCCGACGTCGCCGGCGAGCAGCCGGTCCATCGGGATCGGCCGTTCCATGTCGGCCTTCACCTCGTCGATGGTCTGCACCTGGTCGGGCGTCTCGACGAACGGGAACGCCTCTTCGAGCTCGTGCTGCCACGGGGTGTCTGCGCCGAACGCATGGCCCTTGGCCGCCATGCGCGCCGAGTAGAGCTTGACGAGCTCGACCGCGATATCGCGCACGGCCCTGCGCGCCTTGCCCTTGGCCTGCGCCCAGTCGCTGCCGCCCATCTTGCTCAGCGAGGGTGCCTCGCCGCCCACATACCGGCTCAGCAGGTCGAGCTGGTCGGTGGGCACGAACAGCCGGTCGCCGGCGTGCCCGCGCTTCGACGGTGCGTACTCGAGCACCAGGTACTCGCGCACCGCGGTCGGTTGCTGCTGGATGCCCGCCGTACGGCTCGGCCCGGTGGGTCGGCTGCCGGTGGCGACCTCTCGCTGCACCATCTCGACGAACCTGCCGATGCCGTGCGTCTGATGCACGACGTAGTCGCCTTGCTTCAACTGCAGCGGATCGACGACGTTGCGGCGCCGGCTCGCGAGCTTCTTGCCCTGGCGGGCGTCGTATCCGGCGGCGCGGCCGTAGAACTCGGCTTCGGCGATGAGCCCCAGCTTCACCTCGGGCACCTCGTAGCCGCGCGCCGCGTCGGCCTGCACGAGATAGGCGACGCCGGGTTCGAGATCGGCGGGAACCTCATCGACCAGGCGCGCCGCGAGGCCGGCTTCGGCGAGCACGTCGCGTGCGCGTTCGACGAGTCCATGACCTGCGGATGCCACGACCAGGCTCCACCCGTCGCGCAGGCGCTCGGCGGCGTGATCGACGGCGCCGGCGACGTTGCCCTGGAAGCTCGGCATCGCGCTCGCCGCAACCCGCACGGCGGTGACGGCGGCGCGGGCCCGGTCGGCGGCTTCACCCTCGCCCGCGGCGACGACCTCGGCGGCGTCGCCGATGTCGAACGACGAGAAGTTCCACCACACGCGGCGAGGATCGAGCTCGCCGGGGGCGCTGAACAGCGCCGCATCGCGCAACTGGCGCACGGTCAGGAAGTCGCCGGCGGCCAGGTCGATCGGCGCCTCTGCGCCGGCAGTGGCCGCGCTCCAGGCCGCGCTGAGGAACTCGCGGTTCGTCTCGCCGAGGCTGACTGCGCGCCCCGCCACCCGCTCGGGTGCGAGGACTGCGATCGCGGCGCCCTCTGGCAGGTAATGGCTGAGCGGCACGAGTCGCTCGAGCAGGGCGGGCGCGAGGGACTCCATGCCCTCGACGGGGATGCCTTCGGCGACCTTCTCGAGCAGGCCCGCGAGACTCGGGAACTCGTGCACCATTTCACGCGCGCGCTGGCGCACGGGTGCGGTGAGCAGGAGTTCGCGGCTCGGCGCGAGCGACACCCGCTCGATGGGCTCGGGCAGGGATCGCTGGTCTGCGACCGAGAACGAGCGCACCTCTTCGACCTCGTCCCCGAAGAACTCGACGCGCACGGGGTGGTCTGAGGTCGGCGGGAACACATCGAGGATGCCGCCGCGCACCGCGAACTCGCCGCGCCGCGCAACCATGTCGACGCGAGCATATGCGAGGTCGACGAGCTGTACGGCGATGGCCGACAGGTCGTGGCCCCGGCCTCCGGCGACGAGCTCGATGGGCGCGAGCTCGGCGAGGTTGTCGGCGAGCGGCTGCAGCGCGGCGCGCACCGACGCGACCACGACGAGCGGATGTCTCGCACCGGACTTCGACCATTCGTTCATGCGACGCAGGGCATGCAGCCGGCGGCCGACGGTCTCGGCGCTCGGCGAGAGTCGCTCGTGCGGCAGCGTCTCCCACGCGGGGAACTCGAGCACCTCGGCGTCGTCGAGGTATGGCGCGAGGGAGGCGCGAAGGGACTCGCCCTCGCGGCTCGTCGCGGTGATGGCGAGGAGTGCCGGTGGCAGCCCGGCCTCGGTTCGACGGGCGAGCAGCCCGGCGAGCAGCGGCGCATCGAGGCCGGCCGGTGCCGAGAAGTCGGTGCTGCGCAGGGCCTCGCGGAGCGCGACGTCGATCGTGGAGGCGCGCGAAAGCGCCGTGAGCAAGCCCTGGAGGTTCACCCGATGAGTCTACGCGCGGCCTCCGACGTTGCATCCGCTCAGTCGGCGTCGCCGGGTACGATTGGCGCCGCACGTCTACGCCAGGAGGCACCACCCATGATCATCGCCGCCGCCGACGGTTCGGCCCTCGGAAACCCCGGCCCGGCCGGCTGGGCCTGGTACGTCGACGACGACTGCTGGGACGCCGGCGGGTGGAAGCACGCCACCAACAATCAGGGTGAGCTCAAGGCCGTGCTCGAGCTGTTCCGGGCGACCGCGCACCTCGACGACGAGCTGCTCGTGCTGTGCGACAGCCAGTACGTGATCAACGCGGTGACCAAGTGGATGGCGGGCTGGAAGCGCAAGGGCTGGCGCAAGGCCGACGGCAAGCCCGTCATGAACCTCGAGTTGCTGCAGGAGCTCGACGCCGCCCTCGCGAGCCGCGCCTACCGCTTCGAGTGGGTGAAGGGCCATGTCGGGCATCCGCTCAACGAAGCCGCCGACGAGCGGGCACGCGCCGTCGCCGAGGCCTTCCAGCGCGGCGCCGCGGTTCCGTCGGGTCCCGGGTGGACGCGCAACGGCGGCGTGGCGATCGAGACGGCCGCCCTCGTCGCGCCCGATGTCGACGCGATCTTGGACGACGCGCTCGACGACGCCGGACCCGATGACGCGCTCTTCGCGCTCGACGACCTGCCCGCCGCGTGGCACACGCTCACGGTCGAGCTCTCGACCGAAGAGCACGACCGCCTCCTGCAGCGCGCCCGCGCCGAGGGGCGCTCGCCCGAGGACTTCCTGCGCGGCCTGATCTGAGTTGCCTGCGTCGGCCTCAGGCCGGCGAGTGGAACCGCTGCTGCGCGGCCACGATGCCCTCGCTCGCGACGGCCTCGACGGCGTCGGCGGCATCCGACAGCAGGTTCGGCAGGGCGGCGCGCTCGGTCGACGAGAAGTCCTTGAGCACGAAATCCGCGGCGTCCTGACGACCGGGCGGGCGGCCGATGCCGACGCGCACCCGCGTGAACGCTCCACCGTCGGTCGCCTTCACGACGTCGCGGATGCCGTTGTGGCCGCCGTGGCCCCCGCCCTGCTTCAGGCGCACGGTGTCGAACGGGATGTCGAGCTCGTCGTGGATGACGATGAGCCGCTCGACGGGGATCGAATAGAACTTCACGAGCGCGGCCACGGGGCCGCCCGAGGTGTTCATGTAGCCGTTGGGTTTCGCGATCACGAGTTTGGGGCCGCCGGGGCGCAGGAACCCCTCGGCGACGCGCGCGGGCGTCTTGTGGCTCTTGAACGTCGCGCCGATGCGCGAGGCGAGCTCGTCGGCGACCATCTGGCCGACGTTGTGCCGATTGCCCGCGTACTGCGCTCCGGGGTTGCCGAGCCCGACCACGAGCCAGGTGTTGTCGGCCACGGCGTCATCTCTCTGCTGGCGGGGGCGGAGGAAGTCGAAGAGCCCCATGTTCATCCGTTTCTGTGGGCGTCGCGCCGCAATGAGGCTGCGGTCGGGGTCGGCGGGCGACGCGAAAGGGCCTGCGGCCCGCACTCCGAGCGTACCCGGATGCGGCGCCGCAGGCCCCGTCGGTGGAACTACTCTGCCGACTCGGCGGGTGCCCCTTCGGCCTCGGCCTCAGCGGCCTCGCCCTCGGCGGGCTCGACCTCAGCGGCCTCGCCCTCTTCACCCAGGTCGACCTTCTGCGGCACGTGCACGTTCACCACGAGCGTCTCGGGGTCGTTGATGAGCGTCGCGCCCTTCGGCAGCTCGATCGCGCTGGCCAGGATCTGCGTGCCCTCTTCGAGGCCCTCGACCGAAACCACGATGTTCTCGGGGATGTGGGTCGCCTCGACCTCGAGCAGCAGGGTGTGCGCGTCGACGTCGGCGATCGTGCCGGCGAACGGCTCGCCCTCGATGTGCACGGGCACCTCGACCTGGACCTTCTCGCCCTTCTTGATGACGATGAGGTCCATGTGCTCGATGATCTGGCGCACGGGGTCCTTCTGCACGTCCTTGACGAGCACGAGCGTGCTCTTGCCGTCGATCTGCAGGTCGAGCAGGGCATTCGCCTTGCGGATGAGCAGGCCGACCTGGTGCGCGGGCAGCGCGACGTGCTTCGGGTCGGTGCCGTGTCCGTAGATCACGGCGGGGATGGCGCCGGTCGCGCGGAGCTTGCGCGCCGCACCCTTGCCGAACGACTCCCGCGTGGCGGCTTCGACCTTGTTGTCTTCGTCCATGGTGGTTCTCCTTGCGGGCTCGCGGCCCAGATCGTGTGTCTGTTGTTTCGACTCGAACGCGCGCACATCACGTGCGCAATGCGTGAGGAAAAGCCGTGAAGCCTGCTTCCACCGCGTCGATCACGGATGCCATGCCCGAGCGAACCCGAACTGGCGGCATCCCTCGCCGAAGTCCAATGGACGATTCTACATCGCTTTGCACGGGTGCGCTGCCACGATGACTCCGCACCCGGCGAGGGAGTCAGGCGGACGGGCCGGCCCTGAGCCGCGAGACCGCGTCGTCGATGATCCGACCCACCGGCTGGTCGATGTCGACGACGATGCCGGGCTCGTCTGGATCGAGGGCCTCGAGCGTGGCGAGCTGCGAGTCGAGCAGGCTCGTCGGCATGAAGTGCCCGGTGCGCCCCTCGGTGCGGGCGGCGAGCACCTCGCGGGTTCCGTGGAGGTGCACGAACCGCACCTTCGGCGCACTCGCGAGGATCGTGTCGCGGTACCTGCGCCTCAGCGCGGAGCAGGCGATGACGAGTCCGGCGCCCCGTTCGGATGCCTCGGCGAGCGTCGCACCGACGGTCTCGAGCCACGGCCTGCGGTCGTCGTCATCGAGGGGCACACCCGACGCCATCTTCTCGATGTTCTCGATCGGGTGGAGGTCGTCGGCGTCGGTGAACGCCACGCCGAGGTCGCGCGCCAGCAGGGCCCCGATCGTGGACTTGCCCGACCCCGAGACGCCCATCACCACGATGATGGGCGTCTCGGGCGTCGTCGAATCGGTCACCAGTCGTGCACCGTGCCGTCGGCGAGGCGGTTGTACGGCAGATAGGCCTGCTCGTAGGGGTACTTGCCCGCCTCGTCCTGGTTCAGCTCGACGCCGAGACCGGGCTTGTCGCCCGGGTGGAGCATGCCGTTCTCCCAGGTGAAGGACTGCTCGAACACCTCGTCGGTCTTCTGCCCGTGCTTCATGTACTCCTGGATTCCGAAGTTGTGGATCGAGAGGCCGAGGTGCATCGCTGCCGCCATGCCCACCGGGGAGATGTCGGTCGGTCCGTGCATGCCCGACTTGATCTGGTACTGCGCAGCGTACTCGAGCGTCTTCTTGAGCGGCGAGATGCCGCCCATGTGCGTGACCGCGCCGCGCACGTAGTCGATGAGCTGGTCGCGGATGAGGTCCTTGAAGTCCCACACGGTGTTGAAGATCTCGCCGATCGCGAGCGGCGTCGTCGTGTGCTGGCGGACGAGGCGGAGTGCCTCCTGATTCTCGGCCGGGGTGCAGTCCTCGAGCCAGAACAGGTCGTACGGCTCGAGCGACTTGCCGAGCTTGGCCGCCTGGATGGGCGTCATGCGGTGGTGGCCGTCGTGCAGCAGTGGCAGGTCGGGTCCGAACTCGTTGCGCACGGCCTCGAAGACGCCGGGCAGGTGCTTCAGGTACGCGCGCGTGTCCCAGTCCTCCTCGGTCGGCTTCGCGCCTCGGCGAGCGGGCTCATGGTCGTACCTCACGTCGGCGTCCCCGGTGTCGGCGGCCTGCGAGGCGATGCCGTAGATGGCCTTCAATCCGGGCACGCCGGTCTGCACGCGAATGGAGCGGTAGCCCTGCTCGAGGTGCGAGCGGATCGAGTCGAAGATCTCGGGCAGTTCCTTGCCGGAAGCGTGGCCGTACGCCATCAGCCCCGTGCGGCTGGCGCCGCCCAGGAGCTGGTACACCGGCATCCCGGCCGCCTTGCCCTTGATGTCCCACAGCGCCATGTCGACGGCCGCGATCGAGGCCATCGTGACCGGCCCGCGGCGCCAGTACGCGCTGCGGTAGAGGAACTGCCACGTGTCCTCGATGCGGCTCGCGTCACTGCCGATCAGGAGGGGCGCGACGTGGTCCTTGAGGTAGCTCACCACGGCGAGCTCGCGGCCGTTGAGCGTGGCGTCGCCGAGGCCGGTGAGGCCATCCTCGGTCGTCAACTTGAGCGTCACGAAGTTTCGGTCGGGGCTCGTGACGATGACCTCGGCCTTGGCGATCTTCATGGGTCAGGACTCCTTGGTGTCTGAATTGTTGGGGGTGGTCGGCCCGCTTGGGGTGGTCGAGCCGTCGGCGGCGTCCGAGCCGTCGGGGGCGCCTGCCGACGACGGCTCGTCGGTGGTGAATCCGTCGAGATCGGCTGCGTGGCGGCCGGCGGCGAATGCCGCTGTCGACAGGCCCGGCTCGACGACCTGCTGGTTGCGACGGCGCTCCTCGATCTCGGCGACGATCTCGCGGTGTCGCGTGTCGGTGAGCGGGTAGAAGAACATGATGAGGACGGCGAGTCCGGCAGCCACGGCGGGCAGCAGGCCGGCAGCTGCCCGGATGCCCCACTCGGCCTCGACCGACTGCGTCTCGACCCCGGCGACGTAGCCGCCGATCGCGAGGGCGTACGCGGCGAGGGCGCCGCCCACCGCCTGGCCGGTCTTGCGGGTGAACGAGAAGAGGGCGTAGATGATGCCTTCGGCGCGCACACCGGTCTTCCACTCGCCGTACTCGACCGTGTCGGCCTCGAGCGCCCAGACGAGCATGTTGACGAGGACGAGCCCGACGTAGCAGAGCACGAGACCCGAGAAAGCGAGCCACACCGCGCTGGGCGGGGCGAGGAAGACGACGAGCCCACCGACCACCATGATCAGGCCGCCGCCGATGTAGCCGGTGCGCTTGCCGAACCGTCGCACGATGGTGGGCACGACGACCGCGAGGCCGAACGTGAGCACGATCTGGATGATCGAGAGCACCGCGTACAGCGGCAGCGCGTGCAGGACGTCGCGCAGGTAGTACAGCTGCACGGTGCTGAGCGCGAGCATGCCGGTGAGGAAGACGAACGAACTGAGGCACAGCAGCAGCAGGGGCTTGTTGCTCTTCAGGATCGCGAAGCTCTGCTTCATCGACACCTTCGCCACGTCGCGCTTCACCGTCTCTTTCGCGGTGAAGAACGTGAACATGTACAGCGCGAAGCCGACGACGACGAACCCGAGGGTCATGTACGTGAAGAGCGCCTGCAGGTCGCGGTCGGGCGTGATCAGCGGGGCGATGAAGATGCCGAGACCCGCGCCGACGACCATGGCGCCGATCGTGCGCGCGCTCGCGAGCTTGGCGCGCTCGCCCGAGTTCCGGGTCATCGCACCGGCGAGCGAGCCGTAGGGGATGTTGACGAGGCTGTACGCCAGGCCGAGTGCGGCGTAGGTCAGGTAGGCGTAGAGCAGCATGCCGCTCTCGCCGATCTGCGGGATCGAGAACGTGGCGACGCTGAGCAGCAGCAGCGGCAGCGAGCCGAAGAGGATGAACGGCCGGAACTTGCCGAAGCGCTTGCTGTAGGTGCGGTCGACGATGCGACCGGCGAACACGTCGGCGAAGGCGTCGAAGATGCGCACGACGAGCAGCAGGGTGCCGGCGGCGGCGGCCGAGATGCCCGCGACATCGGTGTAGTAGATGAGCAGGAACATCGTGGCGGTGGTGAACGCGAGGTTGTTCGCTGCGTCGCCCGCGCCGTACCCGACGATGCTGAGCTTGCTGAGCTTCTTCTCGGTGCCGACGCCGTTCTCACGCGTGGCGGTGGTGCTTTCTGACATGGTGTGGGCTCCCTTACCCTGTGCCGGCTCGCGGCTACTTCTTCAGCCCGGTCCAGCGGGCGCGCAGCGCGTGCGCGGCGGCCTTGGGCTTGCGGTCGCGGGTGAACACACCCTTCTTGTTGCCGTCGACGCGGGCGAACCCGTTCTTGGTCTGGAAGTCGGCGAAGTTCCACACCTGCTCGCCGATCATCGCCTCGACCCGGTCATGCACCCGGTGGTACATGTCGAGGAAGCTCGTCTGGTACTCCTCGGTGAACGGGGCGTCGTAGATCGAGTGGTAGCCGGCCACCGTGTCGGCGCCGTACTCGGTCATGATGAGGGGGCGGGCGAACTTCTCCTGCCAGCCGATGAGCTCGGCCTCGAGCTTCTGCTCGGCGGCGGCGAGGTCGCCGGAGTCGACGTACCAGCCGTAATAGCGGTTCAGGCAGATGACATCGAAGAGGTCGGCGATCAGGTCTGCCTCGTGGTTCGCGAACATGACGTTCACGAAGGTCACCGGGCGCGTCGCGTCGAGCTCGCGGGTGAGGTTCACGAGCGGCTCGAAGTACTCGCGCGCCCCGGGCTCGTTCGAGGCCGGCTCGTTGGTGATCGACCACATGACCACGCTCGGGTGGTTCTTGTCTCGGTCGACCAGTTCGCGGATCGCCTGCGCGTGCGTGGCCTGCGTGTCGTCGTTGATGTTCTCGGGGGCGAAGGTCAGCTTGGTCTGGCCGCCGAAGATGCCGCCGCCCATCGCGAGGTTGAGCCCCACGGCGCCGACCTCGTCGATGACGACGATGCCGTGGCGGTCGGCGAACTCCATGACCTCTTCGGCGTAGGGGTAGTGCGACGTGCGGAACGAGTTCGCGCCGATCCAGTCCATGAGCTGGAAGTCGTGCACGAGGTAGGCGTTGTCGTGTCCCTTGCCGCGGACCGCGGTGTCCTCGTGCTTGCCGAACCCGGTGAAGTAGAAGGGCTCGCCGTTGATGAGGAACTGCATGCCGCGGACCTCGATGGTTCGCACGCCGATCGGCAGCGTGTACTCGTCGACGACCTCGCCGCCCACGACGGCCTGCGCCGTCAGCGTGTAGAGGTAGGCCGCGCCGGGCTGCCAGAGCTTCACGTCGTCGATGCGCACGACGCCGGCGATGCCCTCGGCCGAGCCGACGACGGTGCCCTCGACGTCGCGAAGGGTGACCTGAACGGTGTCGGCGCCGGTGGTCTCGACGTCGAAGCCGACGACGCCGGTCGCGCCGTCGACATCGGTCATGACCGTGAGGTCGGTCACGCGCACGGCGGGTGCGCTGTAGAGCCACACCGAGCGGGCGAGGCCCGCGTAGTTGTAGAAGTCGTGCAGGTAGTCCTGCTTGCGGCCGCCATCGTCGGTGACGGTGATGCTGCCGGGCGGGATCGTGGTGTTGGTGAGCTCGTTGTTGACACCGACGGTGAGGCGGAACTCCTGGCCGGCCGTCACGACGTCGGTGATGTCGGCCTCGAACGGGGTGTATCCGCCGACGTGCTCGGCGACCTTGGTGTCGTTCACGTACACGACGCCCTCGTGGGTGGCGGCGTCGAGGCGCACGAAGACGCGCTCGCCGGCCCAGCCGCGGGGCACGCGCACCGTGCGCTGGTACCAGACCCAGCCGACGTGGTCGCGGATCGCCGGGTCGGCGAAGAGGTCGTTGTAGCTCGCGGGCACGGCGGCCTCGAGCGTCGTGTCGAGCGTTGCCTGCCACAGCGTGTGCGGCGTGCCGGGGTCGACCGCGAACTGCCAGAGTCCGTCGAGGTTGACGAGCTCTCGGGTCGGGCTGGTCTGGGGCTTCAGCATGATGGCCTTTCTGTCGCGCCGTTGCGAAATGTCGCTGCACTGCGCTCTGCATTCGTGCCGATCGACGGATGCTCCGGGGACCGGTATGACACCAGTGAACCATGTTTTCCGCCATTTGGCAACCGATTGCCAAATGCACCGCGAAATTCGTTCTCGAGCCGGGCTCGGGCAGCGCCGGGAGGATGCTCCGCAACGAGGATGCTCCGTCGTCGGCCCGCACCCCATCGCGAGCCGCCGGCAGTGATGTGGCGGCGTGATCGAGCGCGGTGACGAGTGTGGCGGTATCCGTGATCCTCAGTCTGCACCCGCCGCGCACTCGCGGCCAGTGGCCGCTGGCACGCGCGGAGACGGTGTCAGATCGTTTCGAAGGCGTCGGCGGCGCGCGAGACCGCCACGACGACAGCCGGGTCGTCGAGCAGCTCGGGGTCGACCAGGCGCAGCAGTTCGACGACAGCCCGCTCACCCGGCTCGGACGCGGCGGTCGCGAGCGCGTCGCCGACGCGATCGGCCGGGAGTCGCGCGCTGCGCGCGGCGGCCACCCATGCTCCGAGTGCGCGCACCGACGCCTCGCCGTCGCGACCGGCCGCGCGCTCGGCGCGCAGCACCGGAGCGATGCGAACCCGGAGCTTCGTCGTGCCGTCCTGGCCGATCTGGCCGAGCAGGTGCTGTATTCGGGCGTTGTCGAATCGGTCGAGCAGGGCGGCGCGGTAGCCGTCGAGATCGAGGCCCTCGGACGGCAGGTGCCGCACGGCCTCGGCCCAGAACTGCTCGACCCACGAGCGCACCTCGGGGTCTCCGACCGCTTCGGCGACGGTACGGTGCCCACGGGCCGCTCCCGCGTACGCGAGCAGTGTATGCGACCCGTTGAGCAGCCAGAGCTTGCGACGCTCGAACGGGTCGATGTCGTCGACGAACCGGGCTCCGGCCTTCTCCCAGGCGGGGCGCCCGGCACGGAACTCACCGCTCAGCACCCAGTCGTGGAACGGCTCGGTGACGACAGGTGAGCGATCGTGCCAGCCGGTGGCGGCGGCCACTGCAGCGACATCCGCCGGCGTCGTCTTCGGGGTGATGCGGTCGATCGAGGTCGACACGAACGTGACCTGCTCGGCGAGGTGCTCGCGAGTCGCGGTCGCGGAGGCGAGCTCGGCGAGCGCGAGCATGCTCGACCTCGTGAGCTCGCCGTTCTCGGGGAGGTTGTCGCACGAGACGATCGCGAGCGGACCGGCCCCCGCTCGGCGTCGTGCCTCGACACCGGCGAGGAGGCGGGCGAGCGCGGTGCGCGGCGCCTCGGCGAGGTCGAACTGCGCGGCGTCGAGGTTGCGGCGCAGCCACTCGACGTCGGCGGCGACCGCCGGGTTCGCGAGGTCGGGCCGCCCATCGGCGTCGAGCGCATATCCGGCCTCGGTGACCGTGAGGGTCACGAGCGCGGTCGCCGGCGCGGCGACATGCTCGACGAGACGGTCGACGCGGGCGCCGTCGACGGCTTCGGAGATGCTGTCGATCACCGTGACCGTGTCACCGTGGACCGAGCGCTCGAGCAGCGAGTAGAGGCCGTCCTGCGCGGCGATCTCTTCAGCGGCCTGCGGGCTTCGGCCCGTGAAGGCCGCGATGCCCCATTCGTTGGCGTCGTCGGCCACGTCGGTGTACCAGGCCTGGTGCGCGCGGTGGAAGGCGCCGAGCCCGAGGTGGGCGATGCGAACGGGCGCCGGCTCGGACGCCGTACCGGTGCGCGCCGCGAGATTGCGACGATTCAGGTCGAGGCCTGCTGGTGCCGCGGCGGCGGCCGATGCGCCCGCTGCCGATTCGGTCGTGGACGTGTCGCTCACAGCTTGAACACCTTTCGGGGAATCGCGTCGACCAGGTCGACGGCGATGCGCTCGGCGGCGCCGAGCGAGACACGGCCCTCGCGCACGAGGCGCGCGAGGAAGGCCGAGTCGAGACGGCGGGCCATGTCGTGACGCGCCGGGATGGAGAGGAAGGCACGGGTGTCGTCGATGAAGCCCGACCCACGGTAGAACCCCGCGGTCTCGGTGACGGCCGCGCGGAAGCGCAGGATCGCGTCTGGGGCGTCGAGGAACCACCACGGTGCGCCGATGAACACGCTCGGGTAGAAGCCCGCGAGGGGTGCCACCTCGCGCGAGTAGATGGTCTCGTCGATGCCGAACAGCACGAGGTGCAGGCCCGGTTCGAGTCCGTGCTTCTCGAGCAGTGGGCGCACGTTCGCGGTGTAGGTCGTCGTCACCGGGATGTCGTGCCCGGTGTCGGGGCCGAGCCGCTCGAACGTCGAGCTCGAGTGGTTGCGGAAGACGCCCGGGTGAACGGTCATGACGAGTCCGTCGCGCGCGCTCATGCCCGCCATGCGCAGCAGCATGTTGCCGCTGAACTCCCGCGCGCCCGCGGCGTCGAGCTCGCCGGCGAGGGCACGCCGGAAGAGCGCGGATGCCTCGTCGTCGGTCAGGTCGACGGTGTACGGCTCGCGCACCCCGTGGTCGGCCGAGACGGCGCCGTGCGCGATGAAGTGCGCCCGGCGCGCCTCGAGCGCGGCGAGGTAGCCGGCGAAGTCGTCGGGTGCGGTGCCGTTCGCCTCGGCGAGTCGCTCGATGCGCTCGGTGAAACCGGGCGCGGTCGGGTCGAGGTAGGCGTCGGGTCGGAACGTGGGGAGCACGCGGCCCGAGAACGACGGGTCGGCGGCGAGCGCGGCGTGCACGGCCAGGTCGTCCATGGGGTCGTCGGTCGTGGCGAGCACTTCGATGCCGAAGCGCTCGAAGAGGGCGCGGGGGCGGTACGCGGGGTCGCCGAGGCGCGCGGCGATCTGGTCGTAGACGGCGTCGGCCGTCTCGGCCGAGGGCTCGAGCTCGATGCCGAAGAGCGTCGAGAGCTCGTGGGACAGCCAGTAGCCCGAGGCGGTGCCGGCGTAGAGGTGCCAGTGGCTCGCGAACGTGCGCCAGGTCTCGCGGGGGTCGGAGGGCCCGCTTCGGCCGACGCCGAGCGTGGCGAGGTCGACGCCCGCCGCGTGCAGCATGCGCGTGACGTAGTGGTCGTACGTGATGAACAGGTCGGCCGGGTCGGAGAACGGTTCGTCATCGAGGAGCAGCGACGGGGCGACGTGGCCGTGCGGGGAGATGACCGGCAGTTGCGCGACCGACTCGTACAGGCCCCTGGCGATGTCGCGGGTGGCCGGATCGGTCGGGAACAGCCGGTCGGGATCGAGATGCAGCTTCATTGACACACCTCCATGATGGTCTGGGATCGCGAGTTTGTCAACCGGTTGCCAAATGATGCCGTCTGGGCGGCAGGCCGACGCCGCGATGGCGAGGTTGATCGCCAGGCGGAGGTGCGACGGACGCCGGTGTCGACGCCGGTATCGGTCGTCGCCGTCAGTCGCCGGCGCCGGGCAGCGGATGCCCGGTCGACCCGCGCACCACGAGCTCGGTCGGCAGGAGCGCCTCGACGTCGACCCGACGATCGTCGGACTGCGGCGAAACCCGGCTGAGCAGGTGTCGCACGGCGCGCTCCCCCGCCTCGATGAGCGGCGCCCGCACCGTGGTGAGCGCCGGCGCGGTGAAGTCGCTGCCGAAGATGTCGTCGAAGCCGGCGATGCTGAGCTGCGACGGCACGGCGATGCCGCGTTCGAGCGCGACCCTGAGCAGGCCGATCGCCATGAGGTCGTTGAACGCGACGACCGCGGTCACGCCTGAGGCGATCACCCGTGAGATCGCTGCGGTTCCGCCGTCGAGCGTCGGCACTCCGGGTCCGATCTCGACGATCGTCATACCGCGCTTCGGCGCGGCCGCGAGCAGTGCCTCCCAGCGCCGGCGACTCACCCACGAGGTCTCGGGACCCGACACGTAGGCGATCGAGCGGTGTCCGAGTTCTGCGAGGTGCGCGACGAGCTGGTCGACGCCCCGCTCGACATCGGGCAGGATGCCGGTGACGCCCTCGAGCTCCCGGTTGATCACCACCACCGGCTTGCGGGCCGCGATCTGCTTGATCTGCGTGTCGGCTAGGCGGCTCGTCGCGAGCACCAGACCGTCGACCGAGGGCATCACCCGTTCGATCGCGGTCGCTTCACGCTCGCCCGATTCCTGCGACTCGGCGACGACCAGGGTGTACCCGGCGTCGGCCGCGGCCCGCTCGGCTCCGCGCACGATGCCGAAGATCACCGGATTCGTGATGTCGGCGACGAAGAGGCCCAGCGTGTTGGTGCGGCCGGTCGGGAGCGCCCTCGCGATCGGGTTGACCCGGTAGTTTAGCTCTTTCGCCGCCGCCTGGATGCGCTCTTCGGTCTTGACGTTGATGCGGCCGGGCTGGCTGAGCGCCCGCGACACCGTCGAGGGGTTCACCCCGGCGAGCTTCGCGATGTCGTAGATCGTGGGCGCCGAGCCGCCGCGGGAGCGCTTCGATTCGCGGGCCACCCGCTCGGGTTGCTGGTCACTCATCTCGGCTCACCTCCTCGGCGTACTCGGCCGCCCACCACCACGCTAGCGTGCGAGCAACCCGGAATATCCGAGTGCCACGATGTTGTCGTACGACGTCTGCAATGCCTCGTACACCGTTCGACCGTACAGGTCGTCCTGCTCGACGAGCAGGTACTCGGCCCCGCTCTCGAGGCTCTGGTCGATGATCGCCGTGAAATCGAGGTTGCCCTCGCCGACCTCGGCGAACTGCACGACGCCCGAGAAGGCCTGCATGAAGCCGCCGAAGTCGCCCTTCTCGAGCATCGAGAAGGCCTCGTCGGGCAGTTGCCCGATGCGGTAGTCCTTCAAGTGCACCATCGCCACGCGACCCGCATAGCGGCGGATGACGCCGACCGGGTCGACGCCGCCGCGCTGCAGCCAGTGCACGTCGAGTTCGAGCCCGACGTTCGGTGCGCGGTCGGCGATGATGTCGAGCAGGTAGCGCCCGTCGTACTTCGCGAATTCGATGTGGTGGTTGTGGTAGTAGAGCCTGATGCCCTCGTCGGCGAGGCGCACGGCCATCTCATCGGTGCGGTCGCAGAAGTCGAGCACGGCCTCGAGCGAGCGCATCGCGTCGAACGGCAGCATGCCGATGCGCAGCATCTTGGAGTCGAGCGTCTTCGCGTCGGCGACGATCTTGTCGAAGTCGTCGGTGAGTGAGTCGTTCGGCGACCCCGCGGGCTTGGTGAGGCCCGCCGAGAGGGCGGCGATGTCGACGCCGAGCTCCTGCCGGGCACGATCGAGTTCGGCCACGTTCTCGGGCGTCATCGGGATCTGCGACACCTCGACGGCGTGGTAGCCGATCTCGGTCACCTTGCGCAGGGCCTCGAACGCCCCGATCTCGGCGACACTGTCCTTCAGCATCATCGCCTGCACGCCGATCTTCGCCATCTGTCGTACTCCTTCGGTTGTCGGTTCCATGAATAGTGGTCGGGCGGCGTCAGGCTGCCGATGCGGACAGATCGGCCGCCTCGGCGTCGAGCAGGCGTCGCCGGTTCCGTCGACGCTCCGCCTGACGGTCGGGATCGGGCACCGGCGAGGCGAGCAGCAGTCGCTGGGTGTACGGATGCTCCGGGGTGCGTGTCACGAGTTCCGCCCGGCCCTGCTCGACGATGTCGCCGCGGTACATCACCGCCACGTCGTGGCTGATGTGCCGCACCACGTCGAGGTCGTGCGAGATGAACAGGTAGGCGACGCCGGTGTCGCGCTGGATCTCGAGGAACAGGTCGAGCACGCGTGCCTGGGTGGTGAGGTCGAGCGCGCTCACCGGCTCGTCGCACACGATGAGCTTGGGCTTCAGGGCGAGGGCCCGCGCGATCGCGACGCGCTGGCGCTGGCCGCCGCTGAACTCTCGGGGCCGGCGGTGCACCGAGTCCTGCGGCAGGCCGACCCGGTCGAGCAACTCCCTGATTCGCTGGTTCGCCGCCGTTGCGCTCGTGCCCTGGATGGTGAGCGGCTCCGCGAGGATGTCACCGACCTCCATCGCCGGGTTGAGCGACGTGTACGGGTCCTGGAAGACGACCTGCAGATCGCGGCTCAGCTCACGCCGTTGCCGTCGACTCGCGTGCGAGATGTCGCGGCCGTCGAAGGTCACCGTGCCGCCGCTGACCGGCGCCAGGCCGAGCAGCGCACGGCCGAGGGTCGTCTTGCCCGATCCCGACTCGCCGACGAGCCCGAGCGTCCTGCCCTGGTCGATGGCGATCGACACGCCCTTCAGTGCGCGGAACGGCTCGGCGCGGAAGCCCTTGCCGGGGTACTCGACGACCAGGTCGTCGACGCTGAGCAGTCTCTCGTTCATCGGGCGACCTCCTCGATCGCTTCGTTCGTCTCGGTCGAAGCGGTTGCCGCGACATCCGTGATCAGGCCGACCCGGGCGGCGTCCGCGAGCGTCGGAACGACCGGCGCCGCCGGCGCGCTCGACCCGAGCGTCGTCATCGGCTCCTTGCCCTCGAGCATGGAGTCGAGCAGCGTGCGGGTGTAGACGTCGCGCGGGTCGCGCAGGATGTCGCGCACCTGCCCGGCCTCGACCACACTGCCGTGCTGCATCACGACGACCCGGTCGGCGAGGTCGGCGACGACACCGAAGTTGTGCGTGACCAGGATGACGCCGACGCCGAGCTCCTTCTGCATGTCGCGCAGCAGGTCGAGCACCTCGGCCTGCACCGTCACGTCGAGCGCGGTGGTCGGCTCATCGGCGATGATCAGGTCGGGCTCGCAGCTGATCGCTCCCGCGATGAGCACGCGCTGGGCCATGCCGCCCGAGATCTCGTGCGGGTAGGCATCGAAGGTGCGCTTCGGGTCGGCGATGCCGACCTTCTCGAGCAGGTCGAGCGCGCGCCGGGTGGCCTCGGCCCTCGAGATGCCGAGCACGAGCATCATGGGGCGGACGAGCTGCGACCCGACCCGGTACGCGGGGTCGAGGTTCGACATCGGCTCCTGCGGAATGTAGGCGATGCGCCGCCCGCGAAGGGCGCGCAGACGCGTCTGCGAAACGCGCTCGTCGCCGGGCGCGACCGTGTACGCGCCGTCGAACTGGATGGTGCCTCCGGTGATGCGCGCGGTGTCGGGCAGGAGCCCGAGGATCGAGAACGCGGTCTGGGACTTGCCCGACCCCGACTCGCCGACGATGCCGACGACCTCGCCGCGATCGACATGGAACGACACGTTGCGAACGACCGACCGCACTGAGCCGTCGGCCTGCGGGTAGCCGACGCCGAGGTTCGACACCCGCAGGAGGTGGTGCTCGGTACCGGCTTCCACGGCGGGCAGCGCCGCCGAGACGGCGCGGGTGCGCACATCCGATGCCGCCGGAACCCGTGCGTCGACGGCGGCGACCGCCCCCGTGGCATCCGTCGCCCGGCGCTTCGCCTTCGCGATCTTCTGCCCGTCTTCGAGGGCATCGCGCACGGCGTTGCCGAGCAGCACGAGCGCACCGATCGTGAGGCCGATCGCGAGCACCGGCCAGACGAACAGCTGCGGGCTCAGGTAGACGTTGCGGAAGCCGTCGGAGAGCATGACGCCCCACGTCGCCTCGGCAGGGTTGCCGAGCCCCAGGAACTCGAGTCCCGACTGGACCGCGATGGCCACGCCGAGCACCATCGCGGTCTGGATGATGAGGGGTGCGCGCACGACCGAGAGGATGTGCCGGGTGATGATGCGTCCGTCGCCGAGGCCCGCGACGCGCGCGGCGTCGACGTACAGCTCGTTGCGAACCGACTGCACCGCGGTGCGGGTGAGGCGGTAGTACCCGGGGCTGATCAGGATGCCGAACATGATCATCGAGATCCACACCGACGGGCCGAGGGCCGCACGCGCCGAGAGCAGCACGATGATGCCGGGCAGGCTCATGAGCAGGTTCGTGAACCAGCTCGCGCCGGTATCGAACGGGCCGCCGTAGTAGCCGGCGATGAGGCCGGCCGGAAGGCCGATGCCGATCGCGACAGCAGCACAGAGCAGGGCCGACAGCAGCGTGAGCTGCGCGCCGTAGAGCAGCCGGCTCCACACGTCGCGGCCGGCACTGTCGGTGCCGAGGAGGTGCTCGCCGCCGGGGGCCGCGAGCGTGTTCCCGATGTCGGCGAAGTTCTGGTCGAACGGGGCCAGGAGGGCGGCGAAGGTCGCCGCGAGGATCATGATCGCGAGGATCGCGACCGCGATGATGCCGAGCGGGTTGGTGAAGATCCGCTTGACCAGCGAGCTGCGCACCATCGCGCCTGCCCGGGGATCGATGTCGACAGGCTGGGTCATGAGACACGCACCTTCGGGTTGAGCCATCCGTTCGCGAGATCCACGAGCAGGTTGACGATGATGACGATGATGACGGTGTAGAGCACGACGCCCATGACGATGGGGATGTCGCCGAGCGAGGTCGCCGAGACGGCGAGCGCGCCCATGCCGGGCAGCGCGAAGATCTGCTCGATGATGACGACGCCGCCGAGCATGCCGATGAACTGCAGGCTGAGCACGGTGAGCCCGGCCGGCGCGGCGCTGCGCAGGACGTGCTTGAAGAGGATCTCGCGCTCCGAGACGCCGCGGCTGCGCAGCGTGCGAACGTAGTCCTTCTCGAGCTGGGCGATGACGGCGCTGCGCACCTGCTGCGCGCCCGAGGTGACCGCGGTGACCGTCATGGCGATCGCCGGGAGGGTGAGCGAGATCAGCCAGGCGTCGGGGCCGGCTCCCGGTGCGATCGTGCTGATGGCCGGGAACAGGCCGAGCTGGATCGCGAAGATCGTGACGAAGATGATCGCGAGCACGAAGCCCGGGATCGCGTCGCCGATGACGGCGCCGATCTGCACCACGCGGTCGACCCAGCCGCGCTTGACCGCGGCGGTCATGCCGAGCACGGTGGCGAGGATCGCGGTCAGCAGGATCGCGACGACGACGAGGGTGAGCGTGATCGGCAGGCGGTTCATGAGCGACTGGCCGACGGTCTCGGCGTTGAACCAGGAACGGCCGAGGTCGCCCGAGAGCACCCCGCCCGCCCAGTCGAGGAATCGCGCGAACAGGGGCTGGTCGAGGCCGAGCTCCTGCTGCTTGAGCGCGACCTGGTCTTCGGTGGCCATGTCGCCGAGGATGTTGCGGGCGATGTTCGTGCCCGAGAAGTAGAGGAGTGTGTAGGTGAGCAGGCTGATCGCGACGAGCAGCACGATGCCCGATGCGATGCGCTTGAGAGTGAACGTGACCATGGGTGCTCCATTGCCGTTTCCGGTCGGTTGCCGCGCCGAGCGCGGCCGGGGGTTCCGGGCGACGGATGCCGCGGCATCCGTCGCCCGGAGGGGTTACTCCGCCGGGGCGAAGTTGTAGATCGACGGCACCGCCTGCTGGATCTGCGGTTCCGCCGTGATCGTGGCGGGGTTGACGTAGACGATCTGGTCGAGGCGGTACAGGGGGGCGAACCAGGCGTTCTCGGTGACGTAGCGGTTCACGTCCTTGGCGAGCTCGCCCGCCTCGTCGCCGCCGAAGTGCACGGCGTCGATCAGCTCCTGCAGTTCGGGGCTCGTGCTGTCGAACGGGTTGTAGAGCGCCTCGGTCGAGATCAGCTGGTTGATCGCGACCCACGGCTCGCCCTGGAACAGGAAGAAGTAACCCACGGGGTACTTGCCTGCCGCGAAGTCCGACACGATGTTCGCGACGGGGACGGTCTCGGTCTGCACGCGGATGCCGACGTCGCCGAGCTGCTGCGTGATGGCGGCGCTGATCGACTCGAGGCCGACGAAGCTCGGGATCACGAGGTCGAAGCCGTCGGCGTAGCCCGCCTCGGCGAGCAGGTCCTTCGCCTTCTCGGGGTCGTACGGGTAGGTCTCGTCGAGCTCGTCGACGTACGCGCCGCTCTCGGGTCCGAAGACCTGGTTCGTCACGGTGCCGTAGCCCAGCTGGATCTGCTCGAGCATCGTCTCGCGGTCGAGGGCGTGGTTGATCGCCTGGCGCACCGTGACGTCGGCCAGGGCGGGATTGAGTTCGCCGTCGCGGTCGAACAGCAGCAGGCCGGTCCAGTCGACCTGGCTCTCGAGCAGTTCGAGGCCCGCGGCATCGGCCTGTTCGGTCTGTCGCGCCTCGAGCAGGGTCACGTCGACCTGCTTCGACACGATCGCGTTCAGGCGGGCCGTCGGGTCGGTGAGCACCTTGAAGACGATCTTGTCGAACTTCTGCAGGTCGTGGTTCCAGTAGTCCTCACGCGGGGTGAAGGTGTACTGCGAGCCGACGACCGACCCGGCCGGATCCATCACGTAAGGGCCGGTGCCCACGGGCTCGGCGGCGATCTCGTCGGTGCCGAGCGAGGCGGGGCTGCCCATGAGGCCGGCGGCCTGGCTCAGGTAGTAGGTGAACGACGGGTCGGGAGCCGACAGGTTGATCTGCACGGTGTCCTCGTCGACGACGTCGACCGAGTCGACGGCGGTGAGCTGCGCCGCCTGGCGTCCGTTCGCGGCCTTGAAGGTGTCGAGGTTCGTCTTCACCGCCTCCGCGTCGAACACCTCGCCATCGCTGAAGGTCACGTCGTCGCGAAGGTCGACGGTGAGGGCGGTCTGGTCTTCGTCGTACGCCCACTCGGTGGCGAGCATGGGGCTGAGCGTTCCGTCGGGCTCGCGCAGGATCAGGGTGTCGTAGGGCGCCTGGTAGGGCTGCAGCGCATGGCCGACGTGCGCCTGCGAGGGGTCCCACGACGCGATGTCGAGGACGGCGCCGATGTTGAGGGTGCCGCCGCCGGACGACGCGCCTTCGGAGCCGGAGGGACTACCTGCGGCGCATCCGGTGAAGATCAGCGCAGTGGCGGCCGTGACGGCCGCGACGCGCGCGAGGGGTGCCAACTTCATTGTCAGATTCCTTCTGTGGGGTGGTGATGCGGAATGGTGATTCGGGTGGTGCTGATGGTGCGGGTCGGGTGTTGCGGCCTTCTGGTCGGTGAAGAATCGAGGGCGAGTCAGGCGGCCTGGATGGTGCCGACCTGGTCGGGCTCGGAGCCGATGACGGGTTCGACGTCGTCATGGCGCCCGGCGAGCACGTCGGCGAACGCGACCGGTCGGCCGAGGGTCTGCGAGAGGTACACGGCGCGCACGAGCGCGAGCGCGTCGGTGGCCTGTCCCGCGGTCACGCCGGGCTCACGGCCGGTGGCGATCGCCTCGATGATGTCCTCGTACTGGCGCAGGTGGCCCCTGAACAGCTCGGTGACCGGCGGGGCGCCGGGCAGGTCGTGCTCGGTGACCTCGCGTGCGGCCTGATTGCCGAGTCCGCCGAAGCCGCGAGGTTCGCCCGCGAGGTGCGCGTCGTCTGCGTGGAAGAACTCGAGCAGTTCGTTCTGCAGGAACGCCGAACCCGTCGAGCCGTGCACCTGCAGGCGGGTGGAGTTCTCGGGGAACGCGTCGGTCGTCGCGAGGAGCGTCGCCATGGCGCCGCTCTCGAAGCGGATGACGGATGCCGCGACATCCTCGACTTCGATGCGCTCGTGCACGAGCGCCGAGGCGTACCCGAACACCTCGACCGGGCGGCCGAGGAAGTGCAGGAGCAGGTCGACGGTGTGCACGCCCTGGTTCATGAGCGCACCGCCGCCGTCGAAGGCCCACGTGCCGCGCCAGTCGCCGGAGTCGTAGTACTCCTGGCTGCGCCACCAGGCCACGGTCGCGGTCGCAGAGGTGACGCGGCCGAAGCGACCCGACTCGATCGCGCGCTTGACCGCGACGACGGCGGGGGCGAACCGGTTCTGGCTGATGACGGTGACGACGAGGCCCGACGCCGCAGCCCGCTCGGCCAGCGCGACCATGCGGCGCGCCCGGTCGAGCTGCACGTCGATGGGCTTCTCGATGACGACGTGCTTGCCGGCGTTCACGGCGGCCTCGGCGATCTCGACGTGAGACCCGCTCGGGGTGGTGACGACGACGAGGTCGATCGTGGGGTCGGCGAGCACCGACTCGAGCGAGTCCCCGATCGCGGGCGCGTCACCCTCGAGCTCGACCTGCACGTAGCGGGCGAGTTCGCGGGCGGCGTCGGCATCGCGGTCGACGAGCGAGACGAGCCTCAGTCCGGGGTGCGCGACGGCGACGCGGGCGTGTGCGCGTCCGATGACGCCCGCTCCCACGACGGCGACCCCGAGCCGGGTGCTCATGCGGCGCTCGGCTCTCGCTCGTCGAACTTGCCCTCGGCGCGGATTCGTGCGTTGAGCTCGTCGAGGTACTCGGCCTCGTCGAAGTCGAGCGGCACCTCCCGGCCCGTCCAGCTCGAGAGGTGGATGGCGTTGGCGAGGCGCACCCCGTTGATGCCGTCGGAGCCCGGGGCGAGCAGCGGCGTGCCGTCGAGGATGTTGGCGGCGAAGTTCTCGAGCACGCCGGCGTGCTGGGCACCCCACGCGGAATCGAACTCGATGGTCTCCTGCTCGTAGAGTTCGGCGGCGTCGAGCTTGCCCGTGAAGAGCGCCAGCACGTCGTCCATCGTCATATCGGCGCTGAGCTCGCGCTCGGGCTTCTTCAACCGGGTGACGGTGGCGGTCCTGCTGTTCTCGACGACGATCTTGCCGGCGTCGCCGAGGATCTCGAAGCGGTCGGTACCGGCGAGGTCGTGGGTCGCGGTGATGAAGACGCCGGTGGCGCCGTTGCCGTAGTCGACGACGGCGGTCACCTCGTCCTCGACCGCGATGTCACGGCGGAACCCGTAGGCGACCTTGGCGTAGACCGACTCGGGCACACCGCAGATCCACTGCCAGAGGTCGAGCTGGTGCGGTGCCTGGTTGACGAGCACGCCGCCGCCCTCGCCGCCCCACGTGGCGCGCCATTCGCTCTGGTCGTAGTAGCCCTGCGGGCGCCACCAGGTCGTGATGATCCAGTTGGTGCGCAGGATGTCGCCGATCTCGCCGCCGTCGACGATCTCCTTCAGGCGCTTGTACAGCGGGTTGTTGCGCTGGTTGAACATGATGCCGAAGCTGAGCTCGGGCTTCGACGCAGCGTAGGCGTTGAGGTCGCGCACCTGCTCGGTGTACACGCCGGCGGGCTTCTCGACGAGCGCGTGGATGTCGCGCGAGAGTGCGGCGATGCCCATCTCGGGGTGCAGGTAGTGCGGCACGCAGGTGATGATCGCGTCGACGTCGCCCGACTCCAGCATCGCGACGTAGTCGTCGTAGTACGCCACGTCGGGGTAGGTCTCGGCGGCGACCGTGGCCTTGGCCGGGTCGATGTCGGCGATCGCGCCGATCGTCATGTTCGGCACCATGCCGTCGGCGATGAACTTGGCGTACATGCCGCCCTGTGCGCCGAGGCCGATGATTCCGAGGCGGACCTGCTTCGTCATAGCTGATGTTCCATTCGTCGTCGACCGGGTGGTTGGGATGATGGTGGTCGTCGGGCTCGTCATTTGGTGGTGACGCCGATCTGCGAGACGAGGCCCGAGAAGGCCCGGGCGGCGTCGCCGAATGCGGCCGGCCCCGAGAACCCGCCGAGTTCGTGCGCGGCTGCGAGGTGCGGCTCGAGCGAGGCGAAGCCGGTGTAGCCGTCGTCGCGCAACGCGGTGAGCGTGGAGAGCACCTGGCCGTCACCCTGCCCGGCGGGAACGACCTCGCCGGTCGCGGCGACGGCGTCCTTCACCTGCAGGTAGTCGAGGTACGGCCGCAGCATGGCGTAGCCGTCGTCGTGCGGGTGGGCGACGCCCACCTGCACGAAGTTCGCGCTGTCCCACGCGAGGCGCAGTGCCGACGAGCCGACCGACTCGACGAGGTCGAGCACTCGCTCGGGGGTGTCGCCGTAGATGTCCTTCTCGTTCTCGTGCAGCAGCGTCACGCCGGCCCGTTCGGCCTCGTCGGCCAGCAGGCGCATGCGCAGGAGCACGTCGTCGCGGATGCTCTCGACCGCGACGCCCGCGCTGCGGAAGAACGAGAAGATGCGGATGTTCGGAGTGCCGAGTGCGTCGGCGACGCGGATGATGCGACGAAGGCGTGCGACCTCGAGGTCGGCATCGAGCGACACGTCGACCTTGCCGATGGGCGATGCGACGGCCGAGGCGGTCATCTCCTGGTCGCGAAGGAGCGCGGCGAGCGCGGCGAGCTGCTCGTCATCGAGGTCGACGACGTTCACGCCCCACGCGCTGCGTACCTCGATGTGCCGGGCGCCGAGTGCCTTGAGCACGCTGATCTGCAGGCGAGGGTCGGGATCGATCTCGTCGCCGAAGCCCGAAAGGTCCCAGGCAACCGGTTGCGTTGACGTCACGATGATGTACTCCACTTCTCGCGTGTTCACTTCGTCGGGAACCCCGAGCCGTGGGCTCGTGAGGTTCGGTGTCCATGGTAGGCACAAGTCCGTCCATTGTGCAACCGATTGCCAAAATTGCGAATCATGACACTTTCGACTTGAATTGCCGAGCGACAACCGGTTGTCATTCGCACGGTAGCGAGAACACTGGCGGAGAGCGATCTCACGTCACGCTGCGACCCGCTCCAGAGCCGCCCCGAAATCGGGGCCGTGCGACGGCCTCACTGCAACGACGCGCAACGGTGAGCCTCGCTCACAGTACGCTGGAGTCGATCCCAGAATTCACGAGGAGAGTGTTCGTGCCCGCATCAGCATCAGCAAACATCGGCGTCGTCGGCCTCGCGGTCATGGGGTCCAACCTCGCCCGCAACCTCGCCAGCCGTGAAGGCAACACCGTCGCCGTGTTCAACCGCTCCCCCGAGCGCACGCGCACGCTCGTCGACGAGCACCCCGAAGCCGGATTCGTCGCTTCCGAGAGCTACGACGACTTCGTCGCCTCCCTCGCCAAGCCCCGCACGGCGATCATCATGGTGCAGGCCGGCAAGGGCACCGACGCCGTGATCTCCGAGCTCGCATCGCGCTTCGAGCCCGGCGACATCATCGTCGACGGCGGCAACGCGAACTTCCACGACACGATCCGCCGCGAGGCCGAGATCAGCCCCACGGGCATCCACTTCGTCGGCACCGGCATCTCGGGCGGCGAAGAGGGCGCGCTCAACGGCCCGTCGATCATGCCCGGCGGCTCGGCCGAGTCCTACGAGACCCTGGGCCCGATCCTCGCCTCGATCGCCGCGATCGCCGAGGGCGAGCCCTGCGTCACCCACGTCGGCACCGACGGCGCCGGCCACTTCGTGAAGATGGTGCACAACGGCATCGAGTACGCCGACATGCAGCTCATCGCCGAGGCCTACGACCTCATTCGCCAGGGCACCGGCAAGAGCCCCGCCGAGATCGCCGACATCTTCGCCGAGTGGAACACCGGCGAGCTGGAGAGCTACCTCATCGAGATCACCGCCGAGGTGCTCCGTCAGGTCGATGCCGCGACCGGCCAGCCGCTGGTCGACGTCATCCTCGACGAGGCCGGCGCCAAGGGCACCGGCGCCTGGACCGTGCAGAACGCGCTCGACCTGGGCGTGCCGACGTCGGGCATCGCCGAGGCGGTCTTCGCGCGCAGCCTGTCGTCGAAGCGGGCCCAGCGCGAGGCATCCGTCGACCTGCCCGGCCCCTCGACCACGTGGGCCGTCGACGCCGCCGACGCCGACGCCTTCATCGAGGACGTGCGGCAGGCGCTCTACGCCTCGAAGATCATCGCCTACTCGCAGGGCTTCGACGAGATCATCGCGGGCGCCGAGCAGTTCGGCTGGGACGTCAAGAAGGGCGATATCGCCAAGATCTGGCGGGCCGGCTGCATCATCCGAGCCCGGTTCCTGAACCGTATCGCCGAGGCGTACGCCGACGACCCCAGCCTGGTCGTCCTCGTCGTGGCACCGTACTTCCGCGACGCCGTCGCCGGTGCTCAAGAGAGCTGGCGCCGGGTGGTGGCGGCGTCGGCCGCGTCGGGCATCCCGACGCCGGCGTTCTCGTCGTCGCTCGCCTACTACGACGGCCTGCGCGCTCCGCGCCTGCCCGCCGCCCTCGTGCAGGGTCAGCGCGACTTCTTCGGCGCGCACACCTACAAGCGCGTCGACAAGCCGGGCGTGTTCCACACGCTGTGGTCGGGCGACCGCTCCGAGATCGAGACGACGCCGTCCTCGCACTGATGCGAGGCCCCGACCCGAGTCCGCGATGAGCGAACTGCAGCGCGGTCTCGACGACGAACCGCATGACGACCGCCCGGTCTACGGCGATCGGCGGCGCCGTGCGCTGCGCATCGCGGTGCTCATCGCGCTCGGCGCGCTCGTGCTTCCGCTCATGCTGTCGGCCTACGGCGTCGCCCGGTCGGCGGCCGATCGGGCCTGTGCGGTGTACGTCGACCGGTTCGACACCGACGCGGCCGGATTCAGGGTGACGTTCGAGCTCTTCGGCGACGGCGGTCCCGGCTGGGAGTGCTCGGCGGTGTCGGCGGGCGGCGTCGCGACGCCGCTCGCGAACCTCGGCGTCCTTCCGGCCGCCCCGCGCCCGATCACACCCCAGGAGCGCGACACCTGAGGCGGGATCGTCCGTACTGACGGGTCATCCCCCGCCCGGGTCATCCCCAGGACGGGTCATCCTCAGCCCGGGTCATCCGAACGCCGGCGACCGCCCGCCGCCCGGCGTCACGCCTCGGGCAGGAACACCCGCTTGTACTTGCGCCCGTCGGGCAGTTCCACGGTTCGCGCTTCGAGAAGCCCGCGAGTGACGCGCTGATAGATGGCCTGCGGCGTGACGCCGAGTCGCCGCGCCGCCTCTGCGACCGAAAGGCCGGGCAGATCGGTCGGCACGCTCGACGGACGTTCGCGCTTTCGCTTGCGACTCGCCTCGTGCCGCGCCGCGATCGACTCGTCGTCGCCCGACCATCGGTACTTCGCGGCCGCGGGGCTGAGTCCCGCAGCGTCTGCCACGTCGTCCCACGTCGCACCGGCGTCGACCGCTTCGCGTACCGCCGCGAGCGACGCCGGGTCGGCTTCGAGGGCGGCGACGAGCGAGCGGATGCCCCGGAGCCGATCGAGCGGCGTCGTGTCGGCCGCCCCCGGCTCGCCGACGCCGTGCGTGTCGTCGCCGTGCAGCGCGTCGAGCGCGACGAGTTCGGCGAGCGCCCGGGCCGCCTCGGCCGAGAGGAATCCCATGCTCACGCGTTCAGCAGGTTGTTGCGCACCTCGCGACGCAGCACCTTGCCGATGAGCGATCGCGGCAGGTCGTCGGCCTGCACCACCCGCTTGGGCACCTTGTACGCGGTGAGGCCGTCGCGCGCGAACGCGCGGATCGCCGCCTCGTCGAACGTCGCGCCGTCGCGCAGCACGACGACGGCGACGACCTGCTCGCCCGAGTGCTCGTCGGGCAGCCCGACGACCGCCGCGTCGTCGACGTCGGGGTGCGCGCGGAGCGCCTCCTCGACCTCGCTCGGGGCCACGTTGAAGCCGCCGGTGATGATGAGCTCCTTGATGCGGTCGACGATGCGCACGAAGCCGTCGGCGTCGATCGAGACGATGTCGCCGGTGCGGAACCACGGAGCGCCGCCGTCGGGGTCGGCGACGAACACGGCCTCGGTCTCTTCGGGCTTCTTCCAGTAGCCGGAGAACACCTGCGGGCCGCGCACGACGAGCTCGCCCTCGGTGCCGGGTGCCACGTCGGCCATCGGGTCGTCGGGATCGACGACACGCGCCTCGGTCGACGGCAGCGGCAGGCCGACGGTGCCGGCCTTGCGGTTCGGCGCCACCGGATTCGCCATGAGCACCGGCGAGCACTCCGACAGTCCGTAGCCCTCGACGAGGTACCCGCCGCTCGCGGCCTCCCAAGGCTCGACGACCTCGGCCGAGAGCGGCATCGCCCCCGAGATCGCGATCTGGATGCCGTCGAGTGACACGCCCTCGGCGGCGGCGGCCTTCGTGAGCCGGTCGTAGATCGGCGGAACAGCCGGCAGGAACGTCGCCGGATGCCTCTTCACGACCTTGAGCACGAGGTCGGGGTCGAACTTCGGGAACAGCACGAGCCGCGCGCCCATGCTCATCGCGAACGTGAGGCAGAGCGTGAGCCCGTAGGCGTGGAACATCGGCAGCACCGCATAGACCACGGCGGTGCCGCGCGGGACGTCGGGCACCCAGGCGCGCGCCTGGGCGGCGTTCACGAGCAGGTTCGCGTGCGTGAGCGTGGCCCCCTTCGGGCTGCCGGTCGTGCCGCTCGTGTACTGGATGAGCGCGACGTCTCCGGCGGTGGGCGCGATGATGTGCGGGTCGATCGGTGCGGATGCCGCGAGCTCGTGCCACGGCATCGTGCCGCGCACCTTCGTGGTGAGCGCGGCACGCGATTCGCGCGCCTTGGCCACGGGCAGCCGCAGCATCGCGCGCATCAGGAACGGCATCGCACGGGTCACATCGACCGAGATGACGTGCGGCACCGCGACATCCGACGGGAACGCCTGGATGGTCTCGACGACCTTGTCCCACGCGATGACGACCCTGGCGCCGTGGTCTTCGAACTGGTGGCGCAGTTCGCGCGGCGTGTAGAGCGGGTTGTGCTCGACGACGATCGCGCCGAGCCGCAGCACGGCGTAGAACGCGACGATGTGCTGCGGGCAGTTCGGGAGCACGAGTGCGACGGGATCGCCCTTCTGCACGCCGAGCAGGCGCAGCCCCTCGGCGACGCGCTCGATCTCGGCGCCGAGCTCGGCGTAGGTCGTGGTGCGCTCGAAGAACTCGAGGGCGACGTTGTCGGGGTACTGCTCGACCGACGCTTTGATCAGGTCGTACAACGAGCCCTCGGGCGCGTCGACGTCGTCGGGCACGCCCTCGGCGTAGCTCGCGAGCCAGGGCCGGGGGGTCGTGATCGCCATCGCGATGCGCCCTACGCCGCGCCGTCGAACATGCTCGTCACCGAGCCGTCTTCGAACACCTCGTGGATGGCGCGCGCGAGCAGCGGCGCGATGGGCAGCACGGTCAACCGGTCCCACCGCTTCTCGTCGGGGATCGGCAGGGTGTCGGTGACGACGACGCGGTCGATGAAATCGGACTGCAGGATCTGGGTGGCGGGGTTCGAGAACACCGCGTGCGTGGCGGCTACCACCACGCCGACCGCCCCGTTCGCCTTGAGCGCCTCGGCGGCCTTGACGATGGTGCGGCCGGTGTCGATGAGGTCGTCGACGAGCAGGCAGACCCGACCCTTGACGTCGCCGACGATCTCGTGAACCGAAACCTGGTTCGGCACGAGCGGGTCGCGGCGCTTGTGGATGATGGCGAGCGGCACGCCGAGCTTGTCGCTCCAGATGTCGGCGACGCGCACGCGGCCCATGTCGGGCGAGACGACCGTGAGGGTCGACGGGTCGAGCGAGTTCTTGAACTCCTCGAGCAGCACGGGCATCGCGAAGAGGTGATCGACCGGACCGTCGAAGAAGCCCTGGATCTGCGCGGCGTGCAGGTCGATCGACATGATGCGGTCGGCGCCGGCCACCTTGAACAGGTCGGCCACGAGGCGCGCCGAGATGGGCTCGCGACCGCGGCCCTTCTTGTCTTGCCGGGCATAGGGGTAGAACGGTGCGACCACCGTGATGCGCTTGGCCGATGCTCGCTTCAGCGCGTCGATCATGATGAGCTGCTCCATGAGCCACTCGTTGATCGGCGAGGTGTGCGACTGGATGACGAACGCGTCGCAGCCGCGCACGCTCTCGTCGTAGCGGGCGTAGATCTCGCCGTTGGCGAAGGTGCGCGCATCGGTCGGCACGAGATCGGCGCCCAGCTCCTCGGCGATCTCCTCGGCGAGCGCGGGGTGCGCGCGGCCGGATACCAGCACGAGTCGCTTCGATCCGGTGGTCTCGATTCCCGACATGTGGTTCGTCCTCTCCACCGGTACTGGCCGGTGCGTCAGTCGGCGGCTGCGTCGTGCGATGCCGGGCCGGATGCCCCGTCGGCGGCCTCGGCCGCCTGAGCGGCCGCGGTGCCGGGCCGGTTGGTCTGGACCCACCCCTCGATGTTGCGTTGCGGGGCCACGTTCACGGCGAGCGCGCCCGCCGGGACATCTTTTCGGATGACGGTGCCGGCGCCCGTGTAGACCCCGTCGCCAATCCTAACGGGCGCGACGAACACGCCGTGCGAACCGGTGCGCACGTGCGAACCGATCTCGGAGTGGTGCTTCGTGACGCCGTCGTAGTTGGCGAAGATGGATCCGGCGCCGATGTTCGACTGCTCGCCGATGGTGGCGTCGCCGACGTACGAGAGGTGCGGCACCTTGCTGCCGTGGCCGATCTTCGCGTTCTTCGTCTCGACGAAGGCACCGATCTTGCCGTCGGCGCCGAGCACGGTGCCCGGCCGCAGGTAGGAGAACGGGCCGACGGATGCCCCGGCACCGACCACTGCGAGCGTGCCGTCGGTTCGCTTCACCTCGGCGTTCCGGCCGATCTCGCAGTCGACGAGCGTCGTGTCGGGGCCGACGACCGCACCGGTCTCGATGACGGTGGCGCCCTTGAGCTGCGTGCCCGGGCGGATGGTGACATCGGGCTCGATACGCACGGTGAGGTCGATCCAGGTGGTCGTCGGATCTTCGATCGTCACGCCGTTGAGCTGCCAGCCGCGCACGATGAGGGCGTTCAGGCGCGCGGCGGTCTCGGAGAGCTGGGCGCGGTCGTTGATGCCCGCGACGAGCCACGGCTCGGAGACCGGCACGGCCTCGACCTCGGACCCCGCGGCCCGCAGGAGCCCGATGACGTCGGTGAGGTACTTCTCGCCCTGGGCGTTTTCGGTGGTGAGGTTCGCGAGCTGGTCGCGCAGCGCGGCGGCCCCGAATGCGTAGATGCCCGCGTTGATCTCGGCGATGCGGCGCTCGTCGTCGCTCGCGTCCTTCTGCTCGACGATGCGGTCGAACCGGCCGGTGATGTCGCGCACGACGCGGCCGTAGCCCGACGGGTCGTCGTAGATCGCCGAGAGCACCGAGGCCTGCGCGGCGTCGGCGCGGTGCTGCTCGAGGAACGCGGCGAGGGTGTCGGCGTTCAGCAGCGGAACGTCGCCGTTCAGCACGAGGACTTCGCCCTCGAAGTCGGCCGGGAGGGCGGCGATGGCCTGCTCGACGGCGCGCCCCGTGCCGGGGATCTCGTCTTGGTCGACGATGACCGTTCCCGGGAGTTCGGCCTCGACCGCCGCGGCCACGAGGTCGCGCTCGTGACGCACGACGGCGACGACGTGCGCGGCATCGAGGGTGCGCGCGGTGGCGAGCACGTGCGCGACGATGGGCGCGCCCGCGAGGGGATGCAGCAGCTTGGGCGTCGCGGACTTCATGCGGGTGCCCTGTCCGGCGGCGAGCACGATGATGGCGAGGTTGTTGTCCATGCTCCGCCACCAGGATTCGAACCTGGACCTAACAGCTCCAAAGGCTGTCGTGCTGCCGTTACACCATGGCGGACCGCTCGCACCCGTTCGGGTGGATCGAGCGCCCTCCAGTCTGCCAGACGCCGGAGGGACATCCGATTCGACGGGTTCGTCGCGATCGCTTGATAGGTGACCGAATGGTCACGTATTCTGATGGAGATGGATGATGACGACGCGGTGTTCAAGGCACTCGCCGACCCGACCCGGCGACGGCTGCTCGACCACCTCTTCGAGCACGACGGGGCTCGCCTGACCGAACTCGAGGCACTGGCCGAGATGACGCGGTTCGGCGTGATGAAGCACCTTCGAGTGCTCGAGGACGCCGGGCTCGTGGTCGCGCGACGCTCGGGGCGCGAGAAGCTGCACCACCTGAACGTCGTGCCGATCCGCCTCATCCACGACCGATGGATCGACAAGTACCGGGCCGGGCCGGCCGCGTACCTGGCCGATCTCAAACGAGAACTGGAGCAGGAGTCATGAGCAACTCGACGCAGGTCTATCACGTGTTCATCCGCGCGACCGCCGACGACATCTGGCGGGCCATCACGAGCCCCGAACGCACGGCGCAGTACTTCTACGGAACGGCGATCGAGGTCACGCCCGAAGCGGTCACCTCGCGCGGATCCGACGGTGAGGTCTCGAGCACCGACCCCGTGTTCGAATTCGCGCCTCCCACCCGGCTCGTCCACCAGTGGCGCTCGGACTACGATCCCGACCTCGCCGACGAGCCCGCGAGCCGGGTGACCTGGGAGATCGAATCGCGGGGCGACGGCATGTGCCTCGTGACACTCACCCACGACCGGCTGGATGCGTCGCCCAAGACCGCGGCCGACGTCGGCGGCCCGGGCTGGATGTACGTGCTGAGCTCCATGAAGACGCTGCTCGAGACGGGCGCGGGGTTGCCGGCCGCGAGCTGAGCGGGGCGAAGGCGCCCCCTCGCGGCATGCCTCGCTGCGCACCCGCCGGTCGCGGTGCACCTGCCCGTGGGTGCCGACGGCGATAATGGCGGGATGACCGATGCTGACGAGGTCGACCGCATAGTCGACGACTGGATGCGCGAGCGCCCCGACCTCGACTTCGCGCCCCTGCAGGTGCTCTCGCGCGTTGCGCGGCTCGCGAAGCACCTCGACCGCGCCCGGCGCGAAGCGTTCGCGCGGTCGGAGCTCGAGGCATCGGAGTTCGACGTCCTCTCGGCCCTGCGACGCGCAGGTGCGCCGTATCGCCTCTCCCCCAAGCAGCTGCTGCAGCAGACGCTGGTGTCGAGCGGGACCATGACGAACCGCATCGACCGGCTCGTCGAGCGCGGGCTCGTGTCGCGGCAGACCGACCCGAATGACGGGCGGGGAATCCTCGTCGAGATGAGCCAGGCCGGGCTCACCCGCGTCGACGCCGCGATCACGCGACTCGTCGATGCCGAGTCGGTGCTGTTGCGCAGCCTGCCGGCGGCCGAGCAGAAGCGCCTCGCCGACCTGCTGCGCAAGCTGAGCCTCGGGTTCGACTGAGGCTCGGGTTCGACTGAGCCTCGGGTCGCCGGCGTCGGCCTCCCCGTCGGTCGAGTAGCCGGCGAAGCGTACCGAGACCCGGCATCGCATGGAGAATTCCCCTCGGACTCTCGAATTTCTGTTCGAACTTCGGTAGACTCGACCCGTGAGCAAAGACCCGTCGAATCCCAGATCAGCGGGTAATTCTGCCGGTAGTGGCGAGCGAGTCGGTCGCGGCGAGCGCTCGCCGTATGCGAAGGCACAAGACGGGCTCTCCGAGCTGATCGGGGCGTCGGTTCAGGCCCAACGTGTCGAGGCGAAGAACGCCGCCATGCGGGTCGATGTGCTCTTCCTCACGGTGCGCTACGCCGTGGCAAGCGCCGAAGCGTTCGTCGCGGCATCCCTGACACCCGAACGGCGGCGTGAGATGGCGCACCGTGCCGTCACGGCCGAGCTCGCGACGGCATTGCACGTGCCTGAGCGCACCATGCAGCGACAGCTCGACGACGCGACCGCGCTGTCGACCCGGCTGCCCACGACGCTGGCCGCGATGCGCGACGGGGCGATCAGCATGGCGCACGCCCGGGTCGTGATCGAGCACACGAGCGACCTCGGCGACGACGACCGCGACACGGTCGCCCGACTCGACGACGTGCTCGCCGAACTGTCGCGGTCGAACACGGCCGCCACCGTGCGGCGCAGGGCCCGCGTCCTGCGTGAGCAGGTCATGACCGAGACGCTCGCCGAGCGGCACCGCAAAGCACGAGCGAAGCGGCGGGTCGAGTTCGAGGCCGCCGCCGACGGCATGGCTTGGCTTCATGCGCTTCTGCCTGCCGCCGACGCTGCGCTGATCTTCGACCGACTCGACGGCGTGGCCCGAGCGCACCGCGACGCCGAAGCAGCCGTCGCAGGGGCCGCCGACACCGACGACGGCAGCGGCACTGATCGGGCCGGAACCGACCGGCTCCGTGCCGAACAGCTCACCGCCGATCAGGTGCGTGCCGACGCTGCACGCGATCTGCTGCTCTACGGCACGCTCGACTCCGAACCCGCCTACGCCGACGCGGTCGCCCGGGTGCGTCCGAGCGTGCACCTCACCGTCCCGGTCCTCACCCTGATGGGCGAATCCGACGCTCCCGCACACCTCGACGGCTACGGCCCGATCGACGCAGAGACCGCCCGGCCCCTCATCGCACGCGCCCCTCGTTCACCCGAATCCTGACCCATCCGGTCTCGGGCACCGTGCTCGATGTCGACCGGCAGAGCTACCGCCCACCGGCAGACCTCGCCCGGTGGCTCGAAGTCCGCGACGGCACCTGCCGGTTCCCCGGCTGCAACCGTGCCGCCAGACGCAGCGACATCGACCACACCATCGACTGGAACGACGACGGCTGCACCGCACACGACAACCTCGCTCACGTCTGCGCGGCACACCACCACCTCAAACACGAAACCGCATGGTCGGTGCGACACCTGGGCAACGGCACCCTCGAATGGACCTCACCAGCCGGCCACACCTCCCTCACAGATCCGGCGAACCCGATCCCCGACCCGATCCCCGACTCGATCCCGATCCCCGATGTGGCACCGATCTCCGGTCTGGCACCGAGTCCCGAATCACCGCATCAGGGCGACGTCCTGCGGCCGCCGTTCTGACTCCAGAGATCTCGTCACAGGTAGTCATCGGGCGCGAACCAGCGCACTCCGTCGTCATGCACGATGAGCTGCGCCCGAACCGCAACCCCTCGCTCGCGGCAGGCGTCAGCGAACGCGCGTGCCCACCCGCGATCGGCCGACGTCGATTCAGGCGAACCCGGCCGCTCCCATGCGATCACCACCGCGGCCGCGCCTGCCGTGTGCACGATCTCGGCGATGCGGTTCGCGAGCAGTTCTGCGGCAGTGCCCTCGGGGGTGGGCTCGTCAGGCCGATGCGGGTACCCGGCCGTCGGAATGATGAGCGGCAACTGCACATCATGCTCATCGAGGTACAGCGTCCACAACTGGCGGCGGATCGCACCCTCGAGCAGCACGGCGACCCGCTCGAGCACGTCGTCGTCGGTCGGGATCGGCAGTTGCGTCGCGTCTTCGGCGTTGAGTTTCGTCATCTGCCGAGTGTCGCCGCCTCGCCGGGTCCCAGAAGGGCGCTGAGCGAGCCTGTGCGCGGCCAGGGCAGCCGCGCAGGTGGGGAGGACGAGTCCCCGGCTCCCGCCTACCGCCGCATCACCTTGCGTGCCAGCCAGTTGCCGAGGAACTGCAGCGCCTGCACGAAGATCACGATCAGCAGCAGCGCCGCCCACGTGATCGCCGGCTCGAACTGCCGGTACCCGTACACGAGGGCGAAGTTGCCGAGCCCGCCGCCGCCGATGAACCCGGCCATCGCGGTCATGTCGACGATCGCGACGACGATGAACGTGTATCCGAGGATGAGCGGGCCGAGCGCCTCGGGAATGACGACCGTGCGCAGGATCCGCACGGGGCCCGCGCCCATCGCGCGCGCGGCCTCGATGGCGCCGGGCGAGACCGTGATGAGGTTCTGCTCGACGATGCGCGAGATCGCGAACGACGCGGCGATCGACAACGAGAAGATCAAGGCGTCGTTGCCGATGCCCACCCCGATCACGTAGCGCGCGAGCGGCTGCACCGCCGCGAGGAAGATGATGAACGGGATGGGCCGGAAGAAGTTGATGACGACGTTCAGCACCGTGAAGACGGCGCGGTTCGGCAGCAGGCTGCCGGGCCGGGTGCTGTACAGCACGACCCCGAGCACGAGCCCGATGGCCCCGCCGATGATGAGCGTCGCCGCCACCATGTAGAGGGTCTCGGCCGCGGCGACCCAGAACTCCGAACCGAGTTCGAACAGGCGATCCATCAGGCGGCCTCCGTCACTTCGACCCGCGCGGCGATCGAGGTGAGCGCCGCATCGATCGAGGCATCCGCCCCTCTGATCGCGAGCGTGAGGTGACCGAACGCGCGCCCCTGGATGTCGTTGATCCCGCCATAGACGAGTTCGAAGTCGAGTCCTGCATTCGCGAGCTCGAGGAACACCGCTGCCTGCGAGGCGTCGCCGTCTCGGAAGGAGATCGTGACGATGCGCCCCTCGTGACGCTCGCGCAGCACCGCGAGCTCGGCGGGCGACGGAATGCCTTTCACCACGGTCGAGACGAACCGCTGCGACGACGGATTCTGCGGGGTCGAGAACACCTCGAACACGTCGCCGTCTTCGATGACCCGCCCCCCGTCCATGACGGCGACCTTCGTCGCGATCGACTGGATGACGTCCATCTCGTGCGTGATGACGATGATCGTCACGCCGAACTCGCGGTTGACGCGCTTGAGGAGCTCGAGCACCTCCTGCGTCGTCTCGGGGTCGAGCGCGCTTGTCGCCTCGTCGGCGAGCAGGAGCCGCGGCGAGGTCGCGAGCGCGCGGGCGATGCCGACGCGCTGCTTCTGCCCGCCCGAGAGCTGGTCGGGGTAGTTCCTCGCCTTCTCGCCGAGCCCGACGAAGTCGAGCAGCTCGGCCACGCGGGCGGCGATGTCGGCCTTCGACCAGCCCGCCACCTTCAGCGGGTAGGCGATGTTGCCCCACACGGTCTTCGAGTTGAACAGGTTGAACTGCTGGAAGATCATGCCGATGCCGAGGCGGATGGCGCGGAGCTCCCGTTCCGGCAGACCGCTGAGCTCTCGGCCGTCGAACGTGATGCTGCCCGAGCTCGCCGGCTCGAGCGCGTTCACGAGGCGCACGAGTGTCGACTTGCCCGCTCCCGAGTACCCGATGATGCCGTAGACGTCGCCGTGCTCGACCTCGAGGGTCACGTCGTCGACCGCGACGACGGGCCGCCCGTGCTTGTCGGGCGCGGGGTACGTCTTCGAGACGTTGGTGAGGCTCACGAGAGCCATGTGGTGCTCCTTCCGCCACGCGGTGACGGGCGGCGGTGCCGGAATCCGGCGCCCACCGCCCGTTCGCGTGACGATCGATCCGAGGATCGGTCGCGGACTACTTCGCTGCCTCGGTGTCGGCCTCGACCTTGGTGAGCGAATCGATCAGGTCGGGGACGGGCGTCTGCAGTGCGACCGCGGTGTTGCCCGACGCCTCGATGAGGCCCGCCTGCACCTCGGGGTCGGTCTGGAAGATCTCGACGAGCTTGAGATAGGTCTCGTTGTCCGTGTCTTCGGCGCGCGTGGCGAAGATGTTGACGTACGGCAGCGCGTTCGGATCGCTCGGGTCGTCCTGCGCGATCGCATCCTCGAACGTGAGGCCGGCGTCCTGCACGAAGTCGTTGTTGATCACGGCGGCGGCGACGTCGGGCAGCGAGGTCGGGGTGAGCGACGCCTCGAGGGCGGTGACCTCGACCTTCGACTTCGCCTCGTCGATGTCGGCGAGGTCGGAGAAGATCGTGCCGCCGCTCTTCAGCTCGATGAGGCCGGCCGACTGCAGCACGAGCAGCGCGCGCGCCTGGTTCGAGGGGTCGTTCGGCACGGCGACGGTCTCGCCCTTCCCGATGTCGTCGACCGAGTCGACCTTCACCGAGTACAGGCCGAGCGGGTAGATCGCGGTCGAGCCGATCGGCGTGAGGTCCTCGCCTGCCGACACGTTGTAGTCGGCGAGGTACACGATGTGCTGGAACTGGTTGAGGTCGAGTTCGCTCTCGGTCGTGGCCGGGTTCGGCTGCGCGTAGTCGGCGAAGTCGACGATCTCGATCGTGATGCCCTCGTCGGCCGCAGCTTCTTCGAACGCGGCCCATTGCGGGTCGCCCTTGCCGACGACACCGATCTTCACGACCTCGCCCGAGGCGTCGCCGTCGCCTGCGGCAGGCGTCGCGCAGGCGGCGAGCCCGAAGACGAGCGGTGCCGCGACGAGTGCGGCGATGAACGTGGAGCGCTGTGACATGTGAGTGGGTTCCCTTCGCGTTTCGGCGCGCCGCGATCAGGTGCTGATGAGCAGGGGGGAGACATGGCTCCGCCACTGTTCGTGACAGTGGGAGGGCGACGATGCCGCGAGCGCGGGCGCAACATCAACGCTAGGCGAAGATTCTTTACCCGAAGACCGTGACGGTCACAGTCCGTCACAGATCCTGCGACGTTAACCCTCGAGATTCTCGGATACTTCGAGCCAGCGCGTTTCAAGATCGGCGACGGATGCCTCGAGCCGTGCGAGTTCGTCGCCGAGCGAACCGAGCCCCACGTAGTCGGACTGGTCGTGGCGCGCGAGCTTCTCGTGCTGCTCGGCGATCTCGGCCTGCAGCCGCTCGAGCTTGCGGTCGATCGAGCTCAGCTCCTTCTCGGCGGTGCGGCGTTCGGCACCGCCGAGCGCGGGTGCCGCTGCCGGTCGAGTAGCGCCCGGCGCAGCCGGACGCGTATCGAGACCCGCCGCAGCTCGTGCCGCATCAACGCCCTTGCGCAGCTCGAGATACTGCTCGACCCCGCGCGGAAGGTCGCGCAGGTGCCCGTCGATGATCGCGAGCTGCCGGTCGGTGACGCGCTCGATGAGATACCGGTCGTGCGAGACGACGAGCAGGGTGCCCGGCCACGAGTCGAGCAGGTCCTCGATCGCCGCCAGCATGTCGGTGTCGAGGTCGTTGGTCGGTTCGTCGAGGATGAGCACGTTGGGTTCCTGCAGCAGGATCAGCAGCAGTTGCAGCCGTCGCTTCTGCCCGCCCGAGAGGTTCTTCACCGGCGTCGAGAGCTGGGCGCTGGTGAAGCCGAGCCGTTCGAGCAGCTGACCGGGCGTGAGTTCGACGGCCTTCGATCCCTCGCCGATCGCGTAGCTCGTGCGCTGTTCGGCGACGACCGCGCTGACCCGCTGGTCGGCCCACTCCGTGAGTTCAGCGAGCTCTTGGCTGAGGGTCGCGATCTTCACGGTCTTGCCGCGCTTCACTCGACCGGTCGTGGGCGCGACGGCGCCGGTGACGAGCCCGAGCAGAGTCGACTTGCCGGCACCGTTGACGCCGAGGATTCCGGTGCGCTCCCCCGGTGCGATGCGCCACTCGAGTTCGTGCAGCACGGTCTTGTGGTCGTACACGACCCCGACGTCGAGCAGGTCGACGACATCCTTGCCGAGCCGTGACACCGCAAGCCGGCTGAGCTCGACGGGGTTGCGCAGGGGCGGTTCGTTCTCGATGAGCTGGTTGGCCGCCTCGATGCGGAACTTCGGCTTCGAGGTGCGCGCGGGTGCGCCGCGGCGCAGCCAGGCGAGCTCCTTGCGCATGAGATTCTGGCGTTTCGCCTCGGATGCCGCGGCCATGCGATCGCGCTCGACCCGCTGCAGCACGTAGGCGGCGTACCCGCCCTCGAACGGCTCGACGATGCCGTCGTGCACCTCCCATGTGACAGTGCAGACCTCGTCGAGGAACCACCGGTCGTGCGTGACGACGACGAGCGCCCCGGCGTTCGCCGCCCAGCGTGCCTTGAGGTGCCCTGCGAGCCAGGCGATGCCCTCGACATCGAGGTGGTTGGTCGGCTCGTCGAGGAACACGACGTCCCAGTCGCCGACGAGCAGCGAGGCGAGCCCGACACGTCGCCGCTGCCCACCCGAGAGGCTCGCGATCTGCGCCTGCCACGGGACATCCGCCAGCAGGCCGGCGATGACGTCGCGAACCTTCGCGTCGCCCGCCCACACGTGCTCCTCGATGCCGCCGACGACGGCCTCGGCGACGGTCCGGCCCGGGTCGACGACGTCGGCCTGGTCGAGCATTCCGATGCGGATGCCGCGACGCTGCGTCACTCGCCCGCCGTCGGGTTCGATGCGGCCCGCGAGCAGCTTCAGCAACGTCGACTTTCCGTCGCCGTTGCGGCCGACGACACCGACGCGGTCGCCCTCGTCGATGCCGAGGGTGACCTCGTCGAAGACGGTGCGCGTCGGGAACTCGAGGTGCAGGCGCTCGGCGCCGAGGAGATGTGCCATGTCCTGTCGAGCCTAGTCGCCGCGGTGCGGTGACAACTCAGCTGTGCAGCACGCGCGCGCCGTGCACCGGGCCGTGCACGTGCACCGCGGTGAGGCGCGCGGCCGACAGCGCGACCTGCAGCTCGATCGCCGTATCGGCGTCGTCGACGAGGAACGCGATCGTCGGCCCCGATCCCGACACGATGCCCGCGAGCGCTCCGTGCAGTTCGCCGAGCTCGAGGATGCCGCCGAGGCCCGGGGCGAGGCCGATCGCGGCGGCCTGCAGGTCGTTGTGCAGGGCCTCGGCGAGCAGCCGCGGGTCGCCCGCGCGCAACGCCTGCAGCACGCCGGTGTCGACGGCGGGCGCCGCGCTGCCGGGGTTCAGGTCGGGAAACCCCTCGCGCCGGCGGTCGAGCTCGCGATACACGCCGGGCGTCGAGAGCCCGAACTCGGCGACGGCGAGCACCCAGTGGAACGAGCCGGTGGCGAGCGCCGGGCTCAGTCGGTCGCCGCGCCCCGTGCCGATGGCGGTTCCGCCGGTCAGGGCGAACGGCACGTCGGCGCCGAGCTTCGCGGCGAGCGCGTGGAGCTCTTCCTTCGGCAGGCCGGTGCCCCACAGCGCGTCGCACGCGACGAGCGTGGCCGCGGCATCGGCCGAGCCGCCGCCCATGCCGCCCGCGATCGGCACGTTCTTGTCGATCTCGAGTCGCACGCCGCCCGGCACCCCGACGGTGCGCGCGAGCAGTTTCGCCGCCTTGATCGCGAGGTTCGACCCGTCGGTGACGAGGCCCGAGGTATCGATCGAGCCGCCGAAGCTGACGCTGAACTCGTCGTCGCTCCACGCGCGCACGTCTTCGTAGAGTGAGACCGCCTGGTACGCGGTGGCGACATCGTGGTATCCGTCCGGCTGCACCGCGCCGACGCGCATGAACAGGTTGATCTTGCCCGGCGCCCGCACGTGCACTGCCTCGTCGGCCCAGGCGATCGTCATGGCTCCACGCTATCCCACGGGTCGCCGTCGACCGCGGCGGCTCAGCCGACGGACGCGAGCCACTCGCGCATGCGCGCCTTGACGTCGACGAGGCGCGCATCGTCGGGCATGCCGCCCCATACGAGCCCGATCGACGCCCTGCCGCCTGGGCGGTCGCTCGACGACGCGAGCACGAACTCGCCGCCGTCGAGCGGGAATCGCGCGGTCGGATTCGCCGCCGTGAGGTTGAGCGCAAGCGGTTCGACGCCGAGCTCGTCGGTCACGACCGCGGCGAGCGCGCGCAGCGCCTCGGTCTTCTCGAGCGCGACCGTGCGGGTGACGCCGGCCTCGTAGGTTCCGTCTTGACGTTGGCCGGGGCGACGGATGCCCCGTGCCTGTTCGTAGGCGACGGTGACGTTCTGGCTCCACCACGGATCGACGCGATGCTCGCCCGCGAGCCAGGACGCGATGTCGCGGTGCTTCCACCCGGTCGCCCCGGCCGCATCGAGCAGGTCGAACCACTCGTCGCGGCCACGACCCGTGGCCTCGCGGACTGCGTCGTCGCCGACCCCGTCGACGTTGGAACCCACTGCCTGTGCGGTCATGAGACGACGCTACCGCGCCGCCCGCGCGATGCGCAGGAAATCATCCATGGTCAGCTGTTCGCCGCGCGACTCGGGAGCGATGCCCGCCCGGGCGAGCACCGAGGTCGCCGCCGCCGATGACCCGCCCAGTACGCCCGAGAGTGCCTGCCGCAGCATCTTGCGGCGTTGCTGGAACGCGGCGTCGATGATGGCGAACGTGGCGATGCGTTCGGCCTCGGTTCCGGGGACATCCGCTCGCTCGAAGCCGACCAACACCGAATCGACGTTCGGCACCGGCCAGAACACCATGCGCGAGACCTGCCCGGCGATGCGCCAGCGGCCGTACCAGGCCGCCTTCACACTCGGCGCGCCGTAGATCTTCGAGCCCGGCTCGGCGGCGAGGCGGTGCCCCACCTCGGCCTGCACCATGACGATGCCCGACCGAAGGGACGGGAAGTGCACGAGCAGGTGCAGCAGCACGGGCACCGAGACGTTGTACGGCAGGTTCGCGACGAGTCGTACCGGTTCGCCGGGCAGCTCGGTGACGCGCAGGGCATCGTCGTGCACGACGTGGAGCTCGGTGCCGGGCTGCATGATGCGCACCGTGTGCGGCAACTGCTCGGCGAGGCGGCGGTCGATCTCGACCGCGATGACGGATGCCCCGGCCTCGAGCAGCCCGAGCGTGAGCGACCCGAGTCCGGGCCCGATCTCGAGCACGGTCTCGCCGCGCTCGACGCCCGCGGTCTGCACGATGCGGCGCACGGTGTTGGCATCGTGCACGAAGTTCTGCCCGAGCTTCTTCGTGGGCGTGACGTCGAGCAGCTGGGCCAGGTCGCGGATCTCGGCCGGCCCCAGCAGCCGCGGAGTCACCACGGCGCCGTTGCCCTCTGCCTCATGCCGGTGGGCGTTCACGCCGCACCCCGCTCATCAGTCCCCCGCACGGGGCTCATCTTGCCACGACCCGTACACCGACACCGTGTTCGACGCGAGCTGCGCGCAGAACTCGTCGAGATCGGCTCCGAGCACGTGGGCCATGAACCGGGCGGTGTGCGGCACCAGGTACGGCGCGTTCGGGCGGCCGCGCAGCGGCGCCGGGGTGAGGTACGGCGCATCGGTCTCGACGAGGATGCGGTCGGCCGGCAGCTCGCGCAGTGCCTCGCGCAGGTTCTCGGCGTTCTTGAACGTGATGTTGCCGGCGAACGAGCAGTACCAGCCCTCATCGCCCGCGAGTCGCGCGAGGTCGCCACCGCCCGAGAAGCAGTGGAACACCGTGCGTACGGGTGCCCCCACGCGGCGCAGGGTCGCGACCACGTCGTCGTGCGCGTCGCGGTCGTGGATCTGCAGCGCGAGCCCGTGCCGCTTGGCGATGTCGATGTGCGCCTCGAACGAGCGGAACTGCGCCGGCCTGCCGGCCTCGTCGGTGCGGTAGAAGTCGAGCCCGGTCTCGCCGATCGCGCGGACGCGCGGCTGCGCCGCGAGCTCGTCGATGACCGCGAGGGCGTCGTCGAGGGCGCCGGATGCCTCGAGCTCGGGCGCCTCGTTGGGATGCAGTGCCACCGCCGCGAGCAGCCGCGGCTCGCGCGCCGCGACGGCGGCCGACCAGCGGCTCGTGGCGACATCGGTGCCGACCTGCACGGCACCGGCCACGCCGACGGACGCCGCGCGCTCGAGGTGCTCGTGCACGTCGAGGGGCAGGGCGCCGTCGGCGATCTCAAGGTGGGTGTGGTTGTCGTAGACGGGCACCGTGAGCGGTTCGGGCGCGGGCGGATACTCGACGGCTCGGCCGCCGTCGGCGCGAGTGCGCAGGTGGGGTGCGTCGGTCACGCCCGGCTCACTCGGCGACCTCGACTCGCGGGAACAGCGCCTCGAGCGGCGCGACCTGCGTGCCGACCGCCCACTCGTTCGCACGGTCGATCCGCTGCTCCTGGACGGTGCCGGGTGCGCCGAGCGCGGTCCAGAGCTTGGCCGTGGCCACGGGCAGCACCGGCGACAGCAGCACGGCGAGCGTTCCGAGGCCGTGGTAGGCGGTGGCGAGCACCGTCTCGAGGCGCTCGCGCTTCGCCGGGTCCTTCGCGAGCGTCCACGGTTCTTCGATCGTGAGGTAGCCGTTGAGGGCGTCGACGAGCTCCCACGCGGCACCGATGGCGTCATGGATCGCGATGCGCCTGATGGCCGACCACGACCCATCGGTCGCCCGCTGCTCGATCGCACCGATCCCGAGGTCGGCCTCGGATCGCTCGCCAGCCGAGGGCACCGCGCCGTCGCAGTATCGGGTGATCATCGCGATGACGCGCGACGCGAGGTTGCCGAAGCCGTTGGCGAGCTCGGCCTGGTACCGCGCGGCCAGGTCTTCCCACGAGAACGAGCCGTCTTGGCCGAACGCGATCGCGCGCAGGAAGTAGTAGCGGAATGCGTCTGAGCCGAAGGTCTCGGTGATCTGCTCGGGTGCGATGCCGGTGAGCTTCGACTTCGACATCTTCTCGCCGCCGACGAGCAGCCAACCGTGCCCGAAGACGCCCTTCGGCACCTCGAGCCCGGCGGCCATGAGCATGGCCGGCCAGATGACCGCGTGGAACCGCAGGATGTCTTTCCCGACGAGGTGCCGGGCCGGCCATCGCCGCGCGAACTGCTCGTCGTCGTCGCCATAGCCGACCGCCGTGACGTAGTTCAGCAGCGCGTCGAACCACACGTACACGACGTGGCTCTCGTCCCACGGCACCTTGACGCCCCAGTCGAACGTCGACCGCGAGATCGAGAGGTCGGCGAGGCCGCCCTTCACGAACGAGACGACCTCGTTGCGCGCCGAGTCGGGCTGCACGAAGTCGGGGCGCTCCTCGTAGAGCGCGAGCAGCTTGTCGGCGAACGCCGACATGCGGAAGAAGTAGTTCTTCTCGTGCAGCAACTCGACGGGCTTCGAGTGGATCGCGCAGACCAGCTGCCCCTCGTAGTCGCCCGTGCCCTGCACGAGTTCGGACTGCTGCTTGTACTCCTCGCAACCGACGCAGTAGTAGCCCTCGTACTCGCCCGTGTAGATGTGGCCGTCGTCGTAGAGCTTCTGCAGGAACTTCTGCACGTTGCGCTCGTGGCGCTCGTCGGTCGTGCGGATGAAGTCGTCGTTCGCGATGTCGACCGTGGCGAGCAGGGGCTTCCACGCCTCGTCGACGAGCCGGTCGGCCCACTCCTTCGGTGTCACTCCGTTCGCGGTCGCCGTGCGCAGGATCTTCTGGCCGTGCTCGTCGGTGCCCGTGAGCATCCACGTGTCTGCGCCCGCCTGGCGGTGCCAGCGCGCGAGCACGTCGGCGGCCACCTCGGTGTAGGCGTGCCCGATGTGGGGCACGTCATTCACGTAGAAAATGGGCGTGGTGATGTAGAACGAGGAGCCGTCGGCCATACGTGCAATCTTATGGGCGAGCGGATGTCCCTACTCGACAGATGACTGCGCTGCCGCCTTCCGCTCCTTCTCTTCGCGGTGCCGGCGCCGCACGCTGCCGTCGCCGATTGCCGGCGGTACGGCCTCCTCCACATTGAGATGCGCATGCGGCGTCGGCACGCCGAGTGTGACGTCCTGCTGCTTGATCGCGGGTTCCTTCACCTTCTGCCCGGGGTAGTCGACGACCCGCAGCCCGAGCACGATCTTTCCCGGCGCCTCTCGACGGTCGAGCGCGCGGTAGGCGTCGGCGATCGAGTCGAGGGGGAACACGTCGGCGATGGGCAGGCGTACACGCCGCGCGGCCACGAGCGCGGCGACGCGGCCGAGGGCCACGACATCGCCTGGATAGAGCAGAATCGCGTCGGAGCCCTGCACCGCATCCCAGTCGAGGATCGTGAGGATCCGCGAGCGCGGCACCCCGAGCTTGATCGCCTCGTGCGTCTGCCCGCCGAGGAAGTCGAGGAACGCACTCACCGGCCGGCCGCCGGCTGGGTGGTTCGGGTCGTCGCCCAGCACCCGAACGCGGTCGGCGAGCCCGGGACCGTACGCCATGGGGATGACGCCGAACTGCCGCAGGAAGTCGAATCGCATCTCGGCACAGGTGCCGATGACGGTGGCGCCCTTCATCCGGGCGAACTGCGCGGCGAGACATCCGAGCCCGCCCGCCGCGGCGGTGATGACCACCTCGTCACTCGGGCCCAGGCCGAGACCCTCGACGGCGGTCCACGCCGTGGTGCCGGCGACGTACAGCGAACCGGCCACCTCCCACGTCAGCGACGGCGGCTTGGGCAGCAACTGCCGCTCTGGCACGGCGACGTAGGTCGCCTGTGCGCCGCGGTCGACGTAGCCCATGACCTCGTCGCCGCGTGCGAACTGCTGCACGCCCGGTCCGACGGCGACGACGACGCCGGCGAGGTCACGGCCCTGTGGCGACGGGAACTCGACCGGCCACCGCTCGGGGTGGTCGCCGCGCCGGATCGCGCTCTCGACGGGGTTCAACCCGGTCGCGAACACCTCGACGAGCACCTCGCCCTCACCCGGTTCGGGGGTCGGAACCTCGACCACCTCGAGCACTTCTGGACCGCCGAACTCGTCGAATCGGACTGCGTGGGTCCGAAGCGTGTGAGCCATGCCGCACCTCCACCGTTGTTCGGCACCAGTCGCGCGTTCGGCACCGTCGTGCTTCCTGCAATTGTCCGCCAGATCCGGCTGAAAGGACAGGGGCTTGTGCCCTATCCGAGGGACGGGCTATGACTCGCGGCGGGACGCGAGTGCGGCTTCGTACAGGTCGCGCTTGCCGAGGCCGGTCTCGCCGGCGACGAGCGCGGCAGCGTCTTTCAGGCGGGTTCCGGATGCCGCGAGCTCGAGCACCCGCCCGAGGGCGCCCTCTGGGTCGGCCGCGACGGCGACGGCACCGCCGACGACGATCACGATCTCGCCCCGCACCCCGCCCTCGGCCCACTCGGCGAGTTCGCGAAGACCCCCGCGGCGCACCTCCTCGTGCAGCTTCGTGAGCTCACGGCACACCGCGGCGGGCCGGGTGGCGCCGAAGCCCTCGGCGAGCGCGACGAGACTCGCGGCGAGCCGCGACGGCGCCTCGAAGAACAGCAGGGTCCGCCGGTCGCCCGCGAGCTCGGAGATGCGACGCGCCCGATCGCCCGCCTTGCGCGGCAGGAACCCCTCGAACGCGAAGCGGTCGGTGGGCAGGCCCGACACGGCGAGCGCGGTGACGACCGCCGAGGGCCCCGGAATTGCGGTCACCTCGACGCCCGCCTCGGCGGCCGCGGCGACGAGGGGGAACCCCGGGTCGGACACGGTCGGCATGCCGGCGTCGCTGAGCACGAGCAGGTCGGTCTCGCGTGCCAGCTCGACGAGCTCCCCCGCCTTCTGCCGCTCGTTGTGCTCGTGCAGCGCGATGAGTCGGGGCCGGTTCGCGATGCCGAGTCCGGCGAGCAGGCGCTGCGTGACGCGCGTGTCTTCGGATGCCACGACGGTGGCCGTCTCGAGCGCCTCGCGCAGCCGCGCCGACGCGTCGCCGAGGTTGCCGATGGGCGTCGCCGCGAGGATGATCATGCACTCAGTCTGCTCTACCGAACATCGGGCCCGGCTCCGCTTGCGGGACCAGGTCGTGCCTCATCGGCGAACCGAGCCGAGCAGACCGAGGATTCGAGTTGATTGAAGGACTCACTCGCCCCGCCCGTGGACCGGCCTGGCGTTCGTTGGGGGTTCTCCGACCTCGTGGATGGTATGGCCTCCACAAGCCCTCTTGGTCACGCTGGCTCGCTCGATGCGCGACACGGCGAACCATCGCATCGCGTCGCGCATGCGGCACCATCCAACGAGGTACCACTGGCCGTTCGGGGAGGCGAACAGCACGGGCTCGACGTCGCGGGTGGTCGTGGCCCCATCTCTCGACGTGTAGCGAATGCGGACCACTCGCTGCTCGGCCATCGCCTCCTCCAGTGCCGACCTGATCCCGCGCGCAGCGGAGGGAGGCGCGTTGACCCAGACGCGGTCGGCCAGCTCGTCGGCTCGTGCTCGGGTTCTCGGATCGAGGACGTCCAGGATCTTCTGGATCCCGGCTGCTGCGAGATCGGAGTAGGGGGCATCAGGTGCAGCGGACACGGCCGCCATGAGCGCCACCGCCTGAGCTGCGGACAGGCTGACGGGCGGCAGGGATGCGCCTACCGCCAAACCGTAGCCGCCGCCGGGACCTGGGCGCGACCAGATGGGCGCGCCGCTGCGTTCGAGCGCATCCAAGTCTCGCTTGACGGTGCGCACGGACACGCCGAACTCTCTCGCCAGCCGCTCTGCCGAGCAACCCCGCGATCCGTTCCGGCGCAGCATTTCGGACAGGGCATGAAGTCGTTCCGCTCGTTTCACCGCTCGGCACGTTTCAGATTCATGACACAGATAGTGACATACACCTGCCCAAGGCGCCCACGAAGGTGGAGACATGACAGCCTTGAAACGCAATCCGACCATCATTCTCATCGCCGGCCACTGGCTGGGCGCTTGGGCGTGGGATGACGTCCTCGAACATCTGGAAACCGACCACTCTCGTGCAATCGCGATCACGCTGCCTGGCCTCGACCGCGACGACCCTGCGCGTTCGACGAGGACCCTCGACGATCAAGCCGAAGCAATTCGCGACATCCTCGCTCGAGTCGACGTCTCCACGGACCAGCCCGCGACGCTCGTAGCTCACAGCGGGGCGAACGCTCCCGTCAGCCTCGTCCTCGACCGGCATCCTGAACTCGTTCATCGGGTGGTCTGGGTCGACTCCGGTCCGATGGCAACTGGGAGCGCCTTCGCCCCAGATCTGCCGGAGGGGTTGGAGGAACTTCCACTCCCGCCCTTCGACGTCCTCGCTCAGCAGGCGAGCCTCGAAGGCCTGAGCACAGAGGTACTTGAGCGTTTCCGCGCCAAGGCGGTCCCTGAGCCTGGGCCCGTTCTTCGCCAGACAGTCGAGCTCACGAACGATGCCCGCAGCACCGTCCCGACCACCCTGGTGTGCTGTTCGATCCCGAGTGCGCAGGTGCTCGACATGGCCCGAGGAGGACACCCCATGTTCGCCGAAGTCGCGAACCTCGAAACCCTCGACGTCATCGACCTCCCGACGGGCCATTGGCCGATGTGGAGCCGTGCCGGCGACCTTGCCAAGACCATCCAGTCAGCGGCGTCACAAACCAGCTGAACTGCACATACAACCTGAAGGGGCCAGCCGGACTCGGCTGGCCCCTTCCGATATCCGAGGGAATGGCGCCCTCTGCCTCAGTGCGAGGGTGTGCGAAGCTGCGGCCACGGCGCCGGCTCAGGTGCCGCTGGGTGGGTTTGCATGGCCTTGCCAGAACGTCCATGAGTAGCCCCACGGGTCACGGATGGTGAACGTCCGAGGTCCGTAGGGTTGATCGACTGGTGCATCGACGTGGATATCGGTGGCCTGCGTGATCCTGGCGTACTGGGCGTCGATGTCGTCGACGTTGACGATGAGCAGGGCATCGTCAAGGTGCGCCGGAGTCTTGCTGCCGCTGATGCTGATCATGGCGGGGCCGGCGGTGATGTCGGCCTCGCTGACCCTTCCTGACTCATCGCGCCACCGGACGGGGTCGGTGAAACCGAGCACCTCTTCCAGCCAGGTCAACGCGGCGTCGGCGTCCTCGTAGTAGAGGTACGGGGTTACTCCGATGATGGCCATGCGTTTCGGACTCCTGGTGTCTACGAAAGCCGTGCCATGGTGCGATTCATCCGGCATCACCGGGAGCTCGGCCATCACCGACAGGATACTGCTCATTCGACCTCACGGGCTGAATCGTTAGGGTTGGCGCATGGGATCGGAGTCGGGCACCGCCGGCGTGCGCGACGAGCACGCCGACGCGACATCCGACGATCTCGAGATCGGTTCCGACGAAGATCGCGACCTCGACGAACCCGAACCCGAACCTCGCGGCTCACGGCTCGACGACTGGTGGGGTCGCGTGCTCGCGACGCCGCGACGGCGGGCGCTCTGGTACTGGGGCGGGCCGATCCTCATCACCCTCGTCGCTGCGGTGCTGCGGTTCTGGAACCTCGGTCACCCGCCGTCGCTGATCTTCGACGAGACGTACTACGTGAAAGACGCGTGGACCCTCCTGCAGAACGGGTACGAGTCGGCCTGGCCCGAGGGCGCGAACGAGGACTTCAACGCGGGCGACCCGAACACGTTCAGTGATGATCCGACGTATGTGGTGCATCCGCCGCTCGGCAAGTGGATGATCTCGCTCGGCATGGCCGCGTTCGGTGCCGGTGATGCGTTCTGGTGGCGCGCGACGACGGCGCTCGCCGGCACCCTCGCGGTACTGCTCATCACGCTCGTCGCCCGTCGCCTGTTCGCCTCGACGGCCATCGCCGTCACCGCCGGGTTGCTGTTCGCCATCGACGGCAACGCGATCGTGATGTCACGCGTCGCCCTGCTCGACAACTGGCTCATGCTCTTCACCCTGCTGGGGTTCTGGTTCGTCCTGCTCGACCGCGACAGAACGCGCCGCGCGCTCGAGTCGCGCCTCGACGAGTCGCGTGACGCGGGACACGACCCGATCTACGGCCCCTCGCTCTGGGGGCGCCCGTGGGTCGTCGCCGCCGGCGTGGCCTTCGGTGCCGCGTGTGCCGTGAAGTGGTCGGGGCTGTGGTTCCTCGCCGGCTTCGGCATCTACCTCGTGGCGGTCGACGCGCTCGCGCGCCGCCGCGCGGGCGTGCCGTTCTGGCTCACCGGCGCACTGCTGAAGCAGGCGCCGATCACCTTCGTGCTGCTCGTGCCGATCGCCGCCGCGGTCTACCTCGCCTCGTGGGGCGGCTGGTTCGCCACCGACGGCGGGTACTACCGGCATTGGGCCGAAGCGACCGGAAGCGCGGCGACCGGGTGGCTGTCGTGGGTGCCGCTCCCCCTGCAGAACCTCTGGCACTACCACCAATCGGCCTACGGCTACCACGTGGGCGTGCACTCCCCGCACCCGTGGCAGTCGAACCCGTTGACGTGGCTCGTCATGGGGCGGCCGGTCAACATGTACTTCGCGTCGACCGACGACGGCTCGGGCGGGTGCGGTGCCGACACGTGCTGGTCTTCGATCCTCGAGGTGGGCAACCCGCTCATCTGGTGGGCGGCGGCAGCGGCATCCGTGTACCTCGTCTATCGGCTCGTGCGCTACCGCGAGTGGCAGGTCGGCGCGATCCTCATGGGGCTCGCGGCCGGTTACCTGCCGTGGCTGATGTACCTGAACCGCACGGTGTTCCAGTTCTACTCGATCGCGTTCCAGCCGTACACGGTGCTCGCCCTCGTCTTCGTGATCGCACTCGTGCTCGGGCGGCGCGACGACGAGCAGTGGCGGCGCGTGCGCGGGCTGGCGGTCGTCGGCATCTTCCTCGGGTTCACCGTGCTCGTGTCGGCGTTCTTCTACCCGGTGTGGACCGGCGTGCCGCTCACGCCGATGTTCCGCCAACTGCACTTCTGGCTGCCGAGTTGGGGATGACGGTGCCCCGTGTCGCGCGCCGCCTGCTGCCGGGCGTCGCCGTCGCGGCGGCCGCGGCCGCGGCCGCGCTCGCCTGGCTCGCGCATCTCGCGCTCCCGGCGGTGCCGGTGCTCACGGGCGCGGTGGCCCTCGGCATCGTCGTCGGCCAGGTGCCCGCACTTCGACCGGCCCTCGGCCGACAGCTCGCGCCCGGCCTGCGCTTCGCCGCTCGCAGCCTGCTGCGCGCGGGCATCGTGCTGCTGGGGCTCAAGCTGAGCCTCGTCGACATCGCCGGGCTCGGCTGGGTCACGATCGCGACGACCGTCGCCGTCGTCGTGCTGACGTTCGTCGGCACGATCGGCCTCGGGCGCGCGCTCGGCCTGCCCGGCCATCAGCCCGTGCTCGTCGCGAGCGGCTTCGCCATCTGCGGCGCCTCGGCGATCGGGGCGATGGGCGCGGCGTTGCGCGCACGCCACGAGGAACAGGCGGTGCCGGTCGCGCTCGTCACGCTGTGCGGCACCCTCGCGATCGCGGTGCTGCCCGCGCTGTGGCATCCGCTCGGGCTCTCGGCGACCGGATTCGGACACTGGGTCGGCGCCGGCGTGCACGATGTCGGCCAGGTCGTCGCGACTGCGCAGCTCGCCGGCACCGCCGCGCTCGCGGTCGCCGTGGTCGTGAAGCTCACTCGTGTGCTCATGCTCGCGCCGATGGTCGCGATCACGGCGGCGATCGAGCGTCGAAGGGCATCGGATGCCGCGGGCCCGCGTCCGACGATCGTGCCGCTGTTCATCGTGGGATTCCTGGCGGCGGTGCTCGTGAACACGTTCGTGCCGCTGCCCGAGTGGGTGCTCACGGGCGCCGACCTCGTGCAGACCGCGCTGCTCGCGATGGCGCTCTTCGCCCTCGGCGCGTCGATCCGCGTGGCCGCGCTCGTGCGCACCGGATGGCGCGCGCTCGTCGTCGGCCTCACGTCGTGGGTGCTCGTCGCGGCGCTCGCCCACGGCGCCGTGCTGCTCGGCTGAGGTGCACGCCCCTCGCGGCTGGGCCGCCATCGGCCTAGCCTGAGGTCATGTCGCGCATGCGCGTGAACGGAGTCGACCTCCACGTCGAGGAGCGGGGCACCGGGTTCCCGATCCTGGGCATCCACGGCACGCCGAGTTCGGCGGTCATGTGGGAGGGCGCGGCCGCGACGCTCGCCCACCACGGCCGCTGCATCACCTACGACCGGCGTGGGTTCCTGCGGAGCGGCGTACCCGCGACATCCGAGTCGGTCGACCTCGGAGACCACGTGGAGGATGCACGCGCCCTGCTCGAACTGCTCGACGCGACGCCCGCGATCGTCATCGGCCGCAGCACCGGCGGACTCGTCGCCCTCGAGTTCGCACTGGCCCACCCGTCTACCGTGCGCGCCCTCGTGCTGCTCGAGCCGGCGGTCTTCACGATCGACCCCGAGGTCGAGGCGTGGGCCGGCGGCCTTCGGCGACGCACCGCCGACGCGGCGGCAGAGGATCCCGACGGCGCCGCCGAGGCGGTGTTCCGGCTCTGGTTGGGTGACGCCATGTGGGAGTCGTTGCCCGGCGAACTGCAGGCGATGTTCGCCCGCACGAGCCCCGGGGTGCGCGCCGAGCTCGACGGCGACGGGCTCGATCTCAGCGCGCACCCCCGCCGGTACACCGACGACGAGCTCGCCGCGGTGACGATGCCCGCACTCATCGTCGCCGCCGATGAATCGCCCGAGCCGCTCCGTCGTGTCGCCGTGCGACTCGCGGAGCGGTTGCCCGATGCACGCCTCGCACCCGTGGAGGGTGGCCATCTCATCGATCCGGCAGGCCCCGAGGTGCTGCAGTTCGTCGACGAGCACGCGGCGGGCTGACCTGTCACACGGTGAGTACGAGCTTGCCGCGCACCGCGCCCGACTCGAAGTCGGCGATCGCATGCGCCGCCTGCGCGAGCGGGTACGTGCGATCGACCACGGGGTTCACCTCGCCGGCCTCGATCAGGCGGGTGAGCTCGGCGAGGTCGTCACCGCTGCGGCGGGCGGCGAGCGGGCGCAGCCGCTGCGACACGAACGGGTTCATGAGCGAGGCGCGGATGATGCGCCCGAACGGCCCGAACACCGCACCGCCCCTGCCCGACGAGAGCACGAGAGTCCCCCTCGGCGTGAGCGCGCGGCGGACGCGGCCGAGCGGGCGGTCGGCCACGAGGTCGAAGATCGCGTCGTACCGGCCGGTCGTGTCGGTGAAGTCCTCGCGGGTGTGGTCGATCACGTGGTCGGCGCCGATCGCCCGCACATGCTCGGACTTCGCGCCTCGGCAGACGCCGGTCACCTCGGCGCCCGCCGCCTTGGCGAGTTGCACGGCGAACCCGCCGACCCCGCCCGACGCGCCGTTCACGAGCACGTGCCGGCCGGGCCCGACATCGGCGAGGCGCCAGCCCTGCAGCGCGGTCGTCCCCGAGACGGGCACGGCCGCCGCGTGGATCGCGTCGACGTTCGCCGGCCGTCGAGCCACGAACTCCTCGGCGACGGCCACGAGTTCTGCGTAGCCGCCCTGGTCGGACTCGGCGTACACCTGGTCGCCGACCCCGAACTTCGTGACGGTCGGGCCGACGGCTTCGACGACGCCCGCGACATCGCGCCCGATGGTCGGTTGCTTCGGATGCCGCAGGCCGAACGCGAGGCGCACGGCGCGCGGTTCGCCCCGCATGATGAGGGCGTCCCCCGCGCTCACGGCGACGGCCCGCACCCGGATGAGCACCTCGTCGGCTGCCGGCGCCGGCGCGTCGACCTCGGCGAGGTCGAGCACGTCGGGCCCGCCGTACACGTGCTGCACGACAGCCCTCATGACGCCGCCTCGGGCGTGGCGTCGGATGCCGCGTCACGCGTGGCGCGGACGGTATCCGTGACACTCGCGGCATCCGTCGGACCGGTCTCGATGGGCACCGGAATGATCACGGCGCTGCCGCCCTTGTGGCCGGCGTCGACGATGCGATGCGCGGCGGCGATCTGTTCGAGCGGCAGCATCCGCTCGATCGGCGGACGGAAGGCGCCAGCCGCGGCGAGCGCGCCGAGCTCCTCGAGGTCGGGCCGCTTCTCGGCGTCCTTGCGGAGGCCGGTGAACATGATCACGGCGCGGCGGCTACCGAGCTTCGAGGTGAGCTGCTGGAACACGATCGACCACGATGGCACCGTCGTGAGGTACGAGCCGCCGGCCACGAGCGCACGCCGGCAACGCCGGAACGTGCTCTTGCCGACGGCGTCGAAGATCACCTCGTACTCGCTGCGCGCCTGCGTGAAGTCCTCGCGGGTGCGATCGATCACGCGGTCGGCCCCGAGCGATCGCACGAGTTCGGCGTGGGCTGGACCGCAGACCGCGATGACCTCGGCTCCGAGGTGCTTCGCAAGCTGCACGGCGGCGGCGCCGACGCTTCCCGAGGCGCCGTTCACGAGCACCCGGTCGCCCGGGCGGACGTGCCCGCCGTCGCGCAGGAAGGGCAACGCGGTGAGGGCGCCGTCGCAGATCGCCGCGGCATCCGCCATGCTCACCTCGTCGGGAAGCCGCACGACCGCACCTGATTCGGCCACGACGACGTGCTCGGCGTGGGCGCCGAGGCCGATGCCCGTGGCACCGAACGCCCGGTCGCCAACCGCGAACCGGGTGACGCCCGGGCCGATCGCGTCGACCACACCCGCGAACTCGGAACCGAGCACGTGCTGCTTCGGCGCCCGGAGCCCGAAGGCGAGGCGGGCGAACCAGGGTGTACCCGAGCGTGCGGCGCTGTCGGACGAGCCGACCACCGCGGCGTGCACGCGCACACGCACCTGCCCCTCGCGGGGTATCGGGTCGGGCCGGTCGGTGATGGCGACGACCCCGGGCGGGCCGTACTGTTCGTAAGCTGCGACTCTCATGATGCTGCTCCCTGCTGGTCTGATGTTGCATCGGGGTACTGGAACACCGCGTCGAGCGGGACCCCGAACACCCGCGCGATCTGGAAGGCCATCTCGAGCGAGGGTGAGTACCGCCCCTGCTCTATGGCGATGACGGTCTGGCGGGTCACGCCGAGTCGTTTCGCGAGCTCGGCCTGTGTCATCTCGCTCGCGCGGAACCGCAACGACCGGATGTCGTTGGTGACCCGCGTCGGCTTCACCATGTCGGCACGCCCTTGCGGTAGGCCACGAGTCGCGTGATGCTCTCGAGCAGTGCCGCGAGCACGAAGCACAGGTAGATGACATTCGCGATCCAGAACCAGTCCGCCTCGAGCATCGAGAGCACGAGCGCGCCGAGCGCGCCGATCACGATGAACGAGCTGCCGACCCTCGTGCCGAGCCGGTCGATCTCGCGATCGCGCACGTCCCCCTTGGTGCTCTCGCTCGGGAATACGATCTCGACGAGGATCCGGCCGATGATCGTGACGACGATGGCGCCGCCGATGGCCCAGAGCATGGGGGCGACGTAGTCGACGTCGGCGACGGGCGTACCGGCGAGCACCTCGGGCAGCACCCACGACAGGTAGAACGAGTACCCGGCGATGGCGACCACCAGGTAGAGCCACGTGCCCTTCTCCTCGTATGACATGACACGCTCCTATGTAAACAATTCTTGACATGTTCAGTGTCAACCAAGTTTCACACCATGTCAAGTATTTCTTACACCAGCCGTGCTTCGAAGCACCGACCGCTTGCGCCAGAGCAGGAACAATCGGCCGAACCTCGGCGTGTCGCCGGTCGCGCAGCGCGCGTGTCCGGCGGTTCTTCCTCCGTTCGGTCGCGAACGGGACGGGGCTGAGCGGTCAGTGGCTGCCGTCGACGAGCTTCAGTCCGACGACGCAGCCGACGAGGCCCGCGATGAGGGCGAGCTTCACCCACGAGACATCCGTATCGCCCGTGATCATCGCCCAGATCACCGTGAGCGCCGCGCCGATGCCGACCCAGACCGCGTACGCGGTGCCGGTCGAGATGTCGCGCATCGCCCAGGCGAGCCCGCCCATCGAGAGCGCGAGCGCGCCGAAGAAGACGACCGACGGCCAGAGCTTCGTGAAGCCCTCGGACCTGCCGAGCGCGGTGGCCCAGACGGCCTCGAGGATTCCGGAGACGATGAGGATGATCCACGCCATGACTGTTCACTCCCGTGGCCAGTCTTGTCGCGTTCCGGGTACTGGGTTCCCTCGTCCGGGGCCGCGCGGTGCGACCTACCCCGAGGCTAGCAAGCGCCCCTGATCAGGCACTGTGCACGAGCGCGAAGTGCTCGACGACCGGGAACGGCTCGTAGAACCTGTGCAGCAGCGCGCGCCACTGCCGGTACTGCTCGGAGCCTCGGAACCCGACCTCGTGCGACTCGACGCTCTGCCAGTGCACGAGCAGCAGGTACTCGTTCGGCGTCTCGATCGAGCGCGACAGGCGCAGGTCGACGAACCCGGGCATGCCCGCGATGATCGCCTTCGCCTCGGCGAACGCCGTTTCGAAGTCGGCCTCGCGGCCGGGGACGACGGGGAGGATCGCGTGCTCGAGGATCACCCGCTGAACTCTAGCGGCGGCAGAATGGAGGCATGGACAACGCCGCCCTCATCGTGATCGACGTGCAGCAGGGGTTCGAAGACCCGGTGTGGGGTGAGCGCGACAACCCCGGCGCCGAGGCGAACATCGGCCGGCTCGTCGACGCCTGGTCGCAGGCCGCACGCCCGATCGTGCTCGTTCGACATGACTCCGTCTCGCCCGGCTCGCCGCTCGCCGCCGGCGCACCCGGCAACGCGTTCAAGGACGTGGCGGATGTCCCGCACGAACTCCTGGTCACGAAACAGGTGAACTCGGCGTTCTACGGCGAACCCGACCTGCACGGGTGGCTCACGGCACGCGGCATCCGACAGCTCGTGATCTGCGGCATCCAGACGAACATGTGCGTCGAGACGACCGCGCGCATGGCCGGCAACCTCGGGTACGACGTGACCGTAGCGCTCGACGCGACGCACACGTTCGACCTCGAGGGGCCGGGCGGCACCCGTCTCACAGCCGCCGAACTGGCGCGCGCCACCGCAGCGAACCTGCAGGGCGGCGGCTTCGCCCGGGTCGTGTCGACCGCCGACGTGCTGGCGCCGTAGCCGCCCAGCGCGAGACGCGGCGCGTCGCGCCATCCGTTGCCCCGCATTACGGCTCGGAACGGATGCCGCACCGCCGACGGGTAGCGTGAAACCATGGCAGATCGCGAATACGGCTTCAAGACCCGCGCCATCCACGCGGGCAACATCCCCGACACCGTGACCGGCGCTCGCGCGCTGCCGATCTACCAGTCGAGCGCCTTCGTCTTCGACGACACGGCCGACGCAGCGGCGCGCTTCGCGCTGCAGAAGTACGGCAACATCTACTCCCGCCTCGCCAACCCCACGGTCGCGAGCTTCGAAGAGCGCATCGCGAGCCTCGAGGGCGGCCTCGGCGCCGTCGCCACCGCGAGCGGGCTGAGCGCGCAGTACATCACCTTCGCGAGCATCGCCGGCTCGGGCGACCACATCGTGGCGAGCGCGAACCTCTACGGCGGCTCGATCACCCAGCTCGACGTGACGCTGCGCCGGTTCGGTGTCGAGACCACGTTCGTGCAGTCGTCGAACGCCGACGACTACGCCGCAGCCATCACCGACACGACCAAGGCGCTCTTCGTCGAGACGATCGCGAACCCGTCGGGTGAGATCGCCGACCTCGAGGCCCTCGCCGACGTCGCACACGCGCACGGCATCCCGTTCATCGTCGACTCGACGATCCCGACGCCCTACCTCAACCGACCCATCGAGTGGGGCGCCGACATCGTCACTCACTCGGCGACGAAGTTCCTCGGCGGACACGGCACGACCCTCGGCGGCGTCGTGGTCGAGTCGGGCCGCTTCGACTGGCATTCCGAGAAGTTCCCGCTCTTCGGCCAGCCGGTGCCGAGCTACGGCGGCCTCGAGTGGTCCGGCAACTTCGGCGAGTACGCCTTCCTCACGCGCCTGCGGGCGGAGCAACTGCGCGACATCGGCCCGGCGCTCGCCCCGCACTCGGCGTTCCTCCTGGCACAGGGCGTCGAGACGCTGCCGTATCGCATCCAGGCTCACCTCGACAACACCCGCGCGGTCGCCGAGTGGCTCGAGGCCGACCCGCGCATCGAGCGGGTCTGGTGGGCGGGCCTGCCGAATCACCCGCACCACGACCGCGCGAAGAAGTACCTGCCCAAGGGACCGGGAGCGGTCTTCAGCTTCGAGGTCAAGGGCGGCCGCGCCGTCGGCCAGCGGCTCATCGAATCGGTCAACCTCGCCTCGCACCTCGCCAACATCGGCGACGCCAAGACGCTCATCATCCACCCTGCGTCGACCACGCACGCGCAGCTCACCGAGCAGCAGCTCGTCGACGCGGGCGTGCTTCCCGGCGTCGTGCGGATTAGCGTGGGCATCGAAGACGTTGAAGACATCATCGACGATCTCGATCAGGCCCTCGCGGCCGCGACAGGAGCAGAACGATGACGATCACCGATCCCGCGACGGAGTTCGCCGAGACGGCCGGGGCCGCGGCATCCGACGACCTCGAAACCGTGCAGCTCGTCAACGGCCTGTCGTGCGAGCTTCCGGCGAGCTCGCCCCTTGCGAAGCTGCTGCACTCGCAGCGCACGTGGATCGGCCCTGACGCGAAGCAACGCCGCACGATCCTGCGCGAGGCGAAGTCGGTCGCGATCGTCGGCGCCTCGCCGAACCCCGCGCGTTCGAGCTACTTCGTCAGCACCTACCTGCAGCAGTCGAGCGACTATCGCCTGTACTTCGTGAACCCCAACGCGACCGAGATCCTCGGCCAGCCGGTCTACAAGAGCCTCGCCGATCTGCCCGAGGTGCCCGACATCGTCGACGTGTTCCGCCGCGGCAGCGACATCCCGAGCGTGATCGACGATGTCGTCGCCATCGGCGCGAAGACCATCTGGGTGCAGCTCGGCATCTGGAACGAAGATGCCGCCTACTACGGCGAGCAGCACGGCCTGACCGTCGTCATGGACCGATGCATCAAGGTCGAGCACGCCAGGTTCGACGGCGGGCTGCACCTGCTCGGGTTCGACACGGGCCAGATCACGGCGCGCAAGACGCTGCGCTGACCCGAACCAAGTCGCGCGCACGCCGACCCGCCGCAGCGCCCGCATTCGCGAGCGAGCCCAGCGGCCTGCGGTATCGCCGCATGCCGCTGAGCCCGCTGAGCCGGCCCGGTCGCCGGGCGGGGCGTCTCCCCGCCCGGAGCGTCAGTTGCCGGGCCACACCGTTTCGTTGAGGTCTGGCAGCGTTCCCGGGCTCAGGCGCTCGGTGTCCCTCGCGGTCAGGTGCCCCGGGCCGAAACCGGCCATCGGGCCCGAGACCGGAAGGTTCAGCTTCGAACCGCTCAGACCGACCGTGTAGATGGTCGCCGCGGTGTCGACGGCCACGACGCCGTTGCGGCTGCCGCTGATCACGAGGCCGAGCTGGTGACCTGCCGGCACGACGATGTCGTTGGCAGCCAGTTCGACGGTGACCGTGTGGTTGCCGGCCCCGTCCAGTCGGGCCCAGCCCCTGGCCAGGACCTGCAGCTCGGTGCTCGAGATGCGCTTGGCGACCTCGTTGTAGCAGGCGTCGTCGGTTGCGGTCGCCGGGCCCCAGCAGGACTCCGTGCTCAGCGTCTGCGCCCCGTCACCCGAGGCGCTGATGCGATCCATCACGCCGTAGTCGACCAGCATGACCGACACCTGCCCGACCGGGGCGGTGTGCGTGACATCGAGGTCGAGGGTCGGTGTGCCCGAGATCCGGACGTCGTGCTGGGTCGTGCCGGTGAGGAACTGCAGCCGGTTCGGGTTGTCGCCGATCCTGACGGCATTCGCCTCACTCAGCGACGTGGAGTTGACGTAGCTGGCCGTGGAGCGGTCCTGCTTGCCCAGCATCAGCGTGCCATCGGAGTGCAGGTTCAGCGTCTGGGTGCGGGCCGACGAGATCGGCCAGGTCGGTGACTGCTCCCACTGGTTCGGCGCGGTCTCGACGCTCACGGCGGGCTCACGGTCGATGCCGTTGTCGATGTCCATGAGCTCGTGGTCGAACCATCGGTGGAGGGTGTCGACCCACAGGGCGCGCTCGGAGTCGAAGGGGTCCACGTGCCCGAGTCGGGTGAGCCACATCTTGCGGTCCACGCCCTGCTCGCCGAGGTCGTCCCACCACTTCGAGGCATTCATCGTCTTGACGTTGTTGTCCTGCAGCCCGTGCATGATGAACACGCTGGCCTTGACCTTGGACACGTCGTAGTAGGTGCCCTCGCGGTAATCGCGCTCGGCCCAGAAGTCGGTGTAGGCACCGGTCTCGTCACCGTCGTTGGCGTTCATCCAGTTCAGCCGCGCCGAGCAGTCGGTCGCGATCGTCCGGTTGGAGGCGACCGACCGGGACAGGCTGCTCGGGTAGTTGAAGGACTTCACCGCGCCCTGCCAGCGGTTGTAGTCGTACCACGAGCTGATCGCGCTGATCGGCACGATCGTCTCCAAGCCGTCGACACCGGTAGCGGCGACACCGTTGGCGAGGGTCCCGTCGTAGGACTTGCCGATCATGCCGGTCTTGCCATTGCTCCAGTCGGCGTCGACGACCGCGCCACTGGCGTCGTGGGCGACCCCGTTGCCGTTCAGCCACTCCACGACGGCCTTGACCGACTCGATATCGGAGCGGCCACCCTCGTCAGTGCACCCGGTCGAGCGGGCGGTGCCGGCCATGTCGACGGCGACGAAGGCGTAGCCGCGGGGCACGAAGTAGTTGTCGTAGTAGAGCGGGAACTTGACGATGTTGCCGTCGGCGTCATAGACCTTGCGCTCCGCCTCGTTGCCACGTCCGGAACTCAGGTAGTAGGGGCTGGCGTCCATGATGATCGGAACCCGGGCGTTGCCGTCCAGTTCGCGGGGGCGGATGATGTCGGTGGCGACCCGCTCGTCGTCACCGTCACCGTCGAGGTCGGGGGCGGTGACCCATACCGTCTCCCGGATGGCTCCGTCGTAGTCGTAGATCGGGGCAGTGACGTTGTCGACGAGCGTGACCGGGGGGTTGTCGGTCGGCGCCGCGCTGGCCGCCCCCGCCGCGCCGAGTGCGAGGGGTGCCGCGATGGCCACTGAACCCGCGAGGGCGAGAATTCTGGATTTCATCGAAGTCCTTCCGTAAGGGGAAAACGCTCTCCCATGAGTTCCTCAGCAACCTACGGTGCTGGACGAGATTGGTCAACAATCTTGACCTGACTTCGTCCTTGACCTGGCTTCGTCCGGTGATCGGCGACGCCGTTGGAATGACGACAGGCCTTCGATACTGGACATCACGGCGCGCAAGACGCTGCGCTGATCGCGGTCACGCCTTCCGCATGTAGGCGCGCACCGTGAGCGGCGCGAACACCGTGACCACCGCGGCTGCGCCCAGCAGCGCGAACCAGACCCCGACGCCCGCGGTGCCCGTCATCGTGAGGTCGCGCGCCGCGGTCACGAGATGGGAGACCGGATTCAGCCGCACGAACCACTCGAGCCAGCCCGGCAGCGTGTCGACCGGCACGAACGCATTCGAGAGGAACGTCAGCGGGAACAGGATCATCAGCGAGATGCCCTGCACGGCTGCGGCCGAGCGTGCGATCACGCCGAAGAACGCGAAGATCCAGCTCAGCGACCACGCGCAGACGATCACGAGCACGCTCGCAAGCAGCACTCCCGTCACGCCGCCGGCGGGGCGATAGCCCATCACGACCGCGGTGACGAAGGTCACGAGCGAGGCGATCGCGTAGCGCACGGTATCGGCCAGGAGCGCACCCGCGAGCGGGGCGACCCGGGCGATCGGCAGGGACCGGAACCGGTCGAACACACCCTTCGTCATGTCCTCGCGAAGCTGCACGCCGGTGACGACCGAGGTCATCACGACGGTCTGCACGAGGATGCCCGGCACGATGAACGGCAGGTAGTCCTCGGGCGTTCCGGCGATGGCGCCCCCGAAGATGTACGTGAACATGACCGTGAGCAGGATCGGCTGGAACGTCACGTCGAACAGCTGCTCGGGTGTGCGCTTGATCTTCAACAGTCCACGCCACGCCATCGCGAACGAGTTCGACAGGGTCTGCGCGAGGCTCACGGAGTTCTTCAGAGACCGCTCGGCGCCCGGCGTGATGGTCGCGGGCATGATGACCTCGGCGGTCATGCGCGGCTTCCTTCGAGATCGACGGATGCTGCGGCATCCGCTTCATCGGCCAGCTCTCTGTCGTCGGTCCGGCCCGGTTCGACGCCGTGACCCGTGAGCGTCAGGAAGACCTCGTCGAGGGTCGGCTTCGAGACGCTCAGCTCGGTGAGGCGGATGCGCGACTCACGCAGGGCGGCGAGGAGTTCGCCGACCCGATCGGCGTCCTGCATCGGCGCGGTGAGCCGCTTCGACTCATGCGTGACGGTCGGCCGCACGCCCAGGACCCGCTCGAGCACCGAGGCGGCATCGTCGAGGTCGCCGACCTCGTCGACGTGGAGCTGCAGGCTCGATGCGCCGACGGAGGCCTTCAGCTCATCGGTCGTGCCCTCGGCGACGACCCGTCCATGATCGATGACGGCGATGCGGTCGGCGAGTTGGTCGGCCTCGTCGAGGTACTGGGTCGTGAGGAGCACCGTCGATCCGGTCGCGACGAGACGACGGATCGTGGCCCACATCTGCGCGCGTGTTCGAGGGTCGAGCCCGGTGGTCGGCTCGTCGAGAAAGATCAGCGGCGGCTGCGCGATGAGGCTTGCGGCGAGGTCGAGTCGGCGCCTCATGCCGCCCGAGTACTGGGTGACGGGCTTCCGCGCGGCATCCGTCAGGCCGAACTCCTCGAGGAGTTCCGCGGCCTTCCGCCGTGCGGCGGCCGGGCGGAGGCCCTGAAGGCGACAGAAGAGCACGAGATTCTCGGCACCCGAGAGCGCCTCGTCGAGCGAGGCGTACTGGCCGGTGAGCCCGATGAGCTGGCGGACCACCTGCGGTTCGCGGCGCACGTCGTGCCCGAAGACACGTGCGGTGCCCTCGTCGGGGGGTGCGAGGGTCGCGAGCATCGAGATCATGGTCGTCTTGCCTGCGCCGTTCGGGCCGAGCACGCCGTAGACGCTGCCCGTGGCGACGCGCAGGTCGATGCCGTCGACGGCGCGGACGTCGCCGAAGGACTTGACGAGACCGTCGGCTTCGACGGCCTGGTCGTTGGATCGGATGCTCATGATGCCCTTCAGAATCGTTCGAGTCGAGCGATGAGTGCCGCACGGTCGACACCTGCGTATTCGATGGCGCGAGGCACGGTGCCGAGGTCGGCGCGCAGTACGCCGATGAGCGCGTCCGCGACGGCGAGGCGTTCGCGTTCGGCACTGCCACGGTTCCGGTGCGCCTTGAAGTCGCCACGGCGCAGGGCGTCGCGGATCGATGCGCCCCAAACCGGACGGGAGTTGCGGGTGGCGTGGAGCCGTTCGTCGGAGACCGGCTCGATGCCCGCGGCCCGCAGGGCGCGCGCTCGCTCATCCTGCAGGGCCGCCTCGATCGCGGGGTAGTCGAGTCCCGCGTCAGCGAGCGCCTGCGCTGCGGCATCCCCGCTCGCTGCGATCGACAGCAGCAGGTGCTCCGCCTCGACCTTGGCCGCACCCCGCCGGATTGCCTCCTCGATCGAAGCCGTGATCACGGTCTTCAGTGTCACGCCGAGGTCATCGTGCAGTTGTTCAGACATTGCGCCTCCTCAGTTCGATTCCCGCGGTTTCGAGCCGGCGGTGGTGCTTCTTGTGTACGGCCTGACGGGTGACGCCGAGCGCCTCGGCGACCTGGCTCCAGCTCCAACCGGCCCGCATGGCGCGCTCGACGGCGGCATCTTCGAGCCGGTCGGCGAGCTCGCGGAGCGCGACGACGGCGGCGAGGTCGTCGGCCTCGGCTCCGGTGGGATCCGGACTCTGCTGATTCGACGGGGGCGGGGTCATGTAAGCAACTTAGGTTGCTATCTCAGATTTGTCAACCGAAGTTGCTTACAAGTGGCGGCCGCCACCCCGTGCCGCGTCGAAGGAGCCACGAGTCGCCGAGTGGCCCCTTGCGCTCGGGGTCGCCGAGCGATGTCATCGAGAGATGCCCGACGATCTCTTCTTCTCCGACGACCCCGACCGCCTCGATCGTGGGCGCATCCACGCCTGGCTGGCAGAGGAGTCGTACTGGGCGGAAGGGCGGCCACGGGCGACGCAGGACGCGGCGATCGACGCCTCATGGAATTTCGGCGTGTACGACGCGGTCACTGGCGAACAACTCGCGTACGCACGAGTCGTGACGGATCGGGCGACCTTCGCCTGGCTCTGCGACGTGTTCGTCGCGGCCGGCGCGCGGGGGCGCGGTGTCGGGGTCGCCCTCGTCGACGGGGTGATGGCTGCACTCGAGCCGCTTGGACTGAAGCGCATCCTGCTCGCGACGGGCGACGCGCACGGACTCTACGAGCGATTCGGCTTCCGGCCGCTCGAGCGCCCGCACGACTGGATGGCGCGTCCGGGCATCCTCACGCCCCGCTGATCGACACAGCGTCCGCGCCGCAGGCGCGCGCGAACGAGGCTGCTGACGCACGATCCTGCGACTGCACGGCGGATGCGTGCGCGACCTGCGGCGTAGCCTTGAAGGGTGACAGCGTTCGTCTCTGCCCTCGATCTCTTCTCGATCGGGATCGGCCCGTCGAGTTCGCACACCGTCGGCCCGATGCGGGCGGCGCGTGCGTTCGTCGAGGGTCTCGACGTCGACGGTCGGCTCGACCGGGTCACGCGTATCACCTGCTCGCTCTACGGCTCGCTCGGCGCCACCGGCCTCGGTCACGGCACCCCCGATGCGGTGGTCGCCGGCCTCGCCGGCCTCGAACCGCACGACTGCGACCCCGCCGACGTGCGCGGAGCCTGGTTGCGCCTCGGTGAGGCGGGCGCCGAACTTCGCGTGATGGGGCGCCACCCTGTGCGGATGTCGCAGGCCGACGTCTCGCTCGAGCCGCGCACCCGCCTGCCCGGCCACCCGAACGCCATGACGCTGCAGGCCTGGGGCGACGACGATGCGCTCCCCCTCGCCGAAGAGACCTACTACTCGGTCGGCGGCGGGTTCATCCGCCGCGATGGCGACGCGCCTGAGCAGTCCGAGGCGCTGCGGCATCCGCTGCCCTACTCGAACGCGGCCGAATTGCTCGACCTCTGCGACGAGCACGGCGTCTCCTTCTGCGATGTCGCTCGCTTCAACGAGGTCGCCGTGCACGGCGAACAGGGCATCGACGCAGGCCTCGACGCCATCTGGGCGGCGATGGCCGAGTGCGTCGCACACGGGCTCGCGACCGAGGGCACGCTGCCGGGCGGATTGCGCGTCAAGCGCCGCGCGCCCGAGGTGCGCCGACGCCTCGAGGAGTACGACCGCGATGAACACCTTCGCGACACCTCGACCGAATGGCTGCACGCCTTCGCCCTCGCCGTGAACGAGGAGAACGCGTCGGGCGGGCGCGTGGTCACGGCGCCGACGAACGGCGCGGCCGGCATCCTCCCCGCCGTCGGGCACTACTACCTGCGCTTCGTGCCCGGAGCCGATGCCGCCGGCATCCGGCGGTTCCTGCTCACCGCGTCGGCGATCGCCTCGCTCGTGAAGAAGAACGCGTCGATCTCAGGTGCCGAAGGCGGGTGCCAGGCCGAGGTCGGGTCGGCGTGCGCGATGGCCGCCGGCGCCCTGTGCGCGGTGCTCGGGGGTACCGCACGACAGATCGAGAACGCGGCCGAGATCGCGATGGAGCACCACCTCGGCCTGACGTGCGACCCCGTCGCCGGGCTGGTGCAGGTGCCCTGCATCGAACGCAACGCGATCGCCGCGTCGACGGCGGTCTCGGCCGCGCGGCTCGCCCTGCACGGCGACGGCACCCACCTGGTGTCGCTCGACACCGTCATCGAGACGATGCGCCAGACGGGCATCGACATGATGACGAAGTACAAGGAGACGAGCGAGGGCGGCCTCGCGGTGAACGTCATCGAGTGCTGACGCGCCCGGGGCCGGTCACGCGTCCCACGGGTCGCGTGTCCCCCGATCTGGCCCCTCGTGCAACCGTCGCGGTTCTGGCACGCTGTGCTGATGGACACCCTCGCCGCCCCGATCCCCGACCCGAACTCCCTCGACCTGCTGTGGGGTGCCGGCCTCATCGGCATCATCATCGGCCTCGTCATCTATCTGGCCGTGCTCGCCCTGATGCTCTGGATCGGCTACCTGATCATCAAGGCCGCCGTGCGCAACGGCTTGCGCGAGCACACGCTGTGGCTCGAGAGCCGGCGGGGTCCGCTTCGGTAGCCGCTGGGCTACGCCCGGCCGCTGGGCTACGCCCGGCGGCCGTCAGCAGGCGCAGCTGATCACGCCGACCGAACCGGTCGGCAGCGGTGCACCACCGACCCCGGCCGCGGCGACGTTCGTCAGCGCGTCGGCCGGGCGCTGCCGCATGCCATCGGGGGTGTCGTACGCGAACCCCTCGCGCACCCAGTACTCGAAGCCGCCGAGCATCTCCTTCACCGGGTAGCCGAGTCGCGCGAACTCGAGCGCGGCGCGCGTCGCGCCGTTGCAGCCGGGGCCCCAGCAGTACACGACCACCGGCGTCCCGGCCGGGATGTGCGCCGTCGCCTCGCCGGCGATGCGCCGACCCGGCAGGTGCATCGCGCCGGGCACGTGCCCCTGGGTCCACGACTCGTCGCTGCGGGTGTCGACCACGACGAAGCCAGGCGCGTCGGTCGCGAGTGCGGCCGCGACATCCGACACGTCGGACTCGAACGCGAGCCGGCCGCGGAAGTGCGCGACCGCCTCGTCGGCAGCCGCAACGTTCGCGAACAGTGCAGGAACCGTCTGGGTCGTCGTGGGGTCGCTCATGACGACAGCCTGCCACCACGATCACGCACGGCGAGGTGCAGATCGCGCCGCCGTCGCGCGAGATCCGGCCAGTCTCGGCCGATACGCTGCCCGCTGCGACGCCCCGCCGCCGAGCCCGTGAGTCAGGCAGACGCGAAGAACTCGCTCACGGCGGCGCCGAGCGCCACGAGGTCGTCGACGTGTGCGAGCTCGCGCGCCGAGTGCATCGACAGCAGGGGCACGCCGACGTCGACCGTGCGGATTCCGAGGCGCGTGGCAGCGAGCGGGCCGATCGTCGACCCGCATGGGATCGCGTTGTTCGACACGAACGCCTGCGTCGGCACCCCTGCGCGGCGGCATACGCCGGTCCAGAGCGCACTGCCGACGGCATCGCTCGCGTACCGTTGGCTCGCATTCAGCTTGAGCAGGGGGCCGCCGCCGAGCACCGGACGATTGCCGGGATCGTGTCGCTCCGAGTAGTTGGGGTGCACCGCGTGCCCCGCGTCGGAGGAGAGGATCCACGACTGGGCGAAGGCGCGTCGCCGGTCGATCTCGCCGGCGCCGAGCGCGGTCGACACCCGCACGAGCACGTCTTCGAGCACCGGGCCGCTCGCACCCGAGCGCGACTCGGACCCGAGCTCCTCATGGTCGAACGCGGCGAGCACGCTGAGGTGCGCGGCGTCGTCGGGTGCGGCGAGCAGGGCGGCCAGACCGGCGTACACCGAACTCAGGTTGTCCATGCGGCCGGCGGCGAAGAACGCGTCGGCGAGGCCGAAGCGGGCCGGAGCCTGGGTGTCGGCGAGCAGCAGGTCGTGGCCCGCGATCTCGTCCGGCGCGATGCCGACGCCGCTCAGCGCGACCGCGAGCAGGTCGGCGTTCTCGTCGAGATCGCCCGCCGCACCCCAGATCGGCTGCGTGTGCCGCTGCTTGTCGAGGGTGAGTCCCTTGCTGTTCACCTCGCGGTCGAGGTGGATCGCGAGCTGCGGGATGCGCAGCATCGGACCGGTGCGCACCAGGTGCGTCGCGCCGTCGGCGGTCGCCACACGACCGGCGAGCTCGAGCTCGCGATCGAGCCACGAGTTGATCAGCGGCCCGCCGTAGACCTCGACGCCGGCCTGGAGCACGCCCTCGGAGTTCGACGTGGGATTGGGCTTCAGCTTGAACGACGGAGAGTCGGTGTGCGCCCCGAGGATGCGGAACGGCGTCGTCGCATCGGCCGAAGGCGGCTGCGCCCACGCCATGACCGCACCATCGCGCACGATGACACGCCGGCCCGGGGTCGCGGGCCACTCGGCCGACTCGTCGAGCCGCTCGAATCCAGCCTCCTCGAGCCGCCGGGCAACCTCTGCGGCCGCATGGTACGAGGTCGGTGAGGCTTGGATGAAGTCGGCGAAGTCGGCGATGTACGCGTCGGTGTCGAGGGGAGGCATGCCTCCATCCAACACCGGCCTGCACTCTCGCGCGAAACCGCCGCGCGCCACGCTCAGGCGAACCGCACGACCGCCTGCAGCCGCGAGCGGACCTCCATGAGCTCGGTGCCGCCGAGGTGGGCCGACCCCGGAAGCCCTTCGCGTACCGCGCTCGCGAGCCGCGAACGCCGCACGAGTGCCACGGTCGCGCCGCGCACGCTGCCGCCGAGCTCGAGCGGCTCGTCGGCATGCTCGTCGGGCACGACCACGACGAGCGCGGTGGGCTTCACGCGCGCCGCCCGTCCGATCGCCTTGGCACGCGCGGCGAGCGCGCGGATCGGCCGTTCGCCGCCGAGCGCCTCGCCGACGAGTTCACCGCGCTTCAGCGCCACCGTCGCGCCCCAGTCCTCGGACTGGATCGCGAACAGCCCCGTCGGCCCGAGCACCAGATGGTCGAGCTTGGGCGGCAGGCCGCGGCCCGCCGCGTCGGTCGCGAGGTCGTGCCAGACCGTGTAGGCGATGCCGAGCGTCGCGAGCGAGCGCGCGGTCGCCTCTTCGGCGAGCGCATCGGCGAGCACGTGACGGATGTCGCGCGGCGCACTTCGCACGAGCGCGGGGTCGTAGGGGTCGTCGAGCGTGACGCCGCGACCGACCCACTCGCGAACGAGCGCCAGATAGGTCTCGCGTGACAGCCCGCCGGGGTGCCCGTACGACCGCGCCTGGGGCCGGGAATCGCGGCGTGGCTTCGGCGCGGTGGGCGCCCACGCCTCGTGGGGCGCGTCGGAGGGTGCCACCGTGCGGATCCCACGATCGAAGGCAGCTCGCGCCTCGGGCGTGCCGACGAGCTCCCATGCGGCCTGGACCGCGTGGAAACGGATCGCGTCGCCGCCGGTGTCGGGGTGGGCGCCGCGCAGGGCGCGCCGGTACGCCAGGCGCAGCGTCGCGGCATCCGCGTCGGCGGCGACGCCGAGCACCTCGTACGGTGAGTCGGAGAGCGGACTGTCGGGCATTGGCTCGCTTTCGATATGCGACCACGAGAATACCCTCGCGAGCAGGGGGATCGCCGAGTCGTGGCGCTCTCGCTCGCGACGTTTCCTCAGGGATAGACTCCGTGCAGGCCAACGGGGCCGCCGAAGGAGGCCGACATGGTGGTCGAGGTCAATTACTGGGCCGTGGTCGTCGCGACGCTGTCGACGATGGTCGTCGGGTCGATCTGGTACACGCCGAAGGTGTTCGGCAACTACTGGATGCGGGTCGCGAAGGTCGACGATTCGGGCGATCGCAATGCCGTCGCGCCGATCGTCATGACCCTCGTCGTGAGCTTCATCTCGGCGTGGGTGCTCGCGCTCGCGACGCAGGTCGCGTGGGAGGCGCTCGGCGGTAACTACCTCGTCATGACCATCACCACCGGTCTCATGCTGTGGGCCGGCTTCACGGCGGCGCGTTTCATCACGCACGACGCGTTCGAGGGGCGCCCGGCCGGTCTCACCATTCTCAACATCGCGCACGAGCTCGTCACCGTGCTCGTGATGGCGCTCATCATCGGAGTGTGGCCGCCCGAGGGCACGGTCTGACGTCCTGCGTGCACAACGTCGAGAGCGGATGACCCTTCCGGATCACTCGCTCGGCAGCAGCAGCATCCCGTCGTCGATGAGGGCGCGCGCTGCCGGCAGCAGTTCGGCCGCCAGCGCCGACTCGTCGACCTCGAGCAGCTGCGCGAGCGCCGCGATGATCGCTCCCACCGCGAGTTCGCCGTCGCACGCGCCGACGAGGGCCGCGAGCCCCGTGTCGAGGACGACGGAGCGCGCGAATCCGCCGCCCTGTCGAAGCAGCATCGCGGTCGGGTCGTCGTCACCCGGCCAGTAGTGCCGCTCCTCGGTGATGTCGCCGGCGACCGTCAGGCGGATCGCGGCGAGCTCGGCATCGGACAGCGACGACTGTCGGTCGTGCGCGACGAGGCACTCGACGAGATGCCCGCCGAGGCCGGCGCCGACGTCGCCGAGCGGCCCGTGCAGCCGTTCGACGCGAGCCTGCCCCGCGGACCCCGATGCCCGGGTCGCGACATCCGCCGCATCACGCCGCCGCAGCAGCACGTACCCGAACCCGACGCGATCGACGCCGCGCGCCTCGAAGTCGTCGAGCCACGCCGTGTAGAGACGACCGAAGGCCTCGGTTCCGGGCCGGGTCCCCCCGTCGCGGATCCAGGTCTCGGCGTACTCGGTGACGTGCTGCACCTCGCGCTCGACGATCCAGTGGTCGAGGCCGCCGGCCCACTCGGCCGCGCGAGCGAGCCCGTCGCGGTCGCCCGCGTACTCCCAGTTGGCCAGCAGCTGTGCGACGCCGCCCGGTTCGAGGTGGTCGCCCGCCGCCCGGATCACGGATTCGACGAGCTCGTCGCCGACCATGCCGCCGTCGCGGTAGTCGTACTCGGGCACGCCTGCGACGCGCGGCGTGATGACGAACGGCGGATTCGACACGATGCGATCGAACCGCTCACCCGCGACGGGCTCGTAGAGGCTTCCGAGACGCAACTCGACGCCCTCGATGCCGTTCAGCTCGAGGTTCATGCCGGCGAGCTTCAGTGCGCGCTCCGAGATGTCGGTCGCGACGACCCGATCGGCGAAGCGCGACGCGTGCATCGCCTGGATGCCGCAGCCCGTGCCGAGGTCGAGGACGCTCCGCGCGGGGGTCGGCAGCATCAGGCCCGCCAGCGTCATCGAGGCGCCGCCGACGCCGAGCACGTGCTGCTCGCCGAGCGGGCCCTCGATCGCGAGCTCGCCGAGGTCCGAGAGGATCCACCACTCGCCGCTTCCGCGCGCGTCGGTGAACGCGTACGGCCGCAGGTCGAGCGAGGCCACGACGGATGGCCCGCGCCGGGCGATCAGCCCGAGCTCGGCGCCGGCGTCGACCCCGAGCTCCGGCAGCGCGCGGGCGACGTCGTCGGCGGGCACCGGAAGCCCCAGCACGAAGAGCTCGGCGAGGGTGGCGAGATCGGCGGATGACCCATGCTCGGCCCGACGCGCCTCGAGCACGCGTCGGGCGGGCACGCGTTCGCCGCGATGCAGTGCCGCCGCGGCAGCGGTGCCCCACAGCGCCTGGAGCGCGCCCACCGTGAACCGGGCCCGCCGAAGGTCGGCGTGGAGGCGAGCCAGCAGATCGGTCGTGCGGTCGGTCGTGCGGTCGCGGGGTTCGCGGTTCGGCTCGGCGTTCACCCGACAATTCAAGCGCACGTCGACGATCGTCACGTGGGCGTCATCGGGCGTCCATCTCAGGTTGCGTCCCGTAACCCCGATGTCACACGTCGCGCGTAGCGTGGGCGTACGATCGGACAGCGAGGGGAGGCCGCTCATGGACGAAGCATCGACGCTCGAGCGTCTGCGCCAAGACGCGCGCGACGAGCTCAGTGCACTCATCGAGTTGCGCTGCCGCCTCGGTGAAGACCCGTGGACGTTCCTGCCCGATCTGCCGTCTGTCGACGAGCAGGTCGTCGCGACGCTGCGCGAAGAGCGCATGCACTCCGACGAATGGCGGCCGGCCCGCGCGCGGGCCTACCACCCCGCGGCACACGAGGGCGACGTCGCACGGTTCGAGTACGAACTGCTGCGGGGCATCGCACTCGACCACCCCGAGCTGAGCGCCGCCGTGTGGTCGGTGCTCGACCGGGTGCCCGCGGCCTGGTGATTCAGGCCGCCCCGGCCCCGGCCTCGGCACGGCGGGAGCGGCGCGCACGTGTCACGAGCAGGGCGACGAGCCGCCAGCCGAGCAGCATGGCGGCGAGCGTGAGCGCCGCGACGATCACGAACGCGAGCTGCACGCCCTGACCCGAGGCGACCCGCAGCAGCATCCCGCCGCTCACGCTCGCCGCCCAGATCACGGCGCCCGTCGGCCAGATGACGAACGGATGCCGCCACGCACGGGTCGCGAGCCACCCCGCCGCCGCCCCGACCAGGAACGGCCATGCGGTCTGCGCGATGCCGCCCAGCGAGAGCGCCTCTTCGTGGTTGCGGCGCCCGATGAGCACGAACACCAGGATGAGCGCGACGTCGAGCGCCGCCGCCGTCAGCACGGGCGCGGTGCGATTGGTCGTGCGTCGGGTCATGCAGCCATCGTACGGAACGCCACCCTGTGCACCGACCGGGCCGGGTCAGCCCTCCGACGCGTCCCCGCCCTCCACCGAGGCGAGCGCTTCGAGCCCACGGGCGTCGACGAACGGCAGGGCGCAGACGAACTCCGTGCAGCGGTAGGCGGCAGCCTGCCCCTGCACCAGCCCGCGCGCGTCGAACAGTTCGAAGCCGGCGGTCGCGAATGCCCGCGCCTGCGATTCGGTCACGATCGCGGTGACGGATGCCTCGTGCCCACGGGTCGCGCGCACCAGCCGCGCGGTCGCGCCCGCGCCGATGTCGGTCGTCCCCGCCCCATCGGGCACGACCGTGACCAGCTGCACCGCCGGAGCGACGTACCTCGCCATCAGCCGCAACGTGCTGCCGAACGCGATCGGCCGGGCGAGGGCGGCCCCCGCAACGCGCCGCATCGCCGCCTCGGCCGCGACACGATAGCGATCGCCGGCGCCGAGGAGCCAGAGCGTCCAGACGGCGTGTGCGCACGCTGAGACGCCCGACGGCATCGCTCCCTCGCCGGGATCGTCGTCGAGCGCGAGCCCGCGCGCGGCCAGCACCGGATCCGCCCCGCCCGGAGCTCGGAACGGCAGCGGTGCGACTCCGTCGTTCCCACTGTCGGCCTCGTCGGCAGCGGCCAGCGCGGCGTCGATGAGCGAGCGTGCCGCGACGGCGTATCCCACCTCGCCGGTCGCGAGGGCGAGCTCGAGCAGGCCGCTCGCGAGCATTCCGCTGTCCTCGAGCGTCGCTCTCGAACTCGAGACCTGTGCGTCGCGCGACGCCCGCACGAGACGATCCGGGCGCACGTGGTGCTCGAGCAGGAATCGCGCGGCGCGTTCGGCCGACGCGAGGGAGGTCGTATCGCCGAGCACTACGGCCGCGCGCGAGAGCGCGCCGATCGCCAAGCCGTTCCACCCGGTGAGGACCTTCTCGTCGAGGGCGGGCGGTTCGAGGGCCCGGCGGGTCTCGACGTCGGCGTGGTAGTAGCCGCCCTCGTGGCGCGCGCCGTCGATGATGCTCTCGGAGTCCTGGGCGCTCGCGAACCCGCCGCCCGGCAGTTGCATCGTATCGGCGAGGAATCTCATGACGCCGCGCGCGATCGCCTCGGGCGCTGCATCGGCGGGGAATGCTCGCGTCAGCTCGATGCTGGCCGACAGCAGCTGCGCGTTGTCGGTGAGCATGCGCTCGTAGTGCGGTTCACTCCAGTCGACTCGCGTCGCGTACCGGAAGAAGCCGCCGTCGACGGGGTCGCGGAGTGGGGAGGCGCCCATGAGCCGCATCGTTCGGAGCGCGAGGGCACGCCCGTCGCCGGGCGACGAGGCGAGGAACCGCAGTACCGGTCCGACGGGGAACTTCGGGGCCCCGCCGAAGCCGCCGTGAACGCGGTCTTCGTCGTCGGCCAGGCGCGCGACGGCCTCGTGCAGTGTGTCGGCAGACGGCAGATCGCCGGCCGTTCGGGCTGCGGATGTCTCGGCGAGTGCTTCGGCGACCGCGGTCGCGGTCTGATCGATCTCGATGCGCCGCTCACGCCAGGCCTCGTCGACGGCGGCGAGCACCTGCCGGAACGACGGGAGGCCTCGAGTGGGTTGCGGCGGAAAGTAGGTGCCGGCGTAGAACGCTCGCCCCTCGGGCGTGGCGAACACGGTCAGCGGCCATCCGAGTTCGCGGGTGAACGCCGAGGCGGCCGCCATGTAGGTGGCATCGACGTCGGGATGCTCCTCGCGATCGACCTTGATGGCGACGTACCGGTCGTTGAGGGCGAGCGCGAGCGCGGGATCGCTGAAGCTCTCGCGAGCCATGACGTGACACCAGTGGCACGTCGCGTAGCCGATCGAGATCAGCACCGGCACATCTCGGGCGCGTGCCTCGTCGAACGCCGCCTCGCCCCACGCGTGCCAATCGACGGGATTCTCCGCGTGTGCCCGCAGGTACGGGCTCATGGCATCGGCGAGTCGGTTCCCCATCACCTCAGCGTACTTCGGCCGGGAGGAATGGGCCCGGCTTAACCAAAGAGAGCCGCCCAACCTTGGGCGGCTCTCTTCGAATGAATGTCCGGCGGTGTCCTACTCTCCCACAGGGTCTCCCCTGCAGTACCATCGGCGCTGCGAGTCTTAGCTTCCGGGTTCGGAATGTGTCCGGGCGTTTCCCTCGCGCTATGGCCGCCGAAACTCTAGAACCAACAGCACCCCGGGGGGTGGTTGGTGGTCTCGGTGACTCCCACCATGCACTCCCGGGCGGTGGCCTGGGGGTGGGTGGGGGTGCGGTGTTGAATTGTATGTGTTGG
>NZ_JAJQPD010000014.1 GCF_021228295.1 Agromyces humatus
GCAGAGGAGGTCGCGATCCCCGAACTCGCTGCGGCATAATCACAAACAGCTGATCCCGCACGGTGTCGAGAAACTCCACCACACAGCGGGACGTCACCGTCGTGAACGCCGCATATGGTGAAGATAACGTGCGTCAATGCCGCAGTCGAGTGACATTTTCTTGTCACCCATGACATGTCAGGGTGCCAGGGCTCGGCTGATTTGAGCGGCGATTGGTGCAGTGCCGAAAACCCAGACCGCAAGGACACGAACAAACGCCCCGCTGACCTCGTCGGCTTCAGCTGGCTCCACAACTCCGGTGATCTACACGGAGAACTCGCACCCCCCGCCTCCGCGTCACCCCATTGGCCAGATGCCACTGGGATTGACATCGGGCCCAGCCGCGCCGAGCTCGCGTTCGTCAGGAGACTCTCCTCGTCGTCGAGCAGCTGAGATGACTGCCGCGACGCAAATCACCATCCCCCAGCGATACCAGCCGCTCGCGCGGCTGTGGTCCGTGACGCCTCTCGCCCCACTGGCGGCGCGAAGTGCGTAAGGATAGGACACCATGACGACGTTGTGATGGGCGTCGCTGGGCTATGCTTCGGTCGTCCTCACCGCGCAAGCACGTACCCCTCGGTTTCGGCTCCTGCCATTTCTGTCGCTCCTCTTCCTCCTGTTCGTCGCAGTTATCGCGCTCATCCAGGCGGGCTTCGGATCGCCGATGGGCTCACTCGTATTTCTGGGGGCGGACATCGTTGCCCTAGCTCTAGCCCTCTACAGCGCCGAGATTCGGCGTGGACAAGGTCTCGGCGAGAGATGTATACGTTCTCGCAGCTGGTGTGGATCGGTGCGTGGTCTCCGAATCAACTTCGCGCTGCACTCCTCGAACACTGGAGAGCGCTGACCACGACGCAGCGCCGCCGATCACGTAGCGCGAGGCCGAGCGTAGAACGATGGCAGCGGGCGATATCTCCCGACTGTAAAGGTCAGCGGGTGCTGCGAGGAACTCCGCGACCGAGGATCGCCTCGGCGCCGACGACCACGATAGCCGTGACGATCGGAACGCCGAGCTGAAGGAGCAGCATGCCCCTGCGCGTTTCCCGCGCCTGGTTCGAGATGAACGCCTTGTTCTCCGTGTCCTTCTCCGCTTCGAGCTGGTCGGCTTCTTTGAGCGACTCGATGAGATAGCGCTCGTACTCCTCGCTCAGGCCGTCGCGAGCGAGCTTGCCTTCGATGATGTCGCGCGTACGTCCGAGGGACGCGTGAAGGCGCTCCTGGTTCTTGTCGTCGGCGTCTAGGCCAGCCGCGTACGTCCGCTCGTACGCGTCGACGGCCGCGAGTTCGGTCGCCCGGAAGTCGGGGACAATGTCGTAGAGCCGGAACCGGAGCGGCTCGGGTATATCGGGCAGCATCGCGGCGAGCTCGACCCGCTTTTCCTTGCTCAGGTCGCGAAGGGAAGCCACTTCGAGCGCCCTGGCCACCGCGTCTTCGTTGTCGAACGTCATACTGCCCTCTTCCGTCCATTCCAAGCTTTGGTGACCACGCTACTTGCGGTCGGGCGGTGAGCGATTTATGGGTCCGCGAGCGGGTCGAAGGTTGCGGGTTCAAGTCCCGTTACTCACCGGATGTTGGAAAACGATCCTTCACGTGGACGGCGATCTCATCGTAGAAGTGGCCCGGTCGGGGATGGCAGTCAATCTCCTTCGGCACCTGGAAACCCAGCCGCTCGCCAGCCCTACGAAGGCGGTCATGGAGATGTGGAAAAGAGACGCCGCAGATCGTAGGCGAAGAGGTCGGAGATTCGCGGATGTTCGTTGAGCTCAGCGGGGCGCTGCCAGCGATGCTCTACGAGTGCATGAAGGATGCGGCCGCACGCGGGAGTGGTGGAGAGCCACATCGGTCAGTTCCAAAGACGTTGGGCCGGAACGACGGACCGGACGATGTTCCCTTCCACCGAGCTATCCAATCCGGAAGGCAGAAGAGCCCTTACGCATCACACGACTTCGGCCTCACCACGCCCACTGGGTGAGCCATTCGGCCGCATTCCTGCGATAACGTTCCGCCCATGACCTCGCTGGAGTACGCCGCCGATGCAGCCAGGCTGGCACGGGCCATCGAGCCACTCTGGGACACTATCCCGTACTTGGAGCCCTCAGACCCGAACGGTGTTTACGTCGTCGAGGTGCAGATTAAGGCTCAACGGCTGCGCGAGATCGTGGCCGTACAGCAGGCCCTCCAACTCGCACTCGACGCCGCGCAGCTCGCCGTGCTGTACCGGGACTTCGAGCTCGAGATCCCCGAGGTGGCCGCCGCCATCCTTGACATGCCCGACGTGGTCTACGACGTCATCTGGGTCGGCCCCGGCTCGGTGCGCATCGCGTTCACGGTCAACCCGCTCACCGAACGCGGCCGCACGTGGATCCGGCTCCTGTTCTACTTCGGGCTCGGCGCGCTCGCGCTCATGCCCGGCGGAGCCTTCCTTGCGTTCGCGTACGGGGGCGCGCTGGAGGTGCTCATGATGACCGGCCAACTCGCACAAGACGACTGGGAGTCCAAGCAGAATGTGCCCGTGCAGACCGTCGACGCGGATGCGCTCCGCGAGACCCGTGTGCAGGTTGCTATCACTCCGCCGGACAAGTCATGGGTGGCACCAGGGGACCGCCTCGATAGGGGGCGGGAGTAGGTCGTGGGCTCGAGATAGGAGAGAAGCCATGCCAGAGGAACGCTATGCAAATGCGACGGAAGCAATGAAGGCCGGAGTTCAACTAGGTGGGATCCCGCAGCCCCCGTCGACATGGCGCGAGAACGAAGATGCGCTGAATGCCGCTCTCGAATCCCTGCGGGGGCGCCTCACTGAGGAGAGCATCAACGCAGCGAGGACCGACGTCTCCCGCCGTCGACACTTTTAAGCGATGTATCGCGCGCGTGTGCAGCTTGCCTCGAAGGCGATCCATGAGCTTCACGGATACCCCGAGTCGATAGCAGACCACCTCGTCGTCGAGGTAATCGCAGTGCTCGCGGCGCTGGACACCGAGCCGAGCTAGTTCGACCGGCAGAGACCACGGAACTGTCGAAGCCCCCGCTGAGAGATTCGGCACGATGCCCTAGGCACACGCGTCCGGATACTCTTGGCGGTCTAGTGAAGATCGGACATGAGGGTGAACGTCATCGCGCCGTGGTTGCGGGAGTCGCATTCAAGATCGACGGAAGACGACCGAAGGCGGTCACCGTCGCGGCAGTGGCCCTCGTGGCGGCCGCTTTGGTGAACTGCATCATCGCCGCTTTCACGATCGCACGCTTGCTCGGCCGGGGGCTCGACACGTCAACCGTTGTGTTGCTCTGTGTGTCCGCGGGCGGCGTCTTGCTGGCTGTGGGTGTTCCACTGTGGATTGCTCGCGCCGCTCTACGGGGGTCAGTCGGTGCCGCGTACTGGTCGATCTTCCTCCTGGTCACGCTGATCCTCCTCACGACTCAAGGGGACCCGTGGGGCTACATCGGGTGCCTGCTGGCACTTGGGTCGATGGTGCTCCTCTGGATGCCGGCGAGTCGGGAGTTCCCGAGATCGGGTGGATTGCCGTCGCGGCGGTAAATACCTCTCGTGCGCCAAGACTCGCCCGCAAGCCGGTCCTCAGCGGACGTCCGGTGGCGGATCCTAGCGGGCGACCGCGCTCCTGCGGCTCATGACGCGAACGATGACCATGAAGACCGCGACCGTGAGGGCGGTGGCCGAGAGGGCCCAAAAGTATCCGGTCTCGTTCTCACCCGGGCGGTAGAGCTCGCCGACCATGCCCGCACCCGCGATCCCGATCGCGACCGCGAGGTAGTGGAGCGAGAGCGTCTGCGCCTGGAAGCTCTTGGGTGCCACCGACGTGGCCATCGAGATGCCCGCGGGCGAGACGACCATGTCTGACGCACCGAAGATGAAGACGACGGTCGCGAGCACGATGAGCGGGGTGAGCGAAGACGAGCCGGATGCCGCGGCGAGGAGCCCGAGGCCGATCGCGCAGCACGCGAACGCGCCCGCGTATTTGAGGCTCAACGCCGGCTGGCGGTCGCCGAGGCCGCCCCAGATGATCGCGAGGATGGGCGCGACGACGATCGTGCAGAGGGGCGCGATGCCGAGGATCGTAGAGGCCGGGAGTTCGAGGCCAAAGAGGAAGCGGTCGGTGTTCTCCTCGGAGTAGATCGCGACTGTCGTGTAGAGCTGCTGGTAGAGGGCACAGAAAATGAGAGTCGCGACGAAGAACGGCAGGTAGCGGCGGACGCCGGCTCGCTCCTCGTGGCTCACGCGCGAGCTCACGAAGAAGCGCGTGAAGAAGACGAGCGCGAGGATGGCGCTCGGCACGAGCACGATGAGCGCGGGGTTGACGCCGATGACGGTCGCGCCCACGAGCGCGAGCACGATCGCGACGACGATCCCGACGACGAGGGCCGTGGATCGTGCGGCGCTCCCGCTCGGTGCCGGCGCGATCGCTGCGATGCCTTTGCGGAACGGCAGGTAGATGCAAAGGCCGATCAGCAGCGCGACGGCCGTGATGCCGAAGCCGATGCGGAAGCCGACCGTCGACTGGAAGACGCCCGAGAGGGTGATGCCGAGGAGCGCGCCCGTCGCGGTCGCGAGGTAATAGACCGTGAACGCGGCATCCCGCTTCGGCTCGTCGTCGGCGACCGCGGCGTCGACGAGAGTCCCCTCGCTCACCCACATCGCGGCCGTGCCGAACGCGATCCCCACGAGTCCCGTGACGAGGCCCGGTGCGCCCGGGAGCACCGCGAGGAGCGCGTAGCCCACGAAGGCGACGACGGCTCCGAGCCGGAGAGTGCGCTCGGCGCCGAGGAGACGGTCGGCGACCCAGCCCGTGAAGACCGTCGCGAGGAAGACGCTGCCGCCGTATGCCGACGACACCGCGATCGCGAGGCTCGTCGGCAGCCCGAGGCCTCCGTCGCCGACCGCGAAGTAGACGTAGAACACGAGGACCGTCTGGGTGCCCCAGAAGGCGAAGCTCTCGAATACCCCGATGATCGAGACGGGCCACACCTTGACCGGCAGGCCGAGGATCGTCCGGTGCGGCTGCTGCGGGGCTTCGACGCCTGTGTCGGTCACGGCCATGGTCACTCCAATGTGTTTATCACGACGATGGGGGATGCGTTCGGGACAACTCAAGTGCAGGGGAGCAAGCAAAACTCTGAACACATGTCATAAGATCAGGGCGTCCGTTCGAACGTTTGGCCAGTCGACATGTTTGATGCCCTGCAAGAGACGATCGATCGCCTCTCGATTGCCGTCGGCCGATCGGTCGTTCTCGACGACGCCGCATTCCACCTCCTGGCCTCCAGCCCCCACTACGGCGACGTCGACGCCGCGCGCCTCAGCACGCTCATCAATCGCGAGCCGGATGCGCGCCAGCGCGAGCACCTCGGCTCGCTCCGGCTCAACATGCACCACGGCCCCACGATGGTCGCGCCGCATCCGGAGTCGGGGTTCGTCAACCCGCGCGTCTGCGTGCCCATCCGCTCCCGCGTCGAGGTGCTCGGCTACCTTTGGATCACGGCCACCGCACCCCTCCTCCCGCCGGACTGTTACGCGATCGCCGACGCCGTCGAGACTCTCGAGCACATGCTGCACAACATGTTCGAGTCGATCAGCTCGGTCAACGCCGAAGTGGAGTCGCAGACGATCACGCTCCTCGCCTACGACCAGCCGACGCGCGAGGCGGCGGCTCAAGAGCTCAAGGACCTCGGCATGTTCAACCGGTCGAACTGGTTCGTCGCGCTCGCCCTCGACCTGCCCGTGCAGTGGACGGCGTGGTCGGGCCCGTCGCCGCGGCGCACGGTGTTCGACGCGCTCTGGCGCGCGATGGCCGCGCCCACGATCGACTCGTACACCTTCGCTCCGTCGACGCCCGACACGATCATCATCGTCGGCTACCGCAATCGTCCCCCGCGGGACTCGCTCGACACCATCTGCCGCAACATCCTGCGCGAACTCAAAGACCCGGGGCTCGCAGACGCCGCGAGCGTGGGCGTCGGCAGCGCCGTACCCGCCCTCGCCGACGTGTGGCGCTCCTTCGACCAGGCGAGCGTCGCGGCCGGCCTTGCCCGGCGTACGGGCCAGACCGCGACGCACTGGGAGGATGCCGCGATGCCGGCCGCCATCAGCGCGATGCTCTCGGCCCCCGCGCCCCATCTCCTGCCACCCGTCTTCGCGGCTCTCGAGACGGCGCCTGCCGACGTGCTCGAGCTGCTCGAGACGTACTTCGACTCGGGCGGGAGCGTTGCCGAGATCGCTGCTCGGCTCAACGTGCACCGCGGCACCGTCTACTACCGGCTCCGCGGGCTCGCCGACGCGTACGGCATCGACCTTGACGACGGCGATACGCGGTTCGCCCTCAGCGCGTGGATCCAGCTCCGTCGTCGCGCGTGAGCCAGACCAGCAGGTCGCGCTCCTCGGGGCGCAGCCAGTGGCCGGCATCCGGCACGATCGACAGTCGCGCGCCGGGGATGATCGACTCGTAGGCGACGCCGTGCGAGAGCGGCACGAGCACGTCGGCCGCGCCGTAGGCGAGCAGGGTCGGCACCGCGATCGACGAGAGATCGAACCCCCACGGGCGCTCGAAGATCGCGAGGTCGTCGTTCACCCAGCCCTCGACGCCCGCGGTCGTCCACTCCTCGTGCTCGACCGCCTCCTCGTGCTGCACGGCCGCGTCGCCCAGGATCGCGCGATCGCGCGCCGGGAGCTGCGACATCCACGCGCTCAGGTCGCCCTCGCCGCGGCCGAGCCGATCGATGAAGGCGCGCAGCTCTGCCTCGCCGCGCGACGCCGCGTCGATCTCCTCGACCGTCTCGGCGAGCATGCCCGCCCTCGAGTCGAAGCCCGGCGCCTGGGCGGGGCCGATGCCCACGCAGATGCAGAGCCGCGTGACCCGATCGGGAGCGAGCGCTGCGGTCGCGGCCGCGAACGGCCCCCCGCCCGACGTGCCCATGGTCGCAAACGCGTCGACGCCGAACGCGTCGGCCGCGCGCCGTGCCCACTCCGCACCGTCGGCGATGGCGTACCCGGCTCGCGCGGTCGATCCGCCGTAGCCCGGTCGGTCGTAGCTGATGACGCGGATGCCGAGCTCGCCCGGCGCGGCCCACCCGCCAGGGATCGCGGCCCCAGTGCTCGGCGTGCCGTGGTGGAAGACGACCGCGGGCGCGTCATCCGGCCCCCACTGACGGATGCGGAGCGGCCCGCCGTGCCCGTCGGCGACGAATCGCTCTGCGGTCCACGGCGCGGCGGTCCGCGGAACGGCGCTCACGCGACTTCCAGGACGGTGCGCGGGAGGGAGGAGAGGAATCGTGGGCCGGTCTCCTCGAACACGAAGGTGTCGACGATCACGACGGTGCTCCACGTCTCATAGTTCATGACCATTCCGGCTTCGATGACGGCGTCCGTCTTGGTGTCGATCGACCATGAGAACTCGCCCACCCAGTCGGCCGGTGCGACCGTGACACCGAGCTCGTAGCCGGCGCCCGCGGGCTCGAGACCAGCGCTCCGATAGTGCTCGCGGAGCTTCTCCTGGACGTGCCGCCATGGCGTGCCGGGCACGGCGTGCTCGGCGAAGACCTCGAACGACTCGGCCTGCACGGCCGCGTTCGAGACATCCTCCGCGGGCGCGGTTCCGAAGACGAGGGGCCGCGTCGCGCGAGCGTGGTAGCCGTCGTATGCCGCCGCGGCATCCGGGTGGAAGAGGTAGCTCGCGCCGAGCGGCGTGCGCCCGCTCAAGCGATGCAGCCCCGAGAGCGACGTGCCCGTTGCGACGGTCTCGTGCAGTGCTGCGGGCTCGCCGCCCGCGGCGACCATGCCCGACGTGTAGAGCGCCCATCCCTCGAGCTCCGTCATCTCGCGCGTCGCACCTGCCTGCAGGGCGAGGATGCCCGCGTCGCACGCCCGCTGCGCGAGCTCGATCTTCTCGACCTCGGCCGCCGACTTCTTGGATCGCGCGGAGCGGAACGGGATCGTCGTGTCGACGATTTTGCAGCCGATGCTCTCGAGCATGCCCTCGACGACGTTGGCGACGGCGGGGCTCGGGATGCACGACCAGCGCTCGATGCCGACGGTCGCCCCCTCCCACCCCTCGCGGCGGAACTCGTGCTCGAGGAAGGCGACGTACTCGGCGAGCGTCACCTCCTCCTCGAAGGACGAGGGGAGGGGACGGATCTCGGGCACAACCGAGTTCGCAGCGACGACGTCGAGGTGGTAGCCCGCTTCGATCATGAAGTAGACGTCATCGTTCGCGTGCACGACCGTGCACTGCGCGGGCGGCAGCGAGGTCGAGGTGTGCTGCCGGTACCAGCGCGTGCGGTAGCCGTGCAGCCAGGCCATGGTGTCGGGGGCCGTGATGACGGCGACGTCGACGCCCGCGGCGCGCATGGCCTCGCGCAGCACGCCGAGCCGGCGGTCGTACTCGGCGGCGTCGAACGCGAGCTCGACGGGGGAGACGATGGAGTTCGCGCGGGTGAGCTCGGCATTGAGCGATGGATGCGTCATGGGTGTCGCTTTCGTCGGAGTCGGCGCCCGTTCGGCGCCTCCGTTCGATTCTTCGCCGCACGCTGGCGAGGTGCCTTGCGCGGTTGTTTAGAGCAAAGGCACGCCGAATCCAACAATTGTCCAAATCTCTTCGGGTCGACCTTGGAAAGACTGACCTGTACCGCTCGACGAAAGGACCGGCCAACGATGTCGACCACCACCTACCGTGCAGGAACCCTCGCGGATGTGCGCAACCTGCAACTGCTCGACGATCAGGCGATCGTCGTCGATGGGGACCGGATCGTCGCGGTAGAGCCGTGGGGGCGGGCCCAGCGCCCCGATGACTATGTCGACCTGCGCGACCACCTGGTCGCCCCTGGCCTCATCGACCTGCATACGCATCTCATCGGGAGTCTCGACCACGGCAGCTACGCGCCCTTCATCACGAAGTCGGCGTCGTGGGCGGCGCTCCAGGGAGTGCGCAACGCCGCCGCGACGCTGCGCTCGGGCTTCACGACCGTTCGCGACCTCGGCACGTTCCGCGCCTTCATCGATTGCGACCTGCGCGACGCGATCGACGATGGCATCGTGCCGGGCCCCCGCATGTTCACGACGGGCGGGTACGTCACGAGCTCGACGGGCGGCGGCGAGATCACCGACCTCGTGGGCGACATCCCGCTCCCCCGCGACTTCCGCATCGGTGTCGCCGACTCGGTCGACGAGGTGCGCAGAGCCGTGCGCACGCTCATTCACGGCGGTGCCGACCTCATCAAGATAATCGCGACAGGCGCCGGCTTCGCCGCAGGCACCGTACCGGGAGCGCCCGAGTTCAGCGAGGCCGAGATCCGGGCCGCGGTCGAGGAGGCGGCGCTCTACGGAAAGCACGTCGCGGCCCACGCCCACGGGGTGCTCGGCGCAGTGCGCGCCGTGCGCGCGGGCGTGCGCACCCTCGATCACGGCTCGTACATCGAGGGCGACGAGATCTTCGACTTGCTCGTCGAGCGCGACACCTTCTACGTCCCAACGACCTTCGTCATCAAGTGGGTCGAGAGCCACGGTGCATCCGACTTCCCCGCCGAGGTGCGGCGCAAGGTGCACGAGGGGCTCGACATCTCTATGGAGGCGCTGCGCACGGCCGTGCGTCGGGGCGTCAAGCTCGCCTACGGCACCGACGCGATCATCTTCCCGCACGGTGCGAACGCCATGCAGATGGTCGACTTCGCGGAGGCGGGCATGCCGGGCATCGAGATCCTGCGCACGGCGACCCTCAACGCGGCCGACGCGATCGGCACCGAGGACGTCGGCGCCCTCGAGCCAGGGCGCTACGCCGACTTCATCGCGATCAAAGGTGTGCGCGACGCCGACGACGTGCGCGTCTTCCAGAACGTCGACCTCGTCGTCAAGGGCGGCGCGGTCGTCGCGTAGGCGTCGCGCTGCGCCGCAGCAGACCGGGCGCGGTCAGGTCGCGCGCAGGTAGGCGGCGAAGTCGGCGACGGATGCGTCGAGGCGCGCTCGATCCCCCGTGGCGATGAGGTCGATCGTGAGTCCGCTGAGGGTCGCGAGCAGCAGCGTCGCAAGCTGCGGGGCACGTGCCTCGCTGTGGCCGTCGCGCACGAGCCATCCGCCGAAGTAGTCGACCCAGTAGTCGATGAGGTCGGTGCGCGCGGCGTCGTCGCCGACGCCCGTCGTCATGGCCTCCATGTTGAGCCGCGAATAGGTGAGCCGCGATGGCTCCTCCATCCACCACACCCAGATCCCCTCGAAGGCGTCGGCTACCGAGGCATCCGGCGTCGCGGTCCGGAACCCCTCCAGCACGCGCAAGTTCTCGCTGCGCGCGCGCTCGAGGGCGGCCGCGATGAGGTTCTCCTTCGAGCCGAACTGGTAGAAGATGACGTTCGTGCTCGCGCCGATCGCGGTCGCGAGCTTTCGCGTCGAGAAGTTGGCGAGGCCGTTCTCGGCGAGGAACGCGACGGCCTGGTCGAGCACTTCCTCGCGGCGTTCGGGGGCGAAGGGTCGTGGCACGCGCGCTCCCTCCACTCGACTGACGGATGCTCCACCGAGCCTAGCGGCGAGGGCGGTGCGGCTACTCGTCCCAGCCCGCCCCTCGAGCGGGCCACGCGAGGCGGAGGTGGTCGCGGAGGGTGCGGCCCTCGTACTCGTCGCGGAAGAGCCCGCGACGGCGGAGCTCGGGGATGACCAGGCGGGAGAAGTCGTCGAGGCCATCCGGCAGGAAGGCCGGAGCGATGATGTACCCGTCGACCGCCCCCGCCTCGAACCACGCCTGGAGCTCGTCGGCGATGAGCTCGGGCGTGCCGATGACGGTGCGGTGCCCGTAGGAGCCGACGACGCGTGGGTAGAGCTCGCCGATCGTGAGGTGCTCGCGGCGCGCGAGGTCGACGATGAGCGCCTGCCGGCTCTTGTAGGCCTCGGTCTCGGGGATCTCGTCGGGCAGGTAGGAGTCGAGCGGCATGCCCGACACGTCGAACCCGAGCAGTTGCGAGAGTCGCGCGAGCCCGACCTCGGGGTGGATGAGGGCGCCGAGCTCGTCGGCCTTCGCCTGCGCCTCGGCCATGGTCTCGCCGACTATGGGCATCGTGCCGGCGAGCACCCGGATGTCTCCCGCCGGGCGTCCCGCCTCGACCGTGCGCTCGCGCAGCTCGGTGGTGAAGGCGAGCGCGTTCTCGAGCGTCGTCTGCGCGGTGAATACGACCTCGGCGTACTTGGCGGCGAGCGCAATGCCCGCGGGCGAGGACCCCGCTTGCACCTGCACGGGCCGCCCCTGAACGGGTCGCACGACGTTGAGGGGGCCGCGCACGCTGAATGAATCGCCCTCGTGGTCGAGCACGTGGAGGCCGGCGGGGTCGAAGTATCGGCCTTCGGCCTTGTCGAGCACGAAGGCGTCGTCGTCCCAGCTGTCCCACAGGCCGCGCGTGACCTCGAAGAATTCTTCGGCGCGCGCGTAGCGGTCGACGTTGGAGGCGTGCTTCGCGGTGCTGAAGTTCGCGGCCTCGGCGGTGACGTAAGAGGTCACGAGGTTCCACCCCGCGCGACCCTCGCTCAGGTTGTCGATCGACGCGAGCTTGCGGGCCACGTGGTAGGGCTCGTTGTAGGTGGTCGTCTGCGTGACGATGAGGCCGATGCGCTCGGTGCCCGCGGCGAGCGCCGCCGTCAGCGTGAGGGGCTCGAAGCGGTAGATGACGGGGTCGCGGCTCAGGATGCCGGGCGAGGCGTCGGGGGCGCACAGCTCGTCGGCGAGAAAGACGAAGTCGAACTTGGCCTTCTCGGCCTCTTCCGCGAATCGCGTCATGTCCTTGAGGCTGACGCCCGCGTTCGAGACGGCGTTCGGGTGGCGCCATCCGGCGATGTTGGTGCTCGTGGGCGAAAGGACCGCGCCGAGCACCATCCTCCGGTCGTTGCTGCTGGCCATGTTCAACCGGCCTTCCTCTCTACTGTCGTTGCGGATGCCGCGGCGACGTCGGCGTACTCGCCGAACCCGCCCCTGAAGAACACGAGCGGCGCGGCGGGCCGCTCGATGGCCAGGTCGTGCACGAGCCCGACGACGATCTCGTGGTCTCCCGCCTCGTGCGTCGTCGTAACGGTGCAGTCGACCCACGCGACGCATCCATCGAGGATGGGGTTGCCGCGCTCCGAACGGCTCCACTCGATACCCGCGAACTTGTCCTGGGCGCTCGCCTTGGAGAAGGAGCGGCAGAGGCCCGACTGCTCCGACGAGAGCACGTTGACGGCGAACGAGCCGGCCTCGCGGATCTTGGGCCACGACGTCGAACTCTTGCCGGGCAGGAAGGCGACGAGGGGTGGATCGAGTGACACAGAGACGAACGTGCCGACGATCATGCCGACGGGCGTTCCATCCGGTTGCATCGCCGTGACGAGCGCGACCCCCGTGGGGTTGTGCGCGAGCACGTCGCGGAAGAATCGCGGGTTCGCGGCGGCTGGCCGCTCGGCCGTGTGCACCATGTCGGCTCCCTCTCTCTGCTCCCTCATGTGGTTAATGTAGCGCACGTTACATTAATTCGGAAGCCGGGTTTGCGGGTTGGGCGTCTGTGTATGAGCGTCTCACCGGTGCGGTGCTTCGTCGCAGACTCTGCGCGTCGCATCAACGACGGGGTACGCACCGGAGCAGGTCTCGCCCTGATCACCGCGCACGATGCGAGAGGCCACGCGGGCGGTCTTCACCCGGAATAGCATCAAACCCCCGACTACAGGCTTGGAAACTCTCGTACGAACGTTAGAATCCAAGCATGAAGTCGCGCGACGCGCTCCGAGCACTGGCGGAGGTGTCCGCGTCCCAGTGGGGCATGGTCACCTCCGCACAGGCCAGCGCGCGCGGCGTCAGCCACATGAACATCACGCGACTGGCTGAGTCCGGTGACCTGGTCCGCCTATCGCACGGGGTCTACAGGGATGCCGGCGCACCGGGCGGGCAGTACGAAGACCTGCGCGCGGCGTGGCTGGCGACCGACCCCGCGAAGCTTGCATACGAGCGCCTCAGCGAACACCCGGGGAGCGCCGTCGTTTCCGGCGAATCCGCAGCTCGTCTCCACGGCATCGGAGACCTGCGAGCGATGAAGAGCGAGTTCACAACCCCGACCCGCAAGCAGACCCAGCGAGCAGACATCCGGTACCGAACTCGTGCACTGCCTGAGCAGGACGTCACGGTGCGGGAAGGCCTCCCCACGACCACGCGCGAACGCACGATCGCCGACCTGGTCGAGGATCGCAACGACCTCAGCATCGTGGGCAATGCACTTCGCGATGCGGCCTGGCAGTCCCGTCTGGACGTGGACCGACTCACCGAACTCCTGTGCCCGCTCGCTGATCGCAACGGCCACCGCAGGGGTGATGGTGATGCGCTGCTCGAGGAACTCATGCGTGTCGCAGGCATCGACCAGAACAGCATCGCGAAGCAGATCGCGTCGATCCCCGAACTCGGCGGCCTCATCGCAGCCCAGTACCTCGAGAACCTCCCGATGATCGAGACCACGAGCGGCGTCGCTGCAGCGACCGCATCGTCAGGCTCGCATACGCGACTGACGACGCAACTGCACGCGGTTGACTGGGTCTCACTTGCCCTGTCGACGCAACCGGCGAAGAAGGAAGAACGTCCGTGAAGACCGAGCGACAGACTAGCCCAAGATGCCCCGGTCGACGCAGGCGACCCCGCCACCTGGAGCGAGATTCTGTGCCATTAATGTGCCATTAAATGCACGAAAACGATCTGAAACCAACTGAGACCATTCGGAAGAATCCCTGATCAGCGCGATATCATCCCCATAAGAACTGAGCGAAAACCGCCCAGGCTCACTGAAAATCGAAAGGTCACCGGATGGATGCCGGTCGGAGCCACAGACGAAAACCCCCGGGTAACCGGGGGGTTTCTCGAGTCAACGGGTGATTCCGGGAGGTGGCCGGTGAGGCTGTCCTGCGCCAGCTTTTCGCCGTGCCCGAGGGGGTCCGCGTCACCGGCGTGATCTACCTGCCGTGGCGTCCGGGCGACCCGATCACGAAGGCTCGCAACCGCGGTGTGCTGCCCCCGGGCGGCGCGGCCGCGCCGGGTAAGGCTTGACGAGACGGGAACCGAGGCCAATCCCATTCTGTAGCATGTCGCGAATCGCGGTACAGAACGCTCCGGGCGTAGGCGTGTGTGCACCTCCGGCCGGGCGTCCGGAACGTACCGCAAGTGCGGCACGGTCTCAACGCGCGATGTCGAGCTCGAGTCGCTCGTACAGATCCGACGGGTCATTGTCGAGGAACGACTTCACCCACCGCGTCCAGTCGTCGGCCAGAACCTCGATGTCGCCGTGCTCGACGCCGTCGAGGAGTGCGCGAGCGATGTCGGCCGGGTTCTCCTTCGGTCCGTCGTACCCCGCAGAGAAATCCGTGTCGAATGCGCCGGCGTGCACAGCGACCACGCGCGTCCCCTGACCGGCCAACTCGAGGCGAAAGCCGTTCGTCAGTGCCCAGGCGGCCGCTTTGCTGGCGTGATAGCCGTTCGTGCCCGGGTATGCGAACCACGACTGTGCCGACAGGACGTTGACGATCGTGCCACCCTCGGCCGCGGCCAGGGCCGGCGCGAACGCCCGCACCATGCGCAGGATGCTCCCGTGGTTCGTGTCCATCTCCGCCTCGAGGTCGGAGATGGGGCTCTCGAGAAGCGAACCCGGACGACTGATGCCGGCATTGTTGATCAGAAGGGTCACGTCGGATGCTGCGGATGCGGCGGCCTCGATCTGTCGGGGGTCCGTCACGTCCAGCAGGATGGGGACCACACCCGGCAGGTCGTAGTCGACGGGCGAGCGGACCCCGGCGTACACCTTCGCAGCCCCGCGCTCCAGAAGTTGCGTGACCAGGTGCCGGCCAAGGCCACGGTTCGCGCCGGTCACGAGAGCGACAGAGCCGGCGAGGGGTGAGGAAGAGTCGATGTTTGTGTTCATCCGTGTACTGTAAGACCTGACGCTAACGTCAGATGCAAGTCCATGGTGATACTGAGGAAGAGATGATGAGAATCGGCGAACTGGCTTCGCGCGCCGGAGTGAGCGTTCGTGCGCTCCGGTACTACGAGGAGCAAGGGTTGCTGGAGAGCGAGCGCACCCCTGGGGGCCAGCGTGACTATCCCGACACTGCCGTCGAACGGGTCCGCTTCTTCCAGTCGATGTATGCCGCGGGCTTATCCAGCCGGCGGATCGCCGACATGCTGTCGTGCTTCGACAACGGCACCACGAACGCGCAGCAGCGGGCGATGCTTGCCGAGGAGCGCGTGCGGATCGATGCGCGCATCGCAGAGCTGATGGGGGCCCGGGGGCGTCTCGAGGAGCTCATCGTCGCCGCATCCGATCGCGCGGGCTGATCGTCGAGTCGGGCGAGCGTGTGAAGTCGGCTGTGCGTCGCTGGCATCGACCAGACCTCGCGCGCCAGGTTGAAGTCGACGAAGCGGGAGCAGCGGGCGCCATCCAGCAGACGCGAGAGCACCGCGAATGGATGACTCGATCGCAGGCCAGGACGGTGAGACGTGCGCGGCGGGCTCAGCCGAACGTGATGCAGAAGGCGGAAGCGCCCGCCTCGAAGAATTCGATCTCGAACAGACGGTCAGTGATTGGTCCGGTCTGTCGAATGAGCTGGTATGTGTTCTGCTCGGCAAGTATCCCCTGGCCGCGGTCGTCGACGTCCGTGCCGTGGGCTGTGGCGATTTCGAGCCCATCGAGTCTGACCTTGAACTGGATCGGCTGGGCCGAACGGCCGGGGGCCATGACGAGGTTGAGGTCGCGGGCATGGAAGCGCATCGAAATGCGGCCGCCCGGCTGATTCAGGCGAACGGCTTCTGGGCCGAAGGTCCAGTCACCGGTGAGGTCCCATGAGTTCAGGGCGGAGGGCGTCCCGGCATACATGTGAGGCCGGTCGGGCGAAGCGCGATGCTCGGAGGCGAAGCCGCTGCTCTGGCGGTACCCGAGGTATGTCTCGGGTGAGCGCAGTGTCTGCCAATCGGCGGCGACCTCGAGTCCGTGCGGTTCGGCGACGACCAGTTCGGAGTGCACACTCCCTGCGCCGACGTCGTACAGGAGCTGCTGGATCGCCATCTCCGTTGTGGCGTACTCACCTTCGCCGAAGTGGTGGTAGCGGATGCGGCCGCGGGTGTCGGCGAGGTAGATCGCGGGCCAGTAGTGATTCGCGAACTCGTGCCAGACGTCGTAATTGTCATCGACCGCGACTGGATAGTCGATTCCGAGCTTCTGGATCTGAGCGGCCACGTTTCGGATGTCGCTTTCAAAGCTGAACTCGGGGGTGTGCACGCCCACCACGGAGAGGCCGAGGTCGGCGTACTTGGTTGCCCAGGCGCGAACATAGGGGAGCGTGCGCAGCCAGTTGACGCACGTGAACGTCCAGAAGTCGACCAGAACGACCCGGCCGCGAAGCGCTTGCGGGGTGAGTGGGTCGGAGTTCAGCCACGCGGTCGCTCCGGAGAAGGACCCGAGTCGCCCTTCGAACGGCAGCCTCGGCGGGTCGCCCGCCGGTCGATGGGCGACCCACCGGAAGCGCCGATCACGACCGCGGTTGATTGTGGTGTCGGCGCCGACCGCATCGTCGGTGTTGTCTTCGGTGTTGTCTTCGGTGGTCATGACCCTGCCCCCAGTTCGTCAGAAGCCGAGATCGTAGAAGCCACCTGCGTCGAACGCGTCCGACGAGGCTGCGGATGCGTCATCAGGAACGCTCCAGGTGCTCCATGCGACCGATGCGATCGAGTACCAAACGACCGCGTCGAGAATCGATGCGCCCACCAACGCGTTCGTCCCCGCTCGCGTCTGCGTGTCCTCGAGCGTCCGGGTGATGGCGCCTGGTCGGTGGTGTTCAGCCTGGGCGGCCGAACGGGCGAGGCTTGCCGGTCGGGCGTCGGAAGGGCGTTCGTCATCGGCTGCGGCGGTCGCGGAGAAGCGTTCGAAGAGGACGTCGAGCTGGGCTGGAGTGAGCTGTTCGAAGGCTTCCACGTGCGCTCGTTCGATGACCTCCCGTGGTGCGGTGCGCAGCATGCGCTCGTAGCGGTCGATGGCTCTGGCGTCGCCGATCGGGACGTCAGCCGTGACGGCCTCGGTTTCCAGTTCAGCCTTTCGGCCGAGAATGCGGTCGAGCAGACCCATTGCCTGTTCCTTCCTTGTCGTCGCACGGTCCGTGCGTGGCGGCTCGTTGCACTTCATTCGGCTCGGTACGGGGCGAAGAAGTCGCTGAGTACCTGGACCATCTGGTCGGGGGCTTGCTCGGCGAGCCAGTGCCCGACGCCCGAGATGATGGCCGAGTGCAAGTCCGTGGCTGCCTTCTCGAGGGCCGCGGCCGGCACAGGGCCGTAGCTGTTCTCGCCGCCGATTCCGAGGACCGGGATGGTGAGCGGGATACTCGCGCGCGCCATGTTCTGGTTCAGCGTGGTCTCCCAGGCTCGGTAGAGCCCGAAACTCGCCCGCAGGGTGTCCCGGTTCCTGGTGTACAGGCTGACGTAGTAGCGGATGGTCTCTCGCGGCAGGGTCGTTCCGCCGCCTTGAACCGCGAACTCGTACTGGTAGTACTTGTCCGCATTGCTCTTCACCATGTCGACGATGAGGTCGTCGTTGACCCGGTTGAAGGCGATGTGCCAGAGCTTGTTGTTGTCGGCCTCCGAAACGAAGTACGGCGGTCCGAGGGGATAGTCGCCGACGCCGGGAGGGCCGGGAATCTCCAAGAGGGCCACTTGGGCGACCTGGTCGCGGTAGTCGCAGGCCAGGGCGTAGCTGATCACGTAGCCGGTGTCGTGCCCGACGACCGCGTACTTCGAGTACCCCAGCGCCTCCATGAGTGCGGCGAGGTCGGTCGCGAGCGTGCCGGCGTCATAGCCGCCGGCCGGCTTGTCGGTCAGTCCGATGCCCCGCTGGTCGACTGCGATCACGGTGTACTGCTGCGCGAGCGCAGGCATCATGAATCGCCACGCGTACCAGTTCTCGGGCCAACCGTGCACGAGCAGCAGCGGGGGTCCGTCACCGCCGACGACGATGTGCTGACGGATGCCGTTCGCCTGTACGTACTGGTCCTTGAAAACGTCGGTGAACCCGCGAGGCAAGTTGGGCGCATCCGCCGCCGTGCCTTCGCGCGCGCTGCCGGCTGCTGCTGCGGCCGGCTCGGCGCCGGCGACAATGGCAATACCCGTTGCGGCTGCGACGCCGACGACGAGCCCGCGCCGCGAGATGCCACGGGAGCCGGCCGAGGCCGACTCGTGGTCGGTGGGCGAACTGCCCGTGGGTGATTGAGTGGACATAGCTGACTCCTTCCGGATGAGACCGGCGCGCCCGGCCACACCTGCAGCCTGTCGAACGGGTACGATCCTCGCGCCCGGGAGAATCACTGGTCCGCTCCCTAGCCGCTCGGCCGCTCGATCTTCGAGACGTGGTAGTGGCTGATGAGCCACGCCTCAGCGCTCCGCCGGAGTACGGCGGTGAGGTGAACCGGGATCACCGCGGCGTCGGGCGGACTGAAGTCGACGCGCGCATAGACCAGAAGAGCGTCCGCGGCGATCTGCCGCTGTTCGGCGATGTGGAAGGCGGCGCGAAGGCCGACGGGTTGCTTGTCGTAGTAGGCCGCGATTCCCGCGCGGCCGACGGTGTGGGTCGGGTCGAACCCTTGGAAGACCGCATCCTCGGTGAAGACGGACGCCACTTCGTTGGGCTCGTGCGCGCGGATGCCGTCGGCCCAAACCCGGAGAACCCTGGTAGCGAGCCGGCTCTGCTCGGTCGTGTCGATGATTGACATGCTGTGCTGCTTTCTTCGGAGTTGGCGGCGGGGTGGTGTCGTGCACCACCCCGCCGAGGTGTCAGTTCCCGGCGCTCTGGCCGCCGTCGACGTGCAGGAACTCTCCGGTGACGAACGGCGCTTGCTCGAGGTAGAGCACACCGTGTACGACATCGTCGATGTTGCCCATGCGACCGACCGGGTGCAGCGCGGCGTAAGTCGGGTGCGCCTCGACGGCGTGCAGTGGCGTCTTGATGATGCCGGGGGACACTGCGTTGAAGCGGATGCCGCGAGCGGCGTACTCGATGGCCAACGATTTGACGACGGCCGCGAGCCCGCCCTTGGTGAGCGAGGCGAGTGCCGAGGGCACGCTGGAGTTGGCGTTCTCCACCAGAGTGGTCGTCACGTTCACGACATGCCCGGTGCCTTGTGCCGACATCTGCGCAACCGCCTGCTGGGTGATGTGGAAGAACCCGCCGAGGTTCACTCGTAGGGCGTTGTCGTAGTCGTCGTGCGTGTAGTCGAGGAACGGCTTGGCGATGAAGACGCCTGCGTTGTTGACGAGGGTGTCGACCCGCCCGAACGTGTCGACGGCGGTCTGGATGACCGTGCTCGCGACGGAGGGATCCGAGATGTCGCCCTGAACGTTGCGGATGAGAGCGTCGTCGGATGCCGCGATATTGCGCGAGTTCGCGACGACGGCGTATCCGTGGCGCCGGTATGCCTCGACCAGACCGGCTCCGATTCCCTGTGATCCGCCGGTGATGACGGCGACCTTGCGTGTTTCCATGTGCTGCTGTGTCCTTTGCAATTACTAGATGATCGGTCAACTACCGATGTAGACAGTTATAGTCGACCGGTCGTATAATTGCAACCATGGGACGGAAATCAGATGCAGGGGATCGAATCCTCGAGGCGGGTGCGAAGCTCTTCGGCCAGCGTTCATACGCCGCGATCGGCGTCGCCGAGATCAGTGCTGAGGCGGGTGTCCCGAAGGGGAGCTTCTACTACTTCTACCCATCGAAGCTGGACCTGGCGCTCGCGGTCGTGAACCGGCACTGGGAGCGGCAGCGCGCCGAATGGCTGCGCATCCTCACTGCACCGGACTCGCTTCCTGATCGCCTGCGCGCGCTCTTCATCTCGACGAGGGAAGTGCAGCGGCAGGCGGTCGACGGCACCGGCCGAGTGGTGGGATGCCTCTTCGGGAATCTGGCACTCGAGGTGAGCGCCCAGGACGACCCGGTTCGGGCTCGTCTCCAGGAGATCTTCGAAGAGCAGATCGACATCGTCGAAGACGCGATCCGTGCCGCAGGCGAGGCCGGCCCGGGCAGCGTGACGGCACCGCGCGAGGCCGCGAAGGCCATCGTCGCCCAGATCGAGGGCATGGTGCTCTTCGCGAAGCTGTTCAACGACCCGGGACAGCTCGACCAGCTGTGGCAGAACAGCATGCGGCTGCTGGGCCTCGAGAACGGGCGGTCTGCTGCATGATCGCTGCCGAGTAACGCCGATGGCCCATGCTCGTCGGGCCGTGTCCTCGGCCGGACTCGGCCTCCGCCTCGGTCACGCCGCTTGACCGGCAAGCGCGGCTTCTCGCGCCGGCCACTGCATCCCGCTTGGCACGGCGCAGGCAGTTGCATGGGTTTCCACGTGACCAAGCAGCCGAGTGAATCTTCCGCCGGCGCCGGTCAGGCCGTCGAAGAAGGTCTTCGCCAGGGGTGTGTCGGTGGCGCGTGACGCGGTTCGATAGGAGTCGAAGTACAGATCGAGGGTGCGATGGACTGGAGAAGGCGATCCGTCCCTGCATGGAAAGATTCGCGCGGTTTCGATACGGAGCAGCCCTGGCATCGTGCCGGCGAGATCGAGCAGTGCCGGGAAGGCGCTTTCGAACTCCACAGGCCGAGCGGGAACCTCGATGATCAGTGACAGCTTGACCTCGTCCATTGTTCTTCTCGATTCGTGATGTGGGTGATGCCACCGACGGCAGAGATCCAGTCGCAGTCGCCAGCCCCGGGCGTCGTCTTGGTCTGAGCTGTGATGGTCATGATCGGCCTCCAAGGTCACCGGCGGGTTCTCTCGATCCCGCTGCTCCCAGCGTGCCGCGGCGTTCGCCCGTATCGCACCTGGGAGAGACCCGGGACCGTGCACTGATTCGGGTGCCATGTTCGGTGCGGACTCTCGTGTGGCACCAGTCGATGAGCGCTGCGACCCAGAGCGCTGAAGCGGTGGACCGTTTCAGCCCAATCCTTGGCAGACAAGGCCGACACCGTGCCGGGAGCGACGAGGCTCCGCGGCACGGTGTGTAGTGAACGGCTCAGCGAACGGATGCCACGTGTGCGACGTTGCTCGCCTCGGCGGCGTACGGCGCGAGGAATCGGTTCAAGGCCTCGAGCATCTGCTCGGGAGCCTCCTCCGCGACCCAGTGGCCGGCGCCGAAGATGACGACGCCTTCGACGTCCTCGGCGACGACGCTCGTCGCCTCGGCGACGTGCTCGCCGTAGCTGCGTTCGCCGCCGATGGCCAGCACCGGCGCCTGCAGCTTTCGGGCGGCTCGCTCCTGGTTCTGGGCGACGGTCTCGTCGAACGCCCGGTAGAAGCCGAGGCTACCGGTCAGCGACTCCGGGTCGGAGACGAGGCCGATGTAGTAGTCGATGACCTCTTGGGCGACGCCGCCGCCCTGGACGGCGAACTCATAGCCGAAGTAGACGTCCTCGCGACCGGCGATGAGCTGCTCGGGAAGACCTACTGCCCGGTTGAACGGAATGTGCCACAGCTTGTCGTTCACCTGCGACGGTACGAACAGGGGCGGGGGCGGGGTGGTGCCGGGAGCGCCAGGGATCTCGGCGAGCGCCAGGCGGGCGACCCGGTCGGGGTGGTCGGCGCCGAGCGCGTAGCTGACGGCGAATCCGGTGTCGTGGCCGACGACGGCGAACCGATCGAAGCCGAGCGCATCCACGAGGGCGATCAGGTCCGCCGCGACGGTGCCGGTGTCGTAGCCCGTCGCCGGCTTGTCCGAGAGGCCGACGCCGCGCTGGTCCACCGCGATCACGGTGAATCGCTTCGCGAGTTCGGGCATCAGGTGGCGCCAGGCGTACCAGTTCTCGGGCCAGCCGTGCACGAGCAGGAGCGCGGGTCCCTCGCCACCGATGACCGCATGCAGGCGTACGCCATTCGCGTCGATATAGCGACTGACGAAGGTGTCGGTGAAGCCGGCGGGGAGGTTGGGCGCGTCAGTGACGGAGCCGCGGCCATCGGCGATGGCGAGCCGCTCGAGGTTGGTGGAGGGGTTCATGATGGATTCCATTGTTGGTGGATCAATGGATGGGTTGCATCGCTCGGTCGTACCGCACAGCCTCGTCGCACCAGCGTTCTCGTCGCACCCGTCGAAGTCCCGGGTACTCCAAGGCCCGTGCACCGCGGGTGGCCGCCGAGACGGTGCCGCCGGCGTCAGGGCTGTTCGTGCGCACGAGAACCGGGGTGACTGGTTGGGGACTACCAGTGATCGTGACTGGTGCGAGGTCGTGGCCGGTGCGCGAGCCTGAGGTGGCGGGCATGCGTCGTGCAGAGCTCGCCCAGTTGAGAGGACAGCACATGAACGCGGACTTCGGCCCGTTCCCCGTCCCGGACGCCCGCGGCGCCGTGTCTCAGGCTCCGGACCTCCCAGCAGGGTTCGCCGACAAGTTCAGTAGTCGCATGGTGGAAGCGGGCGGGCTGCGCCAGCACGTGGTCGTCGGCGGCAACGGCCCCGCGCTTCTCCTCGTGCACGGCTGGCCGGAATCGTGGTACGCGTGGCGGCTCGTGATGCCCACCCTGGCGCAGAGCCATAGCGTGATCGCCGTCGACCAGCGGGGCATCGGGCTGACCGGGAAGCCCGAGGACGGATACGACGCCGGGACGCTGGCCGGTGACCTCGTCGCGCTCATGGATGAGCTCGGCCACGAACGGTTCAGCGTGTTCGGTCACGACACCGGCATGATCATCGGCTACGCGCTGGCCGCGGATTACCCCGAACGCGTGAGCCGGCTGGTTGTGGCCGAGATTCCGGGGCCTCCGGGGGTGGTGCCATCGCCACCGCTGTTCGTTCCGAAACCACTCAACGACAAGGTGTGGCACATCCCGTTCAACCGGGCTGGGATGGTTGCGGAACAGCTCATCCAAGGTCGCGAGGACATCTACTTCGGCCACGAGTTCGCCACCCAGGGCGGAAGGCCGCTGCCCGAGAACGCAATCAGGTATTACATCGGGAACTTCTCGGATGAACGATCACTGCGAGGCGGCTTGGGGATCTACCGGGACTGGGATGTCACTCTCGCACAGAACGAGACGCGTGCGACCCGGCCGTTGCAGATTCCCGTTCTCGCCGTCGGGGGCGCCGACAGCTGGGCAGAACACGTCGGCGAAGGGATGCAGCACGCCGCGGTCGACGTGCAGAGTGTCGTCATCGCCGGCGCGGGACACTGGGTCGCCGAGCAGGCGCCCGAGGAACTGCTGGGCGTGCTCGGCCCCTTCCTCACCGCGCGCCACTGAGCGAGGCGAATGGCCGGTCAAGCAAGTTCGTTGTCGTGGTCCTGCTTCCGGAGAGCCTCGCGCAGCGCTCGTCGCGAGCTGATGCCCAGCTTCTGGAATACCTTCTTCAGGTGCCATTCGACAGTGCGCGGGCTGAGGTAGACCTCCGCACCGATCTCGACATTCGTGTGACCGTCTGCCGCGAGCCGGGCGACGTGCGCTTCCTGCGGGGTGAGCGCGTGATGCTCGGTCTCGGCGCGCTTGCGCACCTTGGCGCCGGTGGCCAGCAGTTCGTGCCTGGCTCGCTCTGCAAACCCCTCGGCTCCCATCTCAGCCAGCATCGTGTACGCGATCTGCAACTGCTCCCGAGCATCGACCCGCCGTTGCTCGCGGCGAAGCCATTCACCGTAGACGAGGTGGGCGCGTGCCACCTCGGGACGCAGCGGGGTGCTCTGCAGATGTTCGATCGCGTTCTTGTAGTGCCGTTCAGCATCGGCACCTTCTGTGACGAGCGCGGTGGATCGCTCCGCGATGCCGATCGCCCAGCCGGAGGCGCCGACCCTTGCGCTCTCGACGAGACGCTGCAGCGGCTCGGTTGCGAGCTCAGGTTGCCCGAGTCTGGCCGCAGCCTCGATCAGCTCGGACGAAGCCCAGATGGACACGTACCAGTCGGGCCAGTCCTGCCACGCTCGCCGTGCGGCGACCAGCGCGTCCTCGTACCGACCGAGGCCGTTGCAGAGCATGGCAGTCGTCCACTGCACCCACTGGAGTGCGAAGCCGGCTCCACTTCCGACGGCGTTCTCGGTGGTCCGGGTCATGAGCGCGAACGCCTCATCCACGCGCCCGCGGAGCGCGGCGAACAGCATCCCGCCGAACGGGGCGACCCGGCTGCCGGTCGCCTGGGTGATGGCATTTGCTTCGGCGTCGACTCTGGCTGTGGCCTCGAAGTCGCCGGTCCACGCGACCGTGATGGCCTTCCCGTTCAGGCCGAACGCGAGCGGCGCCAACGCACCCGCGTCACGGGCGAGCTGCATCTGCCGGGTGATGATCGCATCCCAGCTCTCAAAATCCCAGAGCTCAACCGACGCACACGAGGCGATCACGCTCCATCGCATCCCCTTATCGACTGAGAGATCCTCCTCCAGGAAGGCACCGATCGCCCTGCGCAGGGTCGGCGCGGCAGCTTCACGGCCGTCGGTCATCAGCACGGACATGCCATCCAGGAGCAACTCAGCTGCGAGGGGTTGCGCACTGGCAAGGTGTCGGGAGCGAACGACTTCAGAGACCTCGCGCATGTTGGCATTCGCGAGTTTGCCGGCGAACAGCGCGGCACCCCACGCGTCGAGGTAGGACTCCCGAGCCAGCGGCAGGTCGAGGGGCTCCAATTGTTCAGCAGCGGCGAGCAGGAGCGCCGGGGCCTCCCCCAGCGCACCGGATGCGGTGACGACTTGGGCGCGCAGGAGTTCTACCTGCGCGCGCTGGAACTCGTCGAGGGTAGGGGAGTCCGCGGTTGCCAGCACTTGCAGCGCCGAATCGAACTCGCCCGCGTGCAGGCTCGCCTGAGCGGCCGCGAGGGCGCGACCGGCGCGCCTGGTGGGGTCCTTCGTCAGCGTGACCGACCGCTTCAGGAACGCGGCCGCCGCGGAGAGGCCACCGCGTGCGCGCGCCCGGCCCGCTGAACGTTCCAACTCCAGGGCAACCTTCTCGTCCGGGCCGATGGCGGCGGCGGCCAGGTGCCAGGCTCGCCGATCGGGGTCGGCGACCGGGTCGCTCGCCTCCGCGAGCGCCAGGTGAGCGGCGCGGCGGTCGTGCGGGGTCGCGGCCCGGTAGACCGCAGAGCGCACCAGCGGGTGGCGGAACCGTACGCCGTCGTCGATCTCAAGGAGGCCCTCGCTCTCTGTCGCCTCTGCGGCCGACATCGGAATGTCGAGTCGCTCCGCGGCCCGCCAGAGAAGGATGGGGTCGTCCGCCGGCTCCGCCGCGGCGATCAGGAGCAGCAGGCGAGCGTCGCGCGGAAGCGCGAGGAGCCGCCGGAGGAAGGCTTCCTCGATCCGCTGCGGCAGTTCCTGCCCGTCCCGCAGACCGAACACGCCCGGCATCTGCGTCGAGTTCAATCTGCGCGGCAACTCCAACAACGCGAGGGGGTTGCCGTGTGTCTCCGCGAGGAGCCGGTCGCGAGCCTGCGGGTCGAGCCGTCCTGGGATCACCATCTGCAAGAGAATCCGTGCATCATCCTCGGCGAGGCCCTCAAGGTTCATTTCGGGCAGGCCCGTCAGGTCGCGGTTCGACGCCGGCTCGCGAACCGCGAAGAGCATCGCGACGGAGTCGGCCAGAAGGCGCCGAGCGACGAACGCGAGCGCCTGCCCCGAGGCGCTGTCAAGCCACTGCGCGTCATCAATGAGACACAGGATGGGTCGCTGCGTCGCGGCTTCGGAGAGCAGACTGAGCGCAGCCAGCGACACGAGGAATGGGTCTGGCGATGCCCCGTCAGCCAATCCCAGCGCGACGCTCAGCGCGACCCGCTGCGGATGCGGAATCGCCTGCAGGTGATCGAGCAACGGACGACACAACTGGTGCAGGGACGCGAACGGCAGTTGCATCTCCGACTGGACCCCCGCCGTCCGACGGATCTGGAAATCGCCTGCTTGCTCTGCGCAGTAGCGCAGAAGCGCGGTCTTGCCGACGCCGGCTTCTCCGCGGACGACGAGGACAGCGCCACGCTCTTCCCGCGCGTCGGCGAGCATGCGATCGAGTACTCGACGTTCCCTCGAGCGGCCAAGCAGGACCGTCTCGTCATGCATTGCCACCGTTCAGGCTCGACGTCGTCGGAACGGTTCCGGCAGATGAGATGGCGGTGAAACGACCCGCGGCTGTCGGCGATCGAGTTCCCCCGGCGAAGTTGACACTTGGCACCGTCCTGACACCTCCGGACACCTTCGAGCGGGCATTTGCCGTCCAGGTATCGGGCTGATCAATGGTGCCATTTCGAAGCGAACCGAGGAACCCTCGGCTTTCTCGAATGTAACCCCACGCCTCGTGCGCCGCAAGAGCAACCAGCAACGCCTTCACCCGTTGTCCATCATCCAACTCACCATCCCGGGGCTCGAAGTCGGGTACCACGTATGTGCGCCTCACCCGTGCGGTGCTCCGTGGCGGATCGTCGGGGCGAGCTCGTCGTCTTCGGCCGGTGTCGGGCGCCGTCTCGAACCTCGTCGCGTCGTCGTTGCGCTGGGTCCGTCAGTCGGCGCACCAGTCGGAGAATCCGCCCTGCAGGCTCAGCACGGTTCGTGCGGTCGCGATCTCGACGATCGAGGTCATCGTCTGCGTGTAACCCGGATTGTGGGAGTAGCTGTCTGGACGGCTCTGCTCACCGGATACCGCAACGGCGACGTACTGGCCGTTCGGCGACACGCAGTAGTCGCGGACAGAACTCGTGTCGGAAGCGGGCGCAAAGACCTGCCGCAATTCGCCCTCGGCGTCGACCTCGGCGAGCATCGAACTCCGCACGGTGCGGCCGCCCTCGATGTCGACCATGGTGAGAGTGACCAGGTAGCGTGACTCGTCCAGCATCGCGATGCGGCCCGTGTAGACGTTGTCTGCCAGATCAGCGGACGCGAGCTCCAGGGTCGCGGTCGTGCCGTCTGCGAGGTCGATGAGTGCGCCCCGATCAGGATCGGCGACGACGAGGTCGCTTGTGCCGGCGATGAAGCCACGGATCTCGTCGTGCACACCGAGCGGGGTCACCGGTTGCAGACCGAGCACGTCGATGAGGAACAGCGACTTGTCGAAGGCCTGCACGATAAGGGAGGTGGACCCGGGCACGAAGGCCCACGCCGCAGCCCGCAGCGCGGCGCCGTCGAGGCCGAGCACAGGCTGGGGCTCCGCCGGACCGGCGCCCGACAGGTCCATCGTCATCAGGGTCGCTTCGTACTGCTTCACACCGTCGCGTGCCGGCGTATCGAGCACGAAACCAATGAGCGGGTGCGTCGTCGACGCGGCGAGCTCGCGGATCGAGGCGTCATCTGGGAGGCCTACCTCGGCGGGCTGCGGTTGGTCGCCTTGCGAGAGGAACAGGTCGTTCCGATCTTGCTCGCCGACCGTGACCACCGCGAGGATGTCATCGACGCGCGCGAACTCCTGGATGCGCGGGGCGGCGAAGACCACCTCGGTCTCGGGGTGTGCGAACGACGTGCGTTGCACGATGTCGTCTTCGCCCTGGTCGCTGCGGCGCAGCAGACTGTACACCTCCTCATCGGGTGTCTCGAAGCGATACTCGAGCATCGCCGGCGTGCCCTGGTAGGCGCCGACGACGTTCGGGACGCGGACGGTGTACTCCGCCGCGTAATCGAGTGGGCGCTCAAAGGTGATGAGGATGCTGCGGTCGTCGGCCGCGGCGGAAACGGATGCCACCGGTTCGACCTCCACGGCCTCGGCATCGATCGACGCCACGGGCTGGTTGATCGTGAGCGTGAGCTGCTCGCCGGCGAGGCGCGTGGCGCTCGCGGCATCGATCTGGCCTGCCTCGAGACGCGGACCCTGCATGACGCTCGCGAAGGCGAAGCCGCCCGCGACGACCGCGAGCACCACGATCGTGCCCACGATTCGGCGGCGGAACACCCCGCGATCCCGCTCGGTGCGGCGCACGTCGGACAACGTGCCGGGATCAGTAGACATACGGCTGCTCCGGCTGGTCGGTGACCGAGATCTCGTCGGGCGTGAGCAGCAGCGGCTCGGCACTCGATGATCCCGGATTCGGGACGATGGCACCGGATGCAGTCACCCACTGATCGGGCTCGAAGCGCTCGGCCCAGCCCGGCAGGTAGACAGGGACGCCCACCGGCTGTGCGTCGATGGCGCAATGCGTCACCACGAATCGCGTGACGTAGAAGACGTTGTCGGGGTCGTCAGGTGACGACGACACGAATCCGACCAAGTCGATGGACCTGCCGGCGAAGAAGTCGGCATCGGGGCTCTGTCCGAGCAGCACAGCCCAGTCCTTCACCGTGAAGCTCGAGGTGTCACCGCCGACGAGCGCGGTGGCATCCTGGTCGAGAGTCGACGTCTCGCTGTTGATGCTGCGCTGAGCCGCGGCCGCCGAAGTCAGCGTCGCCGGCGGGAGAACGAGGAGCGCCAGGCTCGCTCCCACGATGATCGCTGCTGCGAGCGCGGCACGAATCGTGCCCGACCCCACAGAGCGTGGGGCCGTGGGGTCGTGCTCGTGCAGGTGGACGGCGGGGCCGGGCTGCGAAGCATCCGACGCGACTTGATGATCGTCTTCGAGAGGGGTGAGCGCGAATGCGGCGATCACGAGCACGGCACCGATGAGCGCCATGACGATCGCGAACCACGACGTGCCGGGGTGGATGTAGAGGCTGAGCTGGTCGGTCAGCGCCAGCCACACCGTGGCGACGATGCCGATGAGGGCGAGGACGATACCCTGCCACCGTGCGATGAGTCGTCTAAGCAAGGGCGTTCACCGCCAACCCGAGGGCGGCGCTCGCGAGACCGACGATGACCGTGAGCTGCACGAGTGTCTTGGCGGTGAAGGTCGTGCGCATGAGCGCGAGCATCTTCACGTCGATCATCGGCCCGAACACGAGGAAGGCCACGATCGCGCCCGGCATGAAGGTCGACCCGAACGCGAGGATGAAGAAGGCGTCGACGTTCGAGCAGATCGCGACCACGAACGCGAGCGCCATGAGCGCGAACACCGAGAGCACGGGGTTCTGGCCGAGCGTGACGAGCACGTCGCGGGAGACGGCGACTTGGATGAGGCCCGCGACGGCCGAGCCGACGAACAGCGCGGGCAGCATGGCGGAAGTCTCCTTGTCGAACATGGCGACGCTCCGCCGGGTGCGCGAGGCCCGCACCTCGTCGTGGGCGTGCGCGCAGCTCGCCTGGAATTTCGGGGTGAGGAGGCTCATCGGGCTGGGGTGCCGGCTGTAGATCCAGCCGATGAGGTTCGCGATCACGAAGCCGCCGAGGATGCGGGAGACGAGGATGCCGTCGGACCAGCCGAACGCCTGGTAGGTCGTGATGATCGTGACCGGGTTCAGGATCGGCGCGGCGAGGAGGAACGTCATCGACTCACCCACCGTGAGCCCGCGGAGGATGAGGCCGCGGGCGAGCGGCACGTTTCCGCATTCGCAGACGGGCAGCAGCACACCAAGCAGGGAGACGGTCACACGTCGGGCCACCCGGTTCCGTGGCAGGTGCCGGAGGAGGAAGCCGTCGGGCAGCCACACCTGCACACCGATCGAGAGCAGGATGCCGAGGAACACGAACGGCAGGCTCTCGATGACGACGCTGATCGAGAGGGTGAAGAAGTCCTGCACCGAGTTCGAGAGCACATCGCCGACCGCTTCGGGCGCGAGCACTCGGATCGCGACGAACAACAGTACGAGCGCGACGCCGAGCGAGAGGCCGACGGCAGCTCGCGGGCGGGTGGAGGGTTTGGGTGGCGCAGGTCGCAGCGGAGCTGGGGGCGGGCTCATGGTCTCCAGCGTAGGTCGCAGCCTTGGGGGTATCTGCGCGTATGCGTGGTCACCTGGGTACACATATGGGGGAGGTGAGAGAGACACGCGCTATCCGAAGCTCCGCAGTTCGGCACTGGGAGCCGAACGCACGCTTCCCGAGGCGAGCTCGATGACGCGGTCGCACGCTGCGATGGTGGCCGGACGGTGGGCGACGACGAGTGTCGCCCGGGTGCTGGACGCACGGAGAAAGTCAGTGATCGCGGCATCGGCATCGGGATCGAGTGCAGCGGTTGCTTCGTCGAGGATCAGGACGACTGGGTCGACGACGAGCGCTCTCGCGATCGCGACGCGGGCCCGCTGGCCTCCGGACAAGCCGGCGCCACGCTCCCCTACCGGCGTCTCGAGACCGTGGGGCAATCCTGCGCCGTCGGCGAGGAGTCCGGTGTGCGCGGCCGCCTGTTCGAGTTGTTCGGTCGACGCACCGGGGTTGCCGAGTCGCAGGTTGCCTGCGATGGTGCCGCTCAGTAGGGGAGCCTCCTGCGGCACGGTGCTCACGAGTCGGCGCAAGCGATGATCGGGCAGTGAGGCCAGATCGTAGCCCTCGACGAGGACAGCGCCGGTGTCCGGGTCCCAGAGTCGCAGGGCGAGTCGAGCGCAGGTGGTCTTGCCCGCGCCGGTCGACCCGACGAGGGCGACGGTCTCACCGGGCCGCACAGTGAATGATACGGATTCGAGCACCGGTGGTCGGTCCGGGTCGTACCGGAAGCCTACGCCGCGAAACTCCAGTCCGGCACCGCGGTGCGGTGATGGATGGGCGGTGGTCGTGGCAGTGGCGGGTGCCACCGACGGGGATCGGTCGAGGACTTCGAAGATCCGTCGGCTCGACTCCCGCAGTGCCCCGGCGTTTCGGAGCAGGTCGGAGATCTGCGCAGCCGGGATGAGCGCCGCCGTTGAGATCGTGAATGCGAGTGGGGTGAGCGCCGGGGGCAGTGTGTCGATCCGCGCCATGACGACCGTGATGGCGCCCAACGCGGCGAGAGCGAACAGGGTGTCCGAAGCGGCCCGTTCGAGCCCGATGCGTGACGCGACCCGGGATTGCGCGACCGCCATGGCCGTCGAATGCGCGGCCAATTGCGCGCGGCGCCGGCCGAGTGCGCCCGCATTGCGCAGCTCGCGCATGCCTTGGATGGTGTCGATGACCTCGGAGCGCAGCGCAGCACTGCGTGTCGTGAGCTCCGCGGCTTGCCGGTCGGAGGCCCGAGCTGTCAGGAACGGCACGGCCACACCGGCAACGAGTAGCGGCAGCCAGACGAGCAACAGCCATGGCGACACCAGGAGCGAGGTCACCGCCATCACGGCGAGCATGAATACCGCGGAGAGCGATTGGGCCACTGTGTGGGCGTAGAGCCATTCGAGCGTGTCGACGTCGGCGAGGGCGACGGCGGCCAGGTCGCCGCTGTGCCGCGGGTCGCGTCGGTCGGGAAGGCTTTCGCGGAGTGCGGCGAAGACGCGGTCGCGCAGCACTCCGATGAGCCCGTACGCCAGGTCGTGGGAGATCCACGACTCGCGCCAGGTCGCAAGCGAGATGAGTATTCCCGCGCCGGCAAGCACGGCGCCCGAGCCGAGGAGCGATGTGGGCTGGCCTGACAGGATGCGGCCGATGAGGAGGGAGAGACCGATCGCGACTCCGAGTACCCCGAGTTGTACGACGACGTTGCAGGCGAGGGTCTCGAGGAACAGCCGTGGCCGGGTGGCGATGAAGGGAAGCAGCCGGCGGATTGCGGTCATCCTCGGGCTCCGAGGTCGACCGACGCCTCGATCGATTCGGTGCTGACGGGGAGCGGTTCCGGTGACACCCTCCCATCGCGCATGCGGATGATATTCCCGGCGCCGCGCGCGGCTGACTCGCGATGTGCGATGACGATGCGCGTGCATCCCTTGGTCATGCGCTCGATACCTTCGAGCACTCGGTGTTCGGTGCTGATGTCAAGTCCCGACGTGGCTTCGTCGAGCACGAGCACCGACGGCTGGGCGAGGAGGGCGCGCGCGATCGCAAGTCGTTGCCGCTGCCCGCCGGAGAGACCGGCGCCGCCCTCACGAAGCCGGGTGTCGTACCCCTCGGGGAGCGTCTCGATGAACCGGTCGATGTCGGCCGCCGCGGCGGCGTCCCGGATCTCGGCATCCGACGCATCCGGCCGGTGCAGGGCGATGTTGTCTCGCACGGAGGCGGCGAACAGGTAGGTGTCCTGTGGCACCACGACGATGCTCTGGTGCAATGCCGCGAGGGTGTACTCCCGCGCATCGTGACCGTCGATGTCGATGACGCCGCGGTCGGGGTCGAACTCGCGCAGGAGCAAGCGGGCGAGAGTACTCTTCCCCGATCCCGACGGGCCGACGATCGCGGTTGTCGATCCGGGCGCGAACCTGAGGTCGATGGCGTGCACCCCATTCCCGTTGTCTGGGTAGGTGAAGTGCACGTCGCGGAACGCCAGGCTCGCTCCGCGTGCAGCGGGGCGGTCGTCTTTCCCGTTGTCACGCACGACGGGAGTGGCGTTGAGGAGCTCGTCGATGCCGTCTACTGCGGTGAGGCCGAGGTAGCCTGCGTGCCAGTGTCCCGAGAGTTCGGTGAGGGGTCGGAAGCACTCGCGGGTGAGCAGGAGCACCGCGATGACCGCTGCGGCGTCGATGGAGCCGCCGGTGAAGGTGAGGAGTGCGACGACGACGGTTGAGACGGTGCCGACGTGTGCGGCGAACGCGCTGATGCCGCTCTCGACGAGAGAGACTCGCAACTGCGCCATCGTTTGTGCGTGGAGCTCTTCGGATCGGCGGGTGAGCTGCTCACCGACGCGCGCGCCGGCTCCGAAGGCACGCAGCAGCGGAATCGACTGGGTGGCTTCGAGATAGTCGGACGAGAGACGATCGTAGCGTTGCCACCGGCCGCGGCCGTTCGCGAGGAGGCGTGCATCCCAGAATCGCGGCGCGATGACGGCGACGGCGGCCGATGCTGCGAGCACGGCTCCCGCGGCTGGTGCCTGCTTCGCGACCAGGATGACGATCGTCGCTGGCACGATCGCGACGACGGCGAGCTGCGGCAAGTACTTGGCGTAGTAGGCGTCGAGTCCCTCGACGCCATCGACGATCGCCGCTGTCGCCCCGCCGGCTCGGGAGCTCAGCGGGTGCGATGGCCCGAGGGCCGACAGCTGCGAGAGGAGGCGGTCACGGAGACGTGCGCGAATCGCGATTCCGCAGCGGGCGGTCACGACCTCGCGCACCCAGAGGACCGCCGCCCGTGCCGCGGTGGTCGCGAGCAGCCAGGGGAGTGCGGCGGGCACGTGGTCGACCTCCCCTGCGATGAGCGCGGCGAGGATCGCCGCCACCTGCAGCGCGAACAGCACGTGCGCGAGTGTCGCGATGAGTGTCGCCGACGCGACGAGCGCGATTGCCCCGGGCACCGCACCGGCGAGCTGCAGGAGGCGGCGATGGATCATCCGGCGAACGCCTCCGGGTAGAGCTGCTCGGCGATCTGGCGCACCACCGACACATTGCCGAGCGTGCCGGGGAACGTGTCGGCGGGCGAGATCGCGATGAGCCGGTCGTTGGCGACAGCCGGGAGGTCGGGGAACGTGGTCGTCAGGTACGTGCGAGCGGCCTGTTCCTGTGCGGGATTTCTTGCGGCGAAAACGACCGCGTCCGGTGCCGCGGCCGCAAGGGACTCGGGACTGATCTGCGCGGCGAAGAAGTCCGAGAACGCGGCATCCTGCGGGCCGAAGACATTGTCGGCCCCGGCGAGCCGGAGGATGTCGTACTCGATACCGGCGCCGATCGCCGACAACGAGGTGCCCTCGATGTAGACCTGCGCGACCTTCGGCTTGTCGAGTCCATCGAGCGCCGCTGCGACCTCGGCGAGCTCCGCTTCGGCAGTGTCGATCATCTTGCCCGCCTCGTCCTCCACTTGGAAGATCCGGCCGAGGTTCTCGAGGTCGACGAAGAGGTCGTCGACGGTTCCCTCCATGCGCCGGTCGAAGCATCCGCCGGTCGCCACGTACGCCGCAGTGCCGGCCTCCTCGAGCTGCTCGATGCTGGCGAAACCTTGCTCGGCGGTGAACTCGTAGGTGGTGGGCGAGTAGACGAAATCGGGTCCGACCGCGAGCAGGTCCTCACGAGCCGGCGGCTGGGCGTCGCTGAGCACGGGGATGTCTGCAGCAACACCCGCGATGTCTGCAGGAAGAGCGGTCGTGTCGACTTGGGCCTGCCCGACGATCCGATCCGCGAGGCCGAGGCGAAGGAGCAACTCGGTCTGGGACGGGCTCATGCCGACGACCGCGTCCGGGACACCGCTGATCGTGACCTCGCGGCCGCAGTTCTCGATCGTGAGCTGCTGTTGGTCGGCAGCCGCCGCGCCGTCCGAGCCTCCTGACACGCCGGTACCGCAACCGGTGAGGAGGACCAGGGCCGCTGCGGAGGCGACGGCTGACGTCGCTCGGATGCCGGCACTGCGCCGGGGATTTGCATTCATCGTGTGATCTCCAGGTGATTGGTGAACAGGGTCAGTGTGGTCGGGTGCAGGCAGCCGATCAGCCGGTAGGGCGGTGTCCACTGCGGCGTGGCAGGGGCGTCACGATGTCGTCGAGGTGCCCGAAGGCCAGCACGGCACGGTCGGCGGCCGGGTCGGGCAGGTATCGCGCGTCGACGGCGAAGATTTCACGCACCAGGTCGGGAGTGAGCACATCGTCGGGTGGGCCGAACGCGACGAGCCGGCCGTCGTTCAGTACCGCGACCTCATCGCAGTGTGCACTGGCGAGATTGAGATCGTGCAGGGCCGCGATCACGGTGCAGTCCAGCGTGCCGACGATGCGCATGAGCTCGAGTTGGTGCGCGATGTCGAGGTGGTTCGTCGGCTCGTCGAGCACGAGCACCGGGCCCCCCTGCGCGAGCGCCCGGGCGAGCATGACGCGCTGCTTCTGGCCACCCGAGAGCTCGCCCACCATGCGGTCGACGAGGTCGAGCGAACCGACTCGCCGAAGCGCATCGTGCGCGATGCGCAGGTCGACGGCCGTGTCACGTCCGAACGACCCGTGGTACGGGGCACGCCCGAGCAACACCACTTCGAGGACCGTCAGATCGAACTCGCTCGACGTCTCCTGCAGCATCACCGACACCGTGCGGGCGAGCTCTCGGCGACGCATCCGAAGCACGTCCGCCTCGTCGAGCCGCACCTGTCCGCCGGCCGGCGTGCGCACCCGGTAGAGCGTGCGCAGGAGCGTGGACTTTCCGCTCCCGTTCGGTCCGAGCAGCCCGACGAAATGACCGGATTCCACCGAGAGGCTCACGCGGTGGAGGACTTCCCTGCCGCCCAGCTCGACGCTCACCGCGTCGAAATCGACCCTCATCGGTCGAAGCCCGCGCGCGAGGCCGCACCGCGCCGCATCAGCCACAGAAAGAAGGGCGCGCCCACGAATGCAGTGAGGATGCCGAGCGGGATCTCCGTCGGCGCGGCCACCGTGCGGGCGAGCAGGTCGGCGATCATGAGGAAGACGGCACCGCCGAGCACGGTCACCGGGAGCATCCGTCGATGATCGGACCCGACCAGGATTCGAGCGACGTGTGGAATGACGAGACCGACGAACCCGATGCCACCGCTCACCGAGACGATGGCGCCGGTGAGGAGTGACGCGACGACGAGGAGTAGCGCTCGAAGCCGATTCACCTGAACGCCAAGCGCGGTGGCGGACTCGTCGCCGGTGAGCAGCGCGTTCATCGAGCGCGCCTGCGTGCCGACGATCAGGCACGCGAGGAGTATGGCCAAGGCCGGGGGCAGGAGGCTCGCCATCGTCGCGGCCGAAACGCTGCCGAGCAGGAAGAACACGACACTCACGACGTTCTGTGCGTCAGTGGTGATCGTCAGGTAGCTCGTGATGGCGCTGAACAGCGTTCCGAGCGCCACGCCCGCGAGGATCATCCGTGTCGGCGGGAGCCGGCCACCCTGCTGCGCCAGCACGGCGACCAGCGCGCTCGCGAGGAGCGCCCCGACGAAGGCGGCGCCGCTCAGCGGCAGACCTGCGACTGCGGCCGACCCGAGGACGATGACGAGCACAGCCCCTACGCTCGCGCCTGACGAGACACCGAGGATGTACGGATCGGCCAGCGGATTTCGTACCACGACCTGCATGATGGCTCCCGCGAGGGCAAGGCCGGCGCCCGCGAGCCCGGCGAGGATCGCTCGCGGGAGCCGGAACTGCCAGACCGCTTGGTCTTGCAGGACCGTCAGGCTGCCGTCGGACATCCACGGTGCGTTCGGCAGGAGGTGGCCGAGTGTGATGCGGGCGGCATCGAGGACCCCCACCTCAACCGTGCCGACGGCGCCCGAAACCACGATGAGGGCGGCGAGAGCAATGCCGAGCGCGACGCTCAGGATCACGACCGACGGTCGCCCGATTCGTCCCGGTCCCCGTGCTCGACGAGGCAGAGCTGCGCCGGCGGGACGACGGGCGGGAGCCGTGGCCGGCCTCGCCTGCCCGACGGGTGTGCCGGCGCGCTCCAATGGAGGATTCGTTTCCACTCTGGCCTCTCAGATGTCGGACTCGCGAAGCTTATCGATAATGGTTATCAAACTCAAAAAGGTCCGGATCGGCCTGCGTGTTCGCCGGGGGTCTTCTCGTTCACCCGAGACCGCCGCGGGTCGGCTCGTTGCCGCTCGATGCCCCTCGTAAGCTGCGAGTTTCGTCTATGCCCTGACACTCGGCCGTCTGTCAGCGTAAGTTTGCGTTATATCGCGTGTTCGACCTGGGTGGCGCGACGACCGTGCTCGATGCAGTAGGGCACCTCGGGAGCGCTTCTCGGAATGTGGAGAGGTGGTCGTCGTGGACGTCCTCATCTGGGTGCTCGTCTCGCTGCTGGCCATGGTCGCCATCTCGATCACGACGGTGGTGCTCGTCATCCGGGCGCTCGTGAAGCGCGCGCGCCGGAATCGCGCGCTCGCCGGTGCGGCGCTGCGCACCCGCGCCCAGTTCAGCTCGGGGCCGCGCAGGCAGGTGCTCAGGCTGCGAATCAGACTCGACGAGATCCTTGCCAGCGGGCGGGCGGCGGCCGACCTCGCCGCCCGCGGTGATGGACCACGCGGTGACCTTCCGAAGCTCTTCCGGCGCATCGAGCACGAGGGTGCCGCCCTCGAGCTTCAGCTGCGCCTGATGGAGAGCGAGATCGACACCGCCGTGCTGACCGCGGGTCTCGCAGCCGCCGGCCACCGCGTCGAGCAGGTCGCCGGCCTGGTTCGCCGCCTCCGCTCGGCCGTCGCTTCGGGCCTCGAAGGCCTCACCGACGACACCCTCGCCGCACTGCGCTCCGATATCGACCGCGAAGTCGTCGCGCTGCGCGCCGGCGTCGACGAGTTGCGCACCCTGAATCAACGCGATCAACCCGCCGCACCGACCGGCATCACCCAACCGACGACCATCAGCCGACCGACCGGCATCAGCCAACCGACCGCCTCAACCGCACGAGACAAGGAGCCCCGATCATGAGCAACAACACGTCACGTATGCGAACGATCTTCCGAAGCAAGACCTCCAAGGCCCTCGACAAGATGGAGGACCCGCGCGAGACGCTCGATGACAGCTACGACCAGCAGGTGAAGCTGCTGCAGCAGGTGCGCCAGGCGCTGGCCGAGGTCGCGACCGCGAAGAAGCGCATCGACCTGCAAGGCCACGAGATGGGTGCGCGCTACCAACGCCTTGCCGGTCAGGCGAGCGAAGCGCTGAGTCAGGGCCGCGAGGACCTCGCCCGTGCCGCACTCGAGCGCCGCTCGTTGCTCGAGCGCCAGGTCGCGAACCTGCAACAGCAGTTCGCGTCGCTGCAGAAGCAGACCGAGCAGCTCGAGGCACGTGAGCGACAGCTCTCCGAGCAGATCGCGGCGTTCCGCGTCGAGAAGGAGACCATCAAAGCGACCTACACGGCATCCGAAGCACAGGTGCGGGCGAACGAGGCCGTCGCCGGCATCGGCGCGACGATCGACGACGTCGGCACCAGCCTCGAACGCGCACGAGACCGCGTCGCCCAGATGCAGGCCCGCGCCGCGGCCACCGACGAACTGCTCTCGAGCGGTGCGTTGAAAGACCTGACCGCCGCGCCCGACGCCGACATCGAACGGCAACTCGCGGCACTGAGCGCGCAGGCCGAGATCGACCGCCAGCTGCAGGCGATGAAGCAGGACGAGACGACATCCGCATCGGCGCGTTCCGGCGGAACGAGGGACGAGGGCGACGAATGGCTGAGCATCGGACAGGGGCCGACTTCCGCCTAGCGTCGGGCACAGGAGGCGCCGCGTCGGGCACAGTAGGCGCCTAGCGTCGGGCACAGGGGGAGGTCACGGCGCCCGCTCCACCACCGAGCGCACCGGCTCCGCCGATGCGCGGCGCGGGCTGAATACCCACGAGCGGTAGACGACGAAGCGGAAGGCCGCACCCAACGCGAGCCCCACGACGTTCGCCGCGATGTTGTCGGCCAGACGCGACGTGAATCCGAGCACGTAGTGCGACACCGCGAGGCATCCGATCGCGATCGCACCTCCCGCCAGGCTCACGAGCACGAACTCGACGGCCTCACGGACGACGTCGGTGCGGCGCGTCTCACGGAACGTGAAGGTGCGGTTGCCGATCCAGTTCGCGATGATCGCGAGCGTCGTCGAGATCGCCTTGGCGACGATGGGCCCGCCCTCGACGTCCGATGAGAGCACGGTGGCGGTGAGCAGGTTGAACACGGCGACATCGAGGAGCCATCCCGCGCCGCCGACCGCGACGAACGTCGCAGCCTGTCTGCTCAGGCGCCCCGACGGCGCGCTCACGGCCTGACCATCTCGTAGACCACCACGCGGTGCACCGGGATGGCGCGTTCGACCGAGAATCCGAGCAACCGGAGCGTATCGAGGTCGGGCGCTTTCCGGCCCACCACCACCGCCCAGACTCGGCTGTGCTCGCGAACATCGTCGACCTCGTCGAGCGGCGTCACCGCGTCCCACAGGCGGTTCGTGGCGGCCAGCGGCTGTCGCAGGGCGACGTCATCGAGCCCCGCGAACCGGTCGGGGTAGAGGTTCAACGCAAGCCGGGGCTTTCTCGACGGACGCACCGAGTCGTCGAAGACGATCGCGTCACCCGTCGATGCGCGGGCCGCGATCACGTCGGCGGCCTGGCGGAAGTCGGCGCCGCCCTTGCCGAACGGGCCTCGCTGGGCGAGATACCCGGGCACGGAGAGCGCTGCGACGAGCACCAGCCCGACGAGCGGTATGAGACGGCGAGCGCCGTCACGCCGACTCAGTTCCGCCACGACGACCCCGAGACCACGCAGTCCGACCGCGAGCAGCATGGCGAGCGCCGGCGCGCAGAACGAGAGGTAGCGCGGGTTGTAGGTGGGTGCGATCCACGCGTCGATCACGAGCAGCGCGGCCGTCGGCGCGGCGATCCACGCCGAGGCGATGACGACGAGCGGCCGTGACCCCCGCATCGCCGGAACGAACGCGACCGTCGCGACCGCGGCGAGCACGAGCAGCCACCCCACGGCCGCGAACCACTCGGCAGTTCCGAACCACTGGCGCACCAGCACCGATTCGGCGCTCGCATAGTCGCGCCTGGCGAGGAAGGAGACCTGATCGCTCTGCGAGATGCCGACCAGGAGGATCGGTACGGCGAGCAGTGCTGCGATGACGGATGCCGCGAGCCATCGCAGCATCGTCGGCCGGGTGCCGCGCAACGCCATGACGATCGCGAGTTGCGCGAACACGAGCAGCGCGAGGTAGAGGTAGAGGTACAGGGCCGCGGCGCACGCCGCCGCGTACGCCGACCAGACGAACCATCGCAGCTCCTGGCGCCGCACGAGCACGACGAGCCAGACGAGGAGCCAGACCCCCGCGGCCATCACGAATGGGTAGGAACGCGCCTCGATCCCCAGGCGGGTTGCGACCGGGAGCACTGCGAGCACCATTCCCGCCAGGATTCCGGTCGACCGTGAGCCGAGCCGAACGCCGAGCACGACCGTTCCGGCGACGGCGAACCCGATGGCGACCGCGCTCGGCAACCGCACGAGGGCCTCCGAGGTGCCGACGAGGGCGGTCCAGCCGTGCAGGAAGAGGTAGTAGAGCCCGTGCACCGCATCGACGTGAGCGAGCATCGCGAACAGGCTCGGCAGCGGCCGGCCGGCCGAGACCACGCTCGCGGCTTCGTCGCCCCAGTACGACGGGACCCCGGCTCCGGCGAACACCAGCACTGCCGCGGCCGACCCGAGCAGTGGCGCGGCGAACCGTGCACCCCACTCGAGAACTCGTCTGCGGGTGCGCACGGAAGGCTTCAGGCCGGCGCTCGACGCCTCGGCAGGGTGCGTGTCGCTCGCAGCGATCGGCGCGCGCATCGACAGACCCCCCTCCGTCGGGGCCAATCGTCCTCGGGTGACCTGAAGCCTTGCTGAAAAGCTGCAGCGGCCCCCTGATCGGGGCACCGCGCTCTTCATCGCCGCAATGGCGATCGGCGCGGCGGCTGCCGCCGGTGACGGTGCAGCGGATGTCGCAGCGCAGGTCGTCGGGACGCAGGGCGCCTTCGTGCTCGGTGGATTCCTCGGGCTCGTCGCCGTCGTCTTCGCCCCGTTCGTCGGGCGGCTGCGCGAGGTCAGTACCGCTCCCCCGCGCTGATCTCGCGAGCGGGAGCCACTGCAGCGTCGAAGATCACGCGGTCACCGAGCGGCTGCTCGAGTTCGACCGTGAAGGGGGTCGGCGGATTCGACGGGCAGGTGAACGCCCCGCTTTCATGGGGTCGCACTCCGATGACGACCTCCACGGTGGTCTCGGTCTCGACGAGTTCGACGAGTTCGACCCGGTCGGTCGCCGGCCGGCCGGAGTTGCACTCCCGCTCGGTGACGAGCAGGACGATCCGCTCGTCACCACCATCCGGAAGAGCGTCGGGGTCGAGCGTCACGCCCGCCCCGGTGAGGGTTCCGAGGTCGATCCTCGGGGTGCAGTTCGCTGCGCCGACAAGGCCCCACGGCGCGTCGAGCGGGAGCGCATGCTCGTCGGCCGCCTCGATCGCACGGAGATCGTAGGTTGCGATGTCGCCCCCGCCCAGATCCACGGGCTCCTCGCGCTCGCGCATGATGACCACGCGCTCGACGGTCTCATGAGCGATGAGCCAATCCGACAGCGGCTCGTCGACATCCGCCAGCGGATTCTCGAGCACGGCCAGCACCTCGGCCGACAGCTCGGTGGCCGGCCGCGGCTCGGTGAGTGCTCGAGCGGGCACGGGCGTGTCGCCGCACCGCAGCGTGGCGTCGGTGTCGATGCCCGATGACGGCGCCGACGGACTCGGCGCCGCGCCGGGCGACGGCGCGGCCGTGGCACACCCCGCGAGCACGGCGGCACCGAGCGCCGCCGCCATCACGAGCAGCATGCGACCGCCCCAGCGTCGACCCATGCGTCGATCCTCCCGCGCGTTCTGCCGACCGACAACCCAACGGTCTGCGCCATTCGTTCGTCTGACGGCGCGCCACGCCACGTCATTCCATGGGGTCAACGACCAGCGCCAGTCCATTCGAGCAGCCGCTCGACCGGCCACGTCGTGATGATGCGCTCGGCCGGCACCCCGTTGGCGGTCGCGCGCGCGGCGCCGAGCTCGAGGAACGAGAGGTGCCCCGGGGCGTGCGAGTCGCTGTCGATCGAGAAGAGGCACCCGGCCTCGAGCGCGACCTGGATGAGTTCGTCGGGCGGGTCCTGACGCTCGGGCCGCGAGTTGATCTCGACCGCGACGTCGTGCTCGGCGCACGCCGCGAACACCACCTCGGCATCGAACTCCGACTGCGGTCTCGTGCCGCGGGAGCCTTCCACGAGCCGCCCGGTGCAGTGCCCGAGCACGTTCATGTGCGGGTCGGCGATCGCACGGAGCATCCGCTCGGTCATCTCGCGACGCTCCATGCGCAGTTTCGAGTGCACGCTCGCGACGACCACATCGAGTCGCTCGAACATCTCGGGCGTCTGGTCGAGGCTGCCGTCGAGCAGGATGTCGACCTCGATTCCGGCGAGCAGGCGGATGTCGCTGACGCGTGCCTGCACGTCGGCGAGCAGCCCCAGCTGCTCGGTGAGGCGCTCGGCGCTCAAGCCGTTGGCGACGCGCAGGCTCGGCGAGTGGTCGGTGATCGCGAGGTACCCGAGGCCGAGTGCGGCGCCCGCGCGGGCCATCACCTCGAGGCTCGTGGTGCCGTCGCTCCAGTCGGTGTGGCTGTGCAGGTCGCCGCGCAGCTCGGCGCGCAGGCCCTCGACGACGCCTGTCGGCGAGAGGCCCGCCTCGGCCCGCAGCGAGGCGAGCCGGTCGGGCACTGCACCGTCGACGGCCTGTGCGATGACCGTGAACGTCGAGTCGCCGATGCCCGCCATGCGCTTGAGCCTGCCGTCGCGCACGCGCGCGGCGATCTCGTCGGCGTCGAGCCCCCGCACGGCCTCGGCCGCCCGACGGAACGCCTTCGACTTGAACGCCGACGCCCGATCGCGTTCGAGCAGGAAGGCGATCTCCTCGAGCGCTGCGACGGGGTCCACCCGACCATTGTGGCCCGCCCCGGGGCATCCGTCACTCGGAAATCACGCTCTTCCGTTCCGGGGGTGCTTTCGCGCCAGAATCACGTGCGTACTCGTCTCGGGGTGGCGCGAATGCACCCCCGGAGCGGGGCGGCCCGGCGAGCACGGTCGGGACGTACTCGAGCAACTGCAGGCGCCCGTCGAACAGGCGACTGGCGACCAGCTCGAGCGCGACGTCGGGGTACCCGTCGTAGATGCGCTCCCGGCCGGTGGCGCCGGTGATCACCGGGAACAGCACGACGCGGAACCGATCGACGAGGCCGGCGGCGAGCATCGAGCGGCACAGCGAGAGGCTGCCGAGGGTGCGCAGCGGCAGGGTGCCCTCGCGTTTCATCTGTCGCACCGCCTCGATCGCGTCGCCGCGGATCAACTCGGTGTTCGGCCAGAACAACGGCTCATCGAGCGTCGAGGAGAACACCACCTTCGGCATCGCCGCCATCTCGGCCATGCCGGCCTCATCGGGGTGCTCCGCGGCCATCCCCGCCATCAGGCGATAGGTGTTGGCCCCCATCAGGGCCGGGTGGTCGCGCTCGGGCGTCGTGGCCAGCCACTGCAGGTACTCGGGCCCCTCCATGCCCCAGAACCCCGGCCATCCTTCTGCAGCGCCGTAGCCGTCGAGCGAGGTGATGAAGTCGACGGTCAACTCGGGCATCGGTGGTTCCTCTCGTCGTCGAAAAACTGTTCGCAGAGAATCTAACTCGAACATCATTGTTTGACAACCACAATGTTGACACATGTGTCCGAGAACCGGGATTCGGCGATAGTGTCTCAACACGAGGACGAGAGGATGACGATGCAGACCCTGGGCACCGCGGCGGCCACCGGCGCCAAGCGCGCCGACGCCCGCAAGAACATCGCCGCGATCATCGAGGCGGCCACCGTGTCGCTCGCCAAGGACCCGAACGTCAGTGTCAACGACATCGCCAAAGCAGCCGGAGTCGGGCGGGTCACCCTCTACGGGCACTTCGACTCGCGGGCGGCGCTGATCCGCGAGGTCGTGAATCGCGCCATCGACGACACCGACCGAGAGCTGAACGACCTCGACCTCGAGGGCGACCCGCGCGAGGCGATCGCCCGGCTGCTCGAAGCGACGTGGCGGCTGACGCACCGGTACGGTTCCCTCGTCGTGGCCGCCGAGGCGGCGCTGCCGCCCGACGACATCCACGATGCGCACGTGCAGCCCATCATCCGCATGCGCGGGCTGATCGAGCGCGGCCAGGCGTCGGGCGCGTTCCGATCCGACCTGCCGATCGCCTGGCTCATCGAGGTGGCGCACAGCACCGTGCACGGTGCCGCCGACGCCCTGCACCGCGGCGACATCACCGAAGCGCAGGCTCCCGCCCTGATCACCGACACCGTGCTGGCGGTGCTGACGCCGAGCCGCTGAGCCCCCGACTACAGTTCGACGACGGTCATGCCCGAGCTGTTGCCGGCCGTGCCCATCGCGGCGAGCGCCTTCGGCACCTCGTCGAGCGTGATGCGCCGACCGACGAGCTCGATCGGCCTGAAGTAGCCCGACGCGACCGCACCGAGCATCGACGGGTACTCGTGCGCGGCCATGCCGTGGCTGCCGAGGATCTCGAGTTCGCCGGCGATGACGGCATCCATCGGCATCGCGGCGAGCGCATTGTCACCGAGCATCAGCCCGATCTGCACGTGGCGGCCGCGCTTCTTGAGGCTCCGCACCGACGCGAACGAGGTCTCGGTGCTGCCGAACGCGTCGACCGACACGTCGACGCCGCCGCCCGACGCGTCGAGGATGCGCTCCGCCGCGCCCTCGCCGCCGCGCACCGGCACGGCACCGAGCTTCTCGGCTGCGGCGAGCGCCGCGTCCGAGACGTCCACCCCGTAGACCTTCACCCCGGCCGCCACGGCGATCATGATCACCGAGAGCCCGACCCCGCCGCATCCGTGCACCGCGATCTGCTCGCCGGTGGCGAGTCGGCTGCGCGCCATGATCGCTCGGTACGCCGTCGCGAACCGGCACCCGAGCGATGCGGCCTCGACGAACCCGAGCGAGTCGGGCAGGCGGATGAGGTTGAGCTCGGCCTCGTCGATCGCGACGTACTCGGCGAACGATCCCCAGTGCGTGAAGCCCGGCTGCGACTGGTTGTCGCAGACCTGCTCGTTGCCCGAGCGGCACTCGTCGCAGCGCCCGCAGGCGCAGATGAAGGGCGCGGTGACCCGGTCGCCGACGGCCCAGCCGGACTCGGGGCCGACCTCCGAGCCGAGCACCGCGATCTCGCCCGCGAACTCGTGCCCCGGAACGTGCGGCAGCGACACCGTGTCGTCGTGCCCCATCCACGCATGCCAGTCGCTGCGGCAGAGACCGGTCGCGCGCACCCTGATGACCGCCCCGCGAGGCGGGCACTCGGGCTCGGGGATGTCGGCGAGTTCGGGCTGCTCACCGAAGGCGTTGAAGTGCACGGCGCGCACGGGAATCCTTCCGGTTCGGGTGACCCTGCGGGGATTCAGGGCGATCGGATGCCGCGTGGCGACGGCCTCGTCGCCGCGCCGCGCGTGCGACATCCGCAGCCTACCCGCTGCCGCGGTGCGCAGATTGTGTAACAATATGCCATGCGTTTCGTCCTGGCCGTGCTGCTCGCCGCCGTGTGCTTCGGCACCACGGGCACCGCGCAGGCCCTCGGGCCCGACGCGAGCGCGCTTTCGATCGGCGCCGCGCGGCTCGTCGTGGGCGGCGGCGCACTCGGGCTCGTCGCGGTCGTCCTGAGCGTCGCGGCGCGTCGGCGCGACGCGGTCGGCACACCCGCCGCATCGACGCGCCGGCGTGGCCCGGGACATCCGACCGCCGTTCGCGCCCCCGCGCGCCGACTGCCCACCTGGGCGCTCATCGGGGTCGGAGCGGCAGGCGTGCTCGCCTACCAGCCCGCGTTCTTCGCCGGCACGGCCGCGAACGGCGTGGCCGTCGGCACGGTCGTCGCGCTCGGCTCGGCGCCGGTCCTCACGGGAGCACTCGACTGGGCGCTGCACCGGCGCTACCCCGGCCACCGCTGGGGGGCGGCGACGGCGATCGCGACGGTCGGGGTCGCGATCCTCGCGGCCTCGACCGGGTCGGGCGCAGAGGTCGTCGGTGGCGGTGCCGGAGCCGCATCGGCCGACCCGCTCGGCCTGCTCGCCTCGGTCGGCGCCGGCGCCTCCTACGCCGTCTACACGCTCGCGGCGAAGGCGCTGCTCGATCGCGGCTGGACCGCGACCGGCAGCATGGGCGCGCTGTTCGGTGCGGCCGGCGTCGCGAGCGTGCCCGTGCTCGCGATGACGGATGCCTCGTGGCTCGCGACCGGTCCGGGCATCGCGATGGCGCTCTGGCTCGGCCTCGTGGCGACGGCGCTCGCCTACGTGCTGTTCGGGTTCGGCCTCTCCGGGCTCGCGCCCGCGACGGTGTCGACGCTGACGCTCGCCGAGCCGCTGACGGCGGGGCTGCTCGGCGTGGTGGTCCTCGGCGAGACGCTCCCGGCCGGCGCGGTCGCCGGGCTCGTCGTGCTCGCCGCCGGGATCGTGCTGCTCGCGACCGGTCGCAGGGGCGGCGGGCGCGTCGGCTGTCGCGCAGGCCGGCGCGACCGAGCGCGCCCTGAGCCGTCGGCAGCGGTTCCGGAGCACGCGGCTGACGCGACCGCAGCCCCCGTTCGCGGTGTCGGTGGCGCCCGTTAGCCTCGCCGTATGGACGTCATTCTCATTCCCGGATTCTGGCTCGACGCATCATCGTGGCAGCAGGTCACGCCGCTCCTCGAAGAGGCTGGCCACACCGTGCATGCGCTCACGCTTCCCGGCCTCGAATCGGTCGACGCCGACCGATCGGGCATCGGACTGCGCACCCACATCGATGCCGTGGCGGCCGTGGTCGACTCACTCGACGGCGAGGTCGTGCTCGTCGGCCACTCGGGCGGCGGGGCCATCGCGCACGGCGTCGCAGACACTCGGCCCGATCGCATCGCCCGCGTCGTGTACGTCGATGCCGGGCCGCTCGGCGAAGGCGCCAGCATCAACGACGAGTTGCCCATCGAGGGCGCCGACATGCCCTTCCCCGCATGGGAGGCGTTCGACGACGCAGACCTCGTCGACCTCGACGACGAGATCAGGGCCGCGTTCCGTGCCCGTGCGATCCCCCAGCCCGCCGCGGTCGCGACCGATGCGATGCAACTCACCGACGAACGCCGGTACGACGTTCCCATCACGGTCATCGCGTGCGAGTTCCCGAGCGCCATGCTCACCGAGTGGATCGCCGCGGGTTCGCCGTTCACCCGCGAACTCGCGAAGGTGAAGCACGCCGACTACGTCGACCTGCCCACCGGGCACTGGCCGCAGTTCACCAAGCCGGTCCAGCTGGGTCAGGCGATCGTCGCGACCTTGGCCGGCTGAGACGGGGATCCCGCTCGTCAGCCGCGTTCATTCGACGGGCGTTCGCCGTCGTCGGCCAGGGCGAGCTTCGCTCGGAGTCGCGCACCGATGCGCGGATCGCCTGGGTTCTCCTCACCCGGCTCGAACCAGTGGTCTTCGCCGCGCGCGCAGGTGCACGCGAGCGCGACCGTCTCACCGATCACGACCGCGCGAAAGAACTCGCGATGGGGAACACTGGTGTCGCGACTTCGGCGCATGGATCGAGCTCTCTCGGTTTCCGGCGCGCACGATACGCGCTCACCGAAGAGACGCCCGACCGCGGCGATCATGACGCGGATTCCCGAGAATCGTGCAGCGACGGCTGGGGGACTCACGGTCAGAGCTGCGACCCGGCGACGCCGAACGTGTCGCAGGCGCCGGCACCCTGCTGATATCCGACCGCGAACCACCGCTGACGCTGCTCGCTGGTGCCGTGGGTGAAGGTATGCGGACTCACCTGCCCCTGCGTTGCCTGCTGGATGCGATCGTCGCCGACGGCGGCCGCGGCATCGAGCGCATCGCGGATCTCGGCTTCGGTGGGTTCCTGCAGGAACGGCACCCCACTGTCGTCGGGCACGGTCGCGGCATTCGCCGTCCACGCACCCGCGAAGCAGTCGGCCTGCAGCTCGACCCGTACCGCGTTCGACGTCGGGCCGGTCTGCCCGTCCTGCGAGCGTTCGAGGATGCCGCCGATGTTCTGGATGTGATGGCCCCACTCGTGTGCGACGACGTACATCTGCGCGAGCGGGCCGCCGCTGGCGCCGAATCGGCTGCGCAGCTCGTCGAAGAACGTCACGTCCATGTAGATCATCTGGTCGGGCGGGCAGTAGAACGGCCCGGTCGCCGACGACGCGTTGCCGCATCCCGTGGTCGTCGCAGTGTCGAAGAGGATCAGATCCTGCGGTCCGACGTAGTTGCTGAGCCCGATCGCCGGGCCCTCGGTCGACCAGTACGCCTCGAGCGAGGCCGAGGCTCCCTGCATGCGGCACTCGATGTCCTCGTTGGCGTCGGCACCGGTTCGGCACTGCTCGAGTGATGAGTCCTCAGCAGGCGGCTGCTCGCCGCCGCCCAAGAGGCCCGTGAGGTCGACGCCGAGGAACTGCGAGATCACGAACAGCGCGATAACGCCGATGCCGCCGCCCGCCACGGCGATGCCCGTGTTGCGCCCTCGCTTGGAGGCCTTGCCCCCGCTGATGTCCGCGTCGGGATTGAACGTCATGACGTGAAACTACTCCGACTCGTTCGCGTCCGAAGGCGAATCGCCCTGCGAATCCTCGGCGAAGCGATCGGTCGCGGTGATGAGGGCGTCGAGGATGCCGGGTTCGTCGTAGGCGTGCCCGGCATCGTCGACGATGGTGAACTCGGCCTCGGGCCAGGCGCGGTGCAGGTCCCACGCCGTCATCACGGGCGTGCACATGTCGTAGCGGCCCTGCACGATCACGGTCGGGATGTCGCGAAGCCGCGAGGCATCCCGGATCAGCTGACCCTCGGCCCACCAGCCGCCGTGGCGGAAGTAGTGGTTCTCGATGCGCGCGAACGCCGCGGCGTACTCGGGTGCCGTGAACCGGGCGATCGTCTCGGCATGGGGCAGCAGGGTGATCGTCGACGACTCCCACCGCGACCAGGCGATCGCCGCGGGCTCGTATACCTCGGGGTTCGGGTCGGCGAGCAGCCGCCCGTATGCCTCGATGAGGTGGGCGCGGTCGGCCGGCGCGACCGGAGCGAGGAACTCCTCCCAAAGGTCGGGGAACACCGCCGACGCGCCGCCCTCGTAGAACCAGTCGAGCTCCTGGCGACGCAGCGTGAAGATGCCGCGCAGCACGAGTTCGGTCACCCGCTCGGGATGCGTCTGCGCGTATGCCAGTCCCAGCGCACTCCCCCACGAGCCGCCGAAGACCTGCCAGCGGTCGATGCTGAGGTGCCCGCGCAGTCGCTCCATGTCGGCGACGAGGTGCCACGTCGTGTTCGCCGAGAGGTCGGCCTTCGGTTCGCTGGCATGCGGGATCGAGAACCCGCAGCCGCGCTGGTCGAACAGCACGATGCGGTAGCGCTCGGGGTCGAACAGGCGACGATGCGACGGACTCGTGCCGGCGCCCGGGCCGCCGTGCAGGAACACCACGGGTTTGCCGTTCCGGTTACCGGACACCTCCCAGTAGATGTGCTGTCCGTCCCCCACGTCGAGCATGCCGGTTTCCAGCGGCTCGATCTCCGGATACATCTCTCGCATCTGCTCACGGTACCGAGCGACGGATGCCCCGCCCGGGTGCCGCGCCGCAGGCACCGGCCCACTCATCTCTGCAGGGGAATCAAGCCCACGACGAGCCACCACACGGGATAGGCGACATACGCGAACGCTCCGGCGATACCGCCGATGATGAACACGGTCCACTGGCCGGCCGATCCGGCGGGCAGCAGGAACCCGATCGCGAACACGAGCAGGGCGGCGCCCCCGGCCGAGCCGATCGCGACAGCCCAGCGAGCGAGGCGGTGGCACATCCGATCGCGCCGCAGACCGACGAGGCCGGCGGCGACGAGGAAGCCGAACATGAGCGCGATCGCCGGGATCGCGGCCACGTACTGGTCGTCGAGGGTCGCGAGGCCCATGAGCATGCGCACAGTGGTGACCGCCAGGTAGGCGGTCGCGAGCGACATCACCACGGCGAGCGCGGCAAGTGTTGCACTTGGGGCGAGCGCGCGCCAGAGCAGGAGGGCGGCAACGATCTGTGCCAGCGCCAGTACGACGCTCAGCACGTCGTTCGCCGGACCGAGCCAGTACCAGGTGCGCAGTTCGGCGCCGAACGGATCGGCCAGTGCGAAGAACAGGGCGAGCGCGAGCGCAGAAGCGAGCCCGAGATAGCCGGTGGTGAACGCCCAGCGTCGCAGCGCCGTGCGCCTCGGGATGCGCGGCGGCGTTCGGTCGTCGTCGTGCACCGGTGATCGTGCGGAACCCTCGACTTCCACAGCTCTCACCATACTCACGGCAGATGCGCCGCGGCTAGGCTCGACCCATGGCAGCGAACAGGCCCGTCACGATCACCATCACCGGAGCCGGCGGGCAGATCGGATACGCCCTCCTCTTCCGCATCGCCTCGGGTGCCATGCTGGGCCCCGAGACGCCGGTGCGTCTCAACCTGCTCGAGATCGCGCAGGGGCTGAGGTCGGCCGAGGGCGCAGCCCTCGAACTGCAGGACTCGGCCTTTCCCCTCCTCGCCCACGTGGAGATCTACGACGACGCGACCGCCGCCTTCGACGGCGCGAACCACGCGCTGCTCGTCGGCGCGCGCCCGCGCGGGCCGGGAATGGAGCGCGGCGACCTGCTCACGGCGAACGGCGGCATCTTCGGCCCGCAGGGCACGGCGATCAACGCGGGGGCGGCCGACGACATCCGGGTCGTCGCGGTGGGCAATCCCGCGAACACGAACGCGCTCATCGCGGCCGCGCATGCACCCGATGTCCCGCGCGATCGGTTCACCGCCCTCACGCGTCTCGATCACAACCGTGCCCTCGGGCAGCTCGCCGTCGCCGTCGACGCCTCGGTCGGCGACATCCGCGGTCTCACGATCTGGGGCAATCACTCGGCGACGCAATTCCCCGACATCGCCTACGCGACCGCCGCGGGCGAACCCGTGCCCGAGCGGCTGGCGGCGCGCCTCGGCGGTGCCGACGCCGCCACGCGGTGGCTCACCGACGAGTTCATTCCGCGCGTGGCCAAGCGCGGTGCCGAGATCATCGAGGTGAAGGGATCGTCATCGGTCGCGTCGGCGGCCTCGGCGACGATCGATCACGTGCGCGACTGGGTCGGCGGCACCCCCGACGGGTGGACGAGCGCGGCGATCGTCTCCGACGGGTCGTATGGCGTGCCCGAGGGTCTGGTCTCGTCGTTCCCCGTCGAGTCGGTCGACGGGTCGTGGCGTGTCGTGCAGGGGCTCGACGTCGACGACTTCGCCCGAGGCCGCATCGCGGCATCGGTGGCGGAGCTCGAAGACGAGCGCGAGGCCGTGCGCTCCCTCGGCCTCCTCTGAGCGATGGCGCGCATGGGTCGCCGATTGAAGGGGCAACGATGACGGATGCCGCGACACTCGACCTCTCGGGCTACGACCTCGCCGTCGACGAGCAGTTCGACGGGGACGACCTGGCCGAGACGCGGTGGTTCCCCTACTACACACCGCACTGGAGCTCGAGGGCGGCGACTCGTGCCCGTTCCGAGGTCTCCGGCGGCACGCTGAAGCTGCGCATCGATGCGGACACGCCCCCGTGGTCACCCGAGTACGACGGCGATGTGCGCGTGTCCCACCTGCAGACCGGTCAGTTCTCAGGGCCGGTCGGCAGCCCGGTCGGTCAGCACCGGTTCCGAGCGGGACTGGTCGTGCGCGAGGAGCAGGATGAGGAGCGGCTGTGGCTTCCGCACTTCGGCGTGATCGAGGCGCGGGTGCGCGGAATCCGCCACCCGTCGGCGATGGTCGCCCTGTGGCCGATCGGCTTCGAGGACCAGGGGGTGAACTGCGGCGAGATCTGCATCTTCGAGATCTTCGGCAGTGAGGTCGACGCGGCCGGCGGCCTGGTCGGGGTCGGGGTGAAGCCCCAGCGCGACCCGCGGCTCGTGATGGACTTCGAGAAGGTGCGTGTCGAGGGCGATCTCACTGCATTCCACGACTATGCCGTCGAGTGGCTGCCCGATCGACTTCGGTTCTTCATCGACGGGCGACTCGTGAAGGTCGTCGAGCAGTCGATCGACTATCCGGTGCAGTTCATGCTCGATGTCTACGAATTGCCGACCGATACTGCTCGCGACACTTCCGCACATCCGCTCGTGTTCGAGGTGGCGCACGTTCGCGAGTATCGCCCGCGCACCACGTGATCCCTGCGACTTAGGCTGGGGGGCATGGCCCCAGACGCACCCTCGCCCGCCGCCCGTCGCAAGCAGATCATGGTCGGTATCGTCGTCGGCCTGATCATCGGCGTCGTGGTGAGCCTGTGGACCGGATTCTGGCTGTGGCTGGCGGCGGGTGCCGCCGTCGGTCTCGCGGCGGGCGCGCTCATGAAGCCGCCCGCTGAGTAGGCCGGCCTTCGTCGGCTCCGCTCAGCGCTCGTCGGCCTGCTCGACGTACCCGACGATGCCGTCGATGACGCGGGCCAGACCGAACTCGAACGCATCGGCCGGGTCGGCGGGGGCGTTGTAGGCCTCGCCCGCAGCCTGCCCGACCCGCCCCGAGACGGGATACCGCTCGGGATCCATGATCTGCTCGAGCAGCGGCGCGTTGCGCTCCCACCATTCGACGTCGGACTCGAGGCTCGACGCGCGCAACCGCTCGGCATCGGCGTAGTCGCGCGCCGGGCCCGAGACGAAACCGAGCAGCAGGGCGATGACGCGATCCATATCGAGATCGGTGAGGCCGAGCCCGTCGACGGCTCGCAGGCACCACTCCCAGTGATCGGACACGTTCGGCCCGAGCGGCGGCCGGCTCGTGTCGATCGAGAGGAGCCACGGATGCCGCAGGTATCCGTTCCACTGGAAGCGCGCGATTCCCGCGAGTCGGTCGCGAAGCGATCCGTCGAGCACGGGCAGCGTCACCTCGCCCGACACCTGGTCGACCATGAGGTCGATCAGTTCGGCCTTGCCCGGCACGTAGGTGTAGACCGACATCGGCTTCAGCCCGAGACGATCGGCGATGCGGCGCATCGACACCGCCTCGAGACCCTCGTCGTCGGCGAGCTGGATGGCGGCGCCGACGACCTCGTCGACACTCGATCGCTGCTTGGGCCCGCGCGTGCCGACCGGCTCGCCGAGGCGTGAGCGCCACAGCAGCCTGAGCGTGCGATCGGGCTCGCCCCGGCCGGTGGATTCGGTCGCCATGCGGGCTAGCCTACATTCTCCGTATGGTGTACGCTCTCGATCGGAATAATTCCGTACAGAGTACGTTAAAGGAGAGCGATGACTCCGACCACCCACCCAGACCCCAGTTCCAGCCCCGCACTGCATGCCGCCGGCCTGTGCAAGCGTTATGGGCGTGCGAGCGCGCTCGACGGCTTCGATCTCGACGTCGAGCGGGGTACCGTGCACGGCCTGCTCGGCCCGAACGGCGCCGGCAAGACCACGGCGGTGCGCGCGCTCGCGACGCTCACGACGATCGACGGCGGGACCGCCATGATCGACGGCATCGATGTGCGGCGGCACCCCGCCGCGGTTCGCGAGCGCATCGGCCTCGTCGGCCAGTTCCACGCCGTCGACGAGGCGCTCACCGCCCGCCAGAACCTCGTGCTCTTCGCCCGGCTCAGCGGCATCTCGAAAGCCCGCGCGCGAGCGCGGGCGCACGACCTGCTCGATGCATTCGAGCTGATGGATGCCGCTGACCGGACGGTCACGGGATTCTCGGGCGGCATGCGCAGACGACTCGACATCGCCGCGAGCCTCGTGCTCACCCCCGCGATCCTGTTCCTCGACGAACCGACCACCGGCCTCGACCCGCGCGGCCGCGCCACCGTGTGGCAGGCGGTGCGCGAGATCGCCGCCTCCGGAACCACCGTGCTGCTCACCACGCAGTACCTCGACGAGGCCGATCAACTCGCGAGCCGGGTATCGGTCATGGACCACGGCCGCGTGATCGCCGAAGATCGACCCGACGACCTCAAGCGCCGCCTCGGCGGCGACCGGGTCGACGCGGTCATCGCCGAGGTCGCCCGGCTCGCCGAGGCGGTCGACGTGATCGGCCGGGCTACCGGCGCCGCGGCATCCGTCGATGCGGATACCCGCACCGTGACCGTCGAGGTCGCCGACGGCGCGCGAGCGCTCGCGCCGATCGTGCGCGAACTCGACGCCGCGGGTCTCGCCGTCGACGACCTCACCCTGCGCCGCCCCACGCTCGACGAGGTGTTCCTGCATCTCACCGGCGACACCGGCGACACCGGCGACACCGGCCCCACCGCACTCGACCCCGTCCAGGAGGCACGATGACCACCACCCGCTCCCCCATCGCCGCGGCAGCCGACCTGCGCGACCGACGCCCGAACGCGCTGCGCGAGGGCCTGCTCATCGCCGGACGCGACGCCCTGCACCAGATTCGCGAACCCTGGGGCATCGTGTTCGGCCTCGCGTTCAACATCATGCTGATCCTGATGTTCGGGTTCCTCTTCGGCGGCGCGATCGAGCTACCGGGCGGCGGCGACTACATCGCGTACCTGCTGCCCGGAATGTTCGCCCTCACCATGCTCTTCGGTCTCGAATCGACCATGACCGCGATGGCCGAAGACGCCAAGCGCGGCATCACCGACCGCTTCCGGTCACTGCCCATCACGAGCGCCTCGGTAGCACTCGGTCGTGCGATCGCCGATCTCGGCTCGTCAGCGCTGAGCCTCGCGGTGCTGATGCTCGGTGGCCTGCTCATCGGCTGGCACCCGACGACCGGCCCGGCAGAGATCACCGTCGCCGTCGTGCTGCTGCTCTGGCTGCGGTTCGGCCTGCTCTGGCTCGGCATCTTCCTCGGGCTGACGTTTCGCGGCACCGGGGCGACCACGGCGGTGCAGGTGCTCGTCTGGCCGATCGGCTTCCTGTCGACGGTCTTCGTCTCGGCCGAGACGATGCCGGGGTGGCTCGGCGTGATCGCCGAGTGGAATCCGGTCTCCGCGACCGCGACCGCCGCGCGCGAGTTGTTCGGCAACCCCACGGGCGCGACGAGCGGGTGGCTCGCCGAGAACGCCGTGGTCGCGGCATCCGTCTGGCCACTCGTGATCACCGGCGTGTTCCTGCCGCTCGCGGCGACGGCGTACCGGCGCCTGCGGCGCTAGGAAGGCACATGGGTTGAGGAGGCCCGCCAGCGCCGTCTCGAAACCGAACTCGAGCAACGTGGTTTCGAGACGGTCGCAGAGCGACCTCCTCGACCCGCGAGCGGATGCTACTTCTTGGACTTCTCGGGCACCGGCAGGGTGCCCGCCGCCCGCTGCGCCGCGTAGTGGGCACGCGCCTCGTCCTGACGCTCGAGCTCGGCGCCCGACGCGATCTTCGCCCGCAGATGCTCGGGCGTGTAGCCGAACGCGTCGACCAGGTCCTGCGCGTGCGGCCGGAGCCGCTCGAGCAGTCGGTCGATGTACGCGGTCACGGCCTGCGCGCGCTGCGGCGAGAGCCGCCCGTTCATGAGGTACCACGCCAGGTGCTTCTCGACGAGCCCGAGGCCGAACAGGTCGCGAACCCACGTGAGCACCTGCTTGGTGCCGGGATCGGTGGTCTTCGCGAGAGCGCGGGTGAACGCCTCCCACTGCAGCAGCTCGCCATGCGCGCGAGCCGCTTCGATGAGCTGGTTCTGGTGCCGGTTGAACGCCGCCGCGGCGTCGGCCTTGGGCAGCTTGCGCGCATCGCGGAGGTGGCCGGCGATCTCGGCGATCATGGCCTCGACGCGATCGGTCAGCAGTTCGCGCTGCGTCTCTTCGTCGCGCAGCTCGGTGACCGAGCGGGCCGTCGAGCCGAAGTCGGCGATGGTCTGCGCGAGGCGTCGCAGGCCGCTGCCGTGGTACGCGCGCTCGGCGGTCGACTGCACGACGTAACGTGCCATCGCCCCCGCGTCGGCGTTCGCGAACTGCTTCGAGAAGTCGGTGAGCAGGCGTTTGGCCACGAGCTGCAGCAGCACGTTGTTGTCGCCCTCGAAGGTCACGTAGATGTCGAGGTCCTGGCGCAGGCCGACGATGCGGTTCTCGGCGAGGAAGCCGGCGCCACCCGTGGCCTCGCGGGCCTCCTGCAGTGTCTCGAGCGCGTGCCACGTCGACAGCGGCTTCAGCGCCGCGGCGATCGTCTCGAGGTCTTGACGGTCGTCGTCGGTGTCTTCCCTGCCCGAGAACACGGCGTCGAACTTCAGCAGGAACTCGTCGTGCGCGAAGACCTGCGCGTAGGTCGTCGCGAGCTTCGGCAGCAGGCGCCGCTGGTGCCGCTGGTAGTCGAGCAGCACCTCTTCGTCGGTGTCACTCGCGGCGTTGAACTGACGGCGCTGGTTGCCGTAGGTGATGGCGATCGTGAGCGCCATCGCCGCAGCGCTCGTGGCCGCGCCGTCGAGCGAGACACGGCCCTGCACGAGCGTGCCGAGCATCGTGAAGAAGCGACGGCCGGGGCTCGCGATCGGGCTCGAGTAGGTGCCGTCTTCGGCCACCGAGCCGTAGCGGTTGAGCAGGTTCTCGCGCGGCACGCGCACGTTCGTGAAGTGCAGCCGGCCGTTGTCGATGCCGTTGAGGCCGCCCTTGAGTCCGTCGTCCTCACCGCCGATGCCCTTCAGGAACCCGCCCTTGGTGTTGCGGATCGGCACGTAGAACGCGTGCACGCCGTGGTTGACGCCCTTGGTGATGAGCTGCGCGAACACGACCGCAGCGGTGCCGTGCAGCGCCGCGTTGCCGAGGTAGTCCTTCCACGCCCCGCGGAAGGGCGTGTTGATCACGAACTGCTGCTTGGCCTCGTCGTAGGTGGCCGTCGTGCCGATCGCCGCGACATCGGACCCGTGACCGGTCTCGGTCATCGCGAAGGCGCCTGGCACCTTCAGCGACATGATGTCGGGCAGGAACGTCTGATGGTGGTACTCGGTGCCGAGGTGCACCACGGCGGACCCGAAGAGCCCCCACTGCACGCCCGCCTTGATCTGCAGGCTCGGGTCGGCGATGACGAGTTCTTCGAACGAGGCGATGTTGCCGCCGTGGTCGTCCTGGCCGCCAAGCTCCTTCGGGAACGCGCGGTGCACGGCCCCCTGCTCGACGAGCGCCTTCAGCTGCCCGAGAACCCGTTCACGGTGCTCGGCCATCGACTGTCCGTCGATGCGCTGCATGTCGGGCTGCGCAGCGCGTTCACGCGCGACGAGGCGAAGGTCGGCCCAGGTACCCAGCAGCTGCCGGCCGAGCGACGCGACGTCGATCTTCGCATGCGATGCGGCGTCGCCGTTCGCCGGCGTGGGCACGGGTGCGGATGTCGCGGGGCGGGCGGGCTTCGACCCGGCGGCGGAGGCGGGGCGGCGCGGGGGAGCTCCCGCTGACTTGGTGGTCTTCGAAGTGGTACGGGGTGCCGTGTCAACCATCGTGCGTCCTTCGTGTGGGTTCGTGGGCTTCATTCCCACGGTATGACCGCCCGCGAGCACGACGAAACCCTGCGTTCCGCCCCTACAAACCGCTCGGGCGGGGCCTCGACGACCGCTGTGGGCACTCTACAAACCCGAGTCACCCCGGCAATGGGACATCCACAAGGCGTCGTCAGTTGCGGAAGAAGGCGTTCGCGCGACCCGACCAGAGCAGGGCGAGCACGATCACCGAGACGGCGATGCCGAAGTACTCGCCGATCGCACCGGCCGGATACGCGATCGCGAGGAAGATGGACCCGGCGATCGACAGCACCTGGAAGACGGTGATGACGATGCGCGCGGTGGCGCTGCCTCGAAGCAGCATCGTCGCGATGATGACGACGATCGCCCCGACGAGGATCGAGATGATCGCCGAGGTGATGAGCGCGCTCGCCCCACCGAACTGCTCGACCGTCGCCGCGACGCTCGTCTGGAACAGCAGGATGGTGCCGCCGAAGATATCGAGCAGTCCCGAGATCCACGCGAGTACCGCGACGAGGGTGACCCCGCCCGGACGATCGATCGATGCAGACATGTGCGTCCCCTTCGCCGTGTGCATTGGTTGCAATGTATCGCTGGGCACGAGGGTGGCGCGACCCTTTCACGCGGGCGGTTCGTCAGCGCTGGTCGAGGAGCGCCCCGCGAAGCCGGATGTGGCTCGAGGCCGCCGGTCGCGGATGACGTCGCCATCGCAACACGCCAAGCCCCGAATCAGCCCGCGGAGACGACCTGGAGCAGCGCCTCGCCGTAGGCTTCGCGCTTCTTCGCACCGATGCCGGTGATGCCCTCGAGGTCGCCGAGGCGCTCGGGCCGCGCGACGGCGACGGCGCGCAGGGTCGCGTCGCCGAACACGATGTAGGCGGGCACGCCCTGTTCGCGGGCCTCGCCCGCCCGCCACGCGCGCAATTGCTCGAACAGCTCGGCCTGGGCCGGCTCGAGGTCGGCTGCGGCCGGAGCGGCTCTCGGGCCGCGAGCACGCGCCACCCGCTCGGGTTCGGTGCGCAGCATCACCTGAGCGGAGCCCGCGAGCACCGCCGATGCAGCATCGGTGACGGTGAGGGTGCCGTACTCGCCGTGGGTGGCGAGCAGGCCCTGCGCGAGGAGCTGCCGTACGACGCCCCGCCATTGCTGCTCACTGAGGTCTTGGCCGATGCCCCACGTGGCGAGTGAGTCGTGGCCGTATTGGCGCACGCGGGGCGTCTCCTTGCCGCGCAGGATATCGATGAGGTGGCCTGCCCCGTAGCGCTGACGTCGCTCGCGGTGCAGGCGCACGATGGTCGACATGAACTTCTGTGCCGGCACCGTGCCGTCCCACGCGGCGGGCGGCTCGAGGCACGTGTCGCAGTTGCCGCACGGCGCGCTGGCCTCGCCGAAGTAGCCGAGCAGGTTCTGCCTGCGGCACTGCACGGTCTCGCAGAGCGCGAGCATCGCGTCGAGATGCTGCGTCAGCCGCCGCCGGTGCGCGAGATCGCCGGGGCTCTCGTCGATCATGCGGCGCTGCTGCACGACGTCTTGCAGTCCGTAGGCGAGCCACGCGGTCGCCGGGGCGCCGTCGCGGCCGGCGCGCCCCGTCTCTTGGTAGTAGCCCTCGACCGACTTGGGCAGGTCGACGTGCGCGACGAATCGCACGTCGGGCTTGTCGATGCCCATGCCGAACGCGATCGTCGCCACGACCACGACGCCGTCTTCGCGGAGGAAGCGCTCTTGCGTGCGCCGGCGCACACCCGCGTCGAGCCCCGCGTGATACGGCAGTGCGTTGACGCCGTTGTCGGAGAGGTACCCCGCGATCTTCTCGGTGCTCGCGCGTGAAAGTGCGTACACGATGCCCGAGACGGGGGTGCCCGCAGCGTCGACGCCCTCGCTGCGCACGAAGTCGAGGAGCTGCTTGCGCACCTCGAGCTTGGGCGCGATGCGGTACTGGATGTTGGGCCGGTCGAAGCTCGAGACGAACTGTTTCGCCCCCTCGAGCGAGAGCCGCGACGTGATCTCGCGATGCGTCGCCTCGGTGGCCGTGGCGGTGAGGGCGATGCGCGGCACGTCGGGCCACCGCTCGGCGAGCTCTGAGAGCGCGAGGTAGTCGGGCCTGAAGTCGTGGCCCCACTGCGCCACGCAGTGCGCCTCGTCGATGGCGAAGAGGGCCACCGTGCCGGCTTCGAGGAAGCGCTTGGCCGACTCGTTGCTCAGGCGCTCGGGTGCGATGTACAGCAGGTCGAGTTCGCCCGCGAGGTAGGCGCGTTCGACCGCGGCGCGCTCGGACGCCTGCTGACTCGAGTTCAGGTAGGCCGCGCGCACGCCGTTGCGCACGAGCGCGTCGACCTGGTCGTGCATGAGCGCGATGAGCGGCGAGACCACGACGCCCGTGCCTTCGCGCAGCAGCGCTGGAATCTGGTAACAGAGGCTCTTGCCGCCGCCGGTGGGCATGAGCACGACCGCGTCGCCGCCGCCAGTCACCTGCTCGATGATCGCGGCCTGCTCGCCGCGGAAGTCCTCGTACCCGAAGACCGTGTGCAGGGCCTCGCGCGCGGTCGTGAAACGCGGCGAGGCCGCGGCCGCAGGTGCCGGTGCGGCCGACACGGCCGACACGGATGTCGCGTGGCCGGGCGCCCGCTCGGGCGCGGGCTGCCACGAGTCGACCGGCGGCGGCGGCGCCCATTCGTCGTCAGGCGGAGGCGCGAGCTCGTCAGGATTCCACGGAACCTCGTCGGTCGGGTCGGGTTCGGTGCTCCAGCTCACCCGTCGAGTGTAACGAGCGCCCCCGACGGGCGAGCGGTGCGCAGTCGGGCGACCTGCCGACACCCACGAGAGACCCGTTCTCGAGGAGAAGTGATCCGGGTCAGTACCCCAGGCGGGTCCGGAGCACATTCAGCGCATGCGAGGTCTCGACTGCGAGGCCCGGGGCGAGCGCCGACACCGTCTGGGCGAGCACGTCGGCGACGAGGATCGAGGTGAGCACCTCAGCGGTCAGCCCGGTCGGCGTATGCGGTGCCGTGAGTGTGACGGCGACGCGACCGGAAAGTCGATCGTGCAGTTCGTCGGTGACGAGCACGGTGTGCGCTCCCACTTCGCGTGCGCGACCGACGATCGCCTCGAGTTCGGCGTTGACTCGCCCCGGTGCGAAGAGCACCACGACGTCGCCGCTTCTGAGCGGAAGGAGCGCATCTGCGAGGCGGAACCCGTCGGCATCGAGATGACGCGCCGAGCGCCCCGCCCGCCCGAGGCGAAGACACAGGTGCGCGGCCGCGATCGCCGACGCGCCGACGCCGTAGGCGAACACCTGTCCGGCCCGTGCGATCAGCGAAGCTGCAGCGGTGACGTCCTCGACCGACAGTGCGCGACGCGCGAGCTCGATCTGGTCGCGGGCCTCGTCCCAGACGCTCACGGCGATACCGCCAGTGTCTTCGCCCGCATGGTCGAGCCGTTGACGAACCCGCTCCTCGGGCGAGACCGCTTCGGTGAACGGCGCAGCGACCTGGCGCTTGAGGTCGGCGAGACCGGCGTACTCGAGCTTCTGCAGCGTGCGGATCACGGTGGCATTGCTCGTACCTGTCTCAGCGCCGAGTTCTGCTGCGGTGGCGAAGAGCAGGCGCTCAGCAGGGCTGCCCGCGAGCAGCCCGCCGACCGCCTGTTCCGATCTCGAGAGCCCGTCCCAGGCCCCGCGAACGCGACTGCGCAGCTCGATCACGCCGGGATTGCGCGTATCAGTTGTTACAAACGGGGGGTCTGATGTATCATTCATTTCACGAGCATCCTATCTCGTAACGATCATTCCAACGAAGACGCCGGTGATCCACATGCTAACCGGCATGGAGAGGACGCCGCCGTCCATGAGCACCACCATCCGAACCATCGAGGTCAGCGGGTCGCCGTTCGAACGCGGCACCCAGTATGGTGAGGCCGCCGAAGACCTGATCGCCTCAGCGATCGACTACTACGCCGACGCCTTCGGACAGCAGTCTGGCCTGACCTGGGCCGCGGTACGGACACAAGCAGCTTCTTGGCTGCCGGCCTGCCGCGACGCTGCCCCCGATGTCGTCTCCGAGCTCGAGGGGGTCGCCGCCGGAAGTGGGCGCGACCTGCTCGATCTCATGGCACTCAACGTGCGAGGCGAGATCATTTACGACCAGAGATCGGCCGGCGTGCGGAGTCCGCTGAGCGCCGATGAGGAACGCGACTCGAGCGACGGCTGCACGAGCTTCTCGCTCGCCGATGGCGCCTCCGGGGACGGACACACGTATGCCGGCCAGAACTGGGATTGGCGCGCCGGCACCCAGCACACCGTCGTCATCGTGCGGGTAGTGCAAGATCCGCTTCCGACGCTCATCATGCAACTCGAGGCCGGGCAGATCGGCCGTCACGGCGTGAACTCCGCCGGTATCGCGCTCAACGCCAACGGACTCGGCGGCAGGTTCGATTCCGCCGTCGGCCTACCGCAGACGTTCATCCGCCGGATGACGCTGAACCAGAGCGAACTGCCCGACGCGATCAACACCCTCGTGCGGACCGACGCCCACATTGCGAGCAACGCGCTCCTCACCGATCGTTCGGGCTTCTCGATCGACCTCGAGATCACCCCGACGGGTATCGACTGGGTCTACCCCGATCGTGGTCTCCTCGTGCACGGCAATCATTACCAGGCATCGGTGCCGCCCCAGCTCGCGGGCCGCTATCGACCCGTCTCAGCAGACTCGCTCTTCCGTGTGCCCAGGGCACGCACCGGCCTCGAACGAGTGCGGGCCGCCGCCGACCGCGACGCGGCACTGCGCTACATCCGCACTGCCATGAGCGACCACCTCGGCTACCCCGAATCCGTGTGCACGCACCCCGACGAACGACGTCCGGCGGTGCGCCAATGGTCGACGCTGCTCTCCAGTTGCGTCGACCTCACGACCGGCGACTACTTCGTCACGAACGGAACGCCGTGCGACCACCCATATGAGATCCTGCCCTGGAACGCCTTCGACGGTCCGGGCTCCCGTTACACCACCCCCACCCTGCCAATGGAGGCACACCGATGAATACCAGCCGCCGAACCCACCGTACCGCTTGGCTCGCGATCGCCGCGGGCGCGGCCATCACACTGAGCGGATGCACCGCCGACGGCTCCGGCCCGTCGACGGCCCCGGTCGCTGACATCCCGTTCGGGGCGACGACGCCCGCGGCATCCGGGCCGGTTGAATCCATCGACTGGATGCTCCCGGCCGAGCCGGCGACGTTCGATTTCGACATCGACAGCGGAGCGGCCGAGAACACCGTCTTCGCGAACGTCTGCGAGCGGCTCATGGCCGTGCAGCCCGACCTGACGACCGTGCCGCACATCGCCGAGAGCGCCGAGTGGGTCGACGACACGCACGTCGTCTTCACGATCCGCACGGATGCGACCTTCCACGACGGCAGCCCGGTCACCGCCGACGCCGTGCTCTGGAGCATGCAGCGGCACGCCGCAGAGGGCGCCGACGAGTCGGACGAGTACGGCAACGTGACTGCGATGGAGAAGACCGGCGAGAACGAGATCACGGTCACGCTCGCCCAACGCGACGCGATCTTCATCCAGGCGATGGCCGGCAACGGCGGAATGGTGCTGAACCCGCGCGTGGTCGAAGCGCAGGGCGAGAACTACGGCGCCCCGGGCACACCCGACGCGTGCTCGGGCCCCTACACGCTCGGCGAGTGGAAGCCAGGCACGAGCCTCACGATCACGAAGACCGAGGACTACTGGGATGCCTCTCGCGAGGTGCTCGCCGATGAGGTGGTGTTCACCTGGGCCGACCAGTCGGCGGTCGTGAACGCCCTCACCGCCGGCGAAGCCGACGGCTCGTACCTCGACTCCCCCGCCTCGGCGATCCCGCTGCAGTCGGTCGAGGGGGTCTCGCTCGCACAGGGCCCGTCGACGAACGCGTGGGTGCTGCTCGCCACCGAGCGCGGAGCCCTCGCCGACGAGCGGATCCGCCAGGCCCTGTCGCTCGCGCTCGACCGGGCGGGCATCGCGAAGGCCGCGTTCGGCGACCTGGCGCAGCCGTCGAAGACCCCGGTCGGCTCGGGCGCCTGGGGCTACGAGCGCGATGCGTTCGAAGCCGCCTACGAGGAGCTCGAGGGTGCGCCCGCGAGCCCGAGCGCCGAAGACCTCGATGCGGCGAAGTCGCTCGTCGCCGAGGCCGGTGCGCCCGAGGCGCCGATCGTGATCGCCAGCGACGGCGGCTCGGTGCGAAATGTCGTCTCCAACGCGCTCGTCGCTGCGGCCAAGAGCATCGGCCTCGAGGCCGAGATCACCACGATCCCGTCTGCGCAGTACGGCGACTTCTACTCCGATGCCGACCTGCGCGGCGAGGCCGACCTGTTCTCCGACGAGTACTACATCTCGAAGAACGACCCGGTCGGGTTCTACAAGAACGGGGCGTCGACGGCAACGGTCAACTTCGTCGGATTCGGCGACCCCGAGTACGACCAGCTCGTACAGCAGGCATTCGCGGCGACGGATGACTCGGAGCGGGCCGAGCTCGCGATCGACCTCCAGCGTCGCTGGGTCGAAGCAACTCCGTGGATCTCGGTTTCGCAGAGCCCGTCGACCGTCGCGTACTCGTCACAGCTCACCGGCCTGCCGTCATCTGCCGCGTACCTCTACTACCCGTGGGCCGCCGACCTCGGCGCCGCGCAGGGCTGAGCATGCTGACGGCGCTCAGGCGGCTCGCGGGCATGGCCGTGACGTTGGTGGTGGCATCCTTCATCATCTTCGCGGCCATGTACGCGGCCCCCGGCGACCCGGTGACGTTCCTCATCGGCAACCCGGAGAACCTCACGCCCGAGCGCATCGCCGCCGTCCGGGCGGAGTACCACCTCGACGAGCCGCTGCTCGTGCAGTACTGGATCTGGTTGAGCGACGCCCTCACCGGCAACCTCGGCACGTCGTTCCAGTACCACCAGCCGGTGGCGTCGATCATGTCGAGCCGGCTGCCGGCCACGCTCGCCCTCGTCGCATATGCGACCGTGCTGTTCACCGTCGCGGGCATCGGCCTCGGTGTCTGGGCGGCCGTGCGGCGGGGGCGGGCGACTGACTCGGCGATCGTCGGATCGACGACGCTCGCCGCGTCGGTGCCGTCCTTCGTCGTCGGGATCGTCCTCGTGTCGTTCTTCTCGGTGCAGCTCGGATGGTTCCCGGTGACCGGGGCCGGCGAGGGGTTCGCCGACCGGGTCTACCACCTCACGCTTCCCGCGATCGCCCTCTCGATCGGCGCCCTCGCGATCGTCAGCCGCGTCACCAGGCAGACGATGGTCGAGCAGTTCGACTCCGAGCACGTCGAAGCGGCGCGGAGCACCGGCATGACGGGACCGCTCGTGGTGTTCCGTCACGTGCTGCGGAATGCGTGGGGTCCGATCGTCACGATGATCGCGCTCGTGATCGCGAGCATGCTCGCGGGCACGGTCGTCGTCGAAAGCGTCTTCGGCATCAGCGGCATCGGTTCCCTGTTGGTCGACGCGATCAACACGCATGACTTCCCCATCGTTCAGGCGGTGCTGCTCTACATGGTCGTCGCATACATGGTCGTGACCACGATCGTCGATCTCCTCCTGCCACTGCTCGACCCGCGGATCGGAAGCCGGGTGAAGACCTCATGACCACGAACACCGCTGACGTGCTGATCGCACGCAAGGGAATCAGCGGCCGTCGCCGCGACCCGCTGTTCTGGACATCGGTCGGCTTCTTGGGAGTGGTCGTGCTCGTCGCGATCTTCGCACCGTTCCTCGCGCCGTACGACCCGGAGGCCATCGACTTCGCCGCGATCTGGAGCCAGCCGAGTGCTGCACACCCGCTCGGCACCGACCAACTCGGCCGCGATCTGCTCTCGCGACTCATTCTCGGCACCCGGGAGAGTCTCATCGGGCCGTTCCTGCTGCTCGTCGGCGCCACGATCCTCGGAGTCACGATCGGGATCGTCGCCGCTTGGAACGGCAGGTGGATCGACGTGCTCCTCGCCCGGATCACCGACGTCATGTTCGCATTCCCCGGCCTCCTCTTCGTGGTGCTTGTGATCGCAGTCTTCGGCGAGGGCGCGGCCACGGCCGTCGTCGCGCTCGCGCTGGCGTATGCGCCGGTGATCGCGAAGTTCACGCGCAGCATCGCGCTGTCCGAGCTTGCCCGTCCGTACGTCGATGCGTATCGCGTGCAGGGCGTCGGCGGTGCCACCATCGCGACGCGCTACGTCGTGCCCAACATGACGCCGGCGCTCCTCGGCTACCTCGTCGTGTTGTTCGGCGAGGGGCTCATGGGACTCGCGACGCTCAGCTACCTCGGGTTCGGCGCGCAGCCGCCGAGCTCGGAATGGGGACTCATGGTGCAGGAGGGCCAAGACGGCATCGTGCTCGGACATTTCGGGCCGACCCTCGTGCCCGGGATCGCGATCGCGGCCGTCGTCGTCGCCGTGAACATCGTCGGGGTTCGCCTGGCCGAACGGATGGGGGCGCGCGCATGACCGCACCGCTGCTCGAGATCAGCGATCTGTCCCTCCGTTACGGCGACGCGAAGATCCTGAATCGGGTGAACCTCGCTGTGGCGGCCGGCGAGACCGTCGGTCTGGTCGGCGAATCCGGATCCGGAAAGTCGAGTACGGTGCGCGCAGCGCTCCGGTTGCTGCCGACGTCAGCCAGCCTCGAAGGATCGGTGCGAATCGGCGGCCGTGACGTGCTCGGCGTCGATGAGCGGGAACTCCGCAGCATCCGCGCTGACGAGGTCGCGCTCATCCAACAGGATCCGCGCGGCGCGCTGAATCCGGTGCGGCGCATCGGCGACTCGCTCACCGAACGCCTCGTACGGGTGCACGGTGAACGGTCCGTCGATGCGAAGCGGCGCGGCCTCGAACTGCTCGAGGCCGTCGGGATCTCGCGTCCGGAGCACCGCTTCCGCCAATACCCGCACGAGCTCTCGGGCGGCATGCTCCAGCGCGTCGTCATCGCCGCAGCCCTCACCACCCGGCCGAAGCTGTTGCTCGCCGACGAGGCGACAAGCGCGCTCGACGTGACGACGCAGGCGGAGGTGCTGGCAATCCTCCGCGACCAGCAACAGGAGCGCGGACTCGGGGTGCTCTTCATCACACACGACCTGCACCTCGCGGCCGCGTACTGCGATCGTGTGTATGTGATGCTGCGCGGCGAGGTCGTCGAAGAGTTGTCGGGGGCGAACCTGTTCGCCGGGGCGAGCGACCCGTATACCCGGTTGCTCCTCGAAGCTGTACCCACGATTCGGGAGGAGACGACATGAACACCTCCGCCACACCGCTCGTCGTGGCCGACGGGCTCCACCGCGCGTTCCACGTTGCACGCGGCGCGGACCCCGTGGTCGCAGTCGACGATGTCTCGTTCACGATCGAGGCGGGCGAGGCGCTCGGACTGGTCGGTGAGTCCGGTTCCGGCAAGTCGACGATCGCCCGTATCCTCGCCGGCCTCGAGCGCGCGGATTCGGGAAGCCTCAGGGTCGCCGGGATCGACCGGCGCACCGTCGGCCACGGTGCGGCAGCCCGGCTCGCCCGGGCCCGGCAGGTGCAGATGGTGTTCCAGGACCCGTACGGGTCACTCGACCGGCGACTGACCGTGGAACAGACCCTCACGCACGCCATGCGGTTGCACGGCCTCGCCGGTGGCAGGGACGCGAAGGGCGGGGCCGCCGAACTGCTCGAGCGCGTACGGCTGTCAGCGACCCAGGCCCGTTTGAAGCCGTACCAGCTGAGCGGCGGCCAACGACAGCGCGTCGCGATCGCGCGGGCGCTCGCCGTCGAACCCGCCGTGCTGGTACTCGACGAAGCCGTCTCAGCGCTCGACGTCTCGGTTCAGGCGCAGATCCTCGAACTCCTCGATGAGATACGCCGCGAGTCCCGTATCTCGCTTCTGTTCGTCAGCCACGACCTTGCCGTGGTCGACGAGGTCACTGACCGGGTTCTCGTGCTGTTCGGTGGAGCTGTCGTCGAGGAAGGCCGCACGCAGGACGTGCTGCGGAAACCCGCCCATCCCTACACGCGGCTGCTCATCGCGTCGGTGCCGGGGCCCGGTTGGGACCCGCACGACGTCATCGCACGACGCGCCGCGTTCGAGCTGTCACGCAGCGACGCGAGCACCTGAACCCCGTCAGACCACGAGGAGGCGGGCGTCGGCCCGGAGGAGGGCTCTGCCCCCGCCGGGCCCGCCGAGTCGGTCAGCCGTCGGCGCGACGGCGCCGCGCGGTGAGCGCGAGCACGATGCCGACGGTGCCGACCACGAGGCCGCCGATGCCGAGCACCCTGGCCACCGTGTCGTCGGAGGTCGTGGCTGCGACATCCGTCGCCGACTCGGCGTGGTCATCGGAGACGGTGGCCGCGGTTCCGTGCCCGCCCGCTTCGTCGGTCGCCTCGGTGACGACGATCGTCGGCGCCGGACTCTCGGGCTCGGCCTCGCCCTCTTCGGCGACCTCGCTCCAGTCGTTCTCGCCCTCGACGCACGTCTGGAGCACCGGGAATGCGAGCGTCTCGCCCGCAGCATCGTCGGGAAGGCGCATCGAGAGTGCGATCGTGTCGCGATAGCCGTCTTCGATCGGGGTGATCGCGGTGTAGACGACCTGCGTCGTGCGATCGCCCTCGACGACCTTCTCGATCGTGTAGTTGGGGTTGAGCGTCGGCGAGACGCTGGGGATCGATTCGGGGATGTCGAACGTCAGCTTCGCCGTCGGCGACTCGGCGCAGCCGTGACTGAACGCGAACGTGAGCACGGTGCTGCTGCCGGCCGCGGTGCTGGTCGGCGTCACGCCGACGTGGGCGGAGGCGGTGAGCGGGGCGGCGAGTGCGAGGAGGACGCCGCCGGCGAGGGCGGTGGCGGCCATGGTCGTGGTGCGAATGGTCATGATGATCCTGATTCTGTGCGTGGGTCGCTGAAGCGACGCGTGCCGGTGTGGGGTGATTCGGAGCCGCAGCGCGCGCGGGCGCAGGAACGCAGAACGTCGGATGACGCTGCTCAGGCGGCGGCGAACCCCAGCGGCGGGCCCCGATGACGCATCGCGGACAGCACGATCAGTCGGGTGCTCGCGCGCGGCGCGCGTGTGACGGCGGGCTGCAGTCGAGGCAGCCACTGACCGTCGAGCTCGGGAACCTTCGGCAGCACCGACGCGACGGCGACGCGGATCGCCCCCAACGTCGCCCGCAACGCCCGCTCGCCGTGCCGGATGGCGACGACCGTGACGGCGACCGCGACCAGGTGCGAGATCAGCATCGGCGCCTCGAACGCGGTCGGCGAACTCGCGGTCGACGACCAGTCGACCGTGTCGTGGTGGTGGCCCATCGACCCCGGCGCCAGTGTCGGCTGCGTGGTCGGGGTCGCGGTGCGCACGGAGTACAGCGCGTGCAGCGCGAACTGCGTCGCCGCGACGGCGATCACGGTGCGCGTGAGCGTCAGCCGGCCACCGGCGACGGTGAGGCACAGGAGGGTCGAGAAGGCCATCGACAGCACGACGGCGAGCGGCCCGGGCGGCGTTCCGCCGCCGACGGTGTGCGAGAGCGCGGCGACGAAGGTCGCGAAGGCCGCGACCGCCGCGCCCTGCGCGACACGCGCCCATCTCGAAGTCACACGGGAAGCCTAGGCGACCGGGTGGCGGCTCGGCTACCGCGTCGAGCCCGGCGCCTCGAGCTCGGCGTCCGGCGGGAGCGTCTCGACGGCGTCGCGGGTCTCGGGCAGCTGAATGGCCCGGGACGATCGCCCCGGGCCATTCGATCGCGCGATGCGACTCAGTCGACCGTGAGCAGGAACGAGCTCATCGTTCCCGTCCCGGTGGTGATCGTGAACCGCTCGGGGCCGCTGGCCCCTGCCGGGATGTCGAACACCACCGTCGCCGTGCCGATCTCGTCGAAGTTCGGCGTGAACGCCCTCACCACCGGCGCGCTGCCCAGCGCCGCACCGTCGAGCGAGATGCTCGCCGTCGTGGCGCCCGGCTCGTCGCGGCTGAAGTCGAGCGACGACAGGTTCACCGTCACCGAGTCGCCGACGTCGTAGCCGTCGGCATCGGGTCCGGAGACCACGACGCCCACCGCGCGCTGCGCGAGGTCGGGCGAGACCGTGCCGAACGTCTCGAAGTAGTCGACCATCGCCTCGAGGTCGATCTTGCCGCTGTCGGCCTTGTTCGTGCCCAGGGCGAGGGTGAAGAAGCTGTCACCGCCCGAGGCGAGGAACGAGTTGACGCCGACGCTGTAGACAGCTGCCGGGTCGATCGGCACACCGTCGAGGAGGATCTCGGTGATGTGCGACCCGTCGACGGCGCCCGGGTCATAGGTGTAGGTGAGCGCTTCGTTCACGCCGAGTTTCAGGAACGGACGCGACGCGCCGACGGGCTGCCACTGCTCCTCGAGCACCTGCTTGATCTGCGCTCCCGTGAGGTTCGTGGTCACGAGGGTGTTCGCGAACGGCTGCACGGCGGCGGCCTCGCGGTAGGTGACCGTACCCGCGTCGAGGTCGGCGCGCAGGCCGCCCGGATTCATGAACGTGACGTCGACGTCACGCGTGCCGTCGACCTCGAGCGCCCACAGTTGCACGTCGGCGACGAAGTTACCGAGGGTCGACTCGCCGCCGCGGTTCTCGAGGACCGGTGGCGCGGCGGCCCGCACCGCGCGGCCGAGCGCAGCCGTCGTCTCTCCGATTTCGACGTTGCCGAGCTCATCGGCCACGACCTTCGCGGCGGCGACACTCGTTGCGATGTCGGGATCCTGTTCGAACAGGTAGCCGATGATATTGCCCGTCGCGTCGCGCTTCGCCATCGTGTAGATGGTGTTCTCCATCTTCGTGACTGACTTGGTCGCGCGATCGTACGAGATCTCCATGTTGCTGAAGCGCTCGCCGTACTGGCCGCTCGAGATGACGGGCCGGCCGTCGATCACGTGGTTGTACGGCAGGTGCGTGTGGCCCGAGACGATCGCGTCGATGTTGTCGTTCGCGTTGAGGACGATGTCGCCGAACCGTGTGTTCGGGTCGATCGCCGAAGCGACGTCGGTGGTGGCGGCACCCTCATGTACGAGCATGATGACGATGTCGGCCTCGCCGTTGTTCTTCTTGCCGTCGCTCAGCTGGTCGGCGACACGGTTCGCCGCCTCGACGGGGCTGCCGACAGTGATGTCGGCGATGCCCGAGGGGCTCACGAGCGACGGGAGCTCGTCGGTCACCGCGCCGACGAAGCCGATCGTCACGCCCTGGAACTTCTGCAGCCAATACTCCTCGAGCGCAGGGTCACCGGTCGCCTTGTCGTAGATGTTCGCACCGAGGTACGCCCAGTCGGCCAACGGTATGACCCGGTCGGTGAGGTCGGCGAAGCCCTTGTCGAACTCGTGGTTGCCGACGGCGCTCACGTCGAGACCCGCGGCGTTGAGGGTCTCGATCGTGGGCACGTCCTGCTGGATGAACGACGTGAACGTCGACGCGCCGATCATGTCGCCGGCTGCAGCGAAGACCGTGTTCGAGTTCTCGGCGCGGAAGGAGTTCACCGCGGTGGCGAGCGCGGCGATACCGCCGGCACTGCCTTCCTGCTCGATGCGGCCGTGGAAGTCGTTGACGGTGAAGAGGTTGATGTCGACGTTCCGGGCCTCTTCGCCCCTCGGCGACGGCGCAGCCTGCGCCGGTGCGAACGCGCCGAGCGTGAGCCCGACGGCCGCGGCCGTGGCGAGCGCTGCCCCGGCGACGATCCGCCTGCGTGTACGTGTGGTCCCCTTGGCGCGGAGGTCCGCACCGTTGGAATGTGACTGCATCCCGTTGTCTCCTCTGCGAGTCGCCCGAGGAGCGTCGGATTCGCATTCCCCGGCAATGCGCCCCCCGACACGCCGTGCAGGGGACTCTCGCAGCCTACGGTCGCGTTCCGGCCCTGCCAAGGGGTTCACGCGCATTGCTCGCCCGGTCGTTACCCGGGATTCATCGGAGCTGCTCACATGAGCACGAATGCCCGATCAGTCCGCGCGAATGCGCACCCGCGCACCCTGGCCACGGGTCAGAGCCGGACGACCTCGGTGACCCGCACGACGGCAGCGCCCTCGTCGGCCGAGGCATCGAGGTCGACCTCGGCGCGGATGCGCCAGTCGCGATCGCCCGCCGGGTCGTCGATCGTCTGCTCGACGCGCCAGACTCCGTTCGGGGCATCCGTCTCGTCGATCGCGACGAGCTGCGGCGACCGGGCCGCCGGCCCGACGCCGATCTCGTCGTGCTCGTCATAGTAGCGGTCGAGCGCGTCGGGCCAGTCGACATCGGGGTCGAGGTCGGCGAGCTCGTCGTCGCGCTGGAGCGCGGCGAGCTGCACCCGCCGGAAGAGCTCGTTGCGCACCAGCACCGTGAACGCGCGGCGATTGGTGACGACGCTCGGCGGGGCCGGCGGCACGACGGCGGCCTCATCCTCGGGCAGGTGCGACGCCGGGTCGATGAGTTCGGCCCACTCGTCGACGAGGCTCGAGTCGACCTGGCGCACGAGTTCGCCGAGCCACTCGATCAGGTCGAGCAGCTCCTCGTTCTTCGCCTCCTCGGGCACGGTCTGCCGCACCGCGCGGAACGCGTCCGACAGGTACCGCAGCACGAGCCCCTCGCTGCGCGCGAGTTGATAGAACGAGACGTATTCCCCGAATGACATGCTGCGCTCGAACATGTCGCGCACGACCGACTTGGGGCTGAGCTCGAAGTCGCGCACCCACGGCTGGCTCGACGCGAACGTCTCGAACGATTGCGCGAGCAGCTCGTCGAGGAGCTTCGGCCACGTGACTTCTTCGAGCAGCTCCATGCGCTGGTCGTACTCGATGCCCTCCTGCTTCATCGCGCCGACCGCCTCGCCGCGGGCCTTGTACTGCTGCTGCGAGAGGATCGGCCGGGGGTCGTCGAGCGTCGACTCGATGATCGACACGACGTCGAGTGAGTAGTGCCCCGTGCCGACGCCGGGCGTGCCCGGCGCCTCGTGAGGGTCGAGCAGTTCGATCGCGGCGAGCGCGAACGGCGACAACGGCTGGTTGAGGGCGAAGTTCGGCTGCAGGTCGACGGTCAGCCTGATCTCGGCGAGCGAATGAAGGGATGCCGCGGGCGGGCGCACTTCGACGACGCCCGCGTCACGCAGCGTGCGGAAGATGTCGAGGGCGCGCCGGGCGAGCTCGAACTGCCGGGCGCGCGGCTCGTGGTTGTCGAAGACGAGCGAACGGATGTCGCCGACGACGTCTCCCCCGCGCGCGATCACGTTGATGAGCATCGCCGCGGTGAGCTGCAGGTGCGGCGCGAGCGGTTCGGGCTGAGCCTCGACGAGCCGCTCGAACGACGCCGCACTCCAGTTCACGAACCCCGCCGGAGCCTTCTTGCGCACGACCTTCTTGAGCTTCTTCGGGTCGTCGCCGGCCTTGCGCACGGCGACCTCGTTCTCGATCTCGTGGTCTGGCGCGAGCACCACGACGGTGCCGGCCGTGTCGTAACCGGCTCGTCCGGCCCGCCCCGCGATCTGGTGGAACTCGCGGGCGCTGAGCTGGCGCATCCGCTGCCCGTCGTATTTCGACAACGCCGTGATGAGCACCGTGCGGATCGGGACGTTGATGCCGACCCCGAGTGTGTCGGTGCCGCAGATCACGCGCAGCAGGCCGCGCTGCGCGAGCGTCTCGACGAGCCGCCGGTATCGCGGCAGCATACCGGCGTGATGCACGCCGATGCCCGCGCGCACGAGGCGCGAGAGCGTCTTGCCGAACGCCGTGTTGAACCGGAACCCGCCGATCGCCTCGGCGATCTCATCACGCTGATCGCGGGTCACGACCCGGATCGACGACAGCGCCTGCGCGCGCTCCATCGCGGCCGCCTGCGAGAAGTGCACGATGTACACGGGCGCCTGTCTCGTCTCGAGCAGCTCTTCGACGGTCTCCTGCACCGGGGTCTTCGCATACGAGAAGTGCAGCGGCACCGGCCGCTCGACCCCCGTCACCTGCGCGGTGACGCGACCCGTGCGCCGCGTGAGGTCGGCGGCGATGTCCGTGACGTCGCCGAGCGTGGCCGACATGAGGATGAACTGGGCACGCGACAGGGTGATGAGCGGCACCTGCCACGCCCAGCCGCGGTCGGAGTCGCCGTAGAAGTGGAACTCGTCCATGACGACCTGGTCGACATCGGCGTCGGCGCCCTGGCGCAGCGCGAGGTTCGCGAGGATCTCGGCGGTGCAGCAGATGATCGGGGCGTCGGCGTTCACCGAGCTGTCGCCCGTGACCATCCCCACGTTCTGCGCGCCGAAGATCTCGACGAGCTGGAAGAACTTCTCGCTCACGAGCGCCTTGATGGGCGCCGTGTAGAACGAGCGGCCCCCTTGGGCGACGGATGCCGCGTGCGCGGCCACTGCCACGAGGGACTTGCCGGTGCCCGTGGGCGTCGAGAGGATCACGTTGGCGCCCGAGACGATCTCGATGACGGCCTCATCCTGCGCGGGGTAGAGCGTGAGCCCGCGATCACCCGACCACTCGACGAAGGCGTCGTACGTCGCGTCGGCGTCGAACGGGCGTGGAACGCGATCGAGCAGGGGCAGGGTCATCCGTCGAGTCTGCCGCACTGCGACGCGGTCGTTCGCATTCGCCCGCTCGCATTCGAAGGGGGAAGCCGGCCGGCAACGCGATTTCGGGTGCGTGGCGCCGGCCGGCTTCGCGACCGCCGCGATCCCGGTGACAGTTCCCCCTGCAGTCCGGGAGCGGCGATCGTGATCAACCGTAGGTTTCGGAGGCCGCCCCTGTGATCAGGGGCAGCACTGACATCTGATGCGGCCGGGCACTGTTCCGCTCGGAGGCTGCGAGCGCTAACGTTCGCTCAGATGTCACCTCGAGGAAGGCCCCCGCGATGCAGATCTCCAAGAAGGCCACGCCCGAAGCCATCGAGGTCGACGCGGCAACCGGGCGGCCCGTCCGGCCGTTCGATGTCGCACTGGTCGTCGTGCACGGCATGGGCGATGCCTACACGAGCCAGATCCTGCTCGAATGGGCGGAGCCCCTGCTCGGGCGGCTCGAGTGGCTCGCACGCGATCCCCTGATCGGCGGCGATCGCGAGGGATTCGGCGTCGTGATCAACGAGTCCACGCTCGCCGGCGCGACGCCCGTCGTCACTGCGACGGTGACCTTCCCGAAGCGCACCGGTGAGCAGGGTGCCAAGCGCACGCAGCCCGCGGGCGAGCCCGAGAAGGCGACACGGCGGATCGCGATCCTCGAAGCCCGATGGGAGGACGCGTTCGTCCCGCTCGATCGACGAGCCGTGTTCAAGTGGGCGGTGCGGTTCCTGTGGCGCGCGTTCCGGCGTATGCTGCGGCTGTTCGCGTACACGCTCGTGTTCCTCCCGTGGTACGTGCTGCTGCGCCATCGGAAGTCGCCGACGACGTCGCTGCTGCGCTTCCCGCTCGACCTGATCGTCGACGGAATCCGGCTGGTCGCGTCGACGCTGATGTTCGCCGTGATCTGGGTGTTCATCGTGGCACTCGGCCTCGTGCTCACGCCCATCCTGCCCCTGCTCAGTCCCCTGCTCCTCATCCCCGCCTTCGACAGGCTTGCGAGAGGCAGCCTCGATACGATCGTCGAGTCGATCGGCGATGTGACCGCCTGGCGCGAGAGGCCCGTGCGGGCGAGTGCCATGCGCATGGTCGTGCGCAATGCGCTGACGCACGCGAGCCGGCTCGTCAAGGACGACGTCGGCGAGGTGCACGTGCTCGCCCATTCGCAGGGTGCCGCGGTCGCGACGTACACACTGCTCGAGGAACTGGTGCCCGACGCGCTCAAGGTGCGGCGACTGACCACCGTCGGAGCCGCGGTCGTGCTGCTCGGCCAAGAGAAGTGGCCCGGGCGCAACACCCCGTACCGCCCGATCGAGAAGTGGGTGGCCCTGAACGCGAAGCTTCCCCCCAAGAAGCGTCTCGTCTGGCAGAACTACTGGGCCACCTGGGATCCCTTCTCGGCCGGCCCGATCGCCGACAGGCCCGAGGAACTGCAGCGGCGTTGGCGGGCGTCGTACTTCCCCGAGCTCGCCACGATTCCCGACGGCCCCGAAGAGCATGCCGTGCACAACACGAACCAACCCTTCCTCGACCACTCGTTGTACTACGACAACGTCACCGAGGTGATCGAGCCGACGGCGCTGAACCTGCTCGGCGACGACTACCCGCGCCAGCCCGAAGCGGTGGAATACGTCGAGACACGTCTCTCGGTGATCGCGAAGAAGTCGCTGGCCGCGAACTTCCTCGCGGCCGTCGTGATCGCCGCGATCGTGCCGGGGTTGCCGCCCGTCTCGGAGGCGTTCGCCTGGGTGCTCCGCACGATCTCGGTCGCGGTCGGCTGGGTGGTCGACCGGTTCAACGGTGATGCCCCCGCACCGGATTTCGAGCAGAACGTCGGGTGGTTGCGTCGCATCGATCCCGACACCGGCGTGGAGTCGCTCTCGACCCTGGGCTGGATCGTCGCCGCCGGACTGATTCTGGCCGTGCTGGTGTGGCTGAATCAGGTGCTGCACCGGGTGATCCTGCGTTCGCGCGTGTGGGAGCGTTGCCCGGCCGACGCACCGAGGTGGCTCGCCTGGACGATGATTCCGCGCTCGCTCTACGCGCTCGCCGCTGCCGCCGCGGTGTTCTTCGGCATCGCGCTGTGGCCTGATTGGACGGGTTGTACGGACGAACAGCGGGCGGGGTTCCTCTGGCTGACGGGTCTGGTGCTGCTGCTCCTCACCGCCATCGCCGTGTTCCAGCCGCGGTTCGCGCCGGCGCCGGTCGTCGTGCCCGGCACGATGCCGCCCGCGCCCCCCGAAGGCACGAGTACTGAGCCCGCCGCCGAGGACGAGGGCGTCGCGGCAGCGCCGCAGCAGTCGGCACCGTCGAAGGCGAGTCAGCTGCTCCCGACCGGTGTTCCGCCGAGGGCGCCAGTCGCCCCCACTACGTCTGCATCCACCGGGGTGGGTACGAACCTCGCGATGAACGCCGCCGTCGATGTTCCGACCAAGCGCGACGCGATGAGACTCGGTCGTGCGATGAAGAGCGCCGACTACAGAGCCGAGCGCGACGAGCGTCGCCGGGCGACCGGCAGGGCCTGATCCGAGTTATCGCTCGCGCCGCAAGCCGCCTCGGACGGTCGGCCGCAGCACAGACCGCGGGTCACCGCCCGTCACGATCTCGACGATCGCCTCGATGATCCGGAACGGAACGACGGCGAGCACCTGCAGCACGACGAGCGGCGACAGCACCGCGCCCGAGTAGTTGAGCAGCAGCATGAGCGGCGCGAGGCGCCACCACGGCAGGGCCGCGATCGCGGGCAGCACCGCGAGCACGAGCCATCCGATGTTCCAGAATGCGAGCACGGATGCCGCGACGACGACGATCGCACCCAGGATCGCCTGCACGAAGAAGACCGCGCCGGCGACGCCGGCGAGGGCGCGCTCGCGGTCGGCCGACACCCACGCCCACATCAGTGACGACCGCAGCAGCGGCACGCCCTGCTCGCGCAGTGCGGTGCGGAACACGCGGTCGACCTCGCGCCGCCGTGCGAGCTCGGCACGGCGGTCGGGCGACGTCGGGTCGTCGGCAGGCGCCGCGTACACGTCGTGCATCACGGCGGGTGCCGACTGGCGGCCGTAGCTCGCGATGAAGGCCCACACGAGCGTCGGCACGGAGGCGAGATCGGTCTCGACGCGCTGACCGGCGTGTTCGGGGACCGGGTAGCGGCGCCTCGAGACGGGGTCGACGTACACGAACGGCTCGCGCAACTCGAATCGGTACCCGTCGGCCGGCCGCTGGGCGAGGGCGAGCTCGTCGAGCGGGCGCTCGTCGTCGGTGAGGAACGGCATCTGGTCTCCTTGTCAGCCGAGCAGGAATGCGACGGTGAGCAGCACCGGCACCGCTCCGATCGTCGTGATGAACACGGTGTCACGGGCGACGATCTCGGCGGTCTCGTAACGCTGCGCGTAGTTGAACACGTTCTGCGCGGTCGGCAGGGCGGCGAGCACCGTGACGGCGTAGAGCGCGACGTCGTCGAGGCCGAACACGAAGCGCCCGATCGCCCAGGCTGCGAGCGGCATCGCGACGAGCTTCAGCACCGAGGCGAGCAGCACGTCGCGGCGCCCGGTACCGGCCTCGAGCAGTCGCTGCCCGTGCAACGACAGCCCGTATGCGATGAGCATGAGCGGCACGGCCGCGCTGCCGATGAGGCTGATCGGCTCGAGCACGATCGGCGGCAACTCGAGCCCGGTGACGGCCACGAGCACGCCGAGCAGCGAGCCCACGATGATCGGGTTCGTGATCGTCGAGCGCACGATCTGCCACGCGGATGTCGCACCGGTGACCTTCGCGCCGAGGATCGCGAGCGCGATCGGGGCGAACAGCAGCAGCTGCAGCAGCACGATCGGTGCCGAGTAGGCGGCGTCGCCGAGCATGTACACGGCGATCGGGATGCCGAAGTTGTTGGCGTTGACGTATCCCGAGCCGAGCGAGCCGACGACGGTGCGGGCGATGCCGCGTCGCCAGATGAGCAGTGAGACGAGCGCGAACACGAGCATCACGGCAACCGCCGCGATCGCCGAGACCGGCAGCAGCACCGAGAACAGGGTGCCGACATCGGCCCGGGCGAGCACCGAGAAGAGCAGGAACGGCGCCAGCACGCTGAAGTTGAGCCGTGCGAGCACCGGTCGCGCCTCGGGACCGAGCACGCCGGTGCGTCCGGCGACGTACCCGACGATCACCGCGAGCGCGATGACCGCGAAGCCCGTGAAGACCTCGATCATGCGCGCCCGCCACCCGTTCGGGTTGCGGGCGCGTCGCTCGGCGTCTCGGGGTGGATCATCGCCACCACGCTACCCGGGCGACACCTCCGCGACCTACGCTCGAAGGGCACGCCCGAGCCGAGCGAACGGGGAGACGATGACCGCAGCAGCTGAACAGGGTGAAGGCTTCGAGCACGGCGCGGGAGGGGCATCCGTTCCGCTCGACATCGTCGACGCGTGGTGGCGGGCCGCCAACTACCTCAGCGTCGGCCAGATCTACCTGATGCGCAACCCGCTGCTCGACGCGCCGCTCGAGCCCGACGACGTCAAGCCTCGCCTGCTCGGCCACTGGGGCACCTCGCCCGGCCTGAACCTCGTGTACGCGCACCTGAATCGCGCGATCGTCGAGCGCGGTACGCCGACGCTCTACGTGTGCGGGCCGGGGCACGGCGGGCCGGCCATGGTCGCGAACACCTGGCTCGACGGCACCTACTCCGAGCTGTTCCCGGCGATCACCGCCGATCGCGCCGGTATGGAGCGACTGTTCCGCCAGTTCTCGTTCCCCGGCGGCATCCCTTCGCATGCCGCGCCCGAGACGCCGGGGTCGATCAACGAGGGCGGCGAACTCGGCTACTCGCTGATGCACGCGTACGGGGCGGCACTCGACAGTCCCGGCCTGGTGGTCGCCTGCGTGATCGGCGACGGCGAGGCCGAGACCGGACCGCTCGCCGCGAGCTGGCGCGCACACACGTTCCTGAACCCCGTGACCGACGGCGCGGTGCTGCCGATCCTGCACCTGAACGGGTTCAAGATCGCGAACCCCACCCTGCTCGCGCGCATCCCCGAATCAGAGCTCGTCGAGTTCATGCGCGGCAACGGGTACGAACCGCTGCTCGTCACCGGCGGCTTCGACGGCGAAGACCACATGGCCGTGCACGCCCGCATGGCCGACGCGATCGACGTGGCCTACGACCGCATCGCCGACATTCGAGCGGATGCCGCGGCGGGGGCGTTCGCCGTGGAAGCGCCGCGCTGGCCGGCCATCGTGCTGCGCACGCCCAAGGGCTGGACCGGCCCGCGCGTCGTCGACGGGGTGCAGGTCGAGGGCACCTTCCACTCGCACCAGGTGCCGCTCTCCGAGGTGCGCGAGAACGCCGAGCATCTCGCGATGCTCGAGCAGTGGCTGCGGTCGTATCGACCCGACGAGCTCTTCGACGGTGAGGGACGACCGGTCGCGGCGCTCGACGCGCTGCGGCCCGCGGGCGACCTGAGGATGAGCGCGACGCCGGTGGCCAACGCCGGCATCGTTCGGGCGCTCGCGCTGCCCGACACCGCGCCGTTCGCGCTCGACGTGGACCCCGACGAGCGAGGCGCGACCGGGCTGGCGATGACGACGTTCGGCACCTGGTTCGCCGAGCTGATGCGCATGAACCCCGACGTGCGCCTGTTCGGCCCCGACGAGGTGCTCTCGAATCGGCTGGGCGCCGTGTTCGATGTGACCTCCCGGGCGTGGGCGGCCCGATTGCATCCGCTCGACGAGCACCTCGCCCGCTCGGGCCGTGTCATCGAGGCGCTCAGCGAGACCCTCATGCAGGGACTGCTCGAGGGCTACCTGCTCACTGGGCGGCACGGGCTGATCACGAGCTACGAGGCATTCATCCACATCGTCGACTCGATGTTCAACCAGCACGCGAAGTGGCTCGAGGAGGCGTCGGACGTGCCATGGCGCGGTGACGTGGCATCGCTCAACTACGTGCTCTCGTCGCACGTGTGGCGCCAGGACCACAACGGGTTCTCGCACCAGGACCCGGGTTTCCTCAACGTGGTCGTCAACAAGCAGGCCGAGATCGTGCGCGTGTACCTGCCGCCCGACGCGAACACCCTGCTCGCGGTCATGCGGCACGCCTTCGACACCCAGAACCGGGTGAACGTGGTGGTCGCGGGCAAACAGCCGCAGCCGCAGTGGCTGAGCGCCGACGAAGCCGACGCGCACGTCGAGGCCGGGCTCGGCGTGTGGGCGTGGGCGGGCAACGAGCCCGGATTCGATGGAGACGACCCCGGGGCATCCGTGCCCGACGTGGTGCTCGCCTGCGCCGGCGATGTGCCCACCATGGAGACGATCGCCGCCGCGCAGCTGCTGCGCGATCGCCTGCCCGAGCTCAGCGTGCGGGTGGTGAACGTGGTCGACCTGATGCGCATCCAGGATCCGTCGCACCATCCGCACGGCATGCGCGACCTCGAGTTCGACGCGGTCTTCACCCGGTCGTCACCCGTGATCTTCGCGTTCCACGGCTACGCGTCGCTGATCCACCAGCTCGCCTACCGGCGCACCAACCACGCCAACCTGCACGTTCGCGGGTTCATCGAGAAGGGCACCACGACCACGCCGTTCGACATGCTGCACCTGAACGACCTCGACCGGTACCGGCTGGCGCTCGACGTGCTGCGCCGGGTGCCCGGGCTCGCCGGGCGGCCGGGCGTCGCCGAGATCGCCGACGAGTGGCACGCCGACCGCGCGGCGGCGCGTGCGTACGCGTACGAGCACGGCGACGACCCGACGTCGATCACGGGCTGGCGGTTCCGCGCGGGCTGACCCGCGGCCTACCAGCGGCCGTGCACCTGCGTGCGGATCTCGCGGTCGTAGAGCTCGCGCACGACGTCGTCGAAGTCCTCGGGCAGTTCGATCGCGCCCGCGGCGGCGTTCGCCCGCGCCTGCTCGGGGTTGCGCGCGCCCGGGATCACCGTGCTCACGCCCGACTGCGTGGCGACCCACGCGAGCGCGACCTGCGCGGGCGTGCGCTCGGGCGCCGCCTCATGGGCGAGCTCGGTGAACTCCTGCGCCGCCCGCACGCCGGTGGCGTAGTCGACCCCCGAGAAGGTCTCACCGACGTCGAACGACTCGCCGTGCCGGTTGAAGCTGCGATGGTCGTTCTCGGCGAACTGCGTGTCGAGCGTGTACCGCCCCGAGAGCAGCCCGCTCGCGAGCGGTACCCGCGCGATGATGCCGACGCCCGCCGCACGCGCGGCGGGCAGCACCTCGTCGAGCGGCTTCAGCCGGAAGGCGTTGAGGATGATCTGCACCGTGGCCACGTTCGGCCGGGCGATGGCCGCGAGCGCCTCGTCGACCTGTTCGACGCTCACGCCGTAGTTCGCGATGGCTCCCTCATCGACGAGGGTGTCGAGCGCGTCGAACACCCGGTCGTCGCCGAACACCGAGGTCGGCGGGCAATGCAGCTGCACGAGGTCGAGCGTGTCGACGCCGAGGTTCGCGCGGGAGCGGTCGGTCCAGGCGCGGAAGTGCTCGAGGGAGTAGTTGGCGTGCTCTTGCGGCATGCGCCGACCCATCTTGGTGGCGACGGTGACACCCGAATCGGGATGTTCGCGAAGCCAGCGACCGATGAGCGATTCGCTGCGGCCGTCGCCGTAGACGTCGGCGGTGTCGAAGAGGGTGACGCCCGCCTCGCATGCGGCGTCGAGCACGGCGAGTGCGTCGCCCTCATCGACCTCGCCCCAGTCGGCGCCGAGCTGCCAGGTGCCGAGTCCGATGACTGATACGGTGCGGCCTGTTCGGCCGAGGGTGCGCGTCTGCATGATGCTGTTCACGATATCGGCACCGCCCGACCCCCGGGGCCGGCCGAGGCTCGGCCCGACCCGTCGGCGCGCGGCGGTCAGAGCTCCTGTTCGGCGCCGAACCGCTGCCGTGCCTCGACCGGAATGAGCGGGCGGTCGCCGCGAGCCTTGATCTGCTGCACGGCCCACGAGTTGCCGTCGGGGTCGGCGAACCCGAAGAAGGTGCCGCCGTCTCGCTCGTCGAACACGGTGATCTCGCTGCACTCGACTCCGCGCGAGGTGAGCTCGTCGCGCGCGGCCGCCGCATCGGATACCACGAGCTGGATGCCTTTCAGCGACCCTGGCGCCATCTCCTGCTGCGACGGCAGCGAGCCGATGACGATCGAGCACCCAGAGCCGCGCGGGGTGAGTTGCGCGAAGTGCATCTCGCCGGCGTGGGTGTCGTGGTCGAGGTCGAATCCGACTTGGTCACGATAGAACGCGATCGATCGGTCGAGGTCGCTCACCGGCACGATGACGACTTCAAGGGTCCAGTCCATGGGCTGCTCCGTTCTGGGTGGGTGGTTCAGTGAGGAAGCGCGGGCGGATGCCGCGAGCACGCGTCGAGTCGCGACATCCGCTCGCCCCTGATCAGTCGGTGACGAGCATCACGCGGCGACGAGCGCGTCGAGGCGTTCGTAGCCCTCGCGGATGCCGGTCTCCATGCCGCTCGCGACCATGCCGTCGCGCGACTCGACCGTGGGGTAGACCGAGTGGATGTGCAGCCGGGTGCGACCGTCGCCGAGGTCTTCGAACGTCATCGCCTCGATCGCGACGACGTCGGGGTAGCCCTCGAACTCGAACGTCTGGATGGCGAACTCGTTCTCGCGAACGGTGTGGAACGTGCCGCGGAACGCGAAGGACTCGCCGTCGGGGTTCGTGTGCACGTAGCGGTAGCCGCCCTGGGACACGAAGTCCCAGCGCTCGACGGTCATCTCGTAGCCGTTGGGCCCGAGCCACTGCGTGATGAGCTCGGGGTCGCGGTGGGCGTTGAACACGACCGCGACGGGGGCGTCGAGCTCGCGCTCGATGTCGATGAAGGGGAGCCCCTCGGGGGCGTTGATGGTGACGGGGTTCGTCATGATTCTGCGTCTTCCTGTGTGCCTGCTGGGGTGGTGCCCCCGGCCGATGGTGCGGCGCGGCGGCCTCGTTCGGTGGCGAGCAGCGCGTCGAGTGCCCGGAACTGCTGCTCGTGGATCAGCCGGTAGCGGTCGATCCACTCGGTGAGTGCTTCGAGTGCGGCGGCGTCGAGGTGCACCGGGCGACGCTGCGCGTCGCGGGTGCGCGTGACGAGGCCGGCCTGCTCGAGCACCTGGATGTGCTTCGAGACCGCCTGCTTGGTGATCTCGAACGGTTCGGCGAGCTCGTTGACCGTGGCCGGCCCGCGACTCAGGCGGGCGATGATGCGGCGGCGCACCGGGTCGGCCAGCGCCATGAAGGCGCGGTCGAGGCGGTCGTCGGCACTCGGATCCACGATCACACTCGCCTCCGATCGAACTTCGCGTTGATCAACGTATTACTTGATCAACCATTTGATTGATTACAAGATACGGGCGATGGATGACCCTGTCAAGGGTTCTTTCGAAGAGCGTGTGCTGTCCGCGAAAAGGGGTTGCTGTCGGGCCGCCCGAGCGGCCATCCGGTCTCGCGGTCAGGGTGGTGCCGGACGACGATGCCACGCTGCGCCGCTACGAGGACGAGCTCGCCGACGGCGGCACGACCTTGCAGCCGCTCGAGGTCACGCCCTGGGGCGACACGTTCGGCATGCTCGATGACCGCGACGGCACGACCTGGCTCGTGGCGGCGCCGGCCCCTCACGTTGCGGGGGTGCTTTCGCGCCAGATTTCGGGGATTCCTGCTCGAAATTGGCGCAGAAGCACCCCCGGAGCGGGGGAAGCGGGGGAAGGGAGTCGGGACTCAGTCGAAGAGCTCGGAGAGCCAGCTCTCCTTCTTCTTCTTGCGGTACTGGCCCTGGTCGCCGTAGCCGCGGTTGTACCCGCTGTCGTAGGGCTGCTGACCGTATGCCGGCTGCCCGTACTGGGGCTGCTGCGGCTGAGCGGGCGGCGGGGTCGGCGCGGCCGGCGCGGACTGCTGGGCGCCACCGAGCTCACGGCCCGCACGCTCGACGATCTTGTCGAGCTCGCCCCGGTCGAGCCACACGCCGCGGCACGTGGGGCAGTAGTCGATCTCGATTCCGCTGCGCTCGCTCATCACGAGCACGGTTCCATCAGTGGGGCACTGCATTCGGGGCTCCTCCTTCGGGGCCGACAGGGTCGATCGGCACGTCCGTCGAGCCTACGGAGCGAAGCTGTGCAGTTGCTCGGGTGCGCGGCGGATCCCGATAGGCGGCACTTCGGCGCCTCGAGATCTCGATAGGGCGCTGGCGCGCCCGCTCGATGCGACGCTCGACCGACGAACGAGAGCGAGCGGATGCCCCGGCACGCGCCTCACGAAGAGGCGGTGGCCGTGACATCCGCTCGTCGACCGGCGGCTTCGCCGCCGATCAGGTGGTGCGAGAACTAGCCGATGACGGTGATGTTCTCGGCCTGCAGGCCCTTGGGGCCCTTGGCGGTCTCGAATTCGACCTTCTGGTTCTCTTCGAGCGAGCGGTAGCCGCCCGATGCGATCGCGCTGAAGTGCGCGAAGACATCGGCGCTGCCGTCGTCGGGGGCGATGAAGCCGAAGCCCTTGTCGGCGTTGAACCACTTGACGGTTCCGGTAGCCATATTCTTTTCCTTCTGTAAAGCCGAGCCGCCGAAACGGCTGCGACGTGCACGACCTGAGGTCGTGCGGGGTTCCGCGGGCGACGTCCGCCTGCGGAAGTATGTGGGATCAGACCCGACGGAACTGGTTCACCATCGGGCAATCGAATGGGTCGCGTGCGGCGAGGCCGACGCGGTTGAGGTAGCGGATGACGATGCCGTACGACTGCATGATCGTCGTCTCGGTGTAGGGCACGTCGAGCGTGCGGGCGTACTCGCGCACGATCTCGCGCGCCTTCGCGAGGTGCGGGCGCGGCATGTTCGGGAAGAGGTGGTGCTCGACCTGGTAGTTGAGGCCGCCGAAGAGCGCGCTCGCCCACATGCCGCCCGAGACGTTGCGCGAGGTGAGCACCTGCTTCGAGAAGAAGTCGAGCTTCGCATCGGCCGGGATGATCGGCATGCCCTTGTGGTTCGGCGCGAACGAGGCGCCCATGTAGACGCCGAACACGGCGAGCTGCACGCCGATGAACGCGAACGCCATGCCGAGCGGCAGCATCCAGAAGATCGCGCCGAAGTAGACGGCGAATCGCGCGGCGATGAGGCCGAGCTCGATCCAGCGACCCTTGACGGGACCGCGGGCGAAGAGCGTGCCCATCGACCGGTAGTGCAGGTTCAGGCCCTCGAGCGTGAGCAGCGGGAAGAACAGGTAGCCCTGCTTGCGCGTGATCAGCGCCATGATTCCGCGCTGCTTCGCGGCATCGGCCTCGACGAACGAGATCGTGTCGAAGTCGATGTCGGGGTCCTTGCCGACCTTGTTCGGGTTCGCGTGGTGACGCGTGTGCTTCGTCATCCACCACGAGTAGCTGATGCCCACGACGCCTGCGGCGATCGCGCGGCCCATGCGGTCGTTGGCGGGGCCCGACTCGAGCACCTGCCGGTGCGAGGCCTCATGCGCCAGGAATGCGAACTGGGTGAAGATCAGCCCCAGTGCGCCCGCGATGAGGAGCTGGAACCAGGAGTCACCGAGCAGGATGAACCCCGCGATGGCTCCGCCGAGCGCGACCAGGAGGATGCCGATGAGCATCAGGTAGAACCAGCGCGTGCGGGCGAGCAGGCCCGACTCGCGGACGACCCGTGAGAGAGCGGTGTAACTGCGCGTGATGTCGGGAGAGCCGGTGCGGGGCTTCGTAGCCCGAATCGCACCGAGGGATTCGGTGTGAGAGATGTTTGCGTCCCAGCTGGTAATCGACTTCCCAGCCGTGTCACGCGGGTAACCACCCGCTGCAGATGTCTCGACACTACCCGGTCGGCATGGGAACGTGCTGGGAAATCTCGGCGTGGGTCATTCCGGTTCCACCCGTCGACACCGTTCACCCGAGGTTCACCCTTCGGCCACGCGGCATCCGCTCACCACGTTCCCGGCCCCGGCAATCTGACCGTGTGCGTCCGGACGCGGCGCACTGAACGTGATGGGAGCCCCTGATGACCATGACCCACGAACCGGCGCGCAGCGACGAGACGACCTCGTCGGCGCGCCCCGTCGCACGCCGCACCCTGCTGCCGTTGCTGCCCATGCAGGGGCACACCTCCGGCAAGCGCAGCGCCGTGACCTGCCACCTCAAGTGCGCCGACGCGTGCTTCCATCCGGTGCCGAACACCTCCGACAACGGGTACTTCCGCGACATCGTGAGCGCGAGCATGTCGCGGCGCACGGTGCTCGCCGGCGCGAGTGCCGCGGCGGCCGCGATCGTCATCGGCGGCGCCGTTGCCGGTGACGCCGCACCCGCCGCCGCGATCCCGGGTGGCAACGGCGGCAAGCTCGCCTTCGACCCGATCGCGCCGGTTCCCGCGAGCGTCGACGACGTCGTCGTGCCCGCCGGCTACCAGTGGCGGCCCATCATCCGGTGGGGCGACCCGATCTTCTCGGAGGACGACGCGTTCGACCCGCTGCACCAGACCGCCGAGAAGCAGGCCCGCCAGTTCGGGTACAACAACGACTACCTCGACATCATCGCCGAGCCGAACGGCAAGCGCGGAGTGCTCGTCGCGAACTTCGAGTACACCAACGAGTCGATCATGTTCCCGCCCGACTTCGACCCGGCCGAGCGCAGCCGCATCGCCATGGCGGCGCACGGCTTCGGCGTCGTCGAGGTGACGCGCTCGAAGAAGGGGCAGCCCTGGAGCTATGTCGTCGGCGCGCCGCGCAACCGGCGCATCACCCTCGACACCCCGTTCACCTTCACGGGCCCCGCCGCCGGCTCCGACCTGCTGAAGACCGTCGAGGACTCGACGGGGACCACGGTTCGCGGCACGCTCAACAACTGCGCCGGCGGCACGACGCCGTGGGGCACGATCCTCTCGGGCGAGGAGAACTTCAACGGGTACTTCCGCAACCCCGGCCAGACCCCGGCCGAGCAGCGCTACGGACTGAACGCCAACGGCGACGGACGCGGCTGGCGGGGCGTCGACCCCCGCTTCGACGGCGTCGCCAACCCCGGGTACCTCAACGAGCCGAACCGGTTCGGCTGGATCGTCGAGATCGACCCCGAGGACCCGACCTCGACGCCCGTCAAGCACACGGCGCTCGGCCGCTTCAAGCACGAGGGCGCGAACATCAGCATCTCGACGAGCGGGCACGCGGTCGCCTATCAGGGCGACGACGAGCGCTTCGACTACCTCTACAAGTTCGTCTCGAAGGACCGCTTCGACGGCTCGAACAGCCCCGCGGCACGAGCCCACAACAAGACGCTGCTCACCGCGGGCACCCTCTACGTCGCGCAGTTCTCGGGCGACTCCCCCGCCGGCGAGATCGACGGAACGGGAACCGTGCCGTCGGACGGCCAGTTCGACGGCACCGGTCGGTGGGTGCCGCTCGTCATCGACGGCGTGAGCCAGGTGCCCGGGTTCTCGGCCGCCGAGGTGCTCGTCAACACTCGCCTGGCGGCGGACGCCGTCGGTGCGACCAAGCTCGACCGCCCCGAAGACGTCGAGCCGAACCCCCGCACCGGGCGCGTCTACGTCGCATGCACCAACAACACCGACCGCGGCGTTCCGGGTCGCAAGGAGGGCGCGACCGAGGTCAACCCGCGCAACCGCAACCGCGACGGCCACATCATCGAGCTCACCGAGAACGGCAACGACGCGGCCGCGACGACGTTCGGCTGGAGCATCCTCATCCTGGCCGGCGACCCCGCCACCAACCCGTCGACCTACTTCGCCGGGTACCCGGCCGACAAGGTCTCGCCGATCTCGTGCCCCGACAACGTGGCGTTCGACTCCAAGGGCAACCTCTGGATCTCGACCGACGGCCAGCCGGGCACGATCGGTCTGTGCGACGGGCTCTTCAAGGTGCCGCTCGAAGGCGCCGAGCGCGGACGCGTGCAGCAGTTCCTGTCGGTGCCGCGCGACGGCGAGACCTGCGGTCCCCTCATCCACGACCAGGACGGGTCGGTCTTCGTCGCGGTGCAGCACCCGGGTGAGGACGGCTCGTGGGCGGCGCAGCGGTCGTTCTTCCCCGACTACGTGACGCCCGGCGCCGTCGCCGACGGCAACTGGGGCGGCCCTCGCCCGTCGGTCGTGCAGGTCTGGAAGCCGTAGACCGAGCCCGAGATCACCCGGGTTACGACGAACGCCCCCGCAGCTTGCGCTGCGGGGGCGTTCGCGTGGTGCCTGTGCCGGCTCAGAGCCCGCGGATGTTCTCGGCCTGCAGACCCTTCGGGCCCTGTGCGACCTCGAACTCGACCTTCTGGCCCTCTTCGAGCGAACGGTAGCCGTTGCCCGTGATGGCGCTGAAGTGCGCGAAGACGTCGGCGCTGCCGTCGTCGGGAGCGATGAAGCCGAAGCCCTTTTCGGCGTTGAACCACTTGACGGTTCCAGTTGCCATACTGCTGTCCTTCTTATTCAGATGGGCCGCTGATGCGGACCCGATGCGACCGACGGTCGATCGCTGCCCCGGCGACACTGTGTCGTCGAAGCGGGGGCGAGGGGCGGGGTTGCGCTCAGGCATCCGCCTTACTCGTATCGGGTCATGCCACGCGGATCGGTCCGCCTCCGGGCAATCAGATGGAGGCCGGGCAAGTGCCCGCTTGATGGAGGAATCAGTGATAGTACCCTATCGGGTTACGCTCAGGTTCACACCGGCTGCGACCCGATTGTGACATTCTGCCGCGCTCGTCGCGTCGGAGTGACGTTGCTCCCGGGATACGGACCGCCTGTGGATAACAGCTGTTTCATAGTGTCGTGGGGGCACAATGGGGGGATGGATCGCCGCCCCCTCGGTCTCGTCGCTGCCGCATACGCGGCCGTCGTGCTGTGGGTCACCGTCGGTCCGGCGCCATGGCGCACCGCCACCCACCAGATCGAGGCCGGCATCCTGAACCCCGGCGCGTGGACCTCGCCCATCACGTGGACCACCGGGTACCTCTCCGAGATGGTGTTCAACATCGCCATCTTCGTGCCGGTCGGCGTGCTCGCGGCGCTGCTCATCCGCCGTCGCCGTTGGCCGCTCGCGCTGCTCGCCGGTCTCGCCTTCACGACGATCATCGAGCTCTCGCAGCTGCTCGCTCCCGACCGCGTCTCCGACCCGCGCGACCTCGTCATGAACACCGCCGGCTCGGTCGTCGGCGTGTTCCTCGTGCTCGTCGCACGCATGGTTCACCGTGCGGGCGCGGTCGCGGCATCCGAGATTCGGGTGCCCGGTGAGTCGCTCGCCGACTCGGCGAGCATCGAGCCCGTCCATCCGCGCGAACTCATCGGCGCCGGCGCGGGAGGGCGCTCAGGCACCGGCAGCGCTGCCGATCGCGCCGCGTAGCCGGCCGCCAGTACAGTAAGTCGGGTGACTTCGCCCGCCCCACTCGCCCCAGCACCCTCGCGGGCATCGTGGGTTCGGCTCGCCCTCATCGGCGCTGTGGGCGGGCTGCTCTCGGGAGCGTTCGGCGTCGGCGGCGGCATCCTCATGGTGCCCCTGCTCATCACGTTCGCCCACATGGACCAGCGCCGCGCCTCCACGACATCGCTCGCGGCGATCGTGCCCACCGCGGTCGTCGGCGCGATCACCTTCTTCGTGAACGGCGAGGTCGACGTGATCGCGGCCGTGTTCGTGGCCGCGGGCGGCATCGTCGGCGGATGGCTCGGGGCGAGGCTCCTCAAGCGCATCCCGCTCACGTGGTTGCGGTGGATGTTCATCGCCCTGCTCGTCATCGTGGCGGCGCGCATGCTGTTCTTCGTGCCCGAGCGCGGCGCGGACCTCGTCGAACTCGACGCGCTCACGATCGTGGCCATGGTCGTGCTCGGCATCGTGATCGGCGTCGCCGCGGGCCTTTTCGGCATCGGCGGCGGCATCATCATGGTGCCGGCCTTCATCATCCTGCTCGGCATGAGCGACCTCGTCGCGAAAGGCACGTCGCTCGCGGTGATGATCCCCACTGCGATCAGCGGCACGGTCACCAACGCACGCGGCGGCGTCGTCGACCTGCGCGCCGGCATCATCACCGGCGCGGCGGCGGCGGTCGCCTCCTTCGGCGGGGTGGCGATCGCGCACGTGCTCTCGCCCGAGTGGTCGACGTGGCTGTTCTCGGCGCTCATCGTGATCGCCACGGTGCAACTGGCGGTGCGCGCCATCCGCGCGCAACGAAGAGAGAGGAACGAGCGTGGCCGCTGACTCACACCCCGCCGGCTGGTACGACGACGAGGCCGACGCCGACGCCATCCGGTACTGGGACGGCAGCTCCTGGACTCCCCACACGGCTCCGAAGTCGACGGATGCCGCGGCCCCGAGCAGCTCGCAGTCACCGGCGCCTGCGGCGGCCGCACTCACGGTGGCCGCGCCGACGCCGGCCGTGCCTGCCGTCGCACCCGCTCCGGTTGCGTCGCCTCCCGTCGACGATTCGATCGACGAGCTGACATCGGTACGCACGCCGCACACGACCTCGGCAGGCGACCTCAACGAGCACACCACGGTGCCGCTGCCTCCCGAGAGCGGCGGGCCCGCGACATCCGCGCCGCAGTTCACGTACGACACGTACGGCAATGCGGGGCGCACGTTCCTCGCGACCTGGCTGTTCGCGCTGCTGCTCGGATACTGGGGCGTCGACCGGTTCTACCTCGGCAAGATCGGCACCGGGGTCCTGAAGCTCATCACCCTCGGCGGGCTCGGCGTGTGGGTGCTCGTCGACCTGCTGCTCGTGCTCACCGGTGCACAGCGCGACGCGCAGGGACGCGCGCTCGAGGGCTACGCCGAGCACTCGCGCATCGCCTGGATCGTGACCGGCGGCGTCGTCGCACTCGGACTCCTGTCGGGGCTCATCTCGGGCATCGTCGGCGTCTCGGGCATCGTCGGTGCGCTTGCGCGATAGGTTTCGAGACGGCGCTGCGCGCCTCCTCAACCCGCAGGTGGACGGCGCTGCGCGCCTCCTCAACCCGCAGGTGGAAGGCGCTGCGCGCCTCCTCAACCCGCAGCGGTTCAGCGAGCAGGAGCGCGGAGCGTCTCGGCCTTGGCGGCGAGGTAGCGCTGCTCAGGCCCGTTGAGGGTGCGCCTGGCCGCCTCGCTGAAGGCGAGCGATGCGGCATCCGTCGCCCCGCTGCGCTCGAGCAGGTGGGCGCGCACCGCCCACGTGCGGTGGTGCTCGGCGAGCGACGTGCCGCGCGTGCCCTCGTCGGCCGATTCGGCGCGTTCGAGCGCTGCGAGTCCGGCCGCCGGCCCCTCGACCATGGCGAGTGCGACGACCCGACCGAGCGTCACCATGGGCCCGGGCGCGAGACGCTCGAGCAGGTCGTAGAGGCCGAGGATCTCGACCCAGTCGGTCGCAGCGGTCGAGGCGGCCTCGTCGTGGACGGCGGCGATCGCCGCCTGCAGCTGGTACGGGCCGATCGGGGCACGGTCGAGCGTCTCGGTGACGATCGCGACGCCCTCGGCGATCATGGCACCGTCCCACCTGCCGCGATCCTGCTCATCGAGCGGCACGAGCGCGCCCGCGTCATCGGTGCGGGCGGCGCGTCGGGCCTCGGTGAGCAGCATGAGGGCGAGCAGGCCGGATGTCTCTCCCGACGCATCGTTCGCGGCGTCGTGCAGCTGCCGGGTGAGGCGAATGGCCTCCGCAGAGAGGTCGACGCGCGCGAGCGCATCGCCCGAGCTGGCGGTGTGTCCTTCAGTGAAGATCAGGTAGAGCACCTGGCGGAGCGCCGCGAGGCGCTCGTCGAGTTCGCCGGGCCGGGGCATCCGGAACTGCTCGCCGCTCGTCCTGATGCGCGCCTTCGCCCGCGAGATGCGCTGCGCGATCGTGGTCTCGGGAAGCAGCAGCGCGCGACCGATCTCGGCGGTCGTGAGGCCTCCGACGGCACGCAGGGTCAGTGCCACCTGTGCCGGGCGGCCCAGCGCCGGGTGACAGCAGAGCAGGAACAGCGTGAGCGTGTCATCGACCGCCGGCACCGGCGCGGGCGGGGGCTCGAGGTCGACGGCGTGCGCTTCGCGGCGCCGCCGTGCGACATCCGCTCGCACCGCATCGATGTAGCGGCGCGACGCCACCCGCACGAGCCAGGCACGCGGACTGTCGGGCACGCCCTCGTGCGGCCACTGCGCCGCGGCGGCGATGAGCGCCTCCTGCATGGCGTCCTCGCACGCCTCGAAGTCGCCATAGCGCCGAACGAGCACCGCGAGCGCCGACGACGCGGCGTCACGCAGTGCCCGAACGGCGGTGGCGGGGGTGCCGGGCGGGCCGGGCGGGCCGGGCAGGCCAGGCGGGCCGGGCATCGTCAGACGTCGGCGCCCGAGGTCATCTCGAGCACGGGACGCACCTCGATGAGTCCGAACTCGGCCTCGGGGAATCGGCCGGCGATCTCGATGGCACGTGCCTCGGTCTCGCAGTCGACGAGGTAGAAGCCGGCGAGCAACTCCTTCGTCTCGGCGAACGGGCCGTCGCTCGCGACCGTGCCGGCGTCTTCGCTCACGGTCACGCGCTTGGCGAGCGAGATGTCGGCGAGCGCCTCGTCGGCGAGCAGCTCACCGGTCGAGCGGAGCTCGTCGCTGATGCCCTGGTAGTAGGCGTAGCCCTCGGCCTGCTGCTCGGCGCTGAAGCTCTCCCACATCGCACGAGAGGCGGGGTTGCTGTAGATCTGGATCAGGTACTTCATCGCAATCGCTCCTTCGATCTGGGAGGCGGAACCGCGCTCCCATCAGTATGTCGAGGCTGCGATCGGATTCTCGACGGTCTCGCCGAGATCGTTCCCGCCCGGCCGAGCTCGTCGATTGGTTGAAGCCGGCTTTTCGGCACTTCGGCACTTCGGCCCCTCGTCCTCCCGCTTGGGCACTCGGGCACTCGGGCACTCGGGCACTCGGGCACTCGGGCACTCGGGCACTCGGGCACTCGGGCACTCGGGCACTCGGGCACTCGGGCACTCGGG
>NZ_JAJQPD010000002.1 GCF_021228295.1 Agromyces humatus
ACCCCTCCGACAGTGCCGCCCAACGCGGGCTGGCTGCCGGCCCACGCCGCGCGCAGCGCGTCGAGGTCGCGCCCGAGCACGGCGAGCGGGTGCGGCGGGGGTTCCATGCTTCGATTCTGCACCCACCCACCGACATTCGAATCTGGACGGATTCTATCCTCGATCAGGGAAATGTCCGGTGGAGAACTCGCCGAACCAACCGCCTGTGGAGGACGAGTCGCCACCCAAGCAACACCCGCCGCCCGCGGCATCCGCAGCTCGCGACTTCCGGAGAATGGAGCACCTCGGCGAATGCTGCGCCGCCCGACGGACGCGACACGTGCGTTGACACGCTTCCAGCGTGTGCCCACACTGGCGGTATGGAGACCGACGATCTCGCGAGCTTCCAGACTCTGCTCGACCAGTGGGCCGAAGCGATCGTGGCCAACGACGCCCCGCGTATCGGGTCGTTCGCCGAACCGGACTGGGTGATCGTCGGCCCCGAGGGCGGACCGGGAGAGTTGGAGCCGTTCCTCGCCGTCATCGAGTCCGGAGACCTCACGCATTCCCAGATGGCCTTCGAGGTGCTCGAGGCCAGGGTCTACGGCGATGTCGCGGTCGTACTGGCCCATGGCACCAACGCGGGCAGCTGGCAAGGCGCGCCATTCACGGCCGATGAGTGGGTCACCGAAATCTTCGTTCGCCGAACCGACGGCTGGCGTTGTGCGTTCTCGGCGCTGACTCCGAACTACGCGGCGCTGCGGGCCGACACTGAGTGAACGGGCTACAGCGGAGGAACCCGTCGATTTACGTAGAATCGACGGATGACCCGCCGAAGCACATTCACCGACCAGTCGGTCACCTATGGCGCGATCGGCGCGACCCTCGCGCCTGATCTCCTGCGCTACCCGCCCGACGGGTACCGGCCCGCCGAAGACTCGGTGCGCCTCGGTTCGGGCGCCGAGCGATTCGAGCGCGCCGCCGAGTCGCTCATGACCTGGGGCATCCAGCAGGGCGCCGGATTCGAGGTCGTCGACGTATCGGCGGGCACCGGCGCGCAGTACCCGGGCATCGTCTACGACGCCGACGGAGCGCCGCTCGCCCAGCAGCCCGAGCCCCATGCCGTGCAGCGTTTCAGTTCCGACGGCACGCCGTACATCACGGCCGGCGTCGCGGCGACGCTGCGCCGTCGCGGGCGCCTCCGCAGCGCTGACACCCATGTCCTCGTCGTGTACGTGATCGATGAGCCCGGTCGGGTCGGATTCGCCTACGGCACGACCTCAGACGGACCCGAGAGCGGCGAGGAGTCGTTCATCCTCGAGCACCGCGACGACGACACGGTGTGGCTCACCATCCGGTCGCTCCTCCGAGCCCGCGGCGGCCTCCACCGCCTGACGACTCCGCGGCAGCGCCGCAAGCGCCGGGAGCTCACCACGCGCGAGCTGCGCGCGCTGCATCCCGCGTTCCCGAGCTGACCATGGGCTCCGCCCTGCCGCTCGGGGAGCCGGCGCCCGCTGACGGGTTGGTGCCCGCCTCGGCCGCCGACGGCGCCCGACATCGCGCGTTCGGCGTGTACCTGCACGTGCCCTTCTGCCGCGTGCGATGCGGGTACTGCGACTTCAACACGTACACCTCAGACGAATTGCGCGGCGCGCGCCAGTCCGACTACGCGGGCCAGGCGATCAGCGAGGTGCGGATGTCGCGGCGCGTGCTCGAGGCATCCGGCCTGCCGCCCCGACCGGCGCAGACCGTGTTCTTCGGCGGCGGCACACCCACGCTGTTGCCGGCGTCCGACCTCGTCGCGATGCTCGGAGCGGTGCGCGACGAGTTCGGCCTCGCCGACGGCGCCGAGGTGACCACCGAGGCGAACCCCGATTCGGTCGGCCCCGAAGACCTCATGGAACTCGCCGAGGGCGGCTTCACCCGTGTCTCGTTCGGCATGCAGTCGGCGATGCCGCACGTGCTCGCGGCGCTCGACCGCACGCACGACCCCGAGCGTGTGCCGCTCGTCGTGGGCTGGGCACGCGAGGCCGGACTCGACGTGAGCCTCGACCTCATCTACGGCACCCCGGGGGAATCGCTCGACGACTGGCGACGGAGTCTCGAGCATGCCATCGCTCAGCGGCCCGACCACCTGAGTGCGTACGCCCTCATCGTCGAGGAGGGCACGAAGCTCGCGCGCCAGATCAGGCGCGGGGAGCTCGGCACGCCGTCGGACGACCTCGAGGCCGACATGTACGAGCTGGCCGACGACCTGCTGGGTCGGGCGGGCTTCGAGTGGTACGAGGTCAGCAACTGGGCAACTGATGCCTCGCATCGGTCGCGTCACAACCTCGGCTACTGGCGGGGCGATGACTGGTGGGGCGTCGGGCCCGGTGCGCACAGCCACGTCGGGGGCGTGCGTTGGTGGAACGCCAAGCACCCCTCGGCGTACGCCGACCGGGTGACCGCGGGAGTCTCGCCGGCGGTCGGCCGCGAGGTGCTCGACGCGTCGACCCGAGAGATCGAACGGGTGCTGCTGCTCACCCGCATTCGCGAGGGCATCGACATCGAGTCGCTCCACACCGGCGGACGGCACGCTGTTGCGGGCCTCATCGCCGACGAGCTCGTCGACGCGAAAACCGCCCTCTCGGGTGGGCTGGTGCTCACTCGAAGAGGGCGGCTGCTCGCCGACGCCGTGGTGCGACGCCTGCTCGACGGCTAAAGACCGTCAGCTCACGAACTTGATCGCGAGCGGGTAGGTATAGGGCTGGCCCTGGTTGGCCTTGACCGCTGCGATGATGCAGAACACGATCTTCACGACCTCGACCGCGAGCACGAGCAGGATGCCGATGAAGACGGCGATCAGCGCGTAGCTCACGACCAGGGCGATCGCGATCGTGATCTGGAAGTTCAGCGCGGTCGCCGTGTGGGCCCGTACGAACGGACCCTTGTCTTTCAGCAGCAGGTACGCGATCAGCGCCGGGACGAAGTAGAAGAAGATGCCGGCCACGTGAACCAGCGTCGACCAGAGCTTCTCATCTGCCGGGCTGAGCTGCTGCGGCTGCTGATAGGGATCCTGCGGCTGCTGGTAGGGATCTTGCGGCGGCGGGGGAGGAGGAGGTGCGTCGGACATGATGTCTCCTTGGTGACGTCGCTCGAAGGCGAACTGTTGTCTTCATGCTGGCACAGACGGCTGCGCCCGGTGAGGGAATCTCGTGGCGCGGCCGAACGCCTACTTGATGAGACGGATCGCGAACGGGTAGCGGTAGTGGTTGCCGTCCTTCGCGCGAAGGAACGCGATGATCGAGAACACGACGCTCACGATCCAGAACGCCCACCAGAGGAGCGCGCCGATGAACACGAAGAGCAGGATGAACGACAGGATGTAGCCGAAGGCGATCGTGATCTGGAAGTTCAGCGCCTCTTTGGCCTCGGTGTCGGTGAACGAGCCGCGGTCCTTGAACACGAGCCAGATGATGAGGGACGGCAGGAAGCCGAGCACGCCGCCGAGGTGGGCGAACGAGCCCCACTGCACGTCCTGCTCGTGCGAGAGGCGGGTCGGCGCGATGTTCGCGTCGGGATTCTGGGCGTTGGGGTCGGTCATGTGCGTGCCTTTCGGGTGGGCTCAGGATGAACCGCGGCTGCCGGGGAGAGTGGTGCAGCCGAGGGGTGACTCGCGGATCATGCATACGCTAGCGTCGCCGACTCACGGCTGGCAACGGGCTGGACCGAGTGTAGTGACGATATGATTGGCAGTCAGACAAGACGAGTGCTAAGCGCGGCAGAAGGAAGCGAGGGACATGGTCTCCGAACGCAGTCTCGCCGTACTCCGTGCGATCGTGCAGGACTACGTGGCGTCGCGGGAGCCGGTCGGCTCGAAGACGATCGTCGAGCGGCACTCGTTCGGCGTCTCCGCCGCGACCATCCGCAACGACATGGCGCTCCTCGAAGAAGAGGAGCTGATCGCCGCGCCGCACACGTCGTCGGGCCGCATTCCCACCGACAAGGGCTACCGGGTCTTCGTCGACCAGCTCACCGATGTGCGGCCCCTCACTGCGGCGCAGCGGCACGCCATCGAGACGTTCCTCGGCGAATCCAGCGATCTCGACGAACTGCTCGCGCGCACTGTGCGACTCATCGCCCAGCTCACCAAGCAGCTCGCGGTCGTGCAGTATCCCAGCTTCTCGAGCGCGCGGGTTCGCCACGTCGAACTCGTGTCGCTCGCGCCGACACGCGTGCTCTGCATCCTGATCGCCGATTCCGGCCAGGTCGAGCAGCGACTCGCCGAACTCGATCACGCCGTCGACGACGGAACCCTCGCCGAGCTCCGCGTGCGACTCAACGACCTCGTCGCGGGCTCGACCATGCTCGAGGCCGTGACCATGCTCTCAGGCGAGATCGAGGCGGCCGACCGCCGGCATGCGGCGCTGCTGCACACCCTCGCGGCGACGCTCGCCGAGCAGGCCCGGGTGCAGCGCACCGACCGGCTCGTCGTGGCCGGCGCCGCGAACCTCGTGCGCACCGAGCAGGATTTCGCAGGATCGATCCTCGGCGTCATCGAGGCGATCGAAGAACAGGTCGTGCTGTTGAAGCTCTTCGGCGAGATGGCTGCCGACGAGCACGCGGTCGTGGTGCGCATCGGCCGCGAGAACGCCGCGTTCGGCCTCGGTGAGACCTCGATCGTGTCGAGCGCCTTCGAGATCCCGGGGCGCGACATCTCGCGTCTCGGAATCGTCGGGCCGACCCGCATGGACTACTCGACCAGCATGGCCGCAGTGCGCGCCGTGGCCCGCTACCTCTCCCGCACCCTCGGCGAGAGCTGACTCAGCCGCCCGTCGCATCCCGACCGGCATCCGGCAGATCGAAAGGACATGCCCTCCGTGGCCGACCATTACGAGGTCCTCGGCGTCTCACGCGACGCCACCCCCGACGAGATCAAGAAGGCGTACCGTCGCCTCGCCCGCGAACTCCACCCCGACGTGAATCCGGGTGCCGAGGCATCCGAGCGCTTCAAAGAGGTCACCCACGCGTATGACGTGCTGTCCGACCCGAAACAGCGCCAGCAATACGACCTCGGCGGCGGCCAGGGTGGCTTCGGGGGCCAGGGATTCGGCGGGTTCGGCGACATCTTCGAGACGTTCTTCGGTGCGGGTCAGCAGACTCGCGGGCCGCGCTCGCGCCGTGAGCGCGGCCAGGACGCGCTCATCCGCGTCGAGGTCGGCCTCGACGAGGTGATCTTCGGCACGCACCGCGATATCGAAGTCGACACGGCGGTGCGGTGCGACACCTGCCAGGGCTCCTGCTGCCAGCCCGGCACATCGCCGGTGACCTGCGACATCTGCCGCGGCACCGGCTCGATCCAGCGCTCGGTGCGGTCGCTGCTCGGCAACGTGATGACCTCGACCCCCTGCGGCACCTGCCGTGGGTACGGCACGGTCATCGCCACGCCTTGCATCACCTGCCAGGGCCAGGGCCGCGTGCGCGCGCGCCGCACGGTGCCGGTCGACATCCCCGCGGGCGTCGACACCGGCGTGCGGTTGCAGATGCCCGGTTCGGGCGAGGCGGGCCCCGCGGGCGGTCCGAACGGCGACCTGTACCTCGAGATCAAGGTCAAGAACCACGACGTCTTCAGCCGCAACGGGGACGACCTGCTCGCGACGCTCGAGGTCGCCATGACCGACGCGGTGCTCGGCACGACCGCCACGATCCCCGCGCTCGACGGCGACGTCGCGGTCGAGGTGCGCCCGGGCGTGCAGAGCGGCGAGATCCTCACAGTGCGCGACCGCGGCGTCACGAAGCTCCGCGGCACCGGCCGCGGAGACCTGAAGATCGGCGTCCAGGTGATCACTCCGACCAAGCTCTCGTCGAAGGAACGCGACCTCATCCAGCAGTTCGCCTCGTCGAAGAAGTCGCCGGCGCCTGAGCTCAGCCACTTCCAGCAGGGCATCTTCGCGCGCTTGCGCGATCGGTTCCTCGGGTAGCACGGCACCGCGATGAGCCACCTCTACCTCGACGAGTCGCTCGACCTGGTCGAACTCGCCCCCGGCGCGATCGTCGAACTCTCGGGCGACGAGGCGCGGCACGCGGTGACCGTCTCGCGTGTGCGCCCGGGCGAACGGGTCTCGATCGGCGACGGTCGCGGGGTGCTCGTGCGCGGCACGGTCACCGAGACGGGGCCGAAGCGACTCGCGATCGAGGCCGACGAGGTGTTCGTCGACGAGCGGCCTTCGCCGCACATCACCCTCGTGCAGGCGCTCGCGAAGGGCGACCGCGACGAGCTCGCGGTGCAGGCGGCGACCGAGCTGGGCGTCGACGCGATCGTGCCATGGGCGGCCGCCCGCTCGGTCTCGCGCTGGGAGGGCCCGAAGGCCGAGAAGGGCAGGCAGCGCTGGGCCGCGATCGTGCGCGAGGCGGTGAAGCAGTCGATGCGCGCATGGCTGCCGCGGGTGGGGCCGCTGGCGACGACCGCCGAGCTGCCTGATCGCCTGGCAGGCGTGCGGATGCTCCTCCTCGAGCCGACCGCCGCGACGGCGCTCACCGACCTCGGGCCCGACGGGCGCGACCTCGCACTCGTCGTCGGCCCCGAGGGCGGCATCGCACCGGCCGAGCTCGAGCGCCTCATCGCGGCGGGTGCGGAATCGGTGCGGCTGGGCGCGTCCGTGCTTCGCACCTCGACCGCCGGCCCCGCGGCGATCGCCGTGCTGAACGCGCGGCTCGGGCGGTGGTGAGACATCCGTCGCTACGATGGTGACATGACGTCATCCCGCGCCGAGCCGACCCTCTTCGAGCGCATCGCCGCTCGTGAGATCCCCGCGCGCATCGTCGCAGAGACCGACCGCGTGATCGCCTTCCACGACATCGCGCCGAAGGCGCCGGTGCACGTGGTCGTCACTCCGAAGACGGGCGAGTATCGCAACGTCGTCGAGCTCGCCGCCGGCGACCCGGCGCTGCTGGCCGAACTGGTCGAGGTGTCCCGATCGATCGCGTCCGAACTCGCCGACGGGCAGTTCCGACTCGTCTTCAACACGGGTGAGGGCGCCGGGCAGACGATCTTCCACGTGCACGCGCACCTGCTCGCCGGCGGTCTCGAGGAGGCCACGCTTGCCGGAGCCTGAGCAGGTCGGTCAGCCCGCCGAGTCGCCGTCCCCCGACGAAGAGCGTCTCAGCATCGACGGCATCGCGATGGTGCGACTGCTCGGTCCGCAGGACCGACTGCTCACCTCGATCCAGCACGAGTACCCGGGCGTCGAGGTCCACGTGCGCAGCAACGAGATCGCCATCCGCGGCGATGCCGAATCGCGGCTGCGGGTACGTCGCCTCATCGAAGAGCTCCTCGAGCTCGTACGCTCCGGCCAAGATCCAACCCCTACCGAAGTGAGGAGCTCGGCACGCATGCTCGAAGCCGACCCCAACGCGAAGCCGTCAGAACTGCTCGGACAGGTCATCGTCTCGAGCCGTGGCAAGTCCATCCGGCCGAAGACCGAGGGCCAGCGCGCCTACGTCGACGCCATCGACGAGTTCACCATCGTCTTCGGCATCGGACCGGCTGGCACGGGCAAGACATACCTCGCCATGGCGAAGGCCGTACAGGCCCTGCAGCGCAAAGAGGTGAGCCGCATCATCCTGACGCGTCCTGCCGTCGAGGCCGGAGAGCGGCTCGGATTCCTGCCTGGCACCCTCACCGACAAGATCGACCCCTACCTGCGGCCGCTGTACGACGCACTCAACGAGATGATGGATCCCGAGCTCGTGCCGAAGCTGCTCGCCTCGGGAACGGTCGAGGTCGCCCCGCTCGCGTATATGCGTGGCCGAACCCTGAACGACTCATTCGTCGTGCTCGACGAGGCGCAGAACACCACCCCCGAGCAGATGAAGATGTTCCTCACCCGGCTCGGGTTCGGCTCGAAGATGGTCGTCACCGGCGACATCACGCAGATCGACCTGCCCACCGGAGCGAGCGGCCTTCGGCTCGTGACACGAATTCTCGACCACGTCGACGACATCGACTTCGCGTGGCTGACGAGCGATGACGTCGTGCGGCACTCCCTCGTCGGCCGCATCGTCGACGCCTACACCGAGTACGACGAGCGCGCGCAGGCGCGGCGCTTCGAACGTGACCAGGCGCGCGAGTTCGCCAATCGCGCCGAGCGCCGTGGCCACGCCGGGCCCCGGGACCACCTGCCGAGGAAGGGCAAGTCGTGAGCATCGAGATCAACAACGAATCGGCCATCGAGGTCGACGAGGCCGCCATCCAGCGACTCGCCGTATACGCCCTCGACGCGATGCACGTGCATCCCGACGCCGAGCTCGCGATCGTGCTCGTCGACGAGGGCGCCATGGAGCAGCTCCACGTGCAGTGGATGGACGAGCCCGGACCGACCGACGTGCTGAGCTTCCCGATGGATGAGCTGCGCCCTGGAACCGAAGACCAGCCCACACCGGCGGGCCTGCTCGGCGACGTCGTGCTGTGCCCGCAGGTCGCCGAGGCGCAGGCCCGCACCGCGGGACATCCGCTCCTCGACGAACTGCTGCTGCTGACGACGCACGGAATCCTGCACCTGCTCGGATTCGACCACGCCGAGCCCGAGGAGGAGAAAGAGATGTTCGGCGTCCAGCGCGACATCCTCGTGGGCTTCTCGATGCAGGAGCGCCGCCGCTGACCATGCTGCCTTGGCTCTTCCTCGCGGCCGCCTTCGTGCTCGTCGCATTCGGCGGTCTCATGGCGGCCGTCGACGCGGCGATCAGCGTCAGCTCCCGCGCCGACCTGGCCCAGCTCGCACTCGAGTCGCGGGCGCGGCGTTCGCTGATCGCCATCGCCGAAGACACCGGCGCCCATGTGAACGCGGTGAACTTCGTGCGCATCATCGCCGAGACCACGGCGGCCGTGCTCGTGACGCTGGCGTTCACGTTCTTCATCGACAACATCTGGCTGGTGCTGCTCTACGCAGCGCTCATCATGACCGCTGCGTCGTTCGTGCTCGTCGGTGCGAGCCCACGCAGCGTCGGGCGTGCACACGCGGCCAAGGTGCTCGCGCTCACGGCTCCGCTCGTGCACTTCCTGCGCGTGCTGCTCGGCCCGCTCGCGAACGCGCTCGTGTCGCTCGGCAACCGGGTGACCCCCGGGCGGATCCGATTCGCGGGCGTCTCGAGCGAAGAGCAGCTGCTCAGCATGGTCGATGAGGCGACCGAGCTCGAGGTGCTCGAGGAGGGCGACCGCGAACTCATCCACTCGATCTTCGAGTTCAACGACACGGTCGCTCGCGAGGTCATGGTGCCCCGCACCGACATGGTCACGATCGATTCCGCAGCCCACCTGCCCCAGGCGATGGCGCTGTTCCTGAAGGCCGGGTACTCGCGCATCCCCGTGATCGCACGTGACGCCGACGACGTGATCGGAATCCTCTACCTCCGCGACATCGCACGGCTCAGCTTCGAGCGCCCGATCGACGCCGAGGTGCTCACGGTGGGCGAGCTCGTGCGGCCCGCGGTCTTCGTGCCCGACTCGATGAAGGCCGACGCCCTGCTGCGCCAGATGCAGCTCGAGTCGAACCACCTCGCCATGGTGGTCGACGAGTACGGCGGCATCGCCGGTCTCGTCACCCTCGAAGACCTCATCGAGGAGCTCGTCGGCGACATCTCCGACGAGTACGACCGCGAGGCGGCCCAGGTCGAGGAGCTCGGCGACGGGCGCTACCGCGTGAACGCGCGACTGCCGATCGACGAGCTCGGCGAACTGTTCGGGCTCGACCTCGAAGACGAAGACGTCGACTCGGCCGGCGGGCTGCTCGCCAAGGAGCTCGGCCGGTTGCCGCAGCCGGGCGATCAGGCGACCGTCTCGGGCCTCCACCTCTCGGCTGAACGCACCGAGGGGCGGCGCAAGCGCATCTCGACGATCATCGTCGAGGCCGATCAGGCCCTCATCGACGCGCACTCCGCGTTCGACGTCGACCCTCTGGAAAGGAACAGCCGTGGCTGAGTACCGTGCCGGATTCGTCTCGATCGTGGGGCGGCCCAACGTCGGCAAGTCGACCCTGACCAACGCACTCGTCGGCGAGAAGGTCGCGATCACGAGCTCCAAGCCGCAGACGACCCGGCGTGCGATCCGCGGCATCGTGCATCGCGACCACGGCCAGTTGATCCTCGTCGACACGCCGGGGCTGCATCGGCCCCGCACCCTGCTCGGCGAGCGTCTGAATTCGCTCGTGCAATCGACCCTCGGCGATGTCGACGTGATCGCGTTCTGCGTTCCCGCCAACGAGCCGATCGGCCCGGGCGACCGCTACATCAACGAGCAGCTCGACCAATATCCCCGGGCCAAGAAGGTCGCGATCGTGACGAAGACCGATGCCACGTCGAAGTCCAAGGTCGCCGAGCAGTTGCTCGCGGTGTCGCAGCTGCGCGAGTGGGCCACGATCGTGCCCGTCTCGGCTCCGCGCGGCGAGCAGCTCGAAGTGCTCGTCGACGAGCTGCTGACGCTGATGCCCGAGTCCGACCAGCCCCTGTACCCGGCCGAGACCCTGACCGATGAAGACGTCACCGATCGCATCGCGGAATTCGTGCGCGAGGCCGCGCTCGAGGGCGTCTCCGACGAGCTGCCGCACTCGATCGCGGTGACCGTCGACGACATGATCGAGCGCGACGACAAAGACCTGGTCGAGATCTACGCGAACCTCATCGTCGAGCGCGACAGCCAGAAGGGCATCATCATCGGCAAGGGCGGTGCCCGCCTACGCGAGGTGGGTGCCACCGCGCGCACGCAGATCGAGCAGCTGCTCGGCCGCAAGGTCTACCTCGCCCTGCATGTCAAGGTCGCGAAGGACTGGCAGCGCGACCCGAAGCAGCTGGGTCGCCTGGGGTTCTGATGCGGTCCGGCGCCCGCTGCCGCTACTCGACGGGCTGCAGGCTCGAGATCACGACCACGGCGTCGTCGCCGTAGCGCTCGTCGAAGTCCGCCTGCAGGGTTCCGTCGTCGAACATGACCTGCACGACGAGGCGCCCGTTGACGGGCGTCGTCGCGAGCATTCCGAGGACGACGTCGGGCAGCTGCGCCTGCAGGGCGATCGCGTCGGCTTCGGACAGCGGGCCGGCGTGGAGTCCTTCGTCCCACGGGTTGGGGTCGAGCGGGGTCGCCATGGGGTCGTAGAGTGCAGCGAGCACCGGCTCGCGCGTGAGCGTGAACGTCGCGCCGTCCCACTCGCCCCAGACGGCGTAGGCGCCCCAGGTGACCTCGCTCGCGGTCTGTTCACCGTCGACGGCGTCCCAGTCCCACCCGATGATCGACGGGCCGCCGCACTGCGGCGGGTACGATTCGGCGACCGCGCCGAGGCACAGTTCGGGGCGGCCGTCCTGCTCGAGCACCGTGCCGAGGCCCTGCACCTCGACCGGAGCAGCCGGGAAGGGCGACGGGAACGCCGGCGGGCTTCCACCCGGGTCCGTGGCGGCGCCGGCGCATCCGCCGAGCAGCGCCGCGACGCCTGCCGCGAGCGCGACCCGCGCGATCGTTTGTCGATCCATGGCAGCCTCCACTGACATTGTCCGCCCCCGAGACCGTCGGCGCGACGCAACGCCGGGACCCGGATGATCGTCTGACGCCGTCGAACACACTGCAGCGTGCACCGCCGTGTCAGCCGCCCCGAGTCCGCCGCCGTACGACCATCGGATGATTCTCGCGCCTGCACCCCGTCGTCGGCAGCCTGAGCGCGTACGGTGGATCGGTGCCCACGACGACCACCCGCGCGCAGTTCACGACCGACGTCGTGCTCGCCGGCGTCTTCGCCCTCGTCTGCCTGCCCTTCGCGGTGCTCGGCGGCTCGCCCGACGTGCTCGTGCTCGTGCTGTTCGCCGCGGCGCTGGCGGTGCGCCGCCGGTCGCCGGCGTGGTCGCTCGGCATCGCCTGGGGTGCGGCGCTCGCGCAGATGCTGATGCTGCGCGACCTGCAGCCATACGATGCCGCGGTGCTCGGCGTGCTGTACTCGACGGCCGCGCACGGCCGGCCGCTCGTCAAATGGCTCGGCCTGGCTTCGGCAGGCGTCGGGGCGCTCGTGGCCACAGGCTACCTCGCGATCGTGAAGCCGCTCGCGGGCGCGGCATTCGTCGGCCCCGGCGATGCCATCGGCATGCTCACGATGTCGGGGATCCTCTTCGTCGCATCGATCGCGGTGCTCGTGCTGGCGTGGACGACCGGGCTGCTGGTGCGTTCGGTGCGCGACACCCGCGAGATCCGGCGCCGCGAAGAGGTCGCGAACCGCGAACGCGAGCTCGTGGAGTACCGCTACGTCGTCGAGCAGGAGCGCAACCGCATCGCGCGCGACATGCACGACGTCGTCGCGCATTCGCTCGCGGTCGTGATCGCCCAGGCCGACGGCGCGCGGTTCGCCGCCCGTTCCGATCCCGAGGCGGCGACGAAGGGACTCGGCACCATCGCCGGGGTCGCGCGCGGGGCGCTCGGCGACGTGCGCCTGCTGCTCGCCGAGCTCCGGCACGCCGAGTCGGATTCGCCGCAGCCGGTGCTCGACGACCTCGACGCGCTGCTCGAGCAGGTGCGTGCGGCGGGCCTCGACGTGCGATTCACCGAGTCGGGGGCACCGCTGACGCTCGGTACCGGAAATCAGATCGCGGTCTACCGCATCGTGCAGGAGGGAATGACCAATGCCCTCCGCCACGGCGACGCCACGCAGCCCGTGCACCTCGAGTTCGCGTGGGACGCGCTCGGCCTCGACGTGACGCTTGTGAACTCCATGCGAGCCGACGCGCCGCCGCCCGAGTCGCATGCCTTCCGCCACGGCATCCCCGGCATGCGCGAACGCGCCCACCTCGCGGGCGGCACGCTGCTCGCCGAGGCGGGCGATGACGGCATGTTCCGCGTGCGCGCCCGCATCCCGATCCAGCAGGGGAGTTCCACGTGAGTCCGATCAGCGTCGCGCTCGTCGACGACCAGGCGCTGTTCCGCGCCGGCGTTCGCATGCTCGTGGAGTCGCAGCCCGACCTCGAGGTGGTCGGCGAGGCGGGCGACGGCGTCGCCGCGGTGACGCTGGTCGCCGATTCGCGTCCCGACGTCGTGCTGATGGACGTGCGAATGCCGCTGCAGGACGGCATCCACGCGACCGAGCGCATCCTCGCCGACGCCGACCGCGACGGGCGACCCGCGCCGCGCATCGTCGTGCTCACCACGTTCGACCTCGACGAGAACGCCGCCCGGGCGATCCGTGCGGGGGCGAGCGGATTCGTGCTGAAGGACGCCGACCCCGAGTTCCTCCTCGCCGCGATCCGCACCGTGCACCAGGGCAACCAGGTGATCGCCGCGAGCGCGACCCGCGAACTGTTCGCCCGCTTCGGTCGCGGCGACGGGCGTCGTGCGGCCCCCGCCGCGTGGACCGAGCTCACCCCGCGCGAGCGCGAGATCTTCGGGCTCGCGGCCCGGGGGCTCTCGAACGCCGAGATCGCGGCATCCGAGTTCCTCAGCGAGGCGACCGTGAAGACCCACGTCAGCCGCATCCTCGCGAAGCTGGGCCTTCGCGATCGCGTGCAGCTCGTCGTGTTCGCCTACGAGCACGATCTCCCGGACTGAGCGGGTTGAGCAGGGGCGCCGGCGCCGTCTCGAAACCGATGTCCGGGCAACCAGGGGTTTCGAGACGCTTCGCTCCTCAACCCGCAACAGGGTCATCCCAGAGGATGACGGCGAACCATCCGGCCGTCGGATGACCCGGGCCACGGTGCATCCGTAGCGTCGAAGGCATGCAGATCCAACCCTCAGACCTCGGCCTCATCGCCCGCGTCGCCGAACTCGGCAAGCGTTACGGAAGCGGCTCGGGCGCCGTCACCGCCCTCGACGACGTGTCGCTCGGCCTGCGCCGCGGCGAGTTCACGGCGATCATGGGTCCGTCGGGCTCGGGCAAGTCCACGCTCATGCACATCATGGCGGGCCTCGACTCGCCGACCTCGGGTCGCGCCTGGCTCGGCGACACCGACATCACCGAGCTCTCCGACAGCGCGCTCACCGTGCTGCGCCGCCGGCGTATCGGGTTCGTGTTCCAGTCGTTCAACCTCGTGCCGACGCTCGACGTGCGCGGCAACATCATGCTCCCGTTCGAGCTCGACGGTCGCCGTCCGGCGCAGGACGAGCAGGAGTGGATCGACGAGCTCGTCGACGCGCTCGGCCTGCGCGACCGCATCGACCATCGGCCGCATGAGCTCTCGGGCGGGCAGCAGCAGCGCGTCGCGATCGCCCGTGCACTGGCGACCCGGCCCGACCTCGTGTTCGCCGACGAGCCGACCGGCAACCTCGATTCCCGCACCGGCCGCGAGGTGCTGGGCCTGCTGGCCGCGGCGAGCGCGCGCTACGGCCAGTCGATCGCGATGGTGACGCACGACCCGGTCGCGGCGAGCCACGCCGATCGCATCCTGTTCCTCGCCGACGGTCGCATCGTGCGCGATGCCGGCCGCTCGAGCGCCGAGGAGATCTCGACGTTCATGCTGGGCATGGAGCGTGCGGCCTGATGCGCGCCACGTTCGCCGGCCAGTGGCCGACACTGCTCGTGGCGGCGCTTGCGGGAACCTTCGGCACGGCACTGCTGCACGTGACCGGCGTGCTCGCCGTCGCGATCGCCGCCGACGACGTGACCGGTGAGAGCGACACGGTCGCCCTCCTGCTCGGCATCGTCGCCACGGTCTTCATCGTGATCGCGGTCTACGTGAGCTCGGTCGTCACCGCGAACACCGTCTCGACGGTGGTGGCGGGGCGCACGCGTCTCATCGCCCTGCTGCGGCTCATCGGGTCGAGCGCCCGGTCGCAGCGCGCGCAGATCGCCCGCGAAGGGCTCCTCGTCGGCGTCGCCGGCGCGGCCATCGGCGTCGTCGTGGGCACCGGGGTGGCATTCGCGCTCGACCGGGTCGCCGTGGCGACCGACCTGATGCCCGCCACCGACTACGGGTACGCCAACCCGTGGGTGGCGCTGCCCGCCGTCGCGGTCGTGCTCACGACCTGGCTCGCCTCGTGGGTGGGCTCGCGCCGAGTGCTGAAGGTGCGCCCCATCCAGGCCATCGGCAACGCGAACGAGCACGATCGCGAGGAGCTCGGCGGCCGCCGCGGCCGCAACATCACGGCGCTCGTGTTCTTCGTGATCGGAACCGCGTTGCTCGTCCTGGGCGTTGCGCTGGGCCTCGTGTCGCCGTTCGGCGTGCTGATCGGGCTCGTCGGAGGCATCGTGTCGTTCACGGGCATCGTGCTCGGCGCCGACGTCGTCATGCCGCCCGTGCTGCGACGCGTGGGGCGGGTCTTCGGCCGTACCCCGGCCGCTCGGCTCGCCGCCGAGAACGCCGTGCGCCATCCCGAGCGCAGCGCCCGGATGACGATCGGCCTCGTCATCGGCGTGACGCTCGTGACGACGTTCTCGGTGACGATGGCGTCGTACCACGAGCTCATCCTCGCGGCGCAGCGGGCCCAGCCCGAGGTGTACCAGGGCGTCGACGAGATGCTGAACGTCACCGTCGCCGTCTTCACCGTGCTCATCGGCTTCAGCGCCCTGATCGCGGCGATCGGCATGGTGAACACGTTGTCACTGAGCGTCATGCAGCGCACCCGCGAGCTCGGCCTGCTGCGGGCGCTCGGCTTCGACCGCCGGCAGCTGCGCGGCATGATCGTCGCCGAAAGCGCCGCGCTCACGCTCGCGGCGACCCTCACGGGCGTCGTGCTCGGGTTCGGGTACGGGTGGGCGGGCGCGCAGGCGCTGCTCGGCAGCGCACAGGGCACGCCGGCACTCGTGGTGCCGGGCATTCCGTGGGCGCTCTTCGGCGGCCTGCTCGTCGCGGCGGCCGTGCTCACGATCGTCGCGTCGATCGCGCCGGCGCGGCGCGCGATGCGGGTCTCGCCGGTCGTCGCCCTCGCGGTCGAATAGGCCGGTCGGCGCGCGTTCCGCGAACGGCCGTCGGGCGAGCGGATGTCCCGGGGGAGGCATCCGCTCGCTCGTCATGTTTGCGCGCCCGAGCGCGCGCGGTGTTAGCCTTGAACCGTGCTTCACGGCCTGCTTCTCCTTAGCTGCCGCAGCGAGTCCTAATCCAGGCCTCCCTCGCTGCGGAGTTCGTCGTCGGCTGAAACATCCGAACAAAAGCGAGAAGAGCACCCCATGCAGAACACCCAGAAGCCCTCGGCGATGCCCGTTCACCGGTACCGCCCGTTCCACGAGCAGATCCGCGTCGAGCTGCCCGATCGCACGTGGCCGTCCAAGCGCATCGAGCAGGCGCCGCGCTGGTGCGCCGTCGACCTGCGCGACGGCAACCAGGCCCTGATCGACCCGATGAGCCCCGAGCGCAAGCGCATCATGTTCGACCTGCTCGTGCGCATGGGCTACAAAGAGATCGAAGTCGGGTTCCCGTCGGCGAGCCAGACCGACTTCGACTTCGTGCGCAGCCTCATCGACGACGGAGCGATCCCCGACGACGTCACCATCCAGGTGCTGACCCAGGCGCGCGACCACCTCATCGAGCGCACCTACGAGGCCATCGCGGGTGCAAAGCAGGCCATCGTGCACCTCTACAACTCGACGAGCATCCTGCAGCGCGAGGTGGTGTTCCGCACCGACAAGCAGGGCATCGTCGACATCGCCCTGCACGGCGCTCGCAAGTGCCGCGAGCAGGAGGCGACGATCCCCGGCACGACCGTCTACTACGAGTACTCGCCCGAGAGCTACACGGGCACCGAGCTCGAGTTCGCCGTCGATGTCTGCAACCGGGTGATCGAGGTCTTCGAGCCCACGCCCGAGCGCAAGGTCATCATCAACCTGCCGGCCACGGTCGAGATGGCGACGCCCAACGTGTACGCCGACTCGATCGAGTGGATGAGCCGTCATCTGGCCCATCGCGAGAACGTCATCCTCTCACTGCACCCCCACAACGACCGCGGCACTGCGATCGCCGCGGCCGAGCTCGGGTACATGGCCGGCGCCGACCGCATCGAGGGATGCCTGTTCGGCAACGGCGAGCGCACCGGCAACGTCGACCTGGTCGCACTCGGCGTGAACCTGTTCACTCAGGGCATCGACCCGCAGATCGACTTCTCCGACATCGACGAGGTCAAGCGCACCGTCGAATACTGCAACCAGCTGCCCGTGCCCGAACGCCAGCCCTGGGCAGGCGACCTCGTTTACACGGCCTTCTCGGGGTCGCACCAAGACGCGATCAAGAAGGGCTTCGAGGCCATGGAGGCCGAGGCCGAGCGCCGCGGTGTCGCCGTCGACGACCTCGAGTGGGCGGTGCCCTACCTGCCGGTCGACCCGAAAGACCTGGGCCGCAGCTACGAGGCCGTCATCCGCGTCAACTCGCAGTCGGGCAAGGGCGGCGTCGCCTACCTGCTGAAGACCGACCACGCGCTCGACCTGCCTCGCCGCCTGCAGATCGAGTTCTCGGGCGTCGTGCAGGCCAAGACCGATGCCGAGGGCGGCGAGGTCTCGAGCGACGAGATCTGGCGCGTCTTCACCGACGAGTACCTGCCGGCGGCGGCCGATCGCGCCGACGAGAAGTGGGGCCGCTTCGAGCTGCTCTCGCTGCGCACCGAGAGTGCCCTCAACGGCGTCGTCAACGTGCGGGTGGGCCTGCGCGACGGCGATGAGCGCGTCGAGGCCGACGCGAGCGGCAACGGCCCGATCTCGGCCTTCCTCGCCGTGCTCGGTGCCGAAGGGGTCGACGTCAAGCTGCGCGACTACGTCGAGCACACCCTCTCGGCGAGCGGTGACTCGCAGGCCGCCGCGTACGTCGAACTCGAGGTCGAGGGCCGGGTGCTGTGGGGCGTCGGCATCGACGCCGACATCTCGACGGCGTCGCTGAAGGCCGTGGTCTCGGCGGTCAACCGGGCGCTGCGCCACGCTCCGGTGGTGGCCGAGCTCGCGAGCGTCTGACCGGGGTCAGCGGCCGACGGTCGGCAGCACGCCGGTCTCGGTCGCGACCTTGCGGCGGTTCAGCATGCGCTGCTCGGGGAGCGAGAGGTCGAAGATCACCGCGAGCAGGCGGATCACGGCCGTGACGATGAGGCCGACGAGTCCGGCGATGAAGATCGGAACGCCCGCGAGTTCGAGTACCGCCAGCACGATGCATCCGGCTCCGGCGGCCACCGCGTACAGCGAGCCGACGTGCATGATCGCCACGGGCAGGCTCATCAGCATGTCACGAAGGATTCCGCCGCCGACCGCGGCGGCGACGCCCACGAAGATCGCGGGCAGCGGCGGAAGCCCGAGCGCGAGCGCCTTGCTCGTGCCGAATGCGCCGAACATGCCGATCACGATCGCGTCGAGGCCGACGATGACCGCGTTGAGCCGCTGAAGCGGAGCGGCGAGGAGCATGCCGATGAGTGAGGCGCCGACCGCGGTGGTCAGGTACCAATTGCTCTGCAGGGCGCCGATCGGGACGTTGAGCAGCAGGTCGCGGATGATGCCGCCGCCGAACCCCATCACGATCCCGACGATGGCGACGCCGAGCAGGTCGAGTCGTCGCTCGCCCCTGAAGCCCGAGGCGAAGAGAGCACCCTGGATGCCGCCCAGTCCGACGGCGGTGAGGTCGAGCCAGAGCGGGATGACGAATTGCGCGGTTTCCACCCCTTCATTCTGCCGAGTCGGCGGATCGCCCATGCCTTCGATGACGCGCTGCTTCGCGCGATGGGAGAATCGAAGGGTGCCCGTATACCGAGATGAAGCCGTCGTGCTGCGCACCCACAAGCTGGGCGAGGCCGACCGCATCGTCACGCTGCTGACACGACAGCACGGCAAGGTGCGCGCCGTCGCCAAGGGTGTGCGCCGGACCGGTTCGAAGTTCGGTTCGCGACTCGAGCCGTTCATGGTCGCCGACCTGCAGCTCTACGAGGGCCGCAGCCTCGACGTGGTCACCCAGGCCGTGACACTCGGCTCGTACGGGGCCGAGATCTCGCAGGACTACGCGGCCTACACGGCGGCGAACGCCATGGTCGAGGCCGCCGACAAGCTCACCGAGGCCGAGGGGTCGCTGCAGCAGTACCTGCTGCTCGTGGGCGCGTTGCGGTCACTCGCACGCGGTGAGCACGGCGCCGGGCTGACGCTCGACTCGTACCTGCTGCGCGCGCTCGCCCTCGCCGGGTGGGCGCCCAGCTTCCAGGACTGCGCACGCTGCGGCCGCGTCGGCGCGCACACGGCCGTCGTCGTGCAACTCGGCGGTGTCGTGTGCGACGGCTGCGCTCCGCCCGGAACACCGCGTATCGCGGCCTCGACGGTCGTGCTGCTCGGTGCGCTGCTGGCCGGCGACTGGCCTTTCGCCGAAGCGGCGAGCGCCACCGACCGCAATCAGGCGAGCGGCATCATCGCCGCCTACACGCAGTGGCACCTCGAGCGCGGACTGCGCTCACTGCCGCACGTCTCGAGAGAAACGACCACCACGTGAGCCCGAAGCCCTACACGCATCGCGACGCGGTGCCCTACAAGCCCGTCGACTGGACCGGCCTCTACCCGCCCGACTATCCGAAGGGCGCCGTGCCAGAGCACGTCGCGATCGTGATGGACGGTAACGGGCGCTGGGCGAATCTCCGCGGGCTCACGCGCATCGAGGGCCACAAGGCCGGTGAGGCGGCGCTGCTCGATGTCGTCGCCGGCGCGATCCAGGCCGGTGTGAAGCACCTCTCGGTGTACGCCTTCTCGACCGAGAACTGGAAGCGGTCGCCCGACGAGGTGCGTTTCCTCATGGGGTACAACCGCGACGTGCTGCACCGCCGTCGCGACCAGCTGAACGAGTGGGGCGTCCGCATCCGCTGGGCGGGGCGGCGACCGCGTCTCTGGGCGTCGGTCATCAACGAGCTGCAGTTCGCCGAGCGACTCACCGCGGGCAACGACACGCTGACGCTCACGATGTGCGTGAACTACGGCGGTCGCAACGAGCTCACCGACGCGGTGCGTTCGATCGCCGACGACGTGGCCGCGGGTCGGCTGAAACCGTCGGCCGTCAGTGAGAAGCTCATCCAGCGGCGGCTCTACGTGCCCGAGCTGCCCGACGTCGATCTGTTCGTGCGCAGCTCGGGCGAGCAGCGCACCTCGAACTTCCTGCTCTGGCAGTCGGCGTACGCCGAGATGGTGTTCCTCGACACGCTCTGGCCCGACTTCTCGCGCACCGACCTGTGGCAGGCCATCGACCTCTACGCGGGTCGCAACCGCCGCTTCGGCGGGGCGGTCGACGCGCCCACCGTGTAAGGTCAGCCGCCGTCTCAGGCGTTCGTGGCCCACACGCTGCGGATCGCGCTGACGACGTCTTCCTCGCTCACGCCGTCGCCGCGCGCCCGATCGACGAGGGCCCGGATGTCGGCGACAAGCGTGCCGGGGAGCACGGACGGCGAATCGGCGACTCGCGTGCCCGCAGCCCCGCGCGTCACGATGAGCCCGTCGCGTTCGAGCATCTTGTAGGCCTTCGCGACGGTGCCAGGGGCGACCCCGAGGTCTCGCGCAGCCTGCCGGATCGTCGGAAGTCGCTCTCCGCGGCCGAGACGACCCGAGACGATGTAGCCGCGAAACTGCTCGGAGATCCATGCCGCGGTGCCGAATTCCTCAGGGAAGAGCCCAGATGGCTGCACGCTCACGCGAGTCGTTCCGATCTTGTATTGAATGGTTGCTACATGTTCGTATCGCGAAATTAGCACAAGACTGAGAATCGTCGCTTGGCGGCGCGGTCGACGCGACGGCCGGGGCGCAGCAGGTGAGCGGACGCCACGCGGTCGGGGCACGGCCCGGCGAATCGCGATCCCCATATGCTTTGCGCGTGACCACTGAGACCGCCATTGCTGCGCCCGCCACGGCAACTCCCGCTCGGCGGCGGTTCGCGATCGTCTGGGGTGTGCTGCGCATCGCCATGGCCGGCGCGATCATCGCCGCGACCGTCGAGACCTATCGCGGATCGGCCGTGTTCTGGGCTGAGCAGGGGTTCACCGACCTCGTCACTCTCAACGTGAACTTCTTCGCGTATTTCACGATCGAGTCGAATCTCGCGGCGGCGGTCGTGCTCGTCATCGGCGCGGCGTTCGCATTCGGCGGGCGCCCGAGCGATCCGATGTGGTTCACGGTGCTGCGGGGCTCGGTCGTGACGTACATGGCGATCACCGGGGTGGTCTACAACCTGTTGCTGCGCGGACTGGCGGTGACCGGCGGCGGCGACAGCTCGCCGTGGACCAACGAGGTGATGCACATGATCGCGCCGATCTTCCTCGTGCTCGACTGGCTGCTCACACCAGGTCGCCTCGAACTCGCGTGGCGGTGGGTGTGGGTCATCATCTCGTTCCCCATCCTCTGGGTCACGTTCTCCCTCGTGCGCGGCCCGCTCGTGTTCGATCAGGTCAAGCAGGTCTCGACGTGGTACCCGTATCCGTTCCTGAACCCCGCACGCCAGGACAACGGGTTCCTCGGCGTGACGTTCTGGGTGCTCGTCATCGCGGCGGCGTTCACGGTCGTGGCGATCCTCGTCGTGCGGGCCTCGCGCTTCGGCGCGCGGCGCAACGAGATTCGGGAGCTTGCCGCGACGCAGGGGGACACGCGAGCCGATGCATCCGTTCGCATTGATCGTGAGTGAACCCATCACGATCGATATCTGGTCAGAAATCGCGTGGCCAGATTCTCGATTCGGCATGATCCGTCATCTGGAATCGCGTCACGGCGGGATTCCGTCGGCTAGTTGTCAGCATGACTTCAGCAGCTGAGTGTCCTGGCGAGCCAGCGTCGGCGTCGCGCCGTCGGCGCAGTCGCACGTCGTGCCCGCCAGGTGTGCGAGTCGTCGGATGGTCGACGCGACACGCCTATCTCGGCGGGTCCCGTCCGGCGTGTCGGCCGTGTCGTCCGACGACCGGTACGCCACCTACCTCGGGGAGTCCCGACGTTCTGCGTGCAGCTCAGAGCTGCTGGGAATACGGGGGCCGATGCATCCGTTCGCATTGATCGTGAGTGAACCCATCAAGATCGACATCTGGTCCGACATCGCGTGCCCCTGGTGCTACATCGGCAAGCGCAACCTCGAGGGCGGCATCTCGTCGCTGGGCGACGACGCACCCGAGGTCGAGATCACGTACCACTCGTTCGAGCTCGCTCCCGACACGCCGGTCGACTTCGAGGGTTCCGAGGTCGACTTCCTCGCGAAGCACAAGGGGCTGCCGGCCGAGCGCGTGCACGAGATGCTCGACCACGTCACGGGTGTCGCCGCGAACGCCGGGCTCGACTACCACTTCGACACGCTGCAGCACACCAAGACGCTGAAGGCGCACGAACTGCTGCACTTCGCGAAGGAGCAGGGCCGCCAGCTCGAGCTCGCCGAGCGACTGTTCCGCGCCTACTTCACCGAGGGCCGCCACGTCGGCCGCATCGACGAGCTCGTCGAACTCGCGTCCGAGATCGGCCTCGACACCGGTGCGGCCCGTGAGGCGCTCGAGTCGGGTCGCTTCGCCCCGGCCGTGCAGGCCGACATCGCCCAGGCGCAGGCCTATGGCATCAACGGCGTGCCGTTCTTCGTCATCGACGGAAAGTACGGCGTCTCGGGGGCGCAGCCGCGCGAGGTCTTCGCGCGCGCGCTCACCCAGGTGGCCGACGAGAAGGCCGCGTGAGCGACGGCGCCGCGACGGTCGCCACGGATGCCCCGGCGCCGAACCCGTTCGCGATGATCGACGGCGACGCCTCGGCGATGGTGTGCGAGGGCGACGTCTGCTTCATCCCGGGAGCGGGTGAGTGACCGCTACTCGGGATCGCTGATGTCGGCCACCGTCGCCTCGAAGGCGGCGATGAGCGCGTCAGCGTCGACGAAGAGGCTGCGACCGTGTTCGCCGGCCCCCATCGACACTCGGCGGCCCACGACGCTCTCGTCGACGACGACGGGCCATGCGGTCGTCGAACCGAGCGGCGTGATGGTGCCGCGTTCGTACCCGGTTGCTGCGAGCGCGTGCGAGGCGTCGGGCAGCTGCAGCTTGTTCACGCCGAGCAGCGCCCTCAGCTTGGGCCATGAGATCTTGCGGCCGCCGGGTACGAGCGCGAACACGTAGGTGTCGTCGCTGCGTTTCACGACGAGCGACTTCACGATGTCGCCCGGCGTGATGCCCATCATCGCGGCGGCCTCTTCGAGACTGCGGGCGGCGGGACGCTCGATGACCTCGATCTCGAGGCCGCGCGCTTCGGCATCGGCGTGCACCCGTTCGGCACCGGTCAGCTCGGCCATCTCGTCCTCCACACGCTCGGTCCTCCGAGAATCCTAGGCGCGCGACGCTCGCGCGGGCGAGCGAGGTCCGAACTCTGGGAGAATCGATGGTGATGTCCTCCACCACCACGCTCCCGGCAGGCCCACTCTCGATCGGCGGCCTCGAGCTCGACGTCCCGGTCGTGCTCGCGCCCATGGCCGGCATCACGAACACGGCGTTCCGCCTGCTCTGTCGCGAGTTCGGCGCCGGTCTCTACGTCAGCGAGATGATCACGTCGCGCGCACTCGTCGAGCGCACGCCCGAGTCGATGCGCCTCATCACGCACCACGAGTCCGAGGCGCTGCGCTCCATCCAGCTCTACGGCGTCGACCCGAAGACGGTCGCCGAGGCGGTCACCATGCTCGTCGCCGAAGACCGCGCCGACCACATCGACCTGAATTTCGGATGCCCCGTGCCAAAGGTCACCCGCAAGGGCGGGGGCGCGGCACTCCCGTGGAAGACCGGGTTGTTCCGCGGCATCGTCGAGAGTGCGGTGAAGGCGGCCGGCGACATTCCGCTCACGATCAAGATGCGCAAGGGCATCGACGCCGACCACCTCACCTACCTCGAGGCGGGTCGCATCGCCGAGGGCGCCGGTGTCGCTGCAGTGGCGCTGCACGCCCGCACCGCCGCCGAGTTCTACTCGGGGCAGGCCGATTGGTCGGCCATCACCAAGCTCAAAGAGACCGTCACGAGCGTGCCGGTGCTCGGCAACGGCGACATCTGGTCGGCCGACGACGCGCTGCTCATGGTCGCCGAGACCGGGTGCGACGGCGTCGTCGTCGGGCGCGGCTGCCTCGGTCGGCCGTGGCTCTTCGGCGATCTCGCGGCGGGCTTCCGCGGCGAGGACGCCACCGCCCGGCCGAGCCTCGGCGAAGTGGCGCAGACGTTCCGCCGGCATGCCGAACTGCTCACCGAGTTCTTCGACAGCGAGGAGCGCGGGTGCCGCGACATCCGCAAGCACGTGGCCTGGTACTTCAAGGGGTATCCCGTCGGCGGCGACCTGCGGGCGCGCCTCGCGACGGTCGAATCGCTCGCGCAGCTCGATGAGCTGCTCGGCACGCTCGACTGGTCGATGCCCTACCCGGGCGAAGGGGCCGAGGGGCCGCGTGGTCGGGCCGGCACGCCGAAGAACCCCGCACTGCCCGACGGCTGGCTCGCCTCGCAAGAGCTCGTCGGCGACGATCGCGACACCCTCGTCGGGGCCGAGCTCGACACGAGCGGCGGCTGAGATGCGCGAGCGACTCTTCGGTGGCTACGAGGCCGCCGACGCCGAGCGGCGGCTCCCCGAAGAACACTCGTCACGGCGCAGCGACTTCGCGCGCGACCGGGCCCGGCTGCTGCACTCGAGCGCGCTGCGCCGTCTCGCCGCGAAGACGCAGGTGCTGAGCCCCACCGCGGGCCTCGACTTCGCCCGCAACCGGCTCACACACTCGCTCGAGGTCGCCCAGATCGGTCGTGAGCTCGCCACGAACCTCGCGCTCGATCCCGACATCGTCGACACGGCGTGCCTCGCGCACGACCTCGGTCACCCGCCCTTCGGGCACAACGGCGAGAAGGCGCTGAACGCCTGGGCGGCCGACATCGGCGGATTCGAGGGCAACGCGCAGACGCTGCGCCTGCTCACGCGCCTCGAGCCCAAGGTGTTCGGTCCCGATGGCCGTGGCTACGGCCTCAACCTCACCCGCGCAAGCCTCGACGCGAGCTGCAAGTACCCCTGGGCCGAGGCGTCGGGTGTCGCCGACCCGTCGGGCCGGCAGAAGTTCGGGTTCTACCACGACGACATCGCCGTGTTCCGGTGGCTGCGCGCGGGCGCGCCCGAGCGCCGCCTCTGCATCGAGGCGCAGGTCATGGACCTCTCCGACGACATCGCCTACTCGGTGCACGACTTCGAAGACGCGGTCGTCAACGGCTACATCGACGTCGAGGCCCTCGGTGCCCGCGTCGACCACGACGAGCTCGTCTCGTCGATGTACGAGTGGATCGGCGGGGCGATCGGGCACGATGAGCTCATCGCGGCGTTCGATCGACTCGACTCGCTCGACGTCTGGATGGACGCCTGGGACGGCAGCCGTCGCGACCAGGCGCGCCTGAAGAACCTCACGAGCCAGCTCATCGGCAGGTTCTCGCATGCGGCGACCGCGGCGACCCGTGCGGCGTTCCCGCTCGCGAGTCTCATCCGATTCGACGCCGACGTGATCGTGCCGCGAGAGATCCAGGCCGAGATCGCGGTGCTCAAGGGCATCGTGGCCGCCTTCGTGATGTCGAAGAACACCCGCCAGCCCATCTACCACCAGCAGCGGCAGGTGCTCACCTCGCTCGCCGAGGTGCTGCTGAAGACGGGCGACCAGCATCTCGACCAGGGCTTCGCCGAGGACTGGGCCGCCGCGCCCGACGACGCTGCACGCAAGCGCGTCGTCGTCGACCAGGTCGCGAGCCTCACCGACCAATCGGCGCTCGCTTGGTCCGAGCGCCTCGTGCAGCACTGACGTCGGGCCCTTCGTCTGATCTCGACCAATAGGATGTGACCATGGCGGGCCGAATTCGACAGAGCGATGTCGACGAGGTGAAGGCCCGCACGAACATCGCCGACATCATCGGCGACCACGTGAGCCTGAAGTCCGCGGGAGTGGGTTCGCTCAAGGGGCTCTGTCCCTTTCACGACGAGCGCAGCCCGAGCTTCAACGTTCGACCGGGTGTTGGCTACTACCACTGCTTCGGCTGCGGTGAGTCGGGCGACGTCTACACCTTCCTGCAGCGCATGGACCACGTGTCGTTCACCGAGGCCGTCGAACGCCTCGCGGGCCGCATCGGCTACGAGCTGCACTACGAAGACGGCGGCCAGGCCTCCGACCACGGCAACCGAGCACGCCTGCTCGCCGCGAACCGGGCCGCCGCCGAGTTCTTCGTCGAGCGGCTGGGAACCGCCGAGGCTGAGGTGGGCCGGCGATTCCTCGGCGAGCGCGGCTTCGATGCCGCGGCGGCGAAGGGCTTCGGCGTCGGATTCGCCCCGAAGAGCTGGGATGCGCTCACCGGCCACCTCAAGGGTCGCGGGTTCACGATCGACGAGCTCGTGGCATCCGGTCTCGTCTCACAAGGCGATCGCGGCATCTACGACCGCTTCCGCGGCCGGCTCGTCTGGCCGATCCGCGACGTCACCGGGCAGACCGTCGGATTCGGCGCCCGGCGCCTGCTCGACGACGACAAGGGTCCCAAGTACCTGAACACTCCCGAGACGGCGGTTTACCACAAGTCGCAGGTGCTGTACGGACTCGACCTCGCCAAACGCGACATCGCGAAGGGTCGGCGCGTCGTCGTCGTCGAGGGGTACACCGACGTCATGGCGTGCCATCTCGCGGGCGTGACCACCGCGATCGCCACCTGTGGGACCGCGTTCGGCGTCGACCACATCAAGGTGCTGCGACGCGTGCTCGGCGACGACTCGGGTATCGGCGAAGTCGTGTTCACCTTCGACGGCGACGCCGCGGGGCAGCAGGCGGCGATGCGGGCCTTCGCCGAAGAGCAGCGGTTCGCCGCGCAGACGTTCGTGGCCGTCGCGCCCGATGGGCTCGACCCCTGCGACCTGAGACTGGCGCGGGGCGATGCCGCGGTGCGCGCGCTCGTGGAGTCGCGCACGCCGATGTTCGATTTCGTCATCCGGCAGATCGTGGGCCGATACGACCTCGAGACCGTCGAGGGGCGCGTCGCCGCTCTGCGTGCGGCAGCACCGGTCGTCGCCGAGATCCGCGACCCTGCGATGCGCCCCGGGTACACGCGCGAGCTCGCCCGCATGCTCGGCGTCGAGCTCGGCGAGGTGACGCGCGCGGTGCGCGGTGTCTCGCCACGAGGAGGGCCGGGCTCCCCGCAGCGCGCCCAGCCCGGGTCATCCGCACGCCCGACGACGACCGCGCAGGCGACGGATGTCCCAGAACGACCGTTCTCGATCACCGCGCTGCCGAACGACCCGTCGACGCGACTCGAACGCGACGCGTTGCAGGTGATGCTGCAGTACCCCGACCGCGTCGGCGACGAACTGCTGAGGCACGCGATCGACAGCCGGTTCGGCGACCCCACGCTCACGGTCGTGCGCGATGGCATCGCGTCAGTGCTCGGCTCGCCCGACCCGGTCGTGCGGGTCGACCGGGTCATGGCCGAAGTGCCGCAGCCGTTCGTCGGCGTCGTGCAGCAACTCGCCGTCGCGCCCGTGCCGCAACGCAGCGAGGCCGAGCTCGAGGTGTACGCCCGTGGCGTGGTGAGTTCGCTCGTCGACCGCGAACTCCTGCGACAGAAGGCCGAACTGCTCGGCCGGCTGCAACGGCTCGACCGGGCCGACCAGGCGACGTTCGCCGTCTTGCAGCGCGCCCTCGTCGAGCTCGAGACCGAGCGCCGGGCATTGCGCGAGGACTGACGCGAAATCCGCGCCCGAAACGCGGATCGGTTGCGTGCAAGGTTGCAGATCGGTAAATATTGCGCCGTCGAACGGGCATCCCATGCAGCCTTTCGAGGCCGTGTGCTAGTCCTTGGGGATACGAGAAACGCGCCCGAGCAACGCGGCGCGCTTCAGTCCTGATCAGGAAGAGGTAGACGGATATGACATCCGCATCCAAGAACCGGCGTCGCGGCCTCATCGCGGCGGCCGGGGTTTCGGTCGCCGCCCTCGCACTCGCGGGCTGCGCGGCCGGAACCGACACCGGCAGCACCGCGGGCGACTCGATCACGGTCGGCACGACCGACAAGGTGACGACGCTCGACCCGGCCGGTTCGTACGACAACGGCTCGCTCGCCGTGCAGACGCAGGTCTTCCCCTACCTGCTCAACACCGACTACCAGTCGACCGACGTGGTCCCCGATCTCGCCGAGACCGCCGAGTTCACGTCGCCCACCGAGTACACCGTGACGCTTCCCGAGGGGCTCAAGTGGGCCAACGGCAACGACCTCACCTCGTCCGACGTGAAGTTCTCGTTCGACCGCAACCTCGCGATCGCCGACCCGAACGGCGCCTCGAGCCTGCTCTACAACCTCGACAGCGTCGAGACGCCCGACGACACGACCGTCGTGTTCAAGCTCAAGGCCGAGAACGACCAGGTGTTCCCGCTCATCCTCACGAGCTTCCCGGGTGCGATCGTCGATGACGAGGTCTTCGCGGCCGACGCGCTGACCCCCGATGAAGACATCGTCGAAGCGAACGCCTTCGCCGGGCCGTTCGTCATCACGAGCTACGACTTCAACAACCTCATCTCGTTCAAGAAGAACCCCGACTACCAGGGTCTGCTCGCCGAGGCGAAGACCGACACGGTCAACCTGAAGTACTACGCCGAGTCGTCGAACCTGAAGCTCGACGTGCAGGAGGGCGGCATCGACGTCGCCACCCGCAGCCTGTCGTCGACCGACATCGAAGACCTGAAGGGCAATGACGCGGTCAACGTCGTCGAGGGCCCCGGTGGCGAGATCCGCTACATCGTCTTCAACTTCAACACCCAGCCCTACGGTGCGACGACTGCCGAGGCCGACCCGGCCAAGGCGCTCGCCGTGCGTCAGGCAGTGGCCGACCTGATCGACCGCGACGAGCTTTCGACGCAGGTCTACAAGGGCACCTACACCCCGCTGTACTCTCACGTCCCCAGTGGGATGGCCGGCGCCATCGAGCCGCTCATCGAGCTGTACGGCGACGGTGCGGGCGCGCCCGACGCCGACAAGGCCGCCGAGCGTCTCGAGACCGCCGGTGTCACCACCCCCGTCGAGCTCAACCTGCAGTACTCGAACGACCACTACGGCCCGTCGTCGGCCGATGAGTACGCGCTCATCAAGGACCAGCTCGAGGCGAGCGGCCTGTTCACGGTGAACCTGCAGACCACCGAGTGGGTTCAGTACTCCGAGGACCGCACGGCCGACGTGTATCCTGCGTACCAGCTCGGCTGGTTCCCCGACTACTCCGACGCCGACAACTACCTGACGCCGTTCTTCCTGATCAACAACTTCCTCGGCAACCACTACGAGAACCAGGAGGTCAACGACCTCATTCTCGAGCAGGCGGTCACCGAAGACGTGGCGGCCCGCACGGCGCTGATCGAGGAGATCCAGGCGAAGGAGGCGGTCGACCTGTCGACGGTGCCCTACCTGCAGGGTGCCCAGGTCGTGGTCACCGGTACCGACGTCGAGGGCGTCGACCAGACGCTCGACGCCTCGTTCAAGTTCCGGTTCGCGGCGCTGTCGAAGGGCTGAGCCGTCTGAACGGCCACTAGAGTCACTTCTACACGGAACGGGTGGCCCGCTCCTCTCGGAGCGGGCCACCCGCATTCGAGCCCACCCCCGATTGGCTGACCTTGACCTCAACGACGACGGCCCCCGCCACAAGCGGAAAGTCCCGACGACCATCACGATCGTCGTCGGGCAGCACCCTCGGCCGCTACATCCTCATCCGCGCACTGCTCATCATCCCGACAGTGTTCATCCTCGTCACCCTGGTGTTCGTGCTCATGCGAACGACCGGCGACCCGATCACCGCGGCGCTCGGTGGCCGGCTCAGCGCAGATCAGCTGCAGGAGCGCATCCAGGAGGCCGGCTTCGACCGCCCGGTCATCGTGCAGTACTTCGAGTACATCGGGCAGATCTTCACGGGCAACTTCGGTACCACGCTGAGCGACAACCGCCCGGTCATCGAAGTCCTCCTCACCTACGGCACCGCCACCTTCGAGCTCGCGTTCTACGCGCTCATCGTCGCGTTCGCGATCGGCATCCCCTTCGGGCTCCTCGCGGCATACCATCGCGACAAGGGCCAGGACGCGAGCCTGCGCGTCTTCGCGATTCTCTGCTACGCCACGCCGGTGTTCTTCTCGGGCCTGCTGCTCAAGCTCATCTTCTCGGTGTGGCTGGGCTGGCTCCCCGTCGCCGGCCGCGCCTCGACCGGCGCCACGATCGAGATGGAGACCCTGCCGAACAAGACGGGCTTCTATACGATCGACGCGATCATGACCGGCAATCCCGCTGTGCTCGGCGACGTGCTCGCGCACGCCGTGCTGCCGGCCATCGCGCTCGGGCTGCTCACCGCAGGCGTGTTCCTGCGGCTGGTGCGCACCAATGTCATCGGCACGCTGTCGACCGACTACGTCGACGCGGCTCGCTCGCGCGGCGTCAGCGAGTACCGGCTCGTGCGCAAGCACGCCTACCGCCCCGCACTGATCCCCATCATCACGGTCATGGGTCTGCAGATCGCACTGCTTCTCGGCGGTGCGGTACTCACCGAGACGACCTTCGAATGGAAGGGCCTCGGCTTCCAGCTCACCGAGTACCTGCAGGCGCGCGACTTCGTCGCCGTGCAGGGCATCGTCGTGCTGCTCGCCGTACTCGTGGCGATCACGAACTTCATCGTCGACATCATCGCGGCGCTCATCGACCCGAGGGTGAGGTACTGAGATGACGACCGAAACCATCGCCTCCCGCGCCCCCAAGCGCCGGCTGCGCGACCGTTTGCCCGTCGTGCACCAGCTGCGGCAGAGCGTCGGGCTGCAGCGGGGCATGCTCGTCGCCGGCCTCGTGATCACCGCGGTCTTCGTGCTGGTCGCGCTCCTCGCGCCGTGGCTCGCACCGTACGGATTCGCGCAGTTGCGCAACGACCAGGGGTCGTTCGGCAGCTCGCAGCCGCCGTCGCCCGAACATGTGTGGGGCACGACGGTCGGCGGTTACGACGTGCTGTCGCGGGTGCTGTGGGGCGCACAGACTGCGCTGCTCGTCATCATCGTCGCGGTCGTGCTCTCGCTCTTCGTCGGCGTGCTGCTGGGTCTCTTCTCGGGCTACTTCGGGGGGTGGCTCGACCGGGTGCTCGTCGTCGTCTGCGATGCGATCTACGCGTTCCCGGCTCTGCTGCTGGCGATCCTCATGGCGATCATCATCTCGGGTGGGCAGTCGAGCCTCCTGGGCGGTGTGCTGGCCGCGGCGATCTCGATCACGGTGATCTTCATCCCGCAGTACTTCAGGGTGATCCGCGCAGAGACGGTGCGCATCAAGGCAGAGGCGTATGTCGAATCGGCGAAGGTGCTTGGTGCACCGAGCAGCCGCATCATGTTCCGTCACGTGTTGCGCAACGCGACGCGAACGCTGCCGCTCATCTTCACGCTCAACTCGTCCGAGGCGATCCTCACCCTGGCCGGACTCGGCTTCCTCGGATTCGGCATCGAGCCGACGTCAGGAGCCGAGTGGGGGTACGACCTGAACAAATCGCTCGCCGACGTGTCGAGCGGCATCTGGTGGACCGCCCTCTATCCGGGTCTTGCGATCGTGTTCGCAGTGCTCGGCATCACGCTCGTGGGCGAGAGCCTGAACGACCTCGCAGACCCGCGACTGCGCGGACGACGCAGGGTGGCCCAGTCTGCCGGTGATGTCGCTGAGACGTCGGTGGTTCCCGGCGGCACGCTGACCGCCGGGCCCGGCGGGCTCCGCGGACTTGAAGACGGAGAGACGTTCGACGAGCACGGAATCGAGGTCAAGCCGTGAGCACGGTGGTCGATATCAAGGGACTCGGCGTCTCATTCGCGACCGACGCCGGTGCGGTGAAGGCAGTCGATGATGTGTCGCTGTCGGTCGAGCGCGGCGAAGTGCTCGCCGTCGTCGGTGAGTCGGGCAGCGGCAAGACGGTCACGGCGAAGACGATTCTCGGGCTGCTGCCCGAGACGGCGACGACACGCGGTGCGGTGATCCTCTCGAACAAGGCCGGCACGGCCGAGCATGACGTCATCTCCATCTCGAAGAAGCAGCTGCGATCCGTGCGCGGCACCGATGTCGCGATGATCTTCCAAGAGCCCTCCACGGCACTGAACCCGGTGTACACCGTTGGGTGGCAGATCATCGAGGGCCTGCAGGCGCACACCGACATCTCGAGCAAAGATGCCCGGATCAAGGCCGTCGATGCGCTCCGCCGCGTCGGCATCCCCGATCCCGAAGTGCGCATCGACCACTACCCTCACCAGTTCTCAGGCGGGCAGAAGCAGCGCATCGTCATCGCGATGGCGCTCGTGCTCGATCCCGGCCTGATCGTCGCCGACGAGCCGACGACGGCGCTCGACGTCACGGTGCAGGCCGAGATCCTCGACCTGCTGCGGCGTTGCCGTGACGAGTTCGGCATGGGCATCGTGCTGATCACGCACAACATGGGCGTCGTCGCCGACCTCGCCGATCGTGTGGTGGTCATGTACCAGGGCAGGGTGGTCGAAGAGGCGGACGCGCAGACCCTCTTCGCGTCGCCGCAGGCCGACTACACCAAGGCACTGCTCGCGGCCGTGCCGTATGTCGGTCACGGCACGGTTCGCGCCGCCGAGCGCGCTGCCGCACGCCCCACGAACTGGGCCGAGCAGCCGCCGGTCGTCGAGGCGAAGGGCCTCGAGATCGTCTACCCCGGCCGCTTCGGCCGCCCTGGCTTCCGCGCCGTCAACGGCGTCGACTTCGTGATCCGCCCCGGCGAGGTCCTCGGCCTCGTCGGCGAGTCGGGGTCGGGCAAGACCACGATCGGCCGTGCGATCGCGGGGCTCACCGGGGTGACCGGCGGTTCGCTCACGGTGCTCGGGCACGAGATGAACGGCATTCGAGAGCGCGACTTCCGCCCCTCGCGCAGCCGCATCGGGTTCGTCTTCCAAGATCCGGCATCGAGCTTCAACCCGCTGCTCACGATCGCCGACTGCGTCGCCGAGCCCCTCGTCATCCACGGGCGGGCGAGAGATGCCTCGGCCGCGCGGAAGCGCGTCGACGAATTGCTCGAGGCGGTGCAGTTGCCGCGCGCCTACGGTGACCGCTACCCGCACGAACTGAGCGGCGGTCAGCGACAGCGCGCGAGCCTGGCGCGGTCGCTCGCGCTCGAACCCGAGCTGCTCATCGCTGACGAGCCGACGTCGGCGCTCGACGTCTCGGTGCAGGCTCGCGTGCTCGAGCTGTTCGCCGAGTTGCAGCTCGAATTCGGCTTCGCGTCGCTGTTCATCAGCCACGACCTCGCGGTCGTCGACCTGCTCGCCGACCGCATCGCCGTCATGTACCGCGGCTCGCTCGTCGAAGAGGGCACCGGTGTCGAGGTGCTCGGCTCGCCAGTAGATCCTTATACGCAACGGCTTCTCGCTTCCCTGCCGGTGCCCGACCCCGTGGCACAGGCAGAGCGTCGGGAGCACCTGTGGCGGTTGCGAGAGGGCGACTGATGGAACGGGCCGCACACGGATATCCGATGGTGTTGAGCGACCTGTCGCTCGAGTATCCGCCGCACGGTCCGAGTCCTGCCCATGTCGCCCTGCACGGGTTGACGCTCACGATCGCGCCCGGCGAGGTGCTCGGCGTGCTCGGCAGCGCCGGCAGCGGCAAGAGCACGCTCGCGAAGGTGCTCTCGGGCGACGCGTTCGAGCCACGCGGCGGCGAGGTGCGCCCGGTCATCACGGGGGGCGAGGCGACCGTGCTCGGCCAGGCGTTGCGGCGCATGCCGAAGCGCCGGCTGGCCGAGTACCGGTTCCGAGTGGGGTACCTTCCGCAGGGTGCTTCGTCGATGCTGCCGGCTGACCGCAGCGTCGCCGAGATCATCGCCGCGCCCATCCTCGAGCGCGACCACCGCTACAACCGTCGTGCGCTGACGACCCGCGTGGCGACGATGCTCGACGGGGTCCGGCTGCCCCTCAGCATGCTCGAGCGCTATCCCTACGAGCTGAGCGCGGGTCAGCGACAGCGGGTCGCGCTCGCGCAAGCGCTCGTGCTCGGCCCATCGGTGCTCATCGCCGACGAGCCCACGGCGGGCATCGACCTCAGCGTGCGCGACGTCGTGGCGCAGCTCATCGGCGAACTGCGCGAGCAGCACGCCTTCTCGGCGATGCTCATCAGCCACGACCTGCCGGTGCTGCGCAGCATCGCCGACCGCATCGCCGTGCTCGACCGGGGCGAGCTCGCGGCGATCGGCACGATCGACGACGTGTTCCACGACCCGCATCATCCGTACGTCAAGGCTCTCGCCGGAGCACTCGACGACGGGCACGCGGTCATCGACGACCTCGCGTCCGACACCCCGTCATGACGAACGACCCGGGTTCAGCACCCCACGCGCGACACCGCGCCGTCGCGGGTGCGCCCGGTGTCGCAAGGCCTCCGGGTGCGCAGGTGGAACCGGGTCCGATCGCCATCCTGCCGTCACCCGACCCGGTCGTGGCCGATGCGGTTCTCCGCGGCGGCGGCACCGTCGCCCCGCTCTCACCTGCGACTCGCGGGGTCGTCTGGGTCGCGTCATCCGGTGCCGACGACCTCGCGGCGGCCCTCGACGCGAACCCGTCGGTCGGCTGGGTGCAGCTGCCGTGGGCCGGCGTCGACGCGTTCTCGAGTGTGCTGCAGGCCTTCCATGAGGATGGCCGGGTGTGGACGAGTGCGAAGGGCGCCTACGCGCAACCTGTCGCCGAGCACGCGCTCACGCTCGCACTCGGGCTCATGCGGGCACTGCCGCGCCGCATCCGCGCGACGAGCTGGCAGGCCGACGAGGTCGGTCGCAGCCTCTACGGCGCACGCGTGGTCATCGTCGGAGCGGGCGGTGTCGCGCTCGAGCTGCTGCGCCTGTTGATGCCCTTCGACGTCGATGCGACGATCGTGCGACGGCAGCACGCGGCGGTGTCGGGCGCCGCGAGGACGCTGCCGAGCACCCGCCTCGCCGAGGCGCTTTACGGTGCCGAGGTCGTCTTCGTGGCGGCCGCGCTCACGCACGCGTCTCACCGTCTCATCGGCCGGGCCGAACTCGCCACGCTCGCTCCAGGGGCCATTCTGGTCAACGTCGCTCGCGGCGCACTCGTCGACACCGATGCAGTGCTCGAGGCGCTCGAGTCGGGGCGCCTCGGCGGTGCCGGCCTCGACGTGACCGACCCCGAGCCGCTCCCCGCGGGACACCCGCTGTGGTCGGCGCCCGACTGCATCATCACGCCCCATGTGGCCGACACCGACGAGATGACGGCGCCGCTGTTCGCCGAACGCGTGGCCTTCAACGTGCGTGCGTTCCACGGTGAGGGCGACTTCGTCGGCCGTATCGACCCGTCCGTCGGATACTGATCCGGGCATATGTCGCGAGCTCACGCCGCCGCGGCGCCCGGGCGGTGGCCGAATTGGGACTCGGGGCAACCCTTTGCTAGAGTATCGATGCTGAACAAGCGATCCTCCATAGCTCAATTGGCAGAGCAATCGGCTGTTAACCGATAGGTTCTTGGTTCGAGTCCAAGTGGGGGAGCGATCAGGGCCGTCCGGGCGAACCGGGCGGCCCTCTGCAGTTCAGGAGGCGCGGTGAACGAGCTGACGGATGCCCCGGAGCCGGGCGCAGATCCGTCGACGCAGGGCACCGACGCAGGCCCGGGCGCTGATGCCGTTCGCGCCGATGCGACCTGGCGCGACGGCGGCCGAGTACCCGATAAGGCCGTTCGCGACGGCCTGGCCGTCGGTCTCGCGACCGCGGTGTACGGCATCTCGTTCGGTGCTCTCGCGGTCGCGGCGGGCCTCGACATCTGGCAGACCTGCTTCCTCAGCCTCGTGATGTTCACGGGCGGGTCGCAGTTCGCCCTCGTCGGCGTGCTCGCGAGCGGCGGTGTCGCTGCGGGCGGTTCGGCGATCGCGACGGCGGCGATGCTCGGCATCCGGAATGTCGTCTACGGCATGCGCATGAAGCCGATCGTCGAGGGTCCGCCCACCAGCGGACACCCGACACCCGTGTGGCGTCGGGTCGCCGCGGCGTGGGTGACGATCGACGAGTCGACCGCGGTCGCGCTCGCACAGTCGAACGACCGCGCAGCCCGCGTCGGGTTCTGGGTGACCGGAGTCGTCATCTTCGTCGGCTGGAACCTGACGACGTTCGTGGGTGCACTCATCGGCGACGCGATGGGCGACACTCGGGCCTGGGGGCTCGACGCCGCCGCAGCGGCGGCGTTCCTGGGGCTGCTCTGGCCGCGACTCAAGCGCGTCCAGGCCGGGGCGGTCGCGGTCGGCGCCGCCGTCGTCGCAACCCTCACGACGCCCGTGCTCATGCCGGGGCTGCCGGTGCTCGTCGCCGCCGTGGTCGCCGTCGTCGTCGGCTGGTTCGACCTGTTCCGCCGCAGGAGTGAGTCATGACGACCTGGCACATCATCCTCATCGCGTCGGCCGCGACGCTCGCGCTGAAGCTCGCGGGCCATCTCGTGCCCGCCGGATTCCTCGAGCGTGAGCGGCCCGCTCGTATCGCGGATCTGCTCACCGTCGCCCTGCTCTCGGCCCTCATCGCGGTGCAGACCCTTGCGGCGGGGTCGTCGATCGTCATCGATGCGCGGGTCCCGGCGGTCATCGTCGCTGCGGCTCTCTACGCCCTGCGGGTGCCGTTCGTCGTGGTCGTCATCGTCGCCGCCGCGGTCGCGGCGGGCATCAGGGCCTTCAGCTGAGCGGATGTCCCGGCTCCGCCTCTTGCGTGCCACGGGGCATCCGATCACCGCCGCTGTTGCGGCGCGCGCGATCAGCCCTCGAGATCGTCGACGCCGGGCATCCACTGCACGCCGGGCTTGCCCCAGCCGAGTTTGCGGCTGATCTTCTGCACGAGCTTCTGATCGCGTTCGCCCAGGCGGTCGACGTAGAGGGTGCCGTCGAGGTGGTCGAACTCATGCTGGAAGATGCGCGCGAGCCAGCCTTCGGCCTCGATCTCGAACGGTGCCCCGTCGAGGTCGGTCGCGCGCAGGATCGCGCGCTCGGCTCGTCGCAGGCCGAAGCGCTCGCCTGGGAACGACAGGCAACCCTCGGATTCGTCGTCGACATCGGCCTCACCGGCCGGGGGCGGGGTGATCCACAGTTCGGGGTTGATCGCCACGCCACGCCACCGCGTTCCGTCGTCGTCGACCCATCCGTAGGTGAAGATGCGAAGCCCCACGCCGACCTGCGGTGCAGCGAGGCCGACTCCCGGAGCGGCATCCATCGTCTCGAACATGTCGCCGACGAGCGTGCGCAACTCATCGTCGATGGTCTCGACGGGCAGGGCGGGGGAGTGCAGCACCGGGTCACCGGCGATTCGTATGGGGAGCACGGCCATTCGGAAAGGATAACGGGCGGTCAGCGGGTAGGGTCGTTGCGTGGAACCGCTGTCCGATCTCGCCGAGCAGATCCCGCTCGACCCGTCGACGTTCATCGGCATTCCGCTCGCCCTCATCGGTGCGGTCTTCCTCTCGCTCGGCGCGCAGTTCCAGCACCGCGGCGTGGTCAAGGTCGAGGCGCACACCGCCGACACGCTCGGCAAGGGGCTGAACGGCCGACAGCTCGCCCTCCTGCTCGCGCGCCCATCGTGGGTGCTCGGCACCGCCATGCTCGGGCTCGCGATCGTCTTCCAACTCTCGAGCCTGTACTTCGCGCCGCTCATCGTGGTGCAACCGCTCGGGGCGATCGCACTCGTGATCACCTCGATCCTCAACTCGCGCATCAACCACGTGCAGCTGAACCGCAAGTCGATCATCGCGATCGTCATGTGCGTGGGCGGCGTGTTCCTGTTCGTCGGCGTCGCCGCCTTCACCGCGGTCGACAAGCCGGTCACCGATCACCAACTGATCACGATCCTGATCATCCTCGCCGTCGTTCTGACGCTCTCCGGAGTTGCGTTCGCACTGCTCCGGCAACGCATCAGGGCGATCTTCTACGTGATCATGGCGGGCATCGTCTACGGTTTCGTGGCCACGCTCGCGAAGGTCGTGCTCGGTCGCATCGAGCAGGGCGAGTTCGAATGGCTCACGTTCACCTGCCTCCTCGGCCTGCTGCTCGCAACGGCGCTGGGCGCATACTTCGTGCAGAACGCCTACGCGTCTGGCCCGCCCGACCTCGTCATCGCCGGTCTCACCGTGGTCGACCCGATGGTTGCGGTCGCGATCGGCATCATCGTGCTCGGTGAGGCGTCGCAGGCGCCGCCCTGGGCCGTGCCGATCTTCCTCGTCTCGGGCATCGTCGCGGTATGGGGAGTGTTCCTGCTGGCCAAGAACCATCCCCAGACCCGCCTGTAGTGCGGATTCGCCGCGCGATTCGCCCCTGACCGGCGACATGCAGGTCAGGAACCACCGCACTACGCTGCGTAGACTATCTTCGGATGAAGCCGACGAGCGCCCATCCGCGCGCCGCCGAGCTCGACGGGACCGACCGTCCCGCCCCCAAGAACTGTGAGGAACGACGTCAACGTGTCTGACACCCCCGGTGCGAGTACGCCCGCCGGCGCCGCTGAGACGGGAGAACGCCCCCTGAGAATCCTGATCGGCGCCGACACCTTCGCCCCCAACGTGAACGGTGCTGCCCGATTCGCCGAGCGACTCGCGGCAGGGCTCGTCGAGCGCGGCCATGAAGTGCACGTCATGGCACCCGCTGCGAGCCGCAAGCACGGCACGTGGAAGGAGATCCACGAAGGACAGGAGATCACCGCGCACCGGCTGTACAGCTGGCGTTGGTTCCCCCATGACTGGCTGCGCTTCGCGCTGCCCTGGCGCATCAAGCAGAACAGCGCCCGGGTGATCGACGCAGTGAAGCCCGACGTGGTGCACTTCCAGTCGCACATCATCACCGGCCGTGGCCTCTCGATCGAGGCCGAGAAGCGGGGCATCCGCATCGTCGGCACCAATCACTTCATGCCCGAGAACATGCTCGAGTTCACCCTGTTGCCCAAGGCCTGGCAGGACTGGGCGGTGGGGCTCGCATGGAAGGCGGCGCGACGTACGTTCGGGCGCGCCGAGTCGGTGACGACTCCGACGCGCAAGGCTGCGCAGTTCCTCGAGAAGCACACCGGCCTGCCCGGTGTACATGCGATCTCGTGTGGCATCGACGCGCACAAGTACTCGCCCAATTGGGAGCCGCGAAGCGAGAACCGCATCCTCTTCGTCGGCCGAGTCACCGGCGAGAAGCAGATCGACGTGCTCCTGCGTGCGCTCACCCTGCTGCCCGCCGAACTCGACGCGAAGGTCGAGATCGTCGGCGGCGGCGACCAGAAGCGCAACCTCGAGCACCTCGCCCTCGAACTCGGCATCGCCGATCGCGTGCACTTCACGGGCTACGTCACCGACGATGAGTTGCGTGAGGCATACCACCGCGCCTCGGTGCTCGCCATGCCGTCGATCGCCGAGCTGCAGAGCATCGTGACGATGGAGGCGATGGCCTCCGCGCTGCCGGTCGTCGCCGCGAACGCCATGGCACTGCCGCACCTCGTGCACGACGGCGAGAACGGCTATCTCTTCGAGCCGTCGAGCCCCGAAGACCTTGCGGCGAAGCTGCGTCAGGTGCTCGAGGCCACCCCCGAGGAGTATCGCGCCCTCAAAGAGGGGTCGATCAGGTTGATCGGTGCACACGACATCCAGCGCACGATCTCGACGTTCGAGAGCCTGTATCGTGGAAAGCCGGTGACCGACCCGGTCACCTATGTCGCGCCGGCGGCGCTTCCCGAGTGATGCGGCGCGCGGGGCGGTAGCTCAGCTGGTCAGAGCAGTGGACTCATAATCCATCGGTCACGGGTTCAAGTCCCGTCCGCCCTACAAATACCACTTGATCAGGTATTTTCCCAGTGAACGAGCATTCCAGTCGGGGAATGTGAACCCGAATCCCGGGCTTGCGAAGGGTCGCGCGAGGTACTCGATTCAGCGCGGTTCGACTCGAGTCGCCTCGGCCTGGCAGGACGATTTCGAATCCATCGCTCGTCCTCGAACATCAGCACTCCCGTCGTCTTGAAGATGCCAAAGCTGCGGCGACGACCCCACAACGCTCAGTTCACTTCAGTGACGACGCAGACATAGGAAGCTAACCAGCGAGTTGGGAGAGCGGGATCGGACGTGGCCGGGAACTACACGCGAATCGCGGTAAACGATGAATGGCTGGCAAGGCGTTGCGACAGATGCTGGTGTGCGAGTCCCACGGAGTGCACGAAAGCCTCGCACGCATGTTGCGCAAGAGGCACCTGAACGCGATTCTCTAGCGTGCAGGGCAACTGCGAATCTCAACCACGGAGAAACCGTACGTTGAGTCCGCGGAACACGCGCTCCCTCGAGAGCACCGCTCATCGGGCGCTTGCAGGCTGACGGAGGCCCCCTCCCCAAGGCCAGGCGACGCGGTCAGTCGTAGAAGTGCGCGTGGACAACAGGGTCATGCTCGAGGATGTGGTCGACGAGTATCCAGAACTCCGGTAAGAGTGGGTGGGTGAGTGCTTCATCCCGACTGAGTTTGTGGCCGAACAATCGAGAGTCCGGATAGGGATCGTCCCAGACGATCCGTGACAATGTCCTCGTCTGGATTTCGACCGCACAACACGCGTTCCGGTGCAACGCGTCCACTGCTGCCTCATCCGACTTTTCATAGGCAAAGCCATCCACGATGGGGGCTCCAAAGTGATTACTCTCCAATCGTTGAGTGTTCACTTTTCGACCGCCGCTACTGTCCAGTTTTCGACCGTCGTCGACACGGTCTCCAAAGAGGACGCCTTCGCCGCCCGCCAGTGGCGTGTGAGCACAGCCAGGGAAAGTCAGTGAGCGCCTTTGCGAGAAGTCGGTTTCGAGCACGCCCACCCACTCACGCGTGACTAGTCCTCACAACTGAGGACTAGTCAGTCATTCGCGAGGGGAGTAAGAAGGGGACGAGGTCTCGTGCCGGTTGCCCAGTGGGCTTGCTCAGGTGGAGACTGCCGCAGGAAGCGTCGCACGCACCTTGGGGGAGGCGCGAGGCAATCGGACGTGGCCCGCTGACGCCCTTCGAGAGCGCGACGACGCCGTCGGCATGGCGACCAGAAGGGAGAGCCCCGTGTCCATGGGTATCGAATGGGTGAACGATTACCACAGCGCAGCAGGGAATCTCAGCAATAACGACGACAACGCTCGTGGCCTCTATAACCGCCTGCACGGGGTGAGGCAGTTCGAATACGGGGACGACCTTGCGTGGGACCGCGACTTCGAGCAGAGCGGAGTCGGCTCCCCACCGGCCGGGACGGATCAACTCTATGCGGACGATGTGGACATCGTCTTCTTCTCCGGGCACGGCTCGAGGGCGTCTCTAGCGTTCGGCAACAAGAGTTTCGATGACGGCCTGGCGAGGAACACCGAGATGCGCTTGGGGGACGGAGATCTCGAGTGGATCGTCTTCGACGGCTGCCAAGCATTGGCCTGGGACAACGGTGCGATCTGGAATCGCTGGGGTTGGCCAGTGTTCTCCGGGTTGCACTTCATCCTTGGCTTCTCGACCAACTGCTACGACAGGAAGGACCGTGGCGAGAAGCTCGCCGACCGGCTCAACGCAGGCTGGACGGTTCGGGATGCCTGGATCCGCGCCTGCGTGGAGTCCGAAGGTGCAGACGTGAAGTGGGCCTACCTCCGCGCGAACGGAGACGGCGCCGACACGTTCAGCGACCACTGGTGGGGTAAGGGGAGCGTCAGCAACGACCCGAGACCCGCTACACAATTCTTCTACCTCGACGGAACTTGCTGAAGGGAGTCCGACCATGAGCCTCACGATCGGCAAGGACCTACGGGTGCCCGAGCCGCCGAGCATCCCCGAATCGGTACCCGTGCTCCGTGTCACCCACACCCGATCCCTGTCCCGCCGCGCTGAGGACTTCCAGCGTGAGCTCGAGGAGCGCGTCGAGCGGTGGACGAACGCGTTCCCTGTCGACGGCGAGCGGCGGGAGCTGGGCGACCGGATCCTGTACCTGAACGATCGCGCCTCGCTCGAGGTGTTCGTGCCGAGCGAGTCGATCTGGTGGAGCGACCGCACGACGGCGTTCGCGGAGACACCGCCGAGCGACCCTCTGCCGTCGCCCGGCGAGGCGGAAGAACTGGCTCGTCGCCTGCTTCGGGAGCTGGACGTTCAGGAGGATGCTGTCCGTCCGCGGGGCGTGAGCACCGTCAACGCGGCGACCGTTGGATCACCCGAAGAGCGCGGCGAGCTGACGCCAACGGCGGTCACCGTGACGTTCGGGTACGCACTCGCCGACCTTCCGGTCGTCGGGCCCGGCGCACGCATCCGGGCGACGTACTCCGGGGGAGGGCAGCTCGCTGAGTTCGCCCGATTCTGGCGACGCCCGGAAGAGACGGGCTCGATTCGCCTGATCGATCCGGCTCAGGCGGTCCAGCGGCTGGCCGACGACCCCAGGTTTGCCGGCGTCCCGAACAGCGGCATGATCGTCGAAGTCCAGGAGTTCGCGCTGGCGTTCTACGCAGCAGGCCCTGCTGCATTCCAGCGATACCTCGTTCCGGTCTATCGTGCGCGCGGCGAGGTGCTCGGCAGCCAGGTCGAGGGCGACGTGTTCGACGTCTACATCACCGCGGTCGACCTCGACCCGGTCGAACTCAAGGACAGGGCGGTGCGGGATCGACCGGTCTATCGGCGCGTCTTCACCGGTTTCTAAACGTTCCCACTCGCCACGCATCGCATCACTGGGGGCTGTGCCACCAGCTGTCGGCGGGCAGCGCGCCTTCGTCAATGAAGTGCCGCCTGTCGTTTAGCTGGCATCCGTCCCTGTTGTGCTTCAACGCGGGGCACCACCAGTTGGTAGCCGTAGGTGGGACCCCGGCGTGCGCGCTCGCGACTTGATGCGTGCACGTTTATTCACCGTTTATCCGTTCGAGACTGGCGGAGGCAGGTCGAGGTGTCGAGGTAGACTTTGCGCACAACTGGCAAGGAATCCCTGATCAGATCGAGATCAGCGGAGAGGGGTCGAGGCTTCCGAGCACAGAGTAGCGGATCGAATCGGCGCTGCCGTCATCCATCGGTCGAGGGTTCAAGTCCCGTCCGCCTTACTCTTGAAATGCCTGATCAGCGCGATCTCCGTGCATGAGCTTCTCCTCCGAGTGCGGGCAAACCGAACACCGACTCCATGCCCGCCCGGCTGTGTTCTCGTGCGTCGGCGAGACCTCTCAAAGCTCAGAGGATGATGCGTTGTGCGCGCTGCAGGTTGCGGATGAGGTCTTCGCGGCTCTGTCCGTCGACGTGAAGGCGCCACATCGGCGTACCTGGAGCACTGCGCCAAGATTCGCTCAAGGGGCTGTTGTCGACTGCGTCGAACCCGAGATCGTCATAGAACCGGGTTACCAGCTCGACGGCCTCCGGGTAGTTGCTCGAGACGACCAGCGCCTTGCGGTCGGGTGCGCCAGCTGGTCTGGCCAGCCGCGACACGGCAGGCAGCGTGTCGCTCGGGACACGGATCAGGAAGCGCTCGTGGAACTGGATGTGCGTGAAGGCTTTCACGACCTTTGAGGTTGGCAGCCGTTCCTGACGCAACTCGTGAATCGTCTTGAGGCCGGAGTCGACCTCGGCATAGTTCCCATCCCGCCAGACCATGTAGTTGTTGTTGTCGATGACCACCTTCCCCGCGAGTTCTTCGACGGGAAGGTTGTCGTCGGGGGTGTAGCGGAACGCCGTCACTGCGAAGTCGGCCGCAGCTGCGGCATCCGCTGCATACGCGGCGCGCGCTCGCGGACCCAGGTCGCTGACCAGTCCTTTCAACGTCTCGGGCCCGCGCGAGTTGGCGATCACAACGTCGTAGCCTGCCGCGATGGCAACTCGCGCCAGCGTGCTTCCTGCCTGGCCGGCGCCGAGGATTCCGATGGTCGTCATGTGTCTCTCCTTGATGGTGGGTCGATCAGGCAGGGGTCGCGGTCATCGACGCCGGTGGTCCTTCACGAGGTGGTGTGACACCGAGTACTTCTGCGGCGCCTCGGGTGGGAAGAGCCGCGGATGCCAGAAGGGCAAGCTTCTCCGCATCGCCGGAACCCGCATCCGCGTGGTAGATGACGAGCATCAGGTCCTCGGCGCCGCCGATGCTCAGACGTTCACGGTTGAGCGTCATCTCCCCGACCTCCGGATGGTTGAACCGGATCCGCGTGCCCCATTGGCGTCTCACTTCATGGCGCGCCCAAAGCTGACGGAATCGCGGACTGGCAAGAGAGAGCGTTCCGGTGAGCTCGATGAAGCGAGGGGCGTCGATGTCGGTGCCCACCGCCTGCCGCAGGCTCGCAATGAAGCACTCCGTGACGTCTTCCCAGTCCGGCTGCAATTCCTGCTCGGCTTGGTCCAGGAACATGTCCCTCAGTTGGTTGCCTCCGACAGCGAGACTGGGGGAGAGCGACGTGGCGAGCCCGTTCGAGGCCAGGACGTCGAAGTATCGTCCCTCGATATACGCGGGCTGGACGAGCGAGTCCAAGAGCTTGAGTGCGCCCGACGGCACGGTCTCCTTCCGGAACCGGCGTTTGCGCTGCCGGGGAACCTCTGCGACCAGCGTCATCAGGTGCGCCATGTGATCGTCGTCGAGGTGCAGCACGCGACCGATCGACTCCAGTACCTGCACGGAAGGGTGCCGATCGCGGCCGCGCTCCAACCGCAGGTAGTAGTCGGCACTGATACCGGCGAGCATGGCGACTTCCTCTCGCCGTAACCCCGGCACACGGCGCACTCCTCCATCGGGGATACCGGCCTGCTGGGGCGTCACCTGGTCGCGACGTGCCCGCAGATAGGCACCCAGGGGGTTCGTCGTCTCGTTCACGACGCCGACGTGTGTCGCATCGAAGCGATCACCAGGGAGATCTGTTGCAACCAGGGCTGTCGAGAGGTCTGATCGGCGCGATTGAGGGTGCATAGCGTCTTGAAACGATGCGGTCGGGCGGCAAATTCCTCACCATCGGCCACGAGGGCTGAGTAGAGGGGGTCCTGTCAGGACTCAGGCTGAAGGGGGCCCTGGGGCGGTGACATCAGTGTGCAGAGCGTCGCGTTGCACATCGCATGGTCGGGTTCTGAATACGGCCAATCTCGAAAACCGCAACCCAAGGATGATTCTTGACAGACACAATTCGAAAAATTGACACGCCGAACGTGCACAAGCCCGGATCCTGGGCGGGTGTAGTCTCCCTCGGCCTCGGAATCTTCGCCATCGTCATGTCCGAGTTCATGCCCGCGAGCCTGCTCCCGCGCATCGCCGGCGACCTGGGAGTGCTGGAAGGCGCAGCGGGGCAAGCGGTGAGTGTCACGGCCTTCGCAGCCGCGCTCTCGGCGCTGTTCATCTCAGTGGTCGTACCGCACGCCGATCGCCGACGCGTGATGATCGGCCTCACACTGCTCGCCATCGTTTCCAACCTGATCGTGGCATTCGCCCCCAACCTCTGGATCCTGCTCGCCGCGCGACTCCTGCTCGGCGTCGCCCTGGGCGGGTTCTGGGCGATGGCGACCGCGATGGCTGCGCACCTCGTGCACGCCGACCACGTCGGGCGGGCGCTCACCGTCATCAACTCCGGCGTCGCACTCGCCACGGTTGCGGCGGTCCCGCTCGGGGCATGGTTGGGCGAGGTTTGGGGATGGCGTGGAGTCTTCGTGCTCGCCGCCGGCGTGGCACTGCTCGCGCTGATCGTGCAGGCTGCGTCCCTACCGCGCGTGACCCCAACCGCAGGGAGTGGACTGCGGGCACTCGGATCGGTGCTGCGTTCAGGCCTGGTCCTCGCCGGCCTGCTCGCGACCCTGCTGATCTTCAGTGGTCACTTCGGCGGATTCACCTATATCCGTCCCGCGGTTGAGGCGCTGTCGGACATCGATCCGGGTGGTTTCGCACTGCTGCTGCTCGCGTTCGGTGTGGCCAACTTCCTCGGTACGGCACTCGCCGGACCCCTCGCTGACCGCGTACCGCGGGTGGGCGTGCTCCTGTTCCCGACGGTGCTGGGGATCGGGATGTTGGTCATGCTCCTGACCGGAAGCTCGACCGTCGGCCTCTTCATCGCCGGCGTCCTGTGGGGCTTCGGCTTCGGTGGTATCCCGACGACCGCGCTGAGCTGGGGCGCTCGGGTCGAGCCGAAGCGTCTCGAGCAGATCGGCGGCGTCATCGTGACGATGGCAAATCTCGCCGTCGCCGTCGGTGCGGTTGTCGGCGGTGTTCTGGTGGACGGAGCCGCTCCCACCGCGCCGCTGGTCGCCGGCGGTATCGCGGCGATCGTCGGCGGGGTCCTACTGACGAGCCTCCGCCAGCGCAGCTGAAACGCAACGCGCAGCAGCCACTTCACGGATCGTGAAGCGCAATCGAAATGGAGAACCAATACATGTCAACGCATCGAGTCCACCGGTCACAACATCGCGGATGTCGAGCCCGCTGACTTCACCAAGGTCATCGCGGTCAACCTCACCGGTGAGTTCCTCTCGATGAAGGCGGAGATCCCCGCCATGCTCAAGACAGGGGGTGGTTCGAACATCAACATGTCATCCGCGCTGGGACTCACCGCCTTGCCCGGCCAAGCGGCATACATCGCCTCCAAGCACGGCGTCATCGGGCTCACCAAGGCCGCGGCTCTCGAGTACTCTCCGCAGGGCATCCGGGTCAATGCCGTCCTTCCGGGACTCATCGACACCGCGATGGTGCAGGACATCGAGCGGCAGCAGCCCGGCTTCATCGATGGACTCGTCAGCGTGCATCCGATCGGGCGACTGGGCACACCGCGTGCCATTGCTGAGACCGTCGCGTGGCTCGCCTCTGACGCGTCGGCGTTCGTCACGGGCGCCTCGTTCAGCATCGATGGCGGCTACACCGCCCGCTGAGTACCGCTTCGGAACCCGAGAAGGCGCCGCCCTCGGGGCGGCGCCTTCTCGGGCGTTGGTATCCGGATGACGGATCTCATCTCATGACTTCGAACCACGCGACGTACCCGATCGGCCATCCGGAAGATCGGAGCAGCCGCAGGATCCGCTCGATCCAACAAGTATTGGGTCGCCGGCCGGCACCGCTGGGCTTGTGGTTGCGCCGGCGGGTAGAACTTGCGGCGGAGCGCCGTCGTCGAGATCGGTCTGGGTTCGTCCGAACGACTACCCGAGTAGCGACTCCAACGCCTCCACCGGGGCGAGATCGCGGGCATCCGGCTGGTCTTCGGCGCGCCGCTCGCCCTGCGCTACTTCGACCGGGGCACCACGCACGACCGCAGTCTCGCCGCTGGTCGACGCACGCCAGGAATTGATGGCCGTGCTGCCGGGCCGCCGGGATGCCTGCCCCTTCGTCGAACTGGCGGCAGATCTGGCGGAGCGCACCCGGTCGCAAGCTCCAACTCCCGGGGGAGTTCCGTGACCTTCGCGGTTCCTCGCGCGGGATCCCGCTCTCACGATGCGCTGGATCGGTCGTGCTCGAAATCGATCCGGTCGCCGCGGTGACATCCGGCGACGTGATCATTGACCGTCCCGATCGACTGCATGAATGCGTAGATGCTGGTCGGGCCGACGAATCGAAAATCGAGCGACTTGAGCATCGCGCTCAGGGCGGCGGACTCGACGCTCTGCGACGACACGTGATCGACGATCCTGGGGCGGGCTGGGTCGCGATATCCGGCGGCGAGGCTCTCGAGGTCGATGCCGCCTCGGACGATGACGATCGCGTTATGGATGGTGGCGATGATCTTGGATCGATTCCGGATGATTCCGGGGTGCGCGAGCAGATCGTCCGCTGCGCCGAGACCCATCGCCGCGACGGCTGCGGGTTCGAAGTCGCGAAACGCGGAGCGGAACACTGCGCGCTTGCGAAGGACCGTCAGCCATCCGAGCCCGGCTTGGAACACACCCAGCGAGAGCGCCTCGAACACCGCAGCGGGCCCGCGGCCGGGTTTGCCCCATTCGTTGTCGTGGTAGTCGAGGAGCGTCGGGTCCGGATGCTCGGGGACTGCCCATGCGCAGCGGGTGACACCGTCCTCCCCGAACCCGGTGCGAACCGCTGACCAGTCGGACATCTGGCACCCCGTCAGCCCGGCGCGACGGCGACCGCGCGTCGCTCGAGCGCAGTGCGCAGCACGGATACCGCCTGCTCGACGGCGCCCGTGGTCGCTGCCGTGGCGCGCAGCGGATTGAGAAGCATGAAGTCATGCAGTGTGCCGTTGTAGCGGACGGAGGTGGTGCGCACACCCGCCTTGGTGAGCTGCCGCCCGAACGCCTCGCCTTCATCGCGGAGAACGTCGTTCTCGTCGGTGATCAGGAAGGTCTCGGGCAGTGCGCTGAGCTGATCGAGGGTGGCACGCAGCGGGGATGCCGTGACCTCCACCCTGCGCGAGAGGTCGGGAAGGTAACTGTCCCAGAACCAGGCCATCGCCTTCGCGGTGAGGTACGGTCCGTCCGCGAACTGACGATAACTGTCGGTGTCCTGTGCCGCGTCGGTCACCGGGTAGTACAGCGACTGGTGCACGAAGGTCACGTCGCCGCGCTCGGCGGCGAGCAAGCAGACGGCGATGCTCATGTTGCCACCGACGGAGTCTCCGGCGATGGCAAGGCGTGACGCGTCGATGCCATGTTCGGCCGCGTTGCTGCTGATCCACCGCGCTGCGGCGTAGGCCTGTTCGATGGCGACAGGGTATTTGGCTTCGGGCGAGCGATCGTATTCGACGAACACCACTGCGGTGTGCGCACCGACGGCGAGGTCGCGGACGAGGCGGTCGTGAGTTCGGGCGTTGCCGAGGACCCAGCCTCCTCCGTGGATGTAGAGCACGACCGGGAGGGTGCCGTCGGCGCCCGCCGGCCGGACGATGCGCACCCGCACGTCGCCGACCTCGGCCCGAATTGTCGCCCATTCTTCGACGACGTCGTGCTGGTGGTTGGGCGTGGCCTGCAGATCGTCCAGAACCTTCCGTGCTCCGTCGGTGCCGAGTTGGTACAGGAATGGTGGCCTGGATGTCGCGTCGGCGATCTGCTGGGCGTCCGGCTCGAGGATGGGCATGTGCATGGTTCGTCTCACTTCGTGACCGGCGTGATGCCGTAGCTGGGCCTGCGATGGTGGCCGAAATGATCGGTTGGCCGAGCACCAGTGTCGCTGAAGCTCCGTCAGAGCTCGACCCTGCTGGCCGCCGCCCTTTCACCCGCTTCTCCGGACCGTTGATGCCATGCCAGCAGGATGGTTGCTTTCTCCGGTCGCTCACTCCGGGGCCGATCCGGAGCCTCGCTCGTTCAGATCAGCGTCGCTGATCCCAACCTGCGACCTGCAACCTGTCGGCACCGGCAGGCGAAATCACCCCTGAAGACCGACGTGATCCAGGTAGGTGAGGACTGCGAGGACGCGGCGGTGGCTCTCGCCATCGACTTCGTTCAACCCGAGCTTGGCGAGCAGCCGGTGGACGTGCTTCTCGATAGTGGCTTCCGAGAGGAAGAGCGCATGCGCGATCCCGGCGTTGGAACGGCCCTGGGCCATGAGCGCCAGGACCTCGCGTTCCCGACTTGTGAGCCCCGCGAGGGGATCCGTCGCGCGATGGGCGAGGATGAGCTCCTGCACCAGTGCGGGATCGATCACCGACTCGCCTGACATGACCCGCTGCAATGACGCCGCGAACTCGTCGAGATCCGCGACGCGTTGTTTCAGCAAGTAGCCGATGCCCGATCCCGTAGCGAGCAGGTCGAGCGCATGCTCGACTTCGATGTACGAGGAGAGCACGACGATGCCCAGTTCTGGATACGCAAGGCGAATCGTGCGCGCCGCGTCGAGTCCTTCCGTGGTGTGGGTCGGGGGCATCCGGATGTCAACCACGACCAGATCGATGTCGCCATCGATGAGGGCGAGAAGTTCCTCCGCGTCGGGCACGAGCGCGACCACGTCGAAACCTGCACGTTCCAGTACCGATCCGAGACCCTCGCGAAGGAGGACGTCGTCGTCGGCGACGACCACCCTGCGTCCCGCCATACCGTCTCCCCGGGTTTTCCCTGCCAATCCTGACACTGTAGGCCTCATCCCGGCGACCTTGTCGAAGTCCGGGCCGCCTGGGCGGCGACGGGCGATCCGACCGTGATGACTGTCGACGAGACGCGCCGCCGCCTCGAACGAGACCTGCACGACGGAATCCAGCAGCGGCTCGTCGCACAGCAGATCGAGCTCGCCCGGATCCACGCCCTCCTGCCCCCTGACCTCGAACTCGTCAGGTCGGCCATCGAGCAGGTCGGCTTGCAGCTCGGTCAGTCGCACTGGACAGCCTCCGAGAGCTCTCGCGTGGCATCCACCCCGCGATCGTCTCCGAGGGCGGTCTCGCCCGTGCGCTCCGCGGCTTCGTCCGACGCAGTCCGATCGCCGCGACACTACGGGTGCAGCAGATCCCCGCCTTGAGCCCATCCGCGGAGGTCGCACTGACGCGGCGCGACCACACCAGCGGGTATGTGCACACCACACTGGCCTCCACGTCTCGTGGCGACTCTGCTGGTACATCCGAGCGGCGCTGGACGGGTCGCGGCCGGACGCGCCGGCGCCCATGATTGGCCGTACCGACGCCGCAACCGCGGCGAGCGGCACGACGAGGAAGGGACCGTCATGTCCATCACTGAGCCCGTACCCGGGCGACCCACCATCGTGCTGGTGCACGGCGCGTTCGCCGAGTCATCCAGCTGGGACGGTGTCATCCGTCTGCTCCAGCAGGTCGGCTACCCGGTCATCGCCGTCGCGAACCCCCTGCGCGGCGTCAGCAAGGACGCCGGCTATCTTCGAAGCGTGCTGGCGGATGTCACCGGCGACATCGTGCTCGTCGGACACTCCTACGGGGGCACGGTCATCACGAACGCGGCGACGGGCGTCGACAACGTGACGGCGCTGGTCTACATCGGCGGGTTCGCTCCCGATGCCGGCGAGAGCGCAGCGCAGCTGGCCGGCAAGTATGAGGGCGGAACACTCGGCGAGACGCTCGCCGCCGTGCCGCTCGGTGACGACGACGTTGATCTCTACATCCAGCAGGCCAAGTACCACGCGCAATTCGCGGCCGACTCCAGCCCTGACGTCGCCGCGGTCATGGCCGTCACGCAACGCCCGATCGTCGAGGCGGCCCTCAACGAACCTTCCGGTGCTCCTGCCTGGAAGTCGCTTCCGTCGTGGTTCCTGTTCGGTTCGGAGGACAAGAACATCCCCGCCGAGAGTCACCGGTACATGGCCGAGCGCGCGGGCTCGCACCACACCGTCGAACTCGAGGGCGGCTCGCACACTGTCGGCATCCCCGAAGCCGCGGCGGTCGTCGACCTCATCCGCGAAGCCGTCGAAGCCTCGACGACCGCGGACTGAACTGCGGATCGGACTCAAGCGCATCATGGACGTCGTGCGACACGAGGCAGTACCGGGACGGCCCTACGCCGCGGCGGTCGTCGCCGAAGGGCGATTCGTCTTCGTCTCCGGCCAGATCCCGGTGAGAGACGGCAGGCTCATCGCTGGAACCATGCGTGAGCAGACCCGAGCCGTCATGGACAACATCGTGGCGATTCTCGATTCCGCCGGCGCAACACTCGGCGACGTCGTGCGCTGCGGAGTCTTCCTGGGAGACCTCACCGCCATCTCCGAGTTCAACGAGGAGTACGCGAGCAGGTTCGGTTCACGACTGCCCGCACGCACAACGGTCGGTGCAGACCTTCCCGGCTACCTGGTCGAGATCGACTGCATCGCACTGCTGCCGGCTGGCACGAGACGATGAGCGAATCGAGGGCGAGGGCGAGGGCGATCGTGAACGATGACGACTCGCAGAGGATGTACCGCCGGGTGACCCGTGAGCTCCTCGCGGACGAGGATGTCGACGTGGACTTCACGCCGGACGGTCTGCTGGTTCGAGGCAGACTCTTCGCATTCCTCGACGGCACAGAACTCGTCGTGCAGGTCCAGGCGACCCGGGCGAGCGATCTCCTGAGCCGCGGCGTCGTCTGTTCCTTCAATGGCGGCGGCCGAACCAGCCGCAACTGGGTGAGAGTGAGCGACCTGCAACTGTGGTCCGAACTGGCGCGCGAGGCGCATGAACATGTCGGAAAGCCACCTGTCGGCCGCCAATCCTGACCGACCGGGAAGGAGCTCGAAAGGAACGACCGATCGTCGAGACGGGCCAGCCGATCGCAACCCTGGAGCAGTGACAGCTTGGGCGCGGAAGGCGTCGCAGGGAGTCCGTCAGGCACGTCGGGCCGTGACCGAATCGGAAGGTAGTAGATGAGCAGACAGTATGGGTGCATCGCTTTCACCGACGACGTGCGCGGCCTCCAAGCCGAATACGGCAGCGCCGCGTTCTACGACAGGATGAGCCGCCGAGCCGATGGCTCGGAACAGTCCGACGCCCTGGGTCCCAGGGAAGCTGCGTTCCTCACCGAGCGAGACGGCTTCTACCTCGCGACAGTCAGCGAGACGGGATGGCCGTACGTTCAGTTCCGCGGAGGGCCGCAAGGCTTTCTGACCGTGAGAGACGACCACACGATCGCCTGGGCAGACTTCAGAGGCAACCTGCAACACGTTTCGACAGGCAACCTCGTCGGTGACCGTCGCGTCGCGATCATCGCCGTGGATTATCCGAGGCGCCAGCGACTCAAGCTATTCGGAATGGCACGAGTCATTCGCATCCAAGATGACCCGGCACTCGTCGCTTCTGTAGCGGTTCCCGGCTACAACGCGGTTGTCGAGGCCGCCATCGTCGTCACCGTGACAGCCTTCGACTGGAACTGCCCACAACACATACCCCAGCGTTTCACGCTCGCACACGTGGAACAGCGGCTCGCCCCGCTGCGAGAGCGAATCAGGGAACTCGAGGAGCAGATTGCCGCTGGCAATCAAGTCGGCGGAACAACGGGCACGACCTCCTGATCCGAACAGGAGACCGCATGCCATCCTCAATCGAAGAGAACGAGAAACGACCAGCACGAGCGCGACACCGCTCGACTACTTGACAGGTTGAGTCCCGCCGGCGTGCCCGGAGCCGTGATGATTTGGAAGGATCGCACCCGGTCGGTGCGGGGTGCGGCCCGGCGTCACGAACCGCATCAAGGTCAAGCTCGGGGACGATGCTTCGAGAGCGCCGACCTGGCAGGCCGACCCGGAAACACCGAAATCAGCCCGATCGCGGGCGGGTCCCAGGGGATCTCACTCCCACCGAACACGCGTTACCGCACGGCTCGGTGCACCGGGATGTACGTTCAGGTGTCGGTGACATCAAGGCTTAGTTCTCCTGGTAGCTGGACTCCGCAGGCCGGGGAAGAGGATGATGGGCGACGAGTTGGATCCCGCGATCGGCGCCCTTGCGGTCACGCTCGGGAAACGCACTGGCTCACGGCGCCCCGCCCGGTTCAACCGTCGTATGGACAGGTCCTGACGAGTGCCTGAGGAGCCTGAGATGAGCACCGAATCAGCGGCGTCGATCGACGCGGAACGGATCCAACAGTTCGCAGCGGGGGTGCGCGGTGTCGTCCTCCAGTCGGACGATGCCGCCTACGACGATGCCCGCGCCGTACGAAACGGGCTGATCGACCGGCGCCCGGCGTTGATCGTGCAGTGCCATGGAACGGCCGACGTGGTCGAAGCTGTCGGATTCGCCCGTGACCACGGCCTGCTCGTGTCGATCCGCGGAGGCGCGCACAACGTCGCCGGGAACGCCGTCAACGACGGAGGGATCGTCATCGACCTATCCGAGATGCGCAGCGTGCACGTCGATCCCGAGCACCGCGTCGCGCGCGTGCAGGGCGGTGCGACGTGGGGCGACGTCGACCGTGAGACGCAGCTGTGGGGTCTCGCCGCGCCGGGCGGCCAGGTGAGCACCACCGGCGTCGCAGGCCTGACCCTGCACGGCGGTCTGGGTTCGCTGCATCGCAAGTACGGGCTGGCGCTCGATAACTTGCGCTCGGTCGAGATCGTCACGGCCGACGGTCAGGTGCGCACGGCGAGCGAGTCGGTGAACCCCGAGCTCTTCTGGGCGGTGCGGGGTGCCGGGAGCAACTTCGGCGTCGTCACGTCGTTCGAGTTCGCGCTGCATCCGGTCGGGCCCGAGATCTACCAGGCGGCCCCGATCTTTTCGCTCGACGATGCGCCGGCCGTGCTGCGCAAGTACCGGGACTTCTGCGCGACCGCGCCCGACGAGTTCGGGCCGCAGGCGATGTTCTGGAGCGTGCCGGCGGTCGACGATTTCCCGGCGGAGCTGCACGGGATGCCGATCGTCCTCGCCTTGGTCGTCTACTCGGGCGACCCTGACGAGGGGGAGCAGCTGCTGGCGCCGGTTCTCGACTGGGCGACGCCGATTCTCGACCTCAGTGGGCGCTCGCCCTGGGCGCTCGCCCAGAGTTCATTCGATGCGTTCTTCCCCTTCGGCGGGTACTACTACTGGAAGTCACTGCTTGTAGGCGAGCCGAGCGACGACCTGCTGGACGCGGTCGTCGAAGCTGCTGCCGACCGGCCGTCGCCTGACGCGATCGTGAACTTCTGGCAGTTGGGCGGCGAGATCGAACGGGTCGCTCCGGATGCCACGGCGTTCGCCCAGCGCGACGCCAAGTACCTGCTGAGCCTCGACACCTCGTGGTTCGATCCCGACTCAACCGAGCGCTGCATCGACTGGACCCGAAGGACCTGGGCGGCGATGCAGGAGCGATTCGCCACCGACCGTCCGTACCTGAACTTCGTCGGCTTCGGCGAAGAGAAGGAGGCGCTCGTGCGCGCCTCGTACGGTGCGAACTACGACCGGTTGGTGGCGGCCAAGATGATGTACGATCCTGGCAACCTGTTCCGGATGAACAACAACATCCCGCCGCGCGGTTGAGAGAGCCGACCACACCCACGCCATCGCCTGAGGCCGTCCACCTGCAACCTGCCTCCAGAACAGAGAACCCGTACGCCGGGCGTGGGATCCCCTTTAGGGGATGGCGCGCTCGGACGATGTCGTTCGACGCTGGAACTGATCGCTAGCGGGGCTCGGCGAACGCGCATCGCTTGTCGTGCGCCAACGGCGTTGGACCCTGCGATCTCCGGGTCAGTCGGCCCGAGCCGTATCGAAGGCGCGAGCGGCGGCCGAATACACCGCGTCGACGTCCGTGTCAGGTGGGAAGCGTCGAGCGAGTTCGAGCTCGATCAGGCCGTTGATGGTCGCCCAGGCGGCGCGGGCGAGGTCGCGGTCGCCGCCGGTGGCGACGATGAGCGGATCGGCGGCGCGGTCCTCCAGTTCCGGGGGCACGCGGCTGCGGTCCACGGGGTGCTTGTTGAGGAGGCGGTAGAGGTGGGGGTGGGCCAAGGCCCAAGTGCGGTACGCGTGGGATACGTCGGTGAAGGTCGCGGGTACGCCTCGGACGACTTCGGACAGCTCGGTCAGCCCTTCGATGGCCACGGCGGCCTCGATGGCTGACTTGTCGGGAACATGCTTGTAGAGGGAGGGGCCACGCATACCGACGGCGGCTCCGAGTCGTCGGATGGTGACCGCTTCGACACCTTCCGTCTCGAGGAGGTGCCGTGCAGCGGCGACGAGTTGAGCCTTGCGCGCGGAGCTCCTCTCCACCACGGGCATCCCCGTCGCCGGTGCGGGGCGCATGTCGCTGCGGTCTGCGCGACCGGCGGGAGTCGCCTCGCTCGGCGGGGTCATCTCGAGACGACCGATTCCGCCCGGTGCTGGAGAGCGTGATTGAATGCGTCGAAGCCATCGCCGGCGTTCTTCTTGACACCTCCCATCAGGCTGACGAGGATGCCGCTGAACTTCTCGCCGTGCGTCATCCGGGTGCCGCCATCGGGATCGCGGTCCAACACGAAGAAGTGCTCGCCGTCGAACAGGCCGCCGAAGCCGAGCTTGCCGAGCCAGCGCAGCTCGCGCCCGGGGGTGGCGACCAAGACTGTCGGCTTGAACGTCATGCTGCGACCGCCCGCGGGGGCGAGACGGACGACGAGCCTGCTGCCGACCTCGGGCGTGCCCTCGACCCGGCTCATGAACGGGTTCCACTCCGCGTAGGACGCGAAGTCCGTCAGCACGGCCCAGACGGTGTCGGGATCAGCGGCGATGTCGATCCTGGTCGTGATGGTGGTGCTCATAGCGTTCTCCTGCGGTTCGGCGTTGAGGCTATCAGTGCTAGCCACTCCTAGCTAACAGTGATAGCCGATGTCGCATTCCCGCACCTCGCGTGCAGTGCCGGGCGGGGCCGTGCCCACTCCTGAAGCTGCGGTGACGCGCTCGCGCCATGTCGCACTCTGGGAATCTCGCCGAGCGTCGCACGGGCCGGTCGAGCGCCAGACTTCACCGCATGCGTCCCCGTCACATCCCCCGAGCTCTCGCCATTCCGGCCACCGTCACCGCTCTGGTCGTCGGCCTCACCGCCCTTTTGCTCAATCTCCGTCGTTCGGGGTCCATCCGAACCAGCCGTTCGCCGCTTTCATCACGGTCCAGTCATCGCAGACTTGGATTCTGCTGTTCTTCGGTTCGTAGACTTCCGGGGCGCCGTCAATGCTGAGGAGGGGGGAGGACTGGCGTTCGGCTTCGAGGCACGACTCGGGGAGGTCCGAAGTAGAGACAAGGAGGATCACCGCGACGTCTCCAGCGTTCTCTGCTGGCGTGCGCAGCGTGATCTCTGTGGCGTCTGAGGGAATCCACCCGGCATCGACTGAGGCATCGGCGCCGAAGTCATCCTTGTTGTCGTAGGTGTGGGTCACCTGACGATTGACCAGGTCATCAATGGCTGCACATCCGGTGAGGGCTAGCGTTGCCAACGCGAAGAGGATGGCTGCACTTCGTCGGAGCGTCTTCTTGTTCATCGTCTCGGTTCCTTGGTCGTCGGTTTGCTGACGCGAGTGGTGGCCCGGGGCAAGATTTGAGGGTCTCATTCCCGGCGGGTGTTCTCTGAGGATCGGGTGATCGTGTTGCCGACCCGTGCCGCGAGCACGATCGAGACCACCACCATCAGGCCAGTGGCAGCGAGTGATATTCCCAGAAGGGAGTCGGGCCAGCTGAGGGACCGTTCGGAAAGGCTCGTGATGAGCATGTGCGCGGTGAGCCATCCGAGGAGGATAGTGGGCGCCAGAATGCTCAGCAGGGGGACGAGGGTTTCCCAGGAGACGATCTTTGTCAACGTGTTGCGGTGCATGCCGATGAGTTGAAGCAGACTGAAAGTGCGCTTCCGGTCATAGAGCGCAGCAATGGTCGCGATAGCGAGGACGGCTGCGGCGAGGAGGGTGACGATCACAATCGCCAGGCGCCCAATCTCGGTGAACTGCGTCGCGAGGTCACTGTCCGTGTCGGCCACGAACTCGGCACGTGTCCACGCGCCCGCCGACCGATTGACGCCCTCCAAGGTCAGGAGTGCGGTTCGGGTTTCTTCGATCGAGGACGCCCGACTGTCGGTGCGCACGATGATGTCGCTGATGCGCGTGCCATCGAGCGTGGAAATGGTTGCTTCGTGCAAGGCCGGGCCGTCGGGCGTGAGGGAGTAGATGCCGCCGGTCACTTCGCCGATTTCGGCCGCGAGAGCGTTGTCGGTCAGGGTCTGTGCATCGTCGCCTGCAATATAGGTTCCTTCCCCGTTGGTGTATGTGAAGTACACCCCCGTGATTCCGGAGACTTGGCTGAGGCGCTCCTCGACCGACGCGGCTGTGATGTCGGTGTCCAGATCAATGTTCGCAGCGACAGCGTCGTCAGGCAGGAGGGGGTCCGAGGTGTACGCGCCTGCGCGAACGCCGGCGGATGCCGAGAACGCGAAGACAGTGATCACGAACGTCGCTGCGACGAGTCCCGCAACCGACCGGAATCCGGCTCGGGGTGTGCGGACAATGCGACGGGAAGCGATCACGGCGTCACCGGTCTGGGCGAGGCGCGCGAACCACGTCCCTGTCAGCCAGGTGAAGTACGGGCCCGCGATCAGGAGACCGATCGCGATCAGAGCGAAGCTTGCGACGATCGGGACGGCGAGCGGCACCGGAATTTGACCAGCGAACGCACTGACCAGGATGAACAAGCCCAAACCCGCCAGCAGCGGGATCACTCGCGCGACGCTGGGGGTTTGCTCGAACACAGCCTGCGACGTCGCGCTGCCACCAGCGTGCCGAACGCTTCGTGAAGCTGCGAGTACAGCGCCGATGACCACGGCAACCGCGACGACCAGGACCACCGTGATCGACACGGTGAGGTCGTCCGCGACGAGTCGTTCGCCCGCGACGGGGAGAAGCGCGAGCAGTGGGCGCAGGGCAAAGAATCCGCCCACGCCGAGTGTCGCACCAAGGATGGCGGTTCCTGCCGCCTCGGTCAGCGCGACCCGCTTCACGAATCTTCTGGATGCGCCGATCGTTCGGAGCGTCTGCCACCGCTCGGCTCGTGCCGCAGACCCCAAGGTGGTGGACACGGCAACGAGCAGAAAAGCGGGGATGAGGATGGCCAGTGCGCCGACCAGCGCGAGCGTCTGGTAGTTCTGGTTGCCCCCATAGGCGGCGGGATCGAAGCTGACCACGACTCCGGCGGACGACAGCGCTGAGACCTCCTCGGGTGTGCCGCCGACGACAACCACGAGCGAGTCCGGGCTGGCCAGGAGGCCCTCCGGGAGAGTGCCCGCCGGTTCACCGTACCGGTCCTGTAGTTGCGGTGGGGGCGCGTTCTCGATGAGTTCAGCGAGCGCCGGCGAGGCCATGTATGTGCCCGGGGCCGGGGCTTCCATGCCGGGAATGGTCGCGTTTCCGTGAGTCGGCACGGCGACATCGAGTCGATCGATCCGGTTGCCGCCGAAGATGTCGTCCGATCGTGCCGCGAGAGTGTCACCGGAGGTCGCGGTGCTCAGTTCGCTCACGGACGGTTGGAGCCAAGAAGCGCGGATGTCACGCGTTTCCAGCGCGTTCGCACCCGCGACGAGCATGAGCGCGAGCAACACGCCGATACCCACCCCGACAGCGATGCCTGCGAGGCGCCCCCAGTTGCCGCGTGTCCCGAATATGAGAAGACGAAGCGGTCCCACTACATCGCTCCTTCGAGAGCCGGGCTCGTGACGCGGCCGTCACGGATGAAGATCTCTCGGTCGCTATAGGACGCGACGCGAGCGTCGTGTGTGACGATCACGAGCGTGGTGCCCGTGTTCCGCACCACCTCTGTGAGGGTCTCCATCACTCGCTCCGCAGTCAGCGAGTCCAACGAGCCCGTGGGCTCGTCCGCGAATAGCACCGCAGGCGCATTCACGAGGCCCCGGGCGAGGGCAACGCGTTGCGCCTGCCCGCCCGAGAGTTCCGAAGGAAGACGGCGTTCCATGCCTTCGAGACCGAGACGTGCCAGCCACGAGTGCGCCTGCACCAGTGCTCTCGCACGCCTGGTGCCTGCGAGCATGAGCGGCAACGCCACATTGTCCTCGGCGCTGAGTTCCGGCAGAAGCTGCCCGAACTGGAACACGAACCCCAATCTGGTCAGTCGGAACCGGGAGCGCTGATCTTCAGTAAGGGCGCTGATCTGGGTCTCATCAATGGTCACCTCCCCGGTATCGGGAGTGATCACTCCCGCGAGGCAATGCAGCAGGGTCGATTTCCCGGACCCGGAAGGGCCCATCACTGCAACGATCTCGCCCTGGCGGATGGTGACATCCACGCCGCGAAGCGCATGGGTCTGCCCATGATGCTTCTCAAGCCCGCGGGCGGTGATGAATGCAGGCCCCGCTTGCGGGGTGCCTGCATATGCGACGTCTGTCATGACAAAGATTCCTTTACGTTGTTGAGTCGCGCTTCCGCCAAGTCGATCCAACGGATGTCCGCTTCGGCGCGCAGCAGCGCATGGTCGTGCGCGAGCACATCCAGCAGTGCGGCGTTCTGTTTGGCTCGAGTGAGTTGCCTCATCGCGTCCAGCAGGGCACTACGCTGAGCGTTCAGGATTCGCGCGGCGTCCTCGTCCAGAAGAAGAGCGATCACAACCTTCGCGAAGAGGTTCGTGCACGACACGCTTGCGGCCGCGTCCGTCGTTACCAGCCACTCGATGACGCGCTTCCGACCTTCAGGGAGACCCCGATACTGCTTTCTGGATGGACCCGATCCGTCCTCCACGCCCACCATTTCGACCAGATCATCACGGGCAAAGCGGGCAAGCATCGCATACACCTGGCCATATGCCAGAGGCTTGGCGCCGCCGAAGTGTTCGTCATAGAGCTGCTTCAGCTCATATCCATGTCCCGGCCGAGCCTCCACCAGGCCCAGGAACGCCAAAGAAGTATCCATACACTGCACTATACACTGGGCGTATACATGCGGTGTATAGCTCGTTTCATGGAAGGCGGGCAATCGACGCTCCCGGGAATGCCAAAGCGGTGCGCGGGCATGACGCGACGCGGCAGCCGACTCTTCCCTCGAAGCGCTGGTGCCGCACCGAGCGTCCTGTTCTTGACTGGGTTCAACCGGTCGTTGCAACACCGGCTTGTTGGAGCAACGAGGAGTTGCTCGTTGAAGGCCTCGGCCGGAGTGGGCCAGCCGAGGGTCATGCGGGGCCGTCTCTCCATTTCGTACTTCCAATCGATGGCGAGGCGATGGCGCCCCAGCAATCTGTCGAGACAACCCAACATCGTGTGCCTACCACAGGGTCAAGTCGACTCCCAGCCCTGGAAAGCCGGCCTCGACCGGCGATCACGATCGAGGCGGGCTGGTCGGTCAGGTAGGGGCACCGATTTGACCCGGTTCCCTGAACACGGTCTTCACTCGGAGCCATGAGCCCGATCGCGGATCTCCTGCGCCGACGGCGAAGCCGTCCCATCAACTGTTCGGGCGGGATCGCGGGACTGCTCGTCCTGCTGCTCGCCGGCTGCGCCTGGATCCCGCAGCCTGATCCAGAAGACCACCGCAACGCCACCGCACCCGCCGAGAGCCCATCGCGCGAGATCGAGCCCGCGAGAGTGGAATCGCCGGCGCCCGGGTTTCCCGGGCTGAACTGCGACACCCTCATCGGCCCCGAAGCCGCCGGTGAGATCCTCGGAGCGCAGATCGATGTGCCGAACGCGCACCTGCCCGATCCGGTGATCGTGCAGGACCAGGGCATCGAGTGCACCTGGGCCTCGGCGAGCGTCGTCGACGGATTCGCCGTACACCGTGACGCTCCGGCGGTCGTGCTCCGGGCGACCCCCCACGGGGCTGACTACTGGCCGGGGTACGTGAGCGGAAGCGGCCACAATCAGTGGGATGAAACGCTCGGCGATGCCTCGGGAGTCGAGTGCCAACCCGGCGAACCGTTGGCGTGCACGCTATCGGTGCTCTCGGGCAACGTGTTCGTCGAGATCAGCGCGTTCGGTCTCGACGCGGGGCCGGAGCAGGCGACTGCAGCTCTCCGCGAACTGGCGGCGAAGGCGCTGCCGCTGCTGGCGGTGAGCGCGGCACCGGTCGATGCGACTCGGCCCAAGGTGCGACACCGCACGGAACGGTGCCTGGCGCTGCTCGGGCAGACTGCCGGCTCGGCGGGCTTCGACGGCGCCGACCTTGCACCTGACAGGGTGCCGGGCCGCTCGATGACGAATACCGCCATCGATCTCACGGGATCCACCGTGTGCGAACTCGACTTCGGTGACGACGGTCGCGTTCAGGTGCTCGTCGTTCCCGGCGGCGGATGGATGCGGCACGCCGACGACGCGGTGACCGAAGGGTCCGCCTCGACGGAGACGAGCGGGGCACGTCGCCTCCAGTTCGACGACGGTTCTTCGATGGAGACCCTCGCTTTGGGAGGCGACCTCGTACAGGTCCGCTGGCACGGCGACGTGGATTCCGGGCACGCACGAACCGTCGTCGAAGGACTCCTCGTTCGACTTGGCTGATCGTCGAATGCTCAGGAAGGGAGCGGCCCGGATGGGGCCGAGTTCGACGGGGCGACGTGCCACCGGGCGCACGACGGTCACGTACCGCTCGGTGACCAAGATGCAGGCGACGACCGGAATCATTCTTGACCGTGTCCCGAGGACACGGTGTTCGCTTCTCGCACTGGTTGCGCGCGCCGCCGGCCCGTGGCGCCGGGCCGGTCAGGAGACCCGCGGCGAAGAGATCGCACCGGCGAGAGAGGAGCGCGAATGCGGTCAGTGATTCCCGACTACCTGGAGGAGGTGCTCGGAAACGTGGCATCGGATGCGACCGGGGAACTTGCGGGATACATCCCGGAGCTCGCCGCAGTGGACCCCGAGCGTCTCGGCGCAGTCTTCGCGACGGTTGATGGTCACGTATACAGCGCGGGAGATGTCGATGCCGAGTTCACGATCCAATCGATCTCCAAGCCGTTCGTATACGCGTTGGCGCTCGCCGACTCTGGGTTCGATGCCGTGCTCGGGAAAGTCGGTGTCGAGCCGTCGGGAGAGGCGTTCAACCAGATTTCCCTGGAGGAGGGCACCGGACGCCCGTTCAACCCGATGATCAACGCTGGCGCGATCACCGTTCACTCGCTCGTCAGATCGGAGCAACTGGCGCCGGATGAGCGCGTGGCGCGTGTCGTCCGTGGCCTCTCGGCTTTCGCCGGGCGTCCGCTGGGGGTAGATGAGGCGGTGTGCGCGTCGGAGATGGAGAACGCGCATCGCAATCTCGCGATTGCGCACATGCTGCGCAGCCACGACATCCTGACCGAGGATCCGAGGATTGTGGTCGACGGGTACATCAGGCAGTGCTCAGTGCTTGTCACCACGCGAGATCTCGCCATGATGGCGGCCACGTTGGCGAACCGGGGCGTCAACCCTCTCACCGGCGAGCAGGTTGTCGCCGAACGGGTGGTGCGGCAGGTGCTGAGCGTCTTGAGTACCTGCGGAATGTACGACGCCGCCGGCGACTGGGCGACCCAGGTCGGCATTCCGGCCAAGAGCGGTGTGTCTGGGGGGCTCATCGGCGCGCTGCCCGGCCAGATCGGCGTCGCGACCTTCTCACCGCGGCTGGACTCCCACGGGAACAGCGTTCGGGGCGTGTCGCTGTTCGAACGCTTCTCGACCGATATGGGGCTGCACGTGATGGAGGTTCCGGCCGCCGCGCGCGCAATCGTGCGGTCCAACCACGTCGCCGGAAGCGGGCTGCGAGAGGTCCGCGTTCTCCAACTGCATGGCGGGATCCGCTTCGCCGGAGCCGAGCGCATCGACCGTGAAGTCGTGGACACCGCGCCCTCGGAACCCCGGGTGGTCTTCGATCTCACGATGGTCTCATCGATCGACGATGTGGCGCGACGAATGCTGCTCGAGGTCGCGCGTCGACTCAGGGTGGAAGGTCGAGAGGTCTACCTCGTCGACCCGGAGGCGATGATCCCTGATCCGGATCCCGGCGACGGCGGCCGGTTCGAGGTCGTGGACGACCTCGACCAGGCAGTGAGCCTGCCGCACGAAGTGGTCGCGCGCAACGGACGGCCCGGGGCAAGGGAGTGGAACCCATGAACGAGGAGCGATTGACCCGAGTGCGCTCATCGGAGAACCTGAGCGCCACAGAGTCAAGAGGGCGACGCACCACGGCATCAGACCACTCACCAAACGATCGGCCGACGACTACCCGGGCTCGGGCCAATAGCCCACGAGGAATCATGAATGATCCTCCTCCCAAGGCCACCGCCAAGAGCTGGGTCGGTCTTGCCGTGCTGGTCCTGCCCCTGCTGCTGATCACTATCGACGGCACTGTCTTGATCCTGGGGCTGCCCGCGATCTCCGCGGAGCTGAGCCCCACGGGTGTCGAGCAGCTGTGGATGATCGACATCTACTCGCTCGTTCTCGCCGGTTTGCTCGTGGCGATGAGTGCTGTGGGCGATCGGTTCGGTCGGCGGCGGAACCTGCTCATCGGCGCGGTACTCTTCACGATCGCATCCGTGGCGGGCGCGTTGGCGACAGCGCCGTGGATGCTGATCGGCGCTCGTGCACTGCTGGGCGTGGGCGGTGCGATCATGATGCCCTCGACGCTGTCACTGGTCCGGAACATGTTCCTCGACCGGCAGCAGCGCCGCTACGCGATGGCAGTGTGGGCGGCGATGGCGTCGGTCGGCGCGGCAGTCGGGCCGATCATCGGCGGCTGGGTCATCGAGACGTTCAGCTGGCAGGCGGCGTTCTTGATGAATATCCCCGTCATGCTGCTTCTGCTGATCCTCGGACCGCCCCTGCTCCCCGAGAGCCGCAACCCCGATCTGCACAAGATCGACATTCTCAGCGTTGTACTCTCCTTCGTCGGCATGATCGGCGTGGTCTACGCCATCAAGACCCTCACCGGCGGCAAGGATATCGCCCTCGGGATCGCTGCCCTCATCGTCGGCCTGATCACGGTCGCCCTGTTCGTTCGAAGGCAGCTCACGCTCCCCACCCCGCTCCTGGAGGTCAGGCTGTTCAAGGTGCGATACTTCCGCGGCGCTGTCATCGCGGACCTCCTGTCGATCTTCGCGATGGTCGGTGCGTTGGTGGCGCTCATCCAGTACCTCCAGCTCGTGCTCGGCCTCAACCCGCTCGAGGCGTCCATCTGGCTGATACCCCAGGCGATCCTCGCCGCCACCGCCGCGTTCCTCGCGGCAGCGTTGGTCAAGCGTGTCCTCCCGGCCTACGTGATCGCCGCCGGGCTCCTGATCTCCGCAATCGGATTCGGGCTGACCCTCTTGCTGTCCCCGACATCGAGCCCAGCCCTGATCGCAACCTCGCTCGCCCTGGTCTCGCTGGGCGCGGGCATGGGATTGGCCCTGAGCAACGACATCATCATGAGTTCCGTCATACCCGAACGTGCCGGACAAGCCGCCGCGACCTCAGAAACTGCATACGAGATCGGCACGACGTTGGGCACGGCGGTGCTGGGAGGGGTGCTCGTGGCCTGGTACACCAGGGTCGTCACCGTAGGAGCCGATGCGCTCGATCCGACCGCGGGCCTCGCCGAACGGGCATCCTCGACGATGGCGGAGGCCCTGTTGGTAGCCGCCGAAATCGGCGGCAGCACCGGAACCGCCATCCTCGAGGTCGCCAAAGATGCGTTCACCGAAGCGATCGCCATCACCGGCATCGCCGGTGCAGGAATCATGGTCCTCACCGCGATCTGGGTCCTCATCACGCTCCGAGGCGCAGCTGCGAACAAGGACCTCGCCGCAGAGCACGAGCACCAACTCCGATGACTCCGTCATCGAGTTCACGCCTGCACCGACGGGCAGTGGACGCAGGGCTCGAGTTCTGGGAAAGCTTCCACGAGGAGACCGCCGAGGTAGCACCGTGTCGGCTCAGATCGGCCTGCTCCGACGTGCGCGGTCTGGCCGGCGGACTCGAGAATGCCGGACCTGGACGACAGTCTCCCGAGACCTTCGCGCGCAGGCTCCCCAACTTGACCTGGTCCCGGGAACACGGTGTGGGCTTGCGTAGCGGCATTCGACGCACACGGATCCAGGAAGGAAAACAGACCGATGGTATTCGACCACTCACCACGCACATCCATGACTGACGCCCCTCCCAAGGCGTCAGCCGACCGCGTGCCCGTCTGGCGACGACCCTTCCGAGTCATCCGCCAGCACATGCGCGCCTATCTCATCATCAACGCGGCCGCCTACGGCCTCTTCATCATCGGGTTCGTGATCGGACTCATCTTCCCCGATCTCAGCGCGTCGCGCGCCGCGTCCCTGGAGGACGACGGCACTGGCGAGCTGGTCCGCTGGCTCGTCAACACCCCGCCGCTGTTCGCGCTCACGATTCTGGCGGTCAACCTCTTCCGGCTCAGCCTGCTGACCATCGTGCTGCCGTCGGTCATCGTGCCCTTCGCCGGCCTCGCGTTCTTCGCCTATTGGTCGGTCGAGACCGGCATCACGCTCGTTCCAGCCTCCCCCCAGGGGTGGGTCGCGCTCATTCCGCACTCGCTGACCCTCATCATCGAGTTCCAGGCCTACGTTCTCCTCCTGCTCGGCGTGTATCTTCTGGGCAGGCACTGGCTCTTCCCCCGCACCATCGGTGCGAAGAACCGACGCCAAGGCTATGTCCGAGGCCTGCAGCGGATTGGCCTGCTGGCGTTGCCGGCGCTCGCGTTGCTCGTTGTCGGCGCGGTGTGGGAGGCGTACTCTCTGCGATACTTCGTGTACCCGCTCAGCCAGCTACTCCTCTAACCCTCATCGGCAGTCACGCACCGTGGCCGTGGCCGTCGCCGGTCGAGTCAGGGAAGCTGCAGCTCCCTCAGCTGCCGTCGGGAGGTGATGCCGAGCTTGCGGAAGATGCTGCGCAGATGGGCCTCGATCGTGCGCGGGCTCAGGAACAGCTGTGCGCCGACCTCGCGGGAGGTCGCCCCTGTGGCCACCAATCGCGCGATGTGCAGCTCCTGGGCGGTGAGCGCGTCAGTCGGCTGGGTAGCCCGCGCGCGCGGGTGCTCCCCGGTGGCGCGCAACTCGCGGGCGGCGCGCGCAGCGAACGCCTCCGCACCCATGTCCGCCAACAACTCATGGGCGGTGCGGAGCTGCTCTCGAGCATCCTGGCGGCGGCCTTCCCGGCGCAGCCACTCGCCGTACACCAGGCGCGCTCGGGCCAGGTGGGTGGCCATACGGCAGCGCCCGAGGCGCTCGATCGCCTCGCGGTACTGCTCCTCGGCGGCCCGCCCGCTGCTGAGCAACGCCCTTGAACGTGCCTCCAGCCCCAGCGCCCACTGGGTGCCGCTGGCGCGGGCACGCGGGCTGAGCTGCTCCAGTGCAGCGGCCGCGCGCTCCGGCTGACCGGCGCGGACGGCCGCCTCGACCAGCTCGGGCAGCGCAACGCTGCTGTGCGCCAACTCGTCGAACTCGAAGAGCGGCGTCGCGGCACCCAGCGCGCTGTCGTAGTTGCCCAGCCCATTGTGCAGGTAGGCGAGCGAGATCTCAGCGCTGCTGACGGTCAGGCCCTCACCTCGCGCCGTCGCCCCCGCGATCACTGTCGCGAAAAGCTCGGAGGTCCCGTGCTGCCGGCCGCGCCAGGCAGCCAGTACGAGCCTTGAGTTGGGGAGCGGCGGGGCACCGGTGGCCCGGGTGATCGCATCCTCCTCCGAGAACAGTTCAGCGGCCCGGGCGAGTTCGCCGGTGAGCACGAGCACTGAGGCAAGGGCGTTGAGTGCGGCGGGAAGCGTGGCCAGCGCGCCCGCTTCGCGGGCGAGCCGGACGCCGCGGCTGGCCAGTACGTAGATCGACTCGTCATCCCACAGCATCGCCCCGACATGGCAGGCCAGCCACAGCCAGCGGCCGTTGCCCTCGTCAGCTCGAGATTCGTCGTTGCGCAGCGTCTCGAGCGCCCGCTGCAGGGTGGGAACGCTCGCCTCGTACCCTTGCGTGAACCTCGTGGTCAATCCGTCCAGCAACAGATCGACCGGCCTCGGCGGCGTCGGTGGTGCGGGTGCGGCCTGGGCAGCCTCGGCCACCTCCGGCAACCAGCGGCCGCGGGCGAAGCGACCGGCGTGAAAGGACGCCTCGAGTGCCTGCAGGTATGTCTCGCGGGACAGCGCGGCATCAAGCGGGGCGAGCGTCTCGGCGGCGTCCAGTAGCATCGTCGACACCTCGTTGCCCCGTGTCAACTGGAACGTGATCTGGGCGCGCAGCAGCCCGAGGCGAGCGTGCTGCAGGGCGTCCAGCGGCCCGTCCGCGGCGATCGTCAGCAGCCCGAGGGCGGCCTCAGTCGCCCCGGCCTCGTGCTTGGCGTGCGCGGCCTCCAGCGCCCGGCTCGCGCGGTGAGCGGTCTCAGGAGTCAGCTCGGCTGCTCGCTGCAGGAACGCCGCCGAGGCGGCCAGCCCGCCGCGGGCGCGGGCGCGCCCGGCTGAGCGCTCCAGCTCCGCGGCGACCTCCTCGTCGGCGCCTGTCACTGCCTGTGCGCGGTGCCAAGCGCGCCGGTCGGGGTCGACCCGGGGATCGATGACGGCGGCGAGCGCGCCGTGTGCGCGGCGTCGGTCGGCCGGTGTGGCGGACCCATAGACGGCAGAGCGTACGAGCGGATGACGAAACCGCACCCGGGTGCCGATCTCCAGCAACCCGGCGGCCTCCGCCGGTGCGGCCGCTTCGCGGGCGATCCCGAACTGCGCGGCCGCCCGCCACAAGATGGTCACGTCGCCGGTCGGATCAGCTGCGGCCACCAGGAGAAGCAGCTGCGTCTCGGCGGGCAGGCTACCCGAGCGCCGCAGGAAGCTGTCCTCGATACGTCGCGGCACGCTCAGCACGTGGGGTAGCTCGAAACCACCGGCAAGCTGCCCCGACTGCGCGATTCGGGCTAGCTCGAGCAGCGCCAGGGGATTGCCGCGGGCCTCGGCGACGATCTGATCCCGCACGCCGTCATCCAATGGTGTGCCGAGCGCGGCGGTGAGCAGTGTTCGCGCATCGGTCTGGCCCAGTCCGTCCAGGCGCAGCTCAGGCAGGCCGGCGAACACGGAGAACTCACCCTCAGTGTGGTCGCGCACAGCGAACACCAGCGCCATCCGCTCCGCCCCGAGCCGTCGTGCGACGAACGCCAGAACTTGCGCGGACGTCTGGTCCAGCCACTGCGCATCGTCGACGAGGCACAGCAACGGCGCCTCCTCGGCGACCTCGGCCAGCACGTTGAGAGTGGCAAGCCCTACCAGGAACGCGTCCGGTGCGGCACCGCCTTCGTGCCCGAACGCCACGCTGAGGGCGGTCTGCTGAGGGTCGGGCAGCGCACCTGAGCGGTCGAGCAGGGGCGCACACAGCTGGTGCAGGCCCGCGAACGCGAACTGCGTCTCAGACTCCACCCCGGTCGAGGTCTCCACTCGGAATCCGGATGGGACTGCCGTGTCACGGGCGTGCTCGAGAATCGCTGTCTTTCCAACCCCGGCTTCCCCACGCACGACGATGGTGCCGCTGCGCCCGGACCGGGCCTGGGTGAGCAGCTTCTCGACCGCATCGCGCTCTGCGCGGCGGCCCAGGAGATCTGCCAGCTCCGCTCCCGTCCGAATCCGTCGGCACTGCACTAGGACGATTGTCGCCGATGCGAACCGAAACTACCAGGTCGTGCGGGGTCGCGACGCCACGGGATACATCACGGTCGGGGACGAGAACAGCACGCCGATCAACCTCTATTACGAGGATCAGGGCGCGGGTCAGCCTGTCGTTCTCATCCCCGGTATCCGCTGAACAGCCACAGTTGGGAGCGCACCACTTGACCTTGTTCTGAGAACACGGTTTCTACTGGGCAGAGAGCCGCGATCGTTCACCATTCGCGACCTCCACACGCAAAGGAATCGCCACCATGAATCCCATTCAAGAACTCATCACCAACTTCCAGAATCTCGTGACCCAAGTGCCAGAGATCATCCAGCCCTTCATCGTGATGCTCGCCGGCACGATCCCCTTCATCGAGGGAGAGTTGGCGTCCATGATCGGCATCGTCGGCGGCCTGAACCCCATCGTCGCAGCCATCGCCGCAGCCGCGGGGAACTTCCTCAGCGTGCTCCTCGTGGTACTCCTCACCTCGCGGGCCCGCTCCGCCGTCGTGAGCCGCAGCAGTGTCCGCGTCGCGGCCACCGTTGGCGCTGAGGGGGCTCCGCCATTCGCGGACGACGAGAGCGCTCCGGCGTTTATGGAGACGGCACCCGCCAAGCCCGAGTCAAAGGGTCGTCAGCGACTCAAGAAGTGGCTCACCCGCTACGGAGTGCCCGGCGCCAGCATCCTCGGCCCCCTCGCGATCCCGACCCAGTTCACCTCCGCCTTCCTCGTCGCCGGTGGTACATCCCGAGCTTGGGTGCTGCTCTGGCAGGCGGTTGCGATCATCCTCTGGACGACCGTGACCACCGTGTCGGCCTGGGCCGCGCTCACCTTCGTCGTCGGGGTCTGAGGCACAAGCGAGGAACGACCGATGACGCAGCAGCCTGATGAACCCCTTGCCACCCGCTCGTCGAAGGCGCAGAGCCGACGCCCCGGGTCGCAGCACTCGCAGCACTCGTCTCCGGATGCGGCACGCTCCCGCAGTTCGATCGGAACATCCTCTGGAACTCATCCTTCGCCACCCGCGCCCAAGAACTTCAATTCGGCAACTGGGGTGCCGGTGCGGCGGCCGAGGCGGTCACGCGCACCGTGGCACGCAACGAGATGGTGAAGCCCGGAGACGGCCACGCCCTGCCGCGCTATCGCTGGTGGCAGCTGTTCTCGCGCTCCCTGTTTCATCTGTACCTCCCTGGCGAGAGAGGCGCACCCGAGACCTGGTCCGTCGATGTCCGGCACGGAGGTGATTCGGACGGCGAGGTGCGCGCGCAGCTCTATCGTGACGGTGTCAACCAAGCCAGATCGAAGCTCCCTGCAGCGTTCGTGGTGCCGGGTGGCACCATTGAGGTTGCGGTCAGCGGCTTCGGGCTGAAGCGCTGCCACTACGTCATGCACGACGGGTCGGAGCGGCAGCTCGTGCCCGATCCTGCCTCGGCCGAGGGGCGGCGTGCCCACCTGAAACGGACCAACCCGGCGCTGAGCCGTGCCGTCGGCATTGCATCGGTGATCGTGCTCGTCGTCGCCCTGGTGCTCGGCGTGCCGCAGCTCATCCAGCAGATCACGCAGCTCCCGCTCATCGCGGAGAGCGTCGGCACGTTCACCAGCCCCTTCCACCTCCCGGCGTGGGCGAACATCTCGCTCCTGGTGGCAACGCTGGTCGCGAGCACCGAGCGTGCACTCCGGCTGCGCTACAACGGGATCCTCGACGGCGGCCTCTTCGACGGTGGTGACTGAAGAACCGACCGCGTGACTCCCCGGAATCGCCCGAGATACCGCTGAACGCGATGGAGAAGATTATGAGCACAGATACGTCGGCACAAGGCAGGGTCTGGCCCCAGCTGAGAGTCGAGGACTGGACAGCTACCCGCGATACTCTGCACATGTGGACCCAGATCGTGGGCAAGGTGCGGCTCGTGCACGCGCCGTTGGTCAACCACTGGTGGCACGTGACCCTCTATGTCACTCCGCGTGGGCTGAGCACCGGCAGCATCCCCGCCGGGCGCCGGCTGTTCGATCTCGAGTTCGACTTCATCGACCATCAGCTCCGCCTCCGGAACAACGACGGCGACGTTCGAACCGTCCGGCTGGAGGCGAAGCCGGTGGCGGAGTTCCACTCGCAGACGCTGCAAGCGCTGCGCGAGCTGGGCATCGAGGCAGAGATCTCATCCGGGCCGAACGAGGTGGACCCCGCGATCCCGTTTGCCGAGGACACCGAGCATGCCTCCTACGACCGCGCTGCGGCGCGCCTGTTCTGGGAGCAGCTGACGCGGGCGCACCGGGTGATGGAGGAGTTTCGGTCTCACTTCGTCGGCAAGGTCAGCCCGGTTCACTTCTTCTGGGGGTCGATGGATCTTGCCTGCACACGGTTTTCCGGCCGGAGGGCGCCCGAGCATCCCGGGGGCGCCCCGAATGTGGGCGATTGGGTGATGGTTGAGGGCTACTCGCAGGAGCTCTTCAGCTGCGGGTTTTGGCCCGGCGGCGGAGAGGAAGGCGCGTTCTACGCATATGCGTACCCGGAACCCGATGGTTTCGCCGTCTACCCAGTCGGCCCCGAATCTGCCTACTACAGTGCTGAGAACGGCCAGTTTCTGTTGCCCTACGAAGCCGTGGCCGCGGCTGAGGACCCCGACCAAACAGTACTGGAGTTCCTGCACGCCGCCTATCGGGCCGCCGCCGAACACGGCGATTGGGACCGAGATGCGCTCGAAGACGACCCTGACCGGTGGAACCACGTCCGCTAGGTCACGACAGCCACGACCGCGACAACCGAGATGCAATCAATTAGGGAGCAGACCGATGACAACCCACGACAACCTTCCGGCCCCCGTCGAAGGGATGGTCCTGACCCACTTCATCACCGTCCGCGACGTCGCCACCTCCCGAGACTTCTACGCTGACGTCTTCGGCGGCGAGGTCGTGTTGGAGGAGAATCCGGCGATTGTGAAGATCGCGGGTAGCTGGATCATTATGAACCCCGGCGGTGGCCCCACCCCGGACAAGCCGGGAATCACCTTGACAGCCCCGGAACCGGGCGACCCGGTGTCCAGCTTCCTCAATGTCCGCGTCGCCGACATCGCCGCATTTTATGCGCACGCCGTCGGCAAAGGTGCGGAGTTCCTCACCGAGCCAATCGATCGCAAAGCCGAACTGCGATGCTACCTGCGCGACCCCGACGGGTACCTCATCGAGATCGGCCAGGCCACAGGCATGCTCCACGGCGTTTACGCCGACCGACAGGCTCATGCTGACTGAGAGCCCCGCACCGTGACGACGAGCATCACCCATCCCAGACGAAGGGTAGACCTCATGAGCGATGACCACAGCCGCGACCGATCCAGTGAAGCCGCCGAATTGGGATGCGCCGCACTGGTGGACGCCATGGGCCGGATCCACTCGCATCGAGCCCATCTTTTCCCTCACCAGTCCCGATCCGACCCGTCCGCTGTTCGGACCGGCTGTCACCATCGCTTACTTGCCTTACCTCGACGACCACCCGCAGACCGACTTCGCCCGCCGCTTCTCTGAAGCCGTCGGGTCAGTTCGCGCAGGGGCGGGTGCTGATACGCTCCAGCGGCGGATATGCCGACGCGTCTATGGATGGGGCATCAAGCTTTCCCGCGGCGAGTACCAACACATCGCCGGGGTACTTCGACGCAGGTGAGCGGATCGAGGCCTTTCGCGCGTGTGGAGTGCGCGGCATCGTGCGCTTCGGTCGTGGACGTTCAGACGTCGGCCGGCTTGCGGACGGGCGCAATAGGCGCTGCGGCCAGTTTGCCTGCACCGTTCCCCGGCTCAGGACTGAGCGCCTCGGCCACCGGTCAGCACGTCGCGCTGCGCGGCCCAGGTGGCGAGCCGGGGTCGTCCCTAAACTGAGCCGATGAGGAAGTGGGTGGTACTGGCATCGGCGGCATTGGGGCTTGCCGGACTCGCTGTGCTTCTGGCCTTGCGGGGGCACCGTCTGCCGCCCGGCACCGAGAGAACGATTGCCCGCATCCGCGCCGGCCCCGTGGCGGGAGTCGTCACCGGCAAGTCGGGGTACGCGCAGTCCGGCGGGGTCCGGATCTGGTACGAGTCCATCCCTCCTGTCGGTACGGAGAAGGGTGTCGTACTGCTCAACATCGCACTCGGTGTCGGCTCGCTGTTCTGGCCGCCCGCGTTCCTGCGTGCCTTGTCTGCGGCGGGATACCGAGTGGTCAGATTCGACCAGCGGGGTACCGGCGCATCGAGTTGGATGACGGGTTGGAGCCGAAAGCAACCGTACTCGCTGATCGACATGGCAGGCGATGCGATCGCTGTCCTCGACGAGCTTCGCATCGATGGCGCTCACGTGCTCGGGCTCTCTCTCGGAGGTTTCATCGCCCAAGAGGTCGCGATCGAGTACCCCGAGCGGGTCCGGTCGCTCACCCTCATGTCGACATCGGCGGATCCGACCGACACCTCCATGCCCGGACCACGGACCTGGCCGCTGGTCCGATCTGCGTTCGGGGGCCTGCCGCTGCTGCGGTACCGCTTGCTCGGCGGCGAGACGAACCTTGTGAAGGAGATGCTCGCGGGGCTGGTCGCGCAAGGCGGGGACGAGCCTGTCGATGTGGAGGAGTGGACCAGGATCGTGCTCTACGACCTGCGCGAACGGAACGGCCTCAACCTCGGTGCACTGCGGCAGCACCAGGCTGCTGTCGCTGTTACCCGCTCCCGATATCCGCTTCTGGGCACGATCACGGTACCCACCCTCGTGATACACGGGACCGCCGACGCGTTCTTGCCGATCGCCCACGGACACCGACTCGCTGCAGCGATCCCTTCCGCCTGCGGCCTTTGGCTGGAAGACGCTGGTCACCCGTTCCCATATCCGAACATGAGCGAGGTGGTGACGGCGATCACGAACCACCTCGATGCCAGCCGTTCCCGCGCTCCGGACCGTCAGGCGCATTTGTGATACGTGGAAGACTTCCGTGATTCGATGACCGAGTTCGGCTGCGTGCCATCCGCGGCCAATCGGTTGGCGATGCGCGCCCAACTCGCGTGCAGGCGTAGATCGGTCGCGCCGCAAACCTCGATCGGAGTAGATTCCAGATCACCCGCGCCGTTCCGGAACGGAAGCGGCCTCAGGCGAGGAGGCTTCAATGACCGGTCGAACGACCCAGGCCGCACCTGCCCCATTTACCGCCGAGGACTACGCCGTGCGACTGAAGCGCGCGGCGCAGGCCGCTGCGGACGCAGGCCTGACCGGCCTGTTGCTCACCCCCGGACCCGACCTGCTCTACCTCACCGGGTACGCGCCGGTCGCGATCACCGAACGCATCACGTTGCTGGTCGTCCCGGTCGACGGTGCGCCGACCATGATCGTGCCCAAGCTGGAACGACCAGACGCCGAGGGCTCACCCGGCGCATCCGTCTTCCGGCTCGCCGACTGGTCAGACGGCAGCGATCCGTACGAGGCGACGGCCCGACTCCTCGAGCCGGGGCGCTACGCGTTGTCGGACTCGGCATGGGCGATGCACCTGCTCGGGCTGCAGCGACAGCTGCCCGACACGTCGTACCTGTCGATGACGACGGCGCTCCCGATGCTGCGTGCGATCAAGGATGACGACGAGCTCAGCCGTCTCGCCGCCGCCGGGGCCGCCGCCGACGAGGCGTACGGCGAGATCCTGAAGGTCGGCTTCGCCGGCCGGAGTGAGACCGAGATCGGCAATGACCTGGCCGCGCTCCTGCGCAGGTTCGGGCACTCGCAGGTCGACTTCACCGTCGTCGGCTCCGGTCCGAACGGCGCGAACCCGCATCACGAGATGGGCGACCGGATCATCGAGCACGGCGACATGGTCGTGCTCGACTTCGGTGGCCTTATGCACGGCTACGGGTCGGACACCACGCGCACCGTGCACGTCGGGGAGCCGACCGATGAGGAGCGCGAGGTGCACGAGATCGTCCGTCGCGCTCAGCAGGCGGGGTTCGAGACGGTCCGGCCCGGCGTCGAGTGCCAGGAGGTCGACCGGGCCGCGCGGGCCGTGATCGACGAGGCCGGCTACGGGGAGTACTTCATCCACCGCGTCGGGCACGGGATCGGGCTCACCACGCACGAACCCCCCTACATGGTCGAGGGGGAACGTCAGTCCATGCAGCCTGGCATGTGCTTCTCGATCGAACCGGGCATCTATCTTCCGGATCGGTTCGGCGTGCGTATCGAGGACATCGTCACTGTGACGGCGGAGGGCGGCCGCCGACTCAACCGGACGCCCCACGCGATGGCGATCGTGGAGTAGAAGCTCGAGCGTCGGTGCCCCGAGTCTGGGTCGCCATCGCCGTGATTCCGGGCATTCTCGGGGAATGCGCCCCGCGGAGCGGCCCGTCGTCGGTCGTCGATGGCGGCGCCCGCCTGGATCATCCTCGCTGCGCTCGACACCCCGTGGCCGTGGGGATAGCGTGTGCCTCGGGGGTGAGATGGCTGACGCAAGTGACCGCGCGATCCTCCGCCGATTCCTCCTCGGACTCGCTGAGGGGATGAACGCGGCCGCCGAGACGGTCGACGGGATCCGCGACACGATGCTGGCCGTGTCGCGCGCCTACGGGCGGGACGACACCGACATCCTGGTGCTGCCGACGGCGATCATCGTGCAGACCGGGACGGCGGAGGAGGGCCGGGTGGCGCTGCGGTCGACGCTCACCCCGTCGTTCCGATTCGACCAGATCGCCGCGCTGTACGCACTCGTGGAGCAGGCGAAGCGGGCGGCGATCGAACCGCTCGAGGGCATCGAGCGCCTGAACGAGATCGGCGCCATGCGACCGAGGTACGGGTGGTTCGTGCGCACCTTCGGGCACGCGCTCCTCGTGACAGGCCTGGCGCTCCTGTTGACGCCGACCTGGCAGGGAGCGGTCGTGGCCTTCGTGCTGGGCGGGTTCATCGGCCTCGCGAAGTTGGTGCGATCGCAGACGCTGCAGTTGGTGTTTCCGGTCTTCGCCGCGTTCGTCTGCGCGCTCGCGGTATTCCTGATCGCGCCCTATGTCGAGATCGGCGATCCGATTCGGTTGCTGATCGCCCCGCTCGCGACGTTTCTCCCCGGCGGGGTGCTCACGACGGGCACGGTGGAGCTCGCCGCGGGGCAGATGGTCGCGGGCGCTTCACGTCTCGTGCTCGGTCTTGTTCAGCTCGCCCTGCTGACGTTCGGCATCATCGCTGCGGGCACGGTGGTGGGTGTCGAGAGCTCGAGGTACCTGTCGTTGGCGGCATCCGACCCGTTCCCCTGGTGGACCGCGATCGGCGGCGTGCTGCTCTTCGCCGTGGGCAACTTCCTGCACTTCTCGGCGCCGTCATCGACGTTCGGGTGGGTGCTGCTGGTGCTGTTCGTCGCCTACGCGGGACAGCAGGTCGGCCAGGTGCTGATCGGTTCGACCGTGAGCGGGTTCATCGGCGCCCTCGCGATGACGCCCGTCGTGTTGTGGATCGCGAGCCTCCGCCACGGCGTCCCCTCACAGCTGACGTTCCTCCCGGGCTTCTGGCTGCTGGTGCCCGGAGCCGCGGGGCTCGTCGGGCTCACCGAGGCGGTCGGCACGAGCGAGGGCCTTGAAGACTTCGCCACCGCGCTCACGTCGGTGATGTCGATCGCGCTCGGCGTGCTCATCGGCACGGCGCTCTACCGCGTGGTGCACCGCGGCGCTGAGGAGATCGCCGCGTTCCACATCGACGTGCCCGCGGCGCTGACCCAGGAGCAGGAGCCGCCATTCTGGGCCCGGATGGTCCCGGGCACCCCCAAGTCGATCTGGGGTGCGCGTCGGCGGGAGTCGCCGGAGCCGACCTCGGAGGGCGAGGCCGGGGGAGGCGCGACATCCGACCCTCGTTCACAGGCGCCGAACGCCTGACTCGAACACGGCTGCCGACGCCGGAAGTAGGCGGCCAGACGAGCATTCAACACGTCCCCGTCGGTGTATTGACGGGATACGCAGTTTGGGAGCATCCTGAGTACCAGATCCGCATCTCGATGCGTTCGGTGATACCGGCCGGCGCCTGTGGGGGCAGCACGGAGATGCGCCTTACTGGGGGGCGGTCGTCATGGTCAAGCGGTTGTGGTCGGATCTCGGGGGAGGCACTCGCCTGCACCCGATGCCTCTCGGGTCGAGGTGGCTCAGGTGAGCGCGGCCGACGCGGCCAGCCGGCCGCCCGAGGGCTTGGCCCGCGCCAAGACTCCCGCCGTCGCGTACATCTCTTGGGTCGCGCTGGCGTTGATGACGACCGCGTCGGTGGCGAGCCTGCGGCCCGCTCCGACGATGGCGATCTACGGTCTGGCGGCGGTGTTCCTGTACCTCGTGCCCGCGGTGGTCTTCCTGCTGCCGACCTCGCTGGTTGCGGCAGAGCTGGCGTCGGGGTGGAAGGGGGGCGTCTACAACTGGGTGGCGACCGGCATCTCGAAGCCCATGGGCTTCCTCGCCGTCTGGTGTCAGTTCGCGATGACCATCTTCTACTACCCGACCCTGCTCGGGTTCGTGGCATCAACGCTCGCTTACGTGATCAATCCCGAACTCGCGAGCAGCGGCGTCTGGACCGCGCTCGTGATCGTGGTCTGCTACTGGTCCGGCGTGTTCATCTCGTCTCGGGGCACCAAGGGGGTCGCGGGCCTCGCCGGCGCCGGTCTGATCATCGGCACGCTGATCCCGGGCGCCCTGCTGGTGATACTCGGTGCCGTCTACCTCGGCCAGGGGAACCCGTCGGCGGCACCGATGACCGCGGCGAACTTCTTTCCGCAATGGGCAGGGCTCGCGAGTCTCGTGCTGATCGTCAACAACTTCTTGTCGTACAGCGGCATGGAGATGAACGCGGTGCACGTGTCGGCGTTGCGCAAGCCCGGCAAGGAGTACCCGCGGGCGATCTTCCTCGCGATGGGCCTGGTGCTGCTGATCTTCATCCTGCCTGCGCTCGCCATCAGTTGGATCGTTCCGGCCGAGCAGCTCTCGCTGACCGCCGGCGTCATGCAGGCGTTCGACGCCGTGCTCGCGGTGTTCAACTGGCAGTGGCTCACCCCGATCATCGGCCTCGCGCTGGTCGCCGCGTCGCTCGCCGGCATGCTGACCTGGCTCGCCGGCCCGTCGAAGGGCTTGCTTCTGATCTCGCGTCAAGAGGGATACCTGCCTCCCTTCTTGCAGAAGCTGAACAAGAACGGCGTGCAGCAGAACCTGCTCGTGACGCAGGGGCTCATCACCACCGTCATCGCCCTCGGCTACGCACTCATTCCCAACGTCTCGAGCGCGTACTGGATCTTCTCGGTGATCACCACCCAGGTGTACCTGATCATGTACCTGTTGATGTTCGTGGCGGCGGTGCGCCTGCGGCGCAGCCATCCCGACCACCCGCGCGGCTACCGGGCGCCGATGCTCATCGGCCTGTGCGGCGTCGGCTTCGCCGCCTCGCTCGCCGCCCTGCTCGTCGGATTCATCCCGCCGTCGCAGTTCGGCGGCGGCAACCCGTGGATCTACTTCGTGATCGTCGCCGGCGGTGCGCTCGGCCTCGGGCTGCTCATTCCGTGGCTGTTCTACCGGTTCCGGAAGCCGTCATGGAAGCTGCCGGACGCATCCACCGAGTCGGAGGAGGTGGCGAAGTCATGAGCACAGAAGCCGAGACCCAGACCGGACGCGAACGGTCGGTGCTCTACATCGTCACGCTGGTGGTGCTCGTCGCGCTCGGAGTCATCGCCGTCATCATGTTCCTTTCGGCGCGGCAGTCGGTGCAGGCAGAGGACAAGGCGCAGGAGCTCATCCAGAACCTTGAGGATGCCGGCGTCGATGTCGCGTTCACCCCAGAGCAGGTGGCGAAGATGTTCGGCGAAGACGGCGGCGCCGTCTGCGCGAACCCGAACGACGCCTTGAGCCGGGCCATCCTGCTCGATCGCATCGCGAACGGCGCCGGCGGCCCGGGGATCCGGCCGATCATCACCGACGAGCGGTACCTGCAGGGACAGATCCTGATCATGGAGGTGTACTGCCCCGACGAGGTCGAGGAGTTCCAGCAGTTCGTCGACAGCCTCGAGACGACCGATTCGGCGAACGGATGAGCGTGGATCTGCGCGCTCGCATCGGCGAGCTGATGGATCGGGTGCGCCCTGAACTCGCGGAACTCGTCGCCCTGCGGTCGGTCGCCGACCCGCGCCAGTTTCCGCCCGAGGAGTGCACGAAGGCGGCGGAGTGGGTGCGCGACCGGTTCGCCGAGCTCGGCTTCGCCGACGCGCGCCTCGAGCCCACGCCCGACGGCAGCCGTGCCGTGGTGGGGTCACGACGCGCTGCCGATCCAGATGCCCCGACCGTGCTGCTCTACGCGCACTACGACGTGCAGCCGCCACTCGACGAGTCCGCCTGGCGCACGTCGCCGTTCGAGCTCACCGAGGTGGACGGCCGCTGGTACGGACGGGGCACGGCGGACTGCAAGGGCAACATCGTCATGCACCTGCTCGCCTTGCGCGCGCTCGGCGATGACATCCCCGTGCACCTGAAGCTCGTCGTGGAAGGCTCCGAGGAGCAGGGTACCGGCGGCCTCGAGGCATACGTCGCCGCCAACCCCGACGTGCTGCGGGCCGACACGATCTTGGTGTGCGACACCGGGAATGCGGCGGTCGGCCAACCTGCCGCGACCGTCAGCCTGCGGGGCATGGCGAACGTCGTCGTCACCGTGGAGGCACTCGCCTCCGAAGTGCATTCCGGCATGTTCGGCGGACCCGCTCCCGACGCGCTCGCAGCCCTCATCCAGATGCTCGCCGGCCTCCGCGACGGTCAGGGCAACACGACCATCGAGGGGCTCGACGGGACGGGGACGTGGCACGGCGAGCCGTACCCGCCAGAGCAGTTCCGCACGGACGCGGGCGTGTACGACGGCGTCGGCCTGCTCGGGGACGGCACGGTCTCGGACATGCTGTGGGCACGGCCTGCGGTGACAGTACTGGGCATCGACTGCCCGCCTGTGACCGGCTCGTCGGCCTCGATCGTGCCGCGCGCCGCAGCGCGGCTCAACCTCCGGATTCCGCCCGGCATCGACGCGAACGACGCCCACGACGCCTTGGTGGCACAGTTGCGCGACGACGCGCCATGGGGGGTGCACGTCGACATTCGAACCGAGGCCGTCGGCTCGCCGTTCGAGGCGTCTGTCGACGGACCGGGATTCGAGGCGATGGGCGCCGCAATGCATGAGGCGTACGGCACCCCGATGACCACGCTCGGGCAGGGCGGATCGATCCCGCTGTGCAACGTGCTCGCCGACACGTATCCCGACGCCGAGATCATCCTCATGGGCGTGGAGGAGCCGCTCGCGCTCATCCACGCGCCGAACGAGAGCGTGGATCCCTTCGAGATCGAGCGCCTCGCGCTCAGCCTGGCCTTGTTCCTGCGCGGGTACGGCAGCGCGCACGACTGAGGGAGCGGGCAGTGAAACCCTCAGCGGACGAGTCGACCTCGTTACCACCGAGCGAGAAGCGGATGACGGTGATGCAGGCGACGTTCATCGGCGTCGGTTCGATGGTCGGCGCCGGGATCTTCGCCCTCCTGGGCGCAGCCGGCGCAGTGGCGGGTGCTGCGGTCTGGCTGTCCTTCCTGATCGCCGGCATCATCGCCGCTCTGCAGGGCTACTCCTTCGCGAAGCTCGGAGCGAAGTATCCCTCCGGTGGCGGCATCCTGACCTTCCTCTCGCGTGGTTTCGGCGAGGGACACCTCGCCGGAATCGGGTCCTGGTTATTCTTCACGGCCGGCTCGATCGTGGTCGCGATGATCGCCACGTCGTTCGGCGGTTATGCCAGCGCGGTCGTCGCGGACGATGATCGGTTCTGGGGGAAGGCCTTCGCGGTCGCGCTCATCCTCGTCATGACCGCCCTGAACGCCGTCGGTTCCAGCGCCGTCGCCCGGGTGCAGTCGGTCATCGTGGTCGTCGTGCTCGTCATCCTCACTGTGTTCGCTGTCGTGACCATCGCGAGTTGGGACCTCACCCTGCTCGCTCCCGCCGGGTATCCCGGCGCCCGGGAGATCATCGCAAGTGTTGCCCTGACGTTCTTCGCATTCCTCGGCTTCGGCGTCATCACCTTCACCGCGAAGGACCTCCCGAACCCGGCACGCCAACTGCCGAAGGCGATCTATTTCGCGCTCGCGATCGCCACGACGATCTATGTGGCGGTCTCCCTCGGGGTATTCGGCACGCTCACGGCCGACCAAGTGGTCGAGTACGGTGCGACAGCGCTCGCAGAGGCCGCCAAGCCGACTCTGGGGCAAGCCGGGTACGTGCTCATGGTCATCACGGCACTGTTCTCGACCACGGGCGCCGTCAACGCCGGCCTTTATCCGTCGATCGGGATGACTGCCCATCTGGCGTCCGTGGGGCAGTTTCCGCCGGTCTTCGGCCGATCGGTCGGGCGATTCCCGGTTGGCCTGCTCGTGATGGCGGCGCTCGCGATCGTCTTGGTGATCGGATTCGATCTCAACAAGATCGCCTCGATCGGCAGTGCCGTCGCGCTCTTGGTCTTCTCAGCAGTGTCCATCGCGCACCTCCGGCTCTTCCGCGGAACCGGCGCAAGTGTTGTCGTGCTCGTGATCGGCCTGATCGCGACGCTCGGAACATTCGTCGTCTTCTCCACCACGACCCTCGTGAACGAACCCGCGACCGCGATCGCCCTCGTCGCGATCATCGTAATTGCCGTCGCCGTTGACGTCTGGTGGAAGGCCGCCGCTCGACGATCTACGACGCCGCTTCGTGGATGACCGCACCACGCTCGACGTGAGAATGCTGGCGCGCGGATGAGCGCGTTGATACGCAACCCACCACTTCGGACGGGCGACGGATGCCGGCCACACCGCCGGTCCCCGGTGTCCGCGGCGGCGGGAATCACGCCGTAGGACTTCACACGGATACCTACTGTCGAAGGTCCTGTCGAAGGTCGGTCGTCGTGGGACCGGCTGCGACGGCGGGGGTTCGAGGCCATGTCCAGGCGGAGCGCAGGATGAAGGCCAGGAGCAGCACCTCGATTCCGATGGAGATGCCGTAGAAGGCGGCCCACTCCCAGGTCGCCCCTGCCGCGTTGAAGATCGAGTAGGGGATGAGGAGCGATGCCACGACGAGGTTCGTGGCGCGGTTCGCCCGGGCGGGCAGCGTCATGGAGAGCACCACCATCAGGGCCGGGATCGACACGGACACGAGGAAGATCGTCAACAGCGTCGAGCTGATGTCGAACCTCCAGACGAGGCCATTCAGGATGCCGTCGACGACGCCCGGCTTGTAGAAGTTGAGGATGTCGACGTAGACGTAGAGGAACATGAAGCTGGTCCAGGCGGCGGCGAGCTTGGCCTGCACGGGGATCGGCGGGCTGTCGAGCAGGTTCGGGGTGGTCGTTCGGATGGTCATCGGTATTCCTTTCGATGGGAGTGGTTCCTCCGCCGGAGTGGCGGCAGGTCTGGGCGTGCATACGCACGGGTTTGGTCGTTCTCGTCGGTCAGGTCGTCAGACGGTGATCACGACCTTCCCTCGGGTGTGGCCGGCCGCGACGTAGCGGAGCGCGTCGGCTGCGTCGTCGAGGGGGTAGGTGCGGTCGATGACGGGCCGGACCTGCCCGGTCGTGAGCAGGTCGGCCAGGGTGAGCAGGTCCTGGCGCTTCTCGACTGACGTGAAGGGCCTCAGCTGCTGACGAGTGAACCCGGACAGCACGCGCGCTTTGACGATCCGACCGAGGGGGCCGAGCCAGCGGCCGCCGCGTCCGCTGTTGGGGATCAGGATGCCGGTCGGCGTCAGCGCTCGGCGGACAGCCGCCAGCGGCTGGGCTTCCACGTTGTCGAGGATGACGTCGTAGCGCTTCTCGGCGCGGGTGAAGTCGGTGCTCGCGTAGTCGACGACGTGGTCGGCACCGAGCGAGCGGACCAACTCGACGTTGCGTGTGCTGCACACACCCGTCACCTCGGCGCCGAACGCCTTGGCGATCTGCACGGCGAAGGAGCCCACGCCGCCCGACGCGCCCGTGACCAGCACCGTCTGGCTCGGTTGAACGTTCGCGATCTTGCGCATGGCCTGCAACGCCGTCAGGGCCGACGTGGGCACCGCTGCCGCCTCCGCGACCGACACGTTGGCGGGCACGGACACGAGGTGGTCCGTCGGCACGCTGGCGTACTCCGCGAGCGTTCCAGCCGTGCTCCACCCGAACACCTCGTCGCCGGGGCGGAGAGCGGTGACATCCTTCCCGACCGCTGCCACCACGCCAGCGAGATCCCTGCCGGGGATGCCGTGGCGCGGCCGGCGGAACCCGAACACCAGGCGCACCACGTACGGCTCCCCGGTCATGACGAAGTAGTCGCCAGGATGCACCGAGGCCGCGCCCACCTGGACGAGCACATCGCCTCGACCGGGCAACGGGATCCCGACCTCCGACGACTCGAGCACTGAGGGCGGGCCGTAGCGGTGCTGGACGGCGGCCCTCATCGTCGCCGTCCCGGCCCGAGTCGCCCCTGACACCAGGCGTTTTCCCGCATTCGATCGCTGTTCGATTGCCACAGAGGACTCCTCACATCCGAGTTGCGAATATCGTTCGTCGTACACCGTACTCGTACGATGTACTACGGACGTACACTGTACTATGCGCGTACGCTGTACGATTGTCAAGCCGTTCGAGCGAGCGAGGAGACACGTGTCTGCGAAGGAACAACGCCAGGTCGCGTCAGACGCGGGGCTGAGCAAGCAGCGGGTGGTGGTCGAGGCGGTGCGGCTCGCCGACCGCGAGGGGGTCGACGGGCTGAGCATGCGCCGGCTCGCCGGCGCGCTCGGCGCGGGCGCGATGTCGCTCTACCACTACGTGGCGAGCAAGGACGAGCTGCTGGACGCCATGATCGACATCGTGTTCGCGGAGATCGAACTCCCGCCCGAAGAGACCGACTGGCAGTCGGCGATGCGACGGGAGGCGGTATCGGCCCGACAGGTTCTCGCACGCCACCCGTGGGCGATCGGCCTGATGGAGTCGCGGACGTCGCCGGGGCCTGCGAACCTCCGCCACCGTGAAGCGGTCACCGCCTGCCTGCGAAGGGCTGGCTTCTCGGTCCTGACGGCGACGCACGCCAACTGGTTGCTCAACAGCTATGTCTACGGTTACGCGCTGCAGGCAGCCAGCCTGCCGTTCGACACCGCCGACGAGCTCGCGGACATGACCGAGGACGTCTACCTGCCCCTGCTTCCGCCTGACGAGTTCCCCTACCTCAACGAGTCCGCCGCGGGGCTCCTCGCTGCCGGCTATGACCCAGCCGAGGAGTTTACCTTCGGCCTCGACCTCGTCCTCGCCGCCCTGGAGCCCCTCAGAGCTCTCGCGTAGGTTCAGCGAGCCGATCGGGCCCGTCGGCTCGATGCCCTGATTCGTCGCGGTCGCGAGGCGATGGCGTACAGCAATACCTCAGGGGTATGAATATACCCTTGGGGTATGCAAACCTCGACGCTTCACCGGTCAGTCTCCCCGCGGACGCATCGCCGTCGCACCGTCATCGTCGGCGGGGTCGCCGGTGGGATGTCCGCGGCAACGCGCTTGCGCCGCCTCGACGCAGAGCGCGACATTCTGGTCCTCGAACGCAGCGGGGCGGTGTCGTACGCCAACTGCGGCCTGCCGTACCACCTCGGCGGCGTCATCCCCAACCGAGACTCCCTCGAACTGCAGACCCCAGCGCGAATGGGTGCCCGCTTCGCTCTCGGCGTGCGCGTGCGCACCGAGGTCGTCGACGTCGACCCGATTGCGAGGACCGTCACCGCCCGCGACCTGGCCACTGGCGCCACCGAGACGATCTCGTACGACGAGCTGGTGCTCTCGCCCGGGGCAACTCCGCGCCGCCCGGCGAAGGTCGCCGCGGGTTCGCCTCTGGAGACCCTCCGCACCCTCGACGACCTCGACCGCATCGCCGACTCCGTGGACGCCCTTCCCAATGGCGCACCGGTCGTCGTCATCGGCGCCGGGCACCTCGGCATCGAGATCGCCGAGAACCTGCACCGCCGCGGACTCGCGGTGACTGTAGCGCAGTCGGAGGACCGCATCCTCCCGATCCTCGACGCAGAGATGACCGCGCCGCTCGTCGATCATCTCGAACAGCTCGGACTCACCGTGCGTCTGGGTGCCCCCGTTGCCGAGGTCACCGTCGACGGCGTGCTCCTCGCAGGCGGCGAGCGACTGCTCGCCGACCTCGTGATCGCCTCGATGGGCGTCATCCCCGACGCCGGGCTCGCCCGCACCGCGGGTGCGGACCTCGGCCCGGCAGGCACCATCGCAGTGGACGACCTGCACCGCACGAGCATCCCCGGCATCTACGCCATCGGCGACGTCGCCGGGAAGACGGATGCGATCGACGGAACCACGCGCCCCGTCGCCCTCGCGGGGCTCGCCAACCGGCACGGACGCCACGTCGCAGACGTCATCGCCGGTGTCTCCGAGGCCCCGGCGAAGCCCGCCCTCGGCACGTCGATCATCGACGTCGCCGGCGCTACGGCCGCGTCCGTCGGCTGGAGCGAAACCGTCGCCCGCGCCCGCGCCCGCGGTCGTGAGGTTCGCATCTTCCACACGCACCCGCTCTCGCACGCCGGCTACTACCCGGGCGCCCAACCCATGTCGCTGAAGCTCGTCGTCGCCGCGAGCGACGACCGAATCCTTGGGGCGCAGGCCGTCGGTACGGAAGGCGTGGCCCGACGCATCGACGTCATCGCCGTCGCCATGAGCGCCGGGATCACCGCCTCGGCGCTGGCCGACCTCGAACTCGCCTACGCGCCGCAGTTCGGCAGTGCCAAGGACCCCGTCAACCAGCTCGGCTACCTCGCGCGCAACCGGGCCGGCGGCGATCGCACGGTGCAGTGGCACGAACTCGACGACGCGATCGCGGGGGGCGCCGTGCTGCTCGACGTGCGCGCGGAGGGGCAGCTCGCCGAGGGCGTCATCCCCGGCGCCACCTGGATTCCCGTCGAAGAGCTGCGCGACCGGCACTCCCAGTTCAAAGGCCGACCTCTCATCGTGCACTGCCGCGTCGGCCAGGGCGCCCACACCGCCGCCCGACTCCTGGCGGAGCTCGGCCACGACGTTCGGAACCTCGACGGCGGCTACCTCACGTGGCGCGACGGAATGCGTGCTCGCGAACTCGTTGCCCCGCCCGGCGCCCGCGCCGCCTGAACCCCACCGACCCGGAGCCCCCTGAGAGGACACACCATGCGAGCCATGAACCCGGACGTCATCCACGCGATGACCGACCCCTACCTGCTGGACGTGCGTGAGCCTGCCGAAGTCGAACATGCCCGCATCGACGGCGCCAGCCTCATCCCGCTCGGTGAACTCGCCGAGCGCGTCGCCGAAGTCCCCACCGACCGGACCGTCTACGTGTTCTGTCACGCCGGCGGACGCAGTGCGCGCGCCACCGATTACCTCGAAGGAGCCGGCCTCGACGTCGTCAATGTCGCCGGCGGCATCACCGAGTGGTACCGCCTCGGTCTGCCTGTCACGCTCGGAGCATCCCGATGAACTTCATCGACATCGGGCGCGGCGATAAGCTCACGATGCAGCGTGCCGGCGAACGACGCGTCGGCCGAGGCCGGAACGGAGGCAGGGTCGCATGAGCGTCGTCGAAGACCCCGAGGCGGCTCGCCGCATCGCCAACCGCCTCAAGCGGGCCCGCGGCCAACTCGACGCCGTGATCTCCGCCGTAGAGTCCGGCGCTGACTGCCGCACCGTCGTCACCCGACTGGCAACTGTTTCGAGCGCTCTCGACAAGGCTGGCTTCGCGATCATCTCCCAAGCCATGCAGGAGTGCCTCAGTCCGCTCGACACTGACCCCGAGCAGCGGAAGGACAAGGTCGAAGAGCTCGAAAAGCTCTTCCTCAGCCTGAGCTGAACCGTCGGAATGCAGCAGAACAAGCCGCGGCCGGTGGCGTGGATCTCGGGCACCGCCGCCGCGGCGGACGCCTGGACGTTGGGGATGCTGCCGAGAACGATCGGTCTCGATCTCTCATCCGGGTGGGTCATCCCAACCGTGATCATCGGGGCGGTCGTGCTCGTGGCCAGCATTCCATTCGCTCAGTGGCGTGTGCTCGCTCGACCGCGGATCGTCCGGTGGATCCCCGTCCGCTGTGACCCTCGAGCAGTGCGCGACGGTCCGCGCAACGGTTCGCGTCTGATCGTCCGTCGATGCGTGTCGGGTCGCATCGTGTCTCGTCTCGTCTTGTCTCGTCTCGTCTCGTCGACGAGCGATCCCTGCCTCGATTGCGGATCCGGTCAGGTGGTGGACGCACTCGTGCGTGCGGACCTCGTCTGTCGTGCGTGAGCGATCGGCAGGAGACCGAGGCGCAGCATCACGAGTCCGAGCTCGACCGTCCCGGCGATGAAGTACACGGCCTGCAGGAAGCTGAAGGGAATGACCATCATCTGCACGAAGATCCAGATCAGTGCGGCATACCCGGCCACCGCAGCCGCGAACGATGCCGACGGGCGCCGCCGGAGGAGGAGCACGAAGGCCAACCCGTGGACGCCGCCGAGAACGAGGGCGAGGACGAGCCCCGGCACCAGGTAGGACGAGAACGACGAGCCCTCGAGGTATTCGGTCGGCGGCGTGATGACCAGTGAGAGGTCGGGGATCAGCGCTCCGAGCATGAGGGCGATACCCCCGGCGAGCGCCGTCACCGCGACGAACCCCTCGACGGTGAGCAGAGTGATGCGGATTGCGCGTTGAGGGCTCATGCCGTCAGTGTGCGCCATGCCGGCGTCGGTCATCGGGGACGAAGGTCCCGCCGGCTCACGCCGACTACCGCGATGAGGCCGACGCGCCGACCGGCGATCGTCCACCCGCACTCGCCGCTCTCGCACCTGGCCATCCAGGCCGCGCACGGGGTCGCCGCGGCCGCCCTCACCCGGCGGTCAGGTGCGGCACGATGACCACCGGGCCGCCGGCGTTCATGAGCAGATCGTTGTTGGTGCGACCGAGTGGTCGGTAGCCGCGTGCGCCAGGCTCGGTCGGTCGGCCGCTGACGGTCAATACGGCCCGCCGGGAGGCGCTCGCGAGCGCCTCTCCGGCGGAGGTCGTCGAGCGACGTAGCACGATGTCGACGGATGCCTCGTCGGCGTCTCCGGCGTCGAGGAGCGCTCGAAGCGCCCGATCGTCGAACGGCACGTCCCGATCCGACCGGATCACCGTCAGTGGCTCATCTGTCCGGGCGGCCTCGCGTATCGCGAAGCGCACGGCCTCGATCCATCCGGGTGCCGTGCCTGCTCCGACGACGACGCCGCTGCGTACGTTCGTCGACGATGCCGGGATGATCGCGATCGGCACCGGCGCGGTGGCCGCGAGCTGGAGGCCACGGGCACCCAGGGCATACCCGTGGAACGTGCCGCTCTTGTGCGAACCGACGACGACGGACTCGTACGCCGCCGCGGCACTCGCCAGCTCGAGCATCGGGGCTCCGACGTCCACCGCCGCGGACACCGGCACGCGACCGTCGGTCTGCCGAGCGAAAGACAGTTCCCGTAGGGTCAACCGCTCAGCGTCCTTCCGCAGCTCCACCAGATCCCGATCGCTGATCGTGCCCCATTCGTCGTCGACGACGCAGAGAAGGGAAACCTCCGCACTGAGACCGCGGGCTCGCGCGATCGCCCAAGCGATCGCCGCGCGGCTCGCCACCGAGCCGTCGATGCCGACCAGGATCGTCGTGTCCATCCGCGGCCGCCTCTCGGTCGTCAACTGCCTCCCGCCGAGTCGCGGCCGGAGGTCTCGTCATGGTCATGCTCGTGCGTTCGGGTCGAGAGCGACGGGTCGTTGGTCCCGCGACACCAGACTGGGTGGCGGGTGATAGCCTGCGGTCGAGCCGTTCCGGAGGTGAGGGTGGCCGGTCAGCCGTCATCAGGATCCGTCCCGAGCAAGCCCGGGTCCGAGTTGGATCGCGCGCTCCACGAGCTGATGGATCGCGCCGGCGACGTGTTGCAGGCGCAGGACCGGCTCCGCGCCTTGTTGCGCGCCACGCAGGCCGTGGTTCAGCCCCTCGACCTTCCTGTGGTGTTGGAGCGGATCGTCCAGGCTGCCGTCGAGTTGGTCGACGCCCGGTACGGCGCGCTTGGGGTCATCGCCGAGCAGGGCGGGCTCGAGGCCTTCATCCACGTCGGAATGCCGCCCGAACAGGTCGCCGCGATTGGACACCTACCCGAGGGTCGCGGGGTCCTCGGTGCGCTGATCGACGATCCCCGGCCCATTCGTCTCCGCCACATCACCGATGACCCTCGCTCGGTCGGCTTCCCAGCGGGGCATCCGCCGATGGACGCGTTTCTCGGGGTGCCCGTGCGCGTCCGCGACGAGGTATACGGCAACCTGTACCTGACGGAACCGCGAGCCGGCGAGTTCACCCCGGCTGACGAGGAACTTGTCTCGACGCTCGCCGCGACGGCGGGTTTCGCGATCGCGAACGCGCGCTTGTACGACGAGACACTGCTGCGCCAGCAGTGGACAGCATCGTCGGCCCAGATCGCGTCGGCGCTGCTCGACACGGCCAGCTCGGCGGCGATCCCGCTCCTCGCCGACGAACTCGCCGCACGGTCGCCGGCAGACCGGATCTGCATTCTCGTCCCCGGCAGCGAACCGCTCACCATGCGCGTCGCAGAAGCGCGCGGCTTCGCTGCGGACCAGGTCGCCGATGTCGTCGTCTCCGCCATGGACACGTCGGCGTCGCTCGCATTGGAGACGGGCCAGTCGCGCGCGATTCCCGGCGCCCGCGAGCCCGCCTCCGCCGACGCTCTCGCGATCATGGTCGGACGCGACGCCGGTCCGATGATGACGGTGCCGTTGAAGCACGCGAACACCGTCTGGGCGGTGATCGTCGTCGCGCGCGAGCCGGGCCGACCACCGTTCGGCCCGGCCGAACTCGACATCGCCGACGACCTCGCCAGTCGGGTCGGCCTCGCGATCGAGCTCGCCGAGGCGCGGGAGCAACGCCAGCGCGCCGAACTCAGCGAGGACCGTGCGCGCATCGCACGAGACCTGCACGACCACGTGATCCAGCAGCTGTTCGGCGTTGGACTCGAACTCCAGGCGCTCGCGGGCGAGTCGTCGACGGATGCCTCGGCCCGCCTGCAGGGGGCGATCTCGACGATCGACGACGCGATCGCGCAGATCCGCACGATCATCTTCGCGATGCGGCCGCGCGGGCGCGAGGACTCGCTCCGTCACCGAATTCTCGATCTGGTGGCCGAGAGCTCCTCCGGCCTTGCACGTCCGGTTCCCGTGAGCTTCGCCGGACCTGTCGACCTCGTGCTCGGTGGGCCCATCGCTGCCGACATCACCGCGGTGCTTCGTGAGCTGCTCACGAATTCCGTACGGCATTCCGGTGCGGATCAGATCCGCGTCTCGGTCAGCGTCGACGCCACGTGGGTGCGCGTCGTCGTCGAGGACGACGGCGTCGGCATTCCCGAGCAGGGTCGCCGGAGCGGGCTCGACAACCTCCGGTCTCGCGCGGAACGCCGCGGCGGCGTCCTGCGCATCGATTCCGAGCCGGGCGCGACCGAGATCGAGTGGAGGGTGCCCGCGCCGGGCGCGCAACACGACGCCGATGCCGACACGACCGGAGGACCGCCATGACGCGTATCTTCCTCGTCGACGATCACGAGATCGTCCGGCGCGGCATCTCGGAACTGCTCGCCCGCGAACCCGACCTCGAGGTCGTGGGCGAAGCCGGTGATGCGATGCACGCCCTTGCCCGCATCACCGCGACGCTGCCTGACGTCGCGGTGCTCGACGTCAGGCTTCCTGATGGCGATGGCATCGAGCTCTGCCGGGAGGTACGCTCCCGACATCCCGACGTTCGTTGCCTCATGCTCACCGCCTACGATGACGACGAGGCCACCATGTCGGCCGTGCTCGCTGGAGCGTCGGGCTACGTGCTGAAGAGCGTGTCGGGCACGCGCCTCGTGGAGGACATCCGCGCAGTGGCGGCCGGGCGATCACTGCTACACCCCGCAGCCACTCGCAGGGTTGCCGAGCAGGCTGAGGCCGGCGACCGCGATGATCCACGATTCGGTTCACTGCAGCTGCGCGAGCGCCAGGTGCTCGGCCTCATCGCCGAAGGGCTGACGAACCGGCAGATCGGCGAGCGACTGGGACTCGCCGAGAAGACCGTGAAGAACTACGTCTCCGGGCTGCTCAGCAAGTTGGGCCTTGAACGTCGCACGCAGGCGGCCGTCTACGAACTTGGTCGCCGCGAGCCTCCGGTCTGAGCGCCGGCACCGGGATGCTCAGGCACCGGCCGACGCGATCTCGATCGTGCGCGCCGCAGGACCTTCGACCCGAAGTGACACCGCGCTCGATTGCACAGTGAAGGGGTCAAAGGAGGTCACCATGTCCACGTATCCACCCACCGCGCCGAGTGCCGGAGGGCCTGTCCCGGCCCAGCCGACTGCCCTGTCCGACCGATCGTTCATCGCAACGTGGATGTTCTCGTGGCTGCTGGGCTTTCTCGGAGTCGACCGCTTCTATCTCGGCAAGATCGGTACCGGCATCCTCAAGCTCCTGACCATCGGGGGCCTCGGGATCTGGTGGCCCATCGACTTGATCCTGACGCTGGCCGGTGTGCAGCGCGACAAAGAGGGGCGCCTGCTTCCCGACTTCGAGCAGCACAGGATGATCGCGTGGATCATCACCGCGGCCGGATTCGGACTCTGGATCCTCACGACCGCGATCTCGCGGGTCTTCACGTACATTCCGGAGCAGCTCGGCCCGATGATGCCGTGGTGGTGGCAGGGCCAGTGATCGACGGCCTCGCCCTCACTCTGCCGGGCGCACCTCGCCGAGGTCGACCTCGAAGTCATCGTCGTCGAACACGAGATCCTCGACTTGATCCACATAGGGCGTGACGACAAGCACCGGTGCCGGCGGATCGAGGATGACCTCGTGGCTCACCGAACCCAGGAGGAACCTCGAGAAGGCACCTGAGCTGTGGCTTGCCAGTACGAGGACGGCCGCGTTTCTGCCGACTTCGGCGAGCACCTCGGAAGCAACACCGGTCTCGAGTCGGCCGCGGGGTTCGGATTGGATGCTCTGCGCGTACTCGAGCGCGGCGTTGAGTACCTCACGGTGCATCTTCTCGTACGCATTGACGTCGTTGGCGTACTCGCCTACCAGCGGGCTCCAACTCCGCGGCACCAGCCAGACGTGGATGATCTCGAACGGCAAGCCGAGGCGCTTCGCCTCCGAGGCGGCGAGGTCGACTGCACCAAGAGATGCGTCGGAACCGTCGACCCCGGCGACGACGCTCGCACGGCCGTCGCCCGCCGAGGTCGACGGGATGACCGCCACAGTTCCCCCCTTGTGACGGCTGGCCAGGCGGGCTCCCACGCTCCACCTCGAACGCGTTCGATGCTTCGGAGCCCCGACGACGACGAGGGTCCCGGGCTCGAGATACTCACCGAGCAAGTCGGCTGGCGAACCATGCGCGGTTCGCGTCGTGATGTCGTGTCCCCGGTGCTCCGCGCGCATTCGGTCGGCAAAGTCCATGAGCTTTGCGCGTTGTTCCGAGAGCTCGCCGCCCGCGCGGAGGTACTCGCTCGCGGTAGCTGCGCCGCCGATCGCGTGGACGATGGTGATCGGTTCGTTCGTGTTTCGCTCGAGCGCCCAGGTCACGGCGGTCTGCGACTGAGATGTGTCGTTCCATCCGACAATGATTCGCGTGAACATGGCACCAGCGTGCGCATGGGAAGTCGGTGCGGTTGGGCCGAAAGTCACATGGGTCGACGGTCACGCCGTGGCGCCGAGGTCGTCGGCAATGGAGTCCGCCCACGCGTCGATCGCGTCCCACTCTCGGAAGTCGCCGGACGGCAGGATGTCGCGGATCGCGGGCATCCACGCGATGATCCGATCGCCGCCGCGGATCTTGTCGTGGTCGTATGCGCCGCGGAAGACCTGCGCACCCCTCGGGTTGACGAGGTCGGCGTAGTCAGCGAACTGTCTTGGCTCCGCCCCTTTCAGGACGTCGTTGCCCTCCTTGTCGACCGTCTCCGTGCCTAACGGGCCGCTGCTGAAGAGCCAGGTAGGGCGAGCCGAGAGCACGCCGACGTTCCGCTCGACGAACTTCCGTGCATCCTTCCGCCAGTTGAACGCGTACGTTGCCGAGCCGATGATGTATGCGTCATATCCGGATGCGTCGCGCAGGTCGTCGCAGCGCGTGACATCGGTCTCAAGCCCGCGCTTTCGCAGCTGCTCACCGATGCGCTGCGCGATGCCCTCCGTCGCGCCGTATTTGCTCGCGTAGGCGACGAGTACCTTCATGATGAACCTCCCCAGCACTCAGCGGTGTTGCTCGTTCAATCGGGGAGCCTACGGCGGTGCGACACGGCGACGAGTGACGAAGGTCCTGAAGCCGGCTCGTGCGCGACGCGCGAGCCGGCCATTGGGTGAAGCGGTTGGTGCGCTCAGCGTGCCGTGTTGATGGCGTTCCGTGCCGCGGTGACGATGACGTCGGATACGACGCCGGGCTGCGTCATGAACAGGGCGTGGCTGGCTGAGACATTGGTGATGTCCGCGCCGATGCGTGTAGCCATGTGCTGCAACATGGCCTGGTCGAATGACCTATCCTCCGTCGCGATGACCGCCCAGCTCGGCTTGTCGCGCCAGGCGGCGCTCTTGACCGGAGTCTCGAAGACCGACATGTTGATGGGAATCTGCGTGTCGCGGAGGAACGCGGCGTCGGCCTCGCTCGCGTCCGCAGCGAATCCGGCCTTGAACTTGTCGTGGTTCAGGAAGCCGTATCCGTCGTCGACGATGTCGATCACGAAGTCAGGCGTCTCGGCGAATCCCTCATACTGCTGTGCGGTGGTTTCGCCCTCGTCAGGCGCCAGTGCAGACACGTAGACCAGCCCGGCGACGTTAGGGTGATCTCCCGCCTCGGTGACGACAGTGCCGCCCCAGGAGTGGCCGACGAGAATCGTCGGGCCGTCCTGAAGATCGAGCACCCTCGTGGTCGCCGCGACATCGTCTTCCAAGGAGGTGAGCGGATTCTGCACGATCGTGACCCTGTATCCCTTGGCCGTCAGATTGTCGTACACGCCGCGCCATCCCGAACCATCCGCGAACGCGCCATGGACGAGAACGACATTCTTGATCTCTTTCGAAGTGCTGGTCATGAGCCTTCCTTCCGTTATCGCGCCGGCGTTCGTCCGGCGCGTCTTGGCGATCAGCGAGAACTGACCGTGATATGCAATATATTGCACGGTCGAAGAGGTTGAACGTCAGTTCGTCGGATCGTATTCCCCGCCGTCGCACGGGTTCCGTCCGCGGAACTCGACCTGGTCGGCATCGGCTTGCGCGGCCCGCGCAACGTGGTCGACCGCATCGTCGAGCGCGCACGGATGCACGACTGAACTCGAAGAAGCCGCGGTAGAGCTCACACTCGTTTGAGGTGCTCGGCATCGGCACCCCGCGGAAGCCGGCGGCACCTGCCGCGGGCGAGGGCGGCGAACTGGGGTCGTGGCGCTGGCAAAGCGAAGGGCGCCGCCGTGAGCGCGAGAATGAACTCACGTGCACCAAGCCCACAGAGGAGGACGATTGATGGACGCGATCGAACTGCAACGCACCTACCTTGACCTCACGACCCCGCATGTCGCCGACGCGATCTTGCGCCTGGGAATGCCCATCCGCCAGGCACCGGCGAGCGTGCGCCCGATCTGGGAGGACACGCATGTCGTCGGCCGCGCTCGCCCATCACGTCACGTCGGGAGCGTCGACGTGTTCCTCGAGGCCTTCGAGCAGTCCGAGCCGGGCGACGTGCTCGTCGTCGACAATGCAGGCAGGGACGACGAGGCGTGCGTGGGCGACCTCGTCACCCTCGAGGCCCGCCTCGCGGGCCTGGCCGGCATCGTGATCTGGGGCCTGCACCGCGACTCGCGCGAGCTGCGCGACATCCGCCTGCCCGTCTTCAGCCAGGGCACGCTGCCCGGCGGTCCGCAACGCCTCGACGCCCAGGAACCCGACGCGCTCACCGCCGCCAGGTTCGGCATACACACCGTCACCGCCGACGACTTCGTGCTCGGCGACGACGACGGCGTGCTCTTCCTGCCCCTCGACCGCGCCGCCGAGATCGCCGCACTCGCGACCACGATCCGCGACACCGAGCGCCACCAGGCCGCCCGCATGAACCTCGGCACCAGCTTCCGCGAACAGGCCCGGTTCACGGAGTTCCTCGCAGCCCGTGACCGAGACGGCACGACCTTCCGCCAACACCTCCGCTCCATCGGCGGAGCCATCGAAGAATGAGCGACGCCTATTTCGAGCGCCTGGATGAGCGACGGTTCCGGCCCACGGCACACGGGCGGGGGATGGGACCCGACCGAGCTGCACTTCAGCCCGGGCGCGCCACTGCATGGGTGTCGACCGAAGCCGACCTCGTCGTCGGCGAGGTCGCGAGTCCGCTCGCCTCATTCATCGCGCTCATCGCTGACCGGCCCTACTCGCGTCCTCTGCGCCATCTGCCCAAAGCTCGCGTCAGGGTCCCGTCCGAGGCATCCGATCGCGGGCCGGATGAGCCTTTCCACGTTCTCGCCGGCATTCGCCCGCTCGGGTGGCTTCGATGCGTGCCGACTACGCCATTCTCCCAATTCGAATAGACATGTTCGAGTTATGTTGTACGCTGTAATTCGATACACGCTTGTTCAACTTAGCTCCTGGGAGTCGCACCGTGTCCGACAGCACACCCAAGATCACCTGCGCAGCTGCGCCCGCCGGCCCACCCTCGGCCCGGTGGCGAATCCTTGGGCTGGTCGGCGTCGCACAGTTGATGCTGATCCTCGACATCACCGTCGTCGCGATTGCGCTACCGCAGATCGGCGCCGACCTCGAGTTGAGCCGGGAGACGCTGACGTGGGTGATGAGCGGGTACACGCTCGCGTTCGGCGGGCTGCTGCTGCTCGGCGGACGTGCCGCGGATCTGTTCGGCAGCCGGCGTCTCGTGCTCGTCGGCCTGGCGCTGTTCGTGCTCGCGTCCCTCGTTGCCGGGCTCGCGACCTCGGGGCCGATGCTGCTGGCCGGGCGGATCGCGCAGGGGATCGCGGCGGCGATCCTCTCGCCGGCGGCGTTGTCCTTGGTCGTCACCTTGTTCGACGGCGATGAGCGCAACAGGGCGCTCGGAATCTGGTCGGCGCTCGGCGGCGGCGGCGCGGCACTCGGTGTGCTCCTCGGGGGGCTCCTCACCGCCGGACCCGGTTGGCCGTGGGTGTTCATCGTGAATGTCCCGGTCGGGATCATCCTGCTGCTCATGATCCGGGCCCAGCTCCCGCCGCAGCGGAGACCCGCCCCCAGCGGTCGGCTCGACGTGCTGGGTGCTGTGCTGGTCACCGCCGCCACGGGAACGCTGATCTTCGCGCTCATCCGGGCCGGCGATCATGGTTGGGGCACGTTCACCACGGTCGGGCTCGCAGTCGTCTCGGTCATCCTCTACGTCGGATTCGTCGTCCGCCAGCTCACCGCGCGCACCCCACTCATGGACCTCAGGCTGCTGGCGCGTCGGCCGGTCGCGGCCGGCACGGTGCTCATCCTGGTCGCCACGGCGCTGATGATCATGGTGTTCTTCCTCGGCACGTTCTACCTGCAGCACTATCAGGGCTACGACCCGCTCATCACCGGCCTGCTCTTCCTGCCCGTCGCTCTCGCCACGATGGCCGGCGCGAATCTCGCCGGCCGCGTCATCGGTCGCCTCGGCGCCCGGATACTCGCTGTCGTCGGGCTCCTCGTCGCGGCGGCCGGAATGGCGGTGCCGGTGCTCTGGGACGGAACGGGGGCGATGGTGATCGGAGTGACGATCGCCGGCGCGGGAACCGGCATCGCCTTCGTCGTCGCCTCGGCAACCGCGCTGGGTCGCATCGAGCCGCACGAGGCCGGTCTCGCATCGGGCATCGTCAGCACGTTCCACGAGTTCGGAGCGTCGATCGGCGCGGCCGTCATCTCGAGCACGGCGGCCTCGAGCATCGCCGTCGCCGGAACCGGAGCCGGCGCCGACGGTGGTGCGAGCACGGCCGGCTTCGATCGCGGCTTCATCACCGGAGCGACCGTCGCCATCGCCGCCGCACTCGTCGTCCTGATCATCACCCCGGGCCCGAGGAACTCGGGCGCCGGTCCATCCGTGCACGACCGCACGTAGGGGAGAGCCGCAGAAATGCCAGGCAACGACTTCGCGCCGGAGTCCGCTACGACGGAGGAGCACCGACCGACGATGGGTGCGCTCCTGCGGTCGCGCTGGCCGAGCGCCCTCGGGCTGGTGATGATCGCCGCGACATCCTTCCGCGGGGCCGACGTGTACGTGGTCGCCCTGGTGACGATGCTCGCGGCCCTCGCCTACCTCACCGCGGCCGCGACCTCGCGCCGCCGTGCGGCCTGGGTCGCCTTCGTCGTCGCGGCGGTGTTCGTGCCGGTCGGCGTCTTCACCCGGCTCGACCTCACCATTCCGCTGGTGGCCATCGCCGCGCTGCTCGTCACGTATGGGGTGATCACGCTGGAACGGGGCGGTCTGCGGGAACTCGCCATTCAGGCCGTTGGATTCGCCGGGTTCACGGTCGTCAGCATCGTCGCCCTGAACCTCGGCCCCGCGGTCGCGGCGTATGTCGGTGCGGCGGCCGTCATCGGCCACGGGGTGTGGGACGTGGTGCACCACCGCCGCGACAAGGTCGTCACGCGTGCGTTCGCCGAGTTCTGCGCCATCCTCGACTTCGGGATGGGCGTGCTCCTGCTGATCGTGACCTGGATGACGATGCTGCCGTAGGCAGACCGCGGTGCGCCATGCGAGCGCGGGGCTGATGGAGCGAGGATCGCGCTTCGAGCACCTCGGTGGCCGAATCGCCCTCGAGCGCACCGAGGCGATCGCAAGCCCGAACGCGACGCACCTGCGATCAGGGTCATCTGCCGACGCACCGGGGCGCTCCCTCGCAGGGTGAGACCATCGCGCTACTGCCGTTCGGGCTACGTAGTGAGGTGACTCGGCGCAGTCACGCTCGTTGCGCCGGCCGAGCCAACGAGATCGCGTCGACGGCGGCATCGCCCCTGATTCGCCGCATGAGGGCGACGACCTCGTCGATCACGACCGGTGTGAGCTGCCTGCAGACGATGCTGTGCGGCCCGATCGGCTCGAGCCCTGCGGCGCGGATGCGGATGACCTGCCAGCCGACTTCGCGGAGCGCCTCGTCTTTGTCGAGGTCGGATGCCTCCTTGAGCCCGAGGTGAGCGCGCCGAGACCGGCCGGGATCGTCGTACTCGACCGCAATGCGCAGCTGCGGCACGATGACATCGGGCCAAACCTCCTGCCGCCCGTAGAACGTGCGTGCGATGTGGATGGAATTGACCCGGTGGTTCAGGCGGATGCGCTCGCCGAGCAGTGCCTTGAGCCGCTGCTCGGTCTGCGACGTGCGCGTGCGCAGGGCGGGATTCATGAACGGCACGCCCGCTTCACCGGCGGCCGCAGGCCCGGCGGCGTTCGCGCGGCACTTCGCGCACGCGGTGCCGGTGAGCACCTCTCGTACGGTGGCACGGTAGCGATCGTGGCCGCGCGGGCAGCGCCACTCGTACTCGGCGCCGATGCGCGTCTCACGTGCGAGCGCGGCGCGGTGTGGTGGTGCCACTTTGCGCAGGAGCTCGCTTCGCGAGCGGTGAGTCTCATGGATCAGCATGCACAGGGGGCACACGCGCCCGAGCGTCACCGTACCTGGCGCCCCGCGGTCGCCACCGTGGCCGCACCCGAAGCTCACTGCGACCAACGCCGACCTCCTGAAGACTCCATGACCTCATCGTCGCTGCAGCCACCGACATCGTGGCGGCGCCGGCTCCCGCGACCGGCGGCACTGTCGCAGGTGACCGCCAGAATGGGGTGGTGCAGCTGATCATCGCGAGATCCGACCGGGGTCGGTTCGCGATCGTCGATCCCGTGCGCAGCGCAGAACCAGTCGCGGTCATCACGATCGACGAACTCCCGGCCGCCGTGCGCGACCTCGAGGCAGCGTCGCATCCGCGGTGGGTGTGGGCTGAGACGCAGCGCATCTATCCCGCATTGCTCGAGGCCGGAGTCCGCATCGAGCGGTGTCACGACCTGCGACTGTGTGCGGCCATCCTCGATCGCTCCACGCTGACCGAGAAGCTCAGGTCATCCGGGCGACATCCACACCCGACGTGGTTGGCGCCCGGCCCGGCCGGGCCCGGCACGACGGCCCCGGCGCCGGCCGTGGCCGCGATCCGTTCGCGCGACACCCTGTTCGATCTCGATGCGTTCGGAGGCCTCGGCCCGGTGACCGCAGCCGGCGAAGACGGCGCGACGGGTGAATCCGCACCCGAGGGAGCCGACGGGGCCGACGAGACGAACGAATCCCTGACACGAGAACTCGAGCGCCAGCAGACGATGGTCGTCGAAAGTGCCGACCCCCGTGCGCTGCGCCTGTTGCTCGCCGCGGAATCGGCCGGCGCGCTCATCGGCGCCGAGATGCATGCCGCCGGACTTCCGTGGGATCGCACCGTGCACGAGCGAGTGCTCGAAGCCGAGCTCGGCGCCAAGCCCAAGCCGGGGTTCAAGCCCGCACGCGTCGAGCGACTCGGGGCCGAGGTACGCGCGGCGCTCGACGGGCCATCCGTCAATCTCGATTCCCAGGTCGATCTGCTGCGTGCCCTGCGTCGTGCCGGAATCCAGGTCGACTCGACGTCGCGGTGGGAGCTCGGCGAGCACGACCACCCCGCCATCGAGCCGCTCATCGCCTATAAGAAGCTCATGCGACTACTGAGCGCCAACGGCTGGGCCTGGCTCGACGAGTGGGTGCACGACGGTCGGTTCCGACCCGACTACGTTCCCGGCGGCACCGCGACGGGGCGCTGGGCGACCTCGGGCGGGGGCGCGCTCCAGCTCCCGAAACTCGTGCGCAGCGCGGTGGCGGCCGACCCCGGCTGGACGCTCGTGGTCGCCGACGCCGCCCAGCTCGAACCGCGGGTGCTCGCCGCGATGGCTCGCGATGAGGCCATGGCCGCCGCTGGCCGCGGCCGCGACATCTACCGCGGCATCGTCGAGTCGGGCGTCGTCGAGAGCCGCGAGCAGGCGAAGGTCGCGATCCTCGGCGCCATGTACGGAGCGACCACGGGCGACAGCGGGCGCCTCGTGCCGCGGTTGGCGAGGGCGTATCCGCGCGCGATGGCCCTCGTCGACCGGGCTGCGGCGACCGGCGAACGCGGGGGAGTGGTGACCACGAACCTGGGGCGATCCTCGCCGCCGCCGGGTGACGGCTGGCGGGCGGTGCAAGCCCGGGCGAGCCAGCCCGAGGCGACGCCCGCCGACGAACGGCGCGCACGCTCGGTGGCCCGCGACTGGGGGCGCTTCACGCGCAACTTCGTGGTGCAGGGCAGCGCCGCCGAGTGGGCGATCTGCTGGATGGCGGCCCTACGCCCGCGCCTGGCGCAGTTCGCGCCGGTCGCCGCGCCCGCAGAACGCTCGGGTCCCGTCTTCGCGCGGATGCCGCATCTCGTCTACTTCCTCCACGACGAGATCATCGTGCACACGCCTCGTGAGCATGCCGACGAGGTCGCCGTCGCGGTCCGCGAGACCGCCGCGGCGGCCGCACGTATGCTGTTCGGCGACTTCCCGGTCGACTTCCCGCTCGAGCTGGCGATCGTCGACAGCTATGCGATGGCCGACTCCTGAGCCGCGACCGCTGCACTGCCGGGGCGGCGCCCGCGGCGCGGTCGTTGCTCGTTCGGTGCGAACGAGAGCGGTGGTCCGGATGTCACGGCTCGCGTCACGACATCGAGCCAGTCGATGGCCGCCACTGCCCGAGCGGCGTCCGCGGCGATCGCGAGACGCAGCAGCTCGGCCGCCGCACCGCCCGACGCAGTCTCGCTCGAGAGCTCGGCCGCCGTCGACTCCGCCGCGAGCCGTCGTGCATCCCAGCGGTGGCGCTCGGCGGCGAGCACGGCCGACGGGTCGAGCCCGGGCAGGGAGGCGACGACGAGCACGCGATCGATCGTCTCGTCCCACGGGTCGGCGCCCGGGGCATCCGCGCCGCCGAGCCAGGCCTCGACGGCCTCGCGGCCGGCCTTCGTCAGCTGGTGCAGGGGCAGGCCGTCGGCGGTGGTGCCGGCCGACTCGATCAGACCGCCCTTCGTCGCGCGTTCGATCGTGGCGTAGGTCTGACCGACATTCACGCGGCGGCGACCACCCGTGCGTGTCTCGAGTGCACCATGCAGCTGGAAGCCGTATGCGGGGCCGGTGGTGAGCAGGGCGAGCAGTGCATCCCGCACGGCCATTCGGTGCTCCATTCGATCGGGGGAATGATTCACTGAGCATACAGTTCGAATGAATCCCGAGAGCTGCGGCGCGCCCGGCGGGCGGATTGCTTGTCAGCCCGCCTGATCCGGGGCATAATCGGCGATGACGGCTCGGTCCGTCGACAATCGAACACCGGTCATCCGAACGTTCAGAGGTCGTAGGGGAAGACGCACCTCACAGAACGGAGATCGAGATGGCAGAGACGGTCGTGCGGCCTGCACGCGCCGCGCAAGGTGTGCTTTTCGTGCACTCCTCGCCGCGGGCGCTCTGTCCGCATGTCGAGTGGGCGGCCGGCACGGCGCTCGGCACCGCGGTGAACTTCGATTGGCAGGAGCAGCCCGTGCTGCGCGGCAGCATGCGTGCCGAATTCACCTGGCAGGGCGATCCGGGCAGCGGGGCGAAGCTTGCGTCCGCCCTGCGCGGCTGGGAGCAGCTGCGATTCGAGGTGAGTGAAGATCCCTCGCCCGGGGCCGATGGTGCCCGCTGGATGCACACTCCCGACCTCGGTGTGTTCTTCGCGCAGACCGACGCCGCCGGCAACACGGTCATCCCCGAGGACCGCATCCGCTATGCGATGGAGATCGGCGGCCACGACGCGCGCGAACTCCATCGTGAGCTGCGGCTCGCGCTCGGGCAGGCCTGGGACGACGAACTCGAGCCGTTCCGTCACGCCAGTGATTTCGCCCCCGTCGTCTGGTTGCACCAGGTGGGGTGAGCGAGGCACGGCTCGCGCAGCGGCGTGACGCGATCGTCGGTCGAAGCATCCCGGCGACGCACGAGCGAAGCTCGCGAGACGTGACGAGAAGACCCCGGCGCGTACGCGACCGGGGTCTTCTCGTTGGGATGTGTTCGCGTCGGTGACGCGGTGCGCGACTACGCCGTGCGGAACGCCGCGACGGCGTTGTGGCCGCCGAAGCCGAACGAGTTGCTGATGGCGATGCCCTCGCCGTCGAACGCGCGCGGTGACGTGACCACGTCGAGCGGGATCTCGGGATCCTGCTCGCCCAGGTTGATCGTGGGGGGCAGCGTGCGCTCATGGAGGGCGAGCACGGTGAACAGCGCCTCGATGGCGCCGGCGCCGCCGAGCAGGTGACCGGTCGAGGCCTTCGTCGCCGACACGGCGATACCCTCGAGCCCGTCGCCGAAGACGCGCCGGAGCGCGTTGTACTCGGCGATGTCGCCGACCGGCGTGCTGGTCGCGTGCGCATTGATGTGGTGTACGTCGGAGAGGCTCGCACCCGCGCCCTCGACGGCCGCCGTCATGGCGCGTGCGGCGGCCGAGCCCTCGGGGTCGGGCGCCGTGATGTGGTAGGCATCGCTCGTCACCGCGCCGCCGAGCAGCTCGGCGTAGATGCGGGCACCACGCGCCTTGGCGTGCTCTTCGGTCTCGACGACGAGCGCCGCAGCGCCCTCACCGAGCACGAAGCCGTCACGGGAGATGTCGTACGGTCGCGAGGCGACCGCGGGGTCGTCGTTGCGGCGTGAGAGGGCCTGCATCGACGCGAATGCGGCGATCGGCAGCGGGTGGATGGCGGCTTCGGAACCGCCCGCGATGACGACGTCGGCGAGGCCCTGCTGCAGGTGGTCGTAGGCGTTGACGAGCGCCTCGGTGCTCGACGCGCACGCCGACACGACGGTGCGGATGCCGGCGCGGGCGTGCAGGTCCATGCCGATGGCGGCGCCCGGACCATTGGGCATGAGCATGGGCACGGTCATCGGCAGCACTCGGCGGGGGCCGCGCTCGCGCAGGGTGTCCCACGCGTCGAGCAGGGTCCACACGCCGCCGATGCCGGTCGACCAGTCGACGGCGAGCCGCTCGGGCGCGACCTCGGGAGCACCGGCGTCGGCCCAGGCCTCGCGGCCGGCGATGAGGGCGAACTGACTCGACGGGTCGAGTCGCTTCACCTCGTGGCGCTCGAGCACGTCGGCCGTGGCGACCTTCGCCGACGCGGCGAAGGTGACCGGGAGCGCGAGTTCTTCGACCCACTCCTGCTCGAGAGCGCGCGCGCCCGACTCGCCGGCGAGCAGCGCGTTCCAGCTGTCGCGCGCGGTGCCGCCGAGCGGTGAGGTCGCACCGATACCGGTGATGACGATCTTCTTGGTCATACGAGATTCACTCCGTTGGGAGAACAGTCGAAACTGAATCGAGCGGACCCCGGCTTGACGCCGAGGCCCGCTCCACGCAGCGGCTAGGCCTGGGCCTTGACGATGAAGTCGACGGCGTTGCCGACGGTCTTCAGGTTCTTGACCTCTTCGTCGGGGATCTTCACGTCGAACTTCTCTTCGGCGTTGACGACGATCGTCATCATCGAGATCGAGTCGATGTCGAGGTCGTCGGTGAACGACTTGTCCAGCTCAACCGTGTCGGTCGCAATGCCGGTCTCGTCGTTGATGAGCTCGGCCAGGCCGGCAAGCACTTCTTCGGTGGACAATGCCATGGTTCTTCTCCTTGAGGGGTGTCTCGTTTGACCGAGAGACAGTCTAGATGTAGGTGGACAGGCGGTTCAGGGCAGAACCACCACTTGGGCACCGAACACGAGTCCGGCGCCGAAGCCGATCTGCAGGGCGAGGCCCCCAGAGAGTTCGGGATGCTCCTCGAGCAGGCGGTGGGTCGCGAGGGGGATCGACGCGGCCGAGGTGTTCCCGGTCGTGGCGATATCGCGCGCGATCACGACCGACTCGGGAAGCTTGAGCTGCTTGGCGAACTCGTCGATGATGCGCATGTTCGCCTGATGGGGGATGAAGGCGGCGAGATCGTCGCTCGTCACGCCGGCGACCTCGAGCGCCTGCTTCGCGACCTTCGCCATGTCCCAGACCGCCCACCGGAAGACCGTCTGGCCCTCCTGACGCAGTGTCGGCCACTCGGCGGTGCCGTCGCGGAACTCGGTCAGCGTGGCGTTCATGCTCACGGCGTCGGCCTTGGAGCCGTCGGACCCCCACACGGTCGGCGCGATGCCGGGCGTTTCGCTCGGACCGATCACGACGGCGCCGGCGCCGTCGCCCAGCAGGAACGAGATGCTGCGGTCGGTCGGGTCGACGACGTCCGAGAGCTTCTCGGCGCCGATGACGAGCGCGTAGGTCGCGGCACCCGCGCGGATGAGGGCATCGGCCTGTGCAACGGCGTAGGCGTAGCCGGCGCACGCCGCGTTGGTGTCATAGGCGGCGGCCGGATTCGCACCGACGCGGTCGGCCACGACCGCGGCCATCGACGGGGTCTGCCGCACGTTCGAGATCGTGGCGATGATGACGAGATCGATCGCGTCGGGGGCGACCCCGGAGCGTTCGATCGCCTCGCGCGCCGCATCGGTCGCGAGGTCGACCGCCGGCACGTCGGCCCCGGCGCGTGCACGGGTGATGATGCCGGTGCGCTGCTGGATCCATTCGTCCGAGGAATCGATGGGCCCGATGAGTTCGCTGTTCGGGACGGCATTCTCGCCACGTGCCGCGCCCAGCGAGTAGATGCGGGTGAACGCGGGGCCGTGCGACTGCTTGAGAGTGGGTGTCGTCATACTCGGCTTTCTCGTGTGATGAGCGCGGTCGCTCAGGCGCTCTGCTCGATGAGCTCGATGGCGGCGGGGAGGTCGTCGGGAGTCTTCACGGCGACCGTGGGCACGCCCTTCAGCCCCCGTTTGGCGAGACCGACGAGTGCTCCTGCCGGGGCGAGTTCGATGATGCCGGTGACCCCGGCATCGTGGAACGACGCCATGCAGAGATCCCACCGCACGGGGGACGACACCTGCCCGACGAGCAGTTCGAGGAAGGCGCTGCCGGATGCGACGGTGCTGCCGTCGCGGTTGGTCCAGAGGGGCAGCTTCGGGTCGGCCGGGGCGAGGCTCGCGGCGACGGCTGCCAGGCGTTCGACGGCGGGTCGCATGTAGCGGGTGTGGAACGCGCCGGCGACCTGCAGCGGGATGACTCGGGAGCCGGCGGGGGGTTCGGCCTTCAGCTGCTCGAGGGCATCGAGGGCACCCGCGACGACGACCTGGCCGCCGCCGTTGAAATTCGCGGGCTCGAGGTCCAGCTCGGCGAGCCGGGCGAGCAACTGTTCCTCATCACCGCCGAGTACGGCGCTCATTCCGGTCGCCACGAGCGACGCGGCATCCGCCATCGCTCGGCCGCGCTCGGAGACGAAGCGCATCGCATGGGCCTCGGCGAGCACGCCGGCGCCCGACGCGGCGGTGATCTCGCCGACCGAGTGCCCGGCGATGCCGCCGAGCTTCGTCGCGCGGTCGCCGTCGAGCAGCGCGTTCAACGTGAGCAGGCCAGCCGCGACGATGAGGGGCTGCGCGACAGCGGTGTCTCGAATCGTGTCGGCGTCGCTCTCGGTGCCGTGGCGGACGAGGTCGAGACCGGCCGCCTCGGACAACGCGGCGAGGTGGTCGGCGAATGCGGGTTCGGTGAGCCAGGGAGCGAGGAAACCGGGGGTTTGCGAGCCCTGTCCTGGGGCGACGACGACAATCACCACCCCAGTCTGCCAATCACGACGGCATGTCGGGTGTGCACACGCTACAAGCTCTTCGCGGAAGCCTTGTCTCGACGGTACAGGCGTCAGCTGCCCGAACGTCGCGGGGCGTGCTCATGGTCGCTCATCGAACCGATGATGAGCGCGGACTGCAGGATGAGCGCCTCGCGCGCGCCCGTGGCGTCCCAGCCGATGACATCGGAGACCCGCTTCAGGCGGTAGCGAACCGTGTTCGGGTGGACGAACAACTCGCGGGCGGTCGCTTCGAGCGAGCGCCCGTTGTCGAGGTAGCTCCACAGGGTCGTGAGCAGTTCGGTCGAGTGCGCCTGCAACGGCCGGTAGATGCGGTGCACGAGCGTGGCGCGTGCGAGCGGGTCGCCGGCGAGCGCACGCTCGGGGAGCAGGTCGTCGGCATGCACCGGACGCGGCGCGTTCCGCCACGATCGGGCCACCGCGAATCCCGCGAGCGCCGCCTTCGCGCTCTTCGACGCGTCGACGAGGTTCGGCACGGCGTGGCCGAGCACGAGATGGCCCGACCCGAAATGAGGTTCGAGCTGCGAGGCGATCTCGAGAAAGGTGAGCGCCGGCGCCGTGCCGATGGCCTCTTCGCCCTCGCGCTCGTCGGCGTCGGCGCGACCGATGACGAGCACGAGCCGGCTGCCCTGCACGCCGATGAGCACGTCGGCGTGCATGTGCCGGGCGGCGCGCCGCAGGTGATCGACATCGAGCTGCTTCGGGGTCGTGCCCACGAGCACGGCGACCTCGCCGTGGCCATGCCAGCCGAGGGCCGCGATGCGACTCGGCAGCTCGTCGTCGGCCTCGCCCGAGAGGATCGAGTCGACGACGAGCGCCTCGAGGCGCGCGTCCCAGAGTCCGCGCGCCTCAGCGGCGCGGGCGTAGACGTCGGCAGCCGCGAACGCGATCTCGCGCGAATACAGCAGGATGGCCTCGCGGAGCGGCTCGCCGCCGTCTTTGATGCGATCCTCGACGACCTCGACCGTGACCCGAATGAGCTGCAGCGTCTGCTGCAGGCTCACCGAGCGCAGGAGCTCGCGCGGCGCAGCGCCGAACACATCGGCCGCGATCCACGGTGTCGATCGAGGGTCGTCGAACCACGCGATGAACGACGAGATGCCGGCCTGGGCGACGAGGCCGACCGCCGACCGACGGCTGGGCGGCATGTCGCCGTACCACGGCAGCGTGTCTTCGAGTCGCTTGAGCGTCGCCGTCGACAGTTCACCCGCGATGGTGCGCAACCATGCGAGCGTCTGCGCCTTCGTTCTGGGCTTCGTCGCCACCTCGACGCCTGCTAGCTCTCGCCGCCGGCCGATCCGGTGGTTCCCGCATTCACGTCGTGAAGGCGGTACTTCTCGATCGCCTGCGCAGGCAGCGACCGGTCGATCTCACCGCGCTCGGCGAGCATCTCGAGCGTGCGGACCACGACCGATGGTCCGTCGATCTTGAAGTATCGACGTGCCGCAGGACGCGTGTCGGAGAACCCGAAGTCGTCGGCGCCGAGGGTCGCGAACGGCCCGGGCACGTAGGCGCGGACCTGGTCGGGCACCGCGTGCATGAAATCGGACACGGCGACGAACGGTCCGCGAGCGCCCGCGAGCTTCTGCGTGAGGTAGGGAACCTGCCGGTCGGCGTCGGGGTGCAGGAAGTTGTGCTCGTCGGCGGCGAGGCCGTCGCGGCGCAGCTCGGACCAGCTGGTGACGCTCCAGACATCGGCCGAGACGCCCCAGTCGTTCGCAAGCAGCTGCTGCGCCTCGATGATCCACGGCACCGCGACGCCCGACGCGAGCAGTTGGGCCTTCGGCCCGCCCTGCGTCGACTCGCTGAGGCGGTGCAGACCCCGCACGATGCCGTCGACGTCGACCCCCTCGGGCTCAGCCGGGTGGATGATCGGCTCGTTGTAGACCGTGAGGTAGTACATGACGTTCGGGTCGGGGTGGTTGCCGCCGTACATGCGCTCGAGGCCCGATCGCATGATGTGCCCGATCTCGTACCCGTAGGCGGGGTCGTACGACACGACGGCGGGGTTGGTCGACGCGAGCAGTTGCGAGTGCCCGTCGGCGTGCTGCAGGCCTTCGCCCGTGAGCGTGGTGCGTCCTGCGGTCGCGCCGATGATGAATCCGCGCGCCATCTGGTCGCCCGCCGCCCACATCGCGTCGCCCGTGCGCTGGAACCCGAACATCGAGTAGAAGACGTATACGGGAATGAGCGGCTCGCCCTGCGTCGAGTACGACGTGCCGACATTGGTGAACGCGGCCATCGCGCCGGCCTCGTTGATGCCCACGTGCAGGATCTGCCCCTGCGGGCTCTCCTTGTAGGCGAGCAGCAGCTCGCGGTCGACCGACGTGTAGTGCTGGCCGTTCGGGTTGTAGATCTTCGCGGTGGGGAAGAACGCGTCGATGCCGAACGTGCGCGCCTCGTCGGGAATGATCGGCACGATGCGGTGGCCGAACTCCTTCGAGCGGATGAGGTCTTTCAACAGCCGCACGAACGCCATCGTCGTGGCGATCTCCTGCGTGCCCGAACCCTTCTTCGCGATCGCGTAGGCCGAATCGTCGGGCAGCGACAGCGCCGTGTGCGCCGACCGGCGCTCGGGCAGGTATCCGCCCAGTTCGCGGCGGCGCTCGTGGAGGTACCGGATCGCCTCGTCCTGGTCGCCCGGGTGGTAGTAGGGCGGCAGGTAGGGGTTCTCCTCGAGCTGCGCGTCGGTGATGGGGATGCGCATCGTGTCGCGGAACGTCTTGAGGTTGTCGAGGGTCATCTTCTTCATCTGATGGGTCGCGTTGCGACCCTCGAAGGCGGGACCGAGGCCGTAGCCCTTGATCGTCTTCGCGAGGATGACGGTCGGCTGGCCCTTGTGCTCGGTGGCGGCCTTGAACGCCGCGTACACCTTGCGGTAGTCGTGGCCCCCGCGCTTCAGGCCCCAGACCTCGTCGTCGGAGAGGTCCTTAACGAGCTCGAGCGCGCGCGGGTCGCGCCCGAAGAAGTTCTCGCGCACGTATGCGCCCGACTCGGCCTTGTAGGTCTGGTAGTCGCCGTCGGGCGTGACGTTCATGAGGTTGCGCAGCGCGCCCTCGTGGTCACGGGCGAGCAGGTCGTCCCACTCGCGCCCCCAGACCACTTTGATGACATTCCAGCCGGCGCCGCGGAAGAAGCTTTCGAGCTCCTGGATGATCTTGCCGTTGCCGCGCACCGGTCCGTCGAGTCGTTGCAGGTTGCAGTTGATGACGAACGTGAGGTTGTCGAGGCCCTCGTTTGCCGCCACCTGAAGCTGGCCACGGCTCTCGACCTCGTCCATCTCGCCGTCGCCGAGGAACGCCCACACCTGTTGGTCGCCGGCATCCTTGATGCCGCGGTTGGTGAGGTACTTGTTGGCCTGCGCCTGGTAGATCGCATTGATGGGGCCGAGGCCCATCGACACGGTCGGGAACTGCCAGAACTCGGGCATGAGTCGCGGGTGCGGGTACGACGACAGGCCGTCGGGCGCGTGCGACTTCTCTTGCCGGAACCCGTCGAGCTGATCGGTCGAGAGCCGGCCCTCGAGGAACGCACGGGCGTAGGTGCCTGGTGAGGCGTGACCCTGGATGAAGATCTGGTCGCCGCCACCCGGGTGGTCCTGGCCGCGGAAGAAGTGGTTGAACCCGACCTCGTAGAGCGCGGCGGATGACGCGTACGTCGAGATGTGGCCGCCGACCGCGATGCCGGGGCGCTGCGCCCGGTGCACGAGCACCGCGGCGTTCCATCGGATCCACGCACGGTACCGGCGCTCGATCTCTTCGTCGCCGGGGAACTCGGGCTCGTTCTCGGGGGCGATGGTGTTGAGGTAGTCGGTCGTCGGAACCATCGGCACCCCGAGGTGCAGTTCCTTCGATCGCTTGAGCAGGCTCAACATGATCTCGCGGGCGCGCTGGTGCCCCTTCTCGGCGACGAGCGCATCAAGCGACTCGGACCACTCCGAAGTCTCTTCGGGATCAGCGTCCAGCGCCTCGACCGAGTACGGATCCTGGTCGTTGACAGTCACACTCGACCTCTCTGTTCTGCAGGTCGTGCCTGCGTCGTGTGGGCGTGCGCGTACCGACGCGGACCGGCTTCGCAGCCGCATGGCACCTCTCGACATCCTAGTGAGTCTGATTCGGTCCCGTCGGCTAGGGTGAGGGTCGCCATCACGGAAGGGAGCCCATTCATGATCCTCGAGCCCGGCGTCGTCGCGCCCGAGTTCGACCTCGTCAACCAGTTCGGGCAACCAGTGCGACTCGCCGATTTCCGCGGTGACAGGCCCGTTGCCCTCGTGTTCGTTCCGCTCGCCTTCTCGCGCGTCTGCCAGGGCGAGCTCTGCGAGCTTCGCGACAATTTCGCGATGTTCGCCGATTCGACCGTCGAACTCCTCGGCATCTCGGTCGACTCCAAGCACACCTTGCGCGCGTGGGCTGAGGCGGAGTCGTATTGGTTCCAGCTCCTCGCCGACTTCTGGCCGCACGGCGAGGTCGCGGCCGCGTACGGCGCGTTCGACGATCTCGCGGGCACTGCGCACCGCGCCACCTTCGTGATCGGTGCCGACGGTGTCATCGTGTCGAGCTTCTCGACACCGCGAGGCGAGGCTCGGCCCCTCGCGCTGTACCGCGACGCGCTCGCGATGCTCTGAGATCGGTTCGGCGCCCGGCGCCACCGCCCGCGCTCGGATAGCATTGGCGTGCACCGCATGCATCGCGGGCCTTTAGCTCAGTTGGTAGAGCGCCACGTTTACACCGTGGATGTCGTCGGTTCGAGCCCGGCAGGGCCCACCACGGCGCACTGTTCCTTCCCCGGCGGGCGTGTGACGATCCGCTCATCCTCGACGGTTGGGCGATCGTATCGGTGGCAGTGCGACCGGGCGGCGACCGCCACACCGCTGCGTGCGGCCGTTCCGTGCGCGCTTCCCGACGCTAGGCTGGTCGGGTGCCGGCCACCCTCGCAGAGATCCTGACGACGATCGATCGGCTGTGGCCGTTCGAGGGCGCGGAGTCCTGGGACGCCTCGGGGCTGGTCAGCGGCGATCCGGCGGCCCCCGTGCGACGCGTGCGTTTCGCCGTCGACGCGGTCGCGGCAACGGTCGATGAGGCCGTCGAGGCCGGCGCCGACCTGCTCGTGACCCATCATCCATTGCTGCTTCGCGGTGTGACGAGCATCGCCGAGGATCGGTACAAGGGTGCCCTGCTCGCCCGGCTGATCCGCGCCGACTGCGCCCTCATCAGCGCCCACACGAACGCCGACGTCGTCGAGCACGGAACGTCCGCCGTCCTCGCCAGGGCTCTCGACCTCGAGGGCATCGCCCCGATCGTCCCGGCCGCGAACCCCGACCTCGGGCTCGGGCGCGTCGGGCGCCTCGCTGAGCCGACCACGCTCGGCCGCCTGGCGCGACGCCTCGCAGAGATCCTCCCGCCGACCGCAACCGGCGTGCGGGTGTCGGGCGCATACGACGACCCCGTCGAGGCCATCGCCGTGTGCGGCGGAGCGGGCGACTCACTGCTCACCCATCCCGCCGTGCGGAGCGCCGACGTCTACATCACGGCCGACCTGCGCCACCACCCGGCTTCAGAAGCGCGCGAGCAGGCGATGCTCGGAGCCGGCCCGGCCCTCATCGACGTCTCGCACTGGGCCAGTGAATGGCTCTGGCTCGCCACCGGCGCCGAAGAACTGCGCATCGCCCACCCCGGGCTCGAGATCGAGGTGAGCGACGTGCGCACCGACCCGTGGGACTTCCAGGTCGTGCAATGATGTCGAGTCAACACCCGATCCCCGCGAGGAGCACCACGTGAAGGCCAGCCCAGCCGATCAAGAGCAACTGCTGCGACTCCAGTCGCTCGACACCAGGATGCAGCAGCTCGATCACCGGCTCGGCTCGCTGCCGCAGGCTGCCCCGCTCGCCGACCTCGGCGCCAGGGACACGGCTGTCCGGGGCACTCGTGCCGAGGCAGTGGGGCGACTTGAAGATGCCAGGGCCGAGCTCGCTCGGCTCGAATCCGATGTCGCCGTCGTCGAAGCGCGTATCGCGCGCGACACCGACCGCCTGCAGCACACCTCGTCGGTGAAGGACGTGGCCGCGCTCGAATCCGAGCTCACCTCGCTCGCGAAGCGCCGCAACGACCTCGAAGATCAGGAGCTCGTGGTGATGGAGAAGGTCGAGGAGGCCGAGGTCACCGTCGACAGCATCGACCTCCAGCGCGCGGCGATCGTCGCCGAAGTCGCAACGCTCGAAGCCGAGCGCGACGAGGCCGCCGGCGGTCTCACCGTGGAGCGCGACCAGACCGAGCGCGACCGCGCGGTCGTCGCCGGCGGCGTCCCGGCAGACCTGCTCGCGTTCTACGAGCAGCGCCGCGCCCGCGGCGGCGGCGTCGGCGCGGCGCTGCTGCGCCAGCGCACCTGCGGCGGCTGCACGATCACGCTCACCGGGTCCGACCTCGAGACCGTGCGCCGATCAGCGCCCGACGATGTCGTGCAGTGCCCCGAATGCGACCGCATCCTGGTGCGAACCGATGAGTCGGGTCTCTGACCTCGCGCAGGGCGCGGCGTGGGGCATCCGATCGCACGTTGCCGTGACGCACCGGTGCCGACGGTAGGCTGGAATCGCGAGCGGGTCGGCAAGACGGTCGCGTCGCGCGGTTTCGGTCGCGCGCCGAGGAACGTCCGGGCTCCGCAGGGCAGGACGGTGGGTAACGCCCACCCGGGGCAACCCGCGAGACAGTGCCACAGAAAGCAGACCGCCTTCGGCGCAAGCCGGAGGTAAGGGTGAAACGGTGGGGTAAGAGCCCACCAGCGGCCGCGGTGACGCGGTCGGCTCGGTAAACCTCGTCCGGAGCAAGGCCAGACAGGGAACGATGGGGCTGCCCGTCCCGTTCCCGGGTAGGCCGCTGGAGGGTCACGGCAACGTGGCTCCGAGAGAGATGGCCGTCCAGCCGGTGTCGCGCAAGCGCCCGGTGAACAGAACCCGGCGTATCAGCCGGCCCGCTCGCACCGAACCACAGGGCCGCACCGAACGACTCGGCCGCAGATGGGGGAGCCCACCGATCGACGTGCCGTGCTCAGTGGGCGGCGAGTGACGCGGCGCCGAGGATGCCGGCATTGTTGCGGTGCACGGCGGGCACGATCGGGGTCTTCAGGTCGAGCAGGGGCAGGAAGTGCTCGTGGTGCTTCGATACGCCGCCGCCGACCACGAAGAGGTCGGGGGAGAACAGGAACTCCACCATCGCGTAGAACCGCTGCAGGCGTGTCGCCCACTCGTCCCAGCCGAGTTCCTCGCGCTCCATCGCCGAGTACGCCGCGCGCGTCTCGGCGCCGACACCGTCGACCTCCATGTGGCCGAGCTCGGTGTTCGGCACCAGCACGCCGTCGTAGAGGAATGCCGACCCGATGCCGGTGCCCAGTGTCGTGAGGATCACGAGGCCCTCGGCGCCCACGGCCGCGCCGTACCGCGATTCGGCGTACCCTGCGGCATCGGCGTCGTTGATGAAGTGGATCTCGCGTCCGAGCTCCTGCTCGAACAGCTCTTCGGCGGGCAGGCCGATCCACTCCTCCGAGATGTTCGCGGCCGACAGCGTGCGACCGTGCTTCACGACGGCGGGGAAGCAGACACCGAGCGGGAGCTTCGTGCGGCCGCGCTCGTCGAGCTGGTCGAGCAGATCGCGCGTGGCATCGAGGATGTCGGCGGGTCGGCCGCCCTTGGGCGTGCGCACCTTGGTGCGCTCCGAAGCGAGCTCGCCGGTCGCGAGATCGACGATCGCCCCCTTGATGCCCGTGCCGCCGATGTCGATGCCGATCGCCTGCTCAGTCGCCATGGCGCCAGACTATCGCGCGGACGCACGCCGCTCTGGCGCGGGCGGGCGGCGCGCATCAGTCACGGCTGGGTCAGGATCTCGGCACCTCGATCGGTCACCACGAGGGTGTGCTCGAACTGCGCCGTCAGCGAGCGGTCGCGCGTGACGACGGTCCAGTCATCGGCCCACACATCCCACTCGATCGCACCGAGGGTGAGCATCGGCTCGATCGTGAACACCATGCCGGGCTCCATGACCGTGTCGAACTCGGGCGAGTCGTAGTGGGGGATGACCAGCCCCGAGTGGAACGCGCGGCCGACGCCGTGACCCGTGTAGTCGCGCACGACACCGTATCCGAAACGTTTCGCGTACGCCTCGATGGCCCGGCCGATCACGTTGATCTGTCGGCCGGGTGCGACGGCACGGATGCCTCGCGCAAGCGCCTCGCGCGTGCGCTCGACGAGCAGGGTCGCCTCGTCGCCCGCCTCGCCGACGAGGAAGGTGTGGTTGAGGTCGCCGTGGAATCCGTCGAGATAGGCGGTGACGTCGATGTTCACGAGGTCGCCGTCGGCGAGCACGGTGTCGTCGGGGATGCCGTGGCAGATCACCTCGTTGACCGACGTGCAGCTCGACTTCGGGTAGCCGCGGTAGCCGAGCGTCGAGGGGTAGGCGCCGTGGGCGATGACGTACTCGTGCGCGATGCGGTCGAGCTCGTCGGTGGTGACGCCGGGGCGGATGGCTGCAGCCGCGGCCTCGATCGCGCGAGCGGCGATGCGCCCGGCGACCCGAATGCGCTCGACCTCGTCGGGGGCGTACCAGTCGCCGCCCGTGTACGGCGACGGCGCCCGCTTGCCGACGTATTCGGGCCGGTCGATGGCGGCGGGCACGGATCGGGTCGGCGAGAGTCGTCCGGGGACCAGGCGGCCGGCGGAATCCTTGGGCATAGGATCAGCCTATGGCCGAGGACATCGAGCACATGTACTGGTACAACATGAACACCGGTGAGGTCGAACAGGGTTTCGTCTCGCCGTCGGTCGACCGGGTCGGTCCATTCGAGACGCGAGCCGAAGCCGAGCGGGCCCTCGAGATACTGCGGGCCAACAGCGCGAAGTGGGCCGAGGAGGACGCGTCCGAGAACTGAGGTCTACTCGTAGCTGTGCTCGGAGTTCGGGTAGCTGCCGGCCTCGACGTCGGCGCGCCACTCCTTCGCGGCGTTGCTGAGGATTCCCGCCAGGTTCGCGTACTGCTTCACGAATTTCGGCACCCGGCCGATCGTGAGACCTGCCCAGTCGGTCCATACGAGCAGTTGCCCGTCGGTGTGAGGGCCGGCTCCGACGCTGATGGTGGGGATGTCGAGCAGCTCGGTGACCTGGCGTGCGGCGTCGGCCGGCACCATCTCGAGCACGACGGCGAACGCGCCGGCGTCTTGTACGGCCTTGGCATCTGCGAGCAGCTGCTGCACGCCCTCGCCACGTCCCTGGATGACGTGACCGCCGAGCCCGTGCTCGCTCTGCGGGGTGTAGCCGATGTGCGCCATCACCGGGATGCCGGCCTGGACGATGCGGCGGATCTGCTTGAAGGAGCGTTCGCCGCCCTCGAGCTTGACCGCGTGCGCACCGGTCTCCTTCATGAACCGCACCGCGGTGTGCAACGCGTCCTCGGGCCCGTTCTCGTACGACCCGAACGGCATGTCGGCGATGACGAATGCACGCGTGACCGCGCCCGCGACCGCTCGAGCGAGCGGGATGAGCTCGTCGACGGTCACCGGAAGCGTCGTCTCATGGCCGAACACGTTGTTGCCTGCGGAATCGCCGACGAGCAGGAAGTCGATGCCCGCGTCGTCGAAGATGCGCGCCGTGAGCTGGTCGTAGCTCGTCAGCCCCGTGATCTTGATGCCGTCGCGCTTCGCATTCTGGAAGTGCCTTGTTCGCACGCGCTTCGGGCCACCCGGCGCCGAGGCGCCGCCGTAGGGGTTCTGCTCGGCTCCGGAGGAACTGTCGGATGCTGCGGTCTGGGGCTCGCCTGACATGGGGCCAATCCTTGCATACGGGGCACCCGTGCTCGGCACTGCGGGCCTGCCCGAGCCAGTACGCTGAGAACTGCGAGAGAGGGTGTGGATGGATAAGCAGCGTGACTTCGTTCTTCGCACGATCGAGGAGCGGAGCGTGAAGTTCGTCAGGCTCTGGTTCACCGATGTCGTCGGCACCCTGAAATCGGTGGCGATCGCGCCGGCCGAGGTCGAGGGCGCGTTCACCGAGGGCATCGGCTTCGACGGGTCGGCGATCGAAGGACTCAGCCGAACCTTCGAGTCCGACCTGCTCGCCTTCCCCGACCCGTCGACTTTCCAGACGCTGCCCTGGCGCGGCGACATCGACCCCACGGGGCGCATGTTCTGCGACATCACCACGCCCGACGGTGTGCCTGCGGTCGCCGATCCCCGCAACGTGCTCAAGCGCACCCTCGCGCGCGCGGCCGATCGCGGGTTCACCTTCTACACGCACCCCGAGATCGAGTTCTACCTGCTGCGCTCGTCGAAGTACGGTGAAGACGGGCCCCAGCCGGTCGACTCGGCCGGCTACTTCGACAACGTCCCGGGCGGTACGGCGCACGATTTCCGCCGCCGATCGGTGCGCATGCTCGAAGACCTCGGAATCTCGGTGGAGTTCAGCCACCACGAGGCAGGTCCGGGCCAGAACGAGATCGATCTGCGATATGCTGACGCCCTCACCACTGCCGACAACATCATGACGTTCCGAACGGTGGTGAAAGAGGTTGCGATCGAGCAGGGCGTCTACGCGACGTTCATGCCGAAGCCCTTCTCGCAATACCCGGGCAGCGGCATGCACACCCACCTGTCCCTCTTCGAGGGCGACGCGAACGCGTTCTACGAGCCGGGGGCCCAGTACCAGCTGTCGAAGATCGGCCGACAGTTCATCGCAGGCCTGCTGAGGCACGCCAACGAGATCTCGGCGGTCACGAACCAGTTCGTGAACTCCTACAAGCGGCTGTGGGGTGGCGACGAGGCGCCGAGCTTCATCTGCTGGGGTCACAACAACCGCTCGGCCCTCGTGCGCGTGCCGCTCTACAAGCCCAACAAGGGCCAGAGCGCTCGGGTCGAGTATCGCGCGATCGACTCGGCCGCGAACCCGTATCTCGCGTTCTCGCTGCTGCTCGCCGCGGGAATGAAGGGCATCGAAGAGGGCTACGAGCTGCCGCCCGAGGCCGAAGACGACGTGTGGGCGCTGACCGACAGCGAGCGCCGCGCCCTCGGCTACAGCCCGCTCCCGGCGAGTCTCGACCACGCGATCGAGTACATGGAGACCTCAGAACTGGTGGCCGAAACGCTCGGCGAGCAGGTGTTCAACTACGTGCTCGCGAACAAGCGGGCCGAGTGGCGCGACTACCGATCGCAGGTGACGCCGTTCGAGTTGCAGCGGAACCTCGAGATCCTCTGACCGCGCGGCGATGACCCGAAAGGCTCCGACCCTCGCCCGCCTGGCCCGGGCGGGGTTCGATGAACTCGATCGGGCCGCGGCCGGCATCGAGGCGCTCACCGCCGGCACGGGCCTCGCGCCCGAGTGGCTCCTCGAGGCGTTCAGTGTCGCGGCCGACCCCGATGAGGCGCTCATCGCCGTGCAGCGCCTGCACGACCGGGCTCCGGCCGAGGTCGCCGCCGTGCTCGCGCACGATGCGTCGGCCCAGCGGATGTCCCGCCTCCTGGGGGCTTCGCGTGGACTGGGCGACTTCCTGCTGCGTCATCCCTCGCAGGTCGCGCTCTTCCAAGAGGTGCCGGCCCCGCCGCTCGGCGTCGATGACGCCCGCGTCGCGCTCCTGGCATCGCTCGACGATGACGGCGAGCCCGGCGCGCTCGATCCCGCCGATGCGGCGACCCGCATCCGCGTACGCTATCGGCGGCTCCTCGCCGGCATCGCGTTGTACGACCTCACGCGTGCCGACGCGGTCGACGTCGTCGACACGATCGGCTCCGGACTCGCCGACCTCGCGGGCGCCGCCCTCGATGCGGCGCTCATCGCTGCCCGCCGAGTGGTCGGCCGGGCCGACGGCACCCCGGCCACCCATGCCACCTTCCCGGCCGATGAGGTCGCGGCCACCCGACTCGCGATCATCGGCATGGGCAAGGCCGGCGCACGCGAGCTCAACTACGTCAGCGACGTCGACGTCATCTTCGTGGCGGAATCAGCCGACGAGGACGTCGTCGGCACACCCCGGGCCCTCGACATCGCCACGCGGCTCGCGATGACGACGATGCGGCTCATCGCCGAGGCCGGCATCGAGCCGCCGCTCTGGGAAGTCGATCCGAACCTGCGGCCTGAGGGCAAAGACGGTGCGCTCGTGCGCACCCTCGAGTCGCACCTGCAGTACTACGACCGGTGGGCGAAGAGCTGGGAGTTCCAGGCGCTGCTCAAGGCACGCCCCCTCGCCGGCGATCAGGAGCTCGGAGCACGCTACGCGGCCGGCGTGGCGCCGAAGGTGTGGTCGAGCTCGAGTCGCGAGGGCTTCGTCGAGTCGGTGCAGCGCATGCGTGAGCGGGTCACCGCGCACATCCCCGCCGACGAGGTCGACGTGCAGATCAAGCTCGGGCCCGGAGGGCTTCGCGACATCGAGTTCACGGTGCAACTGCTGCAGCTGGTCCACGGGGCGTCCGATGACGCGATCCACCAGCCTGGCACGCTCGCCGCGCTCTCGGCACTCGCCGAGCGCAGCTACGTCGGCCGTGAAGAGGCCGCCGAGTTCGCGCGCGACTATCGCGTCCTCCGAGTGCTCGAACATCGCATGCAACTCGACCGGCTCCGCCGTACGCACCTCATGCCGCGTGATGAGCGCAGCCTTCGCGTCCTCGCCAGGTCGTCAGGCCTCGGGCGCAACGCCGGTGAGCTTCAAGCCGCCTGGCAGACGACCCGTCAACGAGTGCGCGGGTTGCACGAGCGGCTGTTCTATCGGCCCCTGCTGTCGGCGGTCGCCGCCCTCCCCGCGTCGGGCCTCGAACTCACGAGCGAGCAGGCCGAGGCGCGGCTCGCGGCGATCGGTTTCCGGGACCCCCGCGGCGCCCTCGCGCACATCGCCGCGCTGACCGCCGGGGTGACCCGGCGCGCGGCGATCCAGCGACACCTCATGCCCGTGCTGATCTCGTGGTTCGCCGACGGCACCGACCCCGACTTCGGCCTGCTGTCCTTCCGTCGGCTGAGCGACACGCTCGGCACCACGCACTGGTACCTGCGCCTCCTGCGCGACTCATCCGACGCGGCGCTTCGGCTCACGCGCGTGCTCTCGGGTTCACGGTTCGCGGCAGCCCTGCTCGAGCGCGCGCCCGAGGCGGTGGCTTGGCTCGAAGATGTCGACGAGCTGCGGCCGAGATCGCTCTCCTCGCTCGAAGACGAGTCGCGTGCCGTGCTCAGTCGACACGGTGACGCTGATGATGCCGCGAAGATCTTCCGCGCGATGCGGCGACGAGAGGTGTTGCGGCTGTCGCTGGCCGCGATCCTCGACGTCTGCACGGTCGAAGAACTCGGCCACGGGCTCAGCGACCTCACGGCGAACCACATCGCCGCTCTGGTCGAGGCGATCCGCGGCGACGAGCCCGACGGCATCGAGTTCGCCGTCGTCGGCATGGGGCGGCTCGGCGGCCGCGAGCTCGGCATCGGCTCGGACGCCGACATCATCTACGTCTACCGTCCGATCGATGCCGATGCCGACGCCGATGCCGATGCCGCGCATCGCCGTGCACTGAAGATCGTCGCCGAACTCGTGCGACTGAGCGAAGACGCGCGGCTCCCGTTCGAACTCGACGCCGACCTTCGCCCCGAGGGCCGCAACGGCGTCGTCGCCCGGTCGCTCGACGCCTACCGTGCCTACTACGCTCGCTGGTCGCTCACCTGGGAGGCGCAGGCCCTGCTGCGCGCGCGCGCCATCGCAGGCGACCCCGCGCTCATCGCCGACTTCACCGAGCTTGCCGACTCCGTGCGCTACCCCGAGCGCATCTCCGACCAGGACGTGCGCGAGGTCAAGCGAATCAAGGCCCGTGTCGAGAACGAGCGGCTGCCGCAAGCAGCCGACCCGACCCGACACCTGAAGCTCGGTCGAGGCTCGCTCTCCGACGTCGAATGGTTCGTGCAGCTCGAGCAACTGAAGCACGGTGCATCCGTCGCCGACCTGCGCACGACATCGACGCTCGACGCGCTGCAGGCAGCTGCCGCGCACGGGCTCGTCGACCCGTCTGACGCAGAGGTGCTTCGCGCGGCGTGGGTGTTCACCTCGCGTGCCCGATCGGCTCTGACGCTCTGGCTCGACCGCACCACCGACGTGCTCCCGGTCGAGCGTTCGCAGCTCGAGGGCGTCGCCCGCATCATGGGGTACCCGCCGGGCTCGGCCGCACAGCTCGAGCACGACTACCTGCAGGTCACGCGGCGGGCGCGAGCGGTGTTCGAGCGCGGCTTCTACGGCCTCGAACCGCAGCGCACGCCGACGACCGGCTGACGCACAGAACGGGCCCGCCCGCCGAAGCGGTGCGGGCCCGTCTGGGGAACTGCAGCGGGGGACTGCAGGGCTCGGGGTCAGACTCCGTAGTAGAGCTCGAACTCGAACGGGTGCGGACGCTGAGCGAGGGGCTTCAGCTCCTTCTCGCGCTTGTAGTCGATCCAGGTTTCGATGAGCTCCTTGGTGAACACGCCGCCCTCGAGGAGGAAGTCGTGGTCGGCCTCGAGGGCCTCGAGTGCCTCGCCGAGCGATCCGGGCACCTGCGGGATCGACTTGGCCTCCTCGGGCGGAAGCTCGTAGAGGTCCTTGTCGACCGGCTCGTGCGGCTCGATGCGGTTGCGGATGCCGTCGATGCCCGCCATCAGCTGGGCGGCGAACGCGAGGTACGGGTTGCCCGAAGCGTCGGGGGCCCGGAACTCGATGCGCTTGGCCTTGGGGTTCGTGCCGGTGATCGGGATGCGGATCGACGCCGAACGGTTGCCCGCCGAGTAGACCAGGTTCACCGGGGCCTCGAAGCCGGGCACGAGGCGGTGGTACGAGTTGACGGTGGGGTTCGTGAACGCGAGCACTGCGGGAGCGTGCTTGAGCAGGCCGCCGATGTACCAGCGCGCGACGTCCGACAGTCCGCCGTAGCCGGCCTCGTCGTAGAACAGCGGCTTGCCCTCGTTCCACAGCGACTGGTGCGTGTGCATGCCCGATCCGTTGTCGCCGAACAGCGGCTTCGGCATGAACGTGGCCGTCTTGCCCCACTGGTCGGCCGTGTTCTTGACGATGTACTTGAACTTCAGGATGTCGTCGGCTGCGGAGACCATCGTGTCGAAGCGATAGTTGATCTCGGCCTGGCCGCCGGTGCCCACCTCGTGGTGCGCGCGCTCGAGGATGAGGCCGGCGTCGATGAGCTTCAGCGAGATGTCGTCGCGCAGGTCGGCCTGCTTGTCGACGGGCGAGACGGGGAAGTAGCCGCCCTTGTAGGGGGTCTTGTTGCCGAGGTTGCCGCCCTCTTCGGCGCGGCCCGAGTTCCAGGCGCCCTCTTCGGAGTCGACGGTGTAGAAGCTCGAGTGCTGGTTCACCTCGTAGCGGACGTCGTCGAAGATGTAGAACTCGGCCTCGGGGGCGAAGAACGCGGTGTCGGCGATGCCGGTCGAGGCGAGGTACTTCTCGGCCTTCTTCGCGACCTGTCGCGGGTCCTTCGAGTAGATCTCGCCATTGCGCGGATTGTAGATGTCGAAGACCATGATCAACGTGCGTTCGGCGCGGAACGGGTCGACGTACGCCGTGGACACGTCGGGGATGAGCTGCATGTCGGATTCGTGGATGTTGGCGAAGCCGCGGATCGACGAGCCGTCGAAGAGCTGGCCGACGGTGAAGAACTCTTCGTCGACCGTCGACGCCGGGATGTTGAAGTGCTGCTGCACGCCCGGGAGGTCGGTGAAGCGGATGTCGAGGAACTTGACATCCGTCTCCTTGATGAACTTGAGCACTTCGGACGAATCACTGAACATGTGACGAAATCTCCATCGGGGCAGGCGGGTGGGCCGAACGGACGTTCACAGCCACGAGCGACGCTATCCTCACGCCGTTTCCCGACCATGACCGGAATGTTTCGGCAATGTTACGCCCGGTGCGAGTCGATAGACTCGTCGGATGCCTCGATCCACCGCCCAGACGTCTGGAGATCTCGAGCCGAGTCGATATCCGGGCGAGCGACTCGGGCTGCCCGATCAGGGCACCGGCTCGGTCGCGCGTGCAGGGCGACGCATCGCCGCGCTGCTCATCGACTGGGCGAGCGCGATGCTCATCGCCCTCCTGTTCACCCCCTACGAGTCGGCCGCCTACACCTGGGTGACGCCGCTCGTCTTCGCCGTGCTGCAGATCGTGTTCATCCCGACCATCGGCGGCAGCATCGGCCACCGGTTGCTCGGCATGCACGTCGTGCCGGTCACCGGCGGCTGGGTCGGACCGTGGCGGCCCATCGTGCGCACGGTGCTGCTGGTGCTCGTCGTGCCCGCCCTCGTGTGGGACTCCGACCAGCGCGGGTTCCACGACAAGCTCGCCGGCACGGTGCTGATCCGCGCGTAGACGGCGACGCGGCGTCCGTCGATCGAATTCGAAGACGGATGCCGCGTGCGGGACGATTCGGATCAGCGGGCCTTGCCGCGCTGGGGGCGGACCTTCATCGGGTCGATGCCCTTCGGGATCGGAAGCTGCGTCTGCAGTGAGTTGAGGCGGTTCGACACTGCCAGCACCTCGGGCTTCGTCAGCGCCTTCTTCGTGGAGCGCAGTGCGCGGGGGAGTCGGTGGAGCTCGATCGAACCTTCGTCGGTTCCGACCGAGATGAGCGAGATCGGCACGTTCGGCAGCACGCGCTGGACCTTGCGCATCTCGTCGTCGAGCATTCGCTGCGTGCGTGAGACGGGACCCTCGCTGATGAGGGCGACACCGCCACGACCCACTGCGCGATACACCGCGTCTTGCGTCTTGCCGTTCACGGCGATCGGCATCTCGTTGCCGACCCAGCCGCCCCGCAGGCCGCTGCGCAGCACCGCACCGACGGCGCCGGGCTGACCCTCGATCTGCGAGTACGCGGCACGCTCGGCCCGTCGGCCGAGCACCACGAGGGCCAGGAGCAGACCCGCGAGCACGCCGGCGATCACCCAGAGTGCGATCGTGAAGCCGTTGCCCTCGCCGAACCAGATTCCGAGTCCCACACCGACGAGCACGGGTGCGAGGAAGACGGCGAGCATGAGCCATTGCGCCCTCGGATCGTATCGGCGGGTCATCTGGAAGACCTGCCACATCTGCTTGAAGCGGCCGGGCTCCTTCTGAGCCTTCGATGCGTCCTTCGTACGTGCCATGGTGTCTAGGATACCGGCGAGCGAGGCCGGCTCGGAACGTGTGAGCGCACGCGATCCGAGCCGACCGGGGCGGGGTTCAGCCGACGGCCTGCGCGAACCCCAGCGAGGCGTCGGCGAGGTGCGCGAGCTCGTCGGGGAGCTGGCGTCCCTTGGCCTGCATCGATTGCGCCCAAAGCCGGCCCGCGCGATAGGACGAACGAACGAGCGGGCCGGCGAGCACGCCCAGGAAGCCGATCTCCTCGGCCTCGGCCTTGAGTTCCACGAACTCCTCGGGGTGCACCCAACGGTCGACGGGGAGGTGTCGTGGGCTCGGCCGAAGGTACTGGGTGATGGTGATGATGTCGGTGCCGGCTCCATGCAGGTCACGCAGCGCCTGCGAGATCTCGGCGCGCTCCTCGCCCATCCCGAGGATGAGGTTCGACTTCGTGATCAGCCCCGAATCGCGGCCCTGCGTGAGCACGTCGAGCGAGCGCTCGTAGCGGAACGCAGGACGGATGCGCTTGAAGATGCGAGGCACCGTCTCGACGTTGTGCGCGAAGACCTCGGGTCGCGCGGAGAAGACCTCCGCGAGGTGGTCGGGATTTCCCGAGAAGTCGGGGACCAGGATCTCCACTCCGGTACCGGGCGATTGCCGGTGGATCTCTCGGATCGTCTCGGCGTACAGCCACGCGCCCTCGTCGGGCAGGTCGTCGCGGGCGACGCCCGTGACCGTCGAGTACCGCAGCTGCATGCGCGCGACCGACTCCGCGACCCGCCGCGGCTCGTCGACGTCGTAGTCGGCCGGCTTGCCGGTGTCGATCTGGCAGAAGTCGCAGCGGCGCGTGCACTGCGAGCCGCCGATGAGGAACGTCGCCTCGCGGTCCTCCCAGCACTCGTAGATGTTGGGACATCCGGCCTCTTGGCAGACCGTATGCAGTTCTTCGCTCTTCACGAGCGACTGCAGGGCACGGTACTCGGGACCCATCCTCGCCCGGGTCTTGATCCACTCCGGCTTGCGTTCGATAGGCGTCTGGGCATTGCGGACTTCGAGGCGAAGCATGCGGCGCCCCTCGGGTGCGGTGCTCATGCGGCGACCGCGTCGTCGGCCGCGGCGCGGAATCGGCGCGTGATCGGATCGACGAGGTCTTCGGGAGTCACCTCGCGGCCGACCTCGCGACTGATCGTCGTGATTCCGGCGTCGCGAATACCGCAGGCGACGATCCTGTCGTAGGGTTCGAGCGAGTTGCTGCAGTTGAGTGCGAAGCCGTGCATCGTGACGCCGTCGGCGACGCGGATGCCGATCGCGGCGATCTTGTTCTCGAAGCCCGGACTCCCCACCCACACACCGGATCGACCGTCGACCCTTCGCCCGTCGACACCGACCTCGGCGAGCACGTCGATGAGGATGCCCTCGAGTCGACGCACGTAGCCGACGACGTCGACGGGCTCAGGCAGACGGAGGATCGGGTAACCGACCAATTGGCCGGGACCGTGCCAGGTGATCTTGCCGCCGCGGTCGACGTCGATGACCGGGGTTCCGTCGGTCGGCCGCTCGTCGGGCGCAGTGCGCTTGCCGGCGGTGTAGACGGAGTGGTGCTCCAGGAGGAGTACGGTGTCGGGGCGTTCGCCCGCGACGACCGCGCGATGGACGGCGCGCTGAAGGTCGAGACCCTCGATATACGGCACGGAGTTGGCGCTTAGCCCCGTGACGACGATGTCGAGCATTCGGCCAGTCTAGGTGACTCGTCCTCCCCACTCGTGCACGTCGTCGGTACCTCCACATGGCGATCGAGGGTGAGACCGTGGCGGCCGCTCGAGCCGCAGGATCGGACCATGCGCCGAACGAACCGACCTGCTGCGGCTGCTGCGGCCGAGGCGAACCACGCCACGCCCGAGCAGTCGGCGACCACGACCACGATGGAGCGGAGCGTGGCGGGCTACCGGCTCCTGCGGCGCATCGCCACCGGTGATCGAGCCGACGTCTACCTCGCCACCGTCGACCGCTCCGAGAACGACGACGCTGAGGTCGCGTCGCTCGTCGCCGTTCGGGTCTACGCGTCGAGCGTGCCGGGGGAGTCGGTCGCCATCGAGATCGAAGCGATGGCCGCCGCCACCTCGCCGTCGCTGCCAGCACTCTACGACGTCGCTGCGCTCGACGACGGCCGCTGCTGCCTTGCCGTCGAGCGGATGCCGGGGCCGACGCTGGCGAGCCTGCTCGTGGGGCGATCGCTCGATCCCGGCGAGGCGGTGACGATCCTCGCTCCCATCGTCGTCGCCGTTGCAGAACTCGCCGAGTCCGGTTTCGTGCACACGCGGCTGTCGGCCAACGACGTGATCATCGACGGCACGGGGCGTCCGCGCCTCATCGGACTCGGTGCGCTGCAGCGGATGCCGCAACACGCGCACCAGGCCTCACGCACCGACCTGCTGCGCACGGGCCACGAGGTGCTCGCCGAACTCATCGGCGTCGTGGTGCAGGCGACGAAGCCGGCGGGAGTCTTCGATGACGCGCTCGAGATCCTCGGGGCGGCGCTCGCGACGCGACCTTTCGTGCCTTGCGAGCGTGCGGTCGAACGGGCGCTCTTCGACGCCGCGACACCGACCCCGATCGCCGGCGTGTCGGTGCGTCAGCGACCGACGGCGCTCCCGGGCCGAATGACGGCACCGCAGATGCCGGTCGCCGAAGCAGATACCGACGATGCCGGACCTCGGCGCGGCCGGCGAGGGATGCTCGCCGGCCTCGCCGAGATCGCCCAACTGCCGCTGTCGGTGCCGTCCGTCGACCGCGTCGCCGAGATGGCCGATCACGACCACGCGGCGACCCTCGTCGGGCGGCTGAGGAGACGACTGACCGGCAGTCGTCGCCCCCTGTTCATCGGCGGACTGGTCGGCGCTTCCGCGCTCGTCCTCCTGCTCACGCTCGTTCCGCCGGCTCCGGCCGGCGACGGTACCGCAGCTGAACGGGAGACGACGGCGCACTCCGATCCCGTGGTTCCGGTTCCCTCGACGACTCCGCAGCCTTCGGCTGCGACCGACGAGCCGACGACGCCCGACGACGCCGAAGCGGAACCCGATCTCGACGTGGTGAGCGCGGCGGTGCATCTGCTCGAGCTGCGCGCCAGTTGCCTTGCAACGCTCGACCAGGCCTGTCTTGCGCAGGTGGTGCAACCCGATTCGGCGATGGAGCGTGCCGATCTCGACCTGTTGGCGCAGGCGCGGTCGGGTTCAGCGGTGCCCCTCGATGCATTCGCGCTCGATGCGGTCGCCGTCAGCGCCGAGATGGGTTCGGCGGTGCTGCTCACCGTTCCGTACGCTGACGCCCAACGCGAACCGGCCTCGCTCCTCGTGATGAGGAGCGAGGCCGGCTGGCGATTGCGCGAGCTGTTCGACTAGATGCCGAGGTCGCCTTCGAACGCGCCCTCTTCGAGGCGCTCCTTGACCGCCGTCAGGAAGCGGGCCGCGTCGGCACCGTCGATGATGCGGTGGTCGTACGACAGCGCGAGGTAGACCATCGAACGCACGGCGATCGCGTCGGAGCCGTCCTGGCTGACGACGACCGCCCGCTTGACGACGGTTCCGGTACCGAGGATGGCCGACTGCGGCAGGAACACGACCGGTGTGTCGAAGAGCGCGCCGCGCGAACCGGTGTTCGTGAGCGTGAACGTTCCGCCCGAGAGCTCATCGGGCTTGAGCTGGTTGTTCCGCGTGCGATCGGCCAAGTCGGCGATCTGCGCCGCGAGGCCAGCGAGGTCGAGCTCGGCCGAGTTGCGGATGACCGGCGTCAGCAGACCGCGCTCGGTGTCGACCGCGATGCTCATGTTCTCGCTTGCCGGGTAGACGATGCTGTCGCCGTCGACCGTCGAATTGATGATCGGATACGCCTGCAGCGCCTCGGCAGCGGCCATCGCGAAGAACGGCAGGAACGAGAGCTTGTTGCCGGTCTTGGCGAGGAAGTCCGCCTTCACGGTGTCGCGAAGGCGAGCGACACGGGTGACATCGACTTCGACGACGGTCGTCAGCTGTGCGGTCGAGGTCATCGAGACGACGGCGCGCTCTGCCACGACCTTGCGCAGACGCGTCATCGGCACCGTCGTGCCGCGCAGCGGCGACGGCTCGAGCGGCTGACGCGCGGCCGGAGCGGCCGCCGCGGGAGCGGACTGGGCCGAGATGACGTCCTGCTTGCGGATGCGACCGCCGACACCCGTGCCGGTGACACTCGCGAGGTCGATGCCCTGCTCGTTCGCGAGCTTGCGAACGATCGGGGTGACGTATCCCGAGGGCCCGGCGTGCGAGCCGGACGCGGCAGCAGGAGCAGGTGCGGCAGCAGGAGCAGGTGCGGCAGCAGGAGCAGGTGCGGCAGCAGGAGCAGGTGCGGCAGCAGGAGCAGGTGCGGCAGCAGGAGCAGGTGCGGCAGCGGGTGCCGCAGCCGGCTCAGGTGCGGGAGCGGCCGGGGCAGCAGCGGGAGCGGGTGCGGCGACAGGCTCGGGAGCGGGTGCGGCGACAGGCTCGGGAGCGGGTGCGGCGACAGGCTCGGGAGCAGGTTCAGTTGGCGCGGCGGCCTCGGGAGCGGGTGCAGCGGGCGCAGCCTCGGCCTGTGGTGCAGCCTCGGGCGCGGCAGCGGCTCCGGAGCCGTCACCGATCGTCACGAGGGCGGTGCCGACTTCGACAGTCTCGTCCTCTTGGACGAGGATCGCCTCGATGACCCCCGCAACCGGCGACGGGATCTCGGTGTCGACCTTGTCGGTCGAGACCTCGAGCAGCGGCTCGTCGACCTCGACACGGTCGCCGACATTCTTCAGCCAGCGGGTGACCGTGCCTTCAGTGACACTCTCACCGAGTGCCGGGAGGCTGACGGATTCGCTCATGCGCTTGTCTCCTTCACAGCGTGGAACGCGTTCTAGCTTATTGCAGTCATGGTTGGGGGGCGGTGGATCAGATCGCGTGGAGTGGCTTGCCGGCGAGCTTCAACACGGCCTCACCGAACGCCTCGCCCTGGGTCGGGTGAGCGTGGATGAAGGGGGCGATGTCTTCGGGGTAGGCCTCCCAGTTGACCGCGAGCTGCGCCTCGGCGATGAGCTCGCCCGCACGCCCGGCGATGATGTGCACGCCGACGATCGGACCGTCGTTGACTCGGACCACCTTGATCGATCCGCTCGTTCCGAGGATGCTGCTCTTGCCGTTGCCGGCGAGGTTGTAGTCGTAAGCGCTGACCTGGTCGGCGCCGAACTTCTCGGCGGCCTTCGCCTCGGTGTAGCCGACCGACGCGATCTCGGGCTCGCAATAGGTGATCTTCGGGATGTTGACGTCTTCGACGATGATCGGGTTGAGTCCGGCGATCTCTTCGGCGACGAAGATGCCCTGCTGGTAGCTGCGGTGCGCGAGCTGCAGGCCGGGGACGATGTCGCCGACGGCATAGACGCCGGGCAGGTTCGTCTGGAGACGCTCGTTGGTGGGCACGAAGCCTCGGTCGAGGGTCACGCCGGCCTCTTCATAACCGAGGTTCTGCGTGACCGGGCCGCGGCCGACCGCGACGAGCAGCAGCTCGGCCTCGTGGGTCTGGCCGTTCTCGAGGGTCACGACGACGCCCTGGTCGTTCTGGCTGACGCTCTGGAACCGCACACCGAGCGAGAAGTCGATGCCGCGCTTGCGGAAGGCGCGCTCGAGCTGCTTGGAGATCGACTCCTCTTCGTTCGGGACCAGGTGGGGGAGCGCCTCGATGATGGTCACCTCTGCCCCGAATGAGCGCCAGACGCTCGCGAACTCGACGCCGATGACGCCGCCGCCGAGTACAGCGACCTTCTTGGGCACGAAGTCGAGCTCGAGTGCCTGCTCGCTCGTGATCACGCGTCCGCCGATCTCGAGACCGGGAAGGGACTTGGAGTAGGAGCCCGTGGCGAGCACGACGTTCTTGCCGACGTAGCGGTCGTCGCCGACCTGCACGGTGTTCGCGGCGACGAGTCGGCCCTCGCCTTCCACGACGGGGATGCCGCGCGCCTTCAGCAGACCCTGCAGGCCCTTCCACTTGCTCGCGACGATGCCCTCGCGGTAGGCGGAGACGGCGTTCATGTCGATGCCCTCGAACGCGGCCTTGATGCCGTACTTCGCAGCGTCCTTCGAGACCTCGGCGACCTCGGCGGCATGCAGCAGCGCCTTGGTCGGGATGCAGCCTCGGTGCAGACACGTGCCGCCCAGCTTGTCCTTCTCGATCACCACGGCCGTGAGGCCGAGTTCGACGGCGCGGATGGCCGCGGCATAACCCGCGCTTCCGCCGCCCAGGACGACAATGTCAAAGTTCTGCTCGGACAACCGCAATCTCCCTTGCGCACCTGATCAGCGACACGGACTGCCGGCGGCTCGTTGCCGCGGCAGGCGTATGGGCGACGTTCTCGCCCATATGACCTTACTACCCTGCGGCGAGCTGCTCGCCCAGGCGAACGAGGGTGCGCACCGCGGCGCCGGTGGCCCCCGACCCCGTGAATCCCCAGCCCGCGCCCGAGTTGTGGGCCGGGCCTGCGATGTCGATGTGCGCCCACGGGATGCGCGTGTCGGCGCCCTCGCGGGTGCCGACGAACTGCTGCAGGAAGACCCCTGCGAGCAGCATGCCGGGCACGGTCATGCCGAGCTTCGTGTTCGCGAAGTCGGCGACATCGGACTTGAGGAGGGGCAGCAGGTTGCCGGGCAACGGCATCGGCCAGGTCGCTTCATCGACGGCGTCGGCCGCGGCGCGCACTTCGGCAACCAGCTCATCTTCGCCCATGACCCCGGCGATGCGGTGACCGAGCGCGACGACCTGGGCGCCTGTGAGGGTCGCCACGTCGATGATCGCGTCGGGCTGCTCCTCGCTCGCGGCGACGAGGGCGTCGGCGAGGACGAGCCGGCCCTCGGCGTCGGTGTTGACGACCTCGACGGTCTTGCCGCCGCGGATGCGAAGCACGTCGTTCGGGCGGGTCGCCGTGCCCGACGGCATGTTCTCGGCGAGGCAGAGCCACCCTGAGACCCGAATGGGTACCCCGAGCTCGGCCAGCGCGACGATCGTCGCGAGCACCGCCGCCGCGCCCGCCATGTCGGTCTTCATCCCGACCATCGATGCCATCGGCTTCAGCGACAGTCCGCCGGAATCGAAGGTGATCCCCTTTCCGATGAGCGCGAGGTGCACGGATGCCCCCTCCGGCGCCCATTCGAGGCGCACGAGCCGCGGTCCACGACTCGAGCCCTGCCCCACTCCGAGGATGCCGCCGAATCCGTCGGCCTCGAGTGCAGCTTCGTCCCAGACCCGGGTCGTCGCACCGGCCGCGGTGGCGAGCTTCACGGCGATGTCGGCGAAGCTCTCGGGGAACAGTTCCGCGGGTGACGCATTGACGAGGTCCTTCGTCCGCGCGACGGCGGCCACGACGGCACGAACCCGCTCGAGTCCGACGCGGTCGGTCGTGAAGTCGGTGTGCAGGTCGATGCGGGTCACCGACGGCTTCGGGTCGGTGCGGTACTCGTCATAGGCGTACGCTCCGAGCGCGGCGCCCTCGAGCAGCGCGGCCGCAGCCTCGACATCGTCGGTCGGCACGGCGATCGCGACGGACGCGGTGTCGGTGAATCGCCGCACCGCGGCTCCTGCGGCGACACGGAGGCTCGCGACATCCGCTCGCTCTCCGACGCCGGCGACGGCGACGACGCGCGGTCCGCTTCCGGTGCCGGGCAGGCGGGTGAGTTCCTCGGCGGCACCCGTGGCGCCCAACGTCGCGAGGTGCGGCGCAATCCACTCGAATCCGTCGGCGGCGAGCAGTTCGGGCCCGTCTGCGCCCTTCCGCGCGGCGAGCAGGACGACGTCTGCGTCGGACTCGGCGGCGGGGGATGGGGTGACGGTGAGCGAGGGAACGGTCATGACTGCGATCGTACGTGTTCGCTCTCGGCATCATCGTGCCGCCCCCGGTGCCGCCGGTCGCGGGATCCAGCGTCACTAGGCTGGAATCATGCGCGATTCCCGTTCCCTCTACGAGCTGAATCCGGATGTCTCGGTGCCGCCCGGCCTTCCGCTCGTCGCCGGACTCACGGGATTCGCCGACGCCGGCGGTGCGGTCGCGCAGACGACCGAGTACCTTCGTGCGACGCTCGACACGACGGTGGTCGCCACGTTCGACGTCGACGAACTCCTCGACTATCGCGCTCGGCGTCCGATCATCCTGTTCGAGGGAGACCACCTCACCGAGTACACGCCCCCGCGACTCGCGCTCGACCTCGCGCGCGACGAACTGGGGCAGCCGTTCCTGCTGCTGACCGGGTTCGAGCCCGACTTCCGGTGGGAGCAGTTCACCTCGGCCGTGCTGGCCCTCGTCGAAGAGCTCCAGGTCTCGTCGACGACCTGGATCAATGCGATCCCGATGCCGGTTCCGCACACCCGGCCGATCAGCGTGACGGTGAGCGGCAACCGCCACGAGCTCATCGAGCAGATGTCGGTCTGGCGGCCGACCACGCAGGTGCCGTCGAACGTGCTGCACCTGCTGGAGTTCCGGCTGCACGAGCTCGGCCAGTCGACCACCGGGTTCGTCCTGCTGATCCCGCACTACCTCAACGATGCCGAGTTCCCCTCGGCCGCGGTCGCGGCACTCGAGGCGATCAGTGCGTCGACGGGGCGCATCTTCCCCACGGATGCGCTGCGTGAACAGGGTCGCGATTTCGTGGCGCGCATCGACGAACAGGTCGCCGAGAACGGCGAGCTCGCGAAACTCGTGCACACGCTCGAGGAGCGCCACGACGCCTACATGGAGGGCACGACGCTGCGGTCGCCGCTCACCGATGAAGATGGTGAACTGCCGTCGGCCGATGAGATCGCCGCCGAGCTCGAGAAGTTCCTCGCCTTCCGTCGCACGCGCGACGACGAAGGGCCGAAGGGCTGATCCGGCACGGGCCGATCCGCCACGGGAATGGCCGTCGCCGTTCCTGCGTTGTCAATACCTGAGGCGACGCGGCGTCTGACGTGCGCTCACGGGGGTCCGGGGCTGTATACTGGAGGCCAGGACCCGTTCGGGTTCGCGGGTGCGAACATCATCGCACCGATCTCGCGGACTTGACATGGGTCCTCATAGTGTCCGAAAACGACGGACCGACCGCATGAGCCGCCGCCCGAGAGGGCGAACGCCGCGCGACGGTAGGAGAGGTTCAACGAATGGCAACGACGAAGGCGCAGGCGCAGACGGCAAGCGAGGCTGAGAAGCCTGCCGCGAAGCGCCCGACTGCCGCGAAGTCGGCCGCCCCGAAGTCGACGGCACCCAAGGCGCCTGCGAAGGCGACGACCGCCAAGTCGACGGCGAAGACCACGCCTGCGAAGGCCACCCCCGCAGCGAAGGCGCCGCGCACGGGTACGGCGAAGGGCGCTGCGAAGCCGCGCACGAAGGCCGCAGGCAAGTCCGGGTCCGACGAAGACGGCGATGAGGTCGACCCGGCAGAGCTCGAGGAGGTCGCGGTCGAAGAGGTCGCTGTCGACGCCGCAGATGCGGCAAACGACGCAGCCTCCGACGACGACCACACCAAGCCGATCCCGGTCGAGCCGCACCCGACCGGCGCGCTCGTGCTGCGCGCCGTCGACGACGAAGACGAAGTGCCGGTCTACTCGGCGGCGATCACCGGTGCCACTGCCGACCCGGTCAAGGACTACCTCAAGCAGATCGGCAAGGTCGCGCTGCTGAACGCAGCCGAAGAAGTCGAACTCGCGATGCGCATCGAGGCGGGTCTCTTCGCCGAGGAGAAGCTGTCGGCGATGTCCGACGCAGAGAAGCGGTCGCAGCTCGGTCGCGAGCTGCAGTGGGTCGCGAAAGACGGCCAGCGTGCCAAGAGCCACCTGCTCGGCGCGAACCTGCGCCTCGTGGTCTCGCTCGCGAAGCGCTACACCGGTCGCGGCATGCAGTTCCTCGACCTCATCCAAGAGGGCAACCTGGGCCTCATCCGTGCGGTCGAGAAGTTCGACTACACCAAGGGGTTCAAGTTCTCGACCTACGCGACGTGGTGGATCCGGCAGGCGATCACCCGCGCCATGGCCGACCAGGCTCGCACCATCCGCATCCCGGTGCACATGGTCGAGGTCATCAACAAGCTCGCCCGAGTGCAGCGCCAGATGCTGCAGGACCTCGGTCGCGAGCCCACGCCCGAAGAGCTGAGCCGCGAACTCGACATGACCCCCGAGAAGGTCATCGAGGTGCAGAAGTACGGCCGCGAGCCGATTTCGCTGCACACTCCGCTCGGTGAAGACGGCGACAGCGAGTTCGGTGACCTGATCGAAGACACCGAGGCGGTCGTTCCGGCCGACGCGGTGGGCTTCACGATGCTGCAGAAGCAGCTCGAGTCGCTGCTCGACTCACTGAGCGAACGCGAGGCAGGCGTCATCCGCATGCGGTTCGGCCTCGGCGACGGCATGCCGAAGACGCTCGACCAGATCGGTGACACCTTCGGGGTGACCCGCGAGCGGATCCGCCAGATCGAGTCCAAGACGATGGCGAAGCTCCGCCACCCGTCCCGATCGCAGTCGCTGCGCGACTACCTCGAGTAGGCCGCAGGTGCGTTACGCGCCGGCGATCCTCGTCGGCAGGTTCGTCAGATTCGCCGCCCGGCTGCGCAAGCCCGGCGGCGGATCCGCGATTCCCGGCCTCATCGTCAACCGGATCGCGCCCGGGTACCTCAAGCGCACCCTGTCGGGCTTCCCGCAGGGTCTCGTCGTGGTCTCGGGGTCGAGTGGCAAGTCGACGACCACGAAGATGCTGGTCGCCGTCCTGCGTGCCCACGGCATCGACGTGTTCACGAACCCGTCGACGGCGAACATCAGCCAGGGCCTCACCTCGGCGCTCCTCGAACGCGCCGACTGGCAGGGGCGCGTGCCCGGCGATGTCGCCGTCCTCGAGATGGACGAAGGACACGGTGCCCTGGTCATGCAGGGCGTCGACGCTCGCGTCGTCGCGCTCACGAACGTGATGGTCGACCAGATCGACCGGTTCCACGACTCCGACATGGTCGCGGGAATGCTCGCACGCATCGCCGTGCAAGCCCACGAGGCCGTGGTCGTGAACGCCGACGATGCCAACCTCGAACGCCTCGCCGCACAACTGCGATCGGATGTCGCGGTGCACCGTTTCGGCGTCTCGCAGGCCGTGCTCGACGCCTCTCCCCGAGGTCTCGGCTACACCGAGACGTCGCCCGAACGTCTCGCCGACGGCACCGGCGTTCGCGTGACCACGGTCGACGGCGCCGAGGCGGTGCTCGACGACGGCGGGACATCCGTCTCGATCGGCCTGCCGGCGCGCGGAACCCACTACGCCCTCGATGCCGCCGCCGCGTACTCGACGGCTCGAGCCGTCCTGGGGCAGCGCTTCTCGCCAACGGCCGCGGCGCGCGCGCTGAGCGAGATCCCGGCGGTCTTCGGGCGCGGCGAGCGAGTGGCCGTGAGAGGACACGACGTCGAGTTCGTGCTTGTGCAGAACCCCGCGAGCTACCAGCTCAACGTCGATTCGATCGCGCCGGGCACCGAGCAGATCCTCTTCGCGATCGGCGCCGACGTTCGCGACCCTTCGTACTTCTGGCCCACCGATGCCTCGACGCTCGGTCGCGTCTCGATCGTCAGCGGTTCCAAGGCTGCCGAGGCGGCGCTCATGCTCGCGTACGACGGTGTCGAGATCGATCGGGTCGAACCCGACCTCGGTCGGGCGCTCGACGACTTCCTGGCAGCGCCCGCACCCGTATCGGGTGTGAAGACCATCGTGTTCTCCGCCGACTCGATGCGACGCACTCGAGCGCACCTCGGACTCACTGGAGCGGAATGACCCTCACCATCGTCTCGCTGCTGCCCAGCCTGCAGAACACCAACGGCGACGCCGAGAACGCCGCCGTGCTCGCGGCCCGTGCCCGATGGGCCGGGCTCGATGCCGCGGTCGTTCCCGTCGAGCGTCGCAGCGATCTGCCCGCGCGGGTCGACGCCATCGTGCTCGGGTCCGGTGACGACTCGTCACTCGATGCGGCGCGTGCTGCGCTCATGGAGTTCCACGACGATCTGCGAACGTGGGGCACCGATGGCGTGCCGATCCTGGCGGTCGGCACCGGGTGGGAGCTCCTCAGCTGGGGCGTCGAGCGCCGTGGCGGGCCTGTCGTCGAGGGCCTCGGCATCCTTCCCGGCCGAGCGGTGCCCCGTGCTTCGCGAATGACCGGCGACCTCGTGGTCGCCACCGCTCGGTTCGGCACCCTCGTCGGGTTCGAGAACCACGCGCGCGACTACGTCGGCGCCGAGGGCTCCCCTCTCGGTCGCGTTCGCGCCGGCAGCGGCAACGGCCGCGACTCGGGCCAAGAGGGCGTCGTCATGGGATCGGTCATGGGCACGCACCTCCACGGGCCCGTGCTGGCGAAGAATCCGGCATTCGCCGATGCGTTGCTCGGCATCGCAGCCGACCGCGCGGGCCTCGCGTACCAGCCGGGGGAGCGCGCGGCGGTCGTCGACGGGTATGCCGACGCCGCCCGCGAGGCGCAACTCGCCGCAGCGCGCGTCGCGGCATCCGCCGCGGAACCGATCGGCTGATCGTCGCGACGTCAGGCCTCGATCGATCTCAGATCGACGCCGGCGCACCCAGGAAGTCGATCAGCAGCGGGTTCACTCGCTCGGGGTCCTCGAGGCTCGGCAGATGGCCGGCCCAGTCGAGCTGCCGTTGCACGGCCCCCTCGATGCGCGCGGTGAGGAACTCGGCAGCCCTCTGCATGCCATCGAGATCGTGCCCGCCTGAGATCACCATCGTCGGAGCGCTCACCTGTCGCAGGTCGAAATCGTCGCGATCGGCGGCGGCATCCGGCGCAGCCAGCTGCACGTCGAACGCACGCCGCTGCATCCGTGCCACGGAATCCCGGACGGAATCGCCCGCCCTAGGACCGACCCAGGTGCGCACGTTCAGGTCGACCGCACCGTCGATGTCACCGGCCTCGAGCAACGCATCCTCCGCGGCGCCGAATGCCCGCAGATCGTCGGTGGGCGCGAGCAGCCGGGTCGCCGGGCACAGGAGGACGAGACGTGTCACACGCGACGGCCAGCGCGCCGCGAACTCCTGCGCGACGCGCCCGCCGAACGACGATCCGACGAAGGCGGCGCGTTCGATTCCGAGCAGGTCGAGGAGATCACGGATGTCGCGAGCCTCGTCGTAGTCCGACATCGGTGCCGGTGTCTCGCCGTACCCGCGGAAGTCGGGCCGGATGACCCGGAACCCCGCGTCGACGAGGACGTGCCATTGCGGGTCCCACATCCGGCGATCGCAGACCGAGGAGTGGAGCAGGATCACGCACGGCCCGTCGCCGGCGATGTCATGTGCGAGCGTCATTGTCAGCAGCGTAGAGGTGATCGCCCGCAGGCCGCAAAACGGGCGGCTGGATGACCGCGGGCTTTGCCTCACGACGAACGCCCCCGGGAATCCCAGGGGCGTTCACTCAGTGGTCGATGGGGTCGTCAGTCGCGGCTGTCGGAGAGCAGACGACTCGATTCGTCGTGCCAGCTGTGCGCGATCTGCGAGAGCTTCTCCTGGTGCTTGCGACCGTGGTGGGCGCAGAACAGCAACTCGCCGCTCGCGACGACCACACGGATGTAGGCCTGCGCGCCGCAGGCGTCGCACCGATCGAGGGCAGTGAGCTCGTAAGGGGTCTCGAGTTCATCGACCGCACCGGTGGTCTCGGTGGACTGGGTCATGGGCTCCTCCTTCGTGCTCAGCTCGACGTCCGTTCATCAATGTAAACACGGACAGGAGCCGAGACCTTCCTGCGGGCCGGGCATTTCGCTCAGCGCGTAGCGCCTGCGCGCCGGTGCCGCTCGCGCGAACTAGGCTTTACCGACGTGAGCTCCGACTATTCCGCCCGCCATCTCTCCGTGCTCGAGGGCCTCGAGGCCGTGCGCAAGCGGCCCGGCATGTACATCGGTTCGACCGACTCCCGCGGCCTCATGCACTGCCTCTGGGAGATCATCGACAACTCGGTCGATGAGGCGCTCGCCGGCCACGGCGGCGAGATCGGGGTGACCCTGCACCCCGACGGCAGCGTCGAGGTGCGCGACCGCGCGCGTGGCATCCCAGTGGACATCGAGCCGAAGACAGGGCTCTCGGGTGTCGAAGTCGTGTTCACGAAGCTGCACGCGGGCGGCAAGTTCGGCTCGGGTTCATATGCGGCCTCCGGCGGACTGCACGGTGTCGGGGCATCCGTCGTCAACGCGCTCTCCGAGCGCCTCGACGTCGAAGTCGACCGCAACGGCAAGACGTGGGCGATGTCGTTCCACCGGGGTGAGCCGGGTGTGTTCGCCGACTCCGGCGCTCCGTCGCCCGACGCGCCGTTCACCCCGTTCGAAGAGCGCAGCGAGCTCCGCGTCGTCGGCAAGGTCGCGAAGGGGGTCACCGGCACGCGCATCAGGTACTGGGCCGATCGCCAGATCTTCACGAAGGGTGCCGAGTTTCAGACCGACGAACTGCTCGGCCGAGCGCGACAGACGGCATTCCTCGTACCCGGACTCGCGATCGACGTCACCGACGAGCGCGGCACGGTGGCGCACACGACCTCGTTCCAGTTCGAAGGCGGCATCTCGGAGTTCGCCGAGCATCTCGCGACCGACGCGCCGATCACCGACATCTGGCGGCTCACCGGCACCGGCACGTTCACCGAGACGGTGCCGGTGCTCACTGACGGCGGCGCAATGGTTCCCACCGAGCTGTCGCGCGAATGCCAGGTCGACATCGCGTTGCGGTGGGGCACCGGCTACGACACGGTCGTGCGCTCGTTCGTGAACATCATCGCCACGCCCAAGGGCGGAACCCACCAAACCGGGTTCGACCAGGGGCTGCTGAAATTCCTGCGCCAGCAGGTCGAGCAGAACTCTCGTCGGCTGAAGGCCGGGAACGACAAGCTCGAGAAGGACGACGTGCTCGCGGGCCTCACGGCAGTCATCACGGTGCGGCTGCCCGAACCGCAGTTCGAGGGCCAGACGAAAGAAGTGCTCGGCACGCCGGCCGTGCGCAACATCGTGTCGAACGTGCTCACCAAAGAGCTCAGTGCGCGCTTCACCTCGACGAAGCGCGACGACAAGGCGCAGTCGTCGCTGCTGCTCGACAAGGTCGTCGCCGAGATGAAATCGCGCATCTCTGCGCGCGCCCACAAAGAGACTCAACGGCGCAAGAACGCGCTCGAGAGTTCATCGCTGCCCGCGAAGCTCGTCGACTGCCGGTCGAACGACGTCGCCCATAGCGAGCTCTTCATCGTCGAAGGCGATTCCGCGCTGGGCACGGCGAAGCTCGCCCGTGACAGCGAGCACCAGGCGCTGCTGCCCATTCGCGGCAAGATCCTCAACGTGCAGAAGGCGAGTGTGGCCGACATGCTCGGCAACGCAGAGTGCGCCTCCATCATCCAGGTCATCGGGGCGGGCTCGGGCCGCAGCTTCGACATCTCGCAGGCTCGCTATGGCAAGGTCATCCTCATGGCCGACGCAGACGTCGACGGCGCGCATATCCGCACCCTGCTGCTCACGCTGTTCTTCCGGTACATGCGCCCGATGATCGAAGAGGGCCGGGTGTTCGCTGCGGTGCCGCCGCTGCACCGCGTGGTGGTGATGAACCCGGGCTCGAAGCCGAACGAGACGATCTACACCTACTCCGAGGCTGAGCTTCACGGCGTGCTCACCGCGCTCGATCGTCAGAAGAAGCGCTACCAGGATCCGATCCAGCGGTACAAGGGTCTCGGTGAGATGGACGCCGACCAACTCGCAACGACCACGATGGATCGTCGGCAGCGAACCCTGCGCCGAGTCGGCATCGGGGACGCCGAGGGCGCTGGGCGTGTGTTCGAGCTGTTGATGGGCAACGAGGTCGCCCCGCGCAAGGAATTCATCATCGAGAGTTCCGACACCCTCGAGCGCGACCGCATCGACGCCTGATCGTCAGCCGGCCGACGGTCGGATGTTCTGGTTGAGGTCGAACACGTTCCCGGGATCGTAGACCGCCTTGACGGCGGCGAGCCGCACGAGCTTGGCGTCGGAGTACGCGCGGCGAACACCGGCGACGCCTTCGTCGGCGAGCGCGTTCACGTAGACGCCGCTCGCGAATCGTTCCATGGTGGCCGCATAGCGACGGGCGGCCGCGATGCGCCGATCATCTTCCGAGGCGTCCTGCCATCGCGACGCGGCGACGAACTCGAACGCGGTGTCGCGGCCCGAGAATGCCGTCTCCTCGTCGTCGACCTCCGCGATCGCGCCTCCGTACGCCTGCAGGCTCACATTCGGCAGGTCATCAGCGTCGCGCGCGAGCACGGCGTCGATGACGTCGTCGCCGAGCTCGCTGAAGTTCGAACTCGGTGACGACGCCGAAGTTCCCGCCGCCGCCGCGCAGCGCCCAGTACAGTTCGGGGTGCGAATCGGCGCTCGCGCGCACCGTGTCACCGGACGCCGTGACCACCTCGAACGAAACCGCATTGTCGCAGGCGAGGCCGTGCCGGCGCGCGAGCCAACCCATGCCGCCACCGAGCGTCAGGCCTCCGACGCCGGTGTGCGACACATTGCCGGCGGTCGTCGCGAGGCCGTGGGTTCGGGCCGCGTCGTCGAGCGCCCCGAGCAGCGCCCCGCCTTGGACGCGCGCGCGACGCGTGCGGGGGTCGACCGAGACCGCGCCCATCGGACGAAGGTCGATCATCAGCCCGCCGTCGGGCACGGCATGGCCGACGATGCCGTGGCCCCCGCATCGGATCCCGATCTCGAGCCCATGATCGGTCGCGAATCGCACGGCTTCGACGACGTCGGCAGTTCGAGAGCATTGCACGATGTACCGAGGCCGTCGGTCGACCATCGCGTTCCAGACCGACCGCGCCGAATCGTACTCGTCGTCGCCCGGCTCCAGCACCCGCCCCAGGACCGTCGCTCGCAGGGTCGTCGTCATCGGCCGATCCCTCCGTCGGGGCGGACTCGGTCGCGGTTCGGGTCGACCCGCCGTCCGGCCACCGCCGAATATGGCCGTCGATCGCTTCGGCGTCAAGAGGCGAAGCCTCACCGCCAGGCCGGCGGGCCCGCAGATCAGCTGATCAGCTGATCACCTGATCTGGGCGCCGACCGCCGTGATCACCGCGTCGAGGGCCTGACCAGATGCGTCACGCTTCGCGCCGACATCGGGCAGTTGCCGAGCCGAGCCGTCGCTGGCGACCGCGAGTGCGGGGGAACGCCCGACCCACGCGAGGTGCAGCGCGTCTTCACCCCTCAGGAATCGCTGGGCACGCACACCGCCCGTAGCGCGCCCCTTGGCCGGGAACTCCGCGAACTCACTGACCTTCGCGCTGCCGGCGTCGGTGCCGAGCAGGGTGTCGCTGCTCGCCGCGATCGTGACGACGACCGCCTCGCCGGCGTCGTCGCGTGGCACGCTCGCGAAGTGGATGACGTGCGCGCCGCCGCCGAGATTGAGTCCGGCCATTCCACCGGCCGGACACCCCTGCGGACGAACCGACGCGGCCGGGAATCGCAGCAACTGCGCATCTGAGGCGACGAACACGAGCTCATCGGTCTCGTCGCCCTGAACGGCGCCGACGACCTCGTCGCCGGCTTTCAGGCCGATGACCTCGAACTCGGGCTTGTTCGGGTAGGCGCCGGTGGAGACCCGCTTGACGACCCCCTGCTTGGTGCCGAGCACGATCGACCGGTCGCTCGTGAGCGAGACGAGCGCGAGCACCTTCTCGTCGCGGTTGGGGAGCGCGAGGTAGTCGCCGATGCGCACGCCGGCACCGAGTTGCACCGACGTGGGCGGGAGCATCGGCAGGTCGACGGGAGTGAACCTGATGAGTCGCCCGAGGCTCGTCACCGCCCCGATCTCGGCCCGGCTGGTGGTGTCGAGCACCGACCTGATGGCATCGTGCTTGCTGCGGCGCGCGGGCGACGTGATGCTCGGTGCGCCGTCGGGTCCTTCGGGAAGATCGACACGGGCGATGCGGCCCGTGACCGAGAGGAACACGCGACACGGGACATCCGCCACCTCGAGAGCGGCGGCAGCCGCCCGTTTGGCCGCGGCCCCGGCGACCGAAGGTCGCGCATCGGTCAGCAGGGTACGGCGCGGCGTGCCGTAGCGTTCGGCGACCTCGGCGAGCTCATCGGAGACGAGTGCCTCGATGCGATGACGACTGGCGAGCAGCGCCTCGAGCTCGTCGATCTCGGCGCGCAGCTTGTCGCGCTCGGCCTCGAGTTCGAGGCGTGAGAACTTCGTGAGCCGGCGCAGTTGCAGTTCGAGGATGTACTCGGCCTGCACCTGGCTGAGGTCGAACACCTCGATGAGCCGCGAGCGCGCCGCCGCCGTGTCGTCGCTCGATCGGATGAGCTGGATGACCTCGTCGATGTCGAGGATGGCGATGAGCAGGCCCTCGACGAGGTGCAGGCGCTCTTTACGACGGGCGAGCCGGTATTGGGACCGGCGCGTGACGACGGCGATGCGATGGGCGACATAGACCTGCAGCAGTTCGCGCAGCCCAAGGGTCTGCGGGCCGCCGCCGACGAGCGCGACGTTGTTGATGTTGAAGGAGTCTTCGAGCGGGGTCAGCCGGTAGAGCTGTTCGAGCACGGCGTCGGGGCTGAAGCCGGTCTTGATACCGATGACGAGTCGCAGCCCGTTGGTGCGGTCAGTCAGATCGGTGACGTCGGAGATGCCGCTGATCTTCTTGGCGTTGACGCCGTCTTTGATCTTCTCGATGACCTTCTCGGGGCCGACGAGGTAGGGGAGCTCGGTGACGACGAGCCCCGTCTTGCGGGCCGTGATGGCCTCGACGCGCACCTTGGCCCGCGTCTTGAAGGCTCCGCGGCCGGTGGCATAGGCGTCTTTGATGCCGGCGAGCCCCACGATCGTGCCACCGGTGGGCAGGTCGGGCCCGGGCACGAACTCCATGAGTTCGTCGAGCGTCGCGTTCGGGTGGGCGATGAGATGCCGTGCAGCGCCGACGACCTCGATGAGGTTGTGGGGGGCCATGTTCGTGGCCATGCCGACGGCGATGCCGCTTGCGCCGTTCACGAGCAGGTTCGGGTAGGCCGCGGGAAGCACTTCGGGCTGGGTGAGCTGGTTGTCGTAGTTCGGCACGAAGTCGACGACGTCTTCGTCGAGTCCCTCGCTCATCGCGAGCGCGGGCGGGGCCAGGCGTGCCTCGGTGTAGCGCGCGGCGGCGGGGCCGTCGTCGAGGGAGCCGAAGTTGCCGTGACCGTCGATGAGCGGCACGCGCAGCGTGAACGCCTGCGCCATGCGCACGAGCGCGTCGTAGATTGCGGTGTCGCCGTGGGGATGCAGCTTGCCCATGACCTCGCCGACGACGCGCGCCGACTTCACGTGCCCGCGATCGGGCCGCAGGCCCATTTCGGTCATCTGGTAGACGATGCGCCGCTGAACGGGTTTGAGGCCGTCGCGCGCGTCGGGCAGTGCCCGCGAGTAGATGACCGAATAGGCGTACTCGAGAAACGAGCCCTGCATCTCGGTGGCGACGTCGACGTCTTCGATGCGTTCGACGATCGGTTCGTCGGCGGGCGGGTTCTTGGCTCGGGTCATCCGTGTTCTCTGCTGCGGGGCGTGCGTTGCACGCGGTGGAACTGGGGCGCGCCCGGCCTGTGCCAGACTGGGCGCGATGCCTGCAATGCTACCGGTGCCCGCCGACAGCGCCGGGCGGCTTGCCGCGGTGCTCGACAGTTCGCTCGCAAGCATCGCCGCAGAGCCCAACGTGCTCGCACTGCCGCCGGCGCGCAGCACCGTCGTCGTACTCGCCGACGGTCTCGGCGCCGCCAACATCCAGCAACGCGCTGGCCATGCGCGCTACCTCGCGTCGCGACTCGCCAAGCGCGATGTCATCCGTACCGTCTTCCCGTCGACGACGGCGGCGGCGCTCGCGAGCCTCACGACCGGTCGCATGCCCGGCGAGCACGGGCTCGTGGGCTATCGCGTGCTCGATGCGGCCGGCGACCGCCTCGTGAACCAGCTGAGCGGCTGGGACGACGGCATGCGACCCGAAACGTGGCAGCGGCTGCCGACGCTCTTCGAGCAGGCCGGCGAGCGCGGCATCGCCACGTTCGCCATCGGGGCGCCGCGCTATGCCGACTCGGGGTTCACGCGCGCGGTCCTTCGGGGTGCCGAGTATCGCGCCGGCGCCACGATCGCCGACCGGTTCGCCGAGGCGCTCCACGTGCTGCAGTCGGCAGATCCCGCGCTCGTCTACCTGTACGTGCCCGAGCTCGATCAGGCGGCCCACGCGCACGGCTGGCAGTCCGATCGATGGCTCGGCTTCCTCGAAGTGCTCGATGCCGAGATCGCGGCGCTCGATGAGCGGATGCCCCGTGGCTCCGGCCTGCTCGTGACCGCCGACCACGGGGTCATCGACGTGCCGGCGCACCGGCACCGCTTCATCGACGCGCAACCCGCCCTCGTCGACGGCGTGCGCCACGTCGGCGGCGAGCCGCGATGTCTCTCCCTGTATCTCGAACCCGGTCTCGACTCGGCCGGGCGGGCCGATCTCGTCGATCGGTGGCGTGTCGCCGAGGGCGATCGGGCGTGGGTGCTCACGCGCGACGAGGCGATCGCCGCCGGACTCTACGGCCCGGTCGAGGCCGAGGTGCGTTCACGCATCGGCGACGTGATCGTGTCGGCGCGGGCGGGCGTGGCCTACTACGACCGCCGCGAGCCCAATCGGCAGGCCGAGTCGATGATCGGCCAGCACGGGTCACTGAGCGACGACGAGACCCGCGTGCCGCTCATCCGAGCGGGGGCGTACGCGCGACGCTGAATCGCGGCCGCGAGACATCCGGTTCGCGGTTCGACTCGGCAGCATCGTGGATCGGTCGCCGCGCCGCCGATCAGGAGGGGTACTGACCGCGCTTCACCTGCGGCTTCGGCAGGCGCAGCGGGCGCAGCTGGAGTGCGCGCATCGCGGCATACCAACGCACCCGCTCGACCTTGTCGGCCCCGAACTTCGCCGACAGCTTCTTGTTGAGGATGAAGCCGAGGATGACGACGTCGATGACGGCGATCACGAAGAACGCCCAGAGCGCCAGAATGCCGGCGTACTGCACCTCGGGCGACGGGATGAAGGTGAGCACGATGACCGCGAACATGACGGGGATCAGGACCTCGCCGATGCTGAAGCGGGCGTCGACGTAGTCGCGCACATACTTCTTCTGCGGGCCGCGGTCGCGCATGGGAAGGTACCGCTCGTCGCCCATCGCCATGCCGACGCGGGCCTTCTCGCGGGATTCGGCGGCCTTGGCACGGGCCTGCTTGGCCGCCTCTTTGCGGTCGTTCGGCACGAGCGGACGCTTGCGAGCGGCTTCCTGCGCTGCACGGCTGGGGGTGGGAGCACCCTTGGTGCCGTTCTTCAGGCGGGCCTGAGTCTCATCGAGCGACTCGGCGCTCGGTTGTTCTGTGCTGTCGGGTTGCTTGGCCACGGGATTCCTCGAATCGGTTCCCCTTAAGATTACCGGCATGACCGACCCCCTCCTCACCGAACCCGGATCCGATGAAGTCGACCTCCGTCTCGAGGCGTTCCGCACTGCCGTCGAGGCCGGATTCCCCGTGACCATCGCCGACCTCGCCCACCTCGTGAAGATCCCCTCGGTCTCCTGGCCGGCCTTCGATCCCGCGAACGTGCAGCGCTCGGCCGACGCCGTCGCAGCGCTGGTGCGCGCGCTCGGCGTCTTCGACCTCGTCGACGTGCGCCGTGCGCCCGTCGCCGACAGCGAGGAGCGATCGGATGACCCGGAGTTGGGGCTGCCTGCAGTCGTCGCGCACCGCGCGGCCCGCAACGGGCGTCCCACCGTGCTGTTGTACGCCCACCACGACGTGCAGCCCCCCGGGCGCGAGGAGGACTGGGATTCGGCGCCGTTCGAGCCCACCCAGCGAGGCGACCGGCTCTACGGTCGCGGCGCGGCCGACGACAAGGCCGGCGTCATGGCGCACATCGGCGCGATCCGAGCCCTGACCGAGGTGCTCGGAGCCGACTTCGACCTCGGCATCTCGCTGTTCATCGAGGGCGAAGAGGAGTACCTGTCGCAGTCGTTCGCGAACTTCCTGCGCGAGAACCGCGAACTCCTGGCGGCCGACGCGATCATCGTCGCGGACTCGTCGAACTGGGACCTCGAGACGCCGGCGATCACCGTGGCGCTCCGCGGCGCGGTGGCCTTCAACCTGCGCGTCGAGACGCTCGCGCACGCCTCGCACTCGGGCATGTTCGGGGGAGCGGTGCCCGATGCGATGCTCGCAACCATCCGGCTGCTCGATTCGCTGTGGAACGAAGACGGTTCGGTCGCCGTCGAGGGGCTCACCGCCGCAAGCCTCGTGACGCCCGACTACGACGAGGCGCAGTTGCGTGCCGAGGCCGGGCTGCTCGACGGCGTCTCGCCCATCGGTCGCGGCTCGATCCTCTCGCGGATCTGGGCCCAACCGGCCATCACCATCACCGGCATCGACGCGCCCGACATCGCGAACGCCTCGAACACGCTGATCCCGGGTACGCGAGTGCGGGTCAGTGCACGGATCGCGCCAGGGCAGGACGCCGCCGAAGCCTTCGCCGAGATCCGGGCCCACCTCGAGGCGAACGCGCCGTTCGGTGCCCGCCTGACGTTCGAGGACGTCGACACGGGTCAGCCGTTCCTCGTCGACACGAGCGGCTGGGCCGTCGCCGAGACGCGGGCTGCCATGGCCGACGCGTGGGGCAAGGCGCCCATCGAGATCGGCATCGGCGGGTCGATCCCGTTCATCGCCGAACTGGTCGACGAGTTCCCCCATGCGCAGATTCTCGTGACCGGCGTCGAAGATCCCGAATCGCGTGCGCACAGCCCCAACGAGTCGCTGCACCTCGGCGTATTCAAGCGCGCGCTGCTCGCCGAGACGCTGTTCCTCGCACGGCTCGACGCACGTGCGTCGGATTCCTGAACGCGAGCCGGGCGCGCGCACGGATTCGGCGGTTACCATTGATACAGCGAATCCCGCGTTCCTGACGCACCGAGGAGAGACATGAGCGACACGATCACCGAGACCAAGCACGGCGTGAAGCTGAGCGACCCCGCCGCCGACAAGGTGCGCAGCCTCCTCGAACAAGAGGGGCGCGACGACCTGCGTCTGCGTGTCGCCGTCCAGCCCGGTGGTTGCTCGGGGCTGATCTACCAGCTCTACTTCGACGAGCGTCTGCTCGACGGCGATGCCGTCGTCGACTACTCGGGCGTCGAGGTCGTCGTCGACAAGATGAGCGTCCCCTACCTCGACGGGGCGTCCATCGATTTCGAGGACACGATCCAGAAGCAGGGCTTCACGATCGACAACCCAAACGCGGAGGGCAGCTGCGCGTGTGGTGACTCGTTCCACTGAGCCATACACCACTTCTCCGAAGGGAGGCCGCGAATCGCGGCCTCCCTTCGGCGTTTCCGCCGGTCGGAGCGCTCAGCGGCACGCCGCCACGCCCGACACCGTGGCTCGGTGCACACCACGGGGGCCGAGGCGGAGTAGGCTGATGTCGATCGCCGCGCTTCACTGTGAAGCGCCTTCGAGTCTCCCGAAAGGTCACTGGTGCGCCACAATCGCCGTCTCCGATGGGCTGCTATTCCGATTGCAGCGTCTCTCAGTCTCGTGCTCGCTGGGTGCACGCAGGCTCAGCTGAACGGATTCCTCCCCGGTTTCGTCGAGGGTGAGTCGCCGGTCACGAACCACACCGAGCGGGTCTCGGGCCTGTGGGTCACGTCGTGGATCGTGCTGCTCATCGTCGGCATCATCACCTGGGGACTCACGATCTGGGCCGTCATCGCATATCGTCGCCGCAAGGGCCAGACGGGCCTCCCGGTGCAGATGCGCTACAACATGCCGATCGAGATCTTCTACACGGTGATCCCGCTGATCCTGGTGCTCGGTTTCTTCGCCTTCACCGCCCGCGATCAGGCGGCCATCGAGCAGCGATTCGCCGAAGACGAGGTCGACGTCCAGGTCGAGGTCATCGCCAAGCAGTGGGCATGGGACTTCAACTACGTCAAGGAAGACGTCTATTCACCCGGCATCCAGGGGCAGCTCGCCGATGAGGGCCCCAAGGGATCGCTCGTCCAGTCCGAACTTCCCACCTTGGTGCTTCCGGTCGGGGCGAACGTCGAGATCGAGCTCCAGTCGCGTGACGTGATCCACTCGTTCTGGGTCGTCGACTTCCTCTACAAGAAAGACATGTTCCCCGGCAAGACCAACTACATGTCATTCATCCCCGAGCGCGAGGGAACCTACGCCGGAAAGTGCGCCGAACTCTGCGGCGAGTACCACTCGTTGATGCTCTTCAACGTCGAAGTGGTGTCGCAGACCGAATACGACGACTACATCGACTCGCTCCGCGACCTCGGTCAAGAGGGCCAACTGTCGAGTGAGTACGACCGCAATCAGAACCTGCCCGGCACGGGCGAGCCCGAACTTCAAGAGGAGCAGTAAGCCGAATGAGCACCACGACCGCACCGGCTCGGCCGCAGTCGAGCAGCGTCCCGTTCGGCGCCTCCAAGGTCGAGCGCAAGGGCAACATCCTCGTCCGGTGGGTAACCTCCACCGACCACAAGGTCATCGGGTACATGTACCTGATCACCTCGTTCGTCTACTTCTGCGTCGGCGGCGTGATGGCGCTGATCATCCGTGCCCAGCTCTTCGAGCCCGGCCTCGAGATCGTGCAGACGCGTGAGCAGTACAACCAGCTGTTCACCATGCACGGCACGATCATGCTGCTGATGTTCGCCACCCCGCTGTTCTTCGGTTTTGCGAACACGCTGATGCCGCTGCAGATCGGCGCGCCCGATGTGGCGTTCCCGAGGCTCAACGCGCTCTCGTACTGGTTCTTCAACTTCGGTTCGCTCATGGCCGTGGCCGGATTCTTCACACCGCAGGGTGCCGCCTCGTTCGGCTGGTTCGCGTATCAGCCACTCGCGTCGACGACATTCTCGCCAGGAGTCGGCGGCAACCTCTGGATGCTCGGCCTCGGTCTCTCGGGATTCGGAACCATCCTCGGTGGTGTGAACTTCATCACGACCATCATCACGATGCGCGCGCCGGGCATGACGATGTTCCGCATGCCGATCTTCACCTGGAACACGCTCGTCACGTCGATCCTGGTCCTCATGGCTTTCCCGGTGCTCGCGGCCGCGCTGCTCGCTGCTGCAGCCGACCGCGTGTTCGGCGCCCACATCTACGATCCAGCCAACGGTGGTGTCATCCTCTGGCAGCACCTGTTCTGGTTCTTCGGGCATCCAGAGGTCTACATCATCGCGCTGCCGTTCTTCGGCATCGTGTCCGAGATCTTCCCTGTCTTCAGCCGCAAGCCGATCTTCGGCTACAAGACCTTGATCTACGCGACGATCGCGATCGCCGCACTGTCGGTCACCGTCTGGGCGCACCACATGTACGTGACGGGGTCGGTGCTGCTGCCGTTCTTCGCGCTCATGACGATGCTCATCGCTGTACCGACCGGAGTGAAGATCTTCAACTGGATCGGCACGATGTGGCGTGGCTCGATCACGTTCGAGACGCCATTGCTCTGGTCGCTCGGCTTCCTCGTCACGTTCGTCTTCGGCGGCCTGACCGGTGTCATCCTCGCGTCTCCACCACTCGACTTCCACGTCTCCGACACCTACTTCGTCGTGGCTCACTTCCACTACGTCGTGTTCGGAACGGTCGTGTTCGCGATGTTCGCCGGCTTCTACTTCTGGTGGCCGAAGTGGACCGGCAAGCTGCTCAACGAACGGCTCGGCAAGTGGCACTTCTGGCTGCTGTTCATCGGCTTCCACACGACATTCCTCGTGCAGCACTGGCTCGGTGTCGTCGCGATGCCGCGTCGGTACTACTCGTACCTGCCCGAAGACAACATCACTTGGATGAACCAGCTCTCGACCTTCGGCGCGGGCATCCTCGCAGTCTCGTTGATCCCGTTCTTCCTGAACGTCTACATCACGGCACGTCGCGCACCGAAGGTCACCGTGAACGACCCCTGGGGCTACGGCGGTTCGCTCGAGTGGGCCACGAGCTGCCCGCCGCCGCGCCACAACTTCACCTCGATCCCGCGCATCCGTTCGGAGCGCCCGGCGTTCGACCTCAACCACCCTGAAGCGGGGATCCCCGTCGGCATCGGCCCCGCGAAGGACGCTCCCCAATCGCCGACGTACGACGCGGCCACCGAGGAGATCAAGTAATGCGCGCCAACGTCAACCTCTTCTGGATCCTCACGGGATTCTTCGGGATCACCGCGGTTGCCTACGGATTCTGGACGGCGGCCGATGAAGGAGACCCCGGCATCGAGTGGGCGGGCACCATCGCCGTCTCCTTGGCCGGCGTGCTTTCGGCGTTCATCGCGTTCTATCTCGGCCGCGTGCACAAGGCGCAGGGAGCGGAGCTCCCCGAGGACCGACTGGATGCGAACATCGACGACGGCGACGCCGAGTTGGGCTTCTTCAGCCCGTGGAGCTGGTGGCCGGTCACCCTCGCGGCCGCCGCCGCGCTCGCGTTCCTCGGACTGGCGATCGGCCCTTGGATCACGTTCGTCGCCGTGCCGCTCGCGATCGTTGCGCTCGTCGGCTGGGTGTACGAGTACTACCGCGGAAACTTCGCCCGATAGGGCGTTGCGCTCCAGAGAAAGCCCCGACGCTTCGCGCCGGGGCTTTCGTGATCGTGCCGGCAGCGCAGTACGTGCACGCGTCACGCGCGCACAGCCCCGACGATGCACCATGATCTGTCGCTGTGACGATAGCGCGGCTCGAATCCGTGACGTCGGAGTGTGTCGATCATCGCCCCGGGCTCGTGGATGAATCCTCGGTAGGTTTTGCGCGAAAGTCGCAGCATGAGGTTACCGACGACGAGAACGGCCCGGCGTGCGAGTGTGCGCGGTGGGTGGCTGAAGACGATCGTGTGGCGTGCTCGATCCGCAGCTGCGCCAAGCAGGTGCTCGACATCGGGGTAGCAGCAGACCACCCGGTGCAGCACGACGATGTCGGCGACGTCGACTCGTCCAGGCGTCGCGGCGAGATCGATGCCGAGCAGCCGCCTGATCCGACCCGTGACCCCTGCTTCGTCGATCAGGCGGGAGGCCTCGGCCTCGTATGCTCCGGAGAGTTCGAGATTGACGGTGCGTGCCGCACCCCGAGCAAGCAGCTCGAGCTGAATCTCACCGACTCCGCCGCCGACCTCGAGGACTGTGGCATCGTGGACGCCGGTCGACGAGAGGAAGCTGACGATGCGCCGCTCTGGCAGGGTGAGCCCCTTTCGTCGATAGCGACGGGCTGTCTTGCGAGCGAATCGGTCATCGAAGACCTCCTCGTACCTCTCGGCACCCGGCGCCGCGCAGCAATCGTCCATGGCATCAGTATGCAACCCGTCGGAGCGCATGGGAGTGCCCGATCCTGGGATCACCGGCGGCAACCCGTCGCGAAGATCTAAGCCGGAACCTCAGGTGAGCGCTCGAAGGTCAAGACCTCGACCGAAACAGTGACCTCGACTGATGCCCCATCGCGCAGATCGTGACGAGCCAGTCGGTCACCATGGTGTGCCGACGGCCCCATGTTCGCAAGAAGGGCGCGGGTCGCGGCTTCCGCGCTGAACGTGTACTCGGGTGACGTGGTCGACCGGAGCACGAGACCCGATTCAGAGAGCTGCTCGGCGACCCGGTCGGACTTGCCTGCGGGCACGTCGAGGAGCGTACCGGTGCGTCGGATCTCCTGGAGGTGGGCAGCTGTCGGAACGACCACGATCAACACGCCACCCGGCTTGAGGACGCGTGCGTATTCAACCGCGTTGCGGGGCGCGAAGACGTTGAGGACGACATCGACGACACCGTCGCGGAGGGGGAGTGGGCGCCAGAGGTCGAGCACCACGCCCGTCGCCGCCGGGATCGCACGTAGGCTCATGCGAACGGCATCGGGCGACCGATCGGCGAGCAGGAATGCGGCCTCGGGGACTCGGTGTGAGAGCACGGTCGAGTAGTAGCCGGTGCCGCAACCGAGATCGGCGATCCGAAGTGCATCGCCGCCTGCGGCCGCCTGCTGCGCCAACACGGCATCGGAGATCGCCGCTGCGATCGGCGAGTAGGCGCCGCTGTCGAGCAGTGCGGTGCGTGCCTCGAGCATCTCGCGATCGTCGCCGACGGTGCGAGGCGCTTTCGGTGGAAGCAGCGTGAGATACCCGTGCTTGGCGCGGTCGTAGCGGTGACCCGATGCACATCCGAACACACGCTCGTCGATCTCTGTGAGGTCGAGGAAGCAGTTCGGGCACCGAAGCCAGGTCGAATCGATCGACATGACTCGGTGCCCGAACTCGCGTGCGGCTATGGTCAGTGGTGGCCGTCGTGGCCGGACTCGAGCTCACCCTTGCTCACCGGAGCGATGCGGTCCTCGAAGAACCAACGAGAGAACCCTGCCCGCACGCGCTGGCCGACCGTGATCTTGCCACGCGCGTTCGGACGGATCATGAGCGGCTGGTAGCTCTCGTAGCTCACGAGGCGCCAGCGCTCGTACTCGTCGAGAGGCTGGTGCACCTCGATGAACTCGCCACCGGGAAGCTTGACGATACGACCCGACTCGTAGCCGTGCAGGACGATCTCTCGGTCCTTCTTCTGCAGCGCGAGGCAGACGCGCTTCGTGATGAAGTACGCGATGAACGGACCGACGATCACGGTCGCCTGCAGCGCGTGGATCACGCCCTCCATCGTGAGCGAGAAGTGCGTTGCCAGGATGTCGGAGCTCGCCGCGGCCCAGAGCCCGGCGTAGAACGTGACACCCGCGGCACCGATCGCGGTGCGGGTGGGGGCGTTGCGCGGACGGTCGGCGATGTGGTGCTCGCGCTTGTCGCCCTTGATCCACGCCTCGATGAAGGGATAGATCAGCACGAGCACGATGAAGATGCCGATGGCGATGAGCGGAACGAGAATGTTGAACGACCAGGTGCGGTCGAGCCACACGAACTCCCAGCCCGGCGGAATGAGGCGCAGGGCGCCGTCGGCGAAGCCGATGTACCAGTCGGGTTGGGTTCCGGCTGACACCGGGGATGGGTCGTATGGGCCGTAGTTCCAGATCGGGTTGATCGTGAAGAGCGCCGCGATGAGGGCGATCACACCCCAGATGAGGAACAGGAATCCGCCGGCTTTCGCCGCGTAGATCGGCAGGATGGGCGGACCGACGGAGTTCGTGGGCTCACGCCCGGGACCGGCGAACTGTGTGTGCTTGTGGATGAACACATAGCCCACGTGGACCGCGATGAGCGCGACCACGAGCGCCGGCAGCAGGAGGATGTGGAGCGTGTAGAGACGACCGACGATATCGGTTCCGGGGAACTCACCGCCGAAGATGAGGAATGAGGTCCACGTGCCGATCAGCGGGATTCCCTTGACCATGCCGTCGATGATGCGGAGGCCGTTGCCCGAAAGCAGGTCGTCGGGGAGTGAGTAGCCGGTGAAGCCCTCGGCCATCGCGAGGATGAAGAGCGTGAAGCCGAACACCCAGTTGATCTCGCGCGGCTTGCGGAACGCGCCGGTGAAGAACACACGCAGCATGTGCAGGCCGATGGCGGCCACGAACAGCAGAGCTGCCCAGTGGTGCATCTGGCGCACGAAGAGACCGCCGCGGATGTCGAACGAGATGTCGAGGGTCGACGCCATCGCCACGGACATCTCTACGCCCTTGAGCGGCACGTAGGAACCCTCGTAGTGCACTTCGGCCATGGATGCTTGGAAGAAGAACGTCAGGAACGTTCCGGAGACCAAGACGACGATGAAGCTGAAGAGGGCGACCTCGCCCAGGAGGAACGACCAGTGGTCGGGGAATGCCTTACGACCGAGGCCCTTGATCGCGACCGCAAGACCGGTGCGGTCGTTGATGTACTCGGACGCGCCGGCGGTGAACGAGCGCTTGGCTGGCGTTGTCGATCGTGTGGTTGCGGTGCTCAATGACGCTCCCAGAAGCTCGGGCCGACAGGTTCGGTGAAGTCGCTCTGCGCGATGAGGTAGCCCTCGTCATCGACGGCGATCGGCAGCTGCGGCAGCGGGCGCTTGGCCGGTCCGAAGATGACCTCGCAGTGGTTGGCCACGTCGAACTGCGACTGGTGGCAGGGGCAGAGCAGGTGGTGCGTGTGCTGCTCGTAGAGCGCGACGGGGCAACCGACGTGCGTGCAGATCTTCGAGTACGCGACGATGCCGTCGTATGACCAGGATTCGCGATCGGGCGCCTCGTTCAGCTCGCTCGGGTCGAGACGCATGAGGAGGACCGCGGCCTTGGCCTTCTCTTCGAGCCTGCCGTGCTCGAGGTCGACGAGTCCTTCGGGGATGACGTGGAAGGCGCTGCCGATGGTGACGTCGGCGGCCCGGATGGGGACGCCCGACGGGTCGAGCGCGAGACGCGTGCCCTTGGCCCACATCGTGTGGCTGAGCAACTCGACGGGGATCTGGTCTTGCGGAGCGAGACCGCGGAAGAGCACAACGGCCGGGAGCGGGAACACGAGGAGCGCACCGATGAGACTGTTGCGGATGACGGTGCGGCGGGAGAAGCCCGATTCCTCATCGGCCTGGCGGAACACCTCGACCGCGCCCTGCTGAGTCGCTTCGCTTCCGCCGATCGGGTGACGGACGTCGATGGACTCCGCCGATGTCATGAGCGTCTTTCCCCAGTGCACGGCGCCGAAGCCGATGCCGAGCAGCGCGAGGGTTACGCCGAGACCGATGAACATGTTGTTCAGGCGCACTGCGCCGACGTCGTTCGACTCGATCGGGAAGAGCATGTACGCGGCGATCGCCCAGACGCTCCCGAGAATCGAGAGGTAGAAGAGCGTGTAGACGGTGCGCTGCGCACGCTTCTCGCGGCCGGCGTCTTCGTCGGTGACGCGGGGGCGGTGCGGCTCGAATCCGGGATTCTCGAACGCGTCGTGGGGGATGACCGCCGTACCGGTCGAGCCGGCGAACTCCTGCGCGGCGAGCGACGAGTCGGCAGCGGCGAGCTCAGTGCCGCTGTGGTCGTCCTGGGCCATGGTTCTCCTTCTTAGGTGCTTCGGTGCCGGGCGGGCGCTAGTTGGACTTCGCTGTGATCCACACGGTGATCGCGACGATCGCGCCGAGACCGAAGATCCAGATGAACAGGCCCTCCGCAACCGGCCCCAACGAGCCGAGTTCGAAACCGCCGGGGGAGCGGTTGTCCTGCAGGTACTTGAGGTAGGTGATGACGTCGCGCTTGTCTTCGGGCGTGATGTTGAGGTCGTTGAACACCGGCATGTTCTGCGGACCGGTCACCATGGCTTCATAGATGTGCACGCCGGAGACGTCGGTCAGCGGGGGTGCGAACTTGCCCTCGGTGAGAGCGCCGCCGGCACCGGCGACGTTGTGGCACATCGCGCAGTTGATTCGGAAGAGCTCGGCGCCGTTCGCCGCATCGCCACCGCCGTTGACGAGGTGATCGGCGGGGATGTCGGGGCCGGGGCCGAGCGACGCGACGTAGTACGCGAGCTGCTTGACCTGGTCGTCGGTGAACTGCACGGGCTTCTCTTGCGCCTGCGGACCCTGCATCTGCATGGGCATGCGGCCCGTTCCGACCTGGAAGTCGACCGATGCCGCACCCACCCCGATGAGGCTCGGCCCGTTGGCGGTGCCCTGCGCCTCGAGACCGTGGCACGTCGCGCAGTTCGCCTGGAAGAGCTTCTTGCCCTCTTCGATCGTCTGCTGCGAGTTCGGGTCGATCTCGGCCTGTGCGACAGTGCCGGAACTGAGTGCCGCGTATGCGCCCCCGGTGAAGACGAGGCCGAGCGCGAGCAGCGCGACGGTGGCGAGCGGATGCCGGCGTCCGGCGCGTCGCTTCGTGCGGGTCATTTGGTTCTTCCTATTCACGGGCATGCGATGTTGACGTTGGAGGTCGGCGTACTTACTTGAGGACGTAGATGACGAGGAAGAGGCCGATCCAGACGACATCGACGAAGTGCCAGTAGTACGAGATGGCGATGGCGCTCGTCGCCTCGCGGTGGCCGAAGTTCTTGACGGCGAACACTCTGCCGATCACGAAGAGGAACGCGATGAGCCCACCGGTCACGTGCAGCGCGTGGAAGCCCGTGGTGAGGTAGAACGCCGAACCATAGGCGTTCGAGTCGATCGCGATGCCCTCGGAGACCAACGTCGCGTACTCCCAGACCTGTCCCGCCACGAAGACGGCGCCCATGCCGTACGTGAGGAAGAACCACTCGGTGACGCCCCACTGCGACGGCTTCCAGCCGGTCGCATACGGCTGCAGCCGCTCGGCAGCGAAGACGCCGAACTGGCAGGTGACCGAGGAGAGCACGAGGATGATCGTGTTGATCAGCGCGAAGGGGACGTTCAGCCGGCCGGCCTCGAACGTCCACAGTTCAGGCGACGTCGAGCGAAGCGTGAAGTAGATCGCGAAGAGGCCGGCGAAGAACATGACCTCGCTACCCAGCCAGACGATCGTGCCCACCGCAACGGTGTTGGGTCGATTGATCACCGGCGCGCTCGCCTGATAAGTCATTGAGGTGCTCGTCACGCTCCCCATTATGGCTGAAAACAGGCCCGAGTTTTCGTCATCACAGGCGATCGTGTCGCCGTCGAGAGGTAAGGGAACCCTAAACGAGCCTGCGCGATGCCCGCGAATCCGCCGTGAATTCCGAACATTAGTATCGGATCATGCCTGCGCACCAGAATTGGCCCGAGATCCTCAACGCCCTCCTCGAGGGCGAAGACCTGAGCGTGTCGGATGCCGCGTGGTGCATGGAGCAGGTGATGACGGGTGCCGTGACCGAGGCGCAGCTCGCGGCCTTCCTCGTGATGCTGCGGGTCAAGGGAGAGACGGTCGACGAGATCGTGGGGTTCCGCGACGCGGTGCTCGAGCACGCGGTCGCGCTGAACGTCGATCCAATGGCGCTCGACATCGTGGGCACCGGTGGCGACCGCTTCGGCACGGTGAACGTCTCGACGATGGCCTCGATCGTGGCAGCGGCATCGGGCGTCCCCGTCATCAAGCACGGCAACAAGGCCGCGAGCTCGGCATCGGGGTCATCCGACGTGCTCGCCGCGCTCGGCCTCGATCTCTCGATGCCGGCCGAGCGCGTCGGCGCCGTGCTCGAAGAAGCCGGCATCACCTTCGCCTACGCTGCCGCCTTTCACCCCGGCTTCCGGCACGCGGGCGCCGTGCGAGCACAGCTCGGCGTGCCCACCGTGTTCAATTACCTCGGCCCGCTCTGCAATCCGGCTCGCCCCGAGGCATCCGCCGTCGGCGTTGCCCACCTCGACCGCGTGCCACTGATCGTCGGAGTGTTCCAGACACGTGGGGCGACCGCGCTGGTCTTCCGCGGCGACGACGGCCTCGACGAGCTCACCACCACGGGCCACAGCCACGTCTGGGAGATCTCGGGCGGCACGGTGAAGGAGCACGACCTCGATCCTCGCGAACTCGGCATCGCCCGTTCAACGATCGACCAGCTGAAGGGCGGCGACGCGGCTCACAACGCGGCGATCGTGCACGAGGTGCTTGCGGGCACCCCCGGACCGGTTCGGGACATCGTCGTGCTCAACGCCGCGGCCGGGCTCGTCTCGTTCGAGCTCGCGAAGGACCCCGGCCAGTTCCAGCGGCCGATCCTCGAACGTTTCCGCGAGAAGATGGCGGTCGCCGAGGCGACGATCGACAGCGGCGCCGCCGCGCAGAAGCTCGATCAGTGGATCGCGGCAACCAGGCTCTGACGGAGGCCTTCCGGCTCCCGAAGGCCGGCTCGTCGGGAAACGCGAACGGCCCCGCGGATCGCCGCGGGGCCGTTCGTCTCGCTCAGGTCACTCGTGCGACACGTCGTCGTCGACCCAGTCGAAGGTCTTCGTGACGGCCTTCTTCCAGTTGCGCAGCTGGCGCTCGCGTTCCGCGTCGTCCATCTGGGGCTCCCAGCGGGAGTCCTCCTGCCAGTTCTTGCGGAGGTCGTCGAGGTCGCTCCAGAAGCCGACGGCGAGTCCGGCTGCGTACGCGGCGCCGAGCGCGGTCGTCTCGGCGACGACCGGTCGCACGACCGGAACCCCGAGGATGTCGGCCTGGAACTGCATGAGCGTGTTGTTCGCGATCATGCCGCCGTCGACCTTCAGCTCGGTCAGGTCGACACCGGAGTCGGCGTTGACCGCGTCGAGCACCTCGCGCGTCTGGAACGCGGTCGCCTCGAGCGCCGCGCGAGCGATGTGCCCCTTGTTGACGTAACGCGTGAGGCCCACGAGCGCACCTCGGGCGTCTGACCGCCAGTACGGCGCGAACAGACCCGAGAACGCCGGCACGAAATACGCACCGCCGTTGTCGTCGACCGTCTTGGCGAGCTCCTCGATCTCGGGCGCGCTGGCGATGAGGCCGAGGTTGTCGCGCAGCCACTGCACGAGCGAACCCGTGACCGCGATCGATCCCTCGAGCGCATAGTGCGGCTTCTCGTCGCCGATCTGGTATCCGAGCGTGGTGAGGAGCCCATTCTTGGAGTGCACGATCTCTTCACCGGTGTTGAAGATGAGGAAGTTGCCCGTGCCGTAGGTGTTCTTCGACTCGCCCGGATCGTATGCGGCCTGGCCGAAGGTGGCGGCCTGCTGATCGCCCAGGTCGCCGGCGATCGGAACCTCGCGCACGAGGCTCGAGGAATGGGCGACGCCGAATACACCCGACGAGGGCTTGATCTCGGGCAGCATCGACTTGGGCACATCGAACGCGGCGAGGATGTCGTCGTCCCACGAGAGTGTCTCGAGGTCCATGAACATCGTGCGACTGGCGTTCGTGACGTCGGTGGCGTGCACGCCGCCGTCGACGCCGCCCGTGAGGTTCCAGAGCACCCACGTGTCGGTGTTGCCGAAGATCAGGTCGCCGGCCTCAGCCTTCTCGCGTGCGCCCTCGACGTTCTCGAGGATCCAGACGATCTTCGTCCCCGAGAAATAGGTCGCCAGCGGCAGGCCGACCTTCTGCTTGAACCGCTCGACGCCGCCGTCTGCGGCGAGCCGATCGACGATGGGCTGGGTACGGGTGTCCTGCCAGACGATCGCGTTGTAGATCGGCTGGCCGGTGTTCTTGTCCCACACCACAGCGGTCTCACGCTGATTGGTGATGCCGATCGCAGCGATGTCGTGCCTGGTCAGGTGCGCTTTGCCGAGTGCCTGCCCGATCACCTCACTGACGTTGTGCCAGATCTCGAGCGGATCGTGCTCGACCCAGCCGGGCTTCGGGAAGATCTGCTCGTGCTCGAGCTGGCCGGTCGAGATGATCGACCCGCCCTTGTCGAAGATGATCGCGCGCGAACTGGTCGTTCCCTGGTCGATGGCGAGTACGTAGTCGGCCATGACTTCCTCTCAATCTTGCGGATGTCCCGCCGGCATCCGTGCCGGCGAGCGCACTGATTCGTGCGGGAATGAATCGGGGCCGGTCCTCTCGGACCAGCCCCGTCGGTGGCTCAGGTGATGACCGGCAGCAGCCAGAGTGCCACCCATCCGGCGAGCAGGCCGCCGATGATCGGGCCGACGACCGGAACCCACGAGTACGACCAGTCGCTGCTGCCCTTGCCCTTGATCGGAAGGATCGCGTGGGCGATGCGGGGCCCGAGGTCGCGGGCAGGGTTGATCGCGTACCCGGTCGGACCGCCGAGGGACACACCGATTCCAACGACGAGAAGGGCGACCGGCAGCGCGCCGAGCGACGCGAGTCCGGAGGCGTCGCCCTGGCGGCCGAAGCCGATCACGACGAACACCAGCACGAAGGTGCCGATGATCTCGGTGACGAGGTTCCACGCGTAGTTGCGGATGCCGGGGCCCGTCGAGAACGTGCCGAGCTTGGGTGCCGGCTCGGGTTCGGCGTCGAAGTGCTGCTTGTACGCGAGCCACACGATGACCGCGCCGATGATGGCACCGATGAGCTGGGCGCCGATGTACGCGAGCACCGAGAGCGCTTCGACCGGAACCGTCAGCCCGACCGCCGCGTTGCCGAACTCGGTGGCGCCGTTCGCGACGAGACCGAGCGTGACGGCGGGGTTGATGTGCGCGCCCGACGCGTAGGCGACGATGACACCGGCGAAGACCGCGAAGCCCCAGCCGAACGTCACCATGAGGAACCCGCCGTTGAAGCCCTTCGTCTTCGCAAGGGCGACGTTCGCCACCACGCCGCAGCCGAGGAGCACCAGCATCGCCGTACCGACGAGCTCGCTCAGGAACAACACTCCGAGATTGTCCACGTTGACCTTCCATCCTTATCGCTGAGCCCGGTGGGCCTCGCCCAGGGGCGGAACACTGCTCACGATACTCACGGCGGACCCACAGGGGAACGGGCGCGCGGGATTTCGCGATACGCACTTACGCTCGACTGTCGCGCGGGCGTAGGTTGACTGGGAGTGCTGCGTCGGGGTCGATGCACGGAGGCACGGCATCCGGCAGCCGAGCGAAAGGGATGTCCGTGAAGAAGATCATCAACGATCCGAAGCGGGTCGTCGACGAGTCGGTCGCCGGATTCGGTCGGGCCCACGCCGATATCGTGCGTGTCGAGTTCGACCCGATCCACGTCGTGCGAGCCGACGCGCCGATCGCCGGAAAGGTCGGCCTCGTGAGCGGCGGTGGCAGCGGTCACGAGCCGCTGCACGCGGGATTCGTCGGGCTCGGGATGCTCGATGCCGCAGTACCGGGCGCCGTGTTCACCTCGCCGACCCCCGACCCCATCCTGGCGGCGACGAAGGCCGTCGACGGCGGGGCGGGCGTGCTGCACATCGTCAAGAACTACACCGGGGACGTGCTGAACTTCGAGACGGCGGCCGACCTGGCGGCGGCCGACGGCATCGAGGTGCGCGCCGTCGTGACCAATGACGATGTCGCGGTGAAGGACTCCCTCTACACGGCGGGGCGACGTGGCGTCGCCGGCACGGTGCTCGTCGAGAAGATCGCCGGTGCAGCCGCCGAGAGGGGCGACTCGCTCGACGAGGTTGCGGCCGTCGCGGAGCGGGTGAACGCGAACGCCCGCTCGATGGGCCTGGCGCTGACACCGTGCATCGTGCCGCACGCCGGCGAGCCGAGCTTCACCCTCGCTGAAGACGAGATCGAGATCGGCATCGGCATCCACGGCGAGCCCGGCCGCGAGCGCGTTGCGCTCGAGCCGGCAGACCGGTTGGTCGAACGTCTCCTCGATCCCATCCTCGAAGACCTTCCGTACACGTCCGGTGAACGCACGCTGCTGTTCGTGAACGGAATGGGCGGAACGCCCCTCGTCGAGCTCTACCTCGCGTACGGTCACGCCGCTGCCGTGCTCGCCGACCGCGGCATCGAGGTCGCTCGGTCGCTCGTGGGCAACTACATCACGTCGCTCGAGATGCAGGGCATGTCGATCACCCTGCTGAAGGTCGACGACGAGATGATCGAACTCTGGGATGCCCCGGTGCAGACGGCTGCACTGCGGTGGGGCCGGTAGGCCGGAGCGAGGAGGAGACTCGGTGGGACTCGACATCACCTGGGCAGTCGATTGGGTCAGGCGCAGCGCAGACGTCATCGCAGAGCATCGTGTCGAGCTGATCACGCTCGACCGCGAGATCGGCGATGGCGATCATGGCGAGAACATGGATCGCGGGTTCCAGGCGGTGCTGCCGAAACTCGATGACCTGCCCGCCGGTTCCACGCCCGGGGATGTGCTGAAGCTCGTCGCGACGACGCTCATCTCGACCGTCGGCGGCGCGGCCGGCCCGCTCTACGGAACGGCGTACCTCAAGGGCGCCGTCGCAGCGGGCGGCGCGGTCTCGCTCGACGGCCCGGCGATCGCGAAGATCCTCGAGGCTGCGCGCGATGGCGTCGTCACCCGCGGCAAGGCCGAGCCCGGCGACAAGACGATGATCGATGCCTGGACCCCCGCGGTCGATGCGGCCGCGCATGCGGCGACCTCGGGCGCCGACGCCGCCGGCGTGCTCGACGCGGCAGCTGCTGCGGCTGAGGCGGGCGCCGTCGCGACCGAGCCGCTCGTCGCGCGGAAGGGCCGGGCGAGTTATCTCGGCGAACGTTCGGCCGGCCACCGCGATCCGGGCGCGGAATCGAGCGCGCTGTTGTTGCGGGCCGCAGCCGACGTGGCCCAAGCGGCCGCGGGAGTGTGAGGTGGGCACCCCAGGCAAAGTCGGACTGGTCTTCGTCTCGCACTCCGCCGACATCGCGCGCGGCTTGGTCGCCCTCGCCGGCCAGATGGCCCCGACGGCCGCGCTGGTCGCCGCGGGGGGCACCGACGACGGGCGCATCGGCACGAGCTTCGATCTCGTGAGCGCGGGCATCGCCGAGGCCGACTCCGGCGACGGTGTCGTTGTTCTCTGCGACCTCGGCTCCGCGATCCTCACCGCTGAGACGGCGCTCGACTTCCTCGACGACGACACGCGGGCGCGCGTGCACATCGTGGACGCGCCGCTCGTCGAGGGCGGTGTCGCCGCGGCGGTCGCCGCCGAGAGCGGGGATCCGGTCGAGGCCGTCATCAGGGCAGCGGAGTCGGCGCGCGGTGCTCCGGACGCATTGGGCGTCGGCACTGCCATGGCAGCCGGGGGAGCGGAGCCCGGGTCAGACGGGGATCGCGCGGGAGCGGCATCCGGTCACTCGCGCACTGTCACCCTGGTGAACGCCGACGGCCTGCACGCGCGGCCGGCGGCAGAACTCGTGAAGCTCGCGGCGACCTTCCCCCAACGCGTGACCGTGAACGGGGCCGACGCCAAGAGCCTCCTCGGCATCATGTCGCTCGGCCTGACGAAGGGAGCCGACGTCGAGATCGCGTCGAGCGACCCCGATGGAGCGAGGGCGGTCGACGCGATCGCCGAGCTCGCGGCCTCGGGTTTCGGCGAGGGCTGAGTTCAGTTGCCGCCGGCGACGCGGATGTCGGCTCCCGACGTGTAGCTCGCGTCGGGCGAGAAGAGGTACGCGACCGCGCCCGCGATCTCGTGCGGCTCGCCCGGGCGGCGCATCGGGATACCGGGCGCGCGCTCGTCGGGCGCATCGGGTCGACCGGCAGCCGCGTGGATCTCGGTTCGAGTGGTGCCGGGCGAAACGGTGTTCACGCGCACGCCGACCGGGCCGAACTCCTTCGCGGCGCCCGTCGTGAGCGCGTTCAGGGCGGCCTTGCTCATCGCATAGGGGATGTACGTGTTCGGTGCCCCGCTTCGGGCTGCGCCCGAGGAGATGTTCACGATCGAGCCGCCGATGCCGCCGCGGTCGGTCGCCATGTGCTCGATCGCCGCGCGGGTGAGCACGATGGGGGCGAGCACGTTGACCCGGAACAGCGCTTCGGATTCACCGAGCGGCGCGTCGAGGAAGCCCCCGATGATGCCGGTGATGCCCGCGTTGTTCACGAGGCCGGTGACCCGCCCGAACTCGGCGATCGCCGCCGGAACCACAGTCGCCGCCGCCTCGAGATCGGCGAGGTCGACCTTCAGCACCAGGACGCGGGCGCCGGACGCTGCGCAGCGTCGCGCGACGGCGTCCGCGTCGTCGGCGCGGTCGCGGTAGGTGAGCACGAGATCGTGGCCGTCGGCGGCGAGTCGCTCGGCGATCGCCGCGCCGATGCCGCGGCTGGCGCCGGTGATGATCGTGACCGGCCGTGCTGGGGCATCCGTCATGGTTCCACCATATGTGCGTGATGCCGGGGCCGAAGGTCGCATCCCCACCGAATCGCAAGTATGGTGCGGTCATGTCGAAGCTCACGGAGAAGGTGAAGTCCGTATTCCGCAAGCGCCGCCCGGTGACGCCGGAAGATGCCGCCGAGATCGCCGACTGGGTGAACGAGGGCGGCGCCGCCGACCCCGAGGGTCCACCGCGGGTGATCGACCCCAAGAGCGGTCCGAACGGCCCGAAGCCGTGATCGGCGCGATCATCTCGACGGCAATCCGCTCGTGACCTCTGGCCTCGCCCGATGACTTGGGCGTACCATCGGCTCCATGGCACGCGATGCGGCGAGCCGCCCCACAGGTAACGCGTTCACGCACTTCTTCGAAAAGGTCGACGAGGCGCTGGAGCCGATCTTCGGCGCCCCTCCGATCACGGCCGATGATGAACCGTTGCGTGGTCCGACCGGCGAGGAGGCGTGCCCGGTCTGCGGCCACGCCATGTTCGAACATTCGTTCGATCGGTCGACGTCGAACACGGTACTGATCTGTCCGACCGACGAGCGACTGCCTGAGCATGAGGTCGCCGGTCCGTACGGAGAACTCGGGATGCCGGCCTCCGGCCGACGCCTCGAGAAGTACGAAGAACGCCACGGGGGCGAGTGAGCGAAAGACCTTCAGGCCGACCGCGAGGCGCGTCGGCGGGGGAGTTGTGAGCCCCGAGTGCCGTGGGCGATCGCGTTCAGCCGACTGACCGCATGAATGCGCTGAGCTGGTCGGCGATGAGTTGCGGCTCCTCGAACGCGAGGAAGTGACCGCCGCGGCGGGGCGCCGAATAGTGGCGGATGTCGCTCGCAGCGCGGTCGGCGATCGAACGCGGGAAGAGTTCGAACGGCGGCTCGGAGCTCTGCGTGACCGCCACCGGAACTGTGATGCGCGGTCGCGGAGTGTTGTGCGGGTAGTCGAGGTACTGGCGGAACGATGAGCCGATCGACTCCGTGGTCCAGTAGAGCGTGAGCATCGTGCAGAGGGTGTCGCGGTCGAACCGGGTCTCGAGGTCTCCGCTGCAGTCACTCCAGGCACGGAGCTTGTCGATGACCCAGGCAGCGAGGCCGGCGGGGGAGTCTGCCAGGGCGGCCGCGATCGTGTCGGGTCGGGTGCTCATGATCCAGCTGTAGCCGGAGTCGGACTCGTCGCGTTCCTCGTCAGCGTCGAGGAATGCCTGCTCTTCAGCGGTGATCGGCGACGCGTCGAAGTCGGCCGGGAAGGGGCCGTGGATCACGTGGAGGCCGGCCACCTCCTGCGGATACATCGTGGCGAGCCATCCGGATGCCGCGCCGCCGATGTCGCCGCCGAACGCGAAATATCGGTCATAGCCGAGGGTCTCGGTCATGAGCATGTGGAACGACTCGGCGATGGCCGCGCGAGTCAGTGGACCGTCGGGGAGCGTCGAGTACAGGAATCCGGGTAGGGAGGGCACGACCACGTCGACGTCGAGCAGGTCGGTGAGCGGAAGCATCTCGACGAAGCTGCTCGGCCACCCGTGGGTGAGCAGCACGGGCGGCCGGCTGGAGTCGCGGCGGACGTGCACGAAGTGCTGTCCGCGGTCGAGGAACTGCGGGTAGGCATTGAGCCGCGCCTCGGCCGCGCGCCAGTCGAAACCGTTGGCCCAGTACGTCACGAGCGACCGCAGGTACGCCGGGTCGGTGCCGGCGTCCCAGCCGGACGCGCTCGGCGCGGTGAATCGCGTGCGAGCGAGCCGTGCGCGCAGGTCATCGAGCAAATCGGCCGCCACGGAGATCGTGAAGAGTTCCATGGCTCGACGGTATCGGCACGGCGAGGGAGAGTGTGACGGAGTGATGACAAGTGTACTTGACATCCGGACCGGCTCCTCCTATCGTGTCAAGTGTACTTGACTCGACTCGGCATGGGAGAACTCGTGGACGCACCGCAGGACGCCGTCAGCTATCGGGCCGAGACCAGGGCGACCGGGGGACTCGTGGCCTGGACGCTTGCCTGGACGGCGACCCTGGCTCTTGCCCGCTTCGGCCCCGGATTCTGGGGGGACCTGCACCCGGTGGTGACGTGGGCAGCGGTCGTCGCGAATCTGGTCGTGGGGGTCGGATGGATCGTCGCGTTCACGCGCTTCCTGCGAGCGCTCGATGATCTGCAGCGCAAGATCGTGCAGGACGCGCTGGCGATCGCTCTCGGGGCGGGGTGGGTCGTCGGGTTCGGATACGTCGTCGCAGACGCCGCCGGTCTCGTTCCCGTCGAGGTGGAGGTCGCGGCCCTCCCGGCGCTCATGGGTGTCGTGTTCCTGGCCGCCTTCGTCATCGGGAAGATCCGATACCGATGAGGAACCGCATGGCGGATCTCCGGTCCGCACGCGCCTGGACGCAGGCCGACGTGGCACAGCGTGTGGGCGTTTCCCGGCAGACGATCAACGCGATCGAGACCGGGAAGTTCGATCCGAGCCTTCCTGTGGCCTTCCGGCTCGCCCGGCTGTTCGAGCTGAGGATCGACGAGATATTCATCGACGAGCAGTGAGCGCACACCGCTTCAGCCGGGGGCTGCACACGCGGGCTCAGCTTGCCGGGCGCTCATCTGGAGTGGCGTAGCGGGCCACGATCGTCCGAGCGGCCTCGTCGACGGTGTGGAGCGTCTCCTCATCAGTGAGCGACCAGTTGCCATGGACGAGGCGGGGCCAGAACACGACAGTGGCGATCATGCCGAGGAACTGCGCCGCTGCGACGTCGAGGTCGTTCACGTTCGCGGTTCCCCGAGTGTTCGCCGCCTGGAAGAAGCTCCTGAGCGCCCTGAGTACGGGCAACGTGCCGAAATCGAACGTCCGCTGGCGCAGCTCTGGGAACCTCGCGGATTCGGCGATCACAGCCCGGATCAGGTCCGCCATTCGGGGTCGGGACAATAGCTCCGCGTACGCCATGCCAAGACTGACCAAGCCTGCATGGAAGCCTCCGGACGGCGGCTCGAGCGGCTCGGAGTCCGGCGTGTCGCCCGCCGCGAGCACCGTTGCCTCGAAGAGTTCCGCCTTCGTCGGGAACTGTTTGAAGAGCGTCGCCTTCGAAACGCCAGCGCTGTCGGCGACTCGGGCCAACGAAGTCCGGTCGTAGCCGAATTCGAGGAACAGTCCGGTGGCGGCCTCGAGGATCACCGCACGGTTGTTGGCAGCGACTTGTCGATGGTACGCAGAGAGTTCGCGTGGCATGCTCCCAGTATGACCTAAAGGTGAGTCGGTTGACTCAGGACAGGTTGGTCGATACTCTGCTTAAGGCGAGTCGAGCGACTCACCTTCAACTCGATTGAAGCAGCGGTGAACAAGGAGGAGCAAATGGCGAAGGTGATCATTCATGCGACCGTGACCCTAGACGGATTCATGGCCGACGTGGACGGAGGGGTCGACTGGATGAATGGATTCCCGTCGGACCCTGGCGACGAAGACGTCATCGGAAGGATTGTGCGGGAACTCGGCGCCGTCGTCGGAGGCGCCAACAAGTCGCAGACCATAGACGACGGAGAAGTTCCCTACGGGGGCTCGCTCAAGGTCCCGGTGTACCTGATGACCCACAGCGCTCATGAGCCGATCGAGAAGGACGACGTCACGTACACCTTCGTCGTCGACGACATCACATATGCCGTTGAATCCGCCAAACAGGCGGCAGGGGACAAGTGGGTCAGCCTGCTCGGAGGCAGCATCTCGAGACAGTGCCTCGAACTCGGACTCGTCGATGAGATCCAGCTACACGTCGTGCCGATCCTTCTCGGAGAAGGGATCTCGCTCTTCACCGGACTGAGCAAGCCCATCAAGCTGGAGCGTGTCGAAACATCGGCATTCGCCAGCGAGACCCACCTCCGGTACCGCGTTCTTGCATAGGGGCGACCCCTGACGTCACCGCCTCATGAGGGGCAGCATCCTGCGAGTTGTGGAAGGTCTGATGGTGAAGTCCCTTAATCGATTTTCCACAAAGCTCGCTCTCGTCACACGGACGGGTCCCAGGCTGCGAGCTGATCGAAGATACGACGGTCGCCTTCGAACTTCAGCGAATCCAGCGGTATGCGGCCGTAGAAGAACAGGACCAGGTCACTGGCCGTGCCCCGGGCGGAGGCGTCGGTCGTGTCGGGGTCCTCGCCGGCAGCGGGGGTGAGGTGGGCGACCTGTGCGCCGTTGTGGGACAGCCGGAGGCGCCAGGAGTGGCCCTCGGTGGCGTGGTAATCGACGATCGCGGGGTCGTGTGGCCAGGCGACCGTCGTCGCGCAGAGGGTGAACTGGCAGTCGTCGAAGCCGTCGAGGGCGATCTTCTCCGGTATCGGCTGCGGGGCACCCCCGGTGAGCTGGACGTCGTAGGTGTGCACCGCGATCTCGTGGAGCTGGCGCCGCGCCCAGGCCCCGGAGGTCTGCGGTGACGGCGAGTCCCCCCACCATGTCCAGCAGCCGCGATCGGGCCCCGCCTCGCGCAGCACGCTCGCCAGGTGCTCGACGGACTCGACCCACCAGGCCAGGAGAGCCTCGCGCTCCCGAGGCGCGCTCGTGCCGCCTCCCCATGCGGACTCCTCCGGCGGAGCGTCCGCGGGCCCGGCGGTGACGATGGCGGCTGCCTTGCGGCGACCCATGCCCACGTGTTGCACGTGATCGAACAGCGTCCGCTCGGGATGGGTCGGCATCTGAACGTCGAGGCTGGGTGCCGCGGCGACCGCAGCGCGGAAGGCGGCCGACCGTTCGTTGATCAGCCGCAGCTGGTCAGGAAACGTGAGAATCTTGTGCATCTCGGCTTTCTATCACAGTGCTCCGATGACCGGACAGCGATTCTCGCAGCCGATGCGGCGGCCGCTCCGGCACTGATATGTGCCCTTGGATGACGCACGAGGCACCGCCCATTTGGGGCGACCTTTCGCGTCTGGTTGCCTACGGCGCTCCTGGTGGCTGTGCCGACCTTGTCAAGAGTCGGAGGGAGTCGGCAGACGGTGGCTGGCGCTCGCGCAGAAGCACAATGGGGTCTGGGGCGGGTGCTACTGCTCGTATTTCCACAACGACACGGAACACACCATCAAGGACGAGCACGACCGGCCGACGTTCAAACAGCGACTCGTCGCGGAGGGTGTCGCGCACGCCGCGCTCGTCTTCGACGGCGACGACGCGATCGCGTGGTGCGAGTACGGCAGTCCGATCGAACTGCCGAACATCTACCACCGCAAGCAGTACGACGCGGGCGAGACCAAGCCGGCACCGTGGCGCATCACATGCTTCTTCGTCGACCGCGACCACCGACGGTCGGGAGCAGCACGCGAGGCGCTGGATGGCGCGCTCGAGCTGATCGCGCAGGCCGGCGGGGGCGAGGTGGTCTCGTTCCCCAATGAGCTCGCCCCGGGCAACGGTCCCACCGGCCCGCGGCTGACGCGAGGCTCGCACGGGCCGATCGGCGTCATGTCCGGATCGCCGCGCCGTTGGTCGGTCGCTGAACGATCGACCAACGGGCAAGCGAGAGCCGACCGGGACGTGCGAGATGGCGCGGCTGAATCGCCCGTCGGGCCGCATCGAGCGCGGCCACCGTCGGAGCGGCGCGAGGCCGGGGCGAGGTTTCGATCGTCAAGAGGCGAGGGATCACGTTATTGGCGCGGCTTCAACAAAGTGCAGAATCTGACCTTTGTCTCCTCGTTATTCGGACATAATGTGCATTATCGGCTATTGTGCGGATGAGACGGTGACGGATCCCGTCACCGGATGGCGAGGCTCGGCGGCCCTTGGTTCATCCGCCGACGTACTCCGCGAGGTGCTCGCCGGTGAGCGTGGATCGCGCTGCGACGAGCTCGGCGGGGGTGCCCTCGAAGACGACCCGGCCGCCGTCGTGCCCGGCGCCGGGGCCGAGATCGATGATCCAGTCGGCGTGCGCCATGACCGCCTGGTGGTGCTCGATCACGATGACCGACTTGCCCGAGTCGACGAGGCGGTCGAGCAGGCCGAGCAGCTGTTCGACATCGGCGAGGTGAAGTCCGGTGGTGGGTTCGTCGAGCACGTACACCCCGCCCGACTCCCCCAGGTGCGTGGCCAGCTTGAGTCGCTGACGTTCACCGCCCGAGAGCGTCGTGAGCGGTTGGCCGAGGCTGACGTACCCCAACCCCACGTCGGCGAGCCGGGCCAGGATCTTGTGCGCAGCAGGGAGCTTCGATTCGCCCGCGGCGAAGAAGTCCTCGGCCTCGGTGACCGGCATGGCCAGGACCTCGGCGATGTTGCGGTCGCCGAGGCGATACTCGAGCACCGACGCCTGGAATCGCTTGCCCTCGCACTCCTCGCACGGCGTTGCGACCGTGTCCATGAACCCCAGTTCGGTGTAGATCATGCCCGCGCCGTTGCACGTCGGGCACGCGCCTTCGGAGTTGGCACTGAAGAGTGCCGGCTTCACTCCGTTGGCTTTCGCGAACGCCTTGCGGATCGGCTCGAGCAGCCCGGTGTACGTCGCCGGATTGCTGCGTCGCGAGCCCCGGATCGCGCCCTGGTCGATCGACACCACGCCCGCCCCAGCGGGGATCGAGCCGTGCACGAGCGAACTCTTGCCCGAGCCGGCGACACCGGTGATGACGACGAGCGCGCCGAGCGGGATGTCGACGTCGACGTCGTGCAGGTTGTTCGCGGTCGCGCCGCGGATCTGCAACGCGCCGGTGGGCGTGCGCACGTCGCGCTTGAGCGATGCCCGATCGTCGAGGTGTCGGCCGGTGAGGGTGCCACTGGCCCGAAGCCCGTCGATCGTGCCCTCGAAGCAGACAGTGCCGCCGGCCGTTCCGGCGCCTGGGCCGAGATCGACGACGTGGTCGGCGATCGCGATGCTCTCGGGCTTGTGTTCGACGACGAGCACCGTGTTGCCCTTGTCGCGCAGTCGAAGCAGCAGGTCGTTCATGCGCCGGATGTCGTGGGGGTGCAGTCCGATGGTCGGCTCGTCGAAGACGTAGGTGACATCGGTGAGCGAGGAGCCGAGGTGGCGGATCATCTTGGTACGTTGCGCCTCACCGCCCGACAGCGTGCCCGAGGGCCGATCGAGTGAGAGGTAGCCCAGTCCGATCTCGACGAATGAGTCGAGCGTCTGCTGCAGTGTGAGCAGCAGCGGCGCCACTGACGGCTCGTCGAGCGCGCGCACCCATTCGGCGAGGTCGCTGATCTGCATCGCGCACGCGTCGGCGATGTTGATCCCGCCGATCCGCGACGACCGAGCCGGTGCGGCGAGCCGGGTGCCGTCGCAGTCGGGGCACTCGGTGAACGCCACCGCCCGGTCGACGAACGCCCGGATGTGCGGCTGCATCGCCTCGCGGTCCTTCGAGAGGAACGATTTCTGGATCTTCGGGATCAGGCCTTCATAGGTCATGTTGATCCCTTGAAGCTTGACCTTGGTCTGCTCCTTGTACAGGAAGTCGTGCAGTTCGGTCTCGGTGTAATCGCGGATCGGCTTGTTCGGCTCGAGGAAGCCCGACTCGCTGAAGATCCGCACCATCCAACCGTCGGCGGAGTACCCGGGGATGGTGAGCGCGCCCTCGACGAGCGACTTGCTGTCGTCGTACAGTTGCGCGAGTTCGAAGTCGGACACCGTGCCCATGCCCTCGCATCGCGGGCACATGCCGCCGAGCACCGTGAACGTGCGCTCGAGCTTCTCGCGCTCGCGTGCGCCGCGCTCGACGGTGATGGCACCGCTCCCCCGCACCGACGGCACGTTGAACGAGAAGGCGTTCGGTGAACCGATGTGCGGCTGTCCGAGCCGGCTGAAGACGATGCGCAGCATCGCGTGCGTGTCGGTCGCGGTGCCGAGGGTTGAGCGCGAATTCGCCCCCATGCGTTCCTGGTCGACGATGATCGCCGTCGTGAGCCCCTCGAGCAGGTCGACATCGGGCCGCGCGAGCGACGGCATGAAGCCCTGCACGAACGTGCTGTACGTCTCGTTGATCATGCGCTGCGATTCGGCGGCGATCGTGTCGAAGACGAGCGAGCTCTTGCCCGAGCCCGAGACGCCGGTGAACACCGTGAGCCGTCGCTTCGGAATCTCGAGGCTGATGTCCTTGAGGTTGTTCTCGCGCGCACCCTGTACGCGGATCAGTTCGTGACGGTCGGCGACGTGCACCGACGACAGCGTGATTGATGTCGTGACCACAGTCATCGATCTAACCAGTTTCGAGGGGCCTGCCGCAGGGCCCGCCCGCTCCCCCGGGCCATCGCAGCGACATCCGAATATGATTCACTCTTGACTTATATAAGCGGTGATGCAATCATCAACACATGCACGCGCTCGACATCCTCGGCGACCCCGTGCGGCGACGCATCCTCGAGCTGCTCGCCGACGGCGAATCGTCGGCGGGCGAACTCGGCCGCGTGATCCAGGCCGAGTTCGGCATCTCGCAGCCTGCCGTATCGCAGCACCTGCGCGTATTGCGCGAGGCCGGCTTCGCCACGGTGCATCCAGAGGGCACGAGGCGCGTCTACGCGATCGATCCGGCGCCGCTGGCGGCGGCCGACGAGTGGTTCGACGCGTTCCGTCGATTCTGGATGCCGCGACTCGACGCACTCGGCACTGAACTCGCTCGGGGTCGCCGGCAACGGCGGCTCGCTGCCGATTCCGGGGCCGACCCGGTGACCGACGAACCCCTGGCCGACCCATCCGATGCCGCTGAGCAACCGTCAACCGACCAGGAACAGCACGATCCCACCGAAGTACACCATCCCGACAACGAGGAGAACTGACATGGTTGACATCGCCGCACAACTCGACGCCGTCGAGCGCGCCGTCCGCACCGATGACGTCGACGGAACGCCCGCACGCGTTCAGACACTCGTGCAGACCTATCCGTCGCCGATCGACGACGTGTGGGACGCGCTGACTTCGGCCGAGCGCATCGCCCGCTGGTTCCTGCCGATCAGCGGTGACCTGCGGCTCGGCGGTCAGTACCAACTCGAGGGCAACGCCGGCGGCACGGTGCAGTCGTGCGAACCACCCCACGAGGGTCGCGCGCACTTCGGCATCACCTGGGAGTTCGGTGGCGGCGGCGAGACGTGGGTGACCGTCCATCTCGAGTCCGTCGGCGCCGAGCGCACGCGGATCGAGCTCGAGCATGTCGCGCCGGCCTCGGTCGTGCCCGACGAGATCTGGCAGCAGTTCGGGCCGGCCGGCACCGGTATCGGATGGGACCAGGGGCTGCTCGGCCTCTCGCTGCACCTCACCGACCCCGACGCGCGACCCGATGACCCCGCAGCCTGGAGCCTCAGCGACGAGGGGCGCGCGTTCATGCGCGGCTCGGCCGATGCGTGGGCCGAGGCGCAGGCCGCCGACGGGGTCGACCTCGAGACCGCGCGCGCAGCGGCGGCCGCGACGTTCGCGATGTATACCGGCGAAGCGCCAGGACCGATGTAGCGACGCGCGGGGTGCATCCGATCCTCAGGAGGCGTTCGGTCGTAGCCTGACCCCGCACGGTCTCGCCGTCAGAAAGGACACCGTCATGTCTTCGCCGCAGCCCACCGGGCTCTTCGCCTCGTTCTCCATCGACGCCGCAGAACTCTCGAAGTCGTCGATCAACACGATCCGCACGACGCTCGGCATCAGCGGTGCCGTTGCGCTCATCGTCGGCATCCTGATCACGTTCTGGCCCGAGCGCTCTGCATCGGTGCTCACCGCGATCCTCGCGATCTACCTCGTCATCGCCGGCATCGCCTACCTGGGCATGGGCATCTTCTCGCGCGGGATCTCCGGTGGAGCGAGAGCGCTCGACATCATCGTCGGCATCCTGTTCATCATCGGCGCGATCATCGCCTTCATGAACCTCGCGCAGACGACCGCGGTGCTCGCCGTGTTCATCGCCGTGCTGATCGGCGTGCTCTGGATCGTCGAGGGCGTCGTCGCGCTCGCACACCTCGGCGACGCGCCGTCGAAGGGTTGGGCGATCTTCTTCGGCCTGCTGAGCATCGTCGCCGGGATCGTGCTGCTGTTCTCGCCGCTGTGGGGAGCCGTGGTGCTCTTCACGATCGCGGGCATCGCGCTCATCGTGCTCGGCATCGTGCAGATCGTGCGCGCGTTCACGTTCGGCCGCGGGGTCACTGCCGCTGCCTGATCACCGAGACGAAGAACGAGGTCGGCCGGAGCATCTGCTCCGGCCGGCCTCGTTCCGTGCGCCGCACGTCAGGAAAGCGAATCGGGTGCGAAGCCCGACACGTCGCCCACGTAGCGCGTGTGGTCGGCCGGAACGGGATCGACCGCCGCCGCGGCGACCTCGGCCGCGAATTCGGCGACGTTGTAGAGGCGGCCGGCGTCCTGCTTTCGGGCATCGATCGCGCCGGGGTTGGCGCGCTCGAGCAGGGTCGCGGTGATCGTTCCCTCGATCATGTCGCCGGAGACGACCACGAAGTCGATGCCGGATGCCTCGAACTCGGGCAGCTTCGCACGCAGGGCGTCTTCGCCGGCGCGCTTCGAGAGCGCGACCGGCTCGTACTCGGGCATCGTGGGCGTGGTGCGGATGAAGTGCGCCTGGTGGCTCGTGACGAACACGATGCGCGCGCCCTCGGCGAGGTGCGGCAGCGCACCCTCGACGACGTTGACCTGCGCGTCGCGGTTGAGCCGCATCGCGTAGTCGTCGCCCATGCCGGTCTCCATGCCGCCTGAGGCGTTCAATACGAGGACGTCGACTTTTCCGAGCTCGGTCGCGGCGCGCTCGAACAGCGAGGCGACGGATGCCGCGTCGGTGAGGTCTGCGCCGACGGCGATCGCCGTGCCGCCCGCTGCGACGATCTCGGCCACGACCTTGTCGGCGCGAGGGGCCTTGCTGCGGTAGTTCACGACGACGGATGCTCCGGCCGCGGCGAGGTAGCGGGCCGTGTCGGCACCGATGCCGCGCGACGAGCCGGTCACGACGGCGACGCGGCCGGCGAGCGAACCGGGGGCGAGTGGGTTGGTCACGTTTGACTCCTCGAAGCTGTTGACGGACCGATCGGCCGATGGGCGGAACGGCGCGAACCGAGACTATCAACTCCCCCATACCGCACCCGGCACTGATAGTTTCGGAGCAGCGGCCGCGTACGAAGGAGACTCATTTGGATGTGCTGACCCAGTACGCGTGGATCGTGTGGCTCGTGCTGATCCTCGCGTTCGCGACGATCGAGGTGTTCACGCTCGAGATGACCTTCCTGATGCTCGCGCTCGGCAGCGTCGCCGGGCTGCTCTCGGGCCTCTTCGGCATTCCGTGGTGGGCCCAGTTCATCATCGCCGCGGTCGTCTCGGTCGCGCTCATCCTGGCCCTTCGCCCACCGCTGCTGCGCATGCTGCGTCGCGGCGGCGACCCCGCGCGCAGCAACGTCGATGCGCTCATCGGCGCCGACGGCACGGTCGTGCGCACCGTGAACGCGGCCGGCGGCCAGGTTCGCCTGCAGAACGGGGACGTCTGGACGGCCCGGCTCTCCCCCATCACCGAACAGGCCGACGTCGCCGTGGGCGAGCGCGTGCTCGTCACCGGCATCGACGGCGCGACGGCAGTCGTCGTGCCCGTAGAAAGGAACACCCCCCAGTAATGGACATCACGGGCATCATCACGACGATCGTCGTCGTCGCGATCGTCATCTTCGTCATCGTCGTCATCGCTCGGTCGGTGCGCATCATTCCGCAGGCGTATTCAGGGGTGGTGGAGCGGCTGGGGCGTTACCACAAGACCCTCATGCCAGGCCTGAACATCCTCGTGCCGTTCATAGACCGCCTCCGCCCACTCGTCGACATGCGCGAGACGGTCGTCTCGTTCCCACCACAGCCGGTGATCACCGAAGACAACCTCGTCGTCTCCATCGACACGGTCGTCTACTTCCAGGTGACGGATGCTCGCGCGGCCACATACGAGATCGCGAACTACCTGGGTGCGGTCGAGCAACTCACGACGACGACACTGCGCAACGTGGTCGGCGGGCTCAACCTCGAAGAGGCCCTCACCTCGCGCGACAACATCAACGGGCAGTTGCGCGTCGTGCTCGACGAGGCGACCGGCAAGTGGGGCATCCGCGTCTCGCGCGTCGAGCTCAAGGCTATCGACCCGCCCCACTCCATCCAGGACTCGATGGAGAAGCAGATGCGCGCCGAGCGTGACCGTCGCGCGCTCATCCTCACGGCCGAGGGTACGAAGCAGTCGCAGATCCTCACTGCCGAGGGCGCACGTCAGGCGGCCATCCTCCAGGCCGAAGGTGATGCCAAGGCGGCGGTGCTTCGCGCGCAAGGCGAGGCCGAGGCGATCCTCACGGTGTTCGACGCGATCCACAAAGGCGACCCCGACCCCAAGCTGCTCGGCTACCAGTACATCCAGATGCTGCCGCAGCTCGCGCAGGGCGACGCCAACAAGCTGTGGGTCATCCCGAGCGAGCTGACCGAGGCGCTGAAGGGCATCGGCAAGGCGTTCACCCCGCAGCAGCCCGGCGCCGCGCCGTCGACACCGCCCACCAACGCCCCCCGCGTCGCGCCTGAGAACCCGGCACCACAGGGCTGATCTCGCGTCGTGGCATCCGCGTACTTCGATCCGCGCGCGCCTCGCGCGCTCGCACATCGCGGACTCGCCATCGACGCTCCTGAGAACACCCTCCTGGCGTTCGCCAGAGCCATGGCGGTCGGGGCCCTGTATCTCGAGACCGACGTGCACGCGAGTCACGACGGCGTCGCGGTGGTCTCGCACGACCCGTCGCTCGACCGGGTGGCGGGTCGTGAGGTCGCCGTCGGCCAGCTCACGATGGCCGAACTGCGGCGGATCGACCTCGGGCAGGCACAGGGATTCGCGTCGCTCGAGGAGGCGCTCGACGCGTTTCCCGACTCGCGCTTCAACATCGACGTCAAAGACGATGCCGCCGTCGAGCCGGTCGTCGACGCGATCACCCGAACGCGCGCGGCGGGTCGGGTGCTCGTGACGAGCTTCTCCGACCAACGCAGACGCCGCGTGGCAGCGCGGCTCCCCGACGTCGTCACCTCGGTCGGCAGCGCGGGGGTGCTGCGATTCAGGCTCGCCGCGTCGCTCGGGTCGCGGTCGGCGGCGATCCGAGCGCTTCGCGGCGCACGGGCCCTGCAGGTGCCCGAGCGTGCCGGCATCCTCCGGCTGGTCACCCCGCGATTCGTCGATGCGGCGCATCGCATCGGCGTCGAAGTACACGTGTGGACCGTGAACGAGCCCGCCGACATGACCAGGCTGCTCGACCTCGGCGTCGACGGCCTCGTGACCGACCGGGTCGATCTCGCACTGCCGCTCATCTTCGCTCGAAGCTGAGAATTCCCCGGTAAACATCAGGCGGCGGAAAGGGAACGCCCAGCTTGATCGTTGACACTGTTAGACGATCTAGTAGAGGAGTACGCCATGGCGGACCGGAGCCTTCGGGGCATGCGAATCGGCGCGCAGAGCCTGCAGAGCGAAGACGGCGTGGTGTTCGCCGACCGTGCCGACAACACGTATCGATGTGAGACCTGCAGCCGCGAGACGGTGATGACCTTCTCGACCGAGGCTGAGCTCCCCGAGACCTGGGAGTGCCGTCACTGCGGCGGTTCCGCCGTGCTGCTCGTCGACTCGAAGCCGGTCGAGATCGACCGTTCAGGCGAGAAGGTCGCGCGCACCCACTGGGACATGCTGCTCGAGCGTCGCACGCGCGCCGAGCTCGAAGAGTTGCTCGAAGAGCGCCTCACCTACCTGCGCGCCCGTCGCGGCCAGCAGAAGATCGGCGCCTGACATCAGGGTCTGACCACAGGGTCTGGCTTCACGCCGAGTCTTCGGCATGCCCTCGGTGCTCGGCGGCCCCGTCGCCGGGGCCTTCGCGCCGCCGTCGCGACCGCTCGCGAGCGATGACTCCCGCGGCGACGAGCATCACGAGCGAACCGATCACGATGATGAGCGGCACCGCTCCCCCGAGCACGACCGACGGCGTCAGCCCCGAGCGCAACTCGACGGCGGTCACCATCGCACCCGGTTCGTCGATCGGCAGCGAGTCGATGGTGCGACCCGACGGGTCGATCACCTGACTGGCGCCGACGGTCGAGATGTTCACGACCGAGCGCCCTGTCTCGATCGCCCGGAGCCTCGCGATCGCGAGCTGCTGCGCGTTCTCGTCGGTGCCGCGGAAGTCGGCGTTGTTCGTCTGGAACATGTAGAGCTCGGCCCCGTCGCGCGCGCCCTCCCAGACGAGCTCGTCGTAGATCACGTCGAAGCAGATCGCCAGCCCGGTGATCGCCTGGCCCAGATCGAAGACCGGCGGGTTCGTTCCGGGTGAGTACCCGCGCTGGATCAGCCCGATGAGGTCGGGCGCCAGCGGCTCCCAGAATGCCCGGTCGGGTATGTACTCGCCGAACGGCACCGGATTGCGCTTGTCGTAGGTGTCGACGGCACCCTCGCCGTCGCGCCACAGCATCGAGGTGTTGAAGAACTCGTCCCCGTCGACGGTCACGGTGTTCAGCACGACCGGCGCATCGAGCTGTCGGCTGAGGTCGTCGAAGATGTCTGCCACATCAGGGCTGCGCGTGGGGTCGAGGTCGGAGCCGCCCTCGGGCCAGAGCAGCACGTCGATGCCGGTCTCGTCGAGGATCGGCTCGGTCGCATCGAGCTGGGCGGCGAGCACGTCGCCCGGCTCACGCACATCGAAGTAGCCGGATGGCCCGTTGCCCTGCACGCTCGCCACCTGAAGCTCGCCCGTGGGCGTCGTCGACCAGGCCGGCAGGATCGCGGCGACGAGTGCGAGCGACACGACCGGAATCGCGGTGCGCAGGTCGCGCCATCCGCTTGCTCGAACCCACTCGATCGCACCCGCGACGATCGCGACCATGATGAACCCGAGCCCCGTCGATCCGGCCCACGACACCACCTCGGCGAAGGGGCTCTCGGACTGGCTGAGCGCAGCCCTCCCCCACGGGAACCCGCCGTACGGGATCGACCCGGTCGCGGCCTCGCGCACGATCCAGAGACCGGCGATGAGCAGCGGCAGGCCGACGAGGCGAACCCACTGTGACGACGTCGCGCGGGGCACCCAACGGTAGGCGAGCGCGATCAGCACGGCGCCGCCGGCGACGAACGACGACTCGAGGATCGAGAGCGCGAGCCACGGGATCGGCCCCAGGTAGAGCGCGGTCCACGAGACCTGCTGAAGGTAGAACGCGAGTCCGAACGCGAACCCGACGAGCGCCGCCGCCCATGATCTGCGGCCGATCAGGCTCAGAAGTGCGAGCGCGATGCCGGCGAACGCGAGCGGCCAGATGCTCGCGCCGGGAAAGCCGAGATCGTAGACGAGCCCGCCGGCGATCGCGACGACGACCGCGGCCCACAGCGGCATCAGCGGACGCGGATCATTCTCGGGCACCAGATCAGCCTAGGTGACGTCGAGCGCGTGGCTGTCGCCGCGCGCCGGCGCCCCGCCCATGTCGCGTCAGGCGACCGTGCCGTAGGCGACGACGCCGCGCCGCACATCATCGATCGCCGCCCGCGCGGTGGCGCCCAGCTCGGCGTCGGCCACGATCGAGATCTGGTCGAGCAGGTCGACCACCTGCTTCGTGAGGCGCACGAAGTCGCCCGCGGCCAAGTCGGTGTCATCGAGCACGGAGCCGAGGCCGGCACCCCGTGCCCACGCGTGCATGGCCGACGAGAGCGCCGGCGACGGCTGGTCGCTGCCCGGCAGCCGGTGCTCACGTTCGAGGTCGTCGAGCACGCTCCACGTGTCGAGGGTACGGTCGAAGGCCTCCCGGAACCCGCCGCGAGGCACCCGGTAGTCGACCCCACGATCGTCGCGTCGCGGTTCGAAGACGAGCGCCGCCGCCATCGCCGCGATGCCGGCGGTGTCGAGCCCGTCCCAGAGCCCGCGCCTGAGGCATTCGGCCACGAGCAGGTCGCGCTCACCGTAGATGCGCTTCAGGATGCGACCGGCCGAGGCCGACACGAGCGAGCCCTGCACGTCGCGTTCGAGGTAGCCCAGGGTCTCGAGCACCTCGCCGACCCGGTCGAATCGCTTCGCGACCTGGCCGGTGCGGGTGTGGATCTGGCGGGAGAGCTGGTCGTGCTCCTGCTTCAGGCGCCACCACCGCTCGGCCCATCGCGCGTGCTGCTCGCGTTCGGCGCAGCCGTGGCACGGATGCGCGCGCATCGCCTTGCGCGCCGCCGTCAGCTCGCGCTGCATGCGCTCGCGCTGCGCGTGCGTCGAGTTGCCCTTCGAGGACTGGCGCTCGATCGACGAGATGCTTCGCCGCAGTGCCGCGTACTCGGCGAAGTCGCCCAGGTGGCAGGTCATCGCCTGCGCGTACCCGGCCATCGACTCCTCCTGCTTGCGCAGGGTTCTGGCGAGGTCGACCACGGCACGGTCGGCCTGGAACTGCGCGAACGACAACTCGAGGATCTGACGGGTGCGATCGCGACCGAACTGGTCGATGAGGTTGACCGCCATGTTGTACGTCGGACGGAAGCTCGAGTTCAGCGGATAGCTGCGCCGCGATGCGAGGGCGGCGACCGACTCGGGGTCGAGCCCGTCGACCCACTGGATCACCGAGTGCCCCTCGACATCGATGCCACGGCGGCCGGCGCGGCCGGTGAGCTGGGTGTACTCCCCCGGCGTGATCGGCACGCGCGCCTCGCCGTTGAACTTCTCGAGCTTCTCGAGGACCACCGAGCGGGCGGGCATGTTCACGCCGAGCGCGAGCGTCTCGGTCGCGAACACGACCTTCAGCAGCTTCCGCTGGAAGAGCTCCTCGACGATCTCCTTGAACGCCGGCAGCATGCCCGCGTGGTGCGCCGCGACGCCGCGCTCGAGTCCCTCGAGCCAATCCCAGTAGCCCAGCACCGCGAGATCCTCGTCACGCAGCATCCGTGCGCGCTCTTCGACGATGGCGCGGATTTCGGTGCGTTCGTGCGATTCGGTGAGCCGGATGCCGGAACGCAGCACCTGGCGCACGGCCTGGTCGCACCCCGCACGGGAGAAGATGAACACGATCGCCGGCAGCAGGTTCTTGCCGTGCAGGAGCGCGACCACCTCGGGGCGATCGAGGCGCCCCTGCCCCTGCCCGCCCTGATGGAAGCGGCCCCGGTCGCCACCGCGCCGCCCCCTGCTCGACCGACTCGAGATCGAGCGCCCGCCGACGCGGGCGAGCTGCTTGAGTTCGGGGTTCACCCGGTTGGTCGCCGCGTGACCCGACGAGTCGAAGAGGTCGAGCATCTTCGCCTTGACCAGCACGTGCTGTTCGAGCGGCACGGGGCGTTCTTCGGAGACGATCACATCGGTGTCGCCGCGAACGGCCTGCAGCCAGTCTCCGAACTCCTCGGCGTTCGAGACGGTCGCGCTGAGCGACACGAGCCGGACCTCCTCGGGCAGGTGGATGATCACCTCCTCCCACACCGCACCGCGGAACCGGTCGGCGAGGTAGTGCACCTCGTCCATGACCACGTACGCGAGCCGGTCGAGCAACGGCGAGTCGGCGTAGAGCATGTTGCGCAGCACCTCGGTCGTCATCACGACGATGCGAGCACCCGAGTTGATGTTCGTGTCGCCCGTGAGCAGGCCGACCGAATCAGCCCCCCAGACGTCGGCGAACTCCTGGAACTTCTGGTTCGAGAGCGCCTTGATCGGCGTGGTGTAGAACACCTTGGCCCCCGGCTCCTGCATGGCGAGGAACACCGCGAACTCGGCGACCACCGTCTTGCCCGCACCGGTCGGCGCAGCGACGAGCACGCTGCGGCCCTCGTCGAGCGCCGCGCACGATGCCCGCTGGAACGGATCGAGGTCGAACTTCAGCCCGGCGGCGAATTCGGCGAGCCGAGGCTGCCTGCGCTGCTGTCGAGAACGGGCATAGCGCTCGGCCGGGGAGAGGCTCATCACCCCTCCAGCCTAGACAGCGGCGCCGAACTCCTCGCGATTCCGCCGTTCGACGCGTTTGTCGTGCAGGCTCGCGATGAACCACGCGGCGAAGTACAGCGCGATCATGGGGATCGCGAGCATGAACATCGAGATGACATCGGCCGAGGGCGTCGCGATGGCCGTGAACAGGACGATCACGAGGATCGCGACCCGCCACGACTTGATGATCGCCGCCGCACTGATGACGCCGGCGAAGTTCAGCAGCACGATGAACACGGGCACGACGAACGCGATGCCGATCGCGACCACGAGTTTCAGCACGAAGTCGATGTACTCCTTCGCGGTGAGCAGCGAAAGGGCATCGCCCGGCACGAAGCTCGTCATGAGCTTCACGATGTTCGGGAGCACGAACCACCCCGCCGCGCAGCCCGCGAAGAACAGCGGGATCGCCGTCGCGAAGAAGGCGAACGTGAACTTGCGCTCGCGGGTGCTCAGTCCGGGCACGAGGAACGCGAAGATCTGGTAGAGCCAGACGGGGGCCGAGATCACAAGTCCGAGCGTGAACGCGATCTGTAGTCGCAGGTCGAACGCGCTCGAGATGGTGGGGAACACGATCGCGGTGTCGGTGCCCTGCGCCTCGGCGACGCGAACCACCGGCTCCTGGATGGCGTCCCACACGAAGAGGTCGGTGAGCACCCACCCGGCGACCATGCCCAGAACGATCGCGATCGCAGAGATGAAGAGACGCTTGCGCAACTCGATCAGATGCGCACCGAGCGACATCCGCTTCTCGCGGTTCTTTCCGCGATCCTTCACCGCGGTCATCGGGGTCAGGAGGTCTTGCTGGAGTCGGGCTCTTCGGGCTTGGCCGCGGGGTCTGTCGTCGCGGCGTCGCCGTCGGCCTTGCCTTCGGGTCGAACCTCGCTCTTCAGGATCTTCATCGACTGCCCGAGGCTGCGGGCGAGGGCCGGGAGCTTGGGAGCGCCGAAGAGCAGCAGGATGACCACGAGAATGATCAGCGCGTGCCAACCGGTGAAGCCTTGCCACATAGGAATTCGTCCGTTTCTCGGTGGATGGTGACGACAGTCTACCTGTCGCCGGGGTCAGTGCGTTCACGATCGCGAACGGATGACCCGGCGTCAGCGTACCCCGCAAGCCCCGCTTCGGCCCAGCCGGCGACTGCGGCGCGCGCCTCGGGGGGCGAGACGACGGTGGCGAGGCCGGGAAGTCCGGCCACGAGCCGCTTCAGGCCGTGCACGTGCGCGAGGCGCAGCGTGACCCGCAGGTGCCCGTCGACCTCGGTGGCCGTCGAGTCGGCGAGGTAGTCGGCCAGCAGGGGCAGCGCCGCTGGTGCGACGTCGACGACGACGTCGAGGTCGGAGTCGGAACCCTGGAAGAGGGTCTCGGGGACGACCCGGTCGGGGTGCTCGTCGATCGGCACCTCGGAGACGACCAGCGCGCTCATGCGGTCGACGCGGAAGTTGCGTACGTCTTCACGCGTGTGGCAGTAGCCCTGCAGGTACCAGTCGGCGTCTTGGGAGAGCACCCGCATCGGGTCGACGCGCCGGCGGCCGGCGATGCCGAGGGCGTTGCGGTAGTCGAACTCCAGCTGGCGGCCCCCTGCGACGGCCTCGCGGATGAGTGCGAGCGACTCGTCGGCCTCGGTCTCGGCGACGCCGATGCGCGTCGGGATCGCCGAGGCCCCGGCGGTGAGCTTGGCCATGAGCGAGGCGAGCGACGCGCTGTTCGCGTTCTCGGGCAGCGCCGTCAGGTACTTGAGTCCGGCGATGAGCGCCGCCGCCTCGCGGGCCGAGAGCCGCGGTGCGTCGTCGATCGCGACGTGGTGCACGATCACGATGACGTCGTCGTCTTCGAACGAGTCCCAATCGATGTCGAACAGGTCGTTCGGCTGGTAGGTGCCCGTCGCGCCGGGCAGGCCCGAGGTCGCGATCAGCTTCACGGCATCGCGGATCGCGTCGTCGGAGACGCCGAAGTGGGCGGCCGCCTCGGCGACATCGACGACCTGGCGCTCGAGCAGGTAGGGAACGAGCGCCAGCAGGAAGACGAGCTTGTCGGGTGCCTTCTGTGCGCGTGTTGCCTTGGGTGGCTTCTGGGCCCCGCGCCGGTTCGCGTTCATCGGCTCGCCTCGGGCTCGCGGTGGGCATCGGCTACGACGTGCAGGCGCTCGCGCACGGCCACGCGCAGCGTCTCGGGCGAGAGCACGCGCACCTCGGGCCCGTAGGCAGCCAGTTCGTCGGCGAACACCGCAGCATCGGTGTAGTGAAGCCGGATGACCCCAGCGTCTTCGTCACGTTCGACGGCCCGCCTGCCGAGGCGCACCTCGGCATCGCTGCCGGCGGTGACCGCGAGGTCGGCGGCATTTCGCAACCGCAGTTCGGCGAGATCGGCGATCACGCGGTCTTGGATGCCCGCCGGCGGTGCGTCGAAGGTCGAGCCCGCGATCGGGGTCACGTCGCCGACGATACGGGACAGGAGGAACGTGCGCGGTGCATCGACGGCGAGGTCGTGCGCGTGCAGGTGCCAGCGACCCTCGTGCATCACGACCGCGAGGGGGTTCACCCTGCGCTCGCGTGGAGCCCGCTCGCCGGGCTTGAAGTAGTCGAATCGCACGGATTGGCGACGGTCGAGCGCTTGGCGGAGCGGCTCGAACGCGGCGTCGCGCACCCGAAGGCGCGGCGCGTAGCCGATGACCGGTTCGCGCGGCTCGATGCCGAGCGCCCGCAGCTTCGTCAGAGCTCGCTGCGAGTCTTCGGAGAGCGACGCCTCACGCCACACCTCGGCGGCGAGGCCGAGCAGCGTGAGCTCGTCGGGCGTGAACCGCACCTCATCTGGCAGGTCGTATTGGCCCTTGGGGATTCGATAGCGCAACGACTGGTTGTCGCCGGGTCGGTCGGGCGATTCGACCGTCTCGAGCGGAATGCCGAGCTCGCGGATCTGGTCTTTGTCGCGCTCGAACTGCCGGTCGAGGTTGACGTTCGACCCAGACCGGTCGAATCGCTCGGCGTAGCCGCGAACGGTCGAGAGGATCTCGGACTTCAGCAGCCCGGCCTCGGTTGCGAGCAACGCGAGCACGAGGCTGAACAACCGGTCTTCGGCCGGGATCGCCGGCTCGCTCCTGCGTTCTGGTCCGGGCACAGGAGCGATCTTACTGGGCTGCGGACCGCCCTCGGCCGGCATCGCGGGTCAGATCACGCCGAGGATATCGATGACAAAGAAGAGCGTCGAGTTCGCCGGAATGCTGCCGCTCGCCTGATCGCCGTATCCGTCGACCGGGGGGATGACGACGCCGACCTGCGAGCCGACCTGCTGCCCGATGACCGCCTGCGCGAAACCGGGGATGACCTGCGATCCCTCTCCGTCGGCGACGGTGACGATGGTGGGGCTGCCGTTCGCCCACGTCGAGTCGAAGACCTCGTTGTCGGCCCAGGTGACCCCGGTGTACTGCACGACGACCTGGTCGCCGGACTCGACGACGGGGCCGGGGCCCGCCTTCAGCACCTCGACCTCGGTGTTCTCGAACGGGTCGGCTTTCGGAACCGTGATGCCGGGGCGGCCGTCGGGCGCGAGCACGACCGCGGGGAACCCGTCGCGCGTCAATCGCACCGAACCGGTCGCCCGGCTGGGGAACGCGCGCTCGACATCGATCACGAACACCAGGCTGTCGCCCGGCTGGACGCCGAGCGACGGGTTGCCGTCGGGACCGAAGCCGTCTGCCTCGGGGACGACGACAGCGACGCGCGAACCCTCGCGGGCGCAGGTGAGGCCCTTCATCAGGCCGGGAAGGGTCGAGGTCGACACCGTGACGGGCACCGGCTCGTCGTCGCCGAAGCCGGTCACCTGGAGTTCTTCGCCGCTTGCACCGTTGTAGACGGCCAGCCCGATGAGCGACATCTGCCCTTCTTCGAGCACGTCGCCTTCACCCGCGATGATCTCGGTGCACTGCGTCTCTGATGGAGAGAGCGGAGTCGGGAACTCGACGCGGGGCGCCTCGCCGAAGTCGCCCGAGACGACCACGGCGTCGGACGAGTCGCCCGGTGAAGACTCGGGGGCGGGTGCCGGGGCGGTGCAGCCGGTGAGGGCGATGACGACGGCGCCGGCGGTGGCGATGAGCGCGAGAGACGAGCGCACTGATCCTCGATTCTTCGATGGGTCGCGGAGGGGCGTACGTAGCCTACCCGGCCTCGCCGGTCGGTTCGGGCTCGGGGGCCTCGGCTGTGGAACGGGACCGCTCTGCAGCGGCATCCGCTGCTCGGACCCGCTTGCGCAGGCTCTTGGCGCTCACCTGTCGCTCGCCGAGCGCGCCGGGCGTCCACGCCTCGACGTCGTCGTCGCTGTAGGCCGTCTTTCCGGGGCGCCGCTTGAGCTCGGGCAGCACCGTCTCGGGTGCGAGGCGGCGTGCGGTGATGAGGAAGCCGGTGTGCGCGATCATGCGATGGTCGGGCCGAACGGCGAGGCCCTGCACGTGCCATCCGCGCACCATCGTCTCGGACGACTGCGGCTCGGTGTACTCCCCCGTCGCGCGGATCGCCTCGGCGACGCGCGACAGCTGCGTGGCGGTGGCGATGTAGCAGAGGAGGACGCCTCCGGGCTTGAGCGCGTCGGAAACGGCGTCGATGCATTCCCACGGCGCGAGCATGTCGAGCACGACGCGGTCGACGGATGCCTCGCCCACGGTCTCGGGCAGCACCTCGGCGAGATCGCCGATGGTGATCGACCAGTTCTCGGGGTCGGCGCCGTGGAAGGTCGCCACGTTGCCGCGGGCGACGTCGGCGAACTCCTCGCGCCGCTCGAACGAGTGCAGTCGGCCATGTGGCCCGATCGCGCGCAGCAGCCAGAGCGAGAGCGCGCCCGAGCCGACGCCCGCCTCGACGACGGTGGCACCCGGGAAGATGTCGGCCTGCGCGAGGATCTGCGCGGCGTCCTTCGGATAGACGATCGCCGCGCCGCGCGGCATCGACATGACGAAGTCGGTGAGCAGCGGGCGCAGCGCGAGGTACTCGATGCCCGCCTGGTTCGCGACGACCGAACCGTCGGGCCGGCCGATCAGGTCGTCGTGCGCGAGCAGTCCCTTGTGCGAGTGGAAGTAGGCACCCGGCTGCAGTGTGATCGTGTGCAGGCGTCCCTTCGGCCCGGTGAGCTGCACGCGATCGCCGACACGGAACGGGCCGCTCTGCTCACCCCGGCTCGCGCTCATGAGGCCGATCCGTTCGGCCCGACGAGCGCCGCGAGGTCGGCAACGGTCACGCCGACGAGCGTCGGCCAGAGCGCCGTCGACGGGGTGTCGTCGAGCGAGAGGATGTTCGGCACTCCGACGGCGATCGCCCCGGCGGAGTGGGCCGACGTGAGACCTGCCGGCGAGTCCTCGATCGCGACGCAGGCGGCGATCTCGACGCCGAGCTGCTCGGCGGCGAGCAGGTACGGCTGCGGATGCGGCTTCGCGTGCTCGACGGCGTCGCCTGTGACGACCACGTCGAACGCCGCGAACGGGATCGCCGCGATGATGTCGTCGGCCATCGACCGGATCGACATGGTCACGAGCGCGGTGGGCACGGATGCCTCGCGAAGCGCCTCGAGCAGCTCGCGAGCCCCGGGTCGCCACGGCACCCCGTGCTCGTTCAGCTGCTCGCGGACCCGTGCGGTGAGACGCGCGACGATGGCGTCGGCGTCGAGGTCGACGCCCTTCGACTGGAACACGGCGGCGGCCTCCCAGAGGCCGCTGCCCACGAGTGCGAGCGCGTCGTCGTGGGTCCAGGTGCCGTCGAACGCCTCGACGAGCTCCTCTTCGGCAGCCATCCAGTAGCGTTCGGTGTCGACGAGGGTGCCGTCCATGTCCCAGAGAACGGCAGCAGGCAGGCGTGTGGTCACAACGCCCAAGTCTACGGGCACGGCCTATTGTGGAGAGGACCCCGGGAACCCGGGGCGGGAAGCGGGGCTCCAAGCGTGAATCAGCCGGCCGGTTTCGAGGGTCGAAGACTGCTCGTCGTCGCCTTCGAGGGTTGGAACGACGCCGGCGAGGCGGCGACCGGGGCGGCGAAGCTCCTCGCCGAACGGCTCGCGCTCGTCGAGATCGCCGCCGTCGACCCCGAGCTCTACTTCGACTACCAGTTCACGCGGCCGACGGTGTCGGTGGGCGACGACGGCGCGCGGCGCCTCGAATGGCCCGGCGCCGCGATCCTCGGCCCTGGTCGGCGTGGCGACCTCGACGACCCGGTGACCGGCCCCGGGGCATCCGGACTGCACGTGCTCATCGGCGCCGAACCAGCCCGCAGCTGGAAGGGATTCGCCGCCGAACTCATCGACGCCGCCCTCACGGCCGACATCGACGGCGTCGTGCTCCTCGGCGCGATGCTCGCCGACGCCCCGCACACGCGACCGCTCACGGTGTTCGCGTCGAGCGAGAACCCCGAGGTGCGCAGCGCACTCGGCGTCGAGCGGTCGACCTATGAGGGGCCCGTCGGCATTCTCAGCGTCATCGCCGACCAGGCCGAGCGCGCCGGAATCCCCACCGTGTCGCTCTGGGCCTCGGTGCCGCACTACGTGCACAACGCGCCCTCGCCCAAGGCGGTGCTCGCCCTGCTCGGCAAGGTCGAGGAGCTCACGGGCCTGTCGATCCCTCGCGGCACGCTCGAGACCGAGGCCAAGGCCTGGGAGGCGGGCGTCGACGCCCTCGCGGCCGACGATGAGGACATGGCGGGCTACATCACCCAGCTCGAGCAGGCGCGCGACGCGGTCGATGCGCCCGAAGCGAGCGGCGAGGCGATCGCCCAGGAGTTCGAGCGCTACCTGCGCCGCCGCGGTGACGGGCCCGAGGGTCGCGCCGACGGGCGTGGCGACGGCAACCGTCCCGCGGGCTGACACTCGCTCGGGCCTGAATCGCGACTCGACGACTCGTCGATGCACGCCGGGCCCTGCCGACGGCGCGGCCGAGCGGCTCAGATCGCCTGGATCGTCCCAGTGCCGAGGAGCACGAAGATGACCCCGCCGAGCAGGATGCGGTAGATCACGAAGGGCAGGAAGCTGTGCTTCGAGATGTAGTTCATGAAGAACGCGATCACGAGGATCGCGACGACGAACGCGACGATCGTGGCCGCCGCCGTCTCGATGGGGCCGTAGACCGCCGGCTCGCCGAAGCTCTTGAACAGCTGGAACAGCCCGCTGCCGAACACCGCCGGGATCGCGAGCAGGAACGCGTAGCGCGCGGCGGCCGCGCGCTCGTAGCCGAGCAGCAGGCCCATGGTGATCGTGCCGCCAGAGCGTGAGACGCCCGGGATGAGCGAGAGCGACTGTGCGAGTCCGAAGTAGATGCCGTGCGGCACGGTGATCTGGTCGAGCTTGCGCCGCTTCGCGCCGGCCCAGTCGGCGAGTCCGAGGATGATGCCGAACACGACGAGCATCGTGGCGGTGATCCAGAGCGAACGCAGCACGGTCTCGATCTCGTCCTGGAAGAACAGGCCGAGCACGACGATCGGGATCGAGCCGATGATGATGAGCCATCCCATGCGCGCGTCGGGGTCATGGCGCGGCACGCGGCCCGTGAACGAGCCGAACCAGTGCGAGATGATGCGCACGATGTCGCGCCAGAAGAACACCACGACCGCCGTCTCGGTACCGAGCTGCGTGATCGCGGTGAACGCGGCACCCGGATCCTGCGCCCCCGGCAGGAACTCGCCGAGGATGCGCAGGTGCGCGCTCGACGAGATCGGGAGGAATTCGGTGAGGCCCTGCACAAAGCCGAGGATGAGCGCTTCGATCACGTTGGGGCATCCGCCTTCCGCCCCCGCGGAGACCGGAGGACTGCACTGGTCAGAGGACTGAACTGGTCAGTATTCGAGCAGCAGGTCGCGTAGGACATGCCTACCGAAGACTAGTGCGTCGAGCGGCACTCGCTCGTCAACCCCGTGGAACATCGCCGGGAAGTCCAAGCCTTCTGGCAGCTTCAGCGGAGCGAAGCCGTACCCCTCGATGCCGAGCCGGCTGAGCGACTTGTTGTCGGTGCCGCCCGAGAGCAGGTAAGGGAACACCGGGGCTCCTGGATCGTGCACGCCGAGCGCGTGGGTGACCGCGTCGACGAGAGTGCCGGATGTCGGCGCCTCGAGCCCGACGTCGCGGTGCACGATCTCGATCTCGACGTCGTCGCCGATGAGCGCCTGCACCTCGGCGAGCACCGCCTCTTCTTCGCCGGGGAGAGTGCGGATGTCGACGAGTGCCTCGGCGTGATCTGGGATGACGTTGTGCTTGTAGCCGGCCTCGAGCACCGTGGGGTTGGTGGTGGTGCGCAGGGTCGCCGTGATGAACCCCGACGCCGAGCCGGTCGCGAGGGCCAGCTCGTCGGGCGAGACCTGCTCGGGGTCGACGCCGAGCACCTCGGCGATCTTGCCGAGGAGTTCACGGGTGGTTCCGGTGAGCCGCAGCGGCCATTCGGTGCGCCCGAGCGTCGCGACCGCCTCGGCGAGCTTGGTGATGGCGTTGTCGCCGACGAGACGAGACCCGTGCGCGGCGGTGCCGCGAGCGACGAGCCGCACCCAGAGCAGCGACTTCTCGCCGGTCTGCAGTAGGTAGGCCCGCTTGCCCCCGACCGTGATGGAGTACCCGCCGACCTCGCTGATGGCCTCGGTCGCGCCCGCGAACAGCTCGGGATGATGGTCGACGAGCCAGCCCGCGCCGACTCCCCCACCGGCCTCTTCGTCGGCGAAGAACGCCACCACGAGGTCGCGTTCGGGTTGTCGGCCGCTGCCGAGGATGTCGCCGAGCGCGGCGAGCATCATCGCGTCCATGTCCTTCATGTCGACGGCGCCGCGACCCCACAGCATTCCATCGCGGATCTCGCCCGCGAAGGGGTCGACGCTCCAGTTGCGCGGGTCGGCCGGCACGACGTCGAGGTGGCCGTGCACGACGAGCCCGGGCTTGCGCGGATTGCGGCCTGCCACCCGTGCGACGACGCTCGTGCGGCGCGGCGCGGCCTCGAAGAGCTGCGGTGCGAGGCCGAGTGCGGTCAGATGTGCCTCGACGTACTCGGCGGACTCGCGCTCGCCCTTCGCCCGCCCGCCGCCGTAGTTCGTGGTGTCGAACCGGATGAGATCCCGTGCGATGATCGCCGTCGCGTCGAGCTCTGGAGTCGGGTTCTCGGCGTTCGAAGGCAGCGACATGCCCTTCACGCTAGCCGGGGCATCCGACGATGGCCACCGTGGCGGAAGCGCCTCGGAATCCGTGCTAATGTCTTCTTTCGGGCCACCGAGCAATCGGAAGAGCCCGACACGAGCGCGGGTGGCGGAAATGGCAGACGCGCTAGCTTGAGGTGCTAGTGCCCTAACGGGCGTGGGGGTTCAAGTCCCCCCTCGCGCACGCTTGTGTGCAGAAGGCCGGATCCATGTGATCCGGCCTTCTTGCGTTTGCGGCGTCGTGTGGTCGAGCGCCGGATGTCGCAGCGACGCCCGCGTGCAGGTCAGCGTTGCACGGGCTCGATGAGTTCGGGCCCGTTGTCGGTGACGGGGCCGACCTCGTGGAACGCGAGCGACGGCACCATGGGCCGCGACGCGGCCACCGCCTGGTCGACGAGCGACTGGTCGCCCGTGGCGTCGGGATCGAGCCAGACCGACCAGAACTCGGGTGGCAGCATGACCGGGATGCGGTCGTGGATGTCGGCGAGTTCACCGGTGGCGTCGGTCGTGATGATCGTCGCGGTGAGCACCCAGCGATCAGGGTCGTCGTCGGCCTTCGACTTGTCGCGCCACCACGAGTAGAGCCCGGCGAACGCGATCGGCCCGTCGCCCCGATGAATGAAGTACGGCGTCTTCTGCTTGCCGACCGTGTGCCATTCGTAGTACCCGTCGGCCGGGATGATCGCACGCTTGCCCGCGAGTGAGGCGCGGTACGCCGAACTCGTGGCGAGCCCCTCGGACCGGGCGTTGAAGGTGGGGTACTTGAGCTTCAGCTCTTTCGAGAACGACGGCACGAGCGACCACCGCGCAGCCTCGAGCCGGCGCACCACCGGCCCCTCCTTCTTGGACTCGAGCACGACCGGGATGGGGTCGGTCGGACGCACGTTCCACGACGGCTCGGGCAGCCCCTCGCCCACCGTGTCGACATCGAAGATGCGTACCAGGTCGGGTGTCGTGTCTGAGATCACGAAGCGTCCGCACATGCGGTCAGCGTAACGCCGGCCTGCGACATCCGATCGGGCGGATGTCCGGTGCGCGGGGTTCTGACGTCGAGGGAGTCGTCGCGGCGACGGCCGGGCCATGTCTCGATGGTCAGGCCGGTGTGGTGGTCGGCAGGGCACCGATCTGGTTCATCAGCGTGAAGAGATCGCAATACTGGGTGATCTCTGCGACACGTCGGTCGCGTATTCGCATGAGGTCCCATGCGGCGAACTTCACGGCCCTTCCCGTGGCCGGCACGCCGGCGAACTCTCCGCCGTGCCGACCCGCGTACACCAGCCAGGTCGAGACCAGGTCGTTCTCGGCCACGACCTGGCGCGGCGTGATGATCAGGTCGGGGAATGCGGCGATGAAGGCGCCGATCGACGCCTTGAGTGCCGCCAGATCCGATCCCGCCCCGCCGTGACCCTGCAGGTCAGGCGAGCAGATCGAATCGAGCTCGTCGAGCGCTCCGGAGTTGATCACCTCGTAGAAGCGAGCGACGACGGCATGGGACTCACGTGAATCGGTCACTTCAGCCGTCCCTGCTCCGCGCCCTCGGCCTTGCCGGCCCGGCTCTCGATGATCTCCTTCGCCCGGCGGAACTGCGCCTCATCGGCCCGGCGGGCATCCATCGCCACCAGGGGCGTGAGCATCCGAAGGATCGCCCCCCTGAGGTGCAGATCGGTGACGCACGTCATGACCGTGCTCGCGCCCGAATCGGCCTCCTCGAACGAGAAGCGGGATGTGGCGCTCAGTGCGCCGCCGAATTCGATCGCGATCGACTCGGGCGGCAGGTACTCCGTCACCTGCCACGGCGTGACGAGGACGCGCCCGAGTGCACGCAACTCGTCCACGCCGGTGGTCCCGAGTTCGACCTCGTCTCCATCGAAGGTTCTGCGCAGCAGTTCCGTGCTCCACTCGGGTGCGTTGCGAAGATCTGTCAGGTAGGCGAACACCTCGGATCGCGGTCGATCGATCTGGACCGTGGTCGTGATCTCAGTCATCGTCGGCCTCCTCTCATCAACGACCACGCTTCCAGAGCCAGCGGCGCTCAGCATCGGGAAGGTGCCCTATTCCTGCTCTGATCCCGCCTCGACCTGGGACGCGTTGACCACGGCGAAGGCCGCGACCTCGGTCCGGCTGCGCAAGCCGAGCTTCTGCAGGATGCTGCTGACGTGGTGGCCGGCGGTCTTGCGGCTGATGAAGAGCCGCTGGGCGATCTCGGGGTTCGAGAGCCCCTCGGCGACGAGGCGCATCACCTCCTTCTCCCTGGATGACAGGAGCCCGACATCTCGCGCCCCCGGGCCGGTCGGCACGCCCATGCCTCGCAGGAACGCGCTGGCCTCGTCGATATCGACCGTGGCCCCCATCCGATGAAAGGCGGCGCGGGCGGCGCGTGCCTCGGCGACGGCCGACCCACGATCGGACTGCGCGACGGCTCGTGCGTACAGCAGCCGAGCGCGCGCGGCCGGCAGCGCCATCGACGCCTCGCTGAATCCGATCATCGCTGCACGCAGCTCAGCCGCAGCCGACGCCGGGTCCGCTCGCAGGGTCGTCCTGCCGGCGGCCAGATGCGCCTGCGCCGCATGCCGGGGGCTGCGGGTCCGTGCCGCGATCCCGGCGATTCGGACAGCGGTCAGGACCGCGGCCTCGACGTGGCCCTGAGCGAGCAGTGCATCCACCAGCATCGTGAGCAGCGGCAACGATGCGACGGCACCGCCCGGCAGTTGCCCAGCCGCTTCCGAGAGCCGACTGACCGCCGAGGAAGCATCCGCGTTGGCCAGATCCAGCGCAGCCAGCGGACGGACCGCCTCAGGCAGATCTGCGATGGAGACGAGCAGTGCGGCCGCCTCCGACAGCCTCCCCTGAACGATCCGCAGGTCGGCGAGAAGCGCACCAGGGTGGACGCAACGGGACCTCAGGCCGGACCGTTCGAGGTCCGCGATCGACGCCAGCAGTGCGTCCTCGGCCTCGTCGAGGCGACCGATCGCCAGAAAGACTCCGCCGCAGCACGATCCGCAGAACGCCGAGAGTGTGGCCTGGGTGCTGACCGCGCCGGCTCCAGCCAGCGGACCGAGATCCAGCTGCTGTGTCCGCATCAGGTCGGCACTCCACTGCGTCAGAGATTCGTTGCCGCCCAGGAGTTCGCTCGCGTCCATGAAGGCGCAGTAGACCTCAGCCAGCGTCCGCCGGTCGCGCGCCTCGCCGCTCACTGCGGCAGCCATCGCGCCATCCAGGTCGCGGATTCCCTGGTCGGGGTCGGCTTGCCCGATGACGAGCAGTCCACGCCGGGCCAGCGCGAGGCATTCGAGATCTGCGTCATCAGAAGCTCGGGCTACGGCGATCGCATCGTCGTATTCGGCGGCGGCACGCACGACATCGGGGCTCGACTCCGCGTCGGCCACAAGCACCCATCCAAGCGCGGAAGTGCGGGGCGCTCGCGCAGCGGCCTCACGCGCACGGACCCGCCATCCGCGGGAAACGGATCCTTCACCGTTCTGAGCGCGCTTCTCACGCGCTACCCAAGCTGCGGCACGAGCGGCCGACTCGTAGTCGTGTTCGCGTGCGTGGGCAGCGTAGGACCGGCTGCGCACCTCGGCGGCCTCCTCCTCGTCGCCGAGCCACCAGAGAGCTTCCGCCAGGCCGTCGAGGCTTGCTCCGTCGGGTGCGGCGGTGACAGCCTGCACGAAGGCATCCCGGGCGGCGGCGTAGTCACCCAGTGTCAGGCATTCCGCCCCACGCGCGAGGAGCGCAGAAGTGTCGGTCATCACCTCTATGGTCGCTCTGGGCGGGCTCCCCTGCCAGCCCCCATGACGTCGCGGCTCGAGGGTGGAGCTGGTGGGACAGTCGGCAACACCGACTTGCGGCTTTCGAACATGTGTTCGAAACTGGATGAGTGACCATGACCGCTCCCCTCGCTCCCGCCGAGTCACCCTCGCGTGTCGACGAGCTGCAGGCCCGCATCCGCGGCATGCAGGCGACACGGCTCGACTCGAAGGCCGTGCCCACGCATCCGGTGTTCGAGCAGGTACTGCCCGGCGGCACGCTTCGCGAGGGCACGGTGGTCTCGGTCGAGGGCTCGACCACGCTGCTCATGGCATTGCTCGCCGGCCCGTCGGCGAGCGGGCGCTGGGTCGCGGTGGTCGGCATGCCCGACTTCGGCGTCGAGGCCGCCGACCGGTTCGGCATCGACCTCGAGCGGCTCGTGCTCGTGCCCGACCCCGGGCGGCAGTGGCTCACCGTGGTGGCCGCGCTCGCCGACGTCATCCCCGTGGTCGCGGCGCGTGCGGTGGGGCGGGTCGCCCCAGCCGAGGCGTCACGGCTGTCGGCTCGGCTGCGCCAGCGCGGTGGCGTGCTGCTCGTCACGGGCGAGTGGCCGGGCAGCGACGCCCGGCTCGGGGTCGAGTCGAGCCGGTGGCACGGGCTCGGCGCGGGGCACGGGCAGCTCAGCGATCGTGAGGTCGTCGTGAGCGCGGGTGGGCGTGGCGAGTTCGGACGCCGTGCCCGCTCGCGACTGCGGCTGCCCGACCGGGCGCTGGGGTTCCGGGTCGCCGACGCCGCCACCACAACCGATGCACGCTCGTCGCGTGAGCCGGTGCGGCTCGACGACTACGAACGGCCGGCCTCATGAGCGTGCCGACCCGCACGATCGTGCTCTGGTGCCCCGACTGGCCGATCTTCGCGGCCTGCCGCGAGCTGGGGCTCGACCCCGCGCTGCCGATCGCGCTCACCGAGTCGGGGGTCGTCTACGCCTGTTCGGCCGCCGCACGCCACGACGGCGTCGCCCGTGGCCTGAAGCTGCGCGAGGCGCAGTACCGCTCCCCCGCGCTCACGGTGCTCGACTACGACGCGGCGGTCGACGTACGCCTGTTCGAACCCGTCGTGCGCGAGGTCGAGACGACGGTGCCCGGCGTGCAGATCGTGCGCCCGGGCATGCTCGCCATGCGGGCTCGTGGGCCCGCGCGCTACTACGGCGGCGAAGACGCCGCAGCACAGGCGCTGCTCGACACCATGGCCGGGCTCGGAGTACCGGGTGCCAGGGTCGGCATCGCCGACGGGCCGTTCGCGGCCGAGCAGGCGGCACGCGCCGCGCGAGCAACGGCCGTGGGCATCGTCGCGGTCGGGGCATCCGCCGCATTCATCGCGCCATTGCCCGTCGGGCTCGTCACCGACGCCCGAACGACGACCCTGCTCAACCGGCTGGGGGTGCGTACCCTCGGCGAGTTCGCGGCCCTGCCCGAGGCCGATGTACGCCGCCGGTTCGGCGCGGCCGGCGCCTTCGCGCACGACCGGGCCGCGGGGCGCGAGCAGACCGGGGTCATGGCCCGCACGCCGCCCCCCGAGTTCGAGGTGCTCCAGGAGTTCGAGCCGCCGCTCGACCGCATCGACCAGCTCGCGTTCGCGTTCCGCGTGCGGGCTGAAGAGTTCATCGATCGCATGCGGGCGAAACGGCTCGTCTGCACGGGCATCCGCGTCGAGCTCGACGACGAACGGGGTGGGCACTCGAGCCGCAGCTGGCTGCATCCGCAGTGGTTCACACCCGCCGATGTGGTCGACCGGGTGCGCTGGCAGCTGCAGGGCACCGGCACCGCCGATGCGGGGCTCGCCTCGCCGATCGTGCGGCTGCGGGTCGTGCCCGAGCGCATCGACTCGACCGGCAACCACGAAGCCGGGCTCTGGGGCGGCGGGCCAGACGAGCGGGTGCACCACGGCCTCACCCGGGTGCAGAGCATGCTCGGCCACGACGGGGTCGTCACGGCATCCATCGGCGGTGGTCGCATGCTCGCCGACCGGCAGGTGCTCGTGCCGTGGGGCGACCGGGCGCCCGAGCACACGGCAGACCGGGCAGCGGGGGCGCCGTGGCCGGGCAGCCTGCCGGCGCTCGCGCCGGCGAGCGTGTTCCGCGAACGGCTGCCCATCCGGCTCGTTGGCGACGACGGGGCATCCGTCGCCATCGACGATCGCGGGGCGATCTCGACACCGCCCGCGCGGTTCGCGGTCGGCGGCGACGGCGAATCGCCCGTGCGGGCCTGGGCCGGGCCCTGGCCCGTGGTCGAGCGGTGGTGGGACGCCGAGCACGCCAAGCGCGTGCACCGGTTCCAGATCGTCGACCACGACGGGTGCGCGTGGCTGCTCGTGCGTGACGGCGACGGCTGGTGGGCCGAGGCGAGGTACGACTGACATGCGGCGGGAGTGAGCCATGGGCTGGAACAACCCCGAGATCCCCTGGTCCGAGCTCGAGCGCAAGCTCTCCGACCGGCGGCGACCGGGCACGACGAAACTCATCGCCGACGGCGGCGACAGCCCGGCGTGGAGCCGCAAGCGGCACCCCTACCGTCCGGCCGAAGGGCTCGAGGCGCCGACCGGTCCCGTCGTGCCCTACGCCGAGCTGCACGCGCACTCGACGTACAGCTTCCTCGACGGCGCCTCCGGGCCCGAGCAGCTCGTCGAAGAGGCGCACCGCCTGGGACTCTCAGGGCTCGCGCTCACCGACCACGACGGCTTCTACGGCATCGTTCGCTTCGCCGAGGCGGCCGAGAGCTTCTCCGACCTGCAGACCGTGTTCGGCGCCGAACTCTCGCTCGGGCTCAGTGGCCCGCAGAACGGCTTCGCCGACCCCGAGGGCGAGCACCTGCTCGTGCTCGCCCGACGCGAGGCGGGCTACCACCGGCTCGCCGCTGCGATCACCGCCGGCCAGCTCGCCGGAGGCGAGAAGGGGCGGCCGGTGTACTCGCTCGAAGCGCTCGCCGAGCGGGCGGACGGCGAGTGGGTCGTGCCCACCGGATGTCGCAAGGGCGCCGTGCGGCGCGCCCTCGCCGACGGGGGGCCTGAGGCCGCGGCGCGCGAGCTCGACCGGCTGGCCGCGCTCTTCGGCCGTGAGAACGTCGTGGTCGAGCTCTTCGACCACGGGCATCCGAACGACCAGCAGGCCAACGACGCGCTCGCCGGCCTCGCCGAGCAGGCGGGGCTGCCACTGCTCGCGACGAACGCCGTGCACTACGCGACCCCGCCCGAGCACCGCCTCGCGTCGGCTCTCGCCGCGGTGCGCGCGCGTCGCAGCCTCGACGAGCTCGACGGGTGGCTCCCCGCGTCCGACGGGCTGCACCTGCGCAGCGGCGCCGAGATGGCCGCGCGATTCGCCCGGTACCCCGGGGCGGTCGCACGGTCGGTGATGCTCGCCGACGAGCTCGGCTTCACCCTGCGCAGCGCCCGCCCGAAACTGCCGCGCCAGCAGGTGCCCGAGGGGCACACGCCCATGAGCTGGCTGCGCGAGCTCACTTGGCAGGGCGCCGCCGAGCTCTACCCGGGCGTGCCCGAGCACGTGCGCGAACGACTCGCACGCGAGCTCGACGTCATCGAGCAGAAGGACTTCCCCGGCTACTTCCTGATCGTGCGCGACATCGTGCACGAGGCTCGGCGGCGGGGCATCCTGTGCCAGGGTCGCGGCTCGGCCGCGAACTCGGCGGTCTGCTACGTGCTGCGCATCACCGCGGTCGACTCGATCTTCTACGACCTGCCGTTCGAGCGGTTCCTCTCGGCGCTGCGCGACGAAGAGCCCGACATCGACGTCGACTTCGACTCCGACCGGCGCGAAGAGATCATCCAGTACGTCTACGACAAGTACGGGCGCCAGAACGCGGCGCAGGTCGCGAACGTCATCAGCTACCGGCCGAAGGCCGCGGTGCGCGACATGGCCAAGGCGCTCGGCTATTCCACCGGGCAGCAAGACGCGTGGTCCCGCCAGGTCGAGCGGTGGGGTGCCGTCGTCGAGACCGACGACCACGACATCCCCGACGCCGTCGTCGAGCTCGCCGAGCAGGTGCTCACCTTTCCCCGGCATCTCGGCATCCACTCGGGCGGCATGGTGCTCACCGATCGACCGGTCGGCGAGGTGTGCCCCATCGAGCACGCCCGCATGGAAAACCGCACGGTGCTGCAGTGGGACAAAGACGACTGCGCCTGGATGGGCCTCGTGAAGTTCGACCTGCTCGGGCTCGGCATGCTCGCCGCCCTGCAGTACACCTTCGACCTGGTGCGCGAGTCGACGGGCGAGGTGTGGGAGCTCGCGTCGCTGCCGAAAGAAGAGGCCGCGGTCTACGACATGCTGTGCCGGGCCGACTCGATCGGGGTGTTCCAGGTCGAGAGCCGCGCGCAGATGGGCACGCTCCCCCGGCTTCGGCCCAGGCGCTTCTACGACCTCGTCGTCGAGATCGCGCTCATCCGTCCGGGCCCGGTGCAGGGCGGCGCGGTGCACCCCTATATCAGGCGGCGTACCGGCGAAGAGCAGGTCAGCTACCTGCACCCCAAGCTCGAGCCCGTGCTCGAGCGCACGCTCGGCGTGCCCCTGTTCCAGGAGCAGCTCATGCAGATGGCCGTGGCCGTCGGCAACTGCAGCGCGGCCGACGCCGATCTGCTGCGACGTGCGATGGGGTCGAAGCGCGGGGTCGAGAAGATCGAGAAGCTGCGCTCGAAGCTCTACAAGGGCATGGCCGACAACGGCATCGAACCCGAGGTCGCCGACTCGATCTACGCCAAGATCGAGGCGTTCGCGAACTTCGGTTTCGCCGAGAGCCACGCGCTGAGCTTCGGCCTGCTCGTCTACGCGAGCTCGTGGCTGAAGCTGCACTACCCCGCGGCATTCCTCGCGGCACTGCTTCGGGCCCAGCCCATGGGGTTCTACTCGCCCGCCACGCTCACCGCCGACGCGAGGCGGCATGGGGTGCAGATGCGCCGGCCCGACATCCTGCGCTCGGGCGTGCACGCGGGGCTCGAGGCGATCGGTGCGGCTGCGGCATCCGATCGCGGTTCGATCGATTCGAATGACGGATGTCGCGCCCCGACCGGTCTCGCATCGTGCGCCGACGCGGTGCAGGAGCCCATCGGGCCGTTCGACCGTGCCGCTCCCGACCGCTCGGCCGAGCACCGTCGCGACGGAGCCTTCGCGGTGCGGCTGGGTCTCGCCGACGTCTCGTCGATCGGCACCGCCGTGGCCGAGCGCATCGTCGCCGAGCGCGAGGCGCGCGGCCCCTACCGCGACATGGCCGACGTCTCACGGCGTGCCGGGCTCGACGCCACGCAACTCGAAGCGCTCGCCGCGGCCGGCGCCTTCGACGGATTCGGGCTCGAGCGACGTGAGGCGCTGTGGCTCGCCGGTGAGGCCGCAGAAGATCGCGAGGAGTACCTCGCGGGCTCGATCGTCGTGGTGCAGCCGCCGCTGCTGCCCATGCTCACGCCCGCCGAGCAGGTGATCTACGACCTCTGGGCAACGGGCATCTCCCCCGACGACCATCCGATCCGGCACGTGCGCGAGCGGCTCGACGACCGAGGGGCGATCCGCATCGATCTGTTGGCGACCGCCGAGACCGGTCGGCGCATCGAGGTCGGCGGCGTCGTCACGCATCGGCAGCGACCGGCGACCGCGAGCGGCATCACCTTCCTCAACCTCGAAGACGAGTCGGGCACGCTCAACGTGATCGCCGGGGTCGGGGTATGGAACCGCTACCGGCGCGTGGCCCGCGAGGCGCCGGCCATGGTCGTGCGGGGCATGCTCGAACGCACTGCCGAAGGCGTCACCAACCTCATCGCCGACCGATTCGAGTCGCTCACCGTGTCGGCGCCGCACCGCTCCCGCGACTTCCGCTGACATCGCTCTGCTGCAGTTGGCGTGCCCGTGCCCGTGCCCGTGCGAGTGCATGGTGCGGCGTTCTTGAGCGCGCGGTAGCATCCGGGTGGACCGCACCCGGGGGGCGTCGCGAGCCGTCCGCTCGGCCGTTCAGAGGAGATGGACCGTGCCTGAGGAAATGGATCGTTCATCGGTGGACCGGACCGTACTGCCCCCGCCCGACCCGTCGTTCCGTGGTGAGATCGCGATGTCGTTCGAGGACTCCACCCCGGATTTCCCTGAGCCGCTCGCTGCACCGGAGGGCGCACCGAACGTGCTGCTGATCATGGGAGACGACATCGGATTCGGGCACATGAGCGCGTTCGGTGGGCCGGCGCGGACGCCGGTGTTCGACCGGCTCGCCGCGCAGGGGCTCAGCTACACGAATTTCCACACCACCCCGGTGTGCGCGGCCTCGCGTGCCGCGCTGCTCACCGGGCGCAATTCGCACGCGGTGGGCATGGGCTGCGTGCCGGAAGCATCGGCCGGGTTCCCCGGGTACAACTCGTCGATTCCGCGGAGCGCGGCGACCGTGTTCGAGATCCTGCGGCAGAACGGGTACGGCACGGCATGGATCGGCAAGACGCATCTGACCCCGATGCATGAGATCACACCGGCGGGCCCGTTCGATCGGTGGCCAGTGGGTATGGGGGCGGAGTACTTCTACGGCTTCTTCGGCCCGGGGGTCAGCCAGTGGAATCCGCCGCTCTGGGAGAACACGACCCCGAAGGAAGCGCCGAAGACGCCTGAGGAGGGCTACCACCTCGAGGCCGACATGGCGGACAAGACCATCGAGTGGATCCGTCGTGAGAAGTCGATCCATCCCGGCGCCCCGTGGTTCGCGTACTACGCCCCGAACGGGCACAAGCCACCCGTCGGAGTGCCGAAGGAATGGATCGACAAATACCGGGGCGAGTTCGACGACGGCTATGACAAGCTCCGTGATCGCATCCTGGCCCGCCAGAAGGAGCTCGGCATCGTGCCCCCGGAGACCCAGCTCTCGGTGTGGCCCGAAGCGTTGCCCTCCTGGGACGAGCTGAGCGACCTGGACAAGAAGGTCGGCGCCCGCTGGATGGAAGTGTTCTGCGGCGCCGTCGAGCACACCGACTACCAGGTCGGCCGACTCATCGACGCCGTCAGTGAGATGGGTGAGCTGGAGAACACCCTGATCGTCTACCTCGCCGGCGACAACGGGCCGACGCCCGAGGGCGGGCTGCACGGCATCATGAACAAGCTGAGCTACTACAACGGCCTCACCGAGTCGCTCGAAGACCTCGCCGCGCGCATGGACGAGTTCGGCGGACCGACCTCGCACGGCTGCTACCCGGCCGCGTGGGCCTACGCCACCTCGACGCCATACGCCTACGGCAAGATGGTCACCTCGGGCGGCGGATGCAGCACCGCGGCCGTCGTCAGCTGGCCGGCAGGCATCACCGACCAAGGCGGTATGCGGCGACAATTCCACCACCTCATTGACGTCGTGCCGACCATTCTGGAGAGCGTCGGCGTGCCCGAGCCGACGCGCGTGAACGGCATCGACCAGCAGGCGATGGACGGGGTGAGCATGGCCTACACCTTCGATGACGCCGCCGCTGCGGATCGACGCACAACGCAGTACTTCGAGCTGACCGGCAGCCGAGCCATCTACCACGACGGCTGGTGGGCGGGCACTCGGCATGGGCTCGACGGCGTGACGGCGACCACCAAGGAGATCGTCCCGTTCGATCAGGACCGCTGGGAGCTCTACGACCTCCGCAACGACTTCGGACTCGCGAACGACCTCGCAGCCACGCACCCCGAGAAACTCGCCGAGATGCAGGCCTTCTTCGACCGCGAGGCACGCGCGAACAACGTCTACCCCATGGTGAACAACTCGTTCGAACTGCTCACCGCCCAACGACCGCGACTCATCGACGGCGACGAGGCGACCTACCTCCCGGGCACGATCCGGCTCCCCGAGGACGCCGTCGTCGACATCAAGAACCGCTCGTTCGCCGTGATCGCCAAGATCGACAACCCGAACGGGGACGCCGAAGGCATGCTCGCCACCCTCGGCGGGGAGACCGGCGGATTCGCATTCTTCGTCCGCGACGGCAAACCCACCTTCCAATACAACTGGGTCAGCTTGGAGGAGTACACGATCACGTCCACCGAGCCGTTGCCGGCCGGCGAGAGCACGATCCGCTTCGATTTCGCCTACGACGGCGGAGGCATGGGCAAGGGCGGCACCGGCACGCTGTCCATCAACGGCAGGCCGGTCGCCGAAGGCCGGATCGAGAAGACCGTGCCGATCTACTTCTCGACCGACGACACCTTCGACGTCGGCGAAGACTGGGGCACCGCCCTCTCCTCCGCCTACGAACCGCCATTCCGATTCACCGGCACCCTCAAGGACATCACCATCACAGCCGGCTAGCCACGACCATCCGACAAGCCCGTGTCGCCGCGCCCTCGTCGAGTACACCCCGAGCGAACCGTCCTCCTGCGCAACACGGGCCGGGCTCATGCACTCGACTACGGACTTTGACATTTCCGAGATGGGCGATCCCCTCGAGTCATGGCCTTGCTGATGGGACCAAGGTCCCTGGCTGGCGTCGCCATTTCCGCTACCGTGTGACCGTCCCGGACCCTTCACTCGGCAGGCTTGAAGGTGATTCCAATGATCACAAGGTCCTTGGCGCGACTCGCCACAGCGGTCATCATCCTGGTCCTTCTGCTTCCTGCCGCCACGCCGACCTTCGCGGATGAGACCGAAGGCGCCCAGTCCAGCGACAGGTCTGCGGTGGCGCTCCCACCTCAGTGCGCGGCCGATTCCGCAGCGTTGGAGACTTTCCTCGACGGGCTGCTGGCGACGCAGATGAGCGAGCAGCACATCGCGGGAGCAGCAGTCTCCGTGGTGAGCGATGGTCAGGTGCTTCTCGCCAAGGGCTACGGTTACGCAGACTTGGAGAAGGGCATCCCCGTCGACCCTGAACGGACGCTTTTCCGCATCGCATCCATCACGAAGCTCTTCACATGGACGGCGGTAATGCAGCTCGTCGAGGAGGGGAAGCTGGACCTGGACGCCGACATCAACACGTACCTCGACTTCCCTGTCCCGGACACGTACCCACAACCCATAACCCTGAAGAACCTCTTGACCCATACGGACGGGTTCGAAGAACGGCTCTTGGAGGTGCTGGTGCTGACGGCGGAGGACATGGCGCCCCCGCGTGACTGGTTGATCTCGCACATGCCGGCTCGGGTCCGCCCCCCTGGCGATGTCGCGGCCTACTCCAATTACGGTACGTCGCTGGCCGGCTACATCGTTGCTCGCGTATCGGGGAAGCCATACGGCGAATACGTGCAGGAACGCATTCTGGATCCGCTCGGCATGACGCACTCGACCGTGCAGCCTGTGGCGTCATCGGACGTGCGCGCGAATCAAACCGTCGGGTACACGTACGTGGACGGGGCGTTCAAGGAATTCCCCGACTATCTGGGTCAACCCGGGATGGCCCCGGCCGGCGGGATGCTTGCCAGCGCAACGGACATCTCTCACTTCATGATCGCGCACCTCGAGGGTGGCCGCTACTCGGATGCGGACGCTCCGGAGACCCGCATCCTGGGGGAATCCACGACGCAGCGGATGCACGGTCAGTTGTTCACCCACCACCCGCGCCTACTGGGGACCGCCCACGGCTTCTTCGAGTTCACCGAGAACGGGCAACGAACGATCGGCCACAGCGGCGAGGCGGACCCGATCAGCAGCCTGCTGCTCCTGGTACCCGAACAGAAGCTTGGAGTCTTCGTTGTCTACAACAGTTCGGGTGGTTCGGACCTGACCAACCAGCATCTCGGGTTCCAGAGAGCGTTCTTCGACCACTGCTTTCCCGCGCCAGCCCTCGACCCCATCATGCCTCCGGCGGGATTCGAGGAGAGGGCGGGTCGATTTGCCGGAACCTACAAGATGACCCGCGGTTCATACACAACTCAAGAGAAGGTCACCGTCCTCATGGGTTCCGCTGTCGCAGTGAGCGATCCCGGCGACGGCACGTTGATCCTGGCGACGCCGTGGGGGGAGTGGCAGTTCATCGAAGTGGAGCCGCTGTATTTCCGTCAGGTGGACGCTCCGTTCGGTATCGCCTTTCGCGAGGACGACCAGGGACGGGTCACCCACATGTTCACCGACTACACCCCGATGATGGCGTTCGAGAAGCTGAGTTGGTATGAGGAGCCCGGTTTCAACACCGTGTTGCTCGTGACGTGCGTCGTGGCATTCCTGTCGGTGATCCCCATGGTGTCGATCCGAGCCATCCGCAACCGCCGACGGACCGGTGAGCACCACAGGCAACCTGGCGGTGCGCGCGCGGCCCTCTGGACCCTCGTTGGGATCAGTGTCCTGAATTTGCTGTTCGTTGTCGGCACTTGGCAATGGGGCGACCCGCGGCCCATGTTCGGGGTGTCCCTCATGTTCAAGATCGTGCTTGGACTGGGCGTCGTGTCCGCAGCGCTCACGATCGGCGCGACCGGCTTCACGGCGATCGCGTGGAAGAACAGGTACTGGGGCATTGCCGCCCGCGCTTACTACACCGTAGTAACGCTTGCGGCCATCGCGTTCGTCTGGTTCCTCCACTCCTGGAACCTGCTTGGGTGGCGATTCTAGGATCGGTACGCATGCTGCTGCCCCTGCCCGACGGCTACAAAACCCGACCCTGGCAGCGAGGCACGAACGAGAACACCAACGGCCTGCTCCGCCAGTACTTCCCCAAGGGCACCGACCTATCGATCCACAGCGCCGCAGACCTCGACTGGGTCGCCCAAGCACTCAACGACCGACCCCGCAAACGACTAGCGTTCAAGAAACCGATCGAATTGATCGGCGACCTACTGTTGCGATGACCGCCAGAATCCGCCGATCCGCCTGCGGACGTCCGTCGGCGGACCGTCATTCGGCTAGGTAGCCGGTACGCGGGTCGATCAGAGACAGAAACGCTCGTATCTCGGAGCGGACCTCTTCGTCGGTGAGAGGTATCGCTCCCGATCGACCTACTGAGAATCCGTATCTCGGATCCGGACCGCTAACCCATGTGCACTGGATCGAGCTGCCCTGCCTGACCGCGTCAAACGATTCACCATCAACGATGATTCTGACTGGTTCGATCACGGCGTCATGATCTCACGCACTCTTGTGCTGAGCGCGTTGATGGACCCGTCATCGGGCGGCCGCGGTGACCCTCTCTCCGCCCCGGGCCGATCATGTGAGCTGCTTGCCAGATAATGAGCCAAGGAGGTCATCGCGATCCGTCTCCCGCTTGTCCGGACCAGGCCACGTAGATCCGGTGCCGTATGAGCGCCTCAGCAGCCGTTGCGCCCACAGCGTGTGAAATCCGCTCATAGTCCGTCAAGGCCGGTCTTCTGCGTGTCAACAGGATCGATGAACCGGCTCCCAAGCCCCTCAGGGGACGACGAACGGGGCGACGGTGAGGGCGTCGACGCAGCTCTGGTCGACGGCGTCGAGGGGGTTGTCGAGGAATTCCGCTATGACGGTCGCGAAGCACTCCGGCGCCCAGCGTGACGTGGAGTGGCCGACGCCGGCGAACACGAGGTTCTGCGAGTTCGACAGGGTCTGGGTGGCGTGGGTGGCGTAGCTGGGTGGAGCGGTCGCGTCGAACGCGCCGCTTGTCAGGAGCACGGGTATGTCGCTCGTGGCGGCTACCGCCGCCTGCGCAGGAGCGGCGGGCACGTCCCACGCCGCGCAGTCGGTGAAGGCCCAGGGGAACATCGCGGGCATGTCGGTGACCGCGGTGGGAAAGCCCGGCCACGCGATCTCGCCGTTCTCCTGGAGGACGTCCAGGTCGCCGCGCCCGATCATCTCGCTGCACACGACGCCCCACTGCAGCCCATAGCTGTTGAACGATGGCGGGAAGCGTCCGGCGAGCACCTCAAGGGCGGCCTCGCTGCCGTCGCCGACGGCGAGGTTGTGGATCATCGACGGGACTTTCGGCGTTGAGCCGAGGAGAGTAGCGAACCCGACGGTGTAGGTGAGCTTGTACGCGTCGACGATCACGTCGATGTCCTCGCCGGAACCGGGATCGGTGACGCGAATGGTGCGCGGGTTCGCGGCGAGGTCGTTCACCACCTGGACGTACTCGTCGATGCCCTCGGGGAACGCCGCGAGGCATTCCGGTTGGGCCGCGCACGCGTCGTAGAGGCGCCCAGGTTCCACCCTTCTGCGGTCAGGCGGTCACGGCATTCGCTCAGGACCGCGGCGCTCTGGTCGGCGGTCGCGTGATCGCTCCACGACAGCCCTTCGGTCGACCTCATGAACTCGTCGATCTCGGGGCACGCGAGGAACGGCTCCGACTTGAGCGCGCCGCGCTGGTCGACGAAGATCACGTCGCGGTCCGGATGCCACGCCGCCGCGACCCCCGGCCCTTCTGCGATCCCGCTCCCTCCTGGCCCACCGGAGAGGAACACGATGGGATCGGGCTTGGGGTCCGGTGAGGTTGCCGGGCGCGTGGCGATGGCGAGCCTGATGGTGGGACCGTCGGGGTCGGCACGATCCTCAGGGACGGTGAGATAGCCGTACGCGAATTCGGGACCGAGGTCGAAGTCGGTGCCGGTGCCGTAGATCGGGTTCGGGCGCGGAGCAGGCTCGAATGACACTGCACTCGCCGTGGAACTTGCCGGTTTCCGGCGACGACGTGGAACTCGACATGCACTTCCGGGACGAGGGCGGCGAGGGTTCGGTGACCATTGCTCTCAATCCTCGGGTGGCAGCCCGGTGTAGCTGGGTGCGAGGGCTTCTTCGTGGGTGAGCCCGAAGTCGACGTCGGTGCCGTAGAGATCCATGGCGAGGGCCTGGAACATCCGCGTGGGCGTGATGGCATTCGGCTGCTTGGTGGACACGACCTCGATCGTCGTGTCGAGCGTCGGCGAGTACATGGTGATCGACTCGTAGCCGGCGAAGCTGCCTTCCTTCCCGATGAACCCACCGGACTCGACGAAGCCCAGTCCCTGGAGCCAGCGGCCGGGACCGTTGTAGTCGTCGGAGAAGGCGTAGGGGAACGCGCCCTCCTGCGCCTCTTCCCACACCGACGGCTCGAGCAGTGCACCAGTCGCCAACGCTCGAGACCAGACGTGCAGGTCTGCCATCGTCGAGACCATGCCTCCCTCTGCCCCGAGGCACGACTGGTGGAAGGCGGTGACGTCCTCCGCGGCGACACCTGGTGACTGGGCTGCCTCGGCGGGCTTCACGTCCCCCGTGCCGTACCCATGGGTGAAGGGCTCGCTCAGGCCGTTGCCCGAGGTGGGCAGCAGGGTGCGGTCCAGGCCGAGGGGTTCGGCGATGCGCTCGTGGATGGCCGTGCTCACGTCCTGCCCCGTGACCAGCTCCACGACCCGTCCGAGCAGGTCGTAGCCGTAGTTGCTGTAGATCCACTCGGTGCCCGGGGGGGCGAGCGCCGGCTCAGCTGCGCCGGCCGCGAGACGGTCGGCCTCGGTGCATCCTGATGTGACCAGCTTGTTCGCGTTGGCCTCCTGGGCCAGGAAGCCGGCGCCGAGACCGCTCTTCATGCTCAGCAGCTGTCGGATGGTGATCGCGTCGCCGTTGGGAACATCGGCCACCCACTTGGAGATGTGGTCGTCGAGGGACACCTCGCCCTCGCCCACGAGCTGAAGGACGAGGTTGGCGACGAAGGCCTTGGTCTGGCTGCCGACCTTGAACTGCATGTCGGTGCTGAGCGGCGCCCCGGTCTCGAGGTCGGCGACGCCGGTTGCGCTGACGAAGGTTCCCTTGGGGCTCCAGATGCCGATCAGCACTCCCGGAGTGTGAGTCACCTCCTGGAACGTCTGAACGGTCTGTTCGACCTTGGCCAGCGTCGTCGGCTCGAGCGGCCCGTCGGCCGTGCCGCTCGGTGACGACGTCGCAGCGCCGCCGCTCGGAGTCGCAGTGTCACCACTCGGTGCGCAGGCCGAGAGGGCCAGTGAGCCGACAACGATCAGAGCGACGACGGAACGGCGGACGTACCGACCGAGTCGGTACGTCGTTGGGGCGTTCCGTGTTGGGCGGATGGTCTCGGTCATATTGCTGCCGCTTCAATGGTCTTTCTACAGCGACTACCCGTCCGCGTCAATGCGTGTGGCCGACGACGCCTGACTCCGCCCGCGCGCTCGCGCCGCAAAAGGACACCGCGGTCTCCCCGGCGATCACGTGGACGCCGACCGCGTCCAGGTGGTCGAACCAGAACGGCACATCGAGGCAGTGGCGCGCATCCCCCTGGTGGGCGACGCCCACTGGAAGCAGCGCCCCTCGTGCTGTCGCTCGGTCCGCCAGAGGACTACACTCCAACTCGAATCGGGGTGACGCATGCCCAGCAGGTTACGCACGGCGAGGATGGGGTTCGTTGTCGCGCTCGCGATGATCGTCGCGACGGGATGCGCGGTCACCGACGCGACCGAATCGACCCAGGTCACACCCTCGGCCGACACCGCCCCTGCCTACTGCCGGGAGATGGAGCCCACGCTGGCTGATCTGGTCGATGGGATGCTCGTGCCGGGGGCGGTCGTGCTCGTGCGCTCGCCGGACCTGGGCGACTGCTTCCTCTCGTTCGGCACCCGCAGCCTCGACGAACAGCAACCCATCGGCCTCGACGACCAGTTCCGGATCGCCAGCAACACCAAGACGATGACCGGGACGGTCATCTTGCAACTCGTGCAGGAAGGCAAGCTTCGCCTCGACGATCCGGTCTCGATGTATCGCGACGACGTTCCCAACGGCGAGAACATCACCATCGAGCAGTTGCTGAGCATGCGGAGCGGCCTCGCCGACTTCAGCTTTCTGCCCGAGTTCGCGCAGTCGATGGATGAGACGCCGGATCGAGTGTGGACGCCCGACGAGATCCTTGCGCTCTCGTTCGGGCAACCGCCCGCTTTTCCCCCGGGGGAGGGGTTCCTCTACTCGAACGCCAACACTGTGCTGTTGGGACTGATCATCGAGGACCTCACCGACGGGTCACTGGAGGATGCGTTCGAGGCGCGGATCTTCGGCTCGCTCGGGCTCGATCGCACCCTGCTGGCCCCTCCGACTATGAGCACCATCCCCGAGCAGCATGCCCGTGGTTACCTGTTCGGGTCAGTGGCCGAATTCGTGGCAGGCGGCGACGTGCTTTCACCGGAGCAGGTGGCCGAGGCCCGCGCCGGCACGCTCGTCCCCAACGACGTCACCGATATCAACCCGTCGTCGGGATGGGCCGCCGCTGCCGGGATCTCTACCACGGACGAACTCGCCCGCTATGTGAAGGCTCTCGTGGGCGGCGACCTGCTGAGCGAAGAGATGCAGCAGCTGCGCCTCGACAGCGTCCGACCGATCGATCCAGACAACCCCGACAGCCCCGCCTACGGACTTGCGATCGTCAAATACGGCCAGCTGTATGGACACACGGGCGAAGTCCCGGGCTACAACAGCTTCATGGGGTATGACCCCGAACGCGACATCACCGTGATCGCCTGGGCGAACATGATATCTGGTCCCGACGGTCGACTGACAGGCGCTGTGCTCTCGCAGGCCGTCATCGACGAGCTCTACCCGGCGCCGTAGACGGGCCCGCGCGTCTTCTCGGTTCCCGCATCACGAGCGACCTCAGCGGGCGAGCAGTTCGAGCGCGGCCATGGCGGCGTTGTGTCCACCGGTAGCGCTGCCCGCCCTGTCGATCTAGTACGCGACTCAGTTCCTCGAACACTTCATCGGCGCGGTCACGCTGAACCCAAGAGAACCGTCAAGACGGCTTCCGATCCGCCTACGCGACTCACCTGTCGCGCTCAGGGACTCGCTATCAGGTTGCCATAGCCCCGATCGGTAGATCGAGGATCTGGGGCGGCGGGGTAACTTGGGCCAATGAGCCAGCGCCAGACAACCCACTTGGGCATGGTCGGTGGCATCGTCGCCCTGGTAGGTGGAATCGTGTCTCTCGTCTATCTGTTACAGCCGTGGCGCACCTGTCCCGGAGAGGACTCCCCCACTGCCTGTGCGATGTTGCCGCTGGATGCAGTCGTGATGACGATCGCAATTCTTGCGACGATCGTCGGGGTAGCAGTCTTCGTACTTGGCCTCGCCAAGATTGGGCGAGCTTGAGAGCGCCGGGGCTATTGCCGAGCATTGGCAGGTCGCGGCGCCCAATCGTTGCCATCTTCAAGTGTGAATTCCAACGCCTTGCGTCTCAGGACGATCGCGCAGATGACGACCGCGAGGGAGACGAGGAGACCGAAGAGCATCGGTGGTCCGCCGACGCCTGCGACGGATCCGGCATGTACGAAGACACCGACGAACATTGCGCCCGACGAACCGAGAGCCACAAGTAGGGCGATCGCCCACCACCTCTTTCGCCGGGTTCGGGTGTTCCCGCCCGCGGCCGAGAGCACCTGCCACCCGGCCAGCAGGGCCAGCTCAAACAGTCCGATCGCGACCCCGATGACGATGACGTAGGGACGCGCCAGGTCCGCATATTCGGGGTATCGGGCTGCATACTCTGCCGCAGCGGTCGGAACGAGCCAGAACTGCATCAGCAGTGCGACGAAGAACAATACGCCCAACGCAATGCGAACGACTGGAACGTTCTGCTTGGACATGATCATCATCGTCTCGCCTTCGTCATTCACACGATAGTGACGATGAGGTGAGCCGTGCGGGACAGAATCTGGACCGCGTGCCGCGCGACAAGGTTCTGCGGGTTGGTCCGCTTAACGGATCGGCCTGCGGGCCGTTGTGCGAGGCTGCTGATATGCCTTCCCCGCAGTCGCTCAGCGAATCCGATCGCCGCCAAGTCGCAGGGTGGGCGGCAGAGTGTGCTGAGCGAGTCTTGGTCTTGTTCGAAGCGGAGGCTCCGGCCGATGGTCGACCACGTGACGCCATCGCTCGAACGCGGGCATTCGCTCGCGGTGAACTCGACGCTGCCGGAGAGATACGCCGACGATTCGTTGCTGGTCGGGCCGCGCACGCAGTGAGCTCTCCCGCGGCCGTGGCTGCTGCCCGGGCTGCCGCACAAGCCGCGGGCGTCGCTCACATGGGCGCACACGCGCTCGGCGCAGCCGCCTACGCTGCGAAGGCGGCCGGGCTTGCCGCTCCGGATCGGCACCAGGCCGTCCACGACGAGATCTCCTGGCAGCTCGAGCGCATGACCGACCAGACGAGGTCCGCGCTTCGGCAGCTGCCGCTGGTTGGTGAGGACTCCGCGGGTCCTCTCGGCTCAGGACTTCTCGCGTCGGGCATGCTCGGGTCGATCATTCGGGAGATTCAAACGGCCCTTCGCGGAACCTCACCGCGGAACGGCGGCCCGGTAGGCGAGCCTCCATCCGGTAGGTCATCAAGCGGATAAGGATCCGTCCATGCTCTGCCTGGGACCTCTCTGCTGATGGAGCTGACCGGCCAGCCTCGCTAGCATGCACCGCATGGCAATCACTCTTGAGAACGTTGGCATCGCCGTTCGCGACCTCGAGGAAGCAATCGCCTTCTTCACCGACCTCGGCCTCGCCGTCATCGGCCGTGACACGGTCAGTGGGGAGTGGACCGACACTGCGGTCGGCCTCACTGGCAATCACGCCAACATTGCGATGCTGCAGACACCAGACGGTCGTGGTCGACTCGAACTCTTCGAGTACATCCATCCTGACGCGATCGAATCGGAACCCACTCGTCCCAACGAGATCGGCATGGACCGCGTCGCCTTCTCAGTCGACGACATCGACGAAGCGCTGGAGATCGCCGCGAAGCATGGCTGCTTCCCGCTGCGCGGCGTGGCGAACTACCAGGACGTCTACAAGCTCACCTACGTCCGCGGTCCCAGCGGAATCCTCGTGATGCTCGCCGAAGAACTGACGAAGCCGGAGAGCTGAAGAAGCGGGACGACTGATCGAGGCATGTGCTGAGGGCTGACAAGTGGTGGTCTCCTGGTGCAGCAGCCGTGTCGTCGCCCGGCAGAGCCGGCGCATCCGTTAACCTCGACCGGTGCCCGCGACATCCAATGACAGCTTCGGCCCCGATCGGTACGGCAGCGATGTGCTCGCCGGCGACTGGAAAGCCCGAACGCGCAAGGCGATCCCCGCGGTCGACGCCGAACGCGACCTCGTCGTCGAGCTCGCGGAGAGCGGCTTCTGCGGTGCGATCGTCGGTCTCGAGAAGGGCGTCGTCACCCTCGAAGACCGCTTCGGCGCGAAGCGCATGTTCCCCCTCGGCCACGGTTTCCTCGTCGACGGCGAGGCCGTGCAACTCGTCGCCCCCAAGCCCAGGGCGACGCAGGGTCGACTGCGTACCGCCTCGGGGTCGTTCGCCGTCGACCGAAGTCCGGCTCGGGTCACGTTGCCGAGCCGCATCTTCGTCGAGGGACGGCACGACGCCGAGCTGGTCGAGAAGGTGTGGGGCGCCGACCTGCGCATCGAAGGCGTCGTGGTCGAGTACTTGCAGGGCGTCGACGTGCTCGGCGATGTGCTCGCCGAATTCCGTCCCGGTCCCGGGCGCAAGGCGGGCGTGCTCGTCGACCACCTCGTTCCGGGGTCGAAGGAACAGCGCATCGCCGACGCCGTGGCCCGCGGCCCTCACCGCGCGCACGTGCTCGTGGTGGGACATCCGTTCATCGACATCTGGCAGTCGGTGAAGCCCGCACGACTCGGAAAGTCGGCCTGGCCGGTCATCCCGCGCGGCACCGAATGGAAGCACGGGGTGTGCGAGGCGTTCGGCTGGCCGCACGCCGAACAGGCAGACATCGCGAGGGCGTGGCAGCACATCCTCGGGCAGGTGCGCGGGTACGGCGATCTCGAGCCCGCGCTGCTCGGCCGAGTCGAGGAGCTCATCGACTTCGTGACGACGCCCGCAACGTGATCGGGGCGCCGCGTCGGAGGCGACCGCAGTACGCCGGTTCGGCGTTCCGAAATGCTGCAAATCCGTGCGATTCCGCCGATCTACGCACTACCGCCGGTTATGGTGGCTGACGGCCGCGAATGCGGCGGAGACGTGACGGAGCGCGAGGCCCCGGGCGCACCGCCCGGCCGCGCGCTCGCGAATGGAGCACCTTGACCGAGCCGACGGCCACCGCGGCAGACCGCGCCAAGTGGCGCCGCTATCTCGCCGACGAGCGTGCCGAAGCCGCGGTGTACCGCGAGCTCGCCGCACGCCGTGAGGGTGAGGAGCGCGAGATCCTGCTGGCGCTCGCCGCAGCCGAGGGGCGCCATGAGGCGCACTGGCTGCGCCTGCTCGACGGTGACGGCGCGGGAACCCCGCGTGCCGACATCCGCACCCGCATTCTCGGCGCGCTCGCACGCCGCTTCGGCTCGATCTTCGTGCTCGCCCTCGCCCAGCGCGCCGAGGCGCGATCACCGTATGCCACCGACCCCGACGCCACGCCCGCCATGGCGGCCGATGAGCGCATTCACGGTGAAGTGGTGCGCGGACTCGCCGCGCGCGGACGGCGGCGTCTGGCCGGCACGTTCCGTGCGGCGGTGTTCGGCGCCAACGACGGCCTGGTCTCGAACCTCGCGCTCGTGCTCGGCATCGGCGCGACCGGCGTCTCGAGCGGGGTCGTGTTGTTCACGGGCATCGCAGGCCTCCTCGCGGGTGCCCTGTCGATGGGTGCCGGCGAGTACGTGTCGGTGCGATCGCAACGCGAGTTGCTCGAGGCGTCGGCGCCCGACCCGACCGCTCGCGAGGCGCTCGTCGACCTCGACGTCGACGCCAACGAGCTCGCCCTCGTCTATCGCGCGCGCGGCATGAATGAGCAGGATGCCGCCGAGCACGCAGCCCTCGTCGTCGCCAGGGTGCAGGCCGCCGGGCGCGGCACCGCGCCCACCGATGCGCTGACCGTGGCCGAGCACGACGACGACGCGGTCGGCACCGGACTCAACGCGGCGATCTCGAGCTTCTTCTTCTTCGCGTCGGGCGCGCTCATCCCCGTGCTGCCCTACCTGTTCGGCATGAGCGGCATCGCCGCGGTTGTCACCGCAACGGTACTGGTGAGCATCGCCCTGCTCGCGACCGGTGCGATCGTCGGCCTGCTCTCGGGTGCGTCACCGCTGAAGCGTGCGGTGCGCCAGCTCGCGATCGGCCTCGGCGCTGCCGCCGTGACGTACCTGCTCGGCCTCGCCTTCGGCACGACGCTCGCCTGATCGGTTCGGTTCCCGGCTCGACGGCCGGCGGCGACCGACCGGCCTCAGCCGACGAGCTTGTTCCATCCGTCGCCGTCGACGTGCTCGAAGATGAGGTTGGTCTCGGTATGCGCAACGGCCGGATGTCCCGTGAGATGGGCGAGCACGAACTCGCGAAGCTCTTCGGCGTCGCGCGCGGCGACATGCAGCAAGTAGTCTTCGGCGCCCGCCATGTGGAATACGCCGAGCACGCCGGGCAGATGCGGCACGGCGGCACGGAATGCGTCGATCTCGCCGCGATCGTGCTTCACGAGCCGAATCGCGATGAGCGCCTGCAGCGAGACTCCGAGCGAAGCGAGATCGACGTCGACGCGATAGCCGCGTACGGTGCCGAGCGACTGCAGTCGGCGTAGTCTCAACGAGACGGTCGACTCGGCGACGCCGACCTCGGCGGCGAGGGCGGCACCCGATGCGCGTGCGTTCGTCGAGAGCGCGGCCAGCAGCGCACGGTCGACGCGGTCGAGTTCGGGTTTCTGCGCCATGGGCTGGCTCCTTCGGCGTTCATTCTGCAGAACATTCGGGATTTCGATCATATCGCATCGATCCTGCACGGGCATTTGCTTCGATCGCAAGAATCTGCTTCATTCGAGGCATGCAGACATCGTCGTCGCACCTCGAGACCCGCGCCGTCCACGGCGGAATGACCGGAGTCCGAGAGAGCGGATCCCACGTGCCCGTCATCGACTTCTCCACCACGAACCCCCTCGGCTCCGTCGAGACCGGCGGTCTCTCCTACGAGGAGCTCGCGACCGGGCATGACCTCGGCGACGGCCGCTCGGCGGTGTACCAGCGACTCTGGCAGCCCGGCGTCGCTCGCTTCGAGGAATCGCTCGCCGGACTCGAGGGCACCGAGGGCGCGGTCGCCTTCGGCTCCGGGATGGCGGCGCTCGCCGCGACGCTCATCGCGACCGCCTCGGCCGGTCGCCCCCACATCGTCGCGGTGCGTCCGCTCTACGGTGGCACCGACCACGTGCTCGCGAGCGGACTGCTCGGCACCGAGGTGACCTGGGCGGAAGTCTCGGAGATCCGCAACGCGATCCGCGCCGACACGGGTCTCGTCATCGTCGAGACGCCCGCGAACCCCACGCTCGAACTCGTCGACCTGCGCGAGATCGCCGATGCGGCGGGTGACGTGCCGCTGCTCGTCGACAACACCTTCGCCACGCCCGTGCTGCAGCGCCCCGTCGAGCACGGCGCGACGCTCGTGCTGCACAGCGCCACGAAGTACCTGGGCGGCCACGGGGACGTCATGGGCGGGGTCGTCGCCGCCGACCGCGAATGGATCGAACGACTGCGCCAGGTGCGGGCCCTCACCGGCGGACTCCTGCACCCCATGGCCGCGTACCTGCTGCACCGCGGGCTTCGCACCCTGCCGCTTCGCGTGCGGGCACAGCAGTCGAGCGCACAGATCATCGCCGAGCGACTGCTCACGCACCCAGCGGTCGCCCGCGTGCACTACCCCGGGCTGCCCGGTCAGGATCCTGCAGGCCTCATCGGCCGGCAGATGGAGGGCGCCGGTTCGATCATCGCGATCGAGCTCGCCGGCGGCTACGGCGCAGCCGCCCGGTTCACGGAGTCGTGCGAGCTCATCACGCACGCCGTGTCACTCGGCGGTGTCGACTCGCTCGTGCAGCACCCGGCATCGCTGACGCACCGGCCAGTCGCCGGCGAAGCCAAGCCGGGCGCCGGCGTCGTGCGGCTCGCCATCGGGCTCGAGCACGTCGACGATCTGACTGCCGACATGATGGAAGCGCTCGACGCCGTCATGACGATGCCGCCTGCGGACGGCACGGCCTCGACTCTCGCCGCCTGAGACGCGTGCGACGCCTGAGACGCGTGCGAGAGCAACGCGACAGGCGTCGAGGGCGGCGCCGGCACCGCCGACACCGCCCTCGATGGACTCCGACCTACGCCGCCAGCCTCGGCGACCTCGGGGGTGACCGCGTCGCCCAGGTCTTCGGCGATGGCGGCGAAGAGGTGCTCGTAGACGTTTCTCCTCAGAGCGTCTACTGGTATCCGATTCGCCAGATCCGCTCCATTTCTCCACGCCGTAGAAACCGAATCCAAATCGGGCCTCAGCCGCACTCCGTGGCGCGCGACACCCTCACCTGCTGCCGAGCCGCCGCCTGAGCAACTCGATGCGGGACTGCAGCTGGGTCACGGTTGCCTGCGCCACCGCGGGGCCGCCGCACACGCGGCGCAGTTCAGCGTGCACCTGCGAGTGCGCCTCGCCGGTGTGCCGTGCCCACAGCCCGACGAGACTGTTGAGCAATGCCCGCTGCTCTTTGAGGGTGCGATAGAGGGCCACCGGCTCGGGGGCCTCGGTCTCGGCCGCGTGCCGACGTCGATCGCCGGCCCGGCGCGCCTGCCGCGCCTGGCGATGTCGCAGCAGCTCTGACACCTGCTCGGGCTCGAGCAGGCCGGGTATGCCGATGAAGTCGTACTCCTCGTCGCTTCCGGGCTCGGCGAGCGTGCCGAACTCGGTGCCGTCGTAGAGCACCCGGTCGAACGAGGCGTCGGAACCGATCGCCTCCCAGGTGCCGAGCTCGAGCTCTTCGGACGCGCGTTCCTCACGATTCGCCGACTCGAGCAGGCTGTCGTCGAGCGCGTCGTCGTCGGCATCGCCGCCACGGCGGTCGAGGGCATGATCGCGCTCGAGTTCGAGCTGCGAGCCGAGGCTCATGAGCACGGGCACGTTGGGCAGGAATACCGAGGCCGTCTCGCCCCGGCGCCGTGCCCGCACGAAACGGCCGATGGCCTGCGCGAAGAAGAGCGGCGTCGACGCGCTCGTGGCGTAGACGCCGACCGCGAGCCGCGGCACGTCGACACCTTCGGAGACCATGCGCACCGCGACCATCCAGCGGCGGGTGTTCGCCGAGAACTCCTCGATGCGCGAGCTCGCCTCCTTCTCGTCGGAGAGCACGACGGTGACCGGGTCGCCGCTGACCTCTTCGAGGATCTTCGCGTAGGCGCGCGCCATCGACTGGTCGGTGGCGATGACGAGCCCGCCGGCGTCGGGGATGCCGTGCCGCACCTCGGTGAGGCGCCGGTCGGCGGCGCGGAGCACCGCAGGGATCCACTCACCCGTGGGTTCGAGCGCCGTGCGCCACGCCGATGAGGTGATGTCTTTCGTGTTGTCTTCGCCGAGCCGGGCTTCCATCTCGTCGCCGGCCTTCGTGCGCCAGCGCATGTGGCCCGCGTAGACCATGAAGATCACGGGGCGCACGACGCCGTCGGCCAGCGCCCGGCCGTAGCCGTAGTCGTAGTCGGTCTTCGAGAGACGCACACCCTGCGCGTCGGGCTCGTAGTGTACGAACGGGATCGGCGCGGTATCGGAGCGGAACGGCGTGCCCGTGAGCGAGAGCCGCTTCTCGGCCGGCTCGAACGCCTCGCGGATCGCGTCGCCCCACGACAGGGTGTCGCCGCCGTGGTGCACCTCGTCGAGGATGACGAGCGTGCGGCCCGACAGGGTGAGTTCGCGGTGCAGCGCGGGGCGCATCGCGACCTGCGCGTAGGTGACCGCGACCCCGTGGAAGTGCCGGGCGCTGCGGCCGTGGGCGTTGCGGAAGCCCGGATCGAGTCGAATGCCCGCGCGGGCCGCGGCATCGGCCCACTGCCGCTTCAAGTGGTCGGTGGGTGCGACGACGGTGATGCGGTCGATGATGCGCCGCGCGCGCAGCTCGGAGGCGAGCCGCAGGGCGAACGTCGTCTTGCCGGCGCCGGGCGTCGCCGCGGCGAGGAAGTCGCGCGGCAACTCGGCGAGGTATTGCTCGAGCGCCTCGGCCTGCCAGGCCCGGAGCTTCGACGCGGTGCCCCATGCGGCCCGCTCGGGGAAGGACGGGGAGAGGTGTTCGGCTGCCGACGTGCCCGGTTGGGGGCCGAAGGGGGTCGAGGTGCTCACTGGATTCGAGGGTAGCGGAGGCGTGCGACATCCCCGAACCGCGGCCTCGATCGCCCACCTCGGATCGATGACCTTGGCACAATGGGGGGATGGTCGCGCAGCAGCATCCCTGGTCTCGCTACGTCGCGCTCGGCGACTCGTTCACCGAGGGCATCGGCGACCCCGAGCCCACGGTGCCCGGCGGCCACCGCGGCTGGGCCGACCGCGTCGCCGAGGTGCTCTCGCAGGGCACCGAGGACTTCGCCTATGCGAACCTCGCCGTGCGCGGCAAGCTCATCCAGCAGATCATCGACGAGCAGCTCGAGCCCGCCCTGGCCCTGCGCCCCGACCTCATCACGATCTCGGCCGGCGGCAACGACGTGATCCGGCCCGGCACCGATCCTGACGAGATCTCGGCGCGCTTCGAGTACGCGATCGAGCGGCTCTCGCGCGACCACGCGACCATCGTGATCTTCACCGGCGTCGACGTGGGCTTCTCGCCGGTGTTCCGCGGTATCCGCGGCAAGGTCGCGATCTACAACGAGAACCTGCGCACGATCGCGCAGAACTACGACTGCATCGTGGCCGACCAGTGGGCGCTCACCGACGTGCAGGACCAGCGCATGTGGTCGCCCGACCGCCTGCACCTGAATTCGCTCGGCCATCACACCGTCGCACGCATGGTGCTGGCGGCACTCAACGTCGAGAACTCACTCGAGCCGATGAAGCCCGAGCCACTCCCCCACGGCACCTGGCGGCAGGCACGCGTCGAAGACCTCAACTGGGCGCGCGAGTACCTCGTGCCGTGGGTGCTGCGGCGCATCCGCCACCAGTCGTCGGGCGACTTCGTCACCGCGAAGCGACCCGATGCGGCACCCTACCTGTCGTCCACCGACTGAGGCGCAGCGGCGTCGAGTGCACCGGGGTTCGTGAGGCGCCACCACGTGCCGGGGTCGTCGATGTCGGCGTCGAGCACCAACGGCACGGTGAGCTCCTGAGTGCCCGCACGCACGATCGCGGTGCCGACCTGCTCGCCGCTCGACGCGAGCGCCACGGGTTCGGCGTGCACCTCGACTTCGACCGGAGTGTCGCTCCAGACGATGACGGATGCCCCGTCGGCGGCTCTCGCCCGTGCCGAATCACCCCATGGCGTGTCGTACTCGGCGAGCTGCTGCCCGGCTTCGAGCGGCGCGACCTCGTGGAATCCTGGCGCGACACTGTCGAGCAGTGCCGCGATCGCGCTGCGCAGCACGGCGTGGTTCTCGCCGCCGAGCAGCACGCCGACGATCGTCACGGTCGACGAGCCAACGGCGAAGTCGGCGGAGAAGAGCAGGTTCGCCGCGTCGTCGGTCGTGCCCGTCTTGATGCCGTCGACACCGTGCGTGCCGAGGAGCTTGTTCGAGTTCTCGAGCGGGCCGAGCTCGGGTACGACGACGCGCTGCGTCGCGACGATCTCGGCGAGGGTGGGCTCGGCCAGGGCGAGCTTGCCGAGCGCGATGAGGTCGGTCGGCGTGCTGACGTTGTCGAGCGAGAGCCCGCTCGAATCGGCGATGCGCGTATTCACGAGACCGTGCTCGTCGAGCCACGCACGGGCCACGGCGAGGAATTCGTCGCCCGAGCCGAAGGCCCAGTTGGCGAGTGAGATGGCGTAGTTGTTGCCCGAGGGCAGCAGCATCGCCTCGAGACTCTCGCGAAGCGTGAGCGACGAGCCCGCCGCGACGGGTGCGACGGAACCGTTCTGGGCGACCATGTCCCAGTAGATGTCGATGTCGGCCTCGGTGTAGGCGATCTCGGGGCCGGCTTCACCCGGCGGGATCGCGTGGGCGTCGAGGATGACGAGCGCGGTGATGACCTTGGTGATGCTCGCACTCGGCATCGGTCGGTCGGCCTCGCCCGCGGCGAGCAGCCCATCGAACCCGACCGCGCCGACGGCGTAGCCGCCGAAGCCCGGCAGCACGAGTGCCTGCGGCTCGGCGGCCAGAGGTTCGGGTGCGGAAACTTCAGGAGCAGCGGCAGGGATCGGCGCGCCCAGCGCATTCGCGGTGTACACGCCGCCCCCCACGAGCAGCGCGAGGACGAGGGCGAGGGCACCGAACACCACGATCCGGCGGCGCTGGTAGACGCGCCTGCGCGCGTCGGGCGTGGATCGATCGGTCATGCGCCGTCCTCCGCCTCGACCGCGAGGGCGTAGAGCACGACTGCCGCGGCGGCCGCGACGTTGAGGGAGTCGACGCCGTGTCGCATCGGGATCGTCACCACGCGGTCGGCGGCGTCGAGCGCGTGCGTGCTCAGGCCGTCGCCCTCGGCTCCGAACACGAGCGCGAGCCGCTCGGGCGGGGCGGCGGCGAGCTCGCGCAACGAGATCGCGCCCTCGGCGAGAGCGAGCGCTGCAACGTCGAACCCGGCACCACGGAGCATCCGCTGCGCTTCGGGCCATTCCGGAAGCCGCGTCCATGGAACCTGGAAGACGGTGCCCATGCTCACGCGCACGCTGCGTCGGTAGAGGGGGTCGGCGCAGCGTGGGCTCACGAGCACCGCGTCGGCGCCGAGCGCCGCGACCGAACGGAAGATCGCCCCGACGTTGGTGTGGTCGACGATGTCCTCGAGCACGACGACCCGGCGCGCGCCTGTCAGCAGCTCGACCGGGTCGGGCAGAGCGGGCCGCTCGAACGCGGCGAGGGCACCCCGATGCACGCGGTATCCGGTGATCGCCTCGAGCTGGTCGGCGTCGGCGAGATGCACGGGGACGTCGAACGGCGAGAGCGCCGATTCGAGGCCCGTCAGCCACTTCTCCTCCATCAGCACCGACCGCGGTCGGTGCCCGGCGGCGATCGCGCGGCGGATGACCTTCGCCGATTCGGCGATGTAGAGCCCCCGCTCGGGCTCGTGCGCGCTGCGCAGCGCCACGTCGGTCAGCCGAGCGTAGTCGGCGACGGAATCGGATGCCGCGTCGCGGACTCGTTCGATGTGCATGGGTCTCCTCCTCTCAAGGGTGCCAGTCGACGAAACAAACCGGAAAACCGACGCGTCTAGACTCAGCCGTACCGGTCGAAGGGAGACCACCGTGGACATCGGACTCGAGGTGCCGACGGCGACCGATGCGCTGGTCGACGAGGCGATCGCCCTCATGCGCGACGCCCGCGTCGCGGTGCTCACGGGCGCCGGCGTCAGCACCGACTCGGGCATCCCCGACTATCGCGGCGAGGGTGCGCCCGTGCGCACGCCCATGACCGTGCAGACCTTCCTCGCATCCGATCGGGCGCGCAAGCGCTACTGGGCCGGCAGCCACCTCGGCTGGCGCAACTTCGGGGCCGCGCAGCCCAACCGCGGTCATCTGGCGCTCGCACAGCTCGAAGCGGCGGGCAGCGTCGCGGGCGTGGTCACGCAGAACGTCGACGGCCTGCACCGCCGTGCCGGCGGCCGTCACGTGGTCGAGCTGCACGGCAGCATGGATCGCGTGGTGTGCCTGCAGTGCGGACAGCGCTACGCCCGGCAGGCGATCGCCGAGCAGCTCGAGCTGCTCAATCCGTCGATCGATCTCGACACGGCGATCCGCCCCGCGCCCGACGGCGATGTCGAGGTCGACGACGTCGATGCGATGGAAATTCCCGCGTGCACGGTGTGCGGTGGCGTGCTGAAACCCGATGTCGTGTTCTTCGGGGAGTTCGTACCCGTGACGACGTTCCAGGCCGCCGAGGCGCTGGTGACGTCGTCGGATGTGCTGCTCGTCGCCGGCTCGTCGCTCGTCGTGAACTCGGGCATGCGCCTCATCGAGCGGGCGCGGCGTCGCAGGCTTCCGATCATCGTCGTGAACCGCGGCGTCACCAAGGGCGACAGTCGTGCGGCGGTGAAGATCGACGCGGGCGCGAGCCAGACCCTCATCGCATTCGCCGACGCGCTGGCCGGGAGCACCGCCCCGGCCGGCACCGGCACCGGCACGCCCGAAGGCAGCCGCACGTGAGCGGCGCCGCCTGATCCCGCTCACGGTCGCCCGCTGCCTCGACGCCCGCGCGCGGCCACGGTGTCGCGCATGAGCGCGAACAGGCGGTCGGCCGACGCGGACCAGTTGTACGTGGCCGCCGTCTCGACCGACGCGACCGACCGCCGCTCCCACTCGCCCTCGCGCTCGAGCGACCCCAGCGCCGAGACGAGCGAATCGGGGCTGTCGGGATCGAAGTACAGCGCCGCACGCCCGCCGATCTCGCGGAAGATCGGGATGTCGCTGACAACCACCGGCGTTCCGAGGCGCATCGCCTCGACGAGCGGGATGCCGAAGCCCTCGGCCTTCGACGCGTGCACGAGGGCCGTGGCACCGGCGAGCAGCTCGGCGTAGGCGGAATCGGTCACGCCGTCATGGAAGACGAGCCGCGCCTGCGGTGCGAGTCGCGTGAGGCGCTCGCGCTCGGCCTGACCGATGCGACTCAGCAGGTGCAGTTCGTGGTCCGGCAAGGCGGCGACGGCTCGCACGAGCGTATCGACGTTCTTGTAGGGCATGTACGAACCCATGTACACGAGCCGGTTGCCGGCGGGTCGCACGCGCGGCAGGGCGGCCACACCGAGGTCGTCCGCCGCGTTCGGCACGACGATCACCGGCCGGTCGGTGAGGTGGTGTTCGCGAATGAGCCCGGCGGTCGTCTGCGAGACCGTGACGACGGCGTCGGCCCGATTCAGGAGCATCCGCTGGGGCCACCAGGCGAGGTGGTAGAGCCGCCAGAGCAGTCGCACCGGTGCCGGCAGGTCACGCGGTGGAGTGCGGTTCTCGTAGTAGATGAGGTCGTGCAGGGTCAGTAGCAGCTTGTAGTCGCGACCCCACGACCCCATGGTCTGCATCGGCGTGAACACGATGTCGGGCCGCAGCTTCTTGACCTGCAGCGCGACGAGCGGCTCACGGATGCTCGTCGGCCCGGTCACGAGCTGCCACGGCAAGGGCGGAAGCATGTCGAGCTGGCGGTGGTCGCTGACGAGCATGGTGAGCGGATGCCGCTTCGCGAGCTCGGCGACGATGCCCGCGGTGAATCGGCTGATGCCGTCGTGCTGCCCGATGCGGGTGTAGCGGCAGTCGACGACGATCCTCACGCGGGCGCCTCTTCGCGCAGGAACCGCAGGATGCGGGCGGCCGCGTCGCCGGGCGTCTCGTAGTGGATGAGGTGGCCGACCTCTGGGATGACCTCGAGCTTCGCGTCGGGGAACCGGGTCGCCAGCCGGTGCTGCGCATCGAGCGGGGTGACGTCGTCGCGCTCGGCGGCGACGAGCAGCGTGGGTACGTGGATGTCGGCGGCGTACTCGCTGACGTCGTGGCTGACCGAGGCGCGGAACGCCTCGAGCACGGCGTCGCGGTCGCCGAACGCCGAGAAGTAGCGGTCGTGCTGGTCGTGGATCCAGCGGCGCAGTGATTTCTGTCGGGTCTTGGCCATCGTGACGCTCATGACGCGCACGATCGCACCGTTGGCGAGCAGCGCGTAGCCGGCACGCTCGGGCAGGGCCGCGGCGGTGCGGTAGTAGAGCACCGCGAGCCGGGTCATGATGCCGCGGGGGCCCTCGAGCGCGGGAGCGCCGATGGGGTTCACGAGCACGAGCCGCTCGGGAGCGAGGCCGCGAGCGACCGCGGCCGATGACACGATCGACCCGAACGAGTGGCCGAGCAGGTCATAGTGGCCGTCGAGGCCGATGGCGCTGATGAACGCGGCCAGCCAGTCGGCATAGGCGTCGATGTCGTGGGGCCGCGCGGCGAAGGTCGCGGATTCGCCGAAGCCCGGCAGGTCGGGCGAGATGATGCGGTAGCCGGGCAGCTGGGCCACGACCGGCTCGAGTCCGTGGTGGTCGCCGCGGAAGCCGTGCACCAGCACGAGCGCCGGGGCGTCGGCCTCGCCGTACTCCCACCACGCGGTCTCGGTGCCCTCGACGTCGACACGGTGCGCCCGAACGGGGATGCGAGCGAGCTGCTCGGCGTACGGGGAGGCGATCATCCCAGCCATTCTACGGGCGCGCCTTGGGCGGTTCCTGCGTGCGTTCGCGAACGGATGCCCCGGACACGCGTGCCTGCGCCGGGGCCATGACGGTGGGCGACCGTAGCCTGACGCCATGGATGACACGAACGCCGCCCGCTGGGCCGACACCCTCGCCGTCTTCGACCTCGAGACCACCGGAATCGATGTCGACTCGTGTCGCATCGTCACCGCCCACGTCGGGGTGTTGGGTGCCTCGGGCGAGGTGCTCGAGCGAAGAGAATGGATCGTCGACCCCGGCGTCGAGATTCCCACCGCCGCGTCGCTCATCCATGGCATCACCACCGAGCGCGCCCGCCTCGAGGGGCAACCGGCGCCGACGGCGGTGGCCGAGATCGTCGCCGCGCTCGCCGACGTCGCGATGCGGGGCCTGCCGATCGTCGCGTACAACGCGTCATACGACCTCACCCTGCTCGAACGCGAGGCCGTCCGCTACAGCATCGCTCCGCTGCCCGGCCCCGGGCCGGTCATCGACCCGCTCGTCATCGACAAGGCCGTCGATCGCTACCGGCGCGGCAAGCGCACCCTCACCGCGACTGCCGAGCACTACGGCGTGGCACTGCCCAACGCGCACGATGCCGGCGCCGATGCGGTCGCGGCGGGTCGCGTCGCGCAGGCCATCGCGCGCGCCCATCCCCAGCTCGCGGCCATCGCCGTCGCCGACCTGCATGCACGCCAGGTCGACTGGTGCCGCGAGCAGGCCGAGAGCTACCAGGCGTGGCGCCGCGCCAACGGCGAGCCCGAGTTCACGACCTCGGGCGCCTGGCCCGTGCGCTGACTCGACCCGCAGTTCGCGGCATCCGCTCTGCCCCGCCCACGCCACCGTGTTCGCGATCGACACGCGAACTTTGGGGGCACCCCAACGCAGAGGAGCGCCCCAGGGGCAAGGTGGTCATGTACTGCGGACGCAACGAAGGGCGGGCGACCGAAGTCGCCCGCCCTCCGTGTGGCAGGAACTACTTGCCGAAGTTCTTGAAGCGCTGGTTGAACTTCTCGACGCGGCCGGCCGAGTCCATGATGCGCTGCTTGCCCGTGTAGAACGGGTGCGACTCGGACGAGATCTCGACGTCGATGACCGGGTAGGTCTCACCGTCGAGCTCGATCGTCTTGTCGCTCGTCGCGGTCGAGCGGGTCAGGAACGTGGCACCCGAAGCGAGGTCGCGGAAGACGATGGCGTTGTACTCGGGGTGGATGTCGGTCTTCATGGAGACTTCCTTGGGATATCAGCGATCGGATGGTGGATACGACGACCTGCGCGCGCAGGAAAGTACTGCGGCCCTTGGGCCAGCTATCGATCTTAGCAGAATCGGCGGTGGTGCATGTCAGGCAGCGGCACGCGCGGCGAATCGGTTGTCGCGCTCGGTGAGCTCGATGGTCATGCCGAAGGTCTCCGTGAGGGTCTCGGAGGTGAGCGCCTCGTCGAGCGGGCCCGACGCCACGATGCCGCCGTCGGCGAGCAGCAGCGCGTGCGTGAAGCCAGAGGGGATCTCTTCGACGTGGTGCGTGACCATGACGATCGCGGGTGACGACGCCGACGCGGCGTATCCGCCGAGCAGCCCGACGAGCTCTTCGCGAGCGCCGAGGTCGAGACTCGCCGCGGGCTCGTCGAGCAGCAGGAGTTCGGGGTCGGTCATCACCGATCGGGCGATCTGCACTCGCTTCTGCTCGCCGTCGGAGAGGCTGCCGAATCGGCGCCCGGCGAAGCCCTCGAGCCCCCACTCCTTGAGCACCCGCTCGGCACGGCGGGTGTCGATGCTCTCGTACTCCTCGTTCCAGCGCCCGGTGACCGAGTAGGCCGCCGTGAGCACGACATCGAGCACGGTTTCGTCACGCGGGATGCGGCGGGCCATCGCCGTCGACGCGAAGCCGATCATGGGGCGGAGCTCGAACACGTCGACCTTGCCGAGCGCCTCCTGCAGCACCTCGGCGGTACCGGAGGTCGGGTGCATCGCAGCGGCCGCGATCTGCAGGAGCGTGGTCTTGCCTGCACCATTGGGCCCGAGCACGACCCAGCGTTCGTCGGAGTCGACCTTCCAGCTCACCGAGTCGAGAATCGTGTTGCCATCGCGGATCACCGACACATCGTGGAACTGCAGGACCGTACTCGCACTCGACATGCGTCCAATGCTATCGGCAGGCGGAGACCCCGCTTGCGCGCCCGACGTCCCTCAGCGAGCGAGCACGCGCTCGTAGACCTCGATCGTGCGCGCCGCGATCGCGTCCCAGGCGAAGTGCGTCTCGGCGCGTCGCCGGCCCGCCTGCCCCATGGCTCGGGCCCGCTCGGGGTCGGCGACGACTGCGGCGAGCGCGTCGGCGAGGTCACGCACGAATCGGTCGGGGTCGAGTGGGGTTCCGGTGCCGTCATCGGCCTGGTCGATCGGCACGAGCACACCGGTGACGCCGTCGTCGACGACCTCGGGAATGCCACCGGTGGCGGTGCCGACGACCGGTGCACCGCACGCCATCGCCTCGAGGTTCACGATGCCGAGCGGCTCGTAGACCGACGGGCATACGAAGGCGGTCGCCGCCGTGAGGAGCGCGGTGAGCTCGGGTCGCGGCAGGTGACGGTCGATCCACACGACGCCGTCGCGCTCGGTGCGCAGCACCTCGACGAGCCCGGTGACCTCGGCCATGATCTCGTCGGTGTCTGGCGCCCCCGCGCAGAGCACGAGCTGCACCTCGGGCGGCAGCAACCGCGCCGCGCGCAACAGGTAGGGCAACCCCTTCTGGCGTGTGATACGACCCACGAACACGATCGAGGGGCGGTCAGGATCGACGCCGAGGGTGCGCACCGTGTCGGGGTCGTCGCTCGGAGCCCAGTCGGTCAGGTCGATGCCGTTGTACACGACCTCGACGCGCTCGGGATCGATCCGCGGATATGAGCGCAGGATGTCACGACGCATGCCCGCGCTCACGGCGATGACCGCATCGGCGTCTTCGAAGGCGGTGCGTTCGACCCACGACGAGACTCGGTACCCGCCGCCGAGCTGTTCGGCCTTCCACGGCCGCAGCGGCTCGAGGCTGTGCGCGGTGACCACGTGCGGCATGCCGTGCAGGCGCTTCGCGCTGAACCCGGCGAAGTTCGCGTACCACGTGTGCGAGTGCACGACGTCGGCGCCGGCCGTGTCGCCGGCGATGAGCAGGTCGACGCCCATCGTCGCGAGCGCGACGTTCGCTCCCCCGAACTCGGCGGGTGTCGAATAGGCGGTCGTTGCCGCCTCGTCGCGAGGTGCGCCGAAGCACCGCACGTGCACGTCGATGTCACGGCGCAGCGCACGCACGAGTTCTGCCGCGTGCACGCCGGCACCCCCGTAGACCTCGGGTGGATACTCACGGGTGAGCAGGTCGATGCGCATACGGCAACGCTAGCGCAGGGGCATCCGACATGGACGTCATCGAAAGCCGGAATCGCGCGGCGCGTGGGTAGGGTTGGGGCATGATGACGCGCAAGGTATTCGGCATCGTCCTCGCGGGCGGCGAAGGCAAGCGACTGATGCCCCTCACCGAAGATCGCGCCAAGCCCGCCGTGCCCTTCGGCGGGCAGTACCGTCTCATCGACTTCGCGCTCTCGAACCTGCTGAACTCGGGACTGCGCCAGATCGTCGTGCTCACCCAGTACAAGTCGCACAGCCTCGACCGTCATGTCTCGCAGACCTGGCGCATGGATGGCATGCTCGGGTCGTACGTGGCGTCGGTGCCCGCGCAGCAGCGACTCGGCAAGCGCTGGTTCTCCGGCTCGGCCGACGCGATCCTGCAGAGCCTCAACCTCATCTACGACGAGCAGCCCGACATCATCGTCGTCGTCGGCGCCGACCACGTCTACCGCATGGACTTCAGCCAGATGATCCAGGCGCACATCGATTCGGGTGCCGCCGCAACGGTCGCCGCGATCCGCCAGCCCATCTCGCTCGCCGACCAGTTCGGCGTCATCGAGGTCGACGCGAAGGATCCCACCCGTATCCACCAGTTCCTCGAGAAGCCGAAGGACCCGGTCGGCCTGCCCGACTCCCCCAAAGAGGTGCTCGCCTCGATGGGCAACTACGTCTTCGACGCCGACGCCCTCATCGACGCGGTGCTGCGCGACGGCGAGCGGACGGACTCCAGCCACGACATGGGCGGCGACATCATCCCCGCGTTCGTGGCCGATGGCAAGGCGGGCGTGTACGACCTGCAGAACAACGACGTGCCCGGCTCGACCGATCGCGACCGCTACTACTGGCGCGACGTGGGAACGATCGACTCGTTCTTCGAGGCGCATCAAGACCTCATCTCGGTGCTGCCGGTCTTCAACCTCTACAACCGCGAGTGGCCGATCTTCAGCCAGCAGTTGAACTCGCCGCCCGCGAAGTTCACCCGTGATGCTCGCGGCTCGCTCGGAACGGTCATCGACTCGATCGTCTCGCTCGGCTCGGTCATCTCGGGCGCGCACGTCGAGCGCAGCGTGCTGGGGCCGTGGGCCATCGTCGGCTCGGGTGCCCACGTCGCCGACTCCATCCTGTTCGACCGCGCCCGCATCGAGGCCGGCGCGACCGTGCAGCGCGCCATCCTCGATAAAGAGGTCGTCGTCGAGGCAGGCGCGCACATCGGCGTCGATCGCGACGAAGACGTCGCGCGCGGTTTCATCGTGACCGACAGCGGTATCACGGTGGTCGGCAAGGGTTCCCGGGTCCGGTCGCTGTCGTGACGGTCGACGCCGCCGGCCGCTCGCGCGGCCCGCTCGTCGTGCTCGACGCCGATTCGACGCTCATCCGCGAGGAGGCCATCGAACTGCTCGCCGACGCTGCCGGAAGCCTCGAGCTCGTCACCGAAGTCACTGAGCGCGCGATGCGCGGCGAACTCGACTTCGCCGAGAGCCTGCGCGAGCGCGTCGCGACGCTCGCCGGCCTCGACGTCACGGTGTTCGAATCGGCACGTGCCCGCATGACCCCGACTCCCGGGGTGCAAGAGCTCATCGATGGCGTGCACGCGGCCGGGGGTCGGGTGGGCGTCGTCTCCGGGGGGTTCCACGAGCTGCTCGACCCGCTCGCACAGCAGCTCGGCCTCGACTTCTGCCGCGCAAATCGGCTCCAGACCGCAGACGGCCGACTCACCGGGCGGGTCGACGGCGACATCGTCGATGCGCGCGCGAAGGCCGCGGCTCTCGAGCAGTGGGCTGCAGCGAGCGGCATCGCGCTCGCGCGCACCGCCGCCGTCGGCGACGGCGCGAACGACCTGCAGATGCTCGGGGTCGCAGCGCTCGGCGTCGCGTTCTGCGCGAAGCCCGTCGTGCGCGAGCAGGCGGATGTCGCGATCGACACCCCCGATCTCAGCGCTGTGCTGCCGCTGCTCGGCCTGCGCGGCTGACGGGATCGACCGCAGTTCCACGGACCCCGCTGGGAGCTTGCTCCGAACCCCGACCGCGACGCCCGACCGGTCGTAACATGTGGTCCATGTCCGGTCGCATCGTCGCACGTACATTCGCCGCCGCCGCACTCGTCGGGCTCTTCGCCGTCGGAGCGGCCGGCACCGCACAGGCAGCGAGCGCGCCGCCCGGAGGAGGCGCGGTCGAAGACCTGATCGAGCTGCCCGACGGATTCCAGCCCGAGGGCATCGCGATCGGCAAGGGCCCCACCGGCTACGTCGGCTCGCTGGCCGACGGCGACGTCTACGTGTTCGATCTGCGCACCGGTGCCGAGATCACCACGTTCGAGGGCACCGGCACGCCGTCGGTCGGTCTCAAGCTCGACCAGCGAGGTCGCCTGTTCATCTCGGGCGGACCCACGGGAGCGGCTCGCGTGGTCGATACCGCGACCGGAGACCTGCTGAAGACTCTTCAGCTCACGACCGGCCCGGCCTTCATCAACGATGTGGTGCTGACCCGTGACGGCGCCTGGTTCACGAACAGCTTCGCCGCCGAACTGTACCTCGTGCCGCTCGGGCCCGCAGGCGAACTGCCCGATGCCTCGGACATCGTGACGCTGCCGCTCACGGGCGACTGGGTGCAGCAGCCGGGGTTCAACGCCAACGGCATCGCCGAGACGCCTGACCACCAGGCGCTGCTCGTCATCCAGTCGTCGACCGCCACGCTCTTCCGCGTGGACCCCGAGACCGGGGAGGCCACCGCAGTCGATCTCGGCGGCGCGGCGCTGACCGCCGGTGACGGCCTGCTCGTGGTGGGGCGAACGCTCTACGTGGTGCAGAACCAGCTCAACACCGTCGCGGTCGTGCAGTTGGCACCCGACGGCACGAGCGGCACGCTCGTGGACCAGCTGACGAACCCGGACTTCCGGGTGCCGACCACGATCGCGCGATTCGGCAACAGCCTGTTCCTGCCGAACGCCCGTTTCGGCACACCACCGACGCCCGACACCGAGTACGAGGTGGTGCGCGTCGACCGCTGAGCGCGTCCGCGACGGCGAGGCCTCGGTCTAGTGCCCCATGCCGAGGCCGCCGTCGACCGGGATGACGGCGCCCGAGATGTAGCTCGCGTCGTCGCCCGCGAGCCACGTGACGACACGCGCCACCTCGGTGGGCGAGGCGTACCGGCCGAGCGGGATGCTCTTCTTGTACTCGGCCTGCTGCGTCTCTGAAAGCTCATCCGTCATGTCGGTCTCGATGAAACCCGGTGCGACGACGTTCGTGGTGATGTTGCGCGCACCGAGTTCGCGGGTGAGCGAGCGCGCCATGCCGACGAGTCCGGCCTTCGACGACGAGTAGTTGACCTGGCCCGCCGAGCCGAAGAGCCCGACGACGCTCGAGATGAGCACGATGCGGCCGAACTTCGCCTTGAGCATTCCCTTCGATGCGCGCTTGATCACCCGGAAGGCGCCCGTGAGGTTGGTGTCGATCACGCTCGTGAACTCGTCTTCGCTCATGCGCAGCAGCAGCGTGTCGCGCGTGATGCCGGCGTTGGCGACGACGACCTCGACCGGGCCGAGTTCGGCCTCGATCTCGGTGAACGCCCGGTCGATCGACTCCGCGTCGGTGACGTCGGCGCGCACCGTGAGCGAGCCCGCGGGGCCCTCGCCCGAACGCGCGGTGACGGCCACCCGGTGACCCTGTGCGAGGAACTCGGTCGCGATCGCGTACCCGATTCCGCGGTTGCCGCCGGTCACGAGTACGGTGCGGCTCGTGGTCATGTCGGACTCCGTTCTGTGGGTGCGGCCGAATGGCCCGTTTCAGCATAGAGGCTCGCCGTTCGGGACATCCGCACCGCTCGAACGGACGTAGGCTTGAGGGTGGAGGAACGCCGTCGGGCCACGGCGACCACGATGAAGCATCAGTCGATCACCACGCTGCCCCCCTCGCCTGAGGAGGAGCGTCGATCGCGGATGATCAAGTACTCGATCACCATGTCGATCCGGGTGCTGTGCATCTTCGCGATGCTGTTCGTCGACGGCTGGTGGCTCGCCGTCTGCGCGGCCGGTGCCGTCTTCCTGCCGTATGTCGCGGTGGTGCTCGCGAACGTGGCGAGCCCCACGCGACGCCAGCCGGTGCTGCGGCCGGGTACGATCGTGCCCGCCGCTCCCCCACCCTTCGAGCCGCCGCACGACGACGCGCCCGAGCAGGCCGACCGTCCGTCCGACGAACGCGGTGCCGAGTGATCGGCGGACTCGGAGCGCCGCCGGCGCAGGGCACGTGCTCGCGCGCGGAGTGTCGTGAATCCGCCGCCTGGCGCATCGACTGGCGCAATCCGCGCATCCACACCGACGGCCGCAGCAAGACGTGGCTCGCGTGCGACGAACACGTCGAGTACCTGCGCGGATTCCTCGAGGCGAGATCATTTCCCCTCTCGGTCTCACCGTTCGTCGCCGACGCGGCGATTCCGGATGCCCCGGCAGGAGGTCGCTCGTGAGCGGATGGCGTTTCGTGCTCTCACGACAGTGGGCCGGCTACCTCGCCCTCACCGTGATCTTCGCGATCGTGTGCTGCGCCCTCGGCACCTGGCAGCTCAACCGGCGCGCAGAGGCGCTGGCCGAGGTCGCCCGCATCGACGCGAACTACGACGCCGACCCGGTGCCCGTCGCCGAGGCACTGCCCGACCCGGCCGCGTTCGATGTCGATCAGCGGTGGCAGGTGGTATCCCTTTCGGGTGTGTTCCTCTCCGACGACGAGGTCGTGGTGCGCAACCGACCGTTCGAGGGCAGCTCGGGCTTCGAGGTGATCACGCCGTTCCGTCTCGACGACGGCACGGTCTTCATGGTCGATCGCGGTTGGATCCCCCAAAACTCCCAAGGGCGACCGAGCGAGGCCGCCCCGGCGCCGGGCGGCGAGGTCGAGGTGACCGCACGCCTCAAGGCCGGTGAGGACCGAATCGCCGGGCGCACGTCGACCGGCGACGAACTCGCGACGATCGATCTCGAAGAGCTCGCCGAGCGCGTCGGCGAAGCTTCCTACACCGGGGCGTACGGCGTGCTCGTGCAGTCCGGAGCCGATGTCGACGAACCGCCGCTCGCCGCCGCCCGGCCGATCCGCGACGAGGGTCCGCATCTCTCGTATGCGCTGCAGTGGTACGTGTTCGCGCTGCTCGGTTTCATCGGCCTCGCGTGGGCCGCCAATCAGGAGCGCAAGGGTCTTGGCGAGGCATCCGCCGCCGGTGCGTCGACGAAACCGGCGGCACGCGAACCGAGGCGACCGAAGCGCGAGAAGCGCGATGATGACGCCGACGTCGAAGACGGCATCCTCGATCGGCGCTGAGCCGTCTCGCTCGAGACCTCTCGGCCGCCTAAGCCAGCTCGATGAGCTCCTGGTACTCGCGGCTCCAGTGATCTTCGGTGCCATCGGGCATGATCAGGACGCGCTCGGGGTTCAGCGCCTCGACCGCTCCCGGGTCGTGCGAGACGAGCACGACCGAGCCCTCGTAGTGCGCGAGCGCATCGAGGATCTCGGCGCGGCTCGCGGGGTCGAGGTTGTTCGTCGGCTCGTCGAGCAGCAGCACGTTCGCGCCGGACACCACGATCATCGCGAGCGCGAGCCGGGTCTTCTCGCCGCCTGAGAGCACGCCGGCCGGCTTGTGCACGTCGTCGCCCGTGAACAGGAAGGAGCCGAGCACCTTGCGCGCTTCGGTCTCGGTGAGGTTCGGCGAGGAGCTCACCATGTTCTCGAGCACGCTGCGCTTGACCTCGATGGTCTCGTGCTCCTGCGCGTAATAGCCGACCCGTAGGCCGTGCCCCGGCTCGACGACCCCGGTGTCGGGGGCGTCGACGCCCGCGAGGATGCGCAGGAGCGTCGTCTTCCCGGCACCGTTCAGCCCGATGATGACGACCTTCGACCCGCGGTCGATGGCGAGGTCGACGGCGGTGAAGATCTCGAGCGAGCCGTAGCTCTTGGAGAGGTCGCTCGCGGTGAGCGGCGTGCGACCGCAGGGCGCCGGTGTCGGGAACCGCAGTTTCGCGACGCGATCGGCCGTGCGCACCTCGTCGAGGCCGGCGAGCAGCTTCTCGGCGCGGGCGACCATCTGGTGGGCCGCGGCGGCCTTCGACGCCTTCGCACCGAACCTCGCCGCCTGCAGCTGCAGCGCGCCCGCCTTCTTCTCGGCGTTCGCGCGCTCCTTCTTGCGGCGCTCTTCATCGGCGGCGCGCTGGCGCTGGTAGTGCTTCCATCCCATGTTGTAGATGTCGATCATCGATCGGTTCGCGTCGAGGTAGAACACCCGGTTGACGACCTCGCCGACGAGTTCGACATCGTGGCTGATGACGATGACGCCGCCCTTGTAGCCCTTCAGGAACTCGCGCAGCCAGACCACCGAGTCGGCGTCGAGGTGGTTGGTCGGCTCGTCGAGGATCATCGTGCCGGCGTCGGAGAACAGGATGCGCGCGAGCTCGATGCGTCGGCGCTGGCCGCCCGAGAGCGTCTTCAGCGGCTGGTCGAGGATGCGGTCGGGCAGGTTGAGATTCGAGGCGATCGATGCCGCCTCGGCCTCGGCGGCGTAGCCGCCGAGCGCAGTGAAGCGGTCGGTGAGGTTGCCGTACTTGCGCATCGCCTTCTCGGCGACGGCCGGGTCGTCGCTGGCCATGAGGTGCGATTGCTCGTGCATGCCGAGCACGAGGCTGCCGAGGCCGCGGGCATCGAGGATGCGGGTGCGGGCGAGCATCTCGGGGTCGCCCGAGCGCGGGTCCTGTGGCAGGTACCCGATCTCGCCCCCGCGATCGATGCGCCCGTCGGTGGGCAGGGTCTCGCCCGCGAGCGTCTTGGTGAGCGTGGTCTTGCCGGCGCCGTTGCGGCCGACGAGGCCGATCTTGTCGCCGTCGGAGACGCGGAAGTTCACGTGCTCCATGAGGACGCGTGCGCCGACGCGGATCTCGAGATCATGGACGGCGAGCACGGGGATCCTCCGGGAGGTTCTGGGTGGGGGTCGGCGTGCCGAGTGGCACAGCCGGTCAGTCTATCCCGCCGACCTGAACCGAACGGCCGGTGCTGAGGCAGTCGCCGAAACGGGCATCGGATGTCGCAGGGTTCGGGCAGACTCGTCGCATGCCGAACCTTGCCACAGATGCCCAGGTGCGCGCGGCGCGCCTGACGTCGCACGGACTTCGCGGCGGGCGCGGCTTCGCCTCGGTGAGCGAGGCGGTGCGGCGACTCGGTGCCGTGCAGGCGCAGGACTTCGTCGCGTCGAGATGGGTCGTCGGAGCCCGCGTGCCGGGCGCGGTCGAGGCCGACGTCGATGCGGCCGTCGCCTCGCGCGAGATCGTGCGCAGCTGGCCGCTGCGCGGCACCCTGCATCTCGTGCCGGCGGCATCGCTTCGCCCGATCCTCGCGGTCACGGGCCCACGCGAGCTGGCCCGTGCTGCGAAGCGCCATCGCGACCTCGAGATCGACGATGAGGTGTACCGACAGGCCCGCCTCATCGCCGAACGCGAACTCGGCGGCGGTCGATCGCTCTCGCGAGACGAGCTGTTCGGGGCGTGGCAGCGAGCGGGCATCGCCACCGCGGCGCAGCGCGGGTATCACCTCATCTGGCGGCTCGCGCTCGAAGCCGTCGTGTGCCCCGGACCGGTCGAGGGTCGCGGGCAGCGCTTCGTGCTGCTCGACGAGTGGATTCCGGCGGCGGCGAGCGACCCGACGCGGGACGAGACGCTCGCCGCGCTGATGACGGGCTATCTCGACGGGCATGGCCCGGCGACCCTGCGCGACTTCGCCTGGTGGTCGGGGCTGACGTTGGGCGACGCGCGCACCGCTCACGCCGCCGCCCGAGCAGCCGTCGACGCGTTCGACGACGAGCGGCTCGTCGTCTCCGGCGCCGATGCGCCGACGCCGGGTCGATCGGCTGCCCTCGCCCTGGCGCCGTTCGACGAGTACTTCCTCGGGTACGCCGATCGCTCGGTCGTGTGCGATGCCCGGTACGCGCAGAGAGTCGTCCCGGGTTCGAACGGCGTGTTCCAGCCGATACTCGTCGCGAACGGACGGGTCGAGGGCGTATGGAAGGCGAAGCAGGCGCGCGGTGGGGCATCCGTCGTGCTCGATCCGTTCGAGTCGCCGATCGACGCCGCCCGCTATCGACGCGCCCTCCAGCGGTGGGCACGATTCCGAGGCATCAGGCTCGACGCGACATCCGTGATCGCAGCGTGAACTCGGCGGTACTGCGGCGGGCGGCCCGCCCGAAGCCCGGCCGCCCATCGGACGTGCCCAAGGTCAGGCGGCCACGCGCTCGACGTTGAGAAGCGAGAACTCGTCGAGCATCGACTGCAGCTTGGCAGCGATCTCGGGCGTGGCGACGAGCGCGCCGTCTTCGGCGAGCAGCGACCACGGGGTCTCGACCTGCACGTCGATCGAGGTGCGCTCGAGGCCGAGGTTGCCGAGCACGAATCCGAGCTGGCCGATCATGCGGCTCTCGGGGTAGGCGCCGTAGCCGACGATTCCGGCGAGCTTGCCCGCCCACTCCGCCTTGAGGAAGTCGAGGGCGTTCTTCAGCGAACCCGGGAAGGAGCCGTTGTATTCGGGGCTGACGATCAGGAACGCATCGGCCGACGCCACGCGCTCGGCCCAGGCGATGGTGTGGGGCTGCTCGTACTGTCCCGTCATCGGCGGCCGCGCCTCGTCGAAGAAGGGCAGGTTGATCTGCTGCAGGTCGGCGACATCGACCTCGAGGTCACCACGGTTCTTCGCGGTGGCGGCGACCCAGTCGGCGACGGTGCGTCCGATGCGAGCCTGGCGTGTGCTGGCGACGATGACCATGAGCTTGGGCAAGAGTGTGCTCCTTGAAGCGTGAGGGAAATGAGATGACGCCGAGTCCGGTGGGACGTCGGCGTCGAATTGGTGAACGCAACCGGTTGCCGTGGTATTCCCGACCCGAGGATCGTGAAACGCCGACGGCGTCGGCCCGCGTGGACCGGGCGGCACTGAGGAGCAGGACCGCCCGGTCGGGGCGCGTCGCTACTTCTGGAGCGACGCCTGCAGTTCGAGGGTGATGGTGACCTGCTCGCCGAGCAACACGCCACCGGTCTCGAGCGCCGCGTTGTAGGTGAGGCCGAAGTCTTCGCGGTTGATGACGGTCTTCGCCGTGGCGCCGCCCTTGTAGTTGCCGTAAGGATCGCCGCCGAATCCGCCGAAGTCGAAGTCGAACGTGACTCGGTTCGTGATGCCGCGGATCGTGAGGTTGCCGTCGACCTTGAAGTCGCCGTTCTCGACGCGCACGCCGGTCGAGACGAAGTCGATCGTCGGGTGGGTCTCAGCGTCGAAGAAGTCGCCGGTGCGGAGGTGCGCGTCGCGGTTCGGCTCGTTGGTGGTGATCGATGCGACCTCGGCCGAGGCCGACACCGTCGAGTCGAGGGGGTTCTCGGCGGTCACGAAGGTGGCGTCGACGCGCTCGAACTTGCCCTTCACCTTGCTGATCATCAGGTGGCGGATGCTGAAGCCGACCTCGCTGTGCGCGGCGTCGACGTTCCAGGTGCCGACACGGTAGCCGGGGATCTCGATCGTGGTGGCGGTGGTGTTGGTCATGCGGTGTCTCTCCAAGAATCGCTTCGGGTAGCCGTTCGGCCACGTATATGCAAACGCATGGAGATTGAGCGATTATTCCCAGGGCGTGAAACTCGTCCTGGTCAGTGCGCGACCGATGGCGGCTCAGGCGACGGCGAGCGTGCGGCGCAACGTCAGGATGCGCTCGACGGCGTCGTCGATCCGATCGAGCGCGATGCGGCCCTCGTCGACGGCTGCGATGATCGACGCGACGAGTCCCTCGACCGAGATGCCGAACTCCGACGGATCGGCTGGAAGCACGTAGAGCAGCAGGTCGCCACCGGCCGCGATGGCACGCACCGCGTTCTCGCCCGGATCGGCGAACTCGGGCAGCCCGTTGTGCTGGAGCATGAGCATGTCATCGGTGACGACGACCCCGTCGAACCCCAGTTCCTCGCGGAGGATGCGGTGCCATTCGGGCGAGAGCGATGCCGGCGCGGCGTCGACCGACGGATATGCGAGGTGCCCCGTCATCACGAGCTCGGCGCCCGCCTCGATGCCGGCGGCGAACGGCAGCGCGGCGCCGGCGCGCCACTCATCGAGGGAGAGCGGAGCGGCGGGAATGCTCGAGTGCGAGTCGCCGGGCGCGGCGCCGTGTCCAGGGAAGTGCTTGAGCGTGCTCGCGACGACTCCCCGTTCGCCGGTGACCGCGGCCGCGACCCGATCGGCGGAGCCGGCCGGCTCAGTGCCGAGCACCCGACCGTGGATGAACGAGTCGGGGTCGGCGGTGACATCGGCGATGATGCCGAAGTTCACGTTCGCGCCACCCGCCGCCACGCTCGCCGCCCGCGCGGCGAACGCCTCGCGCGAGGCCTCGGGCGGGGCGTCCCTGAGCGTGTCGGCGCTCGCGGCGGTGTCCCAGCCGAGTCGCGCCACGTCCCCGCCCTCCTGGTCGACGCCGAACAGCGGCGGGAGTTCGGGGTCGGCGATGGCCGCGGCGGTGAGCGATGTCAGCGATGCCGCGTCGCCGGCGATGTTGTCGCCCATGAGGATGAGGCCCGAGACGCCTGCGTCGATGTACGCCCGCAGGGGTGCAGGGTCGACGCCCGGAGCATGCAGCATGAGCAGCGCGGCAGCCTTCTGGTCGACGGTCATCGAGGCCATGCGATCGTCGACCCAGTCCGCGATCGGGTCGAGCGGCGTCGGTGCCGGAGTCGGAGTGGGCGTTGCTCGCGCGGTCGACGACGGCGTCGGAGCGGATGCAGGCGGGCTCGCCGAGGCGCAGCCGCTCATCGCGACGATGAGCGTCGCCATCATGATCGGCAGAGCCGCCCGGGTCGATCGCATCAGCCGAGTGTACGCTTCGTGCTCGGCACGCGGCTGAGGGCCGGTCGACCAGTCCGCGTGACGTCGGCAACGCCTTCGGCATCGCGTGCAGTGCATGTGCAGCCTTCGTGGCGTACAACTGGTACTGATGCACGACGATGAACGGGAACTGTACCGCCGCCATGCGGCCGAGGGCGTGCTGCTCCTCGGCGGCGGCGCCGCGATCCTGCTCCAGCTCGCCGATCCCCGGGTCGCGCGCGGCGTCGCGATGCACAGCGACTTCCGCGACCGGCCGCTCGACCGACTCCTGGGCACCCTCGACTACGTGTACGCCGTCGGCTTCGGCGACGACGACATGGTTGCCACCGCCGTCCGCACGGTGAACGCCCGGCACGCACCGGTCCGTGGCCCGGCCGACGACGATGCACCCGCCTACAGCGCGTTCGACGCCGATGCCCAGCGTTGGGTCGCCTCGACACTGCTCGCCGCCGCGCTCGGCCTCCATGAGCGCCTCCATGGGCCGCTCGACACCGAGACGGCCGACGTGATCGTCCGCAACTATCGGCTGTTCGGATCGAGACTCCAGGCGACGCACGAAGGCTGGGCCGAATCGCGCGCCGAGTTCGATGCCTGGTGGGACGAGCGAATCGCCGTCCTGCAAGTCGGTCGGGAGGCGCGTTTCGTCGCGCACGCCCTCCTCTCCGGGACATCCGACCTGCCGTTCGGATCGCGCGCACTGCTGCCCCCGATCCGCCTCATCACGGCGGCGCTCCTGCCGCCCGCGATCCGTGATGCCTACGGCTTCAGGTGGACGCCGCGAGCGAGCCGCACGGCCGATGCGTGGCTTCGCGCGATCGCGATCGTCTGGCCACGGCTCCCCCGCCTCGTTCGGCACGCGCCGCTGCACGCATCGCTCCGACGCGTGAAGCGCCGCAGCCGGTACGCTGGGCTTGAGCCACGAGGACGACGATGACCCAGCAGATTCCGCACCGCAGCGAAGCGCTCGACAACATCGATCGACGCATCGTCGCCGAGTTGAGCCGCGACGGCCGGTTGTCAGTCCGCACGCTCGCCGAGCGCGTGCACATCTCGCGCACGGCCGCGCACAATCGACTGCAGCAGTTGCAGCAGCGCGGCGTCATCACGGGGTTCGGCGCGCAGATCGACCGCAAGGCCATCGGCCTGCACATCTCGGCACTCGTGGTCGTGCGCATCGGCGAGGTCTCGTGGGAGTCGATCGCCGAGAAGCTCGCGACGCTCCCGTTCGTCGAGAAGGTGCAGGCGGTGTCAGGCGACATCGACATCATCCTCACCGTGAGCGCACCCGACCACGAACAGCTGAGCCAGGCGATCCTGCGCGACATCCACGACATGCCGGGCGTGGTGTCGACCCGGTCGCACCTCATCCTCGCCGAATTGGAGGGGCACCCGCCCGCTCAGACGCTGGACATCTGGCGCAGCTGATCCCCTCGTCGGCGGACGAATGGCACGCGGTTCACGCCGCTGCAGCCGATCGTTCACGGTTGCTCGCGCGACCCTCCGGAGCGCGTCAAGATGGCGCACGATGGCTGCATGAGCCTCAATGTCGAGCACGCCCCGATGCGCACCCTCCCGTCCGCGAAGCCGTTGCGGCTGCTCGACAATGCCGGTCACGCGCTGACCGGAGCCGCCACCGGCGGGTTCGCGCTTCCCGACGGCGAAACGCTGCTCGACCTGTATCGCAAGATGGTCATCGCCCGTCGATTCGACGTGCAGGTCACCGCGCTCACCAAGCAGGGACGCCTCGCGACCTACCCCTCGGCGTACGGCCAGGAGGGCTGCGAGATCGGCGCGATCTCGGCGATCGGCTCCACCGACTGGTTCTTCCCCACCTATCGCGACTGCGTCGCGCTCATCACCCGCGGCCTCGAGCCCGGTGAGATCCTGCAGTCGTTCCGCGGCGACTGGCACAACGGCTACGACCAGCATGCGTATCGCACCGCAGCCCAGGCCACTCCACTCGCCACGCAGGCGCTGCACGCCGTGGGCCTGTCGCATGCGGCACGCCTGCGGCGCGACCCGATCGTCGCGCTGACGTTCCTCGGCGACGGTGCCACGAGCGAGGGCGACGCCCACGAGGCCTTCAACTTCGCCGCCGTCTGGCAGACGCCGACCGTGTTCGTCGTGCAGAACAACCAGTACGCCATCAGCGTGCCGCTCTCGCGCCAGACGCACGCGGCGACCCTCGCCGACAAGGCGGTCGGCTACGGCATGCCCGGCTACCACGTCGATGGCAACGACGTGGCCGCGATGTACGCGGTGACGCACGCGGCCGTCGAGCGGGCCCGAGCCGGCGGCGGGCCGACGCTCATCGAGGGCGTCACCTACCGGATCGAGTCGCACACGAACTCCGACGACCCGACGCGCTACCGCGAGGCCCGCGAGGTCGAGCACTGGAAGCGCCGCGACCCCATCGAGCGGCTCGAGAAGTACCTCGTCTCCGAGGGTGCGCTGAGCGAGACGGTGCGTTCCGAGATCACGGATGCCGCTGAAGCGCTCGCGGCGAAGACGCGCGAGGCCATGTCGGTCGAGGCCGAGCTCGACCCGCTCGAACTGTTCGATCACGTCTACTCCCGCCCGCGCACCGCCCTGCTCGAGCAGCGGTCGGCCCTCGAGGCCGAGCTCGCAGCCGGCGCGTTCGCCCAGCACGAGGCAGGGGCCCGATGAGCGCCGACACGACCACTGCGCCTCCGGCTGCGGCCGAGGCATCCGCCCCCACCCAGCTGACGATGGCCGGCGCGCTCAACGCCGCGCTTCGCGACGCGATGGCGGCCGACGACCGGGTCGTCGTCTATGGAGAAGACGTGGGCCCGCTCGGCGGCGTCTTCCGCGTGACCGACGGCCTCCAGACGCAGTTCGGCGAAGATCGCATCTGGGACTCGCCGCTCGCCGAGTCGGGCATCATCGGCACCGCGATCGGCATGGCCATGTACGGCATGCGCCCGGTCGTCGAGATGCAGTTCGACGCGTTCAGCTACCCGGCGTTCGAGCAGATGGTGTCGCACGTCGCCAAGATGCGCAACCGCACCAAGGGACGGGTCACTCTGCCGATGGTCGTGCGCATTCCGTGCGCCGGTGCGATCGGCGGGGTCGAGCACCACTCCGACTCGTCCGAGGCGTACTGGACCTCGACGCCCGGCCTCACCGTGGTGATGCCGTCGAATCCCGCCGACGCGTACTCGATGCTGCGGGAGGCGATCGACAGCGACGACCCCGTCGTGTTCATGGAGCCCAAGAGCCGCTACTGGTCGAAGGCTCCGCTCGCGCTCCCCGTGACGACGGCGCCGATGGACCGCGCGGAGGTCGTGCGCGAGGGTGCCGACGTCACGCTCATCGCCTACGGACCCACGGTGCGCACAGCGCTCGAGGCGGCTGACGCGGCGGTCGACGAGGGACTCTCGATCGAGGTCGTCGACCTGCGCAGCCTCTCCCCGTTCGACGATGAGACGGTCGGGGCATCCGTTCGCAAGACGTCGCGTGCGGCCGTGATCCACGAGGCGGCGCAGTTCGGCGGCTACGGCGCCGAGGTCGCCGCCCGGGTCACCGAGCGCAACTTCCACCACCTCGCGGCACCCGTGCTGCGCATCGCCGGCTTCGACATCCCGTTCCCCTCGCCGAAGCTCGAGGAGTACCACCTGCCGACCGCCGACCGCGTGCTCGCCGCCCTCGACGCCTGGGAGTGGGACGCATGAGCCGCGAGTTCATCCTTCCCGACCTGGGCGAGGGCCTCACCGAGGCCGAGATCGTCGCGTGGCTCGTGGCCCCCGGCGATGAGGTCGCGATCGACCAGCCCGTCGTCGAGCTCGAGTCGGCGAAATCGGTCGTGCAGTTGCCGACGCCGTTCGCCGGTGTCGTCGAGTCGCTCGGCGGTGAGGTCGGTCAGGTCATCCACGCGGGCAGCGTGCTCCTGACCCTCGCCGCCGTCGGAGCCGAGGTGGGCGCCGCTGCTGCCGATTCGCCGGGCGTTTCGCCCGGCGCCGTGTCCGGCGCCGTGTCCGGCGATGCGGATGTCCCGGCCGCCGAGCCCGCTGCCGAGGGCTCGGGCGCCGTGCTCATCGGGTACGGCACCAAGCAGTCCACGGTCACGAAACGCCACGCCTCGGCGCCCGCACGGTTCGGGCGCCGGCCCGCGGTCGTCGGCGGCGGCTCGAACGCGCCTCGCGCCGCCTCGGGCGGCTCACGACTTGATGCCGGCCGCCGCTCCCCCGTGGTCTCGCCGATCGTGCGGCGGATCGCCCGTGAGCACGGATTCGACGCGAGCCAGCTCGACGGGTCGGGGCCCGACCACCTGGTCATGCGTCGCGACGTCGAATCGTTCATCAGCGACGAGCTGGGCGCGACGGCGGCACAGGGCGCCGCATCCGCCACGTCGGTCGCACCGGCCGCGGAGGCGGCCGCAGCGTCCTCGCTCGCCTCGTCGTCGCCTGACGCAGGTGACCGCCGGGTGCCGCTCGATCGAACCGCTCGCACGGCCGCCGCGCACTTCTCGCGCTCACGGCGCGAGATCCCCGAGGCCACGGTGTGGATGGATGTCGACGCGACCGAGCTCCTCGCAGCCCGGCGCCAGCTGAACGAAGCCACGGGCGAGCGCTACGGCGTGACCGCGCTCGTCGCACGGTTCGTCGTCGCGGGCCTGCGCAGGCACCCGTCGCTCAACTCGAGCTACGACGCCGAACGCGAAGAGCTCGTGCTGCACTCTGCAGTGAACCTCGGCCTCGCGGCACAGACACCGCGTGGCCTGCTCGTACCCGTCGTGCACGGCGCCGAACGGATGTCGCTGCGCGAGCTGCGCGACGCGATCGGCGCGCGCTCAGAGCAGGCCGCGGCCGGCGCCTTCCCGCTCTCGGCGCTCACCGGCGGCACGTTCACGCTCAACAACTACGGCACGCTCGGCGTCGACGGCTCGGCCGCGATCATCAACCACCCCGAGGCCGCAATGCTCGGCATCGGCCGACTCGTCGAGCGCCCGTGGGTGGTCGACGGGCAACTCGCGGTGCGAACCGTCACCGAACTGACGATCTCGTTCGACCACCGTGTGTGCGACGGTGCAGAAGCGGCCGCGTTCCTCACGTTCGTGGCGCGCTGCATCGAGCGGCCGGTGTCGGTGCTCGCCGAGCTCTGAGACCGGGGCGGCTGCCGGGTCGCCGCCGACGGCAACGGCGACGGCGACGGATCAGAAGAACTCGTCGGGGGTGCCGGCCGCTCGCTCGACGTCACGGGTGTTCTGCCCGGCAGACCGGAGTTTCGCGACGGCGACCCGCAGCCCCGACTCCATCTGCGCCGCCCATGAGTCGGACTCACGGGCGCTGGCCTCGGCCGCTCGTGCCCGCGCCTCGGCCGCGTCGGCCGCCTCACGTGCGTCGCGCACCTGACGGAGCGCGAGCGAGATGCCGTAGTACGCCGCGACCATCGTCGCGATCGGGGCGGCGATGATCGCCAGTGCGCTGATCGCCTCGCCGGTGGGACTGAACGCGATGAGCAGCGCGAACGCGAGGAAGAGGACGACGATCGCCGTGAGCACGACCAGCATGAACCGCAGATCGCGGCTCCACGCGTGCGGCTGTTCCGCGGTGGCGGGGTGCGCGCTCGGCGCCGCTTCGGACTCGCGCGCGTTGCCGAGACCCGGGTCTTCGATCAGTTCGGTTTCGATCGGACGTGTGTAGGCATCGGACATTCGCTACCCCTGCTCCCCTGAGAACGGATCGACTCCCCAATTGTGGGCCGCGTCTCACGGCGGGGTCAAGGAACCGCGCCGCGCCCGAGCCAAGCAGGAACGGGTCAGGCGGCGCGTCGCTCGGAGAGTCCGCGCTCGATGGCCTCGACGACCTCGGGCGCGTCGGGCTGCGTCGCCGGACGGAACCGCTGCACTTCGCCACCGGGCTGGATGACGAACTTCTCGAAGTTCCACTTCACGCGACCGGCCTTGCCCGAGGAGTCGGGCACCTTCGTCAGCTCGTCATACAGCGGATGGCGTTGACGCCCGTTGACCTTGACCTTCGCCATCAGCGGGAAGGAGATGCCGTAGGTGGTGGAGCAGAACTCCTTGATGTCGTCGGTGGTACCGGGCTCCTGCCCGGCGAACTGGTTGCACGGGAACCCGAGCACGGTGAACCCGCGCTCGCCGTACTCGCGCTGCAGCGCCTCGAGCTTCTCGTACTGCGGTGTCAGGCCGCACCGCGAGGCGACATTCACGACCATGACGACGTCATCGGCGTACTCCGCGAGCGTTGCAGGGTCGCCGTCGATGGTCGTCAGCGGGATGTCTCGGATGTCCACACGCTCAAGCCTAGGCGTTGCGCGCGGCCCGGACGCGCCTCGAGACATACTCCCGGTCAACGGCCAGCTGCCCGGAAACCGCACCGGCGCTCTGCACCCGAATGCCGATTCGCGCGTTGGCGTGTCGCCGTTCCGTGACGTACCATTCGAACACACGTTCGAACAACTTGGAGGCTCCCCATGCTCCTCGCTCAACCCGCACCGGTCGCCGTTTGGCTCGACGACGCAGACCGCCCGGTTCGTCTTGTCTACGAAGGCGCCCGCTACACGACCATCGACATCCCGACGCCACTCCCCGGCGACGTCGACTGGCCCACCGGGATCACCCATCCGCCGGCTCGACGGAGCACCCGAGGATGGCGTCTCACCGCACGCTCGACGGTGACCGGCGAAGCGCTGGTCTTCGACCTCCGTCACACCGGAGCCGAATGGCAGGTCGAGCAGGTCTACCCGTAGTCGGCGCACGCACGTCGACGGCCGGCCAGGTCGGTTCGGCACGATGATCGACCCTGCACCCGTCATTCGCGCGCTTCGGCGGCCGCAGCATCGATATCCTCCGCAACCATGTCTGCATTCATGGCTCCCGCAATGAGCGAGCCGGCCCCGAGCGAAACAGACACGTTCGACCGGGGATCGACCACGTTGCCGACCGCCCACACACCCCGAACGCTCGTGCGCCCGTCGGAATCCACTGCGATCCACTCGCTCGTGCGGTCGATCGTGGTGCGCGCACCCAACGCGCGAAGCAGGTCGTCGTTGGGCCGCATCGTGGTCCCAGTGAAGACAGCGCCGACGCCGACGTCGGCCCCGTCTGCGAGATGCAATCGGACTTCCTGGTCGGATCTCATCGTGAGCCGCACCACCGGGGCGTGGACGATCCGGATACCCCGCACCCTGAGCCGTCGGGAGGTCTCGGCATTCGGCACCTCGAAACCGTTCGCGAAGTACACGACCCGGTCAGTCCATTGTCGAAGCGTCTGTGCCTGCTCGACGCTGTCGACGGAGGTGGCCACAACTCCGATGATCCGGTCTCGGCGCTCCCATGCGTCGCAGTATGGACACACCACCACTGCGGTGCCCCAATTCTCACGCAGCCCCGGGATCGGGAGGAGTTCATCCGTCAGCCCTGTCGCCACGAGCAGCCGCCGCGCCGAGACCTCTCCCGCGCTCGAGGAGACGCGGATACCGGGCATCACGGTCACCCCGGTGACCGCGGCGTCGCGAACCTCGCCGCCGTACCCGAGGATCTCGTCACGGCCGGCCGCGAGCAGCGTACGAGGCGAAAGACCATCGTGGCCGAGCACGCCATGCATATGTGCTGCGAACCGGTTTCGCGGCCGCCCGGCGTCCAGGACCAGAACCTTCCTGCGGGCGCGAACGAGGCTCAAGGCCGCGCTCAGTCCCGCCGGTCCCCCACCGACCACGACGACGTCGAATTCTTCGCTCATCACCCCACACTGCGACGAATTCCTCATGGTCCGCAACCGACGGCCACGAAGAGCGGCAGCGATGAGACGACGAGCCGTACGGATGTGCCAACACCTGGTGAGTGCCGCACATCCCAATGCATCATCGCGGTCTGACGTGATCCGTTGTGGCTCGCTGCAAACCTCGGGGCGATTTGAAAATGGACCCAAAACAGCCCCAACGGCCCATTTCAGGCCTTCTTCAACGAAAGAACCCCTGACAAATCTTGCGATTCATCAGGGGTTTTTGGTGGATCTGAGGGGACTCGAACCCCTGACCCCCTGCATGCCATGCAGGTGCGCTACCAGCTGCGCCACAGACCCATGCGCCCCGTTCGGGGCAACGAATTGAGCTTACACCAGCCCGTGCCCGCGAACGAAATCGAGGGCGCCGCAGGCGATGCGAGCGCTCGGTCAGCTGCTCGCGGCCAGCAACGGGGCCACGGGCAGGGCCGGGCAGTCGGCCCAGAGCCGTTCGAGCCCGTAGTACATGCGCTCTTCGCGGTGGAAGACATGCACGACGAGATCGCCGAAGTCGAGGAGCACCCAACGGCCCGCATCGTGCCCTTCGCGTCGCCCGGCGCGGCCGAGCACCTCTTCGATGGCATCGGCGATGGCGATGACGTTCCGTTCGGAGTTGCCCGTGGCGAGGAAGAACACGTCGGCGAACGGGAGCGGTCGTGACACGTCGAGGGCGACGAGGTCTTCGCCGCCCTTCGCGTCTGCGGCCCGCGCCGCAAGGGCGAGGGACTCGAGTGCCTGGTCGGATGCGGTCATACGCTCATTTCCGGTCTGCGTTGGCTGTCGATCGGTGCTGAGGCTCAGAACAGGCCCGCGACTGCACCGATCACGAGGGTGGCGACGACACCGAGTGCGAGCACACCGGCGGTCACGGCGAGCACGAGCGGAACGTTCATGCCCTCCTTCTTGGGCGGAGCGATCATCGCACGAGAGGCCCCCTGCGTGCTGATCGCCCGGGTCGCCGCGACAGGCGCGACGCCCGTGCCGACGTCTTCGACCTGGTCGAACAGGCGGTCGACGTCGGAGGAGTCGATCTGGCTCGGGTGAACCCCGGTGGCGCCATAGCTTCGAGGCAGGTCGATCGACCCCGTGGCGATGATCTCGCCGGCGCTCGTGATCTGGTTGCCGAGCGGACCCTGGTCGGGCAGGGACGGCAGGATGAGCGCATTCGTCGTCGTGGGGACGCCGTGGCTCAGGGCCCCACGCGAGAGCAGCTGGTCGAACGGCTCGGGCGCATCGATCGGCACGTTGAGCTGCGACGTCCAGTGACCGGCGTTCGGCACCGGCACGGGATCGACGGTGGCGTTCGAGGACTGTGGCGCTACGGGCTGCGGGCGATTGGGCGCGACGGGCGTCGAGGGCATCGATGCGGCCGGTACCGCGGCGGCCGGTGAGGAAGGCGCCGCGACCGGATGCGCCGGGGGCACAGGATGGGCGACCGGTGCCGGCGCGCTCTCTTCGACCTCGTCGTCGAACTCGTCGAGCTGGCCGCCGTCGAGCATCGCCCGAAGTTCGCGACGGGTGAGGGTGCGTTCGGGCGTGGTCGCCGCAACCGGAGCCGCGGGCGCGTCTGCCGGAGGTGCGGCCGGCCGAGGCGAGAACGGATCGTGCTGCGGCGCGGGGGCTGCGGGCGGCGCGCCGAAGGGCGAGCCCTGAGGAACCGGGAATCCGCCGACCGGCCGCGGCGGAGCGAACGTCGGCGCCGTTGCCGGCCCGCGCACGGCGGGTGTCGACGGTGCAGGCGGCGTGTTCGCCGGGATGGGAGGAGTCGCGGTGGCGGGCGTCGCGAACGGTGCAGGCTGGGGTGCGGCGGGCACCGGCTGCGGTGCAGGTGCCGGAGGTGATTCGGCATCTGGGGTCGACGAACCCGTCTGCTGCTCGAGCAGACGCTCGCGTTCACGCATTTCGCGGCGCGTGAGCGGCGGTTCCTGCGACGACGTCATTCGACACTCCGGTAGAGATGGTGCTTGGAGATGTACTGGACGACCCCATCGGGCACCAAGTACCACACCGGGAAACCCCGGCGCACCCTGCTCCGGCAATCGGTCGACGAGATCGCAAGTGCCGGAACTTCCAACAAGCTTACGTCTTGCTCTGGCAAACCCGAAACGGACAACACATGTCCCGGGCGACTCACAGCAACGAAGTGCGCGAGGTCCCAGAGTTCTTCGACGTCTTTCCAGGCCAGGATCTGCGCGATCGCATCGGCGCCGGTGATGAAGAAGAGGTCGGCATCGGGACGCTCATCGCGGATGTCGCGAAGCGTGTCGATCGTGAACGTGGCCTTCGGCCGGTCGATGTCGACGCGACTCACCGTGAAGCGCGGATTGGACGCCGTGGCGATGACCGTCATGAGGTACCGGTGCTCGGCCGGTGTGACGACGGTCTTGTAGCTCGGCTGCCCCGTCGGGACGAAGATCACCTCATCGAGTTCAAGCGACTGCGCGACCTCGCTCGCCGCGACCAGGTGGCCGTGGTGGATCGGATCGAACGTGCCGCCCATGACCCCGATACGTGGCCGGCGGGGCTCGCCCGTCATCGCGCGATCGCCAGCCTCAGTGGCCGCCGTGCGCGTCTCCGGAGTGGCGGGCAGCGTAGGCCTCGGCCTTGGAACGGTGACGGTTGGCGACGTCGCGGTAGGACGCGACGACGAACGCGAGGATGGCGAAGACGACGAGCGCCACGAGCCCGTAGAGCCACGACTCCATCGGCAGGTGCCTCGCGTGCACCGTCTCGGTGAGCACCGTTCCGGTCAACGCTGCGGTGGTGAGGCTCATTCGCCGTTCCTTTCGAATCCTGCGGGTGTCGCTCGTGACAGTCTAGCGAGGTCAGGCACGCACGTGCCCGGCACCGCGCACGATCCACTTCGTGCTCGTGAGCTCGGGAAGTCCCATCGGGCCACGTGCGTGCAGCTTCTGGGTGGAGATGCCCACCTCGGCGCCGAAGCCGAACTCGGCACCATCGGTGAACCGGGTCGAGGCATTCACCATGACCGCCGCCGCGTCGACCTCGTTGAGGAACCGCTCGGCATTGCCGAGGTCGTTCGTGATGATCGACTCGGTGTGCTTGGTCGAGTACCGCCGGATGTGCGCGAGCGCGTCGTCGAGCGAGTCGACGATGCCGACCGAGATGTCGAGGCTCATGTGCTCGGTCGCCCAGTCCTCGTCGGTGACCGGCAGCGCCTCGGGCCGCAGGGCGCGCACGCGTTCGTCGGCGTGCACGGTGACGCCGGATGCCTCGAGCCGGTCGATCACCGACGGCAGCAGTCGCTCGGCGGCGTCGCGGTGCACGAGGAGGGTCTCGAGGGCGTTGCAGACGCTCGGCCGCTGCACCTTGGCGTTGTGCACCAGGTCGACCGCCCACTGTTCAGGCGCCGACTCGTCGAGGAACATGTGCACCACACCGGCGCCGGTCTCGATGACGGGGACGCGTGCCTCGTCGACGACCGCGCGGATGAGCCCGGCGCTGCCGCGCGGGATGAGCACGTCGACGTAGTCGCGGGCCTGCATGAGGTGCCGTGCACCGGCGCGACCGAAGTCGTCGACGGTCTGCACTGCCTCGGCCGGGAGCCCCACGGCGTCGAGTGCGTCGCGCAACACGTCGATGAGCACGCGATTGGTGTGCTCGGCCGCGCTGCCGCCGCGGAGTACGACGGCGTTGCCGCTCTTCAGTGCGAGCACGGCGATGTCGATGGTCACGTTCGGACGTGCCTCATAGATGGCGCCGACGACCCCGAGCGGCACGCGCACCTGGTCGATGCGCACTCCGCTCGGCAGGGTGCGACCACTGAGCGTCTCGCCGATCGGGTCGGTGAGGCCGATGACCTCGAGCACGGCATCGGCGATCGACGTGATGCGGCGCACGTCGAGCGTGAGCCGGTCGAGCAGCCCCTCAGCCAGGCCCGACGCGCGACCGGCTTCGAGATCGAGCTCATTCGCTGAGACGATGTCGACGGCGCGTGCCCGCAACAACGACGAGACCTGCTCGAGCGCCGCGTCCTTCTCGGCCGTCGTCGCGCGGGCGAGTCGGTACGACGCCTGCTTGGCCGCGGCGAGGCGATCGTCGAGCACTGTGGTGTCGAGGTCGGTCTGCTCCATGGATCCAGCCTACGGCGCGCCGCGACATGCGACCGCCGTGTGACGAGGCGGCGTCAGCGCGCGGGCTCGAACCAGGTGCCGACCTCGCGGCCGGCCAGGGCATCGTCGACGAGCGTCGTCGCGGTGATGAGCACCGCGGTGCCCGCCTCTGCCGCGATGCGCGCCGCCGAGACCTTGGTCTCTGCTCCCCCGGTGCCGACGCCGGCCCGGCCGACCGAGCCGATCTCGACACCCGCCAACTCGTCGCCGAATGGCACGTCGGCGATGCGTTCGGCGCCCTCGAGGTGGGGCGGGCGCGTGTACAGCGCGTCGACGTCCGAGAGCAGCACGAGCAGGTCGGCACCGATGAGTTCGGCGACCAGGGCGGCGAGGCGATCGTTGTCGCCGAATCGGATCTCGTGGGTGGCGACCGTGTCGTTCTCGTTCACGATCGGCAGGATCCGCAGGGCGAGCAGCCGGTCCATGGCACGTTGCGCGTTCAGACGCGGGGTCTCGTGCTCGAGGTCGCCCGCGGTCAGCAACACCTGGCCCGCGACGATGTCGTATCGGTCGAGGGAGTCCTGGTAGCGGAAGACGAGCAGGTTCTGGCCGACGGATGCCGCTGCCTGCTGTGTCGCGAGATCGGTGGGCCGCGCATCGAGGCGAAGATACGGCATTCCCGTGGCGATCGCACCCGACGACACGAGCACGACTTCTGCGCCGCGCCCATGAGCGCCGGCGAGGGCGTCGACGAGCGGTGCGATCTGCCCGGCATTCTCACCAGAGATCGACGACGAGCCGACCTTCACGACGATGCGGCGCGCCGCGTGGATCTCGGCACGAGAGCGCGGGGTCACCGGTCGCCCTCGCCCGTCGCGTCCTCCGAACCGGTCTCGACCGTCACGCCGGCGTCGTCGGCCGCGTCGGCCGTGTGGGGCAGTTCGGACTCAACAGCCCACATCCCCGCCTCGCGCTCGCGCAGCAGCTCGGCTCTCGCCTCGGCCTTCGCGTCCATGCGCTCGTGGTACTCGCTCTTGCGCTCGGCGCGCGTTGCGCGACGGTTCTCGTCGAGCCTCACGTCGGTGCCGCGCGGCGCGGTGATGAGCTCGGCGGTCGAGGTCAGCGTCGGCTCCCAGTCGAAGACGACGCCAGAGCCCTTGCCGATGACGACGGTCGATCCTGCGACGGCACCCGCGCGCACGAGTTCATCCTCGACGCCGAGCTTCGCGAGCCGGTCGGCGAGGAAGCCCACCGCTTCGTCGTTGGTGAAGTCGGTCTGCTGAACCCATCGCTCGGGCTTCTTGCCGAGCACCCGGTAGAGCGTGCCGTAGCTGCCGCCCTCGGCGCGCACGGTGAATCCGGGGTCGTTGGCGAACCGCGGGCGGATGACGATGCGTTCGGCGACGGGCTCGGCAGCGGCATCCGCTCGTGCCTCGTCGACGAGTTCACCCAGCGCGAATCCGAGCTGACGCAGGCCCTCGTGGCTGACGGTCGAGATCTCGAACACGCGGTAGCCGCGCGCCTCGAACTCGCCGCGCACGAAGTCGGCGAGCTCACGCGCCTCGGGCACGTCGATCTTGTTGAGAGCGATGAGCTGCGGGCGTTCGAGCAGCGGAAGCTGCCCCTCGGGCACGGGATAGGCGGCGAGCTCGGCCAGGATCACGTCGAGGTCGGTGACGGGGTCTCGCCCGGGCTCGAGCGTGGCGCAGTCGACGACGTGGAGCAGCGCCGAGCAGCGCTCGACATGGCGCAGGAACTCGAGTCCGAGCCCCTTGCCCTCACTGGCGCCCTCGATGAGGCCGGGCACGTCGGCGACGGTGAACCGGTGGTCGCCGGCCTGCACGACGCCGAGGTTCGGGTGCAGCGTTGTGAACGGGTAATCGGCGATCTTCGGCCGTGCCGCGGAGAGGGCGGCGATCAGGCTCGACTTGCCGGCCGACGGGTACCCGACGAGTGCGACGTCTGCGATGGTCTTCAGCTCGAGCGTGACCTCGGTCTCGTCGCCGAGCGTGCCGAGCAGGGCGAAGCCGGGTGCCTTGCGCTTCGTGGACGCGAGCGCCGCGTTGCCGAGACCGCCGAGACCGCCTGCGGCGGCGACGAATCGCATGCCGGGCTCGGTGAGGTCGGCGAGTTCGTTGCCCTCGTCGTCCTTCACGACCGTGCCGATCGGCACCGGAAGCTCGAGGGTCTCGGCCATCGCGCCCGCGCGGTTGTCGCCCATGCCCGGCTGACCGTTGTCGCTCGAGCGATGCGGGCGGCCGTGATACCCGAGCAGCGTCGTCACGTTCGGGTCGGCGACGAGCACGATGTCACCGCCGCTGCCGCCGTTGCCTCCATCGGGGCCGCCGAGCGGCTTGAACTTCTCACGACGCACCGAGACGCACCCGTTGCCGCCGTGACCGGCGCGCAGGAACAGCGTCACCTCGTCGACGAAGCTGACCATTCCGCACCCCTCTTTCTGATGAAAACACGTGAGGGCGAGCCGAAGCCCGCCCTCACGAAGACCGTCGGTCGGCTATTCGCCGGCCGCCACGATGTTGACGACCTTGCGGCCGCCCTTGTTGCCGAACTGCACTGCACCGGCTTCGAGCGCGAACAGCGTGTCATCGCCGCCACGGCCGACACCCGCACCGGGGTGGAAGTGGGTGCCGCGCTGGCGGACGAGGATCTCGCCTGCGCCGACGACCTGGCCGCCGAAGCGCTTCACGCCGAGGCGCTGGGCGTTCGAGTCACGACCGTTGCGAGTGGAGCTCGCTCCCTTTTTGTGTGCCATGTCTGATTCTCCTTGCGAGCCGCGGGCTACTTGATGCCGGTGATCTTGACGCGCGTGAGCTCCTGACGGTGGCCCTGGCGCTTCTTGTAGCCGGTCTTGTTCTTGAACTTCTGGATCACGATCTTGGGGCCGCGAAGGTCGTTGAGGACCTCAGCCGTGACCGTGACCTTCGCGAGCGACTTGGCGTCGGAGGTGATCGTCTCGCCATCGACGAGGAGCACCGGGGTGAGCTGGACGTTGCCGTCCTTGTCAGCCTTGATGCGGTCCATCGTCACGATGGTGCCGACTTCGACCTTCTCCTGCCGACCGCCGGCGCGCACTACTGCGTAAACCACTACTCGTACCTATCTCTGGGGAACCTGACGGCTCCGACTGTCTGATGGGGTGTCACTGCGCGGGACCCCAGCGGGAAGGAGGGTCGTCACTGCCAGAAAACTGTGTTGCAGAATCGTCTGCAGGCGGGCACACCGGGATAAGCGGTGGCACCAACGGTCGAGTTTACCGGATGACCCGGGGCCGGTCAAACGCGCGTCACCGCGGCGAGTCGGGAGCTCGCCCGCGTAGTATCGCGGCATGACGGTGCTCATCGACACGCCGCTCTGGCCCAAGCACGGCACCGTGTGGTCGCACCTCGTGAGCGATGCCTCGGTCGACGAGCTGCACGCGTTCGCTCGACGCATGGAAGTGCCGCCTCGGGCGTTCGACCTCGACCACTACGACGTGCCGATCGAACGGTACGACGAGCTCGTCGCCGCGGGCGCCGAAGCGGTTTCGCCGCGCGAACTCATCGTGCGCCTGCGCCGCAGCGGCCTTCGGGTCACCCCGCGAGAGCGACGCGCGCGCAATGGGCGCGACGCGTCGCTCTGAGTGATCATCATTCCGAGCGGTCGGGTGCCTCGTCTGCGTCGTCGCCGTCGACTCGGGTGATGACGGGGATGGCACTGCCGCCGCTGAGCGCTCCGGTCGACACCCGACGGCTGCGAGCGCGACCCTCGCCGGCCTTCTTCGGTGCGGGAAGGGCGTCGAGCACGGAGTCGAGGAGCACCTCGGCCTCGGGCACGCGTGCCGGCCGCTTGCGGTCGACCGCGGGAGCGGGCAGGTCGATGATCGGCACCTCGGCGACGACCGGCTCGGGAGGCGCGGACTCGGCGTCGACGGGCTCTGCGGTGGAAGTGACGTCGGATGCGGCCTGGGCAGCCGCCTGCGGCTCAGCGGGCATTGCGGCCGCGGTCGCCTCGCCGGGTCCCTGCTCCTGCGTGACACGACGGTGACGACCGCGACGACGGCCACCGGTCGACTCGACCGGCTTCTGATCGGGTGCCGTCGAAGCCGGGGCCTCGCTCGACGCCGCAGCGGGGGCACCGGTCGTCTCGGGCTTGGACTCGCCGTGCGGAATCGTCGACGCGGCGATCTGGGCCAGCGCGTGCTTGACGTCTTCGGTGATCGCGTGCGTGCCCGTGTGCGGTGCGGTCGACGCGGCGGGCTGCGACTGCTGCTGGTTGCCGCCGCGGCCGCGACGGCGCTCGGGCTGCTGCGGAGCGCGGTGCTTCAGGATGGGCTCGTGATGCACGATGATGCCCCGGCCGGCGCAGACCTCGCAGGGCTCGCTGAACGTCTCGAGCAGGCCGAGGCCGAGCTTCTTGCGGGTCATCTGCACGAGGCCGAGTGACGTGACCTCGGCGACCTGGTGCTTCGTGCGGTCGCGCGAGAGGCACTCGACGAGGCGCCGCAGCACCAGGTCGCGGTTCGACTCGAGCACCATGTCGATGAAGTCGACGACGATGATGCCGCCGATGTCGCGCAGGCGCAGCTGGCGCACGATCTCTTCGGCCGCCTCGAGGTTGTTCTTCGTGACGGTTTCTTCGAGGTTGCCGCCCGAGCCGACGAACTTGCCGGTGTTGACGTCGACGACGGTCATCGCCTCGGTGCGGTCGATGACCAGCGAGCCACCAGACGGCAGCCACACCTTGCGGTCGAGCGCCTTCTCGATCTGCTCGCTGATGCGGAACTCGTCGAAGGAGTCGCGCTCGCCCTCGTAGCCCTCGACCCGCTCGAGCAGGTCGGGCGCCACTGCGCGCAGGTATCGCTCGATCGTCTGACGGGCACCGTCGCCGTCGATGACCATCTTCTGGAAGTCCTCGTTGAAGACGTCGCGCACGATCTTGATGAGCAGGTCGGGCTCGGAATGCAGCAGCGCGGGCGCCTGGACCTTCTCGAGCGTCGCCTGCACGTCGGCCCACTGCGCGATGAGGCGGTTGACGTCGAGCGTCAACTGTTCTTCGGTCGCGCCCTCGGCGGCCGTGCGAACGATGACGCCCTGGTTCTCGGGGAGCACCTCTTTGAGGATCTTCTTGAGGCGCGCCCGCTCGGTGTCGGGCAGCTTGCGGCTGATGCCGTTCATCGAACCGTTCGGCACGTACACGAGGTAGCGGCCGGGCAGCGAGACCTGGCTCGTGAGGCGTGCACCCTTGTGGCCGACCGGGTCCTTCGTGACCTGCACGAGCACGCGGTCGCCGGGCTTGAGCGCCAACTCGATGCGACGGGGCTGGTTCTTCTCGCCGTTCTCGGCGGCGGCGTCCCAGTCGACTTCGCCCGAGTAGAGCACCGCGTTGCGCCCGCGGCCGATGTCGACGAACGCGGCTTCCATCGACGGGAGGACGTTCTGCACGCGACCGAGGTACACATTCCCGATGAGGGATGCATCTTGATTGCGGGCGACGTAGTGCTCGACGAGCACGCCGTCCTCGAGCACGCCGATCTGGATGCGGCCGCCCTTCTCGCGCACGACCATCGAGCGGTCGACCGATTCGCGACGCGCCAGGAACTCGGCCTCGGTGATCACCGCGCGGCGGCGACCGGCGTCACGGCCGTCACGGCGGCGTTGCTTCTTGGCCTCGAGGCGCGTCGAACCCTTGACCTTCTGCGGCTCGGTGATGAGCTCGGGCTCGCGGGGCTTGCGCACCTTGACGACGTTGTTGGCGGGCTCGTCGCCGGTGGCGCGGCCCTCTTCGCCGCTGCGGCGCCGGGTGCGGCGGCGCACGCTCGACGACTCGTCATCGGCGGTCTCGCCGCGATCGGGCCGCTCGGGCCGGTCGGGCCGCTCAGGCCGCTCGGGCCGGTCGGGCCGCTCGACCGGCACGAGCACGGGCGGCGCATGGAAGATCAGCGACGTGGTCGTCAGGGTGGCCGGAATCGGCGACACCGCCGGCGGCTCGACGTCAGCCGCGTCGGCCGCGGCCAGGTCGGAGCCGCCCGTCGGTCCCGACGAGTCGGCGGACGCCTCGACCGAGGCCTTCGCGTCGACAGGGGCCGTCTGGCCGGTCGCGACCACGGGCTCGACAGCTGGGGCGCGCGTCGCGACCGAGTCGCGAGCCGGGACATCCGACTCGTTCAGCGGCTGCGACTGGGACTCGACCGTCGGCGCCTCGATTGACTTGCCGCGCCCACGACGTGACCCGAAGAGGCCACCGCGTCGCTTGGGGGCGTTGCCGCGCGAGTCGGGTTCGTTGGTGTTCTTCTCGTTGCCTTCCACCATCTCTGGTGCACTCCTACGCCGGTTGCGACGGCCGCGCCGTCGTTCCGTACTCTTCTCGAGGGGTGCCGCGCCATGCGCAGCCCCGCCAATCCTTCATCACTGCGACCGGCAGGTTGCCTGTGTCGCCACGTCTTGCGGGTTCGTTCCCGCCCACTGCGGATGCGGTGCATCCTCGAAGCCTTCGTCGGCGTCGTGCCGGGCGCGGCCCGGACGACTCCCTCGATTATCGCATGCTCTCACGGGAGACGGTGGAATCGGCATGCCAGAATACGGATCATGCCCGACCCGTCCAGCCGTTCCCGGCCCGTCGCGTTCGCTGTATTCCTGATCGTCGCAGGGGCGCTCGGGCTCCTCGCGGCGTTCGAACTGGCACTCGAGAAGGTGCTCGTACTGAGCGAACCCGGGCATGTGCCGTCATGCGACGTCGGCGTGCTCGTCGGATGCGGCGTGAACCTCGAGTCGGCACAGGGCTCGGTGTTCGGGTTTCCGAATCCGTTCATCGGGCTGATGGCCTGGCCGGTCGTGATCACGATCGGCGTCGCGCTGCTCGGCGGCGTGCGCTTTCCGCGCTGGTTCTGGGCGGGGTTCAACCTCGGCGTCGCCGGCGCACTCGTGTTCGTCGGCTGGCTCATCGCCCAGAGCATCTACGTGCTCGACGTGCTCTGTCCCTGGTGCATGCTCACGTGGGCGGTCACCATCCCGACCTTCTGGTCGGTCACGCTGTTCAACCTGCGCGAGGGCAATATTCCCGCCACGGCACGTGTCCGGCGGCTCGCCGGTGCCTGGTTCGCGTGGGTGCCGCTGATCTCGGTCGTCAGCTATGCGGTCGTCGTGCTGCTCGCACAGGCTCAGATGAACGCGATCCCGCGGGTGCTCATCGACCTGCAGAACCTGTGACCGAGCCTGAGCGGGTTGAGGAGCGACGAAGGCGATGGGTCGAGGAGGCGCGCAGCGCCGTCTCGAGACCAGCGTCTTGAAACCCTGAGAACACGACTCGCGGTTTCGAGAAGGTAACGGGCGCTCCCTCCTCAACCCACGGCATCTCAGCCGAACCAGAGCCCGAGCTCGCGCTCGGCCGACTCGGCCGAGTCCGAGCCGTGCACGAGGTTCTGCTGCACCTTGAGGCCCCAGTCACGGCCGAAGTCGCCGCGGATCGTCCCGGGGGCAGCCGTCGTCGGGTCGGTCGTGCCGGCCAGAATGCGGAATCCCTCGATGACGCGGTTGCCCGCGACTCGGATGGCGACCGTCGGACCCGACTGCATGAACTCGATGAGCGGCTCGTAGAAGGGCTTGCCCTCGTGCTCGGCGTAGTGCTTCGCGAGCAGCTCCCGGTCGGCTTGCACGAGTCGGATGTCGACGAGCGAGTAGCCCTTGGCCTCGATGCGGCGCAGGATCTCGCCGCTGAGGTTGCGGGCGACTCCGTCGGGCTTCACGAGCACGAGGGTCTCTTCGATCGCACTGGTCATTGCTGTTCCTTCCCTGCCGCGGCGGCTGCCGCGTGCTGTCGGTCGATGCGGGCCCCGACGACCATGGCGTACCACCACATGCCGCCGAAGATCACCCCGACGACGAACATCGCCGGGTTGAGGAACCCCGAAGCGAGGATCAGCAGCTGCAGCACCCAGCCGAGCGCATAGGCCCAGTTGTGGCGCAGCAGCCCGATCGTCGCGATCAGGGCCACGATGATGACGCCGCCGGCCGCGAGGGCGACCCACGACGGAAGCTGACCCGAGGGCGCGCCCTGGGCGAGTCCCCAGATCACGAGCGCGGCGAGGAACACGATGAGCGCCTCGGACGCGAGGATGACCGCGGCGAGGCTCCGTCGCAGTGATCGCGCCGGGCGCACCGGGTGCGTGGTCGCGTCATCAGGCGCGTCGGGTGTCGGCTCGGGCTGTGCGGATTCGGCCATCAGCGACCCCATTCCCGGTCGGCGGCGATGAGCATGGCCTCGCCGACGAGGGCGATCGAGCCAGCCACCACGACTGCGCGCCTGGGGGCTTCGGCCGCCCAGGTGCGCGCCTCGTCGAGCGCATCGTCGAGACGAGGTTCGACACTCACCCGATCATCGCCGATGCGGTCGGCGACGTACACGCCGAGCTGCTCGGCGGGGACCGCGCGGTCGCTCTCGGGGGCGGTCACCACGAAGGGGCCCGGACGACGCGCGAGCGCGTTGACGATGCCGGCCACGTCTTTGTCGGCGAGCACGCCGAAGACGAACGCCACCTCGTCGAAGTCGAAGTACTCCTCGAGCCCGGCGACGAGCGCAGCGGCGCCATGCGGGTTGTGGGCCGCGTCGACGATGATCGTCGGGTCCGCGCCGACGACCTGGAGTCGTCCGGGCGACGACGCCCCACCGAGGCCCTGCGCGACGACGGAGTCGGCGAGACGCACCGAGCCGCCGCCGATGAACGCCTCGACCGCGGCCACCGCGACGGCGGCGTTCTCGGCCTGGTGACGTCCGAAGAGCGGCAACTGGAGGTCGGCGTATTCGCCTGCGAGGCCCCGGATCGTGACGAGTTGGCCGCCGACGGCGACCTTGGAGTCGAGGACGGCGAATGCGTCGCCTTCGACGGCGAGGGTCGACTCGGTCATGTCGGCCGCCTCTTCGAGCACCGCGAGCGCCTCGTCGGGTTGGATCGCCGTCACGACCGAGGCAGCCGGCTTGATGATGCCCGACTTCGTACGCGCGATCGCCTCGATGGTCGAGCCGAGTCGCCCCTCGTGGTCGAGCGCGATCGGGGTGAACACGGCGACCTGGCCATCGGCGACGTTCGTCGAGTCCCACTCGCCGCCCATGCCGACCTCGAGCACGACGACGTCGACGGGCGCGTCGGCGAAGCATGCGAACGCGAACGCGGTGAGCACCTCGAAGAAGGTCAGCGGTGCTTCGCCGGCCTGTTCGAGCTCGACGTCGACGATGGTGATGAAGGGGAGGATCTCGTCCCAGTTTCGCGCGACGGCCTCATCGTCGATCGGCTCGCCGTCGATGCGGATGCGCTCGGTGAAGCGTTCGAGGTGCGGACTCGTGAGCAGTCCCGTGCGCAGACCCGATGCGCGCAGCAGGCTCTCGATCATGCGGCTCGTCGAGGTCTTGCCGTTCGTGCCGGTGATGTGGATCACGGGCGCCGCACGGTGCGGGTCGCCGAGTAATTCGACGGCCCGGCGAGTGGGTGCCAGCCGCGGGCGGGGCGACCCCTCGCCCACGCGAGCGAGCAGTGCCGCGAAGACCGCGTCGGCGGCGTCGCGGGCGTCGTGGTCGATCTCGTCGTTCACGCCTTCTCCAATCCGATGTGCAGCTTCGTTCCGCCGGCGAGGGGCTCGGCGACCGACGCCGCGATCGCGTCGATCTCCCCGAGTTCGAGTTCCGTCGCGAGCGTCTCGCCGGCGATGAGCTCGCGGTGCGCTTCGGCTGATGCACGGCTCTCGTCGTCGAGCGACAGCGTGAGCCGGATACGGTCGCCGACCTCGAGTCCGGCGGCCTTGCGGGCGTCCTGCACCGCACGCACGATGTCGCGGGCCCTGCCCTCGGCCTCGAGCTCGGCCGTCGTCGCCGTGTCGAGGATCACGAAGCCGCCGTCGGCCAGCAGCGCGAGCGCGCTCTGCCCATCGCCGGAACCCCCGGCCTCGAGCACGAGGTCGTACTCCCCCGGCTCGAGCGCGATGCCGCCCGCGACGACCGAATCACCGTCGAGCGACCAGTCGCCGGCACGTGCCGCCTGGATCGCCTGCTGCACCGACTTGCCGAGCCTCGGCCCGGCGGCCCGGGCGTTGACGCTCAACCGCTTGGTGACGCCGTACACCTCGGCGCTCGACCCGTCGAGCGACACGAGGTCGACCGACTTCACGTTCAGCTCGTCGCGCAGGATGGCTTCGAACGGAGCGAGGCCCGAGGCATCCGTCGTGACGATCGTGAGGTTCGCCAGCGGCAGCCGCACCCGGCGGCCCGCCTGCTTGCGCAGCGCGAGGGACGCTCCGCTGATCTCGCGCACCGCGTCCATCACGGCGACGAGCTCGTTGTCGGCCGGGAATTCGGCGGCGTCGGGCCAATCGGCCAAGTGAACGCTGCGGCCCCCCGTGAGTCCGCGCCACACCTGCTCGGACGTGAGCGGCAGCAGCGGCGCCGCGAGGCGCGTGAGGGTCTCGAGCACCGTGAACAGCGTGTCGAACGCCTCGCGGCCGCCGCCGTCGGCGTCGACGCCCGTCCAGAACCGGTCGCGCGAGCGACGCACGTACCAGTTGGTGAGCACGTCGCCGAAGTCCCGCAGCTTCTGCGCGGCGAGGGTCGTATCGAAGTCCTCGAGATCGTCGGTGACCCGGGTCACGAGATCACGGAGCTTCGCCAGCAGATAGCGATCGAGCACGTCGGTCGAGTCGGTGCGCCGTTGCGCCTCGTAGCCTGCCGTCGCACCGTCGGTCGACGAGCGCGCCGTGTTCGCATACAGCGAGAAGAAGTACCAGGTGCTCCAGAGCGGCAGCATGAACTGGCGCACGCCCTCGCGGATGCCCTCCTCGGTGACGACGAGGTTGCCGCCGCGCAGCACCGGACTCGACATCAGGAACCAGCGCATCGCGTCGGACCCGTCGCGGTCGAAGACCTCGTTCACGTCGGGGTAGTTGCGCAGCGACTTCGACATCTTCTGCCCGTCGCTGCCGAGCACGATGCCGTGACTCACGACGTTCTTGAACGCCACCCGGTCGAAGAGCGCCGTCGACAGCACGTGCATGACGTAGAACCATCCGCGCGTCTGCCCGATGTACTCGACGATGAAGTCGGCGGGCTGGCGGGTGTCGAACCACTCCTGGTTCTCGAACGGGTAGTGCACCTGCGCGAACGGCATCGAACCCGAGTCGAACCACACGTCGAACACGTCGGGGATGCGCCGCATCGTCGAGCGACCGGTCGGATCGTCGGGGTTGGGCCTCGTGAGCTCGTCGATGTACGGGCGGTGCAGGTCGGGCTCGCCGTCGGGGTTGCGCGGCAGTGTGCCGAAGTCGCGCTCGAGGTCGGCGAGCGAGCCGTAGACGTCGACGCGCGGGTGCGCCGGGTCATCGCTCTTCCACACGGGGATCGGCGAACCGAAGTAGCGGTTGCGGCTGATCGACCAGTCGCGCGCGCCGGCGACCCACTTGCCGAACTGGCCGTCCTTGACGTTCTCGGGCACCCACGTGACCTCTTGGTTGAGTTCGCCCATGCGGTCGCGGAACTCGGAGACGCGGATGAACCAGCTCGAGACGGCCTTGTAGATGAGCGGGTTGCGGCAGCGCCAGCAGTGCGGGTACGAGTGCACGTAGCTCGCTTCGCGGAGCAGCCGCCCCTCGGCCTTCAGCAGCCGGATGAGCGGCCTGTTGGCGTCGCTCCAGAGCATTCCGGCGACATCGGTCACGGCCGGCAGGAACCTGCCGCCCTCATCGAGCGAGATGATGACCGGGATGCCGGCCGCCTCGCTGACCTTCTGGTCTTCTTCGCCGTAGGCGGGCGCCTGGTGCACGATGCCGGTGCCGTCTTCGGTCGTGACGTAGTCGGCGACGAGGATCTGCCACGCGTGCTGCAACCCGTAGGCCTCGACGTCGGCGTAGTAATCGAAGAGCCGGTCGTAGGTCACGCCCTCGAGGTCGGCACCGCGCACCGTCCGCGAGACCGCGGCGCGAGCGTTGTCGGCGGCATCGTAGCCGAGCTCCTTCGCGTAGTTGCCGACGAGGTCGGCGGCGAGCAGGTACTCACCGCCGAGCACCTCGGTATCGGATGCCCCGTCGCCGACCTTCTCGCGAAGCACGGTGGCGTCGGGCGTGCCGTTGGGGCCCGCGGGGACGACGGCGTACTCGATGTCGGGACCGACCGCGAGGGCGAAGTTCGTGGGCAGCGTCCACGGAGTCGTGGTCCACGCCAGCGCACGCACGGCGGTGAGGCCGAGCGACTCGGCCCTGGCGCCGGTGAGCGGGAAGGTGACCGTCACGGTCTGGTCTTGCACGTCCTTGTAGACGTCGTCGTCCATGCGCAGTTCGTGGTTCGACAACGGCGTCTGGTCGCGCCAGCAGTACGGCAGCACGCGATAGCCCTCGTAGGCGAGTCCCTTGTCGTGCAGGGTCTTGAACGCCCAGATGACCGATTCCATGAACGTGACGTCGAGGGTCTTGTAGTCGTTCTCGAAGTCGACCCAGCGTGCCTGGCGGGTGACGTAGTCCTGCCACTCCTTCGTGTAGCGGAGCACCGCTGTGCGCGCGGCCTCGTTGAAGGCCGCGATGCCCATCTCCTCGATCTCGCTCTTGTCGGTGATGCCGAGCTGGCGCTCGGCCTCGAGTTCGGCGGGGAGTCCGTGCGTGTCCCACCCGAAGCGGCGGTGCACCTGACGGCCGCGCATGGTCTGGAAGCGCGGGAAGACGTCTTTCGCGTACCCCGTCAGCAGGTGGCCGTAGTGCGGCAGCCCATTGGCGAAGGGCGGGCCGTCGTTGAAGACCCACTCGGGCGCGCCCTGACGGTGGTCGATCGATGCCTGGAAGGTGCCGTCGGCGTTCCAGAAGGCGAGCACGCCGCGCTCGATGGCGGGGAAGCTCGGCGACGGCGCGACGCCTGCGGCGGCGGACTCTGGATCCTGACCCTTGGGGTACAACGTGCTCTCCTGGATGGACTGACCTGATCCACGAGGACGGCCGACTCGACGAGTTCAGCCGCGGTACCACCCCGCTTGCGCATCGACCCGTCGACCTGCCCGGGGATCGTTGCACCGCTTGTTCTTAGGCTGTGACGGGCCAGACCCGTTCGGTTCTACTGAGCGTTCGCCGTTCTTCCGAAGACTCCCCGGTGATGGCCGGTTCGATGTCGTTCCCTCGAGTGTATCGGGTCGGCCCACGACGTGCGATCAGCGGGTCGGCACGGGCCGCTGCACCCCGGCGGCCTGGGGCGTCCACCGATATGCCTCGTGAATGAGCGCGAGGAGCGCGCCCTCGGAGACGTCGTGCGACTTCGCCTCGTCGACGAGGTCGTGGATCGCCCCGGCGAGCGCGGCATGACCGCCGATGCGAACGGCCACGACCGCACCTCGCCCGCGGTGCAGTTCGATGAGTCGCTCGTCGCGCAGTACGTGATAGGCGCGCAGCACGGTGTGCACGTTGAGGTCGAGCGAGGCCGCGAGCTCACGGGCGGCCGGCAACCGTTCGCCGCCCGAAAGCCGCCCGTCGATGATCGACGCGCGAATGCCCGAGACGAGCTGCTCGTACAGCGGGGTCGCGAGCGTCGGATCGATGCGAATGAGCATCTTCAAATCATATTCTTCTAGCTGTAATAGAACAACTTGCTTGTCGGCGTTGCCGCGCGGTGTCAGGATGATTCCGGGCTCCGAATAAGCGGATGACCCGTCCACTCCCCCTCGTCGCAAGGAACTCGATGCGTGCTGCACCCGTGACTGCCACCACGACGAAGCGCAGGGCCGGCATCATCGCCGGCGCCGTCGCGCTCGTCACCACGATCACGCTCGCCGGGTGCCAGGCCGCCGAGCCCGAGGCATCCGGCGATCCCGTCGAAGGCGGCACCCTCGTCTACGCGAGCGGCGACGCCGAGCCGACCTGCCTCGACCCGCACGTCGGCGGCAACTACCCGCAGGCGCTCATCGCGGGGCAGTTCCTCGAGTCGCTCGTCTCGCGCGACGAGTCGGGCGAGATCATCCCGTGGCTCGCGGAGTCGTGGGAGCCCGCCGACGACCAGCTCGCCTGGGAGTTCACGCTGCGCGAGGGCATCGAGTTCACCGACGGCACCCCCCTCGACGCCGAGGCCGTCAAGGTCAACGTCGAGCACCTGAAGGACCCGGCCACCCAGTCGTCGACGGGATATCTGGCGATGGGCAAGGTCGAGTCGGTCGAGGTCGTCAGCGACCGCGTCGCCCGGTTCGTGCTGAGCGCTCCCGACAGCGCACTGCTCGAGTCGCTCGCCCAGCCGTGGACGGCGATCCAGTCGCCGGCCGGCATCGCCCGCGGCATGGACGCGAACTGCCAGGCGCCCGTCGGCACGGGCCCGTTCATCGTCGACGAGTGGGTCAAGCAGGATCACGTGTCGCTCGTGCGCAACGACGACTACGCGTCGGCTCCTGCCGACGCGGCGCACACCGGCCCGGCATACCTCGAGGGCATCGAGTGGCGGTTCGTGCCCGACTCGTCGACGCGATACGCCGCACTGCAGGGCGGGCAGGTCGACGTGATCGACAACCCCCAGCCCGACACGATCGCCGCGACAGAGGGCGACGACGCGTTCACCTGGATCGACGCACCGCGGCCCGGCGCCTCGAACCGCATCGAGCTGAACTCGGGGCAGGCGCCGTTCGACGACGAGCGCGTCCGTGAGGCGTTCATCCGCGCCGTCGCGGTGAACGACGGCATCGACTCGCTCTTCTTCGGCACCGCCGAGCGTTCGTACTCCCCGCTCTCGTCGGTCGAGCCGCTCGCCCACTCCGACGAGACGCTCTTCGAGACCGACGTCGACGCGGCGAACACGTTGCTCGACGAGGCCGGCTGGACCGAGCGCGACAGCGACGGCACGCGCATGAAGGACGGCGCGCGACTCACACTCCGGTTCCCGGTGAGCACCAACCAGTCGATCCCGGCCGAGCAGTCGCTGTTCGAACAGGTGCAGGCCACGGCGAAGGAGGCCGGATTCGAGGTGGTGATCTCGCTGCTCGACCTGTCGAGCTGGTACGGCGCACTCTTCGCACACGAGTACGAGATCGTGAGCGCGCCGTACACGAAGGTCGGACCCGACGTGCTGCGCATCCTCTACCACTCCGACAGCATCACGCCCGCGCCCAGCGGGTACTTCGCGAACCTCGCGCAGCTCGACGACCCCGAGGTCGACGCCCTCCTCACCGGCGCGGCGTCGACGAGCGATCCGGCCGAGCGGGCGGCGCTCTACGAGCAGGCGCAGCAGCTGATCCTCGGCGGGCACTACCTGCTGCCGTTGTACGACCAGCAGAACAGCTTCCTGCTCAGCGCGAACCTGCAGGGCGCACGGGCCATGCCGACGGTCTCGACACCCAGCTTCTCCGACGCGTGGCTCATCGACTGAGCGCCTCGCGTCGCGGCGGCCGCCCGCTGCGACATCTGGGGCTGCTCCTCGGCGGCGCCGTCTTCGTCATGTGGGCGGTGGCGACGCTCACGTTCTTCGCGATTCGCCTGATCCCCGGCGACCCCGCGCAGGCGATCCTCGGCGGCCCGGGCTCGCAGGCATCACAGGAGGCGCTCGACCAGGTCCGCCGCGACTATGGGCTCGACCAGCCGTTGCTCGTGCAGTACTTCGCGATGCTCGGTCGCCTGCTCACGGGCGACCTCGGCGATTCCTATGCGCTGAAGGTCCCCGTCGCCGAACTGCTCGGTGCGCAGATCGGGGGCACACTGCTGCTGGCGGTGCTCTCGCTCGCGCTCGCCTGGGTGCTCGCGCTCGCACTGTCGCTCGTGTCGACCGGTCGCGGCCGCATCGCGACTGCGGTCGGCGAGGGCGTCGAGCTGACGGCCGCCGCGCTTCCCCAGTTCTGGCTCGCCGCGGTGCTCATCGCGATCTTCAGCACCGGGCTCGGGTGGCTCCCGCCGGTCGCGACCGGAACGCCGTCGGGACTCGTGCTCCCGGTGGTGACCCTCGCGATCCCGCTCGCCGGGTTCCTCGCGCAGGTGATGCGCGAGAGCCTGCTCGACGCGATGGCGCAGCCGTTCGTGATCTCGGCACGGGCGCGCGGCGAGAGCGCGGTCGGTGTGCGCCTGCGGCACACGATCCGCCATGCGGCGCTGCCCGGCATCAGCCTCTCGGGCTGGGCGCTCGGATGGCTGCTCTCGGGGGCCGTCGTCGTCGAGACGATCTTCGCCATCCCGGGTCTCGGAAGGACGCTGCTGCAGGCCGTCACCCTGCGCGACATCCCCGTCGTCACCGGCGTGGTGCTGCTCATCGCGCTCGTCTACGTCGTGATGACCGTGCTGACCGATGTCGCCTCGCGCATCGCCGATCCGCGGCTGCGGCAGGAGGCCGGCCGATGAGCGAACTCGAACTCCGCCAGACGACGATCGATGCCGAGGTCGCACACGCGCCTCGACGACGTGCACGCGCCGCCCGGCTGCCGCGCGCGGGCACGATCGTCGCGGGCGCCTTCGTGCTGTTCCTGCTTGCGGCGACCATCGTCCCCGGCCTCCTCGAGACGCAGGACCCGAACCAGATCTCGCCGGGCGAGGCATTCGAGTCGCCGTCGCTCGCGCATTGGTTCGGCACCGACGAATCGGGGCGCGACGTCTACAGCCGCGTCGTCGCCGGCACGGGCACGTCGCTGCTCATCGGCGTGACGGCGACGTTCATCGGCCTCGCCCTCGGGCTCGTGCTCGGCGTGCTCGCCGGGTTCGGCGGACGCGTCGTCGACTACGGCGTGAACCGGCTCGTCGAGGTGCTCTTCGCGTTCCCCGGCCTGCTGCTCGCGCTGCTCGTGATCGTCGTCTACGGTCCCGGGCCCGTCACGGCCACGATCGCAGTCGGGCTCTCGACGGCGCCGGGATACGCACGCATCATCCGCGGGCAGTTCGTGGCGATCCGATCGTCGCAGTACGTCGAGGCGGCTCGCGTGCTGGGGCACTCGCGCGGACGCGTCATCGCCCGCCATGTGCTGCCCAACGCGCTCATCCCGATCTTCGTGCTGGCGACGCTCGGCGTCGGCCAGGCGATCGTGTGGGCCGCGGCGCTCAGTTACCTCGGCCTCGGCGCGCAGCCGCCCGCCGCCGAGTGGGGCGCGATGCTCGCCGCCGGTCGCACCTACCTCTCGGTCGCGTGGTGGATGACAGTCTTCCCAGGCCTCATGATCGTCGGCACGACGATCTCGACAACCGTGCTGGGCCGCGCGCTCGCACGTCGCGGAAGGGGTGACGCGTGACCGAACCGCTCCTCGAACTCGCCGACCTGCGCGTCGCGTTCGGCGACACCGAGGTCGTGCGCGGCGTCTCGTTCTCGATCGCTCCGGGCGAGTGCGTCGCGATCGTCGGCGAGTCGGGGTCGGGGAAGTCGGTGACGGCGCGTGCGCTGCTCGGCATGGCCGGTCGCGGCTCGCGCGCCGAGTCGGGCGTGCTGCGCATCGGCGGTCGCGAACTCGGCCGCGCCGGCGAACGCGAGTGGCGTCGGGTGCGTGGCCGCGACGTCGGACTCATCCTGCAGGATGCGCTCGTCTCACTCGATCCGCTCCGTCCGGTGGGCCGTGAGATCGACGACCCGCTGCGCATCCACGAACGGATGTCCCAGCCCGAGCGCCGCGCACGGGTGCACGAGCTGCTCGCCTCGGTCGGCATGCCCGACCCCGAGTTCGCCGCACGCCGGCGTTCGGGCGAGCTCTCGGGCGGGTTGCGACAGCGCGCGCTCATCGCGGCGGCGATCGCGCTCGACCCCCCGCTGCTCATCGCCGACGAACCCACCACCGCGCTGGATGCGACCGTGCAGGCACGCATCCTCGCGCTCATCGGCGAGATCCGGTCGCGCGGCACCGGGATCCTGCTCATCAGCCACGACCTCGCCGTCGTCGGCCACCTCGCCGACCGGATCCTCGTGATGCGCGGCGGCGAGATCATCGAATCGGGCACCGCAGCCGAGGTCCTCGGCGCCCCCCGGGAGCCCTACACGCGACAGCTCATCGCCGCTGTGCCGAGCGAGGTCCCGCGGGGGGTTCCCCTCGTGCGCAACGGATCTCCGGTGCCGACCGCAGCGGACCGCCTCGAGTCGGCGTCCACGGCGGTCGTAGCGAGTGCCGCCCGCGAACCGTCGCTGCTCGCGATCGAGCACGTGAGCAAGACCTTCGCCGTGCCCGGAGGCCGGTTCACCGCAGTCGACGACGTCTCACTCGAGGTGCGCCGTGGCGAGACCGTGGGGCTCGTCGGCGAGTCGGGTTCGGGCAAGACGACGCTCGCGCGCCTCGCGCTCGGGCTCACGACACCCGACACCGGTGAGGTCACGCTCGACGGCGCACCCTGGTCCCGGCTCGACGAGCGCACACGGCGACCCGGCCGTCGTCGTATCGGGGCCATCTACCAGGATGCGCTCAGCTCCTTCGATCCCCGCTGGAGCGTCGGGCGCATCATCGCCGACGCCCTTGGCGTCGCCGCAGACGGCCATCGTCCGCCGCGCACCGACCACGGCATCGCGGGCCTGCTCGAACAGGTGGGGCTCGAGGCATCCGTCGCCCGCCGGCGACCGCTCACGCTCTCGGGCGGCCAGCGACAGCGCGTCGCGATCGCCCGCGCGATCGCGGCTTCACCCGAGATCCTGATCTGCGACGAGCCCGTCTCGGCACTCGACGTCACCATCCAGGCGCAGATCCTCGACCTGCTCGACGACCTGCAGCGCGAACGCGGACTGGCCCTGCTGTTCATCTCGCACGACCTCGGGGTCGTGGCGCACATGGCCGATCGAGTCGCGGTGATGCAGGCCGGCCGCATCGTCGAGACGGGTGCGGCCGATCGAGTGCTCACCGATCCCGAGCACCCGTACACCGTGCGCCTCATCGCCGACGCGCCGCGACTCGTGCGTGCCTGAACCATCGCGGTTCCGGCGCCGTCCGTCGCGCGATACTGCGCGCTACGGCGACGAGGGCGCGCTCCGGTAGGCTGGATCGTCGCACATTCAGGCACCTCCCAATTGACTCGGTGCCGCCGATATCGAACCGGAGCATCATGACCGACACCGCTCGCATTCCCGACAAGCCCGCACTCGAAGGCCTCGAATCGGTCTGGGGAGGCACGTGGGAGCGCGAGGGCACCTATCGGTTCGACCGCACCGCGGCCCCGCGCGAGCAGATCTACTCGATCGACACGCCCCCGCCCACGGCGTCGGGCTCGCTGCACATCGGCCACGTCTTCTCGTACACGCACACCGACCTGGCCGCGCGCTTCCAGCGCATGCGCGGCAAGCACGTCTTCTACCCGATGGGCTGGGACGACAACGGGCTGCCCACCGAGCGCCGCGTGCAGAACTACTACGGCGTGCGGTGCGACCCGACGCTTCCGTACGACCCCGACTTCACGCCGCCATTCGAGGGGGCCGACGGCAAGAGCGTGAAGGCGGCCGACCAGATCCCGATCAGCCGGCGCAACTTCATCGAGCTGTGCGAGCGGCTCACGGTCGAAGACGAGCAGCACTTCGAGGCGCTGTTCCGCATGCTCGGCCTGTCGGTCGACTGGACCCAGAGCTACCGCACCATCGCCGACGAGGCGTTGTTCACCTCGCAGCTCGCGTTCATCCGCAACGTCGAGCGCGGTGAGGCCTACCAGGCGCTCGCGCCGACGCTGTGGGATGTCACGTTCCGCACGGCCGTCGCGCAGGCCGAACTCGAAGACCGCGAGCAGTCGGGGCACTATCACCGTGTGTCGTTCCACCGCCCCGACGGCGGCGTCATCGAGATCGAGACGAGCCGTCCCGAGCTGATCCCGGCGTGCGTGGCTCTCGTCGCGCATCCCGACGACGAGCGCTACCAGCCGTTGTTCGGCACGACCGTCACGACGCCTGTGTTCGGCGTCGAGGTGCCCGTCCTCGCGCACCACCTCGCCCAGAAAGACAGGGGCACGGGCATTGCGATGATCTGCACGTTCGGCGACGTGACCGACGTCGTGTGGTGGCGTGAGCTCGACCTGCCGAATCGCGCGATCATCGGCTTCGACGGTCGCATCATCGCCGAGGTCCCCGAGGCGATCAGCTCTGCGGCGGGGCGTGCGGCCTACGCCGAGATCGCGGGCAAGACCACCTTCTCGGCCAAGCAGGCCGTCGTGCAGCAATTGCGCGATTCGGGCGACCTGCTCGCCGACCCCAAAGCCATCACGCACCCCGTGAAGTTCTACGAGAAGGGCGACCGGCCGCTCGAGATCGTGTCGACGCGGCAGTGGTACATCCGAAACGGTGCACGCGACGAGCAACTGCGCGAACGGCTGATCGCGCACGGGCGCGACATCGACTGGCACCCCGACTTCATGCGGGTGCGCTACGAGAACTGGGTCGATGGACTCTCGGGCGACTGGCTCATCTCGCGACAGCGCTTCTTCGGCGTGCCGATCCCCGTGTGGTACCCGCTCGATGAAGCCGGCGACCCGAAGTTCGACGAGCCCATCGTCGCCACGCGCGACCTGCTGCCGGTCGATCCGTCGTCGGCGCCCGCACCCGGTTTCGACGAGGCACAGCGCGGCGAGCCCGGCGGCTTCATCGGCGAGCACGACATCATGGACACGTGGGCGACCTCGTCGCTCACCCCGCAGCTCGCGGGCGGCTGGGAGCGCGACCCCGAACTCTGGAACCTCGTGTTCCCCTACTCCATGCGCCCCCAGGCGCAAGACATCATCCGCACCTGGCTGTTCTCGACGGTGCTCCGCGCAGAGCTCGAACTCGGCGAGAAGCCATGGTCGAACGCGGCGATCTCTGGCTTCATCGTCGATCCCGACCGCAAGAAGATGTCGAAGTCGAAGGGCAACGTCGTCACTCCCGCCGGGCTGCTCGAGCAGCACGGCTCCGACGCGGTGCGCTACTGGGCGGCATCGTCGCGCCTCGGCACCGACGCGGCGTTCGACCCGCAGAACCCGACCCAGGTGAAGATCGGCCGCCGCCTCGCGATCAAGGTGCTCAATGCGGCGAAGTTCATCCTCGCCTTCGACGGCAGCGCCGACGCCCCGGTCACCATGCCGGTCGACCGCAGCATGCTCGCCGAGCTCGCGTCGGTGGTCGATCGAGCCACGCGCGCGTTCGACGGCTACGACCACGCCCGGGCGCTCGAGGTCGCCGAGACCTTCTTCTGGACCTTCTGCGACGACTACCTCGAGCTCGTGAAGGAGCGCGCCTATGGCGAGCCGAGTCCAGAGCAGGCTTCGGCCGTTGCCGCGCTGAAGACGGCACTCGACGTGATGCTGCGACTGTTCGCGCCCGTGATCCCGTTCGCCACCGAAGAGGTGTGGCGCTGGTCGCACGACACCTCGGTGCACCTCGCTTCGTGGCCGACGGGCGGCGATCTGGCCGCACGCGGTGAGGCCGGCAGCGAGCTGCTCGAACTCGCGAGCCTGGCCCTCACCGGCATCCGCCGTGCCAAGACCGACGCCAAGGCGTCGCAGAAGACGCCCGCGCTTCGTGCCACGATCGCGGCGCCTGTGACGTCGATCACGCTGCTGCACTCGGTGGCGTCCGATCTGCGGGCAGTGGGTCGCATCATCGAGCTCTCCTTCGTCGAAGGTGAGGCGTTCGAAGTTCGCGATGTCGCCCTCGAGGCGCCGTCGGAGTAGGCAGAACAAGGGGGGAACCATGACGTACGAGATCCGACCGGTCGCCGACGACGACTTCTTCGGCTGGATGCCGCTCTTCGAGGCATATTGCAGGTTCTACGAGTCCGAGCTCGACGACGCCAAGGCGCTCACCGTGTGGACCTGGCTGCGCGACGAGCACGACCCGCTCGAGGCCGTGCTGGCGATCGACGGCGAGGGCCGGCCGGTCGGCCTCGCCCACTTCCGCGTCGTGCCCGATTCGCTGCTCGCGACACGTGCGGTCTACCTCGACGACCTGTTCGTCGACCCCGAGCACCGCGGCGACGGGGCCGGACGGACCCTCATCGAGTACGTGCACGCCCGCGCTGCCGAGCACGGCACGGGCGGGGTTCGCTGGATCACGGCAGCCGACAACACCGAAGCGCAACAGCTCTACGACGTGATCGCGCGTCGCACGAGCTGGATCACCTACGAGATGGACGCGTGATGCGGCTCGGCACGCGGTGGGCGTTCGGCGATGAGCCGCCGGCCTCGGTGCCCACGGAGCTGCGCCCGCGAATCGCCGCCGCCGAAGCACGCGCAGCCGGCGACGGCACCGGTCGCCACTGGACGCTCACATGGCTCGAAGGCCGGCCGATCGCCGAACTCGATGACGGCACCGTCGTGAGCGACGTGATCGCCGACGCGCTCGACGGCGACGAGGACTGGTAGCCGGCTCGCCGTTCAGCCGCGACCGAGGATCTCGCCGTGCGGCATGAGGAACCAGCCGCTGTCGTCGGCCGCCCACTCGCGCCACGCCGCCGCGATGCGCCGCAGCTCGTCTGGGCTCGAGTGACCCGACTCGATCGCATGGGCCGCGAACCTGGACTCGGTGGCGCGCTCTGCCCATGAACCACCCCACCATTCACGTTCGAGTGCGGATGAGAACACCCAGGTGCTCCCGCTGGCCGCGAGGTCGTGGAACCCCGCCTCGCGAGCCCATTGCTTGAGGTGTCGACCGGCGTGCGCGTCGCCGCCGTTCCAGCCGTGCACGTCGTGATACAGCTCGAGCCAGCGGCTGAGCCCCACCGATGTGGGGCTCCAGATCACGCCGCCGTAGTCGACGTCTCGGGCCGCGACGAGCCCGCCGGGCTTCAGAACGCGACGCCACTCGCGCATCGCATCGACCGGCCGAGCGAGGTGCTGCAGCACCTGGTGCGCGTGGACGACATCGAACGTGTCATCTTCGAAGTCGAGGGCGTACGCGTCACCGACATGGAACTCGACGTTCGAGACGCCCTCGCTGCGGGCGAGTCCGGTCGCGCGGTCGACCACCTCGCTCGAGGCGTCGACGCCGACGACGCTGCCCGGGCGCACCCGCCGGGCGAGGTCGATGGTGATCGTTCCGGGCCCGCTGCCGACGTCGAGCACCTTCGCGCCCTCGCGCAGGTGGGGTGCGAGGTAGGCCGCGGAATTGTCGACCGTGCGCCACGAGTGGATGCGCAGCACGCTCTCGTGGTGTCCGTGCGTGTAGGCGTCACGCGGGGCGACTTCGGGCTGTTCGATGTGCATGATCCGAGCCTAGGCTCCTCCGCCCTCGTGCGACACGCGAAGTAGTGTTGGCGAATGGTCGACGACCGTCGCAACCCCCTGCTCGAGCCCAGCCCCTTGCCGCTCGGGCTTCCGCTGTTCGCACTGATCCGCCCCGAGCACTACCGCGACGCGCTCGAGCGGGGCATGGCCGAGCAGCGCCGTGAGGTCGACGCGATCACGGGCGATGACTCCCCCGCGACGTTCGACAACACGATCGTCGCGCTCGAACGCTCGGGTGCCCTGCTGCGCCGCGTGCTTCCGGTGTTCGAGAACGCGAGCGCGGCCGTCGCCGACGACGAGATCGACGCACTCGAGACCGAGTTCGCCCCGCGGCTCGCCGCACACCGCGATGCGATCCGCCTCGATCCGCGCCTCTTCGCACGCATCGAATCCCTGTTCGTGGCCCGTGAGCGCCTCGCACTCGATGCCGAGTCCCGATACCTGCTCGAACGCCGCCACCGTGTCGCGATGCTGGCCGGCGCCGGTCTCGACGACGCCGGCCGTGCCGAGCTCGCCGAGCTGAACGAACGGATCGCCACCCTGACGACCGAGTTCCAGCAGCGACTCCTCGCCGACACGAACGCCCGCGCGGTGCACATCACCGACGAAGCCGAGCTCTCGGGTCTCGACGAGCCGCAGCGGGGTGCGGCCCGGGCGGCCGCCGTGGCGCGCGGGCTCGACGGGTGGCTGATCACCCTCGTCCTGCCGACCGGGCAGCCGCTGCTCGCGGCGCTCGACGACCCCGGCGTGCGCGACCGGCTGCTGGCCGCATCACGCGCGCGTGGAGCCGGCGGCGCCCACGACACCCGCGAGACACTGCTCGAGCTCGTGCGGGTTCGAGCCCGACGCGCCCGATTGCTCGGAGTCGAGAGCCACGCTGCCGCCGTCACGGCGGACTCGACGGCCGGCTCCCCCGGCGCCGTCGCCGACCTGCTCGGCAGGCTCACCCCCGCGGCATGCGCGAACGCACTGCGAGAAGCCGTCGCGCTCGATGCCCGCGCTGCACGCGACGGGCAGCGCCGCGTCGAGGCATCCGACTGGTCGTACCTCACTGAGCGGGTGCGAGCAGAACTGCACGAGATCGACCTGCAGGCGATGCGCCCGTACTTCGAGTTCGACCGTGTGCTCGTCGACGGCGTGTTCCGGGCTGCGACCCTGCTCTACGGCATCGAGTTCACCGAGCGCGCCGATCTCATCGGCTACCACCCCGACACGCGCGTCTTCGAGGTCGCCGAACACGACGGGACCACGGTCGGCCTGTACCTGCTCGACCTGTACGCGCGCGACTCGAAGCGCGGCGGCGCGTGGATGAGCTCACTCGTCGAGCAATCGACGCTCGAGGGGTCCCTGCCCGTCGTCGTCAACAACCTCAATGTTCCGAAGCCGGCCGCAGGCGACCCGACGCTGCTGACGCTCGACGAGACCGCGACCCTGTTCCACGAGTTCGGCCATGCGTTGCACGGCCTGTGCGCCAGGGTGGCGTATCCGACGTTCTCGGGCACGAACGTCTTCCGCGACTTCGTCGAGCTGCCGAGCCAGGTCAACGAACTGTGGATGCTGCGCCCCGAGATCGTCACCGGCTACGCCGTGCACCACGAGACCGGCGAGCGGATGCCCCGGCACCTCATCGACCGCCTGCTCGCGTCGCGCACCTTCAACGAGGGGTACTCGACCACCGAGTATCTCGCCGCGGCCCTGCTCGACCAGGCCTGGCATCGCCTCTCGCCCGATGACGCGGCCGCCGTGACCGACGTCGCCGCGTTCGAGCACCACGCCCTCGCCGCGGCGGGCCTCGACGACCCGCTCATCCCGCCGCGCTACTCGAGCGCCTACTTCGCACACATCTTCGCGGGTGGTTACGACGCGGGCTATTACTCGTACATCTGGAGCGAGGTCGCCGGGGCCGACATCGTGGCGTGGTTCGAGGCGCACGGTGGCGCGACGCGTGAGAACGGCGACCGCTTCCGGGCCGAGATCCTCGCCCCGGGCGGCTCACGCGACCCGCGACAATCGGTGCGAACGCTGCTCGGCCGTGAACCGACGATCGAGCCGCTCCTCCGCCGCCGTGGCCTCGAGTAGGGCGCGCGACCGGCTGCCCGTGCACGACGACCCGGAGCATCCGGGGCAGGAAGCGAGAGACCCCCCGGCTTCCGTCGAGGAAGCCGGGGGGTTCTACGTCGTGAGACTAGATGGCGAAGCCGAGCGCCCGCATCATGTCGCGGCCGTCGTCGGTGATGCGCTCGGGCCCCCACGGCGGCATCCACACCCAGTTGATGCGGAATGCCTCGACGACGCCGTCGAGCGCCTCAGCCGTCTGCTCTTCGAGCACGTCGGTGAGGGGACATCCGGCGCTCGTGAGCGTCATGTGGATGACCAGCGCGTCGTTCTCGTCATCCCAGCCGAGGTCGTAGATGAGGCCGAGATCGACGACGTTGACCCCGAGTTCGGGATCCATGACGTCTTTCAGTGCCTCGGTGACCTCGTCGAAGCGCTCGGGCGCAAGTGTGGTGACCATGATTCGAGTCTACGCGCGCCCTACTCGGCCGCGGCCGCCTCGGCAACGTTGTAGCGGTCGTAGCCCTCTTCTTCGAGCCGGTCGGCCAGCTCGGGGCCGCCCTGCTCGGCGATGCGACCGGCGACGAACACGTGCACGAAGTCAGGCTTGATGTAGCGCAGGATGCGCGTGTAGTGGGTGATCAGCAGCACACCGAGGCCGGTGCTCGCCATCGCCCGGTTGACGCCCTCGGAGACGACCTTGAGCGCGTCGACGTCGAGTCCCGAGTCGGTCTCGTCGAGCACCGCGAAGTTCGGCTTCAGGAGCTCGAGCTGCAGGATCTCGTTGCGCTTCTTCTCGCCTCCCGAGAAGCCCTCGTTGACGTTGCGCTCGGCGAACGCCTTGTCCATCTTCAGGTTCGACATCGACTCGCGCACGTCTTTCACCCACGTGCGCACCGACGGCGCCTGACCGTCGATCGCGGTCTTCGCGGTGCGGAGGAAGTTCGTGACGGTGACGCCGGGGATCTCGACCGGGTACTGCATGGCGAGGAACAGGCCCGCTCGGGCACGCTCGTCGACCGTCATCTCGAGCACGTTCTCGCCGTCGAGCAGGATCTCGCCCTGGACGACGGTGTACTTCGGGTGTCCGGCGATCGTGTAGGCGAGCGTGGACTTGCCCGAGCCGTTGGGGCCCATGATCGCGTGGATCTCGCCCTTGTTGATGACGAGGTCGACGCCGCGAAGGATCTCGCGGGTGCCCTGGTCGGTCTCGACGTTGACGTGCAGGTTCTTGATCTCGAGCACAGACATGTTCTGGTTGGTCTCTTTCGTTGATCGGCCGCGCGGGCCGGAATGTTTCAGACGGTCAGCGTGACCGCGGGGTCGATGAGGACGTCGCCGCCCTCGATCTGCACCTGGTAGACGGGGACCGGCTCGTAGGCCGGGAGGGTGAGCGGCTTGCCGGTCCTCAGCGAGAACATCGAGCCGTGGGCCCAGCACTCGAGGGTGTCGTTCTCGACGAACCCCTCGGCGAGTGAGATGTCGCCGTGCGTGCACGTGTCGCCGATCGCGAAGACATCGCCCGCCGCGTCTTTGACGACGGCGATGGGCACGCCATCGACGACGAAGCGCGACGCCTCGTTGACGGCGAGGTCGTCGACCCCGCACACGCGAACTGCGGCCATGTCAGTTGCCCTGCAATTCGGCTTCGACGGCGGCATTGAGGCGTGCTTCGAGCTCGGGCGACCCGATCTTCTGCACGATCTCGGTGAGGAACCCGCGCACGACGAGGCGACGCGCCTCGTCTTCGCGGATGCCGCGTGCCATGAGGTAGAACAGCTGCTCGTCGTCGAATCGCCCGGTGGCACTCGCGTGACCGGCACCCGCGATGTCGCCCGTCTCGATCTCGAGGTTCGGCACCGAGTCGGCACGGGTGCCATCGGTGAGCACGAGGTTGCGGTTCTGCTCGTAGCTGTCGGTGCCGGTGGCCTTCTGGCCGATCAGCACGTCACCGATCCACACGGTGCGCGCACCCGAGCCCTGCAGCGCACCCTTGTAGGTGACGCGGCTCTTGGTGTGCGGTGCATCGTGGTGCACGAACACCTGCTGCTCGAGGTGCTGCCCCGCGTCGGCGAAATAGAGGCCGAGCGCCTCGATGTCGGCACCCTGCTCGGCGAGGTGGGTCGAGGGGTTGACTCGCACGACCTTGCCGCCGAGCGAGACGACGATGTGCTTCAGGAACGAGTCGCGGCTGAGGCGGGCGAACTGGCTCGCGAGGTGCACCGAGTCGTCGCTCCACTCCTGGAGCGAGACGACGGTGAGCGATGCGCCCTCGCCGACCAGGATCTCGACGTTCTCGCTGAGGCGGGCATCACCGATGCCGCGCAGCACGATGAGCGCGCGGCTGAACGGCGCCGCCTCGATGACGGTGTGCGCCGCGCGGGGGGCGCTGCCGAGACCCGAACGGGTGATGACGGCGACCTTCTCGTCTTCGCCGGTGACCGACACGAGCAGCGACTCGCCGAAGGTCGACCAGGCGTTGGCGCTCGCGCGTTCCTCGGGGATGCCGGCCGATCCGATGCGGGCGTCGGTGCGGGCGATCCATGAGATCGCGACGCCCGCGACATCCGTCGTCTCGATCGTCGGACGGGAGCCGTCGAGTTCGCCGCCGGTGAGGTCGGCGAAGGCGGCGACGGGCGAGAGCTTCCACTCGTGCTCGCGGCCGTTGACCGGCGCGAAGTCGTCGACGTTCACCGAGCGGAACCGCTCGGAGCGCGTCTGCACGGGCACGAACGCACCGTCGGTGTGCGCGACGAGGCCGTGCTGCTCGGCCGTGGGCATGGCTGTGCTGGTCATCTGGGCGGTCACTCCTAGCCCACCGATCCTTCCATGCCCATCTCGATGAGCTTGTTGAGTTCCATCGCGTACTCCATGGGCAGCTCGCGCGCGATCGGCTCGATGAAGCCGCGCACGATCATGGCCATGGCCTCGTCTTCGGGGAGACCACGTGACATGAGGTAGAAGAGCTGCTCTTCGCTGACCTTCGACACGGTGGCCTCGTGGCCGAGCTGCACGTCGTCGACGCGGATGTCGATCGCCGGGTAGGTGTCGGATCGCGAGATCGTGTCGACCAGCAGGGCGTCGCAACGCACCGTGTTCGCCGAGTGGTGGGCATTGGCGTCGACACGCACCTCGCCGCGATAGCCGGCGCGGCCGCCGCCGCGGGCGATCGACTTCGAGACGATCGACGACTGCGTGTAGGGCGCCATGTGGATCATCTTGGCGCCGGCGTCCTGATGCTGGCCCGGGCCTGCGAAGGCGACCGAGAGGGTCTCGCCCTTGGCGTGCTCGCCCATGAGGAAGATCGACGGATACTTCATCGTGACCTTCGAGCCGATGTTGCCGTCGACCCACTCCATGGTGGCGCCCTCGGCGGCCGTGGCGCGCTTGGTGACGAGGTTGTAGACGTTGTTCGACCAGTTCTGGATCGTCGTGTAGCGCACGCGGGCGTTCTTCTTCACGATGATCTCGACGACCGCCGAGTGCAGCGAGTCGCTCTTGTAGATCGGCGCCGTGCAGCCCTCGATGTAGTGCACGTAGCTGCCTTCGTCGGCGATGATCAGCGTGCGCTCGAACTGACCCATGTTCTCGGTGTTGATGCGGAAGTAGGCCTGCAGCGGGATCTCGACGTGAACGCCCGGGGGCACGTAGACGAACGAGCCTCCCGACCACACCGCCGTGTTCAGCGCGGCGAACTTGTTGTCGCCGGCCGGGATGACGGTGCCGAAGTACTCCTGAAAGAACTCGGGGTGCTCGCGGAGCGCGGTGTCGGTGTCCATGAAGATGACGCCCTGGCGCTCGAGCTCTTCGTTGATCTGGTGGTAGACCACCTCGGACTCGTACTGCGCGGCGACGCCGGCGACGAGACGCTGACGCTCGGCCTCGGGGATGCCGAGCTTCTCGTAGGTGTTCTTGATGTCATCGGGCAGGTCTTCCCAGGTCTGGGCCTGCTTCTCGGTGGAGCGCACGAAGTACTTGATGTTGTCGAAGTCGATCTCGGAGAGATCTGCACCCCAGGTGGGCATGGGCTTGCGCTCGAACAGCTTCAGCGCGCGCTGGCGTCGCTGGAGCATCCATTCGGGTTCTGCCTTCAGGGCCGAGATGTCGGCGACCACCTCCGGCGAGATGCCGCGCCGGGCGGATGCCCCGGCGGCGTCGGAATCGGCCCAGCCGAACTCGTACGTGCCGAGCCCTTCCAGTTCGGGGCGGTCGATCAGTACGTCCGTCATGCTCTCCCTCTTCTCCTCCCGTGCGACCGGATATCAGTCCGGCTCATCCCCGTCGCGAGTCGAGGTGCTCGCTGATCAGGAGATGATGTGCGGGTGGCGTCAGTGCGAACCTAAGATGGCTGGGAACCCGCATCGCGCGTTGTCGCGCGCCTCGCGGAGATTACCCAACCCCTCAAGTCTATAGGGTCGCAGGCTGCGCCGGGCGGACTCCCAGCCCGGTCACAGAGCGACCCGGAGCAGGATCGACCCGCGTGACCCGCACACTCCGCACCTTCGCCTGGGCTTCGTTCGTCGCGCAGGTGGCGATCATCGCGACGGGCGGCGCGGTGCGCCTGACCGGTTCGGGTCTCGGATGTCCCACCTGGCCCACGTGCACACCCGATTCGCTCGTCCCGACCGACGAGCTGAGCTACCACTCGCTCATCGAGTTCGGCAACCGCCTGATGACGGGCGTCGTGGGCATCCTCGCCCTCATCGTCTTCCTGCTCGTGTGGCGCATCCGCCGCGAACGTCGCGACCTCTTCGTGCTCTCGTTCATCGTGGGAGTCGGCATCGTCGCGCAGGCGATCGTCGGCGGCATCACCGTATGGACGGGCCTCAACCCGTTCATCGTCGGGTTCCACTACGTCTCGTCACTTGCGCTCGTGTGCGTGACGGCGGCGTTCCTCGCGCGCATGGACCAGCCCGCCGGCCCGCGCGAGCGCGCAGTACCCGGGTGGTACGCGGGTCTCACCCACGCGACGAGCGCCGTCCTGGCGCTCACGATCGTGTTCGGCGTGCTCACCACCGGCTCGGGCCCCCACTCGGGCGACGCCGCGGCCGGGCGCACCGGATTCGACTCCGAGCTGCTCGAGCACGTCCATGCCTGGCCGGGGTACGCACTCCTCGTGCTCACGCTCGTCCTCGTCATCGCGGCGTGGCGCCTGAAGCTCCCCACACTCGGCTGGACGCTCGTGCTGCTCGCCATCGAGGTCGTGCAGGTCGCGGTGGGGCTCTACCAGGCCCGCAACGGCCTGCCCGTGCTGGCCGTCGGCGTGCACATGGTGCTCGCGGCGCTCACCGCGGCGACGATGACGCTCGTCGTGCTGCGGCTCAAGCGGCCGGTCAGGGCACCGCGTGCGTCGACCGAGACTGCTGCCGCGGCATCCGCTCACTGACCGACGCGGCCGACGAGCCGCGCGAGCTCGACGCGATTCGACGGCAGCCGGAGTACGGGCGCCCACCTGGATCTCGGAACAACGGTAGCGACATCCGCCCGATCGACTAGAACGGCAGCAGCGGGTCGACGCCGATCGCGAGGAACAGCAGCGAGAGGTACGCGATCGAGCTGTGGAACACCCGCATCGGTGAGACCTGCTCGTGCCGGATCGCGAGGTTGTACAGGCGGTGGGTCTCGTAGATGAACCAGACGCCCGTGACCACGGCGACAGTCGAGTAGACGAGCCCCATCTGGGCGATCGGGATGAGCAGCAGCGAGCAGGCGACCGTCGCCCACGCGTACAGGATGACCTGCAGGCCCACCTGCGCGCGGCCGCGGACGACGGCGAGCATCGGCACGCCCGCCGCGGCGTAGTCGTCCTTGTACTTCATCGACAGCGGCCAGTAGTGCGGCGGGGTCCACAGGAAGATGATGAGGAACAGGATGAACGGCGGCCAGTCGAGGCTGCCGGTGACCGCGGCCCAGCCGATGAGCACGGGCATGCAGCCGGCGACGCCGCCCCACACGATGTTCTGAGACGTGCGGCGCTTGAGGATGAGGCTGTAGAACACGACGTAGAGCAGGATCGCGGCGAGCGAGAGCGCGGCAGCCAGCCAGTTCGTGAACACGCCGAGCCACACGATCGACGCGATGCCGAGCCCGTACGCGAAGACGAGCGCCTCACGGTCGGTGAGTTCGCCCGTGACCAGGGGTCGGCCCTGCGTGCGCTTCATGACACGGTCGATATCACGGTCGATGTAGCAGTTGAATGCGCCGGCCGAGCCCGCGCTCATGGCCCCGCCGATGAGCGTCGCGACGAGCAGCCAGAGATTCGGCAGGCCCTGCTGCGCCAGGATCATCGTCGGCGCGGTGACCACCAGCAGCAATTCGATGACGCGCGGCTTGGTGAGCGCGAGATACGCGGTGAGCTTGCGCCGCACCGTCATCTCAGGTCGCGACTCGCGGGTGTGCACGGCTGCGTTCATCGTTCCTCTTCTGGGCGCGGGCACGTCAACAGGACTCCCCACGCACCCTTCTCGAGTCTAGGCCATCGCGGCGACGGGCCCCGGCGACGCGGACGCCCGCGCGCCGAGACCTCACGGCGACCGGTTGCCGTTGTGAGACACAGCCCGTCACACTCGTGCCGGGATCCATATACTGAGGAATACGCGCCTCGTGTCGCGGGAGCTCCCCAGAGTCATTCAGACGACGATCCGGGTTGCCTCCCACCGCGTGGCGGAACCGCGCCAGAACGTCCTCGGCGGGTCGGGGCCGAGGGTTCCCGTCCCGTCACGATCGGAAGGAACAGCACCTCGTGGCAAATCTCCAGTGGGAACCCATCGACGATCGGGCGGTCGACACGGCCCGAGTGCTCGCGGCAGACGCCGTCGAGAAGGTCGGCAACGGGCACCCCGGAACCGCGATGAGCCTTGCGCCCGCCGCGTACCTGTTGTTCCAGAAGGTCATGCGCCGCGATCCGGCCGACCACGCATGGCTCGGTCGCGACCGGTTCATCCTCTCCGCCGGACACAGCTCGCTCACGCAGTACGTGCAGCTGTACCTCGCGGGTGACGGCCTCGAGTTGCATGATCTCGAGACGCTGCGCACCTGGGGTTCGAAGACCCCCGGCCACCCAGAGTACGGTCACACCGACGGCGTCGAGATCACCACGGGCCCGCTCGGGCAGGGCCTTTCGTCGGCGGTCGGGTTCGCGTACGCCTCGCGCTTCGAGCGCGGCCTGTTCGATCCCGATGCCCCTGCCGGGACCTCCCCGTTCGATCACTTCGTGTACGTGGTCGCGGGCGACGGCGACCTGCAGGAGGGCGTCACGAGCGAGGCGTCCTCACTCGCCGGGCACCAGCAGCTGGGCAACCTGGTGATGATCTACGACTCGAACCAGATCTCCATCGAAGACGACACGAACATCGCGTTCACCGAAGACGTCGCGAAGCGCTACGAAGCCTACGGCTGGCACGTGCAGACCGTCGACTGGAAGAAGACCGGCGAGTACGTCGAAGACGTCGCCGAGCTGCACGCCGCGATCGAAGCTGCGAAGGGCGAGTCCTCGAAGCCGTCGATCATCATCCTGAAGACGATCATCGGCTGGCCGAGCCCTGGCAAGCAGAACACCGGCAAGATCCACGGTTCCGCGCTCGGCGCGGCCGAGCTCGCCGCGACGAAGCAGGTACTCGGCTTCGACCCCGAGCAGCACTTCGTCGTCGCCGACGACGTGATCGCCCACACCCGTCTCGCCGGCGAACGCGGCGCTGCCGCGCACGCCGAGTGGCAGACCGGGTTCGACGCCTGGGCCGCCGCCAACCCCGAGCGCAAGGCGCTGCTCGATCGCCTCGAGGCGGGCGAGCTGCCCGACGACATCGAGTCGGCGCTGCCGGTGTTCGAGGGCGGCACCGAACTGTCGACGCGTGCCGCGTCGGGCAAGGTCATCAACGCGCTCGCGGGTGTGCTGCCCGAGCTCTGGGGCGGGTCCGCCGACCTCGCCGAGTCGAACCTGACCACCATCAACGGCGCGCCCTCGTTCATTCCGACCGAGTGGTCCACGCACGAGTTCTCAGGCGACCCCTACGGCCGGGTGCTGCACTTCGGCATCCGCGAGCACGCCATGGGTGCGATCGTGAACGGCATCGTCCTGCACGGGCCGACCCGCGCGTTCGGCGGCACGTTCCTGATCTTCAGCGACTACATGCGCCCCGCAGTGCGCCTCGCCGCGCTGATGAAGGTCCCGTCGATCTTCGTCTGGACGCACGACTCCGTCGCGCTCGGCGAAGACGGCCCCACCCACCAGCCCATCGAGCAGCTCGCGACCCTGCGTGCGATTCCCGGCTTCACGGTGGTGCGCCCGGCCGATGCCAACGAGGTCGCGTATGCGTGGCTCGAAGTTCTGAAGCGAGCGGATGCCCCGGCGGGCATCGCCCTGACCCGCCAGAACATCCCGGTGTTCGAACGGGGTGCCGGTGACGCGTCCGGTGACACGCTCGCTGCGGCATCCAACCTGTCGAAGGGCGCCTACGTGCTCGCCGAGGCCGCCGGCGGAACGCCCGACGTGATCATCATCGCGACGGGTTCCGAGGTGCAGCTCGCCCTCGCGGCGCGCGACACGCTCGCCGCCGAGGGCGTCCACGCCCGCGTGGTGTCGGCGCCGAGCCTCGAGTGGTTCGAGGAGCAGCCCGCCGAGTACCGCGAGCAGGTACTGCCGGCGGCGGTCACCGCTCGCGTGTCGGTCGAGGCCGGCGTCGCGCTCACGTGGCAGCGCTACATCGGCGACCGGGGTCGCGCGGTGTCGATCGAGCACTTCGGCGCGTCCGCCGACTACAAGACCCTGTTCCGCGAGTTCGGCATCACGGCTGACGCCGTCGTCGCCGCCGCCAAGGAATCGCTCGCGTCGGCCTGACGCGCGCCCGAAGAGGAGACATCCACATGACCAACTCCCCCACCGCAGCCCTCTCCGAGGCAGGCGTCAGCATCTGGCTCGACGACCTCTCGCGCGAACGCCTCGTCACCGGCGACCTCGAGCGGCTCATCGCCGAACGCAACGTCGTCGGCGTCACGACCAACCCGACGATCTTCGCCGCCGCGCTGAAGAGCGACACGTATCACGACCACCTCCACGAGCTCGCCGTTGCCGGCGCCGACGTCGACACCGCGATCTTCGACATCACGACCGACGACGTCCGCGCGGCCGCCGACGTGTTCCGGCCCGTCTACGACCGCACTGGCGGCGTCGACGGTCGCGTCTCGATCGAGGTCGCCCCGGGCCTGGCTCGCGACACCGCGGGCACCATCGCCGAGGCGAAGGCCCTGTGGGCCAAGGTCGACCGTCCGAACGCGCTCATCAAGATCCCGGCGACCGTCGAGGGGCTCGATGCGATCACCGCTGCGACGGCGGCCGGCATCAGTGTCAACATCACGCTGATCTTCAGCCTCGACCGCTACCGCGACGTGATCCACGCGTACTTCACCGGGCTCGAGCAGGCGAACGCGGCCGGCATCGACCTGTCGACGATCCACTCCGTCGCGTCGTTCTTCGTCTCGCGCGTCGACACCGAGATCGACAAGCGTCTCACCGCGATCGGCACCCCTGAGGCACTCGCCCTCAAGAGCAAGGCCGGCGTCGCCAACGCCCGCCTGGCCTACCAGCTCTTCGAGGAGGAGTTCGCCACCGAGCGGGCCACCGCGCTGCTCGATGCCGGCGCCAACCGCCAGCGGCCGCTCTGGGCATCGACCGGCGTCAAGGACCCGGCGCTGCCCGACACCCTCTACGTCACCGATCTCGTGGCCGCCGGCGTCGTCAACACCATGCCCGAGAAGACGCTCGAGGCCACGTTCGACCACGGCGTCGTCGAGGGCGACACCGTGACGGGCGCCTACGCCGATGCCGGCGCGGTGCTCGACGCGCTCGGCGCGCTGGGCGTCGACTACGACGACGTGACGCTCACCCTCGAGAACGAGGGCGTCGACAAGTTCATCGTCTCGTGGGGCGAGCTCATCGACAGCGTCCGCACCGCGTTGGAGGCGGCTCGATGAGCTTTCGCATCTCGGTGAGCGGCGCCGCCGCCGACGCAGTTCGTCGAACCGTCCCCGGGCTCGTGAGCGACCTCGTTGCGAGCGGCATCACCGCGCAGGACGCGACGCTCTGGGGCTCCCATGCCGAAGCCGAGTCCGAGAAGCGTCTCGGCTGGACCGAGGCGGTCGCCGTGTCACGGCCGCTCGTCGCAGAGATCGAGTCGCTCCGCGAGCAGCTCGAGGCCGACGGCGTCCGCCACATCGTGCTCGGCGGAATGGGCGGATCCTCGCTCGCCCCCGAGGTCATCACGCGCACGGCGCGCGTCGACCTCACCGTGCTCGACTCGACCGAGCCCGGGCAGGTGCTCGCCGCGCTCGGCGACCGGCTCGAGGCATCCGCGCTCGTCGTCTCGTCCAAGTCGGGTTCGACCGTCGAGACCGACAGCCAGCGACGTGTCTACGAGCAGGCGTTCCGCGATGCCGGCATCGACCCGGCGAAGCGGATCATCGTGGTGACCGACCCGGGCTCGCCGCTCGACGAATCGGCGCGGGCCGCGGGCTACCGCGTGTTCAACGCCGACCCGAACGTCGGCGGCCGCTACTCGGCGTTGACCGCATTCGGCCTCGTGCCGTCGGGCCTCGCCGGCGTCGACATCGCCGAGATCCTCGACGAGGCCGAGACGATCGAGCTCTCGCTCGCGATCGACAGCCCCGAGAACCCCGGCCTCGTGCTCGGCGCGGCGATCGCCGCGACCGCACCGCTTCGCGACAAGCTCGCGATCGTCGCCGATGGCACGCATATCGTCGGCTTCGCCGACTGGGCTGAGCAGCTGATCGCGGAATCCACGGGCAAAGAGGGCACCGGCATCCTGCCCGTCGTGCTCGATACCGGCGCACCCGAGCTGACGGCGAACCTGCCCGACGTCCAGGTGGTCCGCCTCGTCGACGACGCGGGCGACCAGATCTTCAGCCGCCACGACACCGGTGAGATCCGGGTGTCCGGAAGCCTCGGCGCGCAACTGCTCGTCTGGGAGTATGCGACCGCCGTCGCCGGTCGCATCCTCGGCATCAACCCGTTCGACCAGCCCGACGTCGAGTCGGCGAAGATCGCGGCACGCGGCCTGCTCGACGCCCGCCCCGCGCCCGAGCCCGCAGCGTTCGTCGCGAACGGCATCGAGGTGCGTGGCACGCCCGACGTCATCGGTGCGTCGAGCGACCTCGAGTCGGCGATCGACGTGCTCCTCGAGGAGCTGCCCGAGAACGGCTATATCTCGGTGCAGGCCTACGTCGATCGCGTCGCGCACCCCGAGGTCGAGCGAATCCGCGATCTTCTCGCGGCGCGGTCGGGTCGCCCCGTCACGTTCGGCTGGGGTCCGCGGTTCCTGCACTCCACCGGGCAGTTCCACAAGGGCGGCCCCGCCGTCGGCGTGTTCCTGCAGATCACGCAGTCGCCGGCCGACGACCTCACGATCCCCGAGCGTCCCTTCACGTTCGGCCAGCTCATCGCAGCGCAGGCATCCGGTGACGCGAGCGTGCTCGCAGAACACGGCCGGCCGGTGCTCACCCTGACGCTGACCGATCCTGCCGCGAACATCGCTGCACTGCTCGGCGCCGTCGGCTGACCTTCGAAGGAGACGCATGCAACCGGTCGCGATCACCGCAGCGCACAACCCACTCCGTTCCCCGAAGGACTACCGGCTCAACCGAATCGCCGGCCCGTCGAGTCTCATCATCTTCGGCGTCACCGGCGACCTGTCGCGCAAGAAACTGATGCCGGCGGTGTACGACCTCGCGAACCGCGGCCTGCTGCCGCCGGGCTTCGCGCTCGTCGGATTCGCGCGTCGCGACTGGGCCGACCAGGACTTCGAGCAGGTCGTCCACGACTCGGTGAAGCAGTATGCCCGCACCGAGTTCCGTGAGGACGTCTGGCGCCAGCTGGCGCAGGGCATCCGGTTCGTGCCCGGCGACTTCGACGATGACGTGGCATTCGATCGACTCCGCGATGTCGTGCAGGAACTCGACCGCGAGCGCGGAACGATGGGCAACCACGCGTTCTACCTGTCGATCCCGCCGAAGTCGTTCCCCATCGTCACCGAGCAACTCAAACGTTCGGGCCTCACCGAGCAGCGCGACAACCAGTGGCGTCGCGTCGTCATCGAGAAGCCGTTCGGCAGCGACCTGAAGACCGCGCGCGAGTTGAACGACGTGGTCGCCTCGGTGTTTCCGCCCGACTCGGTCTTCCGCATCGACCACTACCTCGGTAAAGAGACGGTGCAGAACATCCTGGCGCTGCGGTTCGCCAACCAGCTGTACGAGCCGATCTGGAACGCCAATTTCGTCGACCACGTGCAGATCACGATGGCCGAGGACATCGGGGTCGGCGGTCGGGCCGGATACTACGACGGCATCGGCGCGGCACGCGATGTCATCCAGAACCACCTGCTGCAACTGCTCGCCCTGACGGCGATGGAGGAGCCGATCTCCTTCGAGGCCGGCGACCTCCGCGCCGAGAAGGAGAAGATCCTCGCAGCGGTCCGCCTGCCCGACGACCTCGCCACGGGCACCGCCCGTGGGCAGTACGCCGGCGGGTGGCAGGGCGGAGAGAAGGTCATCGGCTTCCTCGACGAAGACGGCATGAACCCCGAATCGACGACCGAGACCTACGCGGCGATGAAGCTCACCATCGGCACGCGCCGATGGGCGGGCGTGCCGTTCTACCTCCGCGCCGGCAAGCGCCTCGGCCGACGCGTCACCGAGATCGCCGTGGTCTTCAAGCGGGCACCGCAGCAGGTCTTCGCCGACAGCCAGACGTCGCAGCTCGGCCAGAATGCGCTGGTCATCAGGGTGCAGCCCGACGAGGGCGTGACGATCCGCTTCGGCTCGAAAGTGCCCGGCGCCGGCATGCAGGTGCGCGACGTCACGATGGACTTCGGCTACGGCCACGCATTCACCGAGGCGAGCCCCGAAGCCTACGAACGGCTCATCCTCGATGTGCTGCTCGGCGATCCGCCGCTGTTCCCCCGCCAAGAGGAGGTCGAACTCTCCTGGAAGATCCTCGACCCCATCGAGGAGTTCTGGGCGACGAAGGGTCAACCCGAACAATACCGCCCCGGAACGTGGGGGCCGAGTTCTGCGGACGAACTCCTCGCCCGCGACGGCCGAACCTGGAGACGCCCATGATCGTCGACCTCCCCGACACCACCACGAGCCTCGTCTCGAAGGCGCTCGTCAAGATCCGCGAAGAGGGCGGTGTCGTCGCGCTCGGACGCGTGCTCACCCTGGTGATCGCGACGGCGCCCGGCGACGAGGAAGAGGCCATCGAAGCCGCCAACGACGCCTCCCGCGAGCACCCGATGCGCGTCATCGTGGTCTCCACCGAGCCGGGCACCGATACGTCCGAAGTCGCCCCGCGCCTCGACGCCGAGATCCGCGTCGGCGGCGACGCGGGTGCGAGCGAGGTGATCGTCCTGCGTGCGTGGGGCGACGCGGCCCGCGATGAGGAGAGCCTCGTCATGGGGCTCCTCCTGCCCGATGCCCCAGTCGTCACCTGGTGGCCGGGAGTGGCCCCCGCGGTTCCGGGGACGTCCCCGCTCGGGCGCATCGCCCAGCGGCGAATCACGGATGCCTCGACCCAGGCCGACCCGCAGGCGGCGCTGCAAGCGCTCTCGACGAGCTATATGCCGGGCGACGCTGATTTCGCCTGGACGAGGCTGACCCTCTGGCGTGCCCAGCTCGCCGCCGTGCTCGACCAGCCGCCGTACGAACCGGTCACGGGAGTCCACGTCACCGGGGCGATCGACTCGCCGTCGACAACGCTGCTCGCGGCGTGGCTCCGGCTGCAACTCGGCGCTCCATCGGCGTGCCGGCTCACCGGTGTCGAAGCCGGTTCGCACGGCATCCACGGGGTGCGCCTCGAGCGGCCGAGCGGCGCCATCGAGCTCGTGCGCGACGTACCCGGTGTGGCGACGCTTCGCCAGCCGAGCCAGCCGACGCATGACGTCGCGCTCCCCCGTCGGACACTTCGCGACTGCCTCGCCGACGAGCTGCGACGCCTCGACCCCGATGAGCTGTACGGTGAAGTCATCAGGAGCGGTCTCGCTGAGCTCGCGGACGGTGTCGAGGAGGTCACTGCGTGACGAACGAACGGCGTGTGCTCGTCCACCCCGACAAGGTGAGCCTCGCCGGCTCGGTCGCAGCCCGCTTCATCACCAAGATGCTCGACCTGCTCGACGCGCAACCCGTGGTTCACGTCGTGCTGACGGGCGGCTCGATGGGCGCCGCGGTGCTCGAGGCGGTCGCTGCCTCCCCCGCGCGCATGTCGATCGATTGGACGCGTGTGCACTTCTGGTGGGGTGACGAACGCTGGGTGCCCGCGCGTGACACCGAGCGCAACGATGAGCAGTCGCGCGTCGCCCTGCTCGATGATCTCGATCTGCCTGAGGGCAACCTGCATCCGTTCCCGACATCCGACTCGGGGCTCACGCTCGATGAGGCTGCCGTCGATTATGCGGCCGAACTCGCCGATCACGGCGTCGACGGCATGCCGCATCCGATCTTCGACATCACGTTCCTCGGAGTGGGGCCCGACGGGCATATCGCGTCGCTCTTCCCGCACCGTTCGGGAATCCAGGTGACCGACCGCACGGTCATCGTCGTGCGTGACTCACCGAAGCCTCCGCCCGAGCGACTCAGTCTCACGCGTCCCGTGATCAACGCGTCGCAGCGCGTCTGGTTGGTGCTGGCCGGCGCCGACAAGGCCTCGGCGCTCGGACTCGCCCTCGCTGGCGCGAGCCGCGATGAGGTGCCTGTCGCGGGCATCAAGGGCCGCCGTCGCACGGTCTTCTTCGTCGACCAGGACGCTGCCGCCGAGGTACCCGAGTCGCTCATCGCGCGCGACTACTGATCGGGTGCGACGCACGTTCCACCGAACACGACTGAGGGGGCGGCCGCCGGCCGCCCCCTCAGTCGTGTTCGGTGCGCGTCAGTCCTTCGGAGCCTGGCCGCGGCGAGTGCGCAGCTGCGTGAGCGCGTCGTCGAGCAGCGCGGCCGCTTCGTCTTCGGTGCGGCGCTCCTTCACGTAAGCGAGGTGCGTCTTGTAGGGCTCGAGCTTCGAAACCGACGGCGGGTTCTCGCGGTCGCGACCGGCGGGGAGGCCCGTCGAGGGGCTGTCGATGACGTCGGGAATCTCTTCTTCGGGCAGGTTCGCTGCGAAGTGGCGAACGGTTTCGTTGCCGCGCGCGTCCCAGTAGCTGACCGCGACACGATCCGCGTGGAAACCGCGATCCTGCTCGCCCATCGGTCCGGCCCCGACTCGCGAGCCGCGGATGGCGCTGTTGCCTGAAGCCATTGGTGCCTCCCCGTCAGATTCCGGCGTCGAACTTGGTGATCAGTCCGAGCACCACGATGCAGGTGATCCAGACGAGCCCGAGGATGACCGTGATCCGGTTGAGGTTGCGCTCAGCGACTCCCGACGCTCCGAGGCTCGACGTGACGCCGCCTCCGAACATGTCGGAGAGACCGCCACCGCGGCCCTTGTGCAGCAGGATGAGCAGCGTCAGCAGGAGGCTCGTGAGACCGAGCAGCACCTGCAGGACGACCTGGAGAATCTCCACGGTGAACCTTTCCGGGCACGACGCAGGGGGTCGATGCCGACATTTGAGTATAGCCGCTCATCGCGGCGCACTTCGGGACGACGCGTCAGGCGCCGACGTGCTTCTTGAATCGGACGATGCTGGAGAACTCGTCGATGTCGAGGCTCGCACCGCCGACGAGCGCGCCGTCGACGTTCGGCTCACGCAGGAACGAGGCGATGTTGGCAGCCTTGACCGAACCTCCGTACAGCACTCGCGTTCCCTGCGCGACCTCGTCGCCGACGAGCTCGACGAGCAGCGCTCGAAGCGCCACCGCGACCTGCTCGGCCTGGGCGGGCGTCGCAGCCTGTCCTGAACCGATGGCCCAAACCGGCTCGTAGGCGACCACGAGCCCCTTCGACCCGTCCACGCCGTCGAGTGCCGCGCGCAGCTGCGCGACGGGCACGGCGCTCGGGCCGTGTGCCTCGAGGTCTTCGGCCGTCTCGCCCACGCACACGACCGGCACGAGCCCATGGCGGTGCGCGGCCTTGATCTTGGCGTTGACGTCGGCGTCGGTCTCGCCGTGCAGCGTGCGACGCTCGGAGTGTCCGATGATCACGTAGCCGCAGTCGAGTTGGGAGAGGAATGCCCCCGAGATCTCGCCGGTGTAGGCGCCGGAGTCGTGCGCCGAGAGGTCTTGGGCGCCGTATCCGATCGGCAACGAGTCGGCCGAGACGAGCGTCTGTACCGACCGCAGGTCGGTGAACGGCGGGAAGACCGCGACCTCGGCGTCGGCGAAGTCATGCCTCGCGTCGGCAAGCGACCACGCGAGCTTCTGCACGAACGCGATCGACTGCAGGTGGTCGAGGTTCATCTTCCAGTTGCCTGCGATGAACGGGGTGCGCTTCACTGCCATCCGAGGACCTCCAGTCCGGGAAGTTGCTTGCCTTCGAGGAATTCGAGGCTTGCGCCTCCACCCGTCGAGATGTGGCCGAATCGGTCGTCGTCGAAGCCGAGCTGGCGTACGGCCGCGGCCGAGTCGCCGCCTCCGACGACGCTGAGCCCGTCGACCTCGGTGAGCGCCTCGGCGACCGCGCGCGTGCCTGCGGCGAAGGGCGCGAGTTCGAAGACGCCCATCGGACCGTTCCAGAACACGGTCTTCGAGTCGCGGATGTGCGCGGCGAAGGTCGCGGATGTCTCGGGGCCGATGTCGAGCCCGAGGCCCGAGGCCCCGAACGGGGTCTGCTCGATGGCGTGGGCGGACGTGACGACGTGCTCGGCCTCGGCCGAGAACGATGCAGCCACCACGACATCCGTGGGCAGCACGATCTCGACGCCGCGCTCGACGGCCTCGGCGAGATAGCCCTTCACGGTCTCGATCTGGTCGGCTTCGAGCAGGCTCGAGCCCACCTTGTGGCCCTGTGCGGCGAGGAACGTGAACAGCATTCCGCCGCCGATGAGCAGCCGGTCGACACGGGGAAGCAGATGGGCGATGACGCCGAGCTTGTCGGACACCTTCGACCCGCCGAGTACGACGGTGTACGGGCGCTCGGGCTTCTCGGTGAGCCGGTCGAGCACATCGAGCTCGGCGTCGATCAGGAGCCCGGCCGCGCTGGGCCGAGCCTGCTCGAGCTCGTAGACGCTCGCCTGCTTGCGGTGCACGACGCCGAACCCGTCGGAGACGACGGCGTCGGCGAACGCGGCCAGCTCGCCGGCGAACGCGATGCGTTCGGCCTCGTTCTTCGAGGTCTCACCAGGGTTGAACCGCAGGTTCTCGAGCACGAGCGCCTCGCCGTCGCCGAGCGCGTCGACCTTGGCCGAGGCATCGGCGCCGACCGTATCGGTCGCGAACGCGACCGGGGCGTCGAACAGTTCGCCGAGGCGTGCCGCCACCGGCGCGAGGCTGTACTTCGCATCGGGCGCACCCTCGGGCCGCCCGAGATGCGAGACCACGATGACGCGTGCGCCCTGGCCCACGAGGGCTTGGAGCGTGGGGACCGACGCCCGCACGCGGCCATCGTCCGTGATGATGCCGTCCCGCAGGGGGACGTTCAGGTCACAACGGACGACGACGCGCTTGCCGGCGAGCGGACCGAGGGAATCGATCGTTCGCAGGGTCACGGATGCTCGATTCAGAGACGATCGGCGACGTACTCGGTGAGGTCGACGAGACGGTTGGAGTAGCCCCACTCGTTGTCGTACCAGCTCGAGAGCTTCACCTGGTCGCCCAGTACGCGCAGGAGGCCTGCGTCGAAGATCGACGAGTGCGGGTCCGAGACGATGTCGCTCGAGACGATCTCGTCTTCGGTGTACTTGAGGATGCCCTTCATCGGGCCTTCGGCAGCGGCCTTGTACGCGGCCTTGACCTCGTCGACCGTGACGGGACGCGATGCCGTGACCGTGAGGTCGGTGATCGAGCCGGTGGGCACCGGCACGCGCAGGGCGAAGCCGTCGAGTTTGCCGACGAGCTCGGGAAGCACGAGTCCGATCGCCTTCGCCGCACCCGTGGAGGTGGGGACGATGTTGATCGCGGCGGCGCGGGCGCGACGCAGGTCCTTGTGGGGGCCGTCCTGCAGGTTCTGGTCGGCGGTATACGCGTGCACCGTCGTCATGAGGCCGCGCTCGATGCCGAACGTGTCGTTGAAGACCTTCGCGAGCGGTGCGAGGCAGTTCGTGGTGCACGACGCGTTCGAGATGATGTGATGCTTCTCGGGGTCGTACTGGTCTTCGTTCACGCCGATGACGAAGGTGGCGTCCTCGTCGGTCGCGGGCGCCGAGATGAGCACCTTCTTGGCACCGGCCTCGATGTGCTTGCGGGCATCGGTCGCCTTGGTGAAGAACCCGGTCGACTCGATGACGATGTCGACGCCCAGTTCGCCCCAGGGCAGGTTCGCGGGGTCGCGCTCGGCGAAGGCCTTGATCGCGGTGCCGTTCACGATGATGTGGTCGTCGTCGTAGTCGACGGTCGCGTCGAGGCGGCCCGTGACCGAGTCGTACTTCAGGAGGTGCGCGAGGGTCTTGTTGTCGGTGAGATCGTTCACCGCGACGATCTCGAGGTCGGCGCCCTGGGCGAGGGCGGCACGGAAGTAGTTGCGGCCGATGCGGCCGAAGCCGTTGATGCCGATCTTTACAGACACAGATGTCTCCTGTTTGATGTTGCGCGGGCGCGCACGTACACGGGTGAACTGATCGGACGGCGGTGTCCCCGGACGGGTCCGGGGACACCATCGCGTTTACGACAGTAGCAGCAGCCCTGAGGTCTTCTCAGCGGCGACCTGGAACCGCCGCTGAACGTTGTCCCAGTTCGCGATGTTCCAGAACGCCTTCACGTAGTCGGCTCGAACGTTCTTGTAGTCGAGGTAGTACGCGTGCTCCCAGACGTCGAGCATGAGCAGGGGCACGATGCCGGCCGGCAGGTTGCCCTGCTGGTCGAAGAACTGCGAGATGATCAGGCGTTGCCCGAGCGAGTCCCAGGCGAGCACAGCCCAGCCCGAGCCCTGCACGCCGAGCGCCGCGGCGGTGAAGTGCGCCTGGAACTTGTCGAACGAACCGAACTGGTCGTCGATCGCCGCGGCGAGTTCGCCGGTGGGCTTGTCGCCGCCGTCGGGCGACAGGTTGGTCCAGAAGATGGAGTGGTTGACGTGCCCGCCGAGGTTGAACGCGAGGTCCTTCTCGAGTTTGTTCACGTTGGCGAGGTTGCCCGAGTCGCGGGCTTCGGCCAACTGCGCGAGCGCCGTGTTGGCTCCGGTGACATAGGCCTGGTGGTGCTTCGAGTGATGCAGCTCCATGATGGTGCCGCTGATCGAAGGTTCGAGCGCCGAGTAGTCGTAGGCGAGGTCGGGCAGGGTGTAGTCAGCCATAGCTTCTCCTTGTCAGATGCGCCGGGTACCCGGGCGTCTCCCCGGCATCCGCGGCTGCATTCCCGAGTCTATGCCGGTTGCGCGGGCGGGTGTCCGCGGTTGACATCTCGGGAAACGAGGGTCGGCGGATGTCCTGACCGATCATCATCCCCGGTCGGGTGATGCGGCGGAGCGATCCCGCGGCGCTCAGACCTCGTCGAGGTCTGCGGGCAGGCTCGCCTCGGTGCCAGGGACGCCGAGGTCGGCGGCGCGCTTGTCGGCCATCGCCAGGAGGCGGCGGATGCGGCCCGCCACGGCGTCCTTCGTCATGGGCGGGTCGGCGTGGTGGCCGAGCTCGTCGAGGCTCGCCTCGCGATGCGCGAGCCGCAGCTCGCCGGCGTACTTCAGGTGCTCGGGGATGTCATCGCCGAGCAGCTCCATCGCGCGTTCGACTCGAGCGCAGGCGGCCACGGCGGCCTGCGCAGACCGGCGCAGGTTGGCGTCGTCGAAGTTCACGAGGCGGTTCGCCGTCGCCCGCACCTCGCGGCGCTGCCGCAGCTCTTCCCAGTTGCGCACCGTCGCGGTGGCGCCCATGACCGAGAGCATCGCGCTGATGGCCTCGCCGTCGCGGATGACGACCCGGTGCACCCCCCGCACCTCGCGCGCCTTGGCCGAGATGCCGAGGCGCCCGGCTGCGCCGACGAGCGCCATCGCCGTCTCGTTGCCGGGGCAGGTCACCTCGAGCGCAGCGGAGCGGCCGGGATCGGTCAGGCTCCCCTGGGCGAGGAACGCGCCGCGCCAGATGGCGGCGACCTCGTCGCGCGAGCCCGTCGTGAGCTTGTTGGGGAGGCCGCGAACCGGCCGACGGCGGGCGTCGAGCAGCCCAGTCTGACGCGCGAGCGTCTCCCCGCCGTCGAGCACCCGGACCAGGTACTGGTTCGAACGCCGCATCCCCGACGGAGCGATGACCGAGACATCGGGACGGACACCGTAGATCTCGCCGAGGTCGCGCGTCACACGCCGCGCGATCGTGGGCGTGTCGAGTTCGGCCTCGATCGCGATGCGGTTCGAGATGATGTGCAGCCCACCGGCGAAACGCAGCACCGAGGCGAGTTCGGCGACCCTGACACTCGTCTTCGATACGTCGACTCGCGCGAGCTCTTCTTTCACATCAGCGGTCAGTGCCACCAGGTCGTCCAATCTGTGTTTCAGTCGTCGGCGTCATTCGCGGCCGAGGTCGCGGTGCTTGACGCTCACGGCGACGCCGGGCATCTTCGCGACGCGCTCGCTCAGTTCGCGGACGAGCGCGACCGAGCGGTGCTTGCCGCCGGTGCATCCGATCGCGATCGTCGCGTGTCGCTTGTTCTCACGCTGGTAGCCGGCCATCACGGGCTCGAGCGCCTGCGCGTACGCGTCGAGGAACTCGCGCGCGCCGGGCTGGCCGAGCACGAACTCGCTGACCGCCTCGTCTTCGCCGGTGAGGTGTCGCAGCTCGGGCGACCAGAACGGGTTCGGCAGGAACCTCGCGTCGGCGACGAGGTCGGCATCGGTCGGAGCGCCGTACTTGAACCCGAAGCTCAGCATGGTGACCCGCAGCCCCGCGTGGTCTTCGGGTGCGAACGTCTCGGTGATGAGCGTCGCGAGCTGGTGGATGTTGAGGTCGGAGGTGTCGACGACGATGTCGCTCGCCTCACGGAGCGCGGCAAGGCGCGCGCGCTCGATGCCGATGCCGTCGAGCAGCGTGCCGTCGCCCTGCAGGGGGTGCGGGCGCCGCACCGACTCGAAGCGGCGCACGAGCACCGCGTCGTTCGCGTCGAGGAAGACGACCCGCACGTTGACGCCCGCCCGAAGTGCCTGGATGATGTCCTGCAGCTCGTAGAAGAAGTCGCGACCGCGGATGTCGACGACCGCCGCGATGCGCGGCAGCGAGGTGCCGGCTCGCTCGACGAGTTCGACGAGCGGCCGCAGCATCTGCGGTGGGAGGTTGTCGACGACGTACCATCCGAGGTCTTCAAGGGCGTTGCCGACCGTCGTTCGCCCAGCCCCGGACATGCCGGTGACGATCAGCATCTCCTGCTGCTCGGAGTCCCCCGCGGTCATCCTGCTCCCCTTCCGCGTGTCGACATCCCAGCCTAGCGGGGCGCGGGCGCGCCGTCGGCGCGCAAGTGGCCGTGCACCGTCGTCGCGAGCGCTGGGCCGATGCCCTTCACCTCGGCGATCTCGGCCTCGGTGGCAGCGCGGAGTCGCTTGACCGAACCGAAGTGGCGCAGCAGTTCTTTCACACGTGCCGGACCCAGCCCCGGGATCTCGGAGAGCACCGAACCGATGTCGCGCTTTCGGCGCTGGCGCTGGTGCGTGATCGCGAATCGGTGCGCTTCATCGCGGACGCGCTGGAAGAGGAAGAGCGCATCGCTGTTGCGGGGCAGGATGACGGGGAAGTCGGCGTCGGGCGTCCAGATCTCTTCGAGCCGCTTGGCGATGCCGCACAGGTAGACCCCCTCGACGCCGGACTCCGCGAGGGCGCGGGCCGCCGCCGCGACCTGCGGCTGGCCTCCGTCGACGACGAGCAGGTTCGGTCGATAGGCGAACCTCCTGCGCCGGCCGGATGCCTCGACCCCGTCGGTGCCGTTCGCGGCCGAGACGCCCTCGCCGTGCTCGTCCTCGTCCGGACGCGCGAGGTACGCCAGCCGACGGGTGAGCACCTGGTGGATCGAGTCGGTGTCGTCGCTCGACTGCGGAATCGTGAACCGGCGGTACTCGTCTTTGCGCGCGAGGCCGTCTTCGAACACGACCATCGAGGCGACGATGTTGGTTCCGCTCAGGTGAGAGACGTCGTAGCACTCGATTCGGAGTGGCGCGTCGGCCATGCCGAGCGCCTCTTGGATGTCTTCGAGGGCTTGCGAGCGAGTGGTGAAGTCGGCACTGCGACGCGTCTTGTAGAGCATCAACGTCTGCTTCGCGTTCTGCGTCGCCGTCTCGAGCAGTGCCGCCTTGTCCCCGCGCTGTGCGACGCGGATGCGCACCTTGCGCTCGGCGAGCGTGCCCAGCCAGCTCTCGAGCGCCTCGGTGTCGTCGGGAAGCTCGGGCACGACGACCTCGCGGGGTGGCCTGACGTCGTCGCCGTAGGCGTTCTGCACCACGAAGTCGACGAGCTCACCCAGCGGCACGTCGAGCTCTTTGTCGACAGTCCACGACCGCACCCCTCGCACGCGACCGCCGCGCACGATGAACTGCTGTACGGCTGCAGCGAGCTCGTCGTGTTCGATGCCGAACACGTCGATGTCGACAGCTTCACCGAGCACCATGGCGCTGCGCTCGAAGAACGCGTTCGCGGCCTTCAGCTGGTCGCGGAATCGCGCTGCCGACTCGTAGTCCTGCGCGGCCGCAGCGGTGAGCATGCGACCGTTCAGCTCGCCGACGATGCGTCGGTCCTGATTCTGCATGAACCCGACGAATCGATCGACGTTGTCGCGGTGCTCCTCGATCGTGACACGGCCCGAGCACGGGCCGAAGCACCGGCCGATCTGGCCGGCGAAGCACGGCTTGCCACTCGCGATCGCCCGCCGGTAGTCGGAGTCCTTGCACGTGCGGATCGGGAAGAGCTTCAGCAGGATCTCGAGGGTGTCGTTGATCGCCCACATCTTCGGGTACGGGCCGAAGTACCGCGCCCCCGGTATCTTGCGGTTGCGCGTGACCACCGCGCGCGGGGCCTCGTCGCCGAGGGTCACCGCGAGGTACGGGTAGGACTTGTCGTCTTTGAAGCGCACGTTGAATGGCGGCTTGAAGTCGTTGATCCACGTGATCTCGAGTTGCAGCGCCTCGACTTCGCTGCCCACCACCGTCCACTCGACCGATGCTGCCGTCGTGACCATGCGCCGGGTGCGCTCGTGCAGCGTTCGCAGTGGTGCGAAGTAGTTCGAGAGCCGCGACCGGAGGTTCTTGGCCTTGCCGACGTAGAGCACGCGACGCTCGGCATCGCGGAACCTGTACACGCCGGGCGAGGTCGGGATCTCGCCCGCCTTCGGCCGGTACGGGACGCCTTGGGTGCTCAACGGTGCCGTGCTCATCGCCTAGCTGGCGACCTCGGTGCGCGCAGCCGTGTCGAAGATCTCACGGAGGAAGTACCCGGTGTGGCTGCCCGTCACCGCGGCCACCTGCTCGGGCGTGCCGGTCGCGATGATCTGACCGCCACCGGAGCCGCCCTCGGGACCGAGGTCGATGATCCAGTCGGCCGACTTGATCACGTCGAGGCTGTGCTCGATGACGATGACGGTGTTGCCCTTCTCGACGAGCTTGCCGAGCACCTTCAGCAGCTTGCGCACGTCTTCGAAGTGGAGCCCGGTCGTCGGCTCGTCGAGCACATACACGCTGCGGCCGTTCGAGCGCCGCTGCAGTTCGGTCGCGAGCTTCACGCGTTGCGCCTCGCCGCCCGAGAGGGTCGTGGCACTCTGCCCGAGCTGCACGTATCCGAGTCCCACGTCGACGAGGGTCTTCAGGTAGCGGTGGATCGCCGAGATCGGCTCGAAGAAGTCGGCGGCCTCGGAGATCGGCATCTCGAGCACCTCGGCGATGTTCTTGCCCTTGTAGTGCACCTGCAGGGTCTCGCGGTTGTATCGCTGGCCACCGCACACCTCGCATGCCACGTACACGTCGGGCAGGAAGTTCATCTCGATCTTGATCGTGCCGTCGCCCGAGCAGGCCTCGCAGCGACCACCCTTGACGTTGAAGCTGAAGCGGCCCGGCAGGTACCCCCGCGCCTTCGCCTCGGTCGTCTCGGAGAAGAGCGTTCGGATGCGGTCGAACACGCCCGTGTACGTCGCGGGGTTCGATCGCGGGGTGCGCCCGATCGGCGCCTGATCGACGTGAACGACCTTGTCGAGCTGATCGAGCCCGGTGACGCGGCGGTGCTTGCCCGGCACCTTGCGGGCTCCGTTGAGCCGGTTCGCCAGCACCTTGTACAGGATGTCGTTCACGAGCGAGGACTTGCCGGACCCGCTCACCCCCGTGACCGCGGTGAAGGTGCCGAGCGGGAACTCGACGTTCACGCCGCGGAGGTTGTTGGCAGCGGCCCCCTCGACCGAGATCATGCGCTCGGGATCGATCGGGCGACGGTGCTCGGGGATGCCGATCTCCTTACGCCCCGAGAGGTAGTCACCCGTCAGGGAACGCGTGTTCTTCACGAGGTCGGCGTAGCTGCCCGAATGCACCACGGTGCCGCCGTTGACGCCCGCCCCCGGGCCGATGTCGACGATCCAGTCGGCGGTGCGGATGGTGTCTTCGTCGTGCTCGACGACGATGAGCGTGTTGCCCAGGTCGCGCAGTGCGATGAGCGTGTCGATGAGCCGGCGGTTGTCGCGCTGGTGCAGGCCGATGCTCGGTTCGTCGAGCACGTAGAGCACGCCCGTGAGTCCGGACCCGATCTGGGTCGCCAGTCGGATTCGCTGGGCCTCGCCGCCCGAGAGCGTGGCCGCTGCGCGGGCGAGGTCGAGATAGCTGAGTCCGACCCGGATCAGGAAGTCGAGACGGACCTTGATCTCACGCAGCACCTGGGCTGCGATGGTCTGCTCGCGTTCGGTGAGCTGCAGTCGATCCATGAAGGAGCGGGCATCGGTGAGGCTGAGCAGCCCGACGTCGGCGATGCTGTGGTTGTGGATGAGCACCGAGAGCACCTCGGGCTTGAGGCGCTTGCCGCCGCACACCGGACACGGAACCTCGCGGAGGTATTCGGCCCATCGCGCGCGCTGCACGTCGGTCTCGGCCTGCACGTACTGGCGCTCGATGTACGGGACGACGCCTTCGAACCCCGAGGTGTAGCTCATCTCGCGGCCGTAGCGGTTGCGCCACCGTACCTTGACCTCGAAGTTGTCACCGCGCAGCACCGCGGCACGTGCCTCGTCGGGAAGGTCGTGCCACGGGGTGTCGAGCGAGAAGCCGAGGTCGCGCGCAAGCCCGTCGAGCAGCTTCTCGTAGTAGTTGTAGAGGCTCTTGCCCTGCGAGGTCCAGGGCAGGATGACGCCATCGGTGATGCTGAGCGACGGGTCGCCCAGCAGCAGGTCTTCGTCGACGGACATGCGCGTGCCGAGCCCGGAGCACTCGGGGCAGGCACCGAACGGCGCGTTGAACGAGAACGTGCGTGGTTCGATCTCGGTCAGCTGGATCGGGTGCTGGTTGGGGCACGAGAGCTTCTCGGAGAACGTGGCCCAAGCATCGGGGCCGGTCTCGTCGACGTAGTTGATCTGCACGAGCCCATCGGTGAGGCGCAGTGCGGTCTCGAGCGAATCGGTGAGACGACCGAGCAGTTCAGGGCCGGCGACGAGGCGATCGACGACGACCGAGATGTCGTGCTTGACCTGCTTCTTCAGCGCCGGCGGTTCGTCGAGCCGGATGAGGTCGCCGTCGACCACCGCACGTGAGTAGCCCTGGGCCGCGAGGTCGCGGAAGAGATCGACGAACTCGCCCTTCTTCTTCGACACGACGGGGCTCAGCACCTGGTAGCGGATGCCCTCATCGAGCTCCATGAGCTGGTCGGCGATCTGCTGCACGGTCTGCCGCTGGATCTTCTCACCGCAGACCGGGCAATGCGGCACGCCGATGCGCGCCCAGAGCAGTCGCATGTAGTCGTAGATCTCGGTGATGGTGCCGACCGTCGACCGCGGGTTGCGGTTCGTCGACTTCTGGTCGATCGACACCGCGGGGCTGAGCCCCTCGATGAAGTCGACATCGGGCCGGTCGACCTGGCCGAGGAACTGGCGTGCGTACGCGGACAACGACTCGACGTAGCGGCGCTGGCCCTCGGCGAAGATCGTGTCGAAGGCGAGCGACGATTTTCCGGAGCCGGACAGGCCCGTGAACACCACCATCGAGTCCCTCGGGATCTCGACGTCGACGTTCTGCAGATTGTGGACGCGGGCCCCGCGAACACTCAGGTGCGAATGGGCATCGAGACGTGAAACTGGCACCCTACGAGTCTAAAGAGGCCCACCGACATCGAAGCCGGTACGGCACCTGCTGTCAGCGAACATACGTTCGATTGCTACCCGAGATGGCCGGCCTTCTCCATCTGCCGGAGCTCGCGCTTGAGCTCTGAGACCTCGTCACGCAGGCGTGCAGCGAGCTCGAACTTCAGCTCGCCCGCCGCCTCGAGCATCTGCCCGTTGAGGTCGCGGATGAGTTCTTCGAGGTCGTTGGCTCCTTCGGCGGCGATGCCCTCGCGTCGCAGGTTGGGCACCGGCGCTCGCTTGCGATCGTCGCGGCCGGCGAGCAGCCGCGCGGTGTCGGCCTCTTCGCGCGCGAGCACCTCGGTGATGTCGGCGATGCGCTTGCGCAGCGGTTGCGGGTCGATGCCGTTGACGGTGTTGTACTCGACCTGCTTCTCGCGGCGGCGCGTCGTCTCGTCGATCGCGGACTTCATCGAGTCGGTGAGCACATCAGCGTACATGTGCACCTCACCAGAGACGTTGCGTGCGGCTCGCCCGATGGTCTGGATGAGCGAGGTCGACGAGCGCAGGAACCCCTCTTTGTCGGCATCGAGGATCGCAACGAGCGAGACTTCGGGCAGGTCGAGGCCCTCGCGCAGCAGGTTGATGCCGACGAGCACGTCGTATACCCCGGCCCGCAGTTCGGTGAGCAACTCGACTCGGCGCAGGGTGTCGACGTCGGAGTGCAGGTAGCGCACTCGCACGCCGGCCTCGGTGAGGAAGTCGGTGAGCTCTTCGGCCATCTTCTTCGTGAGGGTGGTGACGAGCACACGCTCGTCGCGCTCGGCGCGGATGCGGATCTCTTCGAGCAGATCGTCGATCTGCCCCTTCGAGGGCTTGACGACGATCTGCGGGTCGACGAGCCCCGTGGGCCGGATGATCTGCTCGACCACGCCGTCGGCGATGCCCATCTCGTAGCGACCCGGCGTTGCCGAGAGGTACACGGTCTGCCCGATCCGGTTCTTGAACTCGTCCCACTTGAGGGGGCGATTGTCGAGCGCGCTCGGCAATCGGAACCCGTGCTCGACGAGCGTGCGCTTGCGCGACGAGTCTCCCTCGTACATCGCACCGATCTGCGGCACCGTGACATGCGACTCGTCGATCACGACGAGGAAGTCGTCGGCGAAGTAATCGAGCAGGCAGTGCGGCGCCTCGCCCGCCTGCCGGCCGTCGATATGGCGCGAGTAGTTCTCGATACCCGAGCAGAACCCGATCTGCTCCATCATCTCGAGGTCGAACGTGGTTCGCATGCGCAGCCGCTGCGCCTCGAGCAGTTTGCCCTCGCGCTCGAGCTCGGCGAGCCGTTCTTCGAGCTCGATGCGGATCGTGCCGATGGCCCGCTGCATCACCTCGGTGCTCGCCACGTAGTGGGAACCCGGAAAGACCGGCACCGAGTCGAGCTTGGCGACCACCTGGCCCGTGAGCGGATGCAGACTGTAGAGCGCTTCGATCTCGTCGCCGAACATCTCTATGCGGATCGCGAGTTCTTCGTAGATCGGGATGATCTCGATGGTGTCGCCACGCACCCGGAACGTGCCCCTCGAGAAGTCGACGTCGTTGCGCTGGTACTGCATCGAGACGAACTTGCGGATGAGCCAGTCGCGGTCGACCCGCTGACCCACCTGGAGCGGCATCATCGCGCCGAGATACTCTTCGGGCGTGCCGAGGCCGTAGATGCACGAGACCGACGAGACGACGACGACGTCGCGCCGACTCAGCAGCGAGTTCGTGGTCGAGTGTCGCAGCCGTTCGACCTCGGTGTTGATCGACGAGTCCTTCTCGATGAAGGTGTCGGTCTGCGGCACATAGGCCTCGGGCTGGTAGTAGTCGTAGTACGAGACGAAGTACTCGACGGCATTGTTGGGCAGCAGCTCGCGGAACTCGTTCGCGAGCTGCGCTGCGAGCGTCTTGTTGTGCGCGAGCACGAGCGTCGGACGTTGCACCTGCTCGATGAGCCAGGCGGTCGTGGCCGACTTTCCGGTGCCGGTGGCGCCGAGCAGCACGACATCGGTCTCGCCCGCGTTGATGCGCCCGGCGAGTTCGGCGATCGCCTGCGGCTGATCGCCGCTCGGGCGGTAGTCGCTGATGACCTCGAAAGGACGGACTGAACGAGTGGCCTGCATCCTTCAAGTCTAGGAGCGGCCACCGACACTAGGCCCGGCTGCGCTCCTCGACGATGCGCGCCCAGAGCGCGTCGGCCTGGCTCATGGTGTGAGCGAGTGTGTCGTCGGTGTCGATGACGACATCGGCGATCGCGAGCCGCGCCGTGTTGTCGACTTGTGCGTCGACCCGAGCCTCCGCCTGCAACGCGTCGAGACCGCGCTCCTCGACGAGTCGCTTCACCTGCGTGCGGCGAGGTGCATTGGTCACGACGATGAGGTCGAACGGGTGGTCGACGGATGCCTCGACGAGCAGCGGCACATCGTAGACGACGACCGCCGACGGGTCTTCGGCCTCGGCCTTGGCGATGAGGCGACCCGAGAGCTCGCGGACGGCGGGGTGGACGATGGCGTTGAGCCTAGCCCGCGCGGCATCGTCGCCGAAGATGCGCTTGCCGAGCTTCTCACGATCGAGGGTGCCGTCGGCGCGCAGGAATTCGGCGCCGAACGCCTCGACGATCGCCGCGAGGGCCGGCGTGCCGGGCTCCACCACGCGTCGGGCGAGACGGTCGGCGTCGAGGTGCACCGCCCCATGCTCGACGAGGCGCCGCGCGACAGTGGACTTTCCAGAGGCGATGCCGCCCGTCAGACCGATGAGATACACAGCCCCACTCTAATCGTGGGACACTCGACCCGCTGGACGGAGGCGCCGCATACTCACGGCGATCCTCGCTCCCGTGCTCGTGATCCTCGGCATCGTGCTCATCGCGATCGCCGTGATCCTACTGGTGCGCAGGCGGAAGTCGCGAAGAACCGGGAGCACGGAGCATCCGTCGACCGCCTGCTGATCGCGCGGCGGCGACTCGAATGCCCCGGGAAAGCCCGAAGGCCGGCTCCCTGACGGGAACCGGCCTTCGGTATCGCGGATCGCGACGAATCAGTTGCTCGAGAGCTTCTCGCGCAGTGCCGCGAGCGACGCGTCGTCGGCGAGGGTGCCCGCGCCGGCGGTGTCGCTCGAGTACGAAGCACCCGCCGAGGCGAACGAGTCGTCGGCCACAGCAGCAGCGTTCGCCGCGGCGACCTGCTTCTTGTGGGCCTCCCAACGAGCCTGGGCGGCAGCGTAGTCCTGCTCCCACTTCTCGCGCTGGGCCTCGAAGCCCTCACGCCACTCGTTGGTCTCGGGGTCGAAGCCCTCGGGGTACTTGTAGTTGCCCTGCTCGTCGTACTCGGTGAGCATGCCGTAGAGCGCCGGGTCGAACTCGGTGCCCTCGGGGTCGACGCCCTCGTTCGCCTGCTTGAGCGAGAGCGAGATGCGGCGACGCTCGAGGTCGATGTCGATGACCTTGACGAAGACCTCTTCGCCGACCGACACGACCTGCTCGGCGAGCTCGACGTGCTTGCCCGACAGCTCGGAGATGTGCACGAGGCCCTCGATGCCGTCGGCGACGCGAACGAACGCACCGAACGGAACGAGCTTCGTGACCTTGCCCGGTGCGACCTGGCCGATCGCGTGGGTGCGGGCGAAGACCTGCCACGGGTCTTCCTGCGTCGCCTTGAGCGACAGCGAGACGCGCTCGCGGTCGAGCTCGACGGAGAGCACCTCGACGGTGACCTCCTGGCCGACCTCGACGACCTCGCTGGCGTGCTCGATGTGCTTCCACGAGAGCTCGGAGACGTGGACGAGACCGTCGACGCCACCGAGGTCGACGAACGCACCGAAGTTGACGATCGACGAGATGACGCCCTTGCGGATCTGGCCCGGGTGGAGGTTCGCGAGGAACGTCGAACGCGACTCGGACTGCGTCTGCTCGAGGAGCGCGCGGCGCGAGAGCACGACGTTGTTGCGGTTCTTGTCGAGCTCGAGGATCTTCGCCTCGATCTCCTGGCCGAGGTACGGCGTGAGGTCGCGCACGCGGCGGAGCTCGATGAGCGACGCCGGGAGGAAGCCGCGGAGGCCGATGTCGACGATCAGGCCGCCCTTGACGACCTCGATGACCGAACCGGTCACGACGCCATCGGCTTCCTTGATCTTCTCCACGTCGCCCCACGCGCGCTCGTACTGCGCACGCTTCTTCGACAGGATGAGGCGGCCTTCCTTGTCCTCCTTCTGGAGAACCAGGGCTTCGACCGTGTCGCCGACGCCGACGACCTCGCTGGGGTCGACGTCGTGCTTGATGGAAAGCTCGCGCGAGGGGATGACACCCTCGGTCTTGTAGCCGACGTCGAGGAGGACCTCGTCGCGGTCGATCTTCACGACGGTACCCTCGATGAGGTCGCCGTCGTTGAAGAACTTCAAAGTCTTCTCGACCGCGGCGAGGAAATCGTCAGCAGATCCGATGTCGTTGATTGCGACCTGCTTGGGCGCCTTGGTCGTTGCGGTTGTCATGTAGTGAATGCTCCGTAAAGGACAAAATCGAGCCCATCGCGCGGGAGAGCGTTTGTCGTGATTCCGCGATGGGCATGCGGACAGGGATGTCACACGAGTGACGCTCCATCCTAACGGAATCGTTCGCCCACGAGCAACCGCGCCGGTTGCCGGTGTTCAGGGGTCGCCCGACTCAGCCGAGGAGCGCCGATCTGAGCGTGTCGAGCCCGACCCCGCCGAGACCCAGCGCCCGGCGGTGGAACTCGCGGATGTCGAACGACGCGCCCTCGCGGCGCGCGAACTCGTCGCGCAGCTGCTCCCAGATGCGCTGCCCCACCTTGTACGACGGCGCCTGGCCCGGCCAGCCGAGGTACCGATTGACCTCGAAGTGCACGAAGCCCGCGTTCATGTTGACGTTCTGGGCGAGGAACTCGAACGCGTAGTCGCCGGTCCAGATGCCATTGCCGTCGGGTCGCTGCTTGCCGAGGTGCACGCCGATGTCGAGCACCACCCGGGCGGCGCGCATGCGCTGGCCGTCGAGCATGCCGAGGCGATCGGCAGGATCGTCGAGGTACCCGAGCGACTGCATGAGCCGTTCGGCGTAGAGCGCCCAGCCCTCGGCATGACCCGACGTTCCGGCGAGCTGGCGGCGCCAGGTGTTGAGCTGCCCCCGGTTGACGACCGCCTGCCCGATCTGCAGGTGGTGGCCCGGGACGCCCTCGTGGTAGACGGTGGTGAGTTCGCGCCACGTGTCGAACTCGGTGACGCCCTCGGGCACCGACCACCACATGCGCCCGGGGCGCGAGAAGTCGTCGCTCGGCCCGGTGTAGTAGATGCCGCCCTCTTGCGTGGGCGCGATCATGCACTCGAGCGTGCGGATCTCGGCGGGGATGTCGAACTTGGTTCCGGCGAGTTCGGCGACCGCGCGGTCGCTCGTCTCCTGCATCCACCGCTGCAGGGCGTCGGTTCCGTGAAGCTTGCGGCTCGGGTCGGCGTCGAGCAGGGCGATCGCCTCGGCGACGGATGCCCCGGGCTTGATCTCGTTCGCGATGGACTCCTGCTCGGCGACCATGCGCGCGAGCTCGTCGACGCCCCACTCGTAGGTCTCGTCGAGGTCGATCGCGGCACCGAGGAAGTGCCGCGACTGCAGTGCGTAGATGTCGCGCCCGACCGCATCCTGATCGCGGGCAGCGGGCTGGAGCTCGGCTTCGAGGAAGTCGGCGAGCCGGCCGTAGGCCGCCGAGGCCTCGACCGCTCCCGCGCCGAGGTGCCGCTTGAGCGGCTCGGGGAGTTCGGCGTCGCCCGCCTTCGCCGACCCCGTGAAGCTGCCGAAGAACCCATCGGGTCGCGCATGCTTGCGCACCTGCGTCGCGACCTCGCGCACCTGGCGTACTGCCGGGACGATTCCCTGACCCACGCCCTCGCGCAGGGTCTCGACGTAGCCGTCGATCGCTCGGGGCACCGCGTGCAGGCGCGTGGCGATGCGTTCCCACTCGGCAGGGTCGTCGGTGGGCATGAGGTCGAACACCTCGCGGATCTCTTGTGCCGGGCTGGCGATGACGTTGAGGTCGCGCAGGTGGAGGCCGGCGTCGTGCTGCTCGAGTTCGAGTTCGAGCTCACTGCCGAGATCGGCGATCGTGATGCGGTCGATGTCGTCGACGGGTGTGGCGCCACGAAGCGCGGCGAGTGCCTCACGCGTCGCCGCGACCATGCGCTCGTGCCCGGCCGGCGAATAGTCGGCGAGGCGCTCGTCTTCGGAGGTGCGGCCGATGTACGTGCCGATGCCCGGGTTCAGCACGACGAGCGTGTCGACCCACCCCTCGGCGATTCGATCGACGTCGGACGGGGTGCGTGCACTCGAAGACATAGGTGCGAGCATATGGCAGCCCGCCGACACTGCGCAGGTCAGCGCCGCGGCGCGTCGATTCGGCAGGCACCGCGACGAGATGACCGCGGCATGGCACGGCCGCGGCCGGGACTCAGTGCGCGGCGTCCTCCCAGTTCGCACCGCGCCCGATCTCGACATCGAGGGGTACGAGGAGGTCGGCCGCGCTCGCCATGCGGTCGCGCACGATCGCCTCGAGCGACTCGGACTCACCGTGGGCGACCTCGAAGATGAGCTCGTCGTGCACGGTGAGCAGCATTCGGCTGCCGAGCCCCTGCGCGGCGATTTCGGATTCGACCCCGACCATCGCGATCTTCATGACATCTGCGGCCGAGCCTTGGATGGGCGAGTTCAACGCGGCCCGTTCGGCGTTCTCGCGAAGCACGCGATTGGGGCTGTTCAGATCGGGGAACGGACGTCGACGGCCGAAGATGGTCTCGGTGTAGCCGTCGACCTTCGCCTGTTCGACGACGCCGCGCAGGTAGTCGCGAACGGCACCGAACCGCTCGAAGTACTCGCGCATGAGCTGCTGCGCCTCGGCACGCTCGATGCGCAGCTGCTTCGAGAGCCCGAATGCGCTGAGGCCGTAGGCGAGGCCATAGGACATCGCCTTGACCTTCGTGCGCATGAGCGGCGTGACGTCGGCCGGGTCGACCGAGAACACCCGCGCTCCGACGAAGCGGTGCAGGTCTTCACCCGCATTGAACGCCTCGATGAGCCCCGGGTCGCCGGAGAGGTGCGCCATGATGCGCATCTCGATCTGCGAGTAGTCGGCGGTCAGCAACTCGACGAACTCGGGACCATGCCGGAACGCCTTGCGGATGCGCCGACCCTCGGCCGTGCGGATCGGGATGTTCTGCAGATTCGGATCGTTGGACGACATGCGACCGGTCGCGGCGCCGACCTGTCCATAGGTCGTGTGGATGCGTCCGTCGGAACCGATCGCCTTGTCGAGCGACTCGACGATCTGGCGGAGCTTCGTCGCGTCGCGGTGTTCGAGCAGATAGCCGAGGAAGGGGTGCGGGTTGGAATCCTGCAGGTCGGCCAGCGCACTCGCATCGGTCGTATAGCCCGTCTTCGTGGCACGGGTCTTCGGCATGCCGAGCTGGTCGAACAACACTTCCTGCAGCTGCTTCGGCGAACCGAGGTTGACCTCGCGTCCGATCTCGGCGTACGCCAGCTGCGCCAACCCGGCGGCTCGGTCGCCGAGCTCGGACGAGAGCGCCGAGAGCTCGGGGTGGTCGACCGTGACGCCGCGCAGCTCCATGGCGGCGAGCACCGGGAGCAACGGCATCTCGACCTCGGCGAGGAGCCGACGCGAGTTCTCGGACAGCGCCCGCAGCACGACGGGCGCAAGGCGCACCGAGTACCAGGCGTATTCGGGTGCGCCGGCGTCGCTGCCCTCTTCGGGGACGAGCAGCGACGGGTCGCTCTCGGGAACGGTCTCGCCGAGGTGGAATGAGACGAGGTCGGCGAGCGACTTCTCTTGCAGCGCCGGGCGCACGAGCCATCCGGCCACGAGTGGGTCGAGCACGAGACCGGCGAACGCCAGGCCAGACCTCGTCAGCGCCTTCAGTTGCCCCTTGGCGTCGGAGACGATCTTCGGGGCGTCGCTGGCGAGCCATGCCTCGAAGGGTGCGTATTCGGGTCGACCCGCCTGCCACGGAACCCGCACCGACTCGTCGGCCGTCGCGATTCCCGCCCCGATCACCTGACCGTCGAGCACGTCGAGGCTGAGGCCCAGACCGGCGGGCTCGGCCGCGGCGGCGCGTTCGAGCCAGCCCCCCAGCTCATCGCCGACCAACGCACGCGAAACCGGTGCATCGGGAACGGGCACGACCTCGGTCGCGACGGTTTCGACCGGCGCGGCTGCGGTCACGCCGTTGCCGTTGGATTCACCCGCGGCGAGCTTGGTCAGACGCTCGAGGAGCGTGCGGAACTCGAGCCGTTCGAAAAGCGGACGGACCGACTCGACGTCGACCGGCTTCGCGGCGAGGTCGGCGATCACGACATCGATCGGCACGTCTGGCACGAGACGGTTGAGCCGTCGGTTGCGCTCGGCGTTCTCGCGCTGGTCGCGCAGGTTCTGGCCGGCGACGCCCTTGATCTCGTCCGCGTGGGCGAGGACGCCCTCGAGATCGCCGTAGAGGCCGAGCCACTTGACCGCGGTCTTCTCACCGACCTTCGTGATGCCGGGAAGGTTGTCGCTGGCCTCGCCGACGAGGGCGGCAACGTCGGGATACTGCTCGGGGCGGATGCCGTAGCGCTCGATGACGGCAGCCGTGTCGTAGCGCTTGAGCTGCGAGACGCCCTGGGTGTTCGGGTACAACAGGGTCACGTCGTCATTGACGAGCTGGATGGTGTCGCGGTCGCCCGAGACGAGGAGCACCCGATACCCCTCATCGACGCCCCTCGCGGCGAGGGTCGCGAGGATGTCGTCGGCCTCGAAGTCCTCTTTCTCGATCGTGCGAATGCCCATGGCCTGCAGCGCATCCTGGAGAAGCGGGACCTGCCCCTTGAACTCGGCCGGAGTCTCGCCTCGATTGCCCTTGTACTCGGCGTACTCGCGCGTGCGGAAGGACTGGCGCGACATGTCGAATGCGACCGCGAGGTGCGTCGGCTTCTCGTTGGCGAGCAGCAGCAGCAGCATCGAGAGGAACCCGTGGATCGCGTTCGTGTGCTGCCCGTCGCGCGTCGAGAAGCTGTCGACGGGGAGGGCGTAGAAGGCGCGAAAGGCCAGTGAATGGCCGTCGATCACGAGGAGGGTTGGCTTATCTGCGTCCGACACCCGACAAGACTACAAGCGGCCGCCGACACTCCTCGACGCCCGGGGACGACCGAGTCGGCGACGCGTACGCCGGGGTGTGCGAACGACGGATGCCGCGACGAGAGGTCTCGTCGCGGCATCCGAATTCATCGCCGGTGTGTCGACCCGCGCGAGCGGGCCGATCGGTCACTTCTTCTGAGCGAGCTGCTCGATGATCGCCTGCGAGACGTCTTTCATGGTGAGGCGGCGGTCCATCGAGGCCTTCTGGATCCAGCGGAACGCCTCGGGCTCGGACAGGCCCATCTTCTCGTTGAGCAGCCCCTTGGCCCGGTCGACGAGCTTGCGCGTCTCGAAGCGCTCGACGAGATCGCCGACCTCGGCCTCGAGGGCGATGATCTGCGCGTAGCGCGCGAGGGCGATCTCGATCGCGGGGAGCAGGTCGTTGGGCGTGAACGGCTTCACGACGTACGCCAGCGCGCCGGCCTCGGTCGCCCGCTCGACGAGCTCCTTCTGGCTGAACGCCGTGAGCAGTACGACGGGGGCGATGTGGCCCTTCGAGAGTCGCTCGGCCGCGGAGATGCCGTCGAGCTGGGGCATCTTGACGTCCATGATGACGAGGTCGGGCCGAAGCTCGGTTGCGAGCGCGACCGCGGTCTCGCCGTCACCTGCTTCGCCGACGACCTCGAAGCCGTTGTCGCGCAGGATCTCGACGATGTCGAGGCGGATGAGCGACTCATCTTCGGCCACGACGACGCGGCGCGGTGCCGGCTGGGTAGATTCGGTGTCTGTCACGGGTGAAAGCCTACGGTATTCTGGGCGAGGCCTCTGGCCGGTGTGGCGGAATGGCAGACGCGGAGCACTCAAAATGCTTTGCCCGAAAGGGCGTGTGGGTTCGACCCCCACCACCGGCACCGGTGTTCGCTATGCGCCCCGCGTGGGCGGGTGGTGCACGCCCCGGTGGATCTCGTACAGACGGGCGTGCCCGGGCTCGCTCGGGTCGTCGACGATCGGCTGATCGGCCATGAACAGCCGGATGATGTGGGCGAGCTCCCCCGAGTGACTGAAGTTGATCGCGTGCGCGGCGCCCTCGATCCTGACGACGAGCACGTGCGTGTCGGTCTGGCTCGCGACCTCCTGCACGCGTGACGGCCCGGGCATCAGCGGGTCCCGGTCGCCCAGCACGACGAGGGTCGGGATCTGCAGCCCGAGCAGTCGCTCGAGTGCGGGGTACTGCGTGAGCGCGCGGAACATGCGGACCGTGCTCGAGACACCGAATCGCAGGTAGTCGGGGGTCACCACGCCCATCAGCCGCGGCGGTTCGCGCGTGCCGTCGCGACTGATCTGCGCCATCGCGCGTCGGAGCGGCTGGTTGTAGATGCCGCCCGCCGGTGAGACGAGGACGGCGCGGTCGATGCGGTCGGGATGGTGGTACGCGAACTCCGTGATGACGGGACATCCCATCGAGTTGCCGACGAGGGTGGCCCGCTCGACCCCCCGGTCGTCGAGGAACCTCGCGGCCGCGTGCGCGAGGTCGGGAACGTCGAGCGCATCGGCGACCTTGCCGCTGCGCCCGAAGCCCGGCAAGTCGGGAACCAGCGTGTGGAAGTCGTCGGCCAGCCGCGCTGCCGTCGGCAGCAGGTACCTGCCCGAGAGCCCGAATCCGTGGACGTGCATCATCGCCGGAGCGTCAGGCGGTTCGGGCGATTCGCGATAGAAGACGTCGACGCCGTCGATCTCGGTCCATCGCTCGGCCAGGCTCGAGGCGGGTCGTCGGGGAGTGCGTCGCCCACGGCGTCGTGATGCACCCGACGTGCTCGGCTTCGTCGACATCGTCATCCTCCGATCCGCGTCCGACGCCGGAGCGTCGACGGCTCGCAGTCACATGCTCCTCCGAATCGCGCCCGTTCGCCATCCCGTCGACGCGTTCGGGCCGAACGACGGATGCCGCACGCCGGACACGCCGAAGGGAGCCGGCCCGCCGGGCCGACTCCCTTCGAAGCGTGAGCTAGAGCACCTCGCCCACGACGTGCACGCGCACGTCGTTGGTGGTGCCGGGGATGCCGGGAGGGGAACCCGAGATGATGACGACCTTCTCGCCCTTCACGGCCTTTCCGGTCTTGGCGAGCACATCGTCGACCTGGCCGACCATCTGGTCGGTGTGCGTCACGCGCTCGACGATGAAGGACTCGACGCCCCAGTTCAGCGCCATGCGGCGGCGGATGGCCGGGTCGGGCGTGAAGGCGAGGATCGGGATGACCGAGCGGATGCGGGACATCCGTCGAACCGTCTCGCCGGTCTCGGTGAAGACGCACAGGTACTTCGCCTCGACGAAGTCGGCCACCTCGACGGCGGCCAGCGTGATCGCGCCCGCCTGCGTGCGCGGCTTCGTGCCGAGCGGCAGGATGCGGTCGAGCCCGTGCTGCTCGGTCGACTCGACGATGCGCGCCATGGTCTCGACGGTGACGACGGGGTACTCCCCCACGCTCGTCTCACCCGAGAGCATGACCGCGTCAGCGCCGTCGAGCACGGCGTTCGCGACATCGGACGTCTCGGCCCGCGTGGGAACCGGGCTGTGGATCATCGACTCGAGCATCTGCGTGGCGACGATGACCGGCTTCGCGAGCCGGCGGGCCACCTCGACCGCGCGCTTCTGCACGATGGGCACCGCCTCGAGCGGCAGCTCGACGCCGAGGTCGCCGCGCGCGACCATGATCGCGTCGAACGCCTCGGTGATCTCGTCGAGCGCATCGACGGCCTGCGGCTTCTCGATCTTCGCGACGACCGGAACGCGTCGGCCGACCTCGTCCATGATCTCGTGCACCCGGGTGATGTCGGCGGCGTTGCGCACGAACGACAGGGCGATGAGGTCGGCGCCGAGCTCGAGGCCCCAACGCAGATCGGCTTCGTCCTTCGCGGAGAGCGCGGGTACGTTGACTGCGACACCCGGCAGATTGATGCCCTTGTTGTTCGACACCGGGCCGGCGACGACGACGCGCGTCGTGACGACGACGCCATCGGTCTCGACGACCTCGACGCGCACCTTGCCGTCGTCGATCAGCAGGAAGTCGCCCGGCTTGACGTCGTGCGGGAGGCCCTTGAAGGTCGTGCCGACGATCTCCTTCGTGCCGAGGATCTCTTCGGTCGTAATCTTGAAGATGTCGCCCTCGGCGAGTTCGTGGGGGCCGTTCTCGAACTTGCCCAACCGGATCTTCGGTCCCTGCAGGTCGACCAGCACGGCCACCGCACGACCCGAGTCGCTCGCCGCCTTGCGCACGTTCTGGTAGACGCCCTCGTGCACGTCATAGGTGCCGTGGCTGAGGTTCATGCGGGCGACGTCGACGCCCGCATCGATGATCGCCCGGATCTGTTCGTAGCTCGATGTCGCCGGCCCGAGGGTGGCGACGATCTTCGCTCGTCTCATGTGGTTGTGCTCCCGGTGTTCCGCGCCGAAGCGCTCGTGATGGTCGAAAGGCGCGCCGCTCGGCGCGTCGGGTCAGATGGAGATCGCGCGGGCCGTCGCCTCGATGGGGCTCGGCAGCGAGGTGTCACCTTCAAGGTACCGGTCGACGGCGGATGCCGCAGCACGGCCCTCTGCGATCGCCCAGACGATGAGCGACTGGCCGCGGCCCGCATCGCCGGCGATGAAGACACCCGGCTGGCCGGTCGCATAGTCGGCCTCGCGAGCGAGGTTGCCGCGGTCGGTGACCGTGAGCTGCAACTGCTCGTCGAGCGTTCGCGTCTCGGGGCCGGTGAAACCGAGGGCGAGCAGCACGAGGTCGGCGGGGATTTCGCGCTCGGTGCCGGCCTTCGGCACGCGGCGGCCGTCGAGGTACTCGGTCTCGGCGACGCGGATGGCGCGGACCTCGCCCGCCTCGTTCGCGAGGAACTCGACGGTGGACGCGAGGTACTGCCGCTGGCCGCCCTCTTCGTGGGCGCTCTGCACCTCGAAGACGGTCGGATGCATCGGCCACGGCTGGTGCTCGGGTCGCGCCTCGCCCGGCTGCCTGCCGATGGCGAGATTCGTGACCGAGAGGGCCCCCTGCCGGTGGGCGGTGCCGATGCAGTCGGCACCGGTGTCGCCGCCGCCGAGGACGACGACGTGCTTGCCCTCGGCCGTGATCTGGTCGAACACCTGGTCGCCGGCGAGGTGCCGGTTCGATTGGGTGAGGTACTCCATGGCGAAGTGCACGCCGGGCAGGTCGCGCCCGGGGACCGGCAGGTCGCGCGGCACGAGGGCGCCTGTGGCGACGACGACCGCGTCGTATCGCTCGCGCAACTGCTCCCACGTGATGTCGACGCCGATGTCGACGCCCGCCCTGAAGCGGGTGCCCTCAGCGGTCATCTGCGCGAGGCGCAGGTCGAGGTGCTTCTTCTCCATCTTGAAGTCGGGGATGCCGTAGCGGAGCAGGCCGCCGATGCGGTCGTCACGCTCGTACACGGCCACGGTGTGGCCGGCTCGGGTCAACTGCTGGGCGGCGGCGAGCCCCGCGGGCCCCGAGCCGACGACCGCGACGGTCTTGCCCGTGAGCCGCCCTGGCGGCTGCGGCTGCACCCAGCCGTTGCCGAACGCCTGGTCGATGATCGAGACCTCGACCTGCTTGATCGTGACGGCGGGCTGGTTGATGCCGAGCACGCACGCGGACTCGCACGGCGCCGGGCAGAGACGGCCGGTGAATTCGGGGAAGTTGTTCGTCGCGTGCAGTCGCTCGATTGCCGCGCGGCCCTCGCCCCGGTACATGAGGTCGTTCCACTCGGGGATCAGGTTGCCGAGCGGGCACCCCTGATGACAGAACGGGATGCCGCAGTCCATGCAGCGACCCGCCTGACGGCGCAGCTGCGCGGGGTCGCCCTGCTCATAGACCTCTTTCCAGTCCATGATGCGCACCGGAACGGGCCTGCGCTTGGGCAGCTCGCGTTCGGTGACCTTCAGAAAGCCCTTCGGGTCAGCCATTCGTCACCTCCACGCAGTTCGTGCGCACAGCCTGACCCAGTCTCTGAGAGGTCTCAGCCATTCGTCACCTCCAGAATTCTTCCCCAGACCACGTCGCCGTCGGGGTCGAGCCCCTCGTCGACCGCACTCTGGCGGGTACGCAGCACTGCGGCGTAATCGCGCGGCAGCACCTTGGTGAAGCGGTCGAACGCGGCGTCGCCCTCGTCGAGGAGCGCGGCGGCGACCGTGGAGCCGGTCTCGGCTCGGTGCTGCACGAGCAGGTCGCGCACGATCTCGCGATCGGCGCTGCCGAGCGGAAGGAGTTCGAGCTCGCCGCTCGTCAGCGATTCGCGGTTCATGCGACCCTCGCGCAGACCGAGCACGTAGGCGGTTCCGCCCGACATGCCTGCGCCCAGGTTGCGCCCGGTCTCGCCGAGGATGAGCGCGAGTCCGCCCGTCATGTACTCGAGCGCGTGGTCGCCCACGCCCTCGACGACGGCGGTCGCACCCGAGTTGCGCACGAGGAACCGCTCGCCCACGATGCCGCGGATGTACATGCTGCCACGGGTCGCGCCGTAGCCGATGACGTTGCCGGCGATGACATTGCGCTCGGCGGCGAAGCCGCTGTCGGGCGAAGGACGAACCACGATCTGGCCGCCCGAGAGGCCCTTGCCGACGTAGTCGTTCGAGTCTCCCTCGAGTCGCAGGGTGATGCCGCTCGGCAGGAACGCGCCGAGCGACTGCCCGGCGGAGCCCGAGAGCGTGATGTCGATCGAGCCGCTGGGCAGGCCGTGCTCGCCGCGACGCAGGGTGACCTCGTGCCCGAGCATCGTGCCGACGGCACGCTCGGTGTTCCTGATCGGGAGGGCGATCTCGACCGTGCCGCCCTCGTCGAGCACCAGACTCGACCGACGGATGAGCTCGTTGTCGAAGTGCTGCTCGAGCTCGTGATCCTGCGAACGCGTGTTGCGACGCGGGTCGGACTCCGAGAAGTCGGGGCCGAGGAGCACCGGCGTGAGGTCGAGACCCGACGCCTTCCAGTGGTCGACGGCGCGGTCGACATCGAGCAGCTCGCGGCGTCCGATGATCTCGTCGAGCGAGCGATAGCCGAGTTCGGCGAGGTACTCGCGTACCTCTTGGGCGATGAACTCGAAGAAGTTCACGACGAACTCCGGCTTTCCGGAGAAGCGCTTGCGCAACTCGGGGTTCTGCGTGGCGACCCCCACCGGGCAGGTGTCGAGGTGGCACACACGCATCATCACGCAGCCCTGCACGACGAGCGGCGCGGTCGCGAAGCCGAACTCCTCGGCGCCGAGCAGCGCCCCGATGACGACATCCCGACCGGTCTTCAACTGCCCGTCGACCTGCACCACGACGCGATCGCGCATGCCGTTCAGCATGAGCGTCTGCTGCGTCTCGGCGAGGCCGAGCTCCCACGGCGTGCCCGCGTGTTTCAGCGAGTTCAGGGGGCTCGCGCCCGTGCCGCCGTCGTGCCCCGAGACGAGGATCACGTCGGCGAGCGCCTTCGCGGTGCCGGCAGCGACGGCTCCGATGCCCGACTGGCTCACGAGCTTGACGTGCACGCGTGCCTTGGGGTTCGCCCGCTTGAGGTCGAAGATGAGCTGCTTGAGGTCTTCGATCGAGTAGATGTCGTGGTGCGGCGGCGGCGAGATCAGCCCGACGCCCGCGGTCGCATGGCGTGTGCGCGCGACCCATGGGTACACCTTCGTCGGCGGCAGCTGGCCGCCCTCGCCCGGCTTCGCGCCCTGGGCGAGCTTGATCTGGATGTCGTCGGCGTGCGTGAGGTACATGCTCGTCACGCCGAACCGACCCGATGCGACCTGCTTGATCGCGCTGCGACGCTGGGGGTCGAGCAGCCGGTCGAGGTTCTCTCCGCCCTCACCGGTGTTCGACTTCGCGCCGAGGCGGTTCATCGCGATCGCGAGCGACTCGTGGGCCTCCTCCGAGATCGACCCATAGCTCATCGCACCGGTCGAGAAGCGCGTGACGATGGATTCGACCGACTCGACCTCGTCGAGCGGGACCGGCGCTCGCGTTCCGGTGCGCAGCGCGAACATGCCGCGCAGCGTGAGCAGCTCTTCGGCCTGCGAGTCGACGAGCGACGTGTACTCGCGGAACACGTCGTATCGACGGTTGCGCGTCGAGTGCTGCAGGCGGAACACCGTCTCGGGGTTGAACAGGTGCGGCGAACCGTCGCGGCGCCACTGGTACTCGCCGCCCGTGGCGAGGCGTTCGTGCGCGCGCACGGCGGCATCCTCGGGGTAGGCGACCGAGTGACGGTCGAGGTTCTCTGCCGCGATGACGTCGAGGCCGACGCCGCCGAGCTTCGAGGTCGTGCCCGTGAAGTAGCCGTCGATGAACTCGTCGGCGAGCCCGATCGCCTCGAAGGCCTGCGCGCCCGCGTACGACGAGATCGTCGACACGCCCATCTTCGACATGATCTTCAGCACGCCCTTGCCGAGCGCCTTGATGACGTTGTGCACGGCTTCTTCGGGCGTGACGCCCGTGATGACACCCGACCGCACCAGGTCTTCGCACGTCTCCATCGCGAGGTACGGGTTCACGGCGGATGCCCCGTACCCGACCAGAAGCGCGACGTGGTGCACCTCGCGCACGTCGCCGGCTTCGACGACGAGGCCGACCTTCATGCGATTCTCGGCGCGGATCAGGTGGTGATGCACCGCCGAGAGCATGAGGAGCGAGGGAATGGGCGCCAGGTCCTTGTTGGAATCGCGGTCGCTCAGCACGATGAAGGCGGCGCCCTCGTCGATGGCCTCGTCGACCTCGGCGCACATCGCCGCGAGCCGATCGCGCATCGCGTTCGGTCCTTCATCGAAGCGATAGAGGCCGCGGATCGTCACCGCGGTGCGACGCCCGGGCGACGGGTCGATGTGGACGATCTTCGCGAGTTCGTCGTTGTCGATCACCGGGAACGAGAGCGAGACCTGCCGAGCGTGCTCGGGGCCCGCGCTCAAGAGGTTGCGTTCGGGCCCGAGCGAGGTGCCGAGCGACGTGACGACCGCCTCGCGGATCGAGTCGAGCGGCGGATTCGTCACCTGGGCGAACTGCTGCGTGAAGTAGTCGAAGAGCAGGCGCGGGCGCTTCGACAGCACCGCGATCGGGGTGTCGGATCCCATGGCGCCGAGGGGCTCGGCACCGGTGCGCGCCATGGGCGCGAGCAGGATCTTCACCTCTTCCTCGGTATAGCCGAACGTGCGCTGGCGACGGTTGACCGACGCCGGCGGGTGCACGATGTGCTCGCGCTCGGGTAGGTCGGACAGTCGGATTCGACCCTCGTCGAGCCAGTCGCCCCACGGCTCCGCCGCGGCGAGGTCGGCCTTGATCTCGTCGTCTTCGATCAGGCGGCCCGCCTCGGTGTCGACGAGGAACATGCGGCCGGGCTGCAGCCTGCCCTTGCGAACGATGCGGCTCTGCTCGATGTCGAGCACGCCGATCTCGCTCGCGAGCACGACGAGCCCGTCGTCGGTGACGACGTACCGGCCCGGTCGCAGCCCGTTGCGGTCGAGCGTGGCGCCGACGAGCGAGCCGTCGGTGAAGACGATCGCGGCCGGGCCGTCCCATGGCTCCATGAGCATCGAGTGGTACTCGTAGAACGCCCGCCGTTCAGGCGTGATCTCGGTCTGGTTCTCCCACGCCTCGGGAACCATCATCATGATGGCGTGCGGCAGGCTGCGGCCGGCGAGGGTGAGCAGTTCGACGACCTCGTCGAAGGACGCCGAGTCGCTGGCCCCCGGCGTGACGATCGGCAGGATCGGCGCCAGGTCGCCGAGCACGTCGGAATCGAGCTGCGACTGTCGTGCCCGCATCCAGTTGCGGTTGCCCTGGATCGTGTTGATCTCACCGTTGTGGGCGATCATGCGGAAGGGCTGTGCCAGCGGCCACGACGGGAAGGTGTTCGTCGAGTACCGCGAGTGCACGAGCGCCAGCTTCGACGCGAATCGCTCGTCGGAGAGGTCGGGGTAGAACGGCTCGAGCTGCAGCGTCGTGACCATGCCCTTGTAGACCATCGTGCGGCACGACAGCGACGCGAAGTACAGCTCGAGTTCGCGTTCGGCGCGCTTGCGCAGACGGAAGGCGAGGCGGTCGAGTGCGATGCCCGCCACCCGATCGCCGATCGACGTCGTCGCCGACGACTGCACGAAGAGCTGCTGCACGACGGGCATCGCCGCGCGTGCGAGCGTACCGAGCTCGTCGGGGCGCACGGGCACCTCGCGCCAGCCGAGGACCTCGAGGCCCTCTGCGGCCGCCAGCTCGGCGAGCTTGCGCTTGACCGAACTGCGTGTCGTGGGGTCGATCGGGAGGAACGCATTGCCGACGGCGTACGAACCGGCCGCTGGCAGCGGGAAGGTCGTGACCGCACGGAGGAAGCCGTCGGGGATCTGCGTGATGATCCCGGCGCCGTCACCGGTACCCGCGTCGGAGCCGACCGCGCCCCGGTGCTCGAGGTTCCGCAGCGCGTCGAGCGCTGCGGTGATGATGTCGTGCCCCGCCGTGCCCCGCAGCGTCGCGACCATCGCCAGGCCGCAGGCGTCCTTCTCGGCGCCGGGGTCGTACATGCCCTGGGCAGGCGGAACCGAACCGAACCTCGCGAAGGGTGGGGTGAGCGACATGGAGACCGTCCTCATCAACTAGTTTGCAGCGGGGGACGTCGTCGGCCCTTCAAGGGTATGTCGCAGCGCGTGGTGCGGCGCAGCTTCGGAGAACTCGGTGGGGCTACCTCGCTGAGGAGGTGGGACGGCTCGGGCTTGTGGCCGCCGTCTCGCCCTGGGGATCGTTCTCGCCCTCGACGCCATCGTCGAGAGAGTCGGAGTCGGACTCGATTTCGTCCGATTCTACCTCAGCGCCGGGTTCCTTCCATTCACGTCCGGGAACGTAGGGGCTCGGCTCGTCGCCGGTGTGCCGGCGACGCTGGACGAGGTAGATCACGATGCCGAGCACGACCGCGGCGAAGGAGGCCCAGACATTGACCCGGATGCCGAGGAACATCTCGCTCGGGTCGAGTCGGATGGACTCGAAGTAGGAGCGGCCCAGCCCGTACCAGATGAGGTACACGGCGAAGGCCTTGCCCCACCGCAGGTTCACCCTGCGCTCGAGCAGCACGATCACCGCCGCCCCGGCGAGGTTCCAGATCAGCTCGTAGAGGAACGTGGGGTGGAACAGCGTGCCGTCGGCGAGACCGGCCGGGAACGCGGGGTTGTCGGACGGGATCTCGAGACCCCACGGCAGGTCGGTCGGCGAGCCGAACAGTTCGTGGTTGAACCAGTTGCCGAGCCGGCCGACGGCCTGGGCGACCAGCAGGCCCGGTGCGAGCGCGTCGGCGAACGACCAGAAGCGCAGTCCGGTGAACCTGCAGCCGATGATGACACCGATCGCGCCGCCGATGAGCGCGCCGTAGATGGCGTTGCCGCCCTCCCAGATGTTCCAGATGGCACCCGGCTGGAAGGGATTCCAGACATTGGCGCCCTCGAAGAAGTAGTCATCGGGGTGCGTGAACACGTGGTACAGGCGCGCGCCGATGATGCCGAGCGGCACTGCCCAGAGGGCGATGTCGAGCACGACACCCGGTTCGGCGCCGCGCTTGGTCAGGCGGCGCGACGTGATGATGACCGCGAGGACGATGCCCACGAGGATGCAGAGCGCGTAGGTCTGGATGGTGAGCACACCCCACGGCACGGGGATTTCGAGGGCACGCCACTCGGGGCCGGGACTCGGGATGCTGAAGGGGGCGATCACTCGGCTTCTTGCCTTTCCTCGTGCGACGTCTGGCCGTGGAGGCCAGAGTCAGCGTACTTCACTCGCGCCGCGCGCCGCGCGCCAGTTCTGCGGCGAGCTCGCCGACGGCGGCGACGCCCCCCTCGGCCAGGGCCTTCACGAGCGCGGAGCCGACGATGGCACCATCGGCATACTCGAGCACCTCGGCGACCTGTGCCGCAGTCGAGATGCCGAGTCCCACGCAGCTGGCCGGCGAGCCGGCCTCGGCAAGGCGTGCGACGAGCGTGCGTGCGGCCCCGTCGACGTCGCTGCGTGCACCCGTGATGCCCATCGTCGAGACCGTGTAGACGAAGCCGCGGCTCGATTCGACCGCGAGCCTGAGGCGCGCGTCGCTCGAGGTCGGCGCCGCGAGGAAGACGCGGTCGAGGCCGGTGCGCTCGGACGCCGCGATCCAGTCGGCCGCCTCGTCGGGGATCAGGTCGGGCGTGATGAGGCCGGCGCCGCCGGCCGCGGCAAGGTCGTCGGCGAACCGGTCGACGCCGTACTGCACGACGGGATTCCAGTAGGTCATGATGAGCACCGGCGCGTCGACGCGCGCGGTGATGCGACGCACCGCCTCGAAGCCGTCGGCAAGCCGGAACCCGCCGGCGAGCGCCTGCTGCGTGGCCGCCTGGATGACCGTGCCGTCCATGACGGGGTCGGAGTAGGGCAAACCGAGTTCGAGCACGTCGACGCCGTTCTCGACGATCGCCACGGCCGCCTCGATGCTCTCGTCGAAGGTGGGGAATCCGACCGGCAGGTACCCGATGAGGGCTCCGGATGCCTCGTCGTTGCGCCGCGCGATGACGGGTGCGACGGTTCTCATTCGCCCGCCTCCTGGTCGTAGAGGCCGAAGTACGTCGCCGCCGTGTCCATGTCTTTGTCGCCACGGCCCGAGAGGTTCACGAGGATCGTCGAGTCGGGGCCGAGTTCTCGCCCGAGCTCGATCGCCCCGGCGAGGGCGTGCGCCGACTCGATCGCGGGGATGATGCCCTCGGTGCGGGTGAGCAGGCGGAGCGCCTGCATCGCAGCGGCATCGGTGACGGGTCGGTACTCGGCCCGTCCGATCGCGGCGAGCCAGGAGTGCTCGGGCCCCACGCCCGGATAGTCGAGGCCAGCCGAGATCGAGTGCGATTCGATGGTCTGGCCGTCGTCGTCTTGCAGGAGGTAGCTGCGGGCTCCGTGCAGCACACCCGGTCGTCCCTTGGTGATGGTTGCGGCGTGGCGTTCGGTGTCGACGCCCTCGCCACCGGCCTCGAAGCCGTAGAGGCCGACCTCGGCGTCGTCGAGGAACGCGTGGAAGATGCCGATGGCGTTCGAACCGCCGCCGACGCAGGCGGCGACCACGGTGGGCAGTGCGCCGGTCAGTTCGAGCACCTGGGCCCGGGCCTCTTCGCCGATGACCTTCTGGAAGTCGCGCACCATCTCGGGGAACGGGTGGGGACCCGCGACCGTGCCGAAGATGTAGTTGGTCGTCGCGACGTTGGTGACCCAGTCGCGCATCGCTTCGTTGATCGCGTCCTTCAGGGTGCGCGATCCGGCCTTCACCGGGACGACCTCGGCACCGAGCAACCGCATGCGGGCGACGTTGAGGGCTTGACGCTCGGTGTCGACCTCGCCCATGTACACGGTGCACTCGAGTCCGAACAGCGCGGCAGCCGTCGCCGTGGCGACGCCGTGCTGCCCGGCCCCCGTCTCGGCGATCACGCGGGACTTGCCGATGCGCTTCGTGAGCAGCGCCTGTCCGAGCACGTTGTTGATCTTGTGCGAGCCGGTGTGGTTGAGGTCTTCGCGCTTCAGGATGATGCGGGCCCCTGCGGCGTGCGAGGCGAAGCGAGGCACCTCGGTGATGATCGATGGACGACCCGTGTAGCTGCGCCCGAGTTCGGCGAGTTCAGCGCCGAACGCCGGGTCGAGCTTGGCCAGGTCGTAGGCCTCGCCGAGTTGATCGAGGGCGGCGACGAGGGATTCGGGAACGAATCGCCCGCCGAAATCGCCGAAGTACGGACCGGTCTGCGCTCTGAGCGCCATGTCACACCGCCAGGAAAGCTGAGAGGTTTGCGATGGGGTCGCCCGTGACGAGCGCCTCGCCGACGAGCACGACGTCGGCGCCCGATGCACGGTAGTGCGTGACATCGGCCGGTGAGAGCACGGCGGACTCCGCGACGCGGACGGCTCCGTCGGGGAATCGATCGGAGAGTCGTCCGAAGAGGTCGCGGTCGAGCTCGAAGGTCGACAGGTCGCGCGCGTTGACGCCGATGAGCTGCGCGCCGAGTGCGGCCGCACGCTCGAGTTCGTCGGCGGAGTGCGTCTCGATGAGCGGGGTCATGCCGAGCGCGACGATGAGGTCGTACAACTCGCGCAGGGTCTGGTCGTCGAGTGCCGCGACGATGAGCAGCACGAGGTCGGCACCGGCCGCGCGCGCTTCGAACACCTGGTAGGGCGTCGCGATGAAGTCCTTGCGCAGCACCGGCAGTGCCACGGCGGCACGGACGGCCTCGAGGTCGGCGAGCGATCCACCGAACTTGCGGCCCTCGGTGAGCACGCTGATCGCACTCGCACCGCCGAGTTCATAGCTGCGCGCGAGTGCCGCCGGGTCGGCGATCTGCGCGAGCGCACCGCGTGACGGGCTCGATCGCTTGATTTCGGCGATGATCTTGATGTGCGACGCGGGCCGGAGCGCGACGAGCGCGTCGAGTGCGGGCGTGCGGGCGAGCGCAGCGGCCTCGACGTCGGCGAGCGGTTTCGTCTCGCGGCGCGCGAGTGCGTCGGCGACGGAGTTCGCCGTCAGGTCGGCCAGCACTCAGTGAGCCTTCTCGGCGACCTTCGAGCCGCCGACTCCATAGCCGGCGCGCGCCAGCACCCAGCCGACGAGGGCACCGACGACGAGAAGCCCGGCTGACGCCCAGACGAGCCACTGCGTGTCGAAGAAGAACGCGATCGTTCCGATCGTGACGGCCACGAGCATGATCGTGACGGCGGTCCATGCCGCGGGCGAGTGTCCGTGGCCGGGATCTGCGGTCTCAATGCTCATGATGCTCCTTCGTGCGCGGGGTTTCGCCCGCCAGTCTAGCGGTTCGGTTCGGTTCGGCCGGTGCCATCGGTCGGGCCGGTGCCATCGGTCGGGCCGGCGTCGTCGGTCGGGTCGTCGCCCCGGCTGAGCTCGTCCCAGTCGTCGATGGCGCGATCCGACGCCGGCGGCACGGACTCGCCCGGGCCATCCTCTTCGAGACGCGCACCGCGGTAGCGGCGCGACGACGCCGGCCAGCGTGTTGCGGTCGCGAGCACCAGCGCCCCCGCGAGGATCAGGATCACCCCGCCGACGACCGCGGCCGTCGGCCAGAACGTGGGCGCGACCGTTGCCACGAGGGCCGCGGTCGGCTCCGAACCGGCCACCCCCGTGGCATCCGTCACGGCCGGCGAGACGGCAGCGACCGGATCGCCGATCGCGACCACCGCGGCGAGCACGATCGAGCCCCCGAGCAGCACCTCGAGGACGCCGAGAACGATGCGGATGCCCGGCCCCGCGATCGCGAGGGCGGCCACGAGGGCCAGGCCGGCGAGTCCGAGCGCCGCGAGCGCCGGTGACGCGATGCTGCCGGGCACCGCGATGGCATCGCCGGATGCCCCGCCCCCGGCACTGCTCTCGAGCACGAGGTCGTACCAGGTCTGGCTCCACGAGAGCAGCGCGAGTCCCGCGCCGACGACGGTGGCGAGGATCGCAGGCAGTTTCATGCGATCGGCCCTCATGACGAGATCCGGCGCATCGCGTTGGCCACGGCGACCGCGCGCAGCGGCGCAGCGGCCTTGTTGCGGGACTCCTCGAACTCCGAGTCGGCGTCGGAGTCGGCGACGAGACCGGCCCCCGCCTGCACGTGCGCGACGCCGTCGGCGATGGTCGCCGTGCGGATCGCGATGGCGAGGTCGGCGTCGCCGCCGAACCCGAAGTAGCCGACGACTCCCCCGTAGAGACCGCGCTGCGCCGGCTCGAGATCGTCGATGATCTCGAGCGCACGCGGCTTCGGCGCGCCCGAGAGCGTGCCGGCCGGGAACGTCGCCCGGAAGACCTCGATGGCGTTGGTGCCGGGCGTGAGGTCGCCCTCGACCGACGAGACGAGGTGCATGATGTGGCTGAACCGCTCGACGCGCATGAACTCCGTCACTTCGACCGAACCCGCCGCGCAGACCTTGGCGAGATCGTTGCGTGCGAGGTCGACGAGCATCAGGTGCTCGGCCTGTTCCTTGGGGTCGGCGATGAGCTCCGCTTCGAGATCGGCGTCCTCTTCGGGCGTCGCGCCGCGCGGCTTCGACCCGGCGATCGGATGCGTGAACACCCGACCGCCCTGCACCTTGACCAGTGCTTCGGGCGACGATCCCACGATCCAGTACGGCTCCCCCGTGACGTCCTCGAGGTGTACGAAGTACATGTAGGGGCTCGGGTTGAGGCTGCGCAGCACGCGATACACGTCGAGCGGGTTCGCCGTGACCTCGTGTTCGAACCGCTGCGAGATGACCACCTGGAACACGTCGCCGTCGTGGATGTGCAGCTTCGAGCGATCGACGGCTCCGAGGAAGTCGCCGCGATCGGTTCGATGGCGCGGGTCGGCGGCGCGCGACAGGTCGATGTCGGCGAGCCACGCCTCGGCCGGCTGTGCGAGGCCCTGCTGCATGCGGTCGAGGCGGGCTTGCGCACCCTGCCAGAGGGTGTCGGCGGGCTCGCCGGAGTCATTCAGCACCGACGCGATGAGCTGCACCGTTCCCGTGCGGTGGTCGATGACGACGAGTTCGGCGACGAACGAGAACGCCTGGCCGGGGATCCGCGACTCGGCCGGCGGCCGGTTCGGCAGATGCTCGATCTGCCGCACCGCCTCCCAGCCGATGAAACCCACGAGCCCACCCGTGAGCGGCGGGGCGCCCGGGACGTCTTCGGTGCGCCAGCGCTCGAACATCGCCTCGAGGGCCTTCAGCGGCGGCAGGCCCGCCGCGGCGCCCAGTGCCCGCTCGGCGTCGAGGCCGTAGTCGAGCCATTCGACCCGGTCGTCGGCTTCGGTGATGACGCCGTATGACGAGACACCCACGAACGAGTACCGCGACCAGATGCCGCCCTGTTCGGCCGACTCGAGCAGGAACGTGCCCGGCCGCCCGTCGGCGAGCTTGCGGTAGATGCCCACCGGCGTCTCGCCGTCGGCGAACAGCTCGCGCACGACGGGCACGACCCGGCGCCCCGCGAGCAATCGGGTGAATTCGTCGAACGTGGTCGTGGCAACGGCCAACGGTCTCTCCTCGTCGTCAGTCGGCGGGCGGGAAACCCTGCACGACGTCGATCGGATCGCCGTCGAAGCAGGTGCGGGTGCCGGTGTGGCAGGCGACGCCGATCTGCTCGACGCGTACGAGGAGCGTATCGGCGTCGCAGTCGAGTGCGGCCGAACGCACGTACTGGGCGTGCCCGGACGTGTCGCCCTTGCGCCAGTACTCCTGTCGCGAACGCGACCAGAACGTCACGCGCCCCTCGGTGAGCGTGCGGCGCAGGGCCTCTCGGTCCATCCAGCCGAGCATGAGCATCTCGCCCGTGTCCCACTGCTGGATGACCGCCGGCAGCAGTCCCTGGTCGTCGAACTCGGCGCGATCGAGCGCCTGCGCAGCGGTCGACACGGTGGCGTCGGTCATCGCACGATCCTCCCATCGGCCGCCAGCGCGGCCTTCACCTCGCCGATCGTGATCTCACCGTTGTGGAACACGGATGCCGCGAGCACGGCGTCGGCGCCCGCAGCGACCGCCGGGGCGAAGTGCGCGACCGCGCCGGCACCGCCGGAGGCGATCACCGGCACCCGCGAGAGCTCGCGCATGAGCGAGGTCAACTCGAGGTCGAAGCCCGCCTTGGTTCCGTCGGCGTCGATCGAGTTCACGAGCAGCTCGCCCGCACCCAGTTCGATGGCCTGCCGCGCCCATTCGAGGGCATCGAGGTCGGTCTCGGTGCGCCCGCCGTGCGTGGTCACGACGAAGCCCGACGCGGTGCGATCCGAACGCTTCACGTCGAGCGAGAGCACGAGCACCTGCGCGCCGAACCGGTCGGCGATCTCGGCGATGAGCGGCGGGCGGGCGATCGCTGCGCTGTTGACGCCGATCTTGTCGGCGCCGTGGCCGAGCAGGCGTGCGACGTCTTCGGCGGAGCGGACCCCACCGCCGACGGTGAGCGGGATGAAGACCTGCTCGGCGACCCGCTGCACCATGTCGTAGGTGGTCGAGCGGTCGTCGACGGTCGCCGTGACGTCGAGGAACGTGAGCTCGTCGGCGCCCTGCTCGGAGTAGCGCGCCGCGAGCTCGACGGGATCGCCGGCATCACGCAGGTTCTGGAAGTTCACACCCTTGACGACGCGCCCCGCAGCGACGTCGAGACACGGGATCACACGGACTGCGAGTGACATGTCGGGCTCACAGCCGCGCGGCGTGGATGGCGCTGACGAGGATCGCGCGGGCGCCCAGCGAGTAGAGCTCGTCCATGACGTGGTTCATGTCGATGCGCGGGATCATGACGCGCACCGCCACCCACTCGGGGTCCTGCAGCGGTGAGACCGTCGGCGACTCGAAGCCCGGTGCGGCCGCGGTCGCCCGCTCGAGGTGCTCGACGGGGATGTCGTAGTCGAGCAGCACGTACTGCCGGGCGACGAGCACACCCTGCAGACGCCGAAGCAACGTCGCCGCCGACGGCTTGTCGACGCCCGATCCGATGAGCACTGCCTCGGAGTCGAGGATGACCGGTCCGAAGATCTCGAGTCCGGCCTGGCGGAGCGTCGACCCCGTCGAGACGACGTCGGCGACCGCGTCGGCCACGCCGAGGCGCACCGCCGACTCGACCGCGCCATCGAGCTTCACGAGCTTCGCGGGAGTGACTCCGTGACCGGCGAGGAAGTCGCCGACGAGACCCGGGTAGCTCGTGGCCACCCGGACACCCTCGAGATCGGCCAGCTGTGAGAACGCTCCGGCGGGGCCGGCGAAGCGGAAGGTGGAGTCGCCGAATCCGAGCGGTGCGATCTCTGCGGCATCCGACCCGGAATCGAGCAGGAGGTCGCGCCCGGTGATGCCGACGTCGAGCGCACCCGAGCCGACGTACGTGGCGATGTCGCGCGGGCGGAGGTAGAAGAACTCGACGCCGTTGCGAGGGTCGGCGGTGTGCAGGTCACGCGGGTCACGGCGACCGGTGTACCCGGCCTCCCAGAGCATCTGCGCGGCGGTCTCGGCGAGCGAGCCCTTGTTGGGCACGGCGATTCGGAGCATGGGCTGGTTCGGCATTTCACGGCTTTCGTGTCGACGGGTCTGATCGGTCATGGACGTGATCAGAGATGTCGGTACACGTCAGCGGGTGCGAGGCCCTTCGCGAGCATGAGGACCTGCAGGTGGTAGAGCAGCTGCGAGATCTCTCCTGCCGTCTCGTCGTCGCCCTGGTACTCGGCGGCCATCCACACCTCGGCCGCCTCTTCGACGATCTTCTTGCCGATGGCGTGCACTCCGGCATCGAGCTCGCGCACGGTTCCGGAACCCTCGGGACGGGTGCGGGCCTTGTCGCTCAGCTCGACGAAGAGCTCGTCGAATGTCTTCACCCGTCTAGGCTACCGGTGCGAATGCGGGTGCGCCGCCGCGGCGTCACGGAGCTCGGCGATGCGCTGTGCCGGGTCGTCGCCGTTGAAGACCGCGGATCCTGCGACGAACGTGTCGGCGCCGGCCTCGGCGGCCATGCCGATCGTCTCGGCGGTGATGCCGCCGTCGACCTGCAGCCACACGTCGAGCCCGGCATCGTGCACGGCGTCGGCGATGCGTGCGAGCTTGGGCATCGTCTCGGGGATGAACGACTGGCCGCCGAAGCCCGGCTCGACCGTCATCACGAGCACCTGGTCGAACTCGGGCAGCAGGTCGAGGTAGGGCGTGGCATCGGTGCCCGGCTTCAGCGCGATGCCCGCCCGCGCCCCGATCTGGCGCAGCCGCCGTGCGAGGGCGACCGGTTCGCCAGCAGCTTCGGCGTGGAAGGTCACGGAGTACGCGCCCGCCTCTGCGTAGCCCGGCCCCCACCGATCGGGGTCGTCAATCATGAGGTGCACGTCGAGCGGGACGGGGCTCACCTGCGCCAGTCGCTGCACCATCGGCAGCCCGAACGTCAGGTTGGGCACGAAGTGGTTGTCCATGATGTCGACGTGCACCAGGTCGGCGGTCGAGATGCGCCCGAGCTCGCGCTCGAGGTTGGCGAAATCGGCAGCGAGGATGCTCGGGTTGATCCGCGTCGTCATGTCGTCAGCCTACCGATCACCGCACGGCGTGAAGTCACCCGGTGCGTTCGAGCAGGGCGATGAACATCGCATCGGTGCCGTGCCGGTGCGGCCAGAGCTGCACGGTGTCGGGCGTGCCGGCGAGGTCGAGCGGATGCCGCGACACTTCGGCGACCACGGCGCGCGTGTCGAGCTGCACGACCTCGCCGGCGTGCCGCTCGAGCGCCGCGCGCAGGGTGCCGAAGGTCTCGGCCGTGTGCGGCGAGCACGTGACGTAGGCGAGGACCCCGCCGGGCCTGAGCGATCGGATCGCGGCGTCGAGCAAGTCGCCCTGCAGTTTCGTGAGTTCGGCGACATCGGCCGGCTGCTTGCGCCAGCGCGCCTCGGGTCGACGGCGCAGGGCACCGAGCCCCGTGCAGGGCGCATCGAGCAGGATGCGGTCGAATCCGCCCTCGGCGCCGAGCGCCGCGGCGTCGAGCTCGCGACCGTCGAGTTCATGCACCTCGACGGCGAGCGGCACGCCGGCGATCGCCTTGCGCACGAGCTCGGCGCGTGCGGGAACGACCTCGTTGGCGGCGAGCACCGCGCCGGTCGCGAGCGCCTCGGCCGCGAGGATCGCGGTCTTGCCCCCCGGGCCGGCGCACAAGTCGAGCCAGCGCTCGCCCGGCGCGACCGGGCGAGCCCGGGTCAGCGCGAGCGCCGCGAGCTGCGACCCTTCGTCCTGCACGCGCACGCGGCCCTGAGATCGCCCGACGAGCGCGAGCGGATGACCCGCCGTGAAGCCGAGCGGCGAGTACGCGTTCGGCGTGCCGAGGTCGTCGGGGCCCGGGACATCCGCACCCGGAAGCGCGACGAGGTTCACGCGCGGTGCGGCGTTGTCGGCGGCCAGCAGCGCGTCGAGTTCGTCGCCGCGCTGCTCGTGGGCGAGGGCGGCGCGCAGCGCGCGGACGATCCACTTCGGATGCGACGACACGGCGGCGAGCTTCGCGTCGGCACCGCCCGGGGTCTCGCGCGCGACGTGTTCGCGCCACTCCTCGGGCGACGTGCGCGAGATCGTGCGGAGTACCGCGTTGACGAAGCCCGTCGCGCCGGGCGCGATGCGCTTGGCGAGCACGACCGACTCGTTGACTGCGGCGTGCGTCGGCACCCGCGTGGCGAGCAGCTGGTGGGCACCGAGCCGCAGGATGTCGAGCACCGGCGGGTCGATGCGGTCGGTCGGGCGCCCTGCTGCGAGCGCGATGACGGCGTCGTAGAAGCCCTGCATGCGCAGGGTGCCGTAGCCGAGCTCGGTCGCGAGGGCGGCGTCTTCGGGGCTGAGGCGCGACCGCTCGATGCGGGCCGGCATGAGCAGGTTCGCGTACGCCTCGTCGATGCGCACCGCCTCGAGCACCTCGTAGGCGACGATTCGTGCGGGCGAGACGCGCACCTGCTTCGGTTCGCGCGTGTCGTCGCGACGCGGTCGGCCCCCGCGGCCGGTGCGCCGGTTGCCGCCGCTGCCGCGGTCGGTGCTGCCGCCACGCTGATCGCTCATCGCGCGACCGCCTCGTCGACGCCGAGCCCACGCCACCAGTCCGCAGCCCCCATCGGGGTGCGCCCGGCGGGCTGCACCCGCAGCAGTTCGACGGCGCCGTCGGCGGTACCGACGAGGATGCGCCTGCCTTCGGCGCGCGCGACCCCCGCCGCGAGGTTCGCCGGGCCGTCGAACGGCCGAGCCCCGAGCACCTTCAGCCGCGCGCCGCCGACCTCGGTGAACGCGCCCGGTTCGGGCGTGACCCCGCGGAACCTCGCGTCGACCGCGGCGGTCGACTGCGCCCAGTCGAGTCGAGCGTCGTCGATGGCGAGTTTGGGGGCGAACGAGGGGGCGCCGGCTTGCGGGGTCGCGATCGCGGTGCGCGCGCCGATCGCGTCGACCACACCGGCGGTGAGTTCAGCGCCCGACACCGCGAGGGCATCGAGGAGCTCGCCGGCGGTCTCACCCGCGCCGACATCGCGCCGCACGGTGGCGAAGACGTCGCCCGCGTCGAGCTCGGCGACGAGCTGGAAGACGGATGCCCCGGTGACGGCGTCGCCCGCGATGAGCGCCCGCTGCACCGGCGCGGCGCCACGCCAGGCGGGCAGCAACGAGAAGTGCAGGTTGATCCAGCCGTACTCGGGCAGAGAGAGGAGCGGCTCGCGCACGAGCCCGCCGTACGCGACGATGACGCCGAGGTCGGGTTCGAGCGCGGCGATCGCCGCCGTGGCCCGTTCATCGAGGCGCGCCGCGTCGATCACCGGCAGGCCGAGCCGCGCCGCGGCCTGCGCCACGGGAGACGCCGTGAGCACCCGCTTGCGCCCGAGCGGCGCAGGCGGTCGCGTCACGACGCCAACGACCTCGTGCGGCCCGGCGACGAGTCGCTCGAGGGTCGGCACAGCGGGCGCCGGTGTTCCGGCGAAGACGAGACGCAAGTGGGGCACACTCCATTCTGGCGGATAGTCCGGCAGGCGGGCCGCTGCTCGCCTACGACACCTCGGGGTCGTCGAATCGAACCCGCAACGTCGGCGCCTTGCGCACGGGCTGTCCGGCGACCGGGCGGCGGCGCTCGGTCGCGACCCGGATCTGCTCGGCCTTGAGGATCTCGGCGACGCGTGTGGCGGCGGCGTAGTCGGCCCGCACGATCGCGCGTTCGAGTCCGGCGTCCTCGGGCACCGGCCCGAGCACGTCGACCGCGGTGCCGAGCTCGTCGAGGGCGGTGAGCGCGTGCTCGAGGTGTTCACGCCTGGCGCGCACCGTGGCGACCCTCACGGCGGGCGGGAACCGGAGTTCTCGACGGGCGGCGAGTTCGGCGGACGCCCACCGGTCATGCCGCCACGTCGCGAGCGCGGTGCCGATGGCGCCGCCCACCCCGACGAGGAACACGGGCGCTGCGGGCGCCGCGAGTGCCGCGGCGTTCGACCACCACCGCAGGCAGTCCTCGGCCACACGCAGCGACTCGCGCAGGAGCATCCGCTCGCCGTCGAGCAGCAGAACGGCGCGGTAGCCGCCCTCGGCGATCGGTTCGGCACCGCGCGTCGCGACGACGAGCTGCGGCGTCGCATCGACGGTGAGCACGGGATGCTCACCGTCGGAGCGCACGATGCGAACGGCCGGGAACGCCCGACCGAGGTCTTCGGCGGTGCGCGCAGAGCCCACGGTCGCGCCGCGAAGGCGGGTGCCGTCGCAGTTGGCGCAATGCCAGTCGGCCGCGCTGCGACCGCAGAGCCGGCAGTGCGGCGCGCCCGTGGCCGTGGGCGATGCCAGCGCTCCGCCGCACGTCGTGCACGACCCGGGCTCACGGCACGTCTCGCACACGAGCGACGGTGCGTACCCCGGCTGCGAGACCTGCACGAGCACGGGTCCGATGCGCACCGCCTCGGCCGCCGCGGTCCACGCCGTCGACGGGATGCGAGCGGCCCGAGCCCGCTCGTCGGCCGCCGCCTGGTTCTCGGTGATGACGACGTGCGGGCGGACGGCCCGGGCACGAGGCACCGCATGCACCCAGCCGATCTCGACGAGGCGCTGCACATCGACGCTGCGCGTGTGACCGAGGAACAGCAGGGCGGCGCCCGACTGCTCCTGCCGCACGAGGGCCGCATCGCGGGCGTGAACCCCGGGGGCGAGCGGCTCGGCCTGCAGTGCGTCGCCGTCGTCCCAGAGGCCGATGAGCCCGAGTCGGTGCGCCGGTGCGTAGACCGCCGATCGGTTTCCGACGATGACGCGGGCGACCGGTTCACCCGCCCGCAGAAGCCCGCGGTAGCGCTCGGCGCCAGGCTGACGCGCATCGGTGCGGATGAGCCGACTCGGGTCGACCCGTTCGGCGAGGGCCGCCTCGATCTGGTCTTGATCGCGGTAGTCGGGAACGACGAGGATCGCGCTCCGATCATCGGCCAGCGTGCGCACGGCAGCGTCGGCGAGGGTCACGGCCCACGCGCCGACCCATGCTCCGCTGTCGAGGCGCACGGGTTGCGGGAGGGCGGCGAGGGTCATCCGTTCGCCGTCGCGGAGGCCGCGCTCGACGGCGCCCTCGTCGTAGCCGGCGATCGGCGGCGGCTCGACCGGCAGCGGCCCGGGTGGCGTCATGTCGGCGAGCCACGCCTTCTCGGCGCGCACGTAGCGGCTCGGGATCGCGAGGCGCAGGATGTCGCTCGCGGTGCCCGCGGCGCGGTCGGCGAGCCGGCGGGCGAGCCGCCACACGTCGTCGTCGAGCATCGGCACCTCTGACACGATGTCGTCGAGCTCGGCGAGCCGGCCGCCGTACTCGCTCGATTCGGCGAGCTCGACGATCCACCCCTGCGCGATGCGACCGCCGCTGCGAAGTGGAACCCGCACGCGCTGCCCGGCGCGGACGACCGCCGAAAGGCGCGCGGGGACGACGTAGTCGAACAGCTGGTCGAGCTGCGGCAGTGGCGAGTCGACGAGCACCCTTGCGACGGGGCCGCCGCTCACGTCAGAGCCCGGCGGCGGCGCGCAGGTCGTCGACGCGGTCGAGGTTCTCCCACGTGAAGTCGGGCAGCTCTCGCCCGAAGTGGCCGTAGCTCGCGGTCTGCGCGTAGATGGGTCGCAGCAGATCGAGGTCGCGGATGATCGCGGCCGGGCGCAGGTCGAACACGTCGCGGATCGCGGCGATGATCTGGTCGTCGGGCAGTGCGCCGGTGCCGAACGTCTCGACGTAGAGACCCACGGGCGATGCCGCGCCGATCGCGTACGCGACCTGCAGCTCGAGACGGTCGGCGAGGCCGGCCGCGACGGCGTTCTTGGCGACCCAGCGCATGGCGTACGCCGCCGAGCGGTCGACCTTGGACGGGTCCTTTCCGCTGAAGGCGCCGCCGCCGTGGCGGCTCGAGCCGCCGTACGTGTCGATGATGATCTTGCGCCCGGTGAGGCCGGCATCGCCCTGGGGGCCGCCGATCTCGAACCGGCCCGTGGGGTTGATGAGCACCTTGAGGGCGGGCCGTGCGAGCTCGACCGTGTCGAGCACCGGCCCGATGACGAGCTCTTCGACCTCGGCGCGCAGCTGTTCGGTCGAGACCGCCGGCGAGTGCTGCGTCGACAGCACCACCGTGTCGATCGTCTGCGGCACCTGACCGTCGTAGCCGACCGTGACCTGCGTCTTGCCGTCGGGCCGGAGGTAGTCGAGTTCACCCTTCTTGCGCACGGCGGCGAGCCGCTCGGCCATGCGGTGCGCGAGCCAGATCGGCACCGGCATGAGCTCGGGCGTCTCGCGGGTCGCATAGCCGAACATGATGCCCTGGTCGCCGGCACCCTGTTGGTCGAGCACGTCGTCGCTCGCACGCTCGCGCGACTCGAACGCACGGTCGACGCCCTGCGCGATGTCGGGCGATTGGCCGCCGATCGACACGGAGACGCCGCACGAACGCCCGTCGAACCACACGTCTGACGAGTCGTAGCCGATCGAGGTGATGCGCTCACGCACGATCGCGGGGATCTCGACGTAGCCCGATGTCGTCACCTCGCCGGCGACGTGCACGAGGCCGGTCGTCACGAGGGTCTCGACCGCGACCCGGCTGTGCGGGTCTTCCGCGAGCAGCGCGTCGAGGATCGAATCCGACACCTGGTCGCAGATCTTGTCGGGGTGCCCCTCGGTCACGGACTCGGAGGTGAAGAGTCGGAGTGCGCTCATGTGCGGTCAGATTCCTTCGGTGTTGCTGCGGGTGCCGCGCGCTCGGCGCGAGGCGGTGCGGGCGTCAGTTCAGCTTCGAGACAACCACGTCGAGGATGCCATCGGCCACCGACACCTTGCTTCCGTGAAGCCGTGTGACGATCTCGCCGTCGACGCCGATGACGACGGCCGAGTTCTCGTCGGCTGCGAACCCCTCGGTCCAGCCGACTCGGTTCACGACGAGCAGGTCGGCCCGCTTGGCCTCGCGTTTCGCGCGCCCGAGTTCGAGGATGCGCTCGTCGTCGGGTTCGGTCTCGGCGGCGAAGCCGACGAGCAGTGTGCCGTCGTGCGGGCCGTGCCCCAGCCCCGCGAGTATGTCGGGATTGCGCACGAGTTCGAGCGTGAGCCCGTCGTCGGACTGGTCTTTCTTGATCTTCGCCTCGCTCACGGTTGCCGGACGGTAGTCGGCCACGGCCGCCGCCATCACGACGACGTCGGCGCCGCGCGACGCCTCGGTCACCGCCGCCTGCAGTTCGAGCGCGGTCGAGACGCGGCGGATGTCGCAACCGGCCGGCTCGGCCACCTCGAGGTTCGCCGCCACGAGGGTGACCTGCGCGCCGCGCGCACGGGCGGCCTCGGCGATCGCGATGCCCTGCTTGCCGCTCGAGCGGTTGCCGAGGAACCGCACCGGATCGAGCGGTTCGCGGGTGCCGCCGGCGGAGACCACCACACGGCGACCGGCGAGGTCGCCGTGCACAGCCGGTGTGTTCGATCGAATGGATGCCGCGACCGCGAGCGCGGCATCGACGATCGCCTCGGGCTCCTCCATGCGGCCGGGGCCGCTGTCGGCGCCGGTGAGCTGGCCCACCGCGGGGCCGACGACGGTGACCCCTCGGGCCTGCAGTGTGGCGATGTTCGCCTGCGTGGCCGGGTTGCGCCACATCTCGGTATGCATGGCGGGCGCGATGACGACCGGCGCCTCGCTGGCGAGCACGGTGTTGCCGAGCAGGTCGTCGGCGAGCCCGGTGGCCAGCTTCGCGATGGTGTTCGCCGTCGCCGGCGCGATCACGATGAGGTCGGCCGACTGGCCGATCGCCACGTGACGCACTTCGGCGACGCCCTCGTAGAGGTCGACGTGCACGGGGTTGCGTGAGATCGCCTCGAGCGTGGGGAGCCCCACGAAGCGAAGGGCACCCTCGGTGGGCACGACGTGGACGTCGTGTCCGGCGAGCACGAGCGCCCGCACGACACCGACGGCCTTGTACGCGGCGATGCCGCCGGTGATGCCGACGACGATGTTGAGGGTCACGCGGCCCTCTGGCTCACTCGGCCAGCGGGCGGAGCCGGAGCTTGTCCTCGTTGATCTCGTGCATCGCCACCGACAGCGGCTTGTCGTCGATCGACGAGTCGACGAGGGGGCCGACGTTGTCGAACAGGCTGCCCTCGTGGAGGTCGGCGTAGTAGTCGTTGATCTGGCGCGCGCGCTTCGACGCGAAGATGACGAGCTGGTACTTCGAGTCGACCTTCGAGAGCAGGTCGTCGATGGGCGGGTCGATGATGCCGGACAGCTTCTCAGCCATGGAGTGACTCCTTCAGTGGGGGTGCGCGCCCGCAGCGCGCGGAAAGTCGGGGCGAGGGCAGCCGGAACCGATTCGGCTCAGTGCCGACCCTTGCGAGATCTCATCAAGTCTACGACCTTCTGCGCGGCCTCGCCGACCTCGTGGTTCACGACCTGGTGGTCGAACTCGTCGACGGCGGCGAGTTCGACCTTCGCGGTCTCGAGCCGACGCTGCTGTTCCGACGGGCTCTCGGTGCCGCGGCCGACGAGTCGGCGCACGAGTTCATCCCACGATGGCGGCAGCAGGAACACGAGCGTCGCCTCGGGCATCGCGCGGCGAACCGAGCGTGCGCCCTGGATGTCGATCTCGAGCAACACGCTGTTGCCGGCCGCGATCGCCTCGTCGACGGCCTTGCGCGGGGTGCCGTAGCGCGACGCGTTGTGCACGGTGGCCCACTCGAGCAGTTCGCCCGCCTCGACCAGGCGGTCGAACTCCGCGTCGTCGACGAAGAAGTAGCTCTCGCCCTCGACCTCGCCGGGTCGCGGAGCGCGGGTCGTCGCCGAGACCGACAGCCGCACCTCGGGGTGGTGGCGGCGGATGTACGAGGCGACCGTGCCCTTGCCGACCGCGGTGGGGCCTGCGAGCACGACCAGCCGGTCGCCGGTGCCGCCGTGCGCGGCGATCCAGTCGGCGACGAACTCGCGCAGGCGGCGGCGCTGCAGGCGCCCGAGACCGCCGAGCCGCTTCGACGTCGAGATCTCGAGCTCATGCATGATCCGAGCGGACTTCGTCGCCCCGATCGCGGGGATCGAGGTCAGGAACTCGGTGACGCGCAGACGTCCCTCGACACCCTCGGGCCGCTCGTATGCCTCGCGTAGCACGTCGAGCGGACTGCGAATCCCGTCGGCGATCTGCGTCTTGACCGCGGCGCGGGCACGACGTGCTGCCACGGCGGCGCGGGATGCCGCGACCCGGTCGACCTCGGGGGGCGTGCGCGTCGCGGCCGCATCCGACCGGCTGCTCGGATCAGTCGTGTGCTCAGGCAATTGCCGCTCCGTACTCGTCGACTCTGCGGGCGATCGCATCGACCAGCCCGTCGGGACCCGCCTCGAGGATCGAGCGGGATTCGTTCGCGATGACACCGCCGGCGAACGCGCCGAACCGGGCGCGGAGCTCTCGGGGTTGGGCTCCCTGATGGCCGAACCCGGGCGCCAGCACCGGCAGTCCGGGGCGCCGCGCCTCGCCGTCGATGTCGATGCCCGCGAGCGCGAGGTCGGTCGTGGCGCCGAAGACGACGCCGATCGAGCCGAGTGCGCGTGTCGCGGCATCCGGTCGCCCGTGATTCCACCCGATGACGCCGTGCGTGATGGCGTCGGCGACCGTGCTGCCCGCGCGGGACGACTGCTGCAGGACCGCGCGCTGGATCGCCGCCGCTTCGGGGTTCGAGGTGGCGGCGAGCACGAACAGCCCCTTGCCCGCGGCATCGGCGGTCGACATGACCGGTTCGATCGACCCGAGGCCCTGGTAGGCGCTGATCGTCATGGCATCGGCCTCGAGCGGTGAACCGGGCCGAAGCCACGCCTCGCCGTAGGCCTCGACCGTGGAGCCGATATCGCCGCGCTTGACGTCGGCGATCACCAGGAGCCCGGCATCGCGCGCCTCGCGCAGCACGCGCTCGAGCGCCGCGTATCCCGCAGCGCCGTGGCGCTCGAAGAACGCGATCTGGGGCTTCACGATGCCGACGCGGCCGGCCGCCGCCTCCACCGTTCGCAGCCCGAGCTCGCGCGCTCCCTCGGCCGAGTCGGGCTGACCCCAACGGGCGAGCAGCGCCGCGTGCGGGTCGATGCCGACGCAGAGGTGCCCGTATGCGGCGAACACGGCCCCGAGCCGGTCGCCGAACGAGATCCGTTCGCCCTTCATGCCGTTTCCGCCCTGCGCAGGGCGTACTCCTGCAGGCTGGTCACCTCGAACCCGTCACCGACGACATCGAGCGACGCGACGGCCGCCGAGAGTTCCGCGATCGTCGTGAACAGCGGGATGTCGGCGGCGACCGCCGCGGCACGGATCTCGTAGCCGTCAGCACGCGCCGAGCGCCCGCTCGGGGTGTTGACGACGACGTCGACCTCGCCCCGGTGGATGAGCTCGACGACCGACGCCGCGTCTTCAGTGGGCTTGTCGCTGAACTTCAACACCACGCGCGCCTTGATGCCGTGCCGCCGCAGCACCTCGGCAGTGCCCTCGGTCGCGGTGAGCTCGTAGCCGAGCTGCTGCAGACGCAGCACCGGCAGCACGATGGATCGCTTGTCGCGGTCGGAGACCGAGACGAACACGGTGCCGGTCTTCGGCATGCCGCCGTAGGCGGCGAGCTGGCTCTTCGCGAACGCACGCGGGAAGTCGCGGTCGATGCCCATGACCTCGCCCGTCGAGCGCATCTCGGGACCGAGCACCGAGTCGACCATGATGCCCTCACGGGTGCGGAAGCGGTGGAACGGCAGCACGGCCTCTTTGACGGCGACCGGGGCATCGAGCGGGATGCGCGAGCCGTCGGACTCGGGCAGCATGCCCTCGTCCACGAGTTCGCGGATCGTCGCGCCGACCATGATGCGGCTGGCCGCCTTGGCGAGCGCGATGCCGAGCGCCTTCGACACGAACGGCACGGTGCGGCTCGCGCGGGGGTTCGCCTCGAGCACGTAGAGCACGCCCGCCCCGATCGCGAACTGCACGTTGAGCAGACCGCGCACGCCGATTCCCTCTGCGATCGCTCGCGTGGCCTCGCGCACCCGGTCGACCTCGGCCCGTCCGAGGGTCACCGGCGGCAGGGTGCAGCTCGAGTCGCCCGAGTGGATGCCCGCCTCCTCGATGTGCTCCATCACGCCGCCGATGTACAGCTCGGTGCCGTCGTAGAGGGCATCCACGTCGATCTCGATGGCATCGTCGAGGAACCGGTCGACGAGCAGCGGGTGGCTCGGTCCGACGATGCCCTGCCCTTCGATGCGGGCGAAGTAGTCGGCGAGCGAGGGCGAGTCGTAGACGATCTCCATGCCTCGGCCGCCGAGCACGTAGCTCGGGCGCACGAGCACGGGGTAGCCGATGCCCTCGGCGACGTGCACCGCGCCGGCGAGGTCGATGGCGGTGCCGTTGCGCGGCGCGAGCAGCCCGGCGCTCTCGAGGATTCCGGCGAACAGGCCCCGCTCCTCGGCCAGGTCGATCGCGTCGGGAGTGGTGCCGAGGATCGGCACGCCCGCCGCCTCGAGGCCCTTCGCGAGACCGAGCGCGGTCTGCCCGCCGAGCTGCACGACGACGCCGACGAGCTCGCCCGACTGCGACTCGGCGTGGATGACCTCGAGTACGTCCTCGAGCGTGAGCGGCTCGAAGTACAGCCGGTCGCTCGTGTCGTAGTCGGTCGAGACCGTCTCGGGGTTGCAGTTGATCATGATCGTCTCGAACCCGGCGTCGGAGAGCGCGAACGACGCGTGCACGCACGAGTAGTCGAACTCGACGCCCTGGCCGATGCGATTCGGCCCAGACCCCAGGATGACGACCTTCCTGCGCGTCGACGGCTCGACCTCGGTCTCGACGTCGTAACTCGAGTAGTGGTACGGCGTGAGCGCCGGGAACTCCCCCGCACACGTGTCGACCGTCTTGTACACCGGGCGAATTCCGAGGATGTGCCGCACCTCGCGTGCGTCGGCCTCGCTGCCGAACCCGCGCAGCTGCGCGATCTGCGCGTCGGAGAAGCCGTGGTCCTTGGCGAGGCGCAGCAGGTCGGTGTCGAGCGCCTCGGCCGACGCCACCGTCTGCGCCACCTCGTTGATGAGCACGATCTGGTCGAGGAACCACGGGTCGATCTTGGTCGCGTCGAACGCCTGCTCGATCGTGGCGCCCCTGCGCAGCGCCTGCTGCACGAACACGATGCGGCCATCGGTGGGGACGGATGCGAGTTCGAGGAGTTCGTCGACACTGCGCTCCTCGTCGCCCCAGTGGAACGACGAGCCGCGCTTCTCGAGCGACCGCAGGGCCTTCTGCAGCGCCGTCGCGAAGTTGCGACCGATCGCCATGGCCTCGCCGACCGACTTCATGGTCGTGGTGAGCGTGGGGTCGGCCGCCGGGAACTTCTCGAACGCGAACCGCGGAACCTTGACGACGACATAGTCGAGCGTCGGCTCGAAGCTCGCCGGGGTCACTCGCGTGATGTCGTTCGGGATCTCGTCGAGCCGGTAGCCGATGGCGAGCTTCGCCGCGATCTTCGCGATCGGGAATCCCGTGGCCTTGGAGGCGAGCGCCGACGAGCGTGAGACGCGCGGGTTCATCTCGATGACGATGATGCGGCCGTCGGCCGGGTCGACGGCGAACTGGATGTTGCACCCGCCGGTGTCGACGCCGACCGCACGGATGATGTCGATGCCGATGTCGCGCAGCTGCTGATATTCGCGGTCGGTGAGCGTGAGCGCCGGGGCGACGGTGATCGAGTCGCCCGTGTGCACGCCGACGGGGTCGACGTTCTCGATCGAGCACACGACGACCGTGTTGTCGTGCGTGTCGCGCATGAGCTCGAGCTCGTACTCCTTCCAGCCGAGGATCGACTCCTCGAGGAGCACCTCGGTGGTCGGCGAGTCATGGAGGCCCTGCGTCACGATGCGCACGAGCTCCTCCTCGGTGTACGCGAAGCCCGATCCGAGTCCGCCCATCGTGAACGAGGGGCGCACCACGAGGGGGTAGCCCAGGTCTTCGGCGAAGGTCTTGGCCTCGTCGACCGTCTTCGCGACGTGCGAACGCGCGACGTCGGCACCGGCCTCGATGACGAGGTCCTTGAAGAGCTGGCGGTCTTCACCCTTGCGGATCGCGTCGACCTTCGCGCCGATGAGCTCGACGCCGTGCTTCTCGAGGATGCCCGCGTCGTGCAGCGCGATGGCCGCATTGAGCGCCGTCTGGCCACCCAGGGTCGGCAGCACCGCGTCGGGCCGCTCCTTGACGATGATCGACTCGATGATCTCGGGGGTGATCGGCTCGATGTACGTCGCGTCGGCGAAGTCGGGGTCGGTCATGATCGTGGCCGGGTTCGGGTTCACGAGGATGACCCGCACGCCCTCTGCCCGCAGCACGCGGCACGCCTGCGTGCCCGAGTAGTCGAACTCGGCGGCCTGTCCGATGACGATCGGACCGGATCCGATGACGAGGACGCTGTTGATGTCGTCGCGCTTGGGCATCAGGCTTTGGACTCCTTGCTCGCGATGACCATGTCGCGGAACCGGTCGAAGAGGTAGTTCGCGTCGTGCGGGCCGGCCGCCGATTCGGGGTGGTACTGCACGCTGAACGCGGGGATGTCGAGGCAGTTGAGGCCCTCGACGACGTTGTCGTTGAGGTCGACATGGCTCACCTCGACCCGCCCGAAGCCCTCGCTCGACTCGCTCACGCGGTCGATGGGTGCATCGACGGCGAAGCCGTGGTTGTGCGCGGTGATCTCGACGCGGCCCGTGGCCCGGTCGAGAACCGGCTGGTTGATGCCCCGGTGCCCGAACGTCAGCTTGTAGGTGCCGAACCCGAGGGCGCGGCCGAGCAGCTGGTTGCCGAAGCAGATGCCGAAGTAGGGCACGCCCTCTCGCAGTACCGTGCGCAGCAGGTCGACATGGCGATCGGATGCCCCGGGGTCGCCGGGCCCGTTCGAGAAGAACAGCGCGTCGGGCTCGAGCGCGAGCACCTCGTCGGCCGTCGCGGTCTGCGGGAGCACGTGTACGTCGAACCCGCGTTCGGCGAGGTGGTTCAACGTCGAGGTCTTGACCCCGAGGTCGAGCACGGCGACCGATCCGACGCGCTCCCGCGTGGACTCGACCGTGTAACGCTCGGCGGTCGACACCTCTCCTGAGAGGTTGCGACCGCTCATCTGGGCACCCGACTGCACGAGCGCGAGCTGCTCACCGTGGCTGAGGGCGGCGGCGTCACCAGAGAAGATGCCGGCGCGCATGGCCCCCGCCGACCGGAGGTGCCGGGTCACGGCTCGGGTGTCGATGCCCGAGATGCCCACGACGCCCGACGCGATGAGGTCGTCATCGAGGCTGCGCTGCGACCGGAAGTTCGACACCACCCGGGACGGGTCGCGCACGATGAACCCGGCGACCCAGATGCGCGCCGACTCCTCGTCTTCGTCGTTCATGCCCGTGTTGCCGATGTGCGGAGCCGTCATCAGGACGATCTGACCTGCGTACGACGGGTCGGTCAGCGTCTCCTGGTACCCGGTCATGCCGGTGGCGAAGACCGCCTCTCCGAGCGTGCGGCCACGGGCGCCGTACGCGCGCCCCTCGTACCGCTTGCCGTCTTCGAGGACGAGCACGGCGGGCTCGCTCGTGCGGCCGGTCGTGGGCGCAGCGGGCTCGGTCGTGTCGACGGGCGCTGACGCGGTGGTGGGGATCTCAGCCATCCGAGGCCTCGCTCTCGTGTTCGGGCCGCGGCACGGCGGGCGCCGCGGCGATGTCGTTGACGGCCCGGATGATCCTGGCCGCGTCGCCCGCGTAGCGGGCGCGAAGGTAGCTGTCGACGCGGCGAGCCGGCTCGGTTTCATCGGCCGCGCGCGGCGACCACGTGAGCGCGACGAGTCCGTCGGGTTCGACGCCGCGATCGATCGTGTAGCTCGCGGTCGACGCACCGACGAGTCGGGCGGCCGGGATGAAGGTCGTCGACTCTCCGGCGATCCTCAGGATCACGCCCGGGCTCACCACCTCGACGTGCGCCGCGCCCCGGAACGCGAGCCCCTTCACGGCGAGTCGCTCGAGCGGATCGCCGACCGGGGTCGTCGCGACGTAGAGCACCTCGGCCTCGAGCGCGGGCGCGCCGGGCGATTCGGGAAGCGGGTAGGAGGTGAGCGATTCGTCGCGCACGGTGCGGTGTCGCCACGACCGGTACATGAGCCAGACGATGACGGCGACGACGACGACCGCGACGATTCCGCCGATCCACTTATCCATTCGACACCGCCAGGGCCAGCGCGGCGACCTCGCCGGCGTCGCGCACGACGCCGTTCGCGAGGGTCGAATAGCCGGCGTGGAACGTCGCGACCACCCGACCGGGCAGACTCCGCCCGAGATACGGCGAGTTGATGCTGCGACCGGCGAGCCGGTCGAGATCGAAGACGGATGCCGCTGCCGGGTCGTACAGCGTCAACTCGGGCGCCGCTCCGACGGCGATCGCCTCGCCGTGGCCACGGAGCCGTCCGATGCGTGCCGGCGCCTGCGACATCACACGCGCGACATCCGCCCAGCTCATGTGCCCCGTCTCGACGACCGCAGCGTGCACGACCGACAGGGCGGACTCGAGCCCGACCATGCCGTTGGCCGCGGCGTCCCACTCGCTCTGCTTGGCCTCGACGGGGTGCGGTGCGTGGTCGGTGGCGACGATGTCGATGGTGCCGTCGGCGAGCGCAGCGCGCAGCGCCAGGGTGTCTTCGGTGCGGCGCAGCGGCGGGTTGACCTTGAACCGCGGGTCGTAGTCCGAGACCAGGTCTTCGGTCAGCAGCAGGTGGTGCGGGGTGACCTCGGCGGTCACGTCGATGCCGCGGGCCTTCGCCCAGCGGATGACCTCGACCGAGCCCGCGGTCGAGACGTGGCACACGTGCAGCCGGCTGCCGACGTGCTCGGCGAGCAGGACGTCGCGCGCGATGATCGACTCCTCGGCGACGGCCGGCCAGCCGGTGAGGCCGAGTTCGCCCGAGAGTGCACCCTCGTTCATCTGGGCGCCCTCGGTGAGGCGCGGCTCCTGCGCGTGCTGGGCGATCACGCCGTCGAACGCCTTGACGTACTCGAGTGCGCGGCGCATGAGGAGCGGGTCGGAGACGCAGAAGCCGTCGTCGCTGAACACCCGCACGTTCGCCCGCGATCGCGCCATCGCCCCGAGCTCCGCGAGCTCGGCGCCTTTCAGGCCGACCGTGACCGCGCCGATCGGCTGCACCGTGGCGTAGCCGGCGGCCTTGCCGAGGCTCGTCTCCTGCTCGACGACGCCGGCGGTGTCGGCGACCGGGAAGGTGTTCGCCATCGCGAAGACTGCCGTGAAGCCACCGGCCGCAGCGGCCTGGGTGCCGGTGAGCACGGTCTCGCTCTGCTCGTAGCCCGGTTCGCGGAGGTGCGTGTGCAGGTCGACGAGCCCGGGGAGCGCGATGAGCCCGTCGGCGTCGAACACCGTCGCGCCCGCGGCATCGGCGATCGTGCCGACCTCGGCGATGATGCCGCCGTCGAGCAGGATGTCGGCGCGCTCGCCCGTCGGCAACGTCGCACCCGTGATGAGGTGGCGTTCGCTCATCAGGCTTCACCCCGCTCGCTCGACAACAGCAGATAGAGGGCGGCCATTCTCACTGATACTCCGTTCGCGACCTGCTCACGCACCGTCGATCGAGGTGAATCGGCTGCTCGTGCCGAGATTTCGAGCCCGCGGTTCATGGGACCTGGGTGCATGACCATCGTAGTGCCGGGCAGCCGGTCGAACCGGGCGTCGTCGAGCCCCCACGTCCTGGCGTACTCGCGGCTGTTGGGGAAGAACGCGGCGTGCATGCGCTCGGCCTGGATGCGGAGCATCATCACCACGTCGGGCGCCGCTGCGAGCGCGGCGTCGAGGTCGTAGCCGATCGTCGCCGGCCACGCGGCGGTGTCGACGGGCACGAGCGTCGGCGGGGCGACCAGTTCGACCTCGGCACCGAGCGTCGTGAGCAGCCACACGTTGGAGCGGGCGACGCGGGAGTGCAGGATGTCACCGACGATCACGACGCGAACGTCGTCGAGCCCGCGACCACGCGATGCGGCACCGTGCAAGCGGCGACGGATCGTGAACGCGTCGAGCAGGGCCTGCGTCGGATGCTCGTGCGTGCCGTCGCCCGCGTTGATAACCCCCGCGTCGATCCAGCCGCTCGTGGCGAGGGTGTGCGGGGCGCCCGAGGCGTGGTGGCGGATCACGACCCCGTCGGCGCCCATCGCCTGCAGGGTCTGCGCGGTGTCCTTCAGGCTCTCGCCCTTCGACACGCTCGATCCCTTGGCGCTGAAGTTGATGACATCGGCCGAGAGTCGCTTCGCCGCCGCCTCGAACGAGATGCGGGTGCGGGTGGAGTCCTCGAAGAACAGGTTGACCACGGTCTTGCCGCGCAGGGTGGGGAGCTTCTTCACCTCGCGCTCCTGCACCGCCGCCATGTCCTCGGCGATGTCGAGCAGGTTGATCGCCTCGTCGCGGGCGAGGTCGCGCGTGCCGAGCAGGTGCATCACTCGTCGCCCCCATCGATCGTGACGGCATCGTCACCGTCGATCTCGACGAGTCGCACGTTGATGCGCTCGCGCGTCGAGCTCGGAAGGTTCTTGCCGACGAAGTCGGCGCGGATGGGGAACTCGCGGTGTCCGCGATCGACGAGCACCGCGAGCCGCACCGCGCGCGCCCGGCCGAGGTCGGCCAGTGCGTCGAAGGCGGCCCTGATCGTGCGGCCCGAGTAGAGCACGTCGTCGACGAGCACGACGGTCTTGCCGTCGATGCCGCCGGGGGGCACCTCGGTGGGTGCCGGGGTGCGGGTGCGGGTGCGACCGAGGTCGTCGCGATACATGGTCACGTCGAGCGCGCCCGCGAGCGCGGCCGGCGCATCGGGTTCGATGCGGTCGATGATCTCGGCGATACGACGTGCGAGGGCGACGCCGCGCGTGGGGATGCCGAGGAGGACGAGATCGGAGCTTCCGCGATTGGACTCGAGGATCTCGTGCGAGATGCGGGTGAGCGCCCGCTGGATGTCAGCCTGACTGAGCACGGCACGTGCCATCAACCGACTCCCTTCTCCGCCTCACGGGACGGCCTTAAAGGTTGTCAACTCGCACGAGTCTACCGTGTCCCACGACTGCGGGCTGTCGCATGACGGCGCGAACGGATAGCGTGCGAAGATGCGCGAGCACCCCTCTCGGCCGTGGGCCGTCGCCACGGCACTCATCGCGGCGGCGTGGGCGTTCTTCCTCCTGCCTCCGCAGCAGGCGGTCTGGTCGGGCGCCGATATTCCGCCGTGGCTCGGCGCACTCGACTCGCAACCGGTGTACGACGGCATCCGCCTCTGGTTGGCGTCGATGGGACTGCACGACTACTACCTCGTCTTCGGCGCCGCGGCATCCGTTTCGTTCCTGCTCCTCTGGTTCGCGACCGGACCGGCGCTCATCGCGCTCGGCTGGAGCGGCCGCGTGCTCAGCCTGCTGCTGCTCGTCGCCGCACCGCTCACACTGCTGTCGTACCTGAATCACCCGACGGATGCCCCATTGCACCTGTTGTGGGGCGCCGAGGGCGTCGCCCTGCTCGCGATCTGCCTGTGGGCGATGGTCGTCGCGCTCGCCGCGCCGCGCGACGTCGCACGGGTCTGGGAGCGCCTGCTGCTCGCGGCGACGCTGCCGATCGTGGTCGGTGCGACGATCCTGTTCACGTACTGGCCGCACGGAAGCCTCATCGGTCTGGGCATCGAGGCCGCGGTGCTCGCCGCGTGGGCGCCCCGTGCCGACGTCGAGCTGCGGGACGCCACCGCGACGCCAGATGGCGTGAGACGCGCCGCGGGCGGCCCCTGATCCCATCAGGGGCCGCCCGCGGCGGCGGTTGCGAAGCGCTTCAGCGGCGGCCGATGGGGCGCTTCAGTGCCACGGCACCGACCACCATCGCCGCGGCGACGAGCACGACGTCCTTGAGGATGTACTGCGCGGTCAGGGTCGGTCCCGCGGTCGTGAACAATTCGCCGGTGAAGAACACGAGCGGCGAGAAGATGCCGACGAACGTGGCGGCGAGTGCGAGCAGGCCGATGCGCAGGAAGACGCCGGTGATGAAGGTCAGCCCCACGAGCACCTCGAGGGTCGCGGTGACCGCGAGCGCGGTGTAGCCGCCGATGATTCCGAACGACAGCGAATTCCAGGTGCTGCTGACGAGGCCCTCGACCGGACTGGCGCCGGGGATGAACTTCAGTGCTCCGAAGACGACGAAGACGAGGCCGAGCGAGACACGCAGGGTCGGCTGACCGGCGCGGCCGAGGAAGCGCTGCACGACGGCCTGTGCGGAGTTCGCACGGTCGAGCACGCTGTCGAGACCCGAGGCAGTCGAGGTACGGCCGCTGCCGATGGTGGTGGTGGACATGATGATTCCTTTCGAAGGCGGTGGGGGTTTCAGTGGCCGGAAGCGGCGACATGACCATCACACCGGGAACGCGCACCACGGTCGCCCGGAGTCCCACTGAACGCGCGTCGGGGTGCGCACCGACGCCGACCTCAGGGCATCGGCGCGCGGCTCCCCCCTTCGAGGGGTGCGCGTCGAACCCCCCGCGTTATGGGATGGAGTCGGCGCCCGACTTCCATGGGTCACCGTCAGCATCGTGCCGCTCACCATCCCGAGTCGCGACCTGCCCCCGCCGATACTCGGACTCTCACCGGCCAGGGGCCTCGTCGGACGCCTGCGCGACCGCGCGTTGCGGGCGGTGTCCCGCCTGGCGTCACGGGGAATCCAGGGTGCCTACGCCGAGGAACGTGAACGTGCCGGTCTGCAACCCGACGGCCTCTCGCTGGAGCAGGCCTTCATCTCCCCTGAGCTCGTGTGCGCGTCGGGAGTCGCCGAACTCGAGTATCCCCGCTCCGACCTCGCGACGCAGGTCGTCTTCGTCGGCGAACTCACCCGGTCGCGCACGAGCGATGTCGCCCTGCCATCGTGGTGGCCCGAGGTCGAGTCATCCGATGCTCCGATCGTGCACGTCACGCAGGGCACGCTCAACGTCGACCCGCACGATCTCATCGAGCCGACGTTCGCCGCCCTCGGCAGGCAACAGGTGCTGCTCGTCGCCGCGACCGGGCGAGCGGATTTCCCGGGCCTGCCGTTTCCGGCTCCGCCGAACGCTCGCGTGGCGGGGCTGGTGCCCTACGGCCCGCTCCTGCCTCGTCTCGAGGTCATGATCACTAACGGCGGCTGGGGCGGGGTGCTCGCTGCGCTTGCGCGGGGCATCCCGCTCATCGTCGCCGGCGGCGACCTCGACAAGCCCGAGATCGCGGCCCGCGTGGCGTGGGCCGGTGCCGGGGTGAACCTCTGCACGGGTCGTCCTCGCCCGCGCGCGATCCTGACCGCCTGGCGGCGCGTGAGCACCGACCCGTCGTATCGCGCGAACGCGGAAACGATTGGCGGCGTCGCTCGCCGCGCACGACGGCCCGCGCGAGGTCGTCGACCACACCATCGCACTGCTCACCCGACGGCGAGCAGCAGACCCGAGCGGCTAGGGCTTCGCGTGCGAGACGGCGGCGAGCAGACCGTTCACGAACCCCGCCGAGTCGTCGGTCGAGAGCACGGTGGCCGCTTCGACGGCCTCGGCGATCGCCACGGGGTCGGGCACCTCGTCGTTGAAGACGATCTCCCACACGCCGATGCGCAGCAGGGCACGGTCGACCGCGGGCATGCGCTCGAGGGTCCACCCGCGCGAGTGCGTCTCGATGAGCTCGTCGATCTCGTCACGGTGATCGACGATGCCGTCGACGATCTCACGTGCGTACAGCCACGACGCCGCCCGCTCGGGCTCATTCGCGGCCTTCTCGGCCTCGACGACGAGCATCTGCTCGACGGGGACCTGACGCATGTCGGCCGAGTACAGCAGGTCGAGCGCGCGCTTGCGCGCCTTCGTGCGTGCGCTCACTAGTCGTTCACGCGGCCGAGGTAGTCGCCCGTGCGGGTGTCGACCTTGACCTTCGTGCCCGTCTCGAGGAAGAGCGGCACCTGGATCTCATAGCCGGTCTCGACGGTGGCGGGCTTGGTGCCACCGGTCGACCGGTCGCCCTGCAGGCCCGGCTCGGTGTAGGTGATCTCGAGCACGACCGAGGCCGGCAGGTCGATGTACAGCGGGTTGCCGTTGTTCAGGGCGATCGTCACGGCCTGGTTCTCGAGCATGAAGTTCGCGGCGTCGCCGACGACGGTGCTCGAGACGGTGAGCTGCTCGTAGTCGGTCGCGTCCATGAACACGAAGCCCTCGCCGTCGTTGTACAGGTAGGTGAAGTCGCGGCGGTCGACGTTCTCGATCTCGATCTTCGCGCCGGCGTTGTACGTGCGGTCGACGGTCTTGCCGGTGACGACGTTCTTCAGCTTCGTGCGGACGAAGGCCCCGCCCTTGCCGGGCTTGACGTGCTGGAACTCGATGACGCTCCAGAGCTGGCCGTCGATCGAGAGGACGACGCCGTTCTTGATGTCCGCGGTGCTTGCCATGCGAATGGGATCCGTTTCAGTTGCGAAGAGGCTCGGCCGGAATGGGCCGCAGAAGTTCAGTCGGTCGAGTTTAGTCGCTGTGCTACGACCACGCCAATGCGGTGCGGATGCCGCGTGCCACGGCTTCGCTCAGCCGTCGGCCCGCCCCACGATGACGTCGATGAGGCGCCGCACCGCGGTGCCGTAGCCCGCGACCCCCTCGCCGATGACGTGGACGACCGCGACATCGGCGACGTACGAGTGGTGGCGGAACGGTTCGCGCTTCGTCACGTCGGAGATGTGCACCTCGGCGACGGGCAACGCGACCCCCGAGAGCGCATCACGGAGCACGATCGAGGTGTGCGTGAGCCCGCCGGGGTTGATGACGATGCCCGCGCAATCGAGGCGGGCCGCGTGGATCGCGTCGAGGAGGACGCCCTCGTGGTTGCTCTGCACCGCGCGCACGTCGAAGCCGAGTTCGAACGCGACTTCGGTCGCGAGCCGCTCGACGTCGTCGAGGGTGTGCGATCCGTAGATCTCGGGCTCGCGGGTGCCCAGGAGGTTGAGGTTCGGGCCGTTGACGAGCAGCAGGCGACGCTCGCTCACGAGCCGATCTCCTGGTACGCGGCGAAGAGCAGCGACTGGTCGGGTGCGAGCATCACTGTCGGCTTGGCGAGGTCGTCGAGCACGACGAACCGCAGCTGGCCGGCGCGGGCCTTCTTGTCACGCTGCATCGTCGCGAGCAGCGTGCTCCAGCGGCCGGCGGGGTAGCTCGTCGGCAGGCTGAGCAGGTCGAGCACCCGCCGGTGGCGGTCGGCGACCTCGTCGCTGAGGCGCCCCGAGAGCCGGCCGAGTTCGGCCGCGAACATCATGCCGACCGCGACCGCGGCGCCGTGCCGCCACTGGTAGCGCTCGGCGTGCTCGACCGCATGGCCGAGCGTATGGCCGTAGTTCAGGATCTCGCGCAGGCCCTGTTCGGTGAAGTCCTCTGAGACGACATCGGCCTTCATCTGGATCGCCAGTTCGACCACCCGCCGGAACTCGGGGGTCGACGGGTCGGTCGCACGCTCGGGGTCGGCCTCGATGACATCGAGGATCTCGGGGTAGCGGATGAAGCCCGCCTTCACGATCTCGGCGAATCCGGCGAGGATCTCGTTCCTCGGCAGCGTGTCGAGCAGCTCGACGTCGCAGAGCACCGCGGCCGGTGCATGGAAGACGCCGACGAGGTTCTTGCCCTCGTTCGTGTTGATGCCGGTCTTGCCGCCGACGGCCGCGTCGACCATGCCGAGCACCGTCGTCGGCACCTGCACGACGCGCACGCCCCGCAACCAGGTCGCGGCAACGAACCCGGCGAGGTCGGTGATCGCTCCCCCGCCGAACCCGACGATCGCGTCGCTCCGCGTGAAGTCGGCCTGCCCGAGCACCTGCCAGCAGAAGGCCGCGACCTCGACGCGCTTGCCGGCCTCGGCGTCGGGAACCTCGGCGAGCAGCACCTCGTAGCGGTCGCTGAGTGACTCGCGAAGCGCGGCCGCGCGCGCCCCCAGCGTGGCGGGGTGGACGACGAGCACCTTCCTGGGTGCGGTGCCGAGCACGTCGGCGAGCTCGCCGACCACGCCCGCCCCGATGACGACCTCGTAGCCGGTCTCGCCGCCCACCCGAATGCTCGTGCGCGTCTGGCCTGCCGTCATCGTGTTCCTCCGAATCGCTCGGTGATGGCATCGACGATGCGTGCGACCGAGCGGCGCGACGTATCGATGGAGAGATCGGCGACGGCCTCGTAGAGGGGCCGGCGTTCCGCGAGGATCGCGCTCCACCGGTCGAGCCCGCCCTCGGCGATGAGCGGCCGGTTGCCGCCCGCGAGCCTCGGCCGCACCGCCTCGCGAGAGACCCGCAGCCACACGACGGCCAGCCCCGCGAGGTCGGCCAGGGTGTCGGGGTGCAGCACGGCGCCCCCGCCGAGCGAGATCACCGCCTCTTCGCGCAGCGCCTCGGCGACGACCTCGCGCTCGACGATGCGGAAGTACTCCTCGCCCTCGCGTGCGAAGATCTCGTCGATCGGCCCGTAGCGTTCGGCGATGCGCAGGTCGGTGTCGATGAACGGCGCATCGACGGATGTCGCGAGCCGCTGCCCGACGCGCGACTTGCCCGCGCCCATCGGGCCGACGAGCACGATCGGCAGCGCGATGCGCTCGCCGTCAGACACGGTCGGGGGCGACCTCTGCCGACGCGACGGCCGTGCGCAGGGAGTCGGGGATCGCGGCGAGGAACGACTCGAGGTTGCGACGGGTCTCTTCGACCGAGTCGCCGCCGAACTTCTCGAGCACCGCGCCTGCGAGTGTGAGCGCGACCATCGCCTCGGCGACGACGCCCGCCGCGGGCACCGCGCACACGTCGGATCGCTGGTGGTGCGCGGCGGCGGCCTCGCCAGTGGCGACGTCGATCGTCGGCAGGGCATGCGGCACGGTCGCGATGGGCTTCATGCCGGCACGCACGCGCAGCACCGTGCCGGTGGACATGCCGCCCTCGGTGCCTCCGGCGCGATCGCTGGATCGTGCGATGCGGCCGTCGACCTGGTGCAGTTCGTCGTGCGCTTCGGAGCCGCGACGCGTGGTCGTCAGGAATCCGTCGCCGACCTCGACGCCCTTGATGGCCTGGATGCCCATGAGGGCGGCGGCGAGCTGCGAGTCGAGCCGGCGGTCCCAGTGCACGTACGAGCCCAGCCCCGGCGGCAGGCCGTAGGCGAGCACCTCGACGACGCCGCCGAGCGTGTCGCCGTCTTTGTGCGCGAGATCGACCTCGGCGACCATGGCGGCGGATGTCTCGGGGTCGAAGCAGCGCAGCGGGTCGGCATCGAGCCGTTCGACATCATCGGGCATCGGCAGCGGCCGGCCCTCGGGCACCCGCACGGGGCCGATCGAGAGGGTGTGCGAGACGAGGCGGATGCCCAGCTCGGCGAGGAAGGACCTGGCGACCGCGCCGAGCGCGACGCGCGCGGCCGTCTCGCGGGCGCTCGCCCGCTCGAGCACCGGGCGCGCCTCGTCGAAGTCGTACTTCTGCATGCCGACGAGGTCGGCGTGGCCCGGACGGGGCCTCGTGAGCGGCGCTCCGCGACCGCGGCCGAGGCTGGCGGGGTCGACGGGCTCGGGGCTCATCACCTCCTGCCATTTGGGCCATTCGGTGTTGCCGATGCGCAGGGCCACGGGGCTGCCGAGGCTCACGCCGTGTCGCACGCCGCCCGAGATCGACAGTTCGTCCTGCTCGAACTTCATGCGCGCACCCCGGCCGTAGCCGAGCTTTCGGCGCGCGAGGTCGGCACGGATGGAGTCGAGCGAAACGGGGATACCGGCGGGAAGACCCTCGAGGATCGCGACGAGCTCAGGCCCGTGCGACTCTCCGGCAGTGAGCCAACGGAGCATGACTCCTATCCTTCCACAGGGTCAACGCAGGGCGTCGCGCATGACGGCGAGCACGTCGTCATCATCGTCGAGCGGCGCATTCGGGTCGCCGTTCACGAAGATGCGCACCTGCAGGAGCGCCTGATGCAGCAGCATGCCGAGGCCGTGAACGACGCGTCCTCCGCCCTCCAGCCACGAGGCACCGAGCGCCGTCGGCCACGGATCGTAGGCGACGTCGAGCAGCGGTGCGGTCGCCGCCAGGGTCGGGTTGGGCACCACGTCGAGGCCGGCCGACCCGGGGAGCGTGCTGACGACGAGATCGGCGTCGTCGATATCGGCCAACGCCGCGATCGGCGACTCCTCGACGACGACCCCGAGCCGCCGGCCCAGTTCGACGACCGGCTGCGCCGCGCCCGGACGGCGCACGAGCACGCGCACGTCGCCCGCGCCGAGCGCGGCCATGGCGACGAGCGCAGAGAGGGCCGTCGCCCCCGCGCCGACGATCGCACCATGGACCACCCGGCGCACGTCGGATTCCGCGAGCGTTCGCACGATGCCGCCGATGTCGGTGTTGAAGCCGCGCCGCGACCCGCCGTCGAACACCACGGTGTTCGCCGCACCCGTGAACTGCGCGACCTCGTCGACGTGGTCGAGCATCGGCAGCACGTCCTGCTTCAACGGCATCGTGAGCGACAGGCCACGCCACGAGGCATCCAGCCCGTCGATGAAACCGCCGAGGCGGGAGCCGTCCATCTCGATCGCGTGGTACTCCCAGTCGAGCCCGAGACGGGCGTACGCCGCGCGATGCAGGGCGGGGCTGCGCGAATGCCCGATGGGCGACCCGAGCACCGCGAGTCGTCGCATGTGTCAGCCTCCGTACTCGGGGTGGTCGGCGAGCCAGGCGAGGAACAGCTCGACGGCCGCATCGTGCTCGTCGATGGTCGCCGAGAACACCGTCTCGCCGGTGTCGAGGTTGACCGTCACGAAGTACAGCCACGAGCCGTCGGCCGGATGCAGGGCGGCATCGATCGCGAGATCGCCCGGATTGCCGATCGGACCGGGCGGCATGCCGGGATGCACGTAGGTGTTGTACGCGTTCGCCGGATCGGCACGCTGCGCATCGGTCGTCGTGACGACCGAGTCGTCGCCGAGCCCATAGTGCACCGTCGAGTCGAACTGCAACAGTCCGCTGTCGAACAGTTCGGGATTCAGGCGATTGTCGATCACTCGCGAGACCTTGTAGTAGTCGTCGCGCAGCCCCGCCTCACGCTCGATGAGCGAGGCCTTGACCACCGTTCGCCAGCGGTCTTCGGGCGCGACGCCCGCGGCATCGAGCGCTTCGAACGAGCGGTCGACGAGCATCTTCACGAGGGCGGGTGCGGTGATGTCGGGGTCGACGGTGTAGGTCGCCGGGAACAGGAAACCCTCGACGCCGGTCGCCTCCGCCGGAAGACCCAGCGTCGTCACGTCGGCGGCCGCGGCCTCGAGCTCCTCGATCGGCAGGCCGGTGACGGCTGCGGCCTCTGCGAGGGCGTTCTTCGCCCACATGCCCTCTTGGATCACGAAGGTGTTCTCGAGCTTGTTCGCCGGGTCGAGGAGGGCGTCGAGCGCGGATTGCGCGCTCATCTGCTCGGCCATCAGGTAGGCCCCGGGATAGAAGATCGGGGTCGGGTCGGCTTCGGCCAGGGCCTCGGTGAATGCCTGGGCGCTCGCGACGATGTCTTCGGAGGCGAGGTTGTCGGCGATCGAAGTGCCGGTGTCGCCCTCGTGGATCATGAACACGACCTCACCCGTCCCCGTGCCCTCGAAGTCCTCGGCGGGCTGGAACCGGTCGACCAGCGCGGTGATCGGGCCCTGCAGGAAGAAGAATGCGCCCACGCCGAGCGCGATCACCACGACGAGGCCGATCAGGCAGCCCCACGCCCCGCGTCGTCGGGGTCGCCCGGGTTCATGCGGATCCGAGATCTCGGCGCGGCGCTCACTGCGCGACGGGGCCCCAAGCGTGTCGAACCCGGCAGGTTGCGACGGCACCGCCGTCACCGCCGCCGTTGCGGCCTCCGCCGCTGCGATGGCGGCGGCGTGCCGCTCCTCGGCCTCGATCGCTGCGGCACGCCGCTGTTCGGCCTCCCTGGCCTCGCGGCGTGTCATCGGCTGGCCCGCGTCGCGGGCAGCCGCGGGCGGTGCCTGCTCGGGCCGCGCGGCGGTTCGATCGCCGACCGGACGCGAATCGTCACCGGCGAGCAGGGCGTGCCAGTCGGTCGCCGGATCGGTGCCGTTGCGCTCTGGGGGGAGCTGTGTCACAGGGGGAATTGCCCTTCATCGGTATCGACGGAGCGACCGGGCGGGTTCCCCGAGGCGCGCTCGGCGTCGATGGCGTGTTGCAGAATGATAACGGCTGCAACTTGGTCGATGATGGGACGCTGCTTGCGGCTCGACTTCCCCGTCGCCCGAAGCGCCTGCTGGGCGCTCACCGTCGAGAGCCGCTCGTCGACGAGCCGCACCGTGGCGCCGGCCGCGGCAAGCCGCTTCGCGAACGCGGTCGCGTCGTCGGTCGACGGTGTCTCCGCCCCAGAGAGCGACAGCGGATTGCCCACGACGAGCTCGATCGCCTCGAACTCGTAGGCGAGTTCGAGGATGCGCCGCACATCGTCGTCACCGTCTGTCGATCTGGGTACCGTCTCGACGGGCACCGCGAGGAGTCCGCCGGCGTCACAGCGTGACACGCCGATTCGGGCACGACCGACGTCGATGCCGAGCCTGGCTCCGGAACGCATGCGCCGCTATCCGGCGAGGCCGGCGCGCACCGCCGCGAGCGCCGCGGGGATCGCGGACACGTCGCTGCCGCCGCCCTGCGCGAGGTCGGGCTTGCCGCCGCCACCGCCGCCCAGCACACCAGCCGCCGTCTTCGCGAGCGCACCGGCGTTCGCGCCGGCGTCGCGCGCCGCTGGCGAGGTCGCCACGATGGTGAGCGGCTTGCCTCCGACCTCCCCGGCGAGTGCGACGACGGATGCCGCATCACCGAGCTTCGCCCGGACCGACAGGGCGAGCGAGCGCAGCTCGTCGCCCGAGCCGAGCGAGCCGAGCGACTCGGCCACGAGCAGCACGTCGCCGACGCGCGCGGCCTTCGCCGCGAGTTCGGGCACCCGGTCGTTCAGTGCCTTCGCCTCGAATGCCTGGATGCGCTTCTCGGCGGACTTCAGGTTGGTCACGAGTTCGCCGACGCGGTCGACGAGCAGGTCAGGACGGGTCTTCAGCGTCGCGGTGAGCTCCGAAACGAGTGCGCGTTCGGCCGCGAACCGCTGGAACGCCTCGAGGCCGACGAGCGACTCGACGCGGCGGTTGGATGCGCCGACCGACGACTCGCCGACGATATTGATCATTCCGATCTCGGCGCTCGTCGACACGTGGGTGCCCGCGCAGAGCTCACGGGACCAGGGTCCGCCGATGTCGACGACGCGCACCACGTCGCCGTACTTCTCGCCGAACAGCGCCATCGCACCGAGCGACTTCGCCTCGTCGAGCGGCATCTCACGGGTGACGACCTGCAGGTTGTCGCGCACCGCCGAGTTCGAGATCTCCTCGATCTCGCTGCGCGTGGCGGCCGAGAGCGCGGAGTTCCAGCCGTAGTCGAGACGGAGGTAGCCCGCCTTGTTGAACGAACCCGACTGGTGTGCGTTCGGGCCCAGCACCTGGCGCAACGCCGCGTGCACGATGTGGGTGCCCGAGTGCGCCTGGGTCGCGCCGCGTCGGTACCCCTCGTCGACGAGGCTGGTGGCACGTGCGCCCACGCCGACCTCGCCGGAGGTCACCTTCACCGTGTGGCTGATCAGGCCCTTCACGGGCTTCTGCACGTCGAGCACCTCGAGCTCGAACCCGTCACCGACGATGCGGCCCTGGTCGGGCGCCTGTCCGCCGGACTCCGCGTAGAGCGAGGTCTCGGCGAGGATGACCTCGGCGGTCTGACCCGCGACGGCACGGTTCGCCGGAGCGCCGGCGACGAGGATGCCGAGCACACCCGACTCGGTCGCCAGTTCGGAGTAGCCCGTGAAGATCGTCTCGCCCTTGGCACGGAACTCGGCGTACACCGAGAGGTCGGCGAGCACCTTCTTCTTCGACTTCGCGTCGGCCTTCGCGCGCGTGCGCTGCTCGGTCATGAGGCTGTCGAACGCCCTGCGGTCGACGGTGAGACCGGCCTCGTCGGCCATCTCGAGCGTGATCTCGATCGGGAAGCCGTAGGTGTCGTGCAGGAGGAACGCGGTGTCGCCGGCGAGCTCAGCACGCCCGGACTGCTTGGTCTCGGCGACCGCGACGTCGAGGATCGAGGTTCCGGCCGCCAGGGTGCGCAGGAACGTCTCCTCCTCGCCGAGGGCGAGCTGCTCGATGTGGGCATAGTCGCTCGCGACCTCGGGGTACGCCGACTTCATCGCGTCGCGGGACGCCGCGAACAGCTCGCGGAACGTCGGGCTCTCGACGCCGAGCAGGCGCATCGCCCGGATGCTGCGACGCAGCAGTCGACGCAGGATGTAGCCACGCCCCTCGTTCGACGGGCTCACGCCGTCGCTCATGAGCATGAGCGCGGAGCGGACGTGGTCGGCGATGACGCGCATGCGCACGTCGTCATCGTGATTCGCACCGTAGGTGCGGCCCGAGAGCTCGGCCGCGCGGTCGAGCACGGGTCGAACCTGGTCGATCTCGTACATGTTGTCGACGCCCTGCTTGATGAAGGCGACGCGCTCGAGCCCCATGCCGGTGTCGATGTTCTTCTTCGGCAGGTCCTTGACGATGCGGAAGTCGGTCTTCGACACCACGTCGTCGATGAGGTACTGCATGAACACGAGGTTCCAGATCTCGACGTACCGGTCGTCATCGGTCGCCGGACCGCCGTCGACGCCGTACTCGGGGCCGCGGTCGAAGAAGATCTCGGAACAGGGGCCCGCCGGCCCGGGCTGCCCGGTGTGCCAGTAGTTCGTGTCCTTGCCGAGCCTCTGGATGCGTTCCTCGGGCAACCCGGCGACGCGCTTCCAGATTTCGATCGCCTCGTCGTCGTCTTCGTAGACGGTGACCCAGAGATCGCTCGGCTCGAACCCGTAGCCGCCGTCGGCCTCGGGCGTGGTGAGCAGCTCCCACGCCATCGAGATGGCGCCCTCCTTGAAGTAGTCGCCGAACGAGAAGTTACCGCTCATCTGGAAGAAGGTGCCGTGCCTCGGGGTCTTGCCGACCTCTTCGATGTCGTTCGTGCGGATGCACTTCTGCACGCTCGTCGCGCGCGGGTACGGCGCTGGAACGAGACCCGTGAGGTACGGGACGAACGGCACCATGCCGGCGACCGTGAACAACAGGGTCGGGTCGTCCGAGACGAGCGATGCCGAGGGGACCACAGCGTGCCCGCGCTCGGCGAAGAAGTCCAGCCAACGCTGGCGGATGTCGGCAGTCTGCATGGTTCCGTTCTGGGTTTCGCCCGGGACATCCGGGCCGTCGAAATCGTTTCGAGTGGTCAGTTCGCGGGAGCCGCGTCGCCGCGGAGCTCGGCGTCACGCTCGTGGTAGCCCTCGGCGATGGCCTGGCCGAACGCGCGAGCCTTCGCATCGACCGACGAGAAGAAGTCGCGGCCCTGCTTGGTCTGGTTGACCTGGTGCGCGACGACGAATCCGGCCGCCACGCCGACGGTGAACCACAGAATGCTCTTCACGAGGTGCTCCCTGCTCGATCTCTCGCCGATGCGGTGCGCTCGGCACGCTCGGAACAGTCTAGTGGCGCGCGACGGGCGCCCGCCGAAGACGCAACAGGGGCCGCGGGAAACCCCGCGACCCCTGTTCGAACGCCTCGTGCGTCAGCGAGCGGCGTAGTACTCGACGACGAGCTGGACCTCGCAGGTCACGGGGACCTCGGCGCGCTTCGGGCGACGGATGAGCCGCGCCTGGAGCTTGTCGAGTTCGACCTCGAGGTAGCCCGGAACCTTGGGGAGCACGTCGACGTGACCGCCGGCAGCGGCGACCTGGAAGGGCTCGGTGCCCTCGCTGCGCGCCTTGACGTGCACGAGCTGGCCCGGCTTCACCCGGAACGACGGGCGGTCGACGAGCTGGCCGTCGACGAGGATGTGGCGGTGCACGACGAACTGGCGGGCCTGCGTGATGGTGCGGGCGAAGCCGGCGCGCAGCACGAGGGCGTCGAGACGCATCTCGAGCAGTTCGACGAGGTTCTCACCGGTCTGGCCGGCGGTGCGCTTGGCCTCGACGTAGGCGATCTTGAGCTGCTTCTCGCGGATGCCGTACTGGGCGCGGAGGCGCTGCTTCTCGCGCAGACGCACGGCGTAGTCGCTGTCCTGCTTGCGCTTGGTACGCCCGTGCTCACCGGGAGCGTAGGGGCGCTTCTCCATGTAGCGGGCGGCCTTCGGGGTGAGGGCGACGCCGAGCGCACGGGAGAGGCGGGTCTTGCTGCGTGACTGGTTCGACACGAATGTCCTTTCGGAAGAATCTCAAATGTACTCACGGCGCGATCGCGCACCGGAAGTCTGTGTCAGAGGGATTCGCCAAGGGCGGATCGGCTACAGATCGCACCCATTCGCCGGTGACTCTCTCGCAGCCGCGCTCGAGAATCAGGTTTCAGGCCAACGGAAATACTACCACGCGCCCAGACGGATGAGTTTCGGTTCGGCCGGCGGTGACGGTCAGGCCCCGCCGCGCACGATGCGTCGCAGCTTCGCGAGCCTCGCCGACACCTCGCGCTCGTTCCCGTGCTCGGTGGGTTCGTAGTACACGGCACCACGCAGGGACTCGGGCAGGTACTCCTGCGCGACGACGCCGATCGCGTCGTCGTGCGGGTAGCGGTAGCCCTTGCCGTGGCCGAGCCGCTTGGCGCCCGGGTAGTGGGCATCGCGCAGGTGCTTCGGCACTCGGCCCGCCTTGCCCTCGCGCACGTCGGCGATCGCGCGGTCGATGCCGACGTAGGCGGCGTTCGACTTGGGAGCCGTCGCGAGATGCACGACCGCCTGCGCGAGCGGGATGCGACCCTCGGGCATGCCGATGTACTGCACGGCATCGGCAGCCGCGACCGCGACGCCCAGGGCGGCCGGATCGGCGAGGCCGATGTCTTCGGAGGCGAGCACGATGATGCGCCGGGCGATGAAGCGCGGATCCTCACCTGCCTCGATCATGCGGGCGAGGTAGTGCAGTGCTGCGTCGACGTCGCTCCCTCGCACCGACTTGATGAAGGCACTGATGACGTCGTAGTGCTCGTCGCCGTTGCGGTCGTAGCGCAAGAGGGCGCGGTCGACGGCGCGCGCCACGATGTCGGCCGTGATGACGGGCTTCACCGGTGCGCCGGACTCACCGCCCTCACCTTCGGGTGCGATCGGCTCGGCCTCGCCGGCCGGATCTGCTGCGGCCGTCGATTGCGCGGCCGCGACGGATGCTGCCTCGAGTGCGGTGAGCGCGCGTCGGGCGTCGCCCGAGGCGAGCCTGATGATGGCGGCCCGTGCGTCGGGCTCGAGCTCGACTCTGCCCCCCAACCCCCTCGTGTCGCCGACGGCGCGGTCGACGAGCGTGCCGAGATCGTCGTCGGTGAGCAGCTCGAGCGTGAGCAGCAGGGAACGGGACAGGAGCGGGGAGATGACCGAGAACGAGGGGTTCTCGGTGGTCGCCGCGACGAGGATGACCCAGCCGTTCTCGACGCCCGGCAGCAAGGCGTCCTGCTGGGCCTTCGTGAACCGGTGGATCTCATCGAGGAACAACACCGTGGAGACGCCGTACAGGTCGCGACTGGCGCGCGCCTCCTCCATGACCTGGCGCACGTCGCGGACCCCCGCGGTGACGGCCGAGAGCTCGACGAACTTGCGGCCCGACGACCTGGCGATCGCCTGGGCGAGCGTGGTCTTGCCTGTGCCGGGCGGGCCCCACAGGATGACCGAGACCGACCCGGACTCGCCGGTACGGTCTCCCGCGAGCGCGACGAGCGGCGACCCTGGGGTGAGCAGATGCCGCTGCCCGGCGACCTCGCCGAGACTCGTCGGACGCATGCGCACCGCGAGCGGGGTCGCGCCTGAGCGCAGCCCCGGACTCGTTTCCACCATGCGCCAAGCGTAGCTGCGGCATCCGACACCATCCCCGCCCGCGACGCCGCGCGGTGCGGCGATTGGTGCGCACCCACGGGCTTGCGTAGAGTCGGCACGCAGAACCCCCGAGAAGGAGCAGCGTGGCAACGAACGACCGACAGGCGCGCGAGGAACGAGCACGGCTTCGTACCTATCAGGCCCGCCAGCAGGTGCACGCCGGCAAGAAGCGCCGCCGCACCCGAGACAACGTCATCGCGAGCATCGCACTCGTCATCGTGCTCGCGCTCGCCGTCGGCGCGCAGCTGTTCTTCTTCAACGGCGGGCCGGGCAGCCCCGAGCCCGCGTCGTCGGCGACCCCGACCCCCACGCCCGAAGCCGCCGACGTGCCGTCGCCCGACCTCGCCGAGGGTCGCACCTGGTCGGGTGCACTCACGGTCAACGACATCGCGCTCGGAATCGAACTCGACGGCGCCGCGGCGCCGCAGGCCGTCTCCAGCACGATCAGCCTCGTGCAGGAGGGGTTCTACGACGGCCTCAGCTGCCACCGTCTCACGAAGGACAGCATCTGGGTGCTGCAGTGCGGCGATCCGAACGGCGACGGCTCGGGCGGTCCCGGCTTCAGCTACGGTCCGATCGAGAACGCCCCTGCCGACGGCGTCTACCCGGCCGGAACGGTCGCGATGGCCCGCCAGCCGCTCAACGCAGACAGCCAGGGCAGCCAGTTCTTCATCGTCTACGCCGACACGACGCTGCCCGCCGACAGCGCCGGCGGCTACACCGTCATCGGACACGTCACGAGCGGTCTCGACGAGCTGCGCGCCGGGGTGACCGATGCGGGCCCGGCCGACGGAGCACCCGACGGACCCCCGAGCGTGCCCGTGACGATCACCTCGTTCACCGTCGAGTAGACGACCGGCAGCACGCTTCGACCGTGCAATAGGCTTGATGCCACCTGCCGCCTCGCGCGGCATCCGACCTACGACAGGGTGAGGCCGTGACCGAATCAGATCAGCAACCGTGGGGCCGCGTCGACGAGACGGGCACCGTCTTCGTGCGAACGAGCGACGGCGAGCGGGAGGTCGGTCAGTACCCCGACGCGACGGCCGAAGAGGCCCTCGCGTACTTCGAGCGCAAGTACGCCGACCTCGCCGGCCAGGTCACCCTGCTCGAGCAGCGCGTGAAGCGCGGGGCTCCCGCCGCCGACGTCGCGAAGGCCCTCGCGTCCCTGCGTGAATCGGTCGCCAATGCGCACGCCGTCGGCGACCTCGAGTCGCTCGCTCGCCGCCTCGAGGCACTCTCCGGCACCACCAAGGAGCTCACCGAGCAGCAGCAGGCCGAGGCCAAGGCCGCGCTCGCGGAGGCCATCGCCGAGCGCACGCGCATCGTCGAGCAGGCCGAGGCGCTCGCCGCGCAAGATCCGGCGAAGACGCAGTGGAAGCAGGCCACGGCCGAGCTCGACGCCGTGTTCGCGAGCTGGCAGCGCCACCAGCAAGACGGTCCGCGCCTTCCGAAGAACGAGGCCAACGAGCTGTGGAAGCGGTTCCGTGCCGCTCGCTCGACGATCGAGACGCACCGCAAGGCGTTCTTCGCCGAGCTCGATGCGTCGCACCGCGACGTCCGCACGCGCAAGCAGGCGCTCATCGAGCGTGCCGAGGCACTCGCTCCGCGTGGAGCCGACGCGGTGGGCGACTACCGCAACCTGCTCGACGAGTGGAAGCAGGCGGGCCGCGCCGGCAAGAAGCTCGACGACCAGCTCTGGGCCCGGTTCAAGGCCGCCGGCGACGTGCTCTTCAACGCCAAGGCCGAGATCGACGCGCAGGAGGACGAGGCCTACCGCGCCAACCTCGACGAGAAGCTGGCGCTCCTCGCCGAGGCCGAGCCACTGCTCACCGAGACCGAGCCCAAGCAGGCTCGCGCCGGACTGAACCGAATCCAGCGCAAGTGGGACGAGATCGGCAAGGTCCCTCGTGATCAGATCCGCGTCGTCGAAGACCGCCTGCGCAAGATCGAGACCCACGTTCGTTCGCTCGAAGACGAGCACTGGCAGCGCGAAGACCCCGAGAAGAAGGCGCGCTCCGAGGGCATGCTCGGGCAGCTCAACGAGGCGATCGAGAAGCTCGAGTCCGAACTCGCTGCGGCCGAGGCCTCCGGCGACGCCCGCGCCGCGGCATCCGCTCGTGAAGCGCTCGAGGCGCGCCGCGCGTGGCTCAAGGCCGTCGGCGGCTGACGCTCGGGCACTCCCCCGCAACGATCGCGGGTCACGCCGCGTTCTCCACAGGTCGTCGTTCGACGCGCCGATCGGCGAGCGGATGCCCCACCATGGGGTCATGGCCAGGCTTCCTGCGGTGCTCGGCACCGATGACCTTCCGCTCGCCGAGCTCTGCGCCGCGCGCATCGACGGCGATCTCTTCGCGATCGACGAGGGGTGGGCTCCGATCGATGAACCCGACCTCCCGAGCCTGCGTGCGGCCGTCGTCGCACTGCGTGTGTCGCGTTCGCTCATCATCGAGCGACTCTCGGCAGCCTGGGTGTACGACGCACTCGACACTGCACCTCGCACCGCGCAGTTCTGCGTACCGCATCGCTCGCGCATCGCAGCGATCGCCGATCGGCGCATCACGATTCGCGAGGTCGTGCTCACCGATGACGAGGTGGCCGAGCTCGGCGGGGTGAGCTGCACGACGCCGGCCCGCACCGCGTTCGACCTGCTGCGCGAGACCTCGCTGCCGGATGCCGATTCGGTGGGCATCGTGGCACGGCTGCTCGCACCGCGCCCGCGTCTCGAAAGCCAGATCCGCGAACGGCTCGCGCGGGCGCAGCGCATGCCGCACCGCGCCCGGGCGTTGGTGCGCCTCGACCACGCCGTCGAGACCGCGTCATCGACCCCGGTGGGCTCGACTCAGCCGTCGCTGACGCGGTAGACGTCGTAGACCGCGTCGATTCGCCGCACCGCGTTCAGCACGCGATCGAGATGCGTCGTATCACCCATCTCGAACACGAAGCGGCTGAGCGCCAGCCGGTCGGTCGATGTCGAGACGTTGGCCGAGAGGATGTTCACGTGGTGCTCCGACAGCACGCGGGTGACGTCCGAGAGCAATCCGGCGCGGTCGAGCGCCTCGATCTGGATCTGCACGAGGAACACGCTCTTCGAGCTCGGCGCCCACTCGACGTCGATGATGCGTTCAGGTTCACGCATCAGCGACTGCACGTTGTGGCAGCTCGCCTGATGCACCGACACGCCCGCCCCGCGCGTGATGAATCCGACGATCTCGTCACCGGGCACCGGAGTACAGCATCGGGCCAGCTTCACGAGGATGTCGGGCGCCCCGCGCACGAGCACTCCCGAGTCGGAGTGACGTGGGAGTGGCCGCGACCGTACGGGGATGGGAAGATCGGGCTCATCGCCCTCATCGATGTCGCGAACGAGCGCGACGACCTTCTCGAGCACCGACTGGGTGGAGACATGGCCTTCGCCGACGGCGGCGTAGAGCGACGAGACGTCGTCGTATCGCAGTTGCGCCGCGACCTCGGCGAACGAGTCCTGGCTCATGAGCTTCTGCAGTGGCAGGTTCTGCTTTCTCATCGCGCGAGCGATGGCATCGCGGCCCTGCTCGATCGCCTCGTCGCGGCGCTCCTTCGTGAACCATTGCCGGATCTTGTTGCGTGCACGCGGGCTCTTCACGAAGCCCAACCAGTCCTGGCTCGGTCCGGAGTCGGGGTTCTTCGAGGTGAACACCTCGACGACATCGCCGCTGGTGAGCTCGCTCTCGAGCGGGACCAGACGTCCGTTGACCTTCGCGCCCATCGTGCGGTGGCCGACCTCGGTGTGCACGGCGTAGGCGAAGTCGACTGGTGTCGCGCCCGACGGAAGGCCGATCACACGGCCCTTCGGCGTGAAGACGTACACCTCTTTCGCGCCGATCTCGAAGCGCAGTGAATCGAGGAACTCGCCGGGGTCGGCGGTCTCGGCCTGCCAGTCGGAGATGTGCGCGAGCCACGCCATGTCGGTTTCGTTCTGCATGGCCGGGCCGCCCGCGGAACGACCGGTCGTCTGCTCCTTGTACTTCCAGTGCGCTGCGACACCGTACTCGGCCCGCTGGTGCATGTCGTGGGTTCGGATCTGGATCTCGACCGCACGCCCCTTCGGGCCGAGCACCGTGGTGTGCAGCGACTGGTAGAGGTTGAACTTCGGGGTCGCGATGTAGTCCTTGAATCGCCCCGGCAGCGGCGTCCATCGGGCATGGATCGCGCCGAGCACGGCATAGCAGTCGCGCACCGAGTTCACGAGCACGCGAATTCCGACGAGGTCGTAGATCTCGTCGAAGTCGCGGCCGCGCACGATCATCTTCTGATAGATCGAGTAGTACTGCTTCGGCCGGCCGACCACCCGGCCGCGGATCTTCGCGGCCTTCAGGTCGTCGTTGATGAGATCGATCACGTTCTGCACGAACTCCTCGCGCTGCGGCGTGCGCTGCTTCACGAGGCTCTCGATCTCGGCGTAGAGCTTCGGGTAGAGCACCGCGAACGAGAGGTCCTCGAGCTCCCACTTGATGGCCTGGATGCCCAGGCGGTGTGCGAGCGGCGCGTAGATCTCGAGCGTCTCGGTCGCCTTGCGCGTCGCTGACTCGGCCGGCACGAATCCCCATGTGCGCGCGTTGTGCAACCGGTCGGCGAGCTTGATGATGAGCACGCGGATGTCTTTCGACATCGCGACGATCATCTTGCGGACGGTCTCGGCCTGCGTCGAGTCACCGTACTTGACCTTGTCGAGCTTCGTGACGCCATCGACGAGCATCGCGATCTCGTCGCCGAAGTCGGCCCGCACCTGGTCGAGCGTGTATGCGGTGTCTTCGACGGTGTCGTGCAGCAGCGCTGCCGCGACGGTCTTCGACCCGATGCCGAGGTCGGCGAGGATCTGGGCGACGGCGACCGGATGGGTGATGTAGGGCTCACCGCTCTTGCGCTTCTGCCCCTCGTGGGCCCGCTCGGCGACGGTGTAGGCCCGCTCGATGAGCGACAGGTCGACCTTCGGATGGTGCATCCGAACCGTTCGCATGAGGGTGTCGACCGCGCCGGTCGGCTGCGCTTTCGAGAAGATACGCGGTACGAGACGGCGCAGCGAAGCAGTCGAATTGACTCCGGCTTCGGTCACGCGTCAGCACCTCCAGACCTCAATTATCACCGTTCCTTGAGGTGTGGTGCGCCTGAGGGCGCACGCCGGTCGCGAACATCACGCGGTGGGCAGCACCTCGGCCGAGGGCGCGCCCGCCCGCTCGCGCTCCTTCAGCACCTTCTGGTCATGCCGGCGGATCTCGGGCTCGCCCTCACGCAGCTGCGAGTAGAGCGGGGCCGCGAGGAACACCGTCGACCAAGTGCCGACGAGGATGCCGATCAGCAGCGCGAGCGAGATGTCACGGAGTGTGTCGGCTCCGAGCACGCCTGCGCCGAGGAAGAGGATCGCCGCGACCGGCAGCGCGGCGACGACGCTGGTGTTGATCGAGCGTACGAGCGTCTGGTTCACCGCGAGGTTCACCGACTCGGCGAACGTGCGCCGCGACTCCTGCCCGTCTTCCGCGGTATTCTCTCGGATCTTGTCGAACACCACCACGGTGTCGTACAGCGAGTAGGCGAGGATCGTCAGGATGCCGATGGTGGCGGCGGGGCTGATCTCGAGACCCAACGCCGCGTAGATGCCCACCGTGGCGACGAGGTCGGCGATCAGGGCCAGGATCGCCGCGAGCGACATCTTCCATGTGCGGAAGTAGAGCGCCATGATGACGGCGGCCAGCAGCATGAACGCCACGAGGCCGACGAGTGCCTGGCGAGTGACGTCGGCACCCCAGCTCGGGCCGATGAACGACGACGTGACCTCGGATTCGGGCACGCCGTACGCTTCGGCGAGGGCAGTTGTGACCGCGCGCGAGTCTGCCTGTTCGAGCTGGTCGGTCTGGACCCGGATGCCATCGCTGCCGACGATCGTCACATGCGCGGTTGCGTCGGGCACGACGGATTCCACGGCGTCGATCGCCGGCTGTTCCTCAGCGTTCTCGACGCCCGCGATCTGGAATTGCGAGCCCCCGCGGAACTCGATGCTGAAGTTGACCCCGCGGAGGATCGGCACGAGTACCGAAAGCAGCAGCAGCACGGCCACGATCGTGTACCACTTCTTGCGTCCGCCGACGAAGTTGAAGGAGCGCTTGCCCGTGTAGAGGTCGTTGCCGAAGGTCGTGAGACGGTTGGCCTTGGCCATCAGGAGTCCTTCCCGTCGTTCGAGGTATCGCCCGCACCGACCATCGCGGCCGCCTTGCGTTCGGCGATGGTCTGGCGCCGCTGCGCCTCTTTCGCGCTGGACGCGGCCTTCTTCGCCGTCACCGCGGCAGGCTTGCGGAACTCCGCACGCCCCCGGTACACCGCGCCGAGCGCCTCGGGGTCGAGGCCCGACCACGGGTTTCCACTCGAGAAGAACTTCGTCTGCGCAAGCAGCTGCAGCATCGGGTGGGTGAACAGGATCACGACGACCACGTCGATGATCGTGGTGAGGCCGAGCGTGTAGGCGAAGCCCTTGACACTGCCGACCGCGAGGACGAAGAGCACGATCGCCGCGAGCAGGTTCGTGGCCTTCGATGCGAGCACCGTGCGGAAGGCTCGCTTCCAGCCGGCCTCGACGGCGCTGACGAGCTGACGGCCGTCTCGGAGCTCGTCGCGGACGCGTTCGAAGTAGATGATGAACGAGTCGGCGGTGAAGCCGATGGCGACGATGAGGCCCGCGATGCCCGCGAGTGAGAGGCGGTAGCCCTCTCGCCACGACAGGATCGTGATCATCAGGTACGTGATGATGCCCGCGATCACCAGCGACGCGATCGTGACCGATGCGAGGGCCCGGTATTGGAAGATCGTGTAGATCACGACGAGGATGAGGCCGATGAGGCCGGCGATGAGGCCGGACTGCAGCTGCGACGTGCCGAGGGTCGGAGAGATCGTGTCGGAGGACTGCACCGTGAAGCTGATCGGCAGCGCGCCGAACTTCAGCTGGTCGGCCAAGGCCTTCGAGGTCTCCTGCGTGAACTGGCCGGTGATCTGCGGCCGACCGTCGGTGATGGCCGCGTTCATCGACGGCGCGGTGAGCACGGCACCGTCGAGCACGAAGGCGAACTGGTCGCGGGGCGTCTGTCCTTGCAGTCCGAAGAGCCGGGTGCTGACTTCGGTGAAGTCCTGGGTGCCCTCCTCGTCGAACACGATGTTGACCGCCCACTGCCCGGTGGATGCGCCGGTCTGGGTCTGCACCATGCCGTTCGTGGCGTCGACGATGTTCTCACCGCTCGCCTCGACCGGACCGAGGAGGTACTTGGCCGCACGCTCCCGGTCACAGGTGACCAGTGGCTCATCGGCCGGTGCGACGTTCGTCGAGGTGTCGTCGAGTGCAGCGCAGTCGAAGTTGTCGAACTGGTCCTGCAGGGCCGGGGTGATCCACGCCGGGTCGCTGCCGTCGGTGGGCTCGACGGTCGGCGTCGACTCGAGCTCCTCGGCCGGGTCGGTGGGCGACGGGCTCTCGGTCGGGCTGACCGCCGTGTTCGTCGCCGCGTCGGCGAGGAGCACCGCACGCAACTCGAGCTTGGCGGACTGCTCGATTCGGTCGCGCGTCTGGTCGTCGAGCTCACCCGGGATGCGGACGACGACGTTGTCGCCTTCGGTGTTGATCTCGGACTCGGCGACACCCGAGGCATCGACACGCTGCCGGATGATCGACACGGCCTGGTCGAGCTGCTCCTGCGAGACGTCAGCTCCGGTCTCTACCTTCGGCGCGAGGATGATCTGCGTGCCGCCCTCGAGGTCTAGCGCGAGCTTCGGAGTCCACGAGCCCCCGCCCCAGATGACGCCGGCAGCGTTGATGCCGAACAGGAGCGCGATGATGACACCCAGCCAGGTGAGGGAACGCCATGCCTTGCGGACTGGCGTCGGCCGGGATGACCGCTTCGATGGTGCAGCCACGTTTCTGCTTTCTCTGCAGGAGCCCGCGCATCAGTGCGCGGGCCGAGCCTCGGGGATGGGTGCTAGTCGTCCGACTTCTTGGTGTCGGGGGCCTCGTCGCTCGTCGACGGGGCTTCGGTGGGCTCGTCGCCGACGCGCTCGCCGAACTCGGGCTCGCTGCCGAGCGACTCGGGGGCCTCGTCGGCCGCCACCGGCTCGACCACGCGGGCGACCGTCTGCCGGTGCACGGTGAGCACCGTGCCGGGCGAGGTCTCGAGCAGCACCTGGTTCTCTTCGTCGTCGATCGAGAGGATCGTGCCGAACACTCCGAAGTTCGTCATCACCTTCGCACCCGGCTGCACCTTCGACTGAAGTTGTTCTGCGTCAGCCTTGCGCTTGCGCGAGTTGCGGAACATGAAGAAGATCAGCACCGCCAGGACGGCGAGCATGATGATAGTGAACGGATCGAACGTCATGAGGGGGAGTTACCTTCCGGTGTGCGTTGTGCGCACGAAGTCAGAGGCGCTGAGAGCGTCGCCTCAAAGGATTATAGGTCATCGATCGGAAGGGCCGCTGCCGCCCCGGGCGCACGTTCGGCAAGGCCGAAATGCCGCCAGGCCGACGGCGTCGCGACACGGCCCCGCGGCGTCCGGGTGATGAGCCCGATGCGCACGAGGAACGGCTCGACCACCGCCTCGATGGTCTCGGCCTCTTCGCCGACCGACACCGCGAGCGTGTTGAGGCCGACGGGCCCGCCGCCGAAGCGGGTGAGGATGATCTGCATCACCGCCCGGTCGAGCCGGTCGAGACCGAGTGGATCGACGTCGTAGAGCTCGAGCGCCGCGCGCACCGCCCCGAGATCGGCGCGGCCGCCGTGCACGAGCGCGTAGTCGCGAACTCGCCGCAGCAGTCGGTTGGCGATGCGCGGGGTGCCTCGACAGCGCCCGGCGATCTCGGCGAGCGCCTCTCGGTCGACGTCGAGCCCGAGCATCGACGCCGCACGCTCGAGCACCCGCTCGAGTTCGGCCTCGTCGTAGAACTCGAGGTGCGCGGTGAACCCGAACCTGTCGCGCAGCGGATTCGGCAGGAGGCCGGCGCGGGTCGTCGCCCCCACGAGCGTGAAGGGCGCGAGGTCGAGTGGCACCGACGTGGCGCCGGCGCCCTTGCCGACCATGATGTCGATGCGGAAGTCCTCCATGGCGAGGTAGAGCATCTCTTCGGCCGAGCGGGCCATGCGGTGGATCTCGTCGATGAACAGCACCTCGCCTGGCACGAGCGAGCTCAGGATCGCTGCGAGGTCGCCGGCGTGCTGGATCGCCGGACCACTCGACATGCGCAGCGGCCGGCCGCCCTCGTAGGCCACGATCATCGCGAGGGTCGTCTTGCCGAGACCCGGCGGGCCGGCGAGCAGGATGTGGTCGGGTGTTCGCTGCTGCAGCATCGCCGCAGTGAGCAGGAGCTGCAGCTGCCCGCGGACACGGGTCTGCCCGACGAACTCCTCGAGGCTCTTCGGGCGCAGCGCCCCCTCGAACGCGAGCTCGGCCTCTGACGCGAGCACCGGGTCGGTGAGGTCGACGTCGCCACCCTGCATGCCGCTCGTGCTCATCGTGAACGCCCCGACTGCTGCGCGGGCCCGAGCCGCGACAGCGTGAGGCGCAACAGGGTCGGGACGGATGCCGCCTCGGTGTCGGACGCAGCGGCCATCGTCTCTTCGACCGCTTCGGCGGCGACGCGCTCGGCCCAGCCGAGGCCGGTCAGTGCCGCGAGCACGCTGTCGGCGGCGCCGCCCGCGGCAACGGCGGGTCGAGCGGTCGCGGCAGGCGCGACGAGCTTGCCCGCGAGCGAGACGGTGATGAGCTTCGCCGTCTTGGGGCCGATGCCGCTGACCTTGCGGAATACCGCGTCATCGTCGCGCTGCACGGCCTCGGCGACCTGCTCGGGAGAGAGCGCCGACAGCACGCCGAGCGCCGACTTCGGGCCGACGCCGGTGACGCCGATCAGCAGGTCGAACACGTCGAGCTCGTCACGAGTGCCGAACCCGAACAGGGTGAGCGAGTCTTCGCGCACCACCATCGTCGTGTGCACGCTCGCCTCGCTGCCTTCTCGGCTCGCGAGCGCGAGCGCAGGCGTCGTGTTGACGTGAAAGCCCACGCCGCCGACGTCGATCACGATCGAGTTGCCGCCCGCCGAGATCACGCGGCCGCGAAGAGAGGAGATCACTCCTTCAGCCTACGGGCGCCCCCCGACACGGCCGCGGAACGCTCCGCGGCGAGCCACGCGCGCTGTGCCGGAGTCAGACCCGACGGCGCGGCCTGAGCCGAGGCATCCTGAATTGCGGCACCCGCCGCTCCCCCGGTTCGCCAGGCGTGGCAGATCGCGAGCGCGAGCGCGTCGGCCGCGTCAGCGGGCTTCGGCACCGCCTCGAGTCCGAGGATGCGGGCGACCATGGCGCCGACCTGCTTCTTGTCAGCACGGCCGTACCCGGTGATCGCGGCCTTCACCTCGCTCGGAGTGTGCAGCGCGACCGGAATCGCCCGTCGAGCGGCGATCAGCATCGCGACACCCGAGATCTGGGCGGTGCCCATGATCGTCGACACATCGCTTCGGGCGAAGACCCGCTCGAGCGCGACCGCCTGCGGACGATGCTCCTCGAGGATCGCCTCGAGACCGTCGGCGATACGCGCGAGCCGTCGCGGCGTGTCGAGGTCGGCCGGCGAGCGCAGCACGACGACATCGACGAGCCTGGCGGTGCGATCGGGCTCGACGTCGACCACCCCGACGCCGCATCGCGTCAGGCCGGGGTCGATGCCGAGCACACGCACGGCGATCGGCTAGTCCTCGGCTTCGAGCTCGGCCTGCACCTCGGGGGTCAGGTCGAAGTTGCTGTAGATGTTCTGCACGTCATCGCTGTCTTCGAGAGCATCGATGAGGCGGAACACCTTGCGGGCGGTCTCGGCGTCGATCTCGACCTTGAGGTTCGGCACGAACGCGGCGTCGGCCGAGTCGTAGTCGATGCCGGCTTCCTGCAGCGCAGTGCGCGCCGCGACCATGTCGGACGCCTCGGTGACGACCTCGAAGGTGTCACCTTCGTCGGTGACCTCTTCGGCACCGGCATCGAGCACGGCAGCCAGGATGTCATCTTCGGTGGTGCCCTCGGCCGGCACCACGATGACGCCCTTGCGCGCGAAGTTGTAGGCCACCGAACCGGGGTCGGCCATGGTGCCGCCGTTGCGGCTCATGAGCGTGCGCACCTCGGCTGCGGCGCGGTTCTTGTTGTCGGTCAGACACTCGATGAGCAGCGCCACCCCGTTGGGACCGTAGCCCTCGTACATGATGGTGGTGTACTCGATGGACTCACCGGTGAGCCCCGCGCCCCGCTTGATGGCGCGGTCGATGTTGTCGTTCGGGACCGACGTCTTCTTCGCCTTCTGCACGGCGTCGACGAGGGTCGGGTTGCCCGAGAGGTCGGCGCCGCCCATCTTGGCGGCGACCTCGATGTTCTTGATCAGCTTGGCGAACGACTTGGCTCGGCGTGCGTCGATGACCGCCTTCTTGTGCTTGGTCGTGGCCCACTTGGAATGCCCGGACATGCGTCTCCTGAATCGCTTTCGCGGCGGGGTGAGCCCGCCGACAGACCATTCTAGGCCAGCGTGCGCGAGAGCCCGCGATCGACGAGCGGATGCCGCGAGCAGGTGTTCAGCCGAGGATCTTCTGCAACGTGCGGAGGTTGCGGTTCGTCGTCACGGGTTTGTACCGCGCCTTGCCGATGAGCTTCGCGAACGGGGTGTCGACGGTGGTGCCCTTCACCGGGTTCCAGTAGAGCACCCCTTCGCCGGGCGCGATCGGGTCGACGTCGGGATCGACCTCGCCCGCGGCGTGCAGTATTTCGTCGACGACCGCGGGATCGGACGCGAAGATCACCCACGGCTGCCGCTGCACGTCGCCGGCATCGAAGGGGAATGCCTCGACGGCCCGCTCGAGTTCGGCCCGGGTCACGAGCACGATCCAGGCGTCGTACCCGAAGCGCTCGCCGAGTGCACGTTCGATGCGCTCTTTCAGGGCGGCGGATGACTCGCCGCCGTCGGTCTCGAAGGCGACGTTGCCGCTCGCGAGCACGGTGCGCACTCCCCCGAAGCCGAGACGCTCGAAGAGTTCGCGCAGCTCGGCCGACTTCACCGTGATTCCCCCGACGTTCACGCCACGCAGCAGGGCGATGCAGCTGGTCATCCCAGCAACGATACTCGGGCAGCGCTCACGCCGTAGCGGGAGTCACGGCTCGAGTCCGGTCCGTGCGGAGCCGCTGGATCGCTCGCTCGTACTGGCGTCGGCCGACCATGCGATAGGCGACCCGGATCGGCGCGGGCAGTTCGGTGTCGAACCAGGCGTCGCGCTCGGCCTCGGGAACGCTGTCGATCATGAGACCGAGCAGCACGAAGATCGGCAGTGGCGGCTTGTGGCGTCGGGCATGCCTGTGGATGTCGTCCCACTCCGCGTCGGAGAGGATCGCATCGAGCACTGGGAACGCCTCACGCTCCTCGTCGGCGAGATGCTCCACGAGCAGCCGGTCGATCTCGCCGAGTTCTGCGGCGAGCCGCGCGGCACTCGCGTCATCGGCTCGGCGCGCCCAGCCGTCGACGAGCGCGTCCGCGATGTCGAGCCGATCTGAGACGGCGTCGTGCTGGCGCCGCATCAGTGCCACGTGCAGTCCGCAGGAAGGTGCGCGCTCGGTCATCACATCCCAGAAGTACTCGTCTTCGGTGCGGTGGTGCACGTGGAGGAGGGCGATGATGCCGCGCAGGTGCTTGGCGACGTGCCGGGCGTGCGCGGTGTCGCCGGAGGCGACCTTCCGCACCAGGTCGGGCGCCTCCGCGAACAGGCGGCGGAAGAGACGGTGGATGACGACGACCTCGTCGCTGCGACACGTGGAGCTTGGGTCGGCGGCGAACTCGGTCGCGCCCGTGCTGGGAAGTCGAGTGGTCATGCGTGCAAGGCAATCGGAAGACGCACGCGGCCGCGCCGGGGCCATCCCGCTGATCGGCCCCGGGTACGCCCTGACCTCGCTACGCGGTCGTCGCCGCCGCCCGGACCTTGGCGAGGAAATACTTGTGGAAGCGGTACTCCCCGTTGATCTCAGGGTGAAAGCTCGTGCCGAGCAGGTTGCCCTGCTCCACTGCGACGACCCGGCCGTCGGAGATCGTCGCCAGTGCAGTGGCGGACGGCCCGACCGACTCGACGACCGGGCCACGGATGAACACGGCGTGCACGGGCGCGTCGCCGAGCGCCGGCACGTCGAGGTCGGTCTCGAACGACTGGTTCTGCGAGCCGAAGGCGTTGCGGCGCACCACGACGTCGAGCCCGCCGAGCGACTGCTGCCCGGCGATCGCGTCGAGCACGCTGTCGGCGAGCATGATGAGGCCCGCGCACGTGCCGTACACGGGGAGCCCCGCGGTGATCGCGGCTTTCAGCGGCTCGGCCAGGCCGTACGCGCGCGACAGCTTGTCCATGACGGTCGACTCGCCACCGGGGATCACGAGGCCTTCGATCGCGTCGAGTTCGGCGGGCCGGCGCACCAGCGACACGCTCGCGCCGAGCTTCGTGAGCACGTGCGCGTGCTCCCGGAAGTCTCCCTGCAGTGCCAGAACACCGACGCGGGGGCCGGCCGAAGCCGCCGCCCCCGCGTCGAGTGATTCGGTGCGGAGCGTCGTCACCAGCCGCGCTCGGCCAGGCGGTGCGGCGCCGCCAGGTCGCCGACGTTGATGCCCACCATCGCCTCGCCGAGACCGCGCGAGACCTCGGCGATCACCGACGGGTCGTCGTAGAACGTCGTGGCCTTGACGACGGCCGCGGCGCGCGCCTCGGGGTTGCCCGACTTGAAGATGCCCGAACCCACGAACACGCCGTCGGCGCCGAGCTGCATCATCATCGCGGCGTCGGCGGGAGTGGCGACACCGCCCGCGGTGAACAGCACGACGGGGAGCTTGCCGGTCTCGGCCACCTCGAGCACGAGTTCGTAGGGGGCCTGCAGCTCCTTCGCCGCGACGTACAGCTCGTCACGGGTCATCGACTTGAGCGCGTTGATCTCGGAGGTGATCTTGCGGATGTGCTTGGTCGCCTCGGACACGTCGCCCGTGCCGGCCTCGCCCTTCGAGCGGATCATCGCGGCGCCCTCGTTGATGCGGCGCAGTGCCTCGCCGAGGTTGGTCGCACCGCAGACGAACGGCGTGTTGAATGCCCACTTGTCGATGTGATTCACGTAGTCGGCCGGCGAGAGCACCTCGGACTCGTCGATGTAGTCGACGTCGAGCGCCTGCAGCACCTGGGCCTCGACGAAGTGCCCGATGCGGGCCTTCGCCATGACGGGGATCGACACCTCGGCGATGATCGCCTCGATGAGGTCGGGGTCGCTCATGCGGGCGACACCGCCCTGGGCGCGGATGTCGGCGGGCACGCGCTCGAGCGCCATCACGGCGACGGCGCCGGCATCTTCGGCGATGCGGGCCTGCTCGGCGGTGACGACGTCCATGATGACGCCGCCCTTGAGCATCTCGGCGAGGCCGCGCTTGACGCGGCTGGAACCGGTCTGCGAGGTCGCGGCGGGTGCGGGGACGGAAGCTTCGGTCATGGTGTCAATCCTAATCGTCGGGTATGGTGCGCACTGCGCCGCGATGGAGGCAGTGCGGCGGTGCATTGGACACCACGTCCAGCGGACGCGGTCGGTCGGTTCAGGCGGGCCAGGCCTGGGCGATCTCCTGGCGGACCTCGCCGAGCAGTCGGGGCAGCGCCTTCGTTCCTGCGATGATCGGGAAGAAGTTCGAGTCGAGCGCCCAGCGCGGCACGATGTGCTGATGCAGGTGCTCGGCAATGCCCGCGCCGGCGATGCGGCCCTGGTTCATGCCGATGTTGAAGCCGTCACAATGCGACACCTGCTTCACGACGCGCATCGCCACCTGCGTGAGTTCGCCGATCTCGGCGACTTCTTCGGCGGTCGCCTCGTCGTACGTCGCGACATGGCGGTACGGACAGACGAGCAGGTGCCCGCTGTTGTAGGGGAACAGGTTGAGCAGCACGTAGGCGTGGCGCCCTCGCGCGACGATGAGCGACTGCTCATCGTCCATCTCGGGCGCCCTGCAGAACGGGCACGCGTGTTCGTCGGGCTGCTGGCCGTGCTGGATGTACACGAGCCGGTGCGGCGTCCACAGTCGCTGGAACGCGTCGGGCACGCCGGCCAGATCGGCCGCCATGTCGGTCGGGATCCCGTCGAACTCGTCAGGCTGATAGCTCGTCATGCGAAGAGGTCGTCGCGAGTCGTGACCTGGCGCCGCTCGTCGATCGCCGCCCGGATGTGCGCGACCGCCTCGTCGATCGCCACGCCGTTCTCCTGCGTACCGTCGCGGAACCGGAAACTGACCGTCTCGCCGGCGCGGTCGTGCTCACCGGCGATGAGTTGGAACGGCACCTTCTGGGTGGTGTGCGTGCGGATCTTCTTCTGCATGCGGTCGTCGCTCGTGTCGAGTTCGGCACGCACCCCGTACCCCCGCAGGAGCTCGATGATCGCACCGAGGTACGGTACGTACTCGTCGGCGACCGGGATGCCCACGACCTGCACCGGCGCGAGCCACACCGGGAACGCGCCCGCGTAGTGCTCGAGGAGGATCGCGAAGAAGCGTTCGATCGAGCCGAACAGCGCCCGGTGGATCATGATGGGGCGCTTCTTCTGCCCGTCTCGGTCGGTGAACTCCAGGTCGAATCGCTCGGGCAGGTTCGGGTCGACCTGCACGGTCGAGAGCTGCCAGGTGCGGCCGATCGCGTCGCGTGTCTTGAGGTCGATCTTCGGCCCGTAGAACGCGGCCTCACCGGGCATCTCGGTGAGCTTGAGGCCGCTCGCACGGGCGACGTTGCGCAGTGCGTTCGTGGAGTAGTCCCAGAACTCCTCCGAGCCGATCCACTTGTCGCTCTCGTCGTCGCGCATCGACAGCTCGAGTTCGAAGTCCTCGAGGCCGAAGTCGCGCAGCATCGAGATGACGAAGTCGATGACCTTGGTCGCTTCCTCCTCGAGCTGGTCGGGGGTGACGAAGAGGTGCGAGTCGTCCTGCGTGAAGCCGCGCACCCGGGTGAGTCCGTGCAGCGCGCCCGAGAGTTCGTTGCGGTACACGGTGCCGTTCTCGGCGAGTCGCATCGGCAGGTCGCGGTAGCTGCGCCCCCGCTCCTTGTAGATGAGGATGTGCATCGGGCAGTTCATGGGCTTCAGGTAGTAGTCCTGGCCCTGCTTCGTGATGTTGCCGTCGTCGTCGCGCTCCTCGTCCATCGTGATCGGCGGGAACATGCCCTCTTTGTAGGTGACGAGATGGTTGGACTGGAGGAAGAGGTCCTCTTTCGAGATGTGCGGCGTGTACACATAGGTGTACCCGTCGGCGATATGGCGTCGCCGTGCGTGCTGTTCCATCTCCATGCGCACGACGCCGCCGCGCGGATGCCACACCGAGAGCCCCGAGCCGATCTCGTCGGGGAAGCTGAACAGGTCGAGTTCGCGCCCGAGCTTGCGGTGGTCGCGCTTCGCCGCCTCCTCGAGGCGGTGCTGGTAGGCGCGCAGCTCGTCTTTCGTGGCCCACGCGGTGCCGTAGATGCGCTGCAGCTGCGGGTTCTTCTCGGAGCCCCGCCAGTACGCGGCCGCGAGGCGCATGAGCGCCCAGCCGTTGCCGATCATGCGGGTGTTCGGCAGGTGGGGTCCGCGGCAGAGGTCCTTCCAGACCGTCTCGCCGGTCTTCGGGTCGACGTTGTCGTAGATCGTGAGCTCGCCCGCACCGACCTCGACCGACTCGTGGTCGTCGCCGCTGCCTTCGCCGTGACCGGCAGCGCCCTTCAGCCCGATGAGCTCGAGCTTGTAGGGCTCGGTCGCGAGCTCGGCGCGCGCCTCGTCGTCGGTGACGACACGCCGAACGAAGCGCTGACCCGACCGGATGATGCGGGCCATCTCTTTGTCGAGCGCCTTCAGCGACTCGGGGGTGAACGCCTCAGCCACGTCGAAGTCGTAGTAGAAGCCGTCGGTGACGGGCGGGCCGATGCCGAGCTTGGCCTCGGGGTTGATGGTCTGAACGGCCTGGGCGAGCACGTGCGCGGCGGAGTGCCGCAGGATGTTCAGTCCGTCGGGCGAGTCGATCGTCACGGGCTCGACGGAATCGTCGTCGGTCACCGTCGTCGCGAGGTCCTTCAGCTCGCCGTTGACGCGCATCGCGACAACGGATCGGTCGGTGAAGAGCGCGAAGCCGTCGGCCACCTTGATCCACTCCTTGGATTCTCGAAAACGAACCCTTCAACTGTAGTGGTGCGCCGGGCGCCCGCCCTGCGTGGGCGACTCAGCGGAACACGGCGATCGGATGTCCCGGCCATGCGTTCAGCGGCCGCCTCGGGGCGCGCCCTGACGCGTCCACCCGGAGCTGGTTCTAGAGTTTCCCTCATGAACACTGAGAAGGAATCCCCGTTCGGTGATGCCTACGACGACCGCATCGTCAGCGTCGGCGACTTCGAGCCGGATGTCTCTGTCGAGGACTGGGTGGCGAAGTACCGCGTCGGCGACCTCGTCGGCGGACCCGTCTTCTGGACCGCGATCGAGGCGCTCTCCCCGATCCGCACGGTCGGCAAGGGTCGCACGGGCATCACGCTCATCCGCCCGACCATCCTCCAGACGGATGCCGCGACGCCGTACGCCGGCTTCGACCGCCGCGAGTCGCCGACCCGCAACCCCGCAGTGTCGGTGCACTTCAGCCCCGGCGCATACGGCGCCACGGGGCCCGGCACCTACGTGTTCACGTTCGCCGTCGAGGCCTTCGGCACGGCCGCGTTCGCGCCGACCGGGTACGCGGGCAGCGGCGTCGTGGATGCCGCAGGCTCGATCTCGTTCAGCGGACGCCGCACGATCACCGTGATCCTGCGGAACGTGCAACCCGGCCAGGACACGTGGGCGGCGATCGAGCAGACGTCGGGCGCCTCATGGTCGTGGTTCAGCACCCGCATCAGCCATCCGCCGCTCGTACTTGAGGCCTTCCAGCCGTAAGCCGAACTCCCACGGGAGACGAAAGAAGCCCCGGCCGACGGCCGGGGCTTCGTGTTGGTGGGCGATACTGGGATCGAACCAGTGACCTCTTCCGTGTCAGGGAAGCGCGCTACCGCTGCGCCAATCGCCCAGAGCCGCGATGGTCATCGCAGCTTGGAGGTGGATACGGGATTCGAACCCGTGTATACGGCTTTGCAGGCCGCTGCCTCGCCTCTCGGCCAATCCACCGTGCATGGGTTCACCACCAGAAGAACAGGAATGAACTTGCGCTCATTCCCGATCAGAGCGGATGACGAGATTCGAACTCGCGACCCTCACCTTGGCAAGGTGATGCGCTACCACTGCGCCACATCCGCGTTGCCCGCATTTCTGCGTGCAGAGAGACTCTAACGGATTGGGTGAACGAATCACAAACTGAGCCGACCGCGTGGCACGTTCCCCCCGATCATTCCCAGATTCGGTCCGAGAAGCCCGGGCGTGTCGAGCCGACCGACGCCGACGACACGGCATCCCCGCACCCGAGCGCGCCACGCCGATGTGCATTCGCGCTGCCCAGTCGGCTAGTATCGAGTCCGCGGTCACCGCACGTGACTGCGAATCCCACATGGGCGATTGGCGCAGCTGGTAGCGCGCTTCCTTCACACGGAAGAGGTCGTCGGTTCGAGCCCGGCATCGCCCACGAACGCCCCCACTCCACTGGGGGCGTTCTTCGTTGCCGCACTCGGTCAACCCCATTGCGGCCTCCGTATCCTGCGTCTAGCGTGACCGCCATCTGGCCCGCATCGACGCGAGGAGGATTCCATGTCCGGTGAGATCTCGTTCATCGAGTTCGGGGCGGCCGACGCGATGACCGCCCGCACGTTCTACGGCAAGCTGTTCGGCTGGTCCTTCGAGTCCGGGCCGGGCGGCGGTGGCTACGTGATCGACGGCGCGGGGGTTCCGGCGGGCGTGCACGGCGACGATCAGGGTGCCGCGCCGTACGTCTTCTTCAGGGTCGACGACCTCGACGCCGCGACGGCCGCGGTCGAACGGCTCGGCGGCACCGTCGAATCGGCACCGGGCGACGACGAGGCCTCGACTGCGATCTTCGGCGAGTTCCGCATGTGCCGCGACGACCAGGGCTCGCCCTTCGGCCTGCACCGTCCGCCGCGTCATTGACCGACGCGCCACCGCACGACGCGAGCGCGCCGGCTCCCAGGAGGACCGGCGTCGTCAGCCCCAGCCGTACCGAGCGGCGAGCGCCTCGGCAACGAGGGAATAGCGCCGCGAATCGAGGGATGACGCCTCACGGCGCATCCCTCCGGCGCGCACTCGGAACACCCGGTCGATGCGCGCCCAGCTCGGGCGGCCCTCGGAGTCCCACGCGCCGTCGCCCAGGGCCACGAAATCGCGATCGCCGTCGTGGGCCTTGCTCGTCAGCTGCACCGCGAGGAAGTCGCCCGCATTCGATGCCGCGACGATCACCACGGGACGGTCCTTGCCGCGCCCGTCGCGCTCCTCGTAGGGCACCCAGGTCCACACGATCTCGCCCGGGTCGGGCTCGCCGTCGCGCTCAGGGGTGTAGGCGAGCCGAACCGTGCGCAGTCGTCGCGGGTCGATCTCGATCGTGGCGTCGTCGCCCGCCTGCCCCGGGGAGACCTCGGCCTCCCCCGGCGTCACCGTGGCCGTTCGCGCGCGGCGCGGCGTCGAGACATCCGCCCGTTGCTTCGAGCCGCTCGTGAACAGGGGTCGCAGCACACGACCGAGGGCGGTGAGGAAGCGGCTGGTGTCTGTCACACCGGCACACTACCCCACCGCCCTCAGGCAGTCAGGACCGCTCAGACGTTCTCGAGCGCGTACCCCTCGTGGCCGTGGACCACCGTGTCGATGCCGGCGATCTCGTCCTCGTTCTTCACGCGGAAGCCGATCGTCTTCTCGATCGCGAAGCCGAGCACCCAGGCGATGACGAACGAGTAGATCAGCACGGCGAAGGCGGCGATGGCCTGCACCGCGAGCTGTCCGAGCCCGCCACCGGTGAAGAGGCCGGTGTCGATCGCGAAGAAGCCGAGGTACAGCGTTCCGATGAGGCCGCCGACGAGGTGGATGCCGACCACGTCGAGCGAGTCGTCGAAGCCGAGCTTGAACTTCAGTTCGATCGCGAAGGCGCAGACCGCACCGGCGACGACACCGAGCAGCAGCGCCCAGCCGGGCTCGAGGTTGGCACATGCCGGGGTGATCGCGACCAGACCGGCGATCGCGCCCGATGCGGCACCGACGGCCGTCGGCTTGCCGTCCTTGATCTTCTCGACGACGAGCCAGCCGAGGATCGCCGCTGCGGTCGCGCCGAGGGTGTTGAGAACGATGAGTCCGGTGTTCGCGAGCCCGTTGAGCCATTCTGCACCGGCGTTGAAGCCGAACCAGCCGAACCACAGCACGGCAGCGCCGAGGAGCGTCAGCGGCACGTTGTGGGGCTTGTCCATTCCCTTCTGGAACCCGACGCGCTTGCCGAGCACGAGCGCCAGGGCGAGTGCCGCGGCGCCTGCGTTGATGTGCACCGCGGTTCCGCCGGCGTAGTCGATGACGGCCGGCAGGCCGAGGGACTCACCGAGGTTGAGGATCCAGCCCCCGCCCCAGACCCACGCGGCGACCGGGAAGTAGACGAGCGTCGCCCAGATGCCGGCGAAGATCATCCACGACCCGAACTTCGCCCGGTCTGCGATGGCACCCGAGATCAGGGCGACGGTGATGATCGCGAACGTCGCGCCGAACGCGACGCCGATCAGGTCGGTGTTCGCCGACTCGCCCGTGGCGAGCGAGCCGAGGCCGAAGTCCGAGAACGGGTTGCCCGCGAAGTCCCAGACGCCGCCCACGGCGCTCATGTTGAAGCCGTACAACACCCAGAGCACGCTGACGAGCCCGAGCGCGCCGAAGCTCATCATCATCATGCTGACGACGCTCTTCGCCTTGACCAGGCCGCCGTAGAAGAAGGCGACACCCGGCGTCATGAACAGCACGAGCGCTGTGGCCGTGATCGCCCACGCAATGCTTCCCGTATCCATTGAAATTCCTCACACCTCGTGAATCTGCAGGGGACGTACTCGAGGTGGTCAGAACCTGCGCCGGTCTCGGGTACAGCGTTCAGACTGGTGCCGGGACGTTTCGGCGGGACTGCATCGTTCATTTCGCGTCGGTTACGAAAACGGGCGTCGTGTAACGAGCGTGTTTCGGGGCGCCGTGAGTGACCCCGAGATCAGCGGATGTCGTTTGCCGTGTCAGTCGTGCGGCGGGAGCTCACCCGTGGTGAGGGCGATCATGCGCGACATCGCACGCAGGTACTTCTTGCGATAGCCGCCGTTCATCATGTCGCCGCCGAAGACCTCGTCGAGCGGGAGTCCGCTCGCGACGATCGGCACCTCGGCGTCGTAAACGCGGTCGATGAACGCCACGAGGCGCAGCGCTGCGTTCTGGTCGGTGAGCTCGTGCACGCCGTCGAGCGCGATGACCTCGATGCCGTCGATGAGCTTCACGTACTTCGAGGGGTGCACGGTCGCGAGATGCGCGATGAGCTCGTCGAACCCGTCGAGCGAGATCGCGTGCCCGCGTGCGGCGAGTGCGTCTGCCGTGTGCGCGACGTCGTGGTCGGGGCCGAGCGCGGCCGCATGCCCCTCGGTGGCGCGACGGCGGTAGTCGAGGCCGTCGATGCGCAGCGTCTCGAAGTTCGACGACAGCGCGTGGATCTCGCGGAGGAAGTCGGCGGCGGCGAAGCGCCCCTCGCCGAGCGCGTTCGGGGGCGTGTTCGACGTCGCCGCCACCCGCGTGCCGCCGGCCATCAGCTCACCGAGGAAGCGGGTCATCAGCATCGTGTCGCCCGGGTCGTCGAGCTCGAACTCGTCGATGCAGATGAGGCGCGCGCCCTTGAGGAGCTGCACGGCCGGCGCGTACCCCAGTGCGCCGACGAGCGCTGTGTACTCGATGAACGTGCCGAAGTACTTCGGCCCGTGGGCGACGTGCCAGAGCGCGGCGAGCAGGTGCGTCTTGCCGACGCCGAATCCGCCGTCGAGGTAGACACCGGGGAGCTCGATGCGCGCGGGCCGTTTCCGCGAGAAGAACCCGCCCGGCCGCTGTGCGGCGCGCCACGCTCCGGCGAACGCGTTGAGCCGGTCGAGGGCCGCCTGCTGCGATGGGAAGTCGGGGTCGGGGCGATACGACTCGAACGACGCGTGCTCGAACTGCGGTGGCGGCGTGAGTTCCGACGCGATCTCGGCCCCGGAGATCGTGGGATTGCGATCGACGATGCGGACGAGGGTCTTGCTCGGTGCCGAGGTCATGCTGGTGGAGCTCCCGTGTTGCATCGGATGACGGGCCTGGTGACTTCGCCCCGCGCGCCGCGTAGATTCGTGGTGGACAGGTCATCAGCCTAGTCCGCTCCCCCACTCGTCCCCGCCCGACCGGGCGATCCAGGAGGCAGTCATGTCCGCCGAGTTCGACGCAGCCCCGAAGCTCGCCGAGTACGCCCACCCCGAGCGTCTCGTCACGACCGATTGGCTCGCCGCGCACCTCGGTGAACCGGGCCTCGTCGTCGTCGAATCCGACGAGGACGTGCTGCTCTACGAGACGGGGCACATCCCCGGCGCGGTGAAGATCGACTGGCACACCGAGCTCAACGACCCTGTGGTGCGCGACTACGTGAACGACGAGCAGTTCGCCGCCCTCCTCGGTTCGAAGGGCATCTCCCGCGACACGACGGTCGTCATCTACGGCGACAAGAACAACTGGTGGGCCGCCTACGCGCTCTGGGTCTTCACGCTCTTCGGCCACGAAGACGTGCGCCTGCTCGACGGCGGCCGCGACCTCTGGATCGCAGAGAACCGCGAGCTCACCACGGCAGCACCCGACGTGGCGCTCGTCGAGTACCCCGTCGTCGAACGAGACGACCGTGCCGTGCGCGCCTTCAAGGATGACGTGCTCTCCCACCTCGGAAACCCGCTCATCGACGTCCGCTCACCCGAGGAGTACACCGGAGAGCGCACGACCGCACCCGCGTACCCCGAAGAGGGCGCGCTCCGCGCGGGCCACATTCCCACCGCGGCATCCGTGCCCTGGGCCCGTGCCGCCGCCGCCGATGGCACGTTCAAGTCCCGTGACGAACTCGACGCGATCTACCGCGGCGAGGTCGGGCTCGACGACGGCGACGACGTCATCGCCTACTGCCGCATCGGCGAGCGTTCGAGTCACACGTGGTTCGTGCTCACGCACCTGCTCGGCTTCGACAAGGTGCGCAATTACGACGGTTCGTGGACCGAGTGGGGCAGCGCGGTGCGCGTCCCGATCGTGACCGGCACCGAGCGCGGCGACGTCCCCGCACGCTGACGGCGGTCGGGTCGGGGTCGCGGCCGGCCATGGGAGAATGGGACGGATGGACCAGACGACCCTTCCCGCGACGCTCGCCGAGACGCGCGACGACTTCCTCGCACTCGAGGTGCGCGACCGGCTTCAGCTGCTGCTCGAGTTCTCGAATGAACTCCCCGAACTGCCCGAGCGGTACGCCGACCACCCCGACCTGTTCGAGCGCGTCGTCGAATGCCAGTCGCCGGTGTACATCTTCGTCGAGGTCATCGACGGCATCGTGCACCTGTTCGCCACGGCGCCGGCTGAGGCGCCGACCACCCGTGGATTCGCGTCGATCCTGGTGCAGGGTCTCGACGGCTTGACCGTGCAGCAGGTCCTCGACGTCCCGGCCGACTACCCCCAGTCGCTCGGGCTCGGCGTGGCGGTGTCTCCCTTGCGCGTCCGCGGCATGACGGGCATGCTCGCACGCGCCAAACGGCAGCTGCGCGAGCGCGTCGCTGCGCAGGTGGCCGGCGCGTAGGGCTCGTTCAGCCCACGATCTCGGCCTCGTCGCCGAGCTGCTGAGTGCTCTCGGAGCGTCGTTCCAGCCAGCCGGTGATGAGGTTCGTCCAGCGCGCCGGCTCGTGATTCCAGAGCTTGGTATGGCGGGCACCCTCGAACACCTCGAACTCGATGAGATCGGGGCGGGATGCCGCGAATCGGCGTGACCCGTCGATGGGCACGAACCCGTCGTCGACGCTGTGCATGAGCAGGATCGGCACGTCGAACTCGTCGGCTCGCACCACCGGATCGAGCTCCTCGAGGCTGATCGGAGCCGCCACGCCGGTGAGCCCGCCGCTGAACGGGCCGCCGAGCAGCTGCGACACGCTGTCGCCGATCGCGCGGGGCAGGCCGAGCGCGCTGCCCTGGAAGCGCAGGATGTCGACCCAGTCGATCGCCGGCGAGTCGAGCACGACGCCGACGAGCCGCTCGCGAGCCTTCGCGGAGCGCAGGACGGCCTGCAACACGGTCGCCCCGCCCATCGACCAGCCCATCAGCACGATCTCCCGGGCACCCTGCCCCTCGGCGAAGTGGACGGCGTCGACCACATCGGCCCACTCGGTACCGCCGAGACCGTACTTGCGGTCGACGCTCTCGGGCGCCTCGCCGTCGTTGCGATACGAGATGAGGAGCGAGTTCCAACCGGCCTCGTGCGTCGGCCTCACGGCGCGCAGCCCCTCGGTGCGCTTCGCGCCCCGGCCGTGCACCTGGATCACCCAGCGTCGACGATCGTCGGAGGGAACGAACCAGGCGGGCGCCGGGCCGAGCGTCGTCTCGACGATCACGTTCTCGTACGGCAGGTCGAGCTCCCACGGCCCGAGGTGGAACGCGCTGTCGACGCGACCGCGTGACGCGCGCGCGAGCCGCCCGAAGTCGACCGACTCGATGCGCCGACGCACCACGCCGTCGTCGCTGAAGACGACATCGCCGAACCGCGCGTGGCCCGCGTCGCGGTCGAACCAGAAGCCGTAGCGCCCGCGCATTCGCGCCTCGACGGAGTCTTCGAGCACGATCTCGGCTCCGACCGGGTCCACCTCGAGGATTCGGATGTCCTCCTCGCGCTGGGCGGGCGGCGTCACGACACGGCGCGCCATCACCACCGTGAGCACTGCGGCGGCCGTGGCCGCTGCCGCGACGCCGGCTGCGAGCAGCGCGGCTGCGGCGGTCGCGATACCGATCACTCCGACCCTGCGACCCCGAACCATGCGATCCCTCCCGACGGTGCTGCTCAGGTGCACCCGGGCGCGGCGTGCCGCCCACGTGCGTTCCGATCGAGACTCTAGTCTGCAGACGTGCCCGACGATGCGAACCAGACGCCGGCCGAGTTCGAGGCCGCACTCGCCTCGCTGCGCGCCGCTGCGCCGCGCAAGGAGCTGGCGATCTCCGAGATCACCGCTCCCGCATCGCTCGCGCCCTTCGCGATCGCATTGTCGGCGGATGTCTCACCTTCGCGCCATGGCGACGACTCCGAGCTGGGCACCGGCCGATTCATCCTGTTGTACGACCCGGCCGAACCCGAGGCGTGGGGTGGCCGATTCCGCGTCGTGTGCTTCGCGCAGGCGCCGCTCGAGACCGACATCGGCCTCGACCCGTTCCTGGCGGATGTGGCGTGGTCGTGGCTCATCGACGCGCTCGACGCGCGGGGCGCCCGCTACATCGCCGCCTCGGGGACCGCGACCAAGATCCTCTCGACCGGATTCGGCGAGTTGGCGCATCAGGGAGATGGGGCCCAGATCGAACTGCGCGCCTCGTGGACGCCCCTCGACGCCGCAGTGGGCCCGCATGTGGAAGGCTGGGGTGAGTTGTTGTGCATGCTTGCAGGGCTCCCGCCCCGTTCGGAAGGGGTGACCGCACTGCCACGTCGGAGGTCGCACCGTGGATGAGTTCCGGGTGATCGAGACGCCCGCTGAGTTCGATGACGCCGTGCGGCGACTCCTCGACGGCGACGGCCCCATTGCGGTCGACGCTGAGCGGGCGAGCGGATTCCGCTACTCGCAGCGCGCCTACCTCATCCAGATGTACCGACGAGGCGCGGGCACGTTCCTCTTCGACCCGCCGCAGATCCCCGACTTCTCGGCGCTCGAGACGGCCATCCGTGCCGACGAATGGGTGCTGCACGCGGCGAGCCAAGACCTCGCCTGCCTGCGCGAGGTCGGTCTCGACCCCGACCGCATCTTCGACACCGAACTGGCTGCGCGACTGCTCGGAATGCCGCGCGTCGGGCTCGCGTCGGTCGTCGAGGAGTTGCTCGACGTCAAGCTGGCGAAGGAGCACTCGGCGGCCGACTGGTCGACGCGGCCTCTGCCGCAGTCATGGCTCAAGTACGCGGCGCTCGACGTGGAACTGCTCGTCGACGTGCGCGACCGGCTGGCCGAGCGACTGGTCGAGGCGGGCAAGAGCGAACTCGCGGCCCAGGAGTTCGACGCAGTGCTGCACCGCGCCGCGAAGCCCCCGGCCGCCGAACCCTGGCGCCGACTCTCCGGCATCCACGCCATGCGGAGTCCTCGCAACCTTGCGGTGGCCCGTGAACTGTGGCTCTCGCGCGACGCACTCGCGGTCGAACTCGACAGTGCGCCCGGCCGCCTCGTCCCCGACGCGTCGATCCTCGCCGTCGCTCGCACGCTTCCGTCGACGCGACGCGCACTCGCCGACATGCGCGACTTCACCGGGCGTGCGAGCCGCACCGAACTCGACCGGTGGTGGGCCGCGATCGAGCGCGGGATCACGACCACCGAGCTGCCCGCCGTGAGGGTGCCCAGCGACTCGCCGCCGCCTCCCCGCGCATGGGCATCGCGCAACCCCGAGGCCGACGCGCGACTGCGGGTCGCGAAGGGGGCCGTGGCCGAGGTGGCCGAGTCGTTCGGCATGCCCGTCGAGAACCTGCTCACCCCCGACTTCCTGCGTCGAGTCGCCTGGTCGCCTCCCGCGAATCCCGACGCCGCATCGATCAGCGCGGCGCTCGGCGAGCTCGGCGCCCGCGCCTGGCAGGTTGAGGCAACCTCACAGACAATCGCCGAAGCCTTTGTCGAGGCATCACAATCCTTGCGTGACGCCACCTCCACCGATTCGTAGGTTCCATCAACCGATTCCGCCGCGTTCACGACGGGTTCGTAGGATCGGTGCATCCTGATCGAAAGTGAGCTGCAGCGTGGCTGATCAAGCTGAAGTCGTGTTCGTCGATGGGGTCCGCACCCCGTTCGGCAAGGCCGGCGACAAGGGCATGTACTGGAACACCCGGGCCGACGATCTCGTCGTGAAGGCGATCGTCGGACTCCTCGAGCGCAATCCGAACGTGCCGAAGGACCGAATCGACGACGTCGCGATCGCGGCCACGACCCAGAGCGGCGACCAGGGCCTGACCATCGGCCGCACCGCCGCGATCCTCGCCGGTCTGCCGAAGACCGTGCCGGGTTTCGCGATCGACCGCATGTGCGCCGGAGCGATGACCTCCGCCGCGATGATGGCCGGTTCGATCGGGTTCGGCATGTACGACCTCGCGATCGCCGGCGGCGTCGAGCACATGGGGCATCACCCCATGGGCTCGGGAGTCGACCCGAACCCCCGCTTCCTCAGCGAGCGCCTCGTCGGCGAGGACGCCCTCGTCATGGGCGCGACCGCCGAGCGCATCCACGACCGGTTCCCCCAGCTCACGAAGGAGCGCAGCGACCGCTACGCGCTTGCGAGCCAGCAGAAGACCGCCGCCGCGTACGATGCGGGCAAGATCCAGCAGGACCTCGTCTCGGTCGCGGTCCGCACCGACGAGGGGTGGGGCCTCGCCACGCGCGACGAGGTCATGCGTCCCGAGACCACGCTCGAGGGACTCGCGGGCCTGAAGACCCCGTTCCGCCCCCATGGACGCATCACCGCCGGCAACGCGTCGGGGCTCAACGATGGCGCGACCGCCGCGATCCTCGCCTCGGGCAGCATTGCGAAGGAACTCGGGCTCACCCCCAAGATGAAGCTCGTGAGCTACGCCTTCGCCGGCGTCGACCCCGAGATCATGGGCATCGGACCGATCCCGGCCACCGAGAAGGCGCTCCGCAAGGGCGGTCTCACGATCGACGACATCGACCTCTTCGAGATGAACGAGGCGTTCGCCGTGCAGGTGCTCTCGTTCCTCGACCACTACGGCATCGCCGACGACGATCCCCGCGTCAACCCGTGGGGCGGCGCGATTGCCGTGGGCCACCCGCTGGCATCGTCGGGCGTACGCCTGATGAACCAGCTCGCGAGCCAGTTCACCGAGCGTCCCGACGTGCGCTACGGCATCACCAGCATGTGCGTCGGCCTCGGCCAGGGCGGCACCATGATCTGGGAGAACCCCAACTTCAACAAGAAGGCGAAGAAGGCGTGACCGACTACTCGACCATCGATTTCGACTCGCTCGTGGCCCTCGCGGGCGACGACGAGGTCGTCACGCACTCGTACGTGCGCGACATCCCCCTGACTTCGGGCAAGACGCTCGCGCTCATCACCCTCGACAACGGACGCGACCACACGCGGCCGAACACGCTCGGGGCGGCAACGCTGCTCGAGTACGCGAACACGCTCGACGGGCTGAAGGTGCGCGCGGCGGCCGGCGAGATCCACGCGGTCGCCGTCACCGGCAAGCCGTTCATCCTCGCCGCCGGTGCCGATCTCTCGAAAGTCGCCGAGATCCCCGACAAGGAGACGGCGAAGAAGTTCGTGCAACTCGGCCACTACGCGCTCGCCAAGCTCGGCGAAGTCGGCGTGCCGTCGTTCGCCTTCTACAACGGTCTCGCACTCGGCGGCGGCCTCGAGATCGGGCTGCACGCCGACTACCGCACGGTCGATGCCTCCGCGCCGGCGCTGGCACTGCCCGAGGTGTTCCTCGGCCTCATCCCCGGGTGGGGCGGCGCCACGATCCTCCCCAACCTCATCGGCATCGAGAACGCCCTCAAGGTCGTCATCGAGAATCCACTGAAGCAGAACCGCACCCTCAAGGGCCAGGACGCCCTCGACCTGGGCATCGCCGACGCGATCTTCCCTTCGGTCAACTACCTCGAGGACTCGCTCCGCTGGGCCGATGACGTGATCTCGGGTCGCGTGAAGGTCAAGCGACCGAATGAGCCCGGAAAGGTGGAGCGCCTCGTCAAGTGGGACGCCGCGATCGGCATCGCGGCGAAGATGCTGAAGAGCCGCATCGGCTCGGTGCCGCAGTCGCCGTACGCCGCCCTCGACCTCATGAAGGCGGCGAAGGGCGGCACCCGCGCCGAGGGGTTCCAGCGCGAAGACGAGGTGCTCGCGGACCTCATCGCAGGCGACCAACTGCAGGCCTCCGTGTACTCGTTCAACCTCGTGCAGAAGCGCACGAAGCGGCCCGCCGGCGCCCCCGACAAGGCGCTCGCGAAGAAGGTCACCAAGGTCGGCGTGATCGGTGCGGGGTATATGGCGAGCCAGCTCGCCCTGCTCTTCGTGCGGCGACTGCAGGTCCCGGTCGTCATCACCGACGTCGACCAGGAGCGCGTCGACAAGGGCGTGGCCTACATCGCCGGCGAGGTCGACGCCCTGCTGGCGAAGGGCCGCATCTCCCCCGACGAGGCGAACCGACTGAAGGCGCTCGTCACCGGAACGACCGACAAGGCCGACTTCGCCGATTGCGACTGGGTCATCGAGGCCGTCTTCGAGGAACTCGAGATCAAGCAGAACGTGTTCGCCGAGATCGAGCCGCACCTCTCTCCCGAGGCAGTGCTCGCCACGAACACGTCGTCGCTCTCGGTCGAGCAGATCGGCGCGAAGCTCGCGCATCCCGAGCGTCTGGTGGGCTTCCACTTCTTCACGCCCGTCGCCGTCATGCCGCTCATCGAGGTCGTGAAGACGCCGCACACCGACGACGCGACGCTGTCGACCGCCATGGTGACGGCGAAGAACCTCAAGAAGAACGCGGTCATCACCGCCGACACCCCGGGCTTCGTCGTCAACCGCCTGCTCGCGGTGCTGCTCGGCGAGGCGATGCGTGCCGTCGACGAGGGCACCTCGTTCGAGACCGTCGACCAGGCGATCGCACCGCTGGGCCTTCCGATGGCGCCGTCGGCGCTGCTCGATCTCGTCGGCCTCAAGGTGGGCGCGCACGTGCTCGACACGCACCACGCGGCCTTCCCCGACCGGTTCTACCGCAGCGAGAACCTGCACAGGCTCGCCGAGTACGGCAAGCTCCTCGAGAAGGACGACAAGGGCAAGGTCAGGGGCTTCGACAAAGGTGCGCTGAAGATCGTCTCGGGCGGCAAGAACGCCCGCAGCGCCGACGACATCCTCATCAGCCTGCAAGACGGTCTGGCACGCGAGGTGCGGCTCATGCTCGACGACCAGGTGGTCGCCGCCCCCGAGGACATCGACCTCTGCATGATCCTCGGCGCCGGTTTCCCGTTCCAGATGGGCGGTGTGACCCCCTACCTCGACCGCGTCGGCGCGTCCGAGCGGGTGTTCGGCGATACGTTCCACCACCCGCCGATCGCGGGAGTCGGCGCGTAGCGCTCGACGCGACACCGAATGGGGCCCTCGTCGAGGGCCCCATTCGTGGCTCCGGGACACCGTGACGCGGGACATCCGCTGCCCGGATCCGAGATGCGGCGACGCAGGTCAGACGCGCGGCTGCGGACGCGTATCGGTCGAGAGGCCCGACTCGGACCCGGCCCCGCGTGCGTGCGGCAGTTTGGATCCCAGCACCATGGCGGTGACGTCGCGGGCGATGTGCTGCGGGGTCAGGCCGACGCGCTCGAGGATGTCGCTTCGTGCGCCGTGGTCGAGGAACTCATCGGGAAGGCCGAGCTCGGTGACGGCCGTGTCGACGCCCGCCTCACGAAGGTCTTGGCGGATACGCGTGCCGATGCCGCCGACGCGGATGCCGTCTTCGAGGCTCACGACGATGCGGTACTCGGCCGCGAGTTCGATGAGGCTTCGTGCCACGGGGACCACCCAGCGCGGGTCGACGACCGTGGCCCCGATGCCCTGCGCTTCGAGTCGCTCGGCGACCTGGAGTCCGGTCCCCGCCATCGGTCCGACGGTGACGAGCAGCACGTCCTTGCGCTCGGATTCCGCGAGCACGTCGACGCCGTCGTCGGTGCGGCGGACCGCGTCGTAGTCGACGCCGACCGTGCCCTTCGGAAAACGGACCACGGTGGGCCCGTCGTCGACCGCCACGGCCTCACCGAGCTCTTCGGCGAGGCGCACCGAGTCGCGCGGCGCGGCGATGCGGATGCCGGGCACGACCTGCAGGATCGAGAGATCCCAGACGCCGTGATGGCTCGGTCCATCGGGCCCGGTGACCCCGGCGCGATCGAGCACGAACGTCACGCCGGCCTTGTGCAGCGCCACGTCCATGAGCACCTGGTCGAACGCCCGGTTGATGAACGTCGCGTAGACCGCGACGACCGGGTGCAGGCCTCCGAACGCGAGACCCGCAGCCGAGGTCGCGGCGTGCTGTTCGGCGATGCCGACGTCGAGCACACGGCTCGGGAATCGCTCAGCCATGCGGTGCAGTCCGGTGGGCCGCAGCATGGCGGCCGTGATGCCGACGAGGCGGTCGTCGCGCTCGGCCAGGCGCACGAGCTCATCGGCGAACACCGAGGTCCACGAGGGAGCCGACGGTGACTCGAGCGACTCCCCGGTCTCGGGATCGATCTGGCCCACCGCGTGGAACTGGTCGGCCGCATCGAGACGGGCGGGCTCGTACCCACGGCCCTTCTCGGTGATCGCGTGCACGATGACGGGCGCCCCGTAGTCCTTCGCCTGGCGGAGGGCCCATTCCATGGCGTGCTCGTCGTGGCCGTCGATGGGGCCGATGTACTTGATCTCGAGGTTCGAGTACAGGGCCTCGTTGTCGGTGAATCGACTGAGGAACCCGTGCAGGCCACCCCGAACGCCCCGGTAGAACGCGCGAGCGGGCGCGCCCATGCGGTCGAACGCGCGACGGCTCGACAGGTGCAGGCTGCGGTAGCTCTGCTGGGTGCGCACGGTGTTCAGGAAGCGCGCCATGCCCCCGATCGTCGGCGCGTACGACCTGCCGTTGTCGTTGACGACGACCACCAGGTTGCGGGTGTTGTCGTCGGAGATGTTGTTCAGGGCCTCCCACGTCATGCCGCCCGTGAGCGCGCCGTCGCCGACGACGGCGACGACGTGGCGATCATGTTGGCCGGTCATCTCGAACGCACGCGAGATGCCGTCGGCCCACGACAGTGAGCTCGACGCGTGCGAGCTCTCGACGATGTCGTGCTCGGATTCGGCGCGCTGCGGGTACCCGGCGAGACCGCCGGTCGCGCGGAGGGTCGAGAGGTCTCGGCGCCCCGTGAGCAGCTTGTGCACGTAGGACTGGTGCCCGGTGTCGAAGACGATCGCGTCACGCGGTGAGTCGAAGACGCGGTGGATGGCGATCGTCATCTCGACGACGCCGAGGTTCGGACCGAGATGCCCACCGGTCTTCGACACCGACTCCACGAGGTAGTCGCGGATCTCACGCGCGAGCTGGTCGAGCTGCTCGTGGGTCAACGCGTCGAGATCGCGCGGTCCGGAGATGGTCTCGAGCAGGGTCATTCGTTGCCTCCGGGGTATCGCGGCCGAGCCGCCGAACGGAACGAGTCTACGCTTGGCTCGCTGGGAGCCCGGGCAGACTTCGGGGCGATCGGTACGTGCGCCGATCGCCCCGAAGCTGCCGTACTCAGACGAGCGAGCGCAGCACGTACTGCAGGATTCCGCCGTTGCGGTAGTAGTCGGCCTCACCAGGGGTGTCGATGCGCACGACCGCGTCGAACTCGACGGTCTGCTTTCCGGCAGGCGAGTGATCGCTCGGCTCGGCGACGACGCGCACGGTCTTCGGGGTGACGCCGTCGTTCAGCGCCTCGAGGCCGGTGATCGAGACGACCTCGGTGCCGTCGAGCCCCAGTGACGCCCAGCTCTCGCCCGCGGGGAACTGCAGCGGAACGACACCCATGCCGATGAGGTTCGAGCGGTGGATGCGCTCGAAGCTCTCGGTGATGACCGCCTTGACACCGAGCAGGCTCGTGCCCTTGGCAGCCCAGTCGCGCGACGAGCCCGACCCGTACTCCTTGCCGCCGAAGATCACGAGCGGGGTGCCCTGCGCCTGGTAGTTCTGGCTCGCGTCGTAGATGAACGACTGCGGGCCGTCGGCCTGGGTGAAGTCGCGCGTGTAGCCGCCCTCGATGCCGTCGAGGAGCTGGTTCTTCAGGCGGATGTTCGCGAACGTGCCACGGATCATGATCTCGTGGTTGCCGCGACGCGAGCCGTAGGAGTTGAAGTCCTTGCGCTCGACGCCGTGCTCGGTGAGGTACTGGCCGGCCGGGCTGTCGGCCTTGATCGAGCCGGCGGGGCTGATGTGGTCGGTCGTCACCGAGTCGCCGAGCTTGGCGAGCACTCGGGCGCCGGCGATGTCGGCGACCGGAGTCGTCTGCATCGTCATGCCGTCGAAGTACGGGGGCTTGCGGACGTAGGTGGATGCCTCGTCCCATTCGAACACCGAACCGGTCGGAGTCTCGAGGTTGCGCCACCGCTCGTCGCCCTCGAAGACGCTCGCGTACTGGTGGGTGAACATGTCCTTGTCGATCGAGGTGTCGATCGTCTCCTGCACCTCGGCGGCGTCGGGCCAGATGTCTCGGAGGAACACGTCGTTGCCGTCGCCGTCCTTGCCGAGCGCGTCGACCTCGAAGTCGAAATTCATCGACCCGGCGAGGGCGTAGGCGATCACGAGCGGCGGGCTCGCGAGGTAGTTCATCTTGACGTCGGGATTGATGCGTCCCTCGAAGTTGCGGTTGCCCGAGAGCACCGCGGTGACCGCCAGGTCCTTCTCATTGACGGCCGCGGAGATCTCGTCGATCAGCGGACCCGAGTTGCCGATGCAGGTGGTGCAGCCGTAACCGACGGTGTAGAAACCGAGGTCTTCGAGGTCTTTCGTGAGACCGGCCTTCTCGTAGTAGTCGGTGACGACCTTCGAGCCCGGAGCGAGCGTGGTCTTGACCCACGGCTTCGCCTTGAGGCCCTTCTTGGCGGCATTGCGGGCGAGCAGCCCCGCCGCGAGCATGACCGAGGGGTTCGACGTGTTGGTGCACGAGGTGATCGCGGCGATCGCGACCGCACCGTGGTCGAGCGTGAACTTCTCGCCGCCGGCGAGCGTCACGGCAGTGGGGTTCGAGGCCGTTGCCGGGGCGTGGCTGCGGTGGTGGTGCTCGTGGTGGTTGTACTCGTCTTCGGGAGTGTTGCCGGGCGGGTCGGAGGCCGGGAACGACTCGGAGATCTCGAGGTCGACGAGGTCGTGGTCGACCGTCGCGTAGTTCAGCAGGTCCTTCTCGAAGGCGGCCTTCGAGCCGGACAGCTCGATGCGGTCCTGCGGACGCTTGGGACCGGCGATGGACGGGACCACGGTGCCGAGGTCGAGTTCCATGTACTCGCTGAACGCGGGCTCGCTGTCGGCGTCGTGCCAGAGCTTCTGGGCCTTCGAATACGCCTCGACGAGGGCGACCTGCTCGTCGCTGCGACCGGTGAGGCGCAGATAGTCGAGCGTGACGTCGTCGATGGGGAACATCGCGGCGGTCGAGCCGAACTCGGGGCTCATGTTGCCGATCGTCGCGCGGTTGGCGAGCGGTACCGACGCGACACCCGAGCCGTAGAACTCCACGAACTTGCCGACCACGCCGTGCTTGCGCAGCATGTCGGTGATGGTGAGTACGACGTCGGTGGCCGTGACGCCGGTGGGGATCGCGCCCGAGAGCTTGAAGCCGACGACCTTGGGGATGAGCATCGAGACGGGCTGGCCGAGCATGGCCGCCTCTGCCTCGATGCCGCCGACGCCCCAGCCGAGCACGCCGAGGCCGTTGACCATCGTGGTGTGCGAGTCGGTGCCGACGCAGGTGTCGGGGTACGCGCGGAGGACACCGTCGACGGTGCGGGTGAAGGTGACCTTCGCGAGGTGCTCGATGTTGACCTGGTGCACGATGCCGGTGCCCGGGGGAACGACCTTGAAGTCGTCGAACGCCGTCTGTCCCCAGCGCAGGAACTGGTAGCGCTCGCCGTTGCGCTCGTACTCGATCTCGACGTTGCGCTCGAGGGCGTTCTCGGTGCCGAAGAGGTCGGCGATGACGGAGTGGTCGATGACCATCTCGGCGGGGGCGAGCGGGTTGATCTTGTTCGGGTCGCCGCCGAGCGCGAGCACGGCCTCGCGCATCGTTGCGAGGTCGACGATGCAGGGCACGCCCGTGAAGTCCTGCATGACCACGCGAGCCGGGGTGAACTGGATCTCGGTGTCGGGCTCAGCGGTCGGCACCCACGAACCGAGCGCCTCGATCTGCTGCTTGGTGACGTTCTTGCCGTCTTCGGTACGGAGCAGGTTCTCGAGCAGCACCTTCAGGCTGAACGGAAGCTTCTCGTAGCCCGGCACGGTGTCGAGACGGAAGATCTCGTAGGCCTGGTCACCGACCTGGAGCGTGTCTTTCGCCCCGAAACTGTTCACTGCTGACACGATGCCCTCTCCTTCGCGGATGCCGCCGAACACGCGGTCGACACTCCATCTTCCCTGTCGGCCGTGGGGCTGATCCAGCAAGGGTAACCTAAGCCGTTCGCCCGCCGACAGGATTCGCACGGCGTGCGAATTTATCTTGACGTCGAGATAACTGTATCACTCCGCGGAACGGGTCGCCGACGGGTAGACGGCACGCACGACGAGCCACGAGAACACGAGCACGAGCGCGTAGAGCGGCACGCCCATGAGCAGCCTGGTGGCGCCGAGCGCCTCGACGTTGTCGACGAGGTAGAGCGGAACCTGCACCAGCAGGCGGCCCGCGAAGAGCCCGATCCACACGAGCGTGAGGAACTGCGCGGCACGGTACTTGCGGCGATCCTGCTTCCACGCCACGCCGTCGCCCATGAGGAACCCGACGATGAGCCCGATCGCCGGCCAGCGCACGAGCAGCGAGATGATGAGGGCGAGCGCGTATGCCGCGTTCGTGAAGAACCCGAGGACGTAGTTGTCGCGGGCGTCACCGGTCCACAGTGCGAGCGCTGCCGAGGCGATGACCCCGATCAGGCCGGCGATCGCCTGCGTGGGTTGCCCCTTGGTCGCGATTCGAACGGCCGTGAACAGCACTGCGAGGCCGACGGATGCCCCGAGGGCGGGGAACAGCGCCGCCTGCGGGTCTTGACCTCCGAAGCTCGTGAGTGAGCTGTACACGACGAGGAACACGAGGCCGGGCAGCAGCGCCTCGAGGATGCCGCGCACTCCCCCGACGGCCACGAGCAGATCGCGGCCGCTCAGCTTCTCGTCGCGCGCGAGCGCGCCGAGACCGCTCTTCTCTGCGGCAGCGGCGAACTGGCGGCCGAACTCCGACGTCTCGGGCGAGCTCGGCGCCGAGGCATCCGCTCGCTCGTCGTCGTGCTCGGAGCCGGGTGTGCTCGCGGAATCGCTCATCGTCACGGAACGGTCGGCGCGCCGGTGGACGACGCGGGCATGCGAAGCGGGATCAGGTCGCGCGGCGGCATCGGCGTCGAGCCGCGCACCACGACGATCGAACGGAACAGGTCTTCGACGAGCGCCGCGGATGCCGGGTCGACCGCAGCCTCGCCCGCGATGACACCGCGAAGGAACCAGCGAGGACCGTCGACGCCGATGAAGCGGGCGAGCCGCATCTGACCGGCCTGGCCCTCGGCGGCGGCGACCGGGATCTGGGCGAGCAGCTCGGGGCCGAACGCGCCCTCGCGCACGGTGGTGGTGCCGCCCTGACGCGCGATCTGGTCGGCGATCTGGGCGCGGATCTCGTGCCAGAGCCCGCTCGAGCGCGGCGCGGCGAACGGCTGCACCTGCAGCGTCGAGTTCGCGTAGTCGAGGCCGATCGCGACCACGCGCTTCGTGCCCTCTTCGACCTCGAGGCGAAGGTGCAGACCCTCGCGCGGAAGGACCTTCACGCCGCCGAGGTCGACGTAGGGACGGACCGGGTTGGCCTCGGATTCGTCGAACGGCCCCGCCGACGCTCGGTCGTCTGGGGCGGACTTGGGCTGCTCGGCGGGCGTTCCGCCGGTGTTCTCGATGTCGCTCACGCGTTCACTCCTGACTTGTGCTCCCCGAATCCCGTGGAGCCGAACCCACCGTCGCCACGCATGCTGCCGGGCAGTTGCTCGACCTCGATGAATCGTGCCCGCGTCACCGGCATCACGACGAGCTGCGCGATGCGATCGCCCGCCTCGATCGTGTACGGCTCGCTCGCGTCGGTGTTGAGCAGCGAGACCTTGATCTCGCCGCGGTAGCCCGCGTCGACGGTGCCCGGCGCGTTCACGATCGTGATGCCGTGCCTGAAGGCGAGACCCGACCGCGGCACGACGAATGCGACATAACCGTCGGGCAGGGCGATCGCGACCCCGGTGCCGACCGCGGCGCGCTCGCCTGGGGCGAGCACGACGGACTCGGAAGCATGGAGATCGGCGCCCGCGTCGCCCGCGTGGGCATACGACGGAACGCGCTCGGCGGTGATCAGCACGTCGACGGAATCGGTCACTGTTCGAGGGTAGTGCAGAAGTCTGGTGGGATAGAGCCATGCCCGACTACCGCGAGCGACTCTGGCCGACACCGAGGATCTACGTCGCCACCCTGCTGCTGATCCCCGCGAGCATCCTCGTGCTCGCCCCCGTCTCGATGCCCGCCGGAATCGTGACCGGAGTCGTGCTCTACCTCGCGCTCGTCGGTTCACTGGCGATGACCGCGCCGTTGATCGAGGTGCAGGGCGGACGGCTGCGGGCCGGCCGCGCGGAGATCGCACTCACCGTCGTCGGCGAGGCGGTGCCGGCCGATGAGGAGCAGGCCCGCGTCGAACGGGGAACGGGTCTCGACGCTCGCGCGTTCCTCGTCATCCGCGGCTGGATCAAGCCGGTCGTGCGGATTCCGGTCGTCGACGCCGCCGATCCCACCCCGTACTGGCTGGTCTCGACGCGTCGACCGAAAGAACTGGCCGCCGCGATCAACAGATCGCGACGGCCTGACGTGCAGGAGTCGGGCGCCTAAGCCGCACACTCCAGGCAGATCGGTCCGAGCTTCGTCTCGTGGTCGATCTGCGACCGGTGCTTCACCAGGAAGCAGTTCACACACGTGAACTCGTCGGCCTGCGGGGGCAGCACCACGACGTCGAGCTCGACGTCGGAGAGGTCGGCACCCGAGAGGTCGAAGCCTCCGGGGTTGTCGGCGTCTTCGACGTCTACCACGCCCGACATCTTGTCGGGGACGCGCTCCTTGAGGGCCTCGATCGACTCCGAGTCGTCGTCGGTCTTCCGCGGTGCGTCGTAATCCGTTGCCATTCCCATCCATTTCTTCAGCGCCGGAGATTCGGCGGGCATAGTCTGCATCAAATCGGTTCCCGAAGCAAACCGTTTTACGCGGGTGTTCCCGCTGCTACCTCCTCAACTTCCGCCGCGCCCGGGCTATTCCCGCCGGCTCTGCTCGCCTCGTGGCATCCTTGGGCGGAGACGAAGGCACGGAAGGGCTTGTCCCATGCAGGAACTGAAGGTAATCGGCGTCGAGAACGGCGCGTTGCTCGCCGCCTCCGACGATGGCGCACGCTTCCGGATCGAGATCGACGAAGTGCTCCAGTCGCGGATCCGGCAGGCTCAGCCCGAACAGCACACCGGCCCGAAACCGTCGCCTCGTGAGATCCAGGCGCACATCCGCTCGGGTCTGTCGGCTGAAGAGGTCGCCGAGATCACCGGCGCCGCGGTCGAGTACATTCGCCGGTTCGAGGGGCCGGTGCTCGCCGAACGCGAACACGTCGTGACCAGCGCCCTGGCCGTGCCGGTCAACGCAACGCTCGAGGGCGAACCCGCCGACGAACCGGCATCGTTCGGCGGAGTCCTCCGGGAACGTCTCGCGAAGCTCGGCGCCGAGGGCGAACGATGGGCGAGTTGGAAGGACGAGGAACGCGGCTGGGTCGTCAAGCTCGAGTTCACCGCCGACACGATCGACCACGACGCACGCTGGAGCTTCGAACCACGCAAACAGTCGTTGCAGCCGCTCAACTCCGAGGCGATCACGCTTTCACAGCAGGGCGAACTGAAGGGTGGCCTCATCCCACGCCTGCGGGCGGTGAGCCCCGATTCCGACGAGTCGCGATTCGACAGTGGCGCGTTCACCTTCGATGAGCACGAACAGAGCGACGCCGACACGGCACCTCATCTCGAACCCCTCCCCTATGCCCGAACTCCGCAGACCTCGAGTCCTGCCGCAGCGCGCGCCGCGATCAAACGGGCCGATGAGCCCAGGCAGTCGCTCGGCGAGACCGCCGACCTGCTCGAGGCGCTGCGTCGCCGACGCGGCGAACGCGAGGCCGCGGGTGGCGATGCCGAGTTGACGCCGGTGCAGCCGCACCCGACCGCCAAGCCGGCTCCGCCCGCGACGCAGGCTGCCACCGAGGCGCCCCAGCCGCAGCTGCCGATCGAAGCTGCGGCTGCCGACGAGAAGCCGGGCACCGGCGCACGGAGCATCTGGGGCAAGACATCCAGCGGGCCGACCGGCAACCGCAACGCGAAGAAGGGCCGGGCCTCGATGCCTAGCTGGGACGAGATCGTGTTCGGTGCCCGCACCGACGACGACCTGGCCTGACTGCCCCGTCACCCCGACCGGGGTGGCCAAGCGAGGAGCCTGACGCGCCTCGTGAGGTCGCGCGCCGGCCGCTGCGACAGCGCCGCCGCCCTACGCCGACTTCTCAGCCCGACGCTGCTTGTGCGGCACGATGGTCGGCGCGGCGTTGTCGAGCACCGCGGCCCTGGTGACGACGACGCGCGCGACACCGGTGGTCGACGGCACCTCGAACATGATCGGGCCCAGCACCTCTTCCATGATGGCGCGGAGGCCGCGAGCACCGGTCTGCCGAAGAACCGCAAGATCGGCGATGGCCTCGAGGGCCGGCTCTTCGAAGTCGAGTTCGACGCCGTCGAGCTCGAACATGCGCTGGTACTGCCTGACGAGCGCGTTCTTCGGCACCGTCAGGATCTCCATGAGCGCGTCGCGGTCGAGCGGCGCTACCGTCGCCACGACGGGAAGGCGGCCGATGAACTCGGGAATGAGCCCGAACTTGTGCAGGTCTTCGGGAAGCACCTCGCTGAAGATCTCGGCTTCGTCCTCCTTGTTGTGCAGGGGAGCGCCGAAGCCGATGCCACGCTTGCCCGCGCGCGAGGAGATGATGTCTTCGAGCCCGGCGAATGCGCCGGCCACGATGAACAGCACGTTCGTCGTGTCGATCTGGATGAACTCCTGATGCGGGTGCTTTCGCCCACCCTGCGGGGGCACCGACGCGACCGTGCCCTCGAGGATCTTGAGGAGCGCCTGTTGCACGCCCTCGCCCGAGACATCCCTCGTGATCGACGGATTCTCGGCCTTGCGCGCGATCTTGTCGATCTCGTCGATGTAGATGATGCCGGTCTCGGCACGCTTCACGTCGTAGTCAGCTGCCTGGATGAGCTTCAGGAGGATGTTCTCGACGTCTTCGCCGACGTAGCCGGCCTCGGTGAGCGCGGTCGCGTCGGCGACGGCGAACGGCACGTTCAACTGCTTCGCAAGCGTTTGCGCGAGGTAGGTCTTGCCGCAGCCTGTGGGCCCGATGAGCAGGATGTTCGACTTGGCGATCTCGACGTCGTCATGTGCGCGGTCGGCGGTCGTGAGGGTGGTGCGGGCGCGAACCCGCTTGTAGTGGTTGTAGACCGCGACGGCGAGCGCCTTCTTCGCGGCCTCCTGGCCGATGACGTACTCCTCGAGGAACGCGAAGATCTCTTTCGGCTTGGGCAGTTCGAACTCGCCCGACTCGGTCTCGCCCGCCTCGGCGAGTCGCTCTTCGATGATCTCGTTGCAGAGCTCGACGCACTCGTCGCAGATGTAGACGCCAGGGCCGGCGATGAGCTGCTGAACCTGCTTCTGGCTCTTTCCGCAGAAGGAGCACTTGAGCAGATCGGCGCTTTCCCCGATGCGTGCCATCAGTGCCTCCATCTCGACGAGCCTGTTCCGAGCCTAGCCCGAGATCGGCCGGTTGGCGGGTAAGGCTGTGGAATCGACACGCTGCCGAGTTCGCCGGTCGCGAACCGGCGCGCTGACGACGCGCAACGCCGCGCACGGGACATCCGTACGCAGACGAAATGCGGCGGATGTCGCAGGCTGGGGTTCAGCCGCGACATCCGCCGCATTTCGCACGCCGCGACGCTAGCGCGCGATCGCCGGGAGGCTCTTGCGTGACGTGAGCACCTGATCGATGAGGCCGTACTCGAGCGCCTCTTGGGCCGAGAGGATCTTGTCGCGGTCGATGTCGGCGTTGACCTGCTCCTGCGTGCGGTTCGAGTGACGCGAGAGCGTCTCTTCGAGCCACGAGCGCATGCGCAGGATCTCTGCAGCCTGGATCTCGATGTCGCTGGCCTGGCCGTGGCCCGCCTCGCCCATCGCCGGCTGGTGGATCAACACGCGGGCGTTCGGCAACGCCAGACGCTTGCCGGGCGTGCCTGCCGAGGCGATGACCGCCGCGGCCGAGGCCGCCTGTCCGAGCACGACCGTCTGGATCTGGGGACGGATGTACTGCATCGTGTCGTAGATCGCGGTCATCGCGGTGAACGAGCCACCGGGCGAGTTGATGTAGAGGATGATGTCGCGGTCGGGGTCCATCGACTCGAGCACGAGCAACTGCGCCATGATGTCGTCGGCCGACGCGTCGTCGACCTGCACGCCGAGGAAGATGATGCGGTCTTCGAAGAGCTTCGCATAGGGGTCTTGCCGCTTGTACCCGTAGGCCGTTCGCTCTTCGAAGCTCGGCAGGATGTAGCGCGAGCCCGGGGCCTGGACGCCGTTGAAGGCGGTGCCGCCGAAAGCAGGGATGTTCATTCGCTCGTTCTCTCTTCTCTCGGGTGCCTACGCCTGGTCGGTTCCGCCGCCGCCGGCCACGTCGAGTGCCGATTCGCGGATGTGGTCGACGAACCCGTACTCGAGCGCCTCTTGCGCATTGAACCAGCGGTCGCGGTCGCCGTCGCGGTTGATCTGCTCGACCGACTTGCCGGTCTGCGCCGCGGTGATCTCGGCGAGGCGCTTCTTCATGTCGAGGATGAGCTGCGCCTGCGTCTGGATGTCGCTCGCGGTGCCGCCGAAGCCGCCGTGCGGCTGGTGGAGCAGCACGCGTGCGTTGGGGGTGATGTAGCGCTTGCCCTTGGTGCCCGCGGTGAGGAGAAGTTGTCCCATCGATGCGGCCATGCCGATGCCGACGGTGACGATGTCGTTCGGCACGAACTGCATCGTGTCGTAGATCGCCATGCCTGCGGTGATCGACCCGCCAGGAGAGTTGACGTAGAGGAAGATGTCCTTCTTCGCGTCTTCAGCGGCGAGCAGCAACAGCTTCGCCGCGATCTCGTTGGCGTTGTCGTCACGCACCTCGGACCCCAGCCAGATGATGCGGTCCTTCAGCAGTCGATCGAAAACACCGGGGCTGGGTGTCGCTTCGGCCATGTGTCGCTCCGTTTCGTTGTCGCGTTCACTCGAATCTATCCGTTGCAACGCACGCGAACGGGGCTGTTCGCCCTAGGCGGATGCCGTCAGCGCTTCGGCATACGCGGCGAGCGATCTGCGATACCGCGGCAGGTGCGCGGCGAGGGCGGTGAGGGCGTCGGATGCCGCACGCCGGGCATCGCCCGCATCGACGAGCGCGAGCGCTCGGAAGGCCACGACAGCGTCATGCAGCTCCTCGGCCTCGGGTTCGATCGCGTCGAGCAGCGCGATCGATTCGAGCGGCCGGCCCAGGTTGCGGATCGTCGACGCGAGCTGGATGTGCGCCTGCACACGTTCGGCGCCGGTGAGCCCGTTCGCGATCGCCGCCCTGTAGAGCGGTTCTGCCTCGGTCTCGAGGCCCGCCGAGTCACGTGCGCCGGCCCGCTCGAAGAGTGCGACCGGATCGTGCTCTGGCCGCTGGGCGGCGAGCGCGTCGATGCGTCGGATCACCTCGGCGTCGCCGAGTTCGTCGGCACTCGCCCAGATCGCGTCGACCTGCGTCTGCCACTCGGACATGGAACCTCCTCCACGGACGCGGAAGGACCGGACGAATCGTCCGGTCCTTCCGTCGGTCGACTTCCGGCGCGCGCTGCGCGACGCGAATCGAGACCCTACTCGGCGTCAGCCTTCTTGGTTGCGCGCTTCTTCGGCGCAGGCTTCTCGGCGGCGGCCGCATCGGCAGCCTTCTTCGGCGCGCGCTTCTTCGGCGCCGGCTTCTCAGCGGCCTCGGCGTCTTCGACGATTTCTTCGGCCTCGTCGACGACCTCTGCCTCGGCTTCGGCCTCGGCCTCGGCGACGGCGGTGAACTCGCTGAGGTCGATCGAATTGCCCTCGGCGTCGGTGACCTTCGCCTTGCCGAGCGCGATCGCAAGCGCCTTGTTGCGCGCGACCTCGCCGACCATGGCGGGGATCTGGCCCTGCTGGCTGAGGATCTGCACGAACTCGTTGGGGTCCATGCCGTACTGAGCCGCACCCTGCACGAGGTACTGGGTCAGCTCGTCTTGACTGACCTGCACCTTCTCGGCCTCGGCGATGGAGTCGAGCACGATCTGCGTCTTGAACGCCTTCTCGCTCGCCTCGGTGACCTCGGCGCGGTGCTCGTCGTCCTCGAGTCGGCCTTCGCTCTCGAGGTGACGGTGCACCTCGTCGTCGATGACGCTCTGCGCGACGGGTACGTCGGCGAGTTCGAGGAGCTTGTCGACGAGGAGGTCGCGGGCCTGGCTGCCCTGTCCGAACGACTTGTTGCGGGCGACCTGCTGCTTGAGGCTGTCGGTCAGCTCGGCGAGCGTGTCGAACTCGCTCGCGATCTGTGCGAAGTCGTCGTCGGCCTCGGGGAGTTCGCGCTCCTTGACCGCGGTCACGGTGACGGTGATCTCGGCGGTCTCGCCCTCGTGATCGCCGCCGAGCAGCTTGGAGGCGAAGGTCGTGGTCTCGTCGGCCGAGAGCGTGTCGAGCGCCTCGTCGATGCCCTCGAGCAGCTCGCCCGAGCCGAGCTCGTAGGAGATTCCGCTCGCGGTGTCGACTTCGGTGCCGTCGATGACGGCGACGAGGTCGAGGGTCACGAAGTCTCCGGTCTTCGCCGGGCGGTCGACCGTGATGAGCGTGCCGAACCGGCTGCGCAGGCGATCGAGCTCTTCGCCGACCTCGTCGTCGCCGATCTCGACCGAGTCGACGGTCAGCTCGAGGCCGTCGTAGTCGGGCAGCTCGATGTCGGGGCGCACGTCGACCTCGATGGCCAGCAGCAGGTCGCCCGAGAAGTCCTTCTCACTGGGCCACTCGACGATGTCGGCCTCGGGCTTGCCGAGCGGGCGGAGCTCGTGCTCGGCGACCGCGGCGCGGAAGAACCCGTCGAGGCCCTCGTTGACGGCGTGCTCGAGCACTGCGGCCTTGCCGACACGCTGGTCGATGATGGGCGGCGGCACCTTGCCCTTGCGGAAGCCGGGCACGTTGACCTGCTCGGCGATGTGGCTGTAGGCGTGGGTGATGCTGGGCTTCAGCTCCTCGGGCGTCACCGAGATGGTGAGCTTGGCGCGCGTCGGGCTCAGCTTCTCAACCGAAGTGGTCGGCATGTGGAAGATCTCCTGATTGTGTGGAAGTTCGTGTCGAGTCGTGCAACTCGTCGGGGCGACAGGATTCGAACCTGCGACCTCCCGCTCCCAAAGCGGGCGCTCTACCAAGCTGAGCTACGCCCCGAGTCGCCGACTCAACTCGTCGATTCACCCGCGGGCATGCCGAAGCACACGTCAGACGGGTGGACCCCCGAAAGTCTACTGCACGCGGCGACGGCGTGGCTGCGCGGCCGCCCGACGGCGCGCCCTGTGGAGAGCACGCCCTCTCGAATCGCACGCGTGGCAGAGTGTGCGCATGACCGACAGTCCCACGACTGCACCGCAGGATCTGCGCCGCTGGCCGGCCTCTCCCGTCCAGCTCGTCGACACGACGCTCTGCCCGGCATGCTTCGCGCCGCTGACCACGACCCGCTGCTCGCGATGCGACCTCGATCTCGCGGTTCCTGCGGCATCCGACCTGCTCGCGATCGGCAGGCGGCTGCATGACGAGGAGCTGAATCGGCAGCAGGTGATCACGCAGATGCGCGTGGCGCAGGCTGCGCGGTCGCAGCCGCTCGCGGCCGCGCCTGTCATCTCGGCTGCTGCGTCGATCGAGGTCACCGTTCCGCCGGCCGCACCTGAGCCGCCGATCACGCCGGACCCTCGAGCCGCGCACGCTGATCGGAACACGATTGCGGATGTCCCATCGCCCCCGTCGAACGTCGGCGATGTGCCGCCCCCGCCGGTCCGCAGCCGGCAATCGGGCGTGCAGGTACTGCTGCTCACGCTCGGCGTCGTGCTCATCTCGATCACCGCCATCGTGTTCCTCTTCGTCGCCTACCTCGTCGCGAGCCTCGAGGTGCGCTCGGTGATCATCGCAGCTGCGAGCGTGCTCGTGCTCGCGGTCGCGTGGCTGCTGAGGGCGCGGCGCCTTCCCGGCACCGCCGAAGGCGTGGCCGCGGTCGCGATCGTGCTGCTGCTGCTCGATGTGTGGATCGTCCGCGTGAACGAGCTCTTCGGCAGCCACGATCTCGATGCCGCGGCATACGCGGGAGGTGCCCTGCTCGTGGTCGCCGCGCTCCTTGCCGGCACCCGCGCCGTGAGCGGCATCCGGGTGACCGGGTTCGCAGCGGCCGCGCTGATCCCTCCAGCGGTCTTCCTCCTCGTCTTCAGCGCTGCACCGGCGAACGAGTTCGCCACCGGCGCTTGGGCGGGCGCGCTCGCGATCTCGCTCGTCGGTACCGCCGCATTCCTCGCACCTCGTCTGCCCGAACGGGCGATCGTCGCTGCCGCAGGGTACGGAGGCGGCGTGATCGCGCTCTTCGCCGCCGGCTTCGCGACGCCTGATCTCGTGTGGCACCAGGTGTGGGCGTTCCTCGGCGCCACGGTCGCGTGGGCGGCGGCGCTCGTCGTCGCGCGGCTGCGGTCCGCGTCGGTCGCCTCGACCTGGGCTGCCATCGCCGCCCCGGCGCTCGGAGTGAGCGCCGGTCTCACCGCGACCGTCGCCGTGTTCACCGAGCTCGAACCCGGCGTCGCCCTCTGGCTCGCGCCGCTGACCTCGGGCGTGGTCGTCTGCGTCGCTGCGGCCGCGACCCGGCGACCAGCACCGGTCGGCATCGATGGAGTCCGCGCGCTCGCGGGCGCCGGCGCGGTGGCGGTCGCCGCCGCCCTTCCGGCGCTCCTCATCGGCGCCCTGGCCCTCATGCGTCCGATCACCGCGAGCGTTCCTCCGTGGCAACACGAGGTGCTCCCTGAATTCCTCGAATTCGCAGACTCCAGGCCCGCCGTACTCGCGGCACCCTTCGTCGTGGCCGCCGGGCTCACCGGCGTGCTCGCACTGCTCCGGCTCCTCCCGCGACTCGCCGGGCTCCCGGCCGGCCTCCTGCTGGCGGGCGCACTCATCGGCGGCGCGATCGCCGATGACGCGTGGACAGCTGCACTGGTCGTCATCGCGGTCGCCCTCGTGGCCCTCGTCATCGCGACGATCCCACGCGTCGCGAGGGTTGCCGGCCTCGTCGCGGTGCTCGCGGCAGGCGGCATGGTCGGCGCGGCCATGGGATTCGCCCTCGGATACGCGGATGCTGCGGTCTGGCCGTGGGCGACCGCGGCGGTGCTCGCGCTCGCTGTCGCGGGGCGCGTCCTCGCCCGGCGCATCTGGCCTCCGGCGATCGCGGCCGGCGTCGGTGCGGCGCATCTCGCACTCGCATCGGCACTCGCGATCGTCGCGCTGGCCACGCTCGTACCATGGCTCGCGACATCCGATGTGCATCTCGCGGCGCCGTGGGACGCGACCTGGATGTGGGTCGCGACCGGAGGCGCCCTGCTCGTCGCGTGCGCGTCGTTCGTGCGCCTCGGCACCCAGACCGACCGCATCGCGACCGTCGTGCCGGCGCTGCTCGCCACCGTGACATCGCTCGTCACCGCGCTGCTCACGGCACCCGAGACCGGGTGGCGATGGGTGCCGGCCGTCGTGCTCGTCGTCGCAGGATTCGGGTGGATGCGCGCCTCCAACCCGCTCGTGATGCGGGTCGTCTTCGCTGCATCGACGCCCCTCGCGATCGCATACGGATCAGGCACGCTCGGGGCGCAGCTGTTCGGCGACGATTTCGTGGGCGTCGGGCTCGCTTCGGCATCCCTGCTCGCGGCGGCGCTCGCCCACTTCGTGGCACCCGGCGCTCGGCGGGCGCCGTCGATCATGTGGGTCGTCGCGGTCGCCATCGTCGGGGTGATCGCGCTCGCATACGCCGCCTCGGCTGCTCCCGAGCCGTGGCTCGTGCTCCTCATCCTCGCTCCAGTGCCGATCGTGCTCGCCGCCCTGCGGGGCGACCCGTTCACATCGACGGATCCGATGCGCCATCTCGCGTGGGTCAGCCTCGCGCTGGTTGTCGCCGTGGTCTGGGCGTGGCTCGCCGGTGACGGCATCGACGACCTCGAGGCGTATTCCCTGCCACTCGCCGCCGCGCTCGCCGCGACGGCGGGGCTCATCACCGGGCGCCGCACGCCTGCCGGTTCGATGGCGGGCGGTCGAACCGCGCTCTTCGGTTCCGCAGCCGCGGTGGCCGTGCTGCCGAGCGTCGCTTCGAGTGGGGACTCCGAGTTGCGCGCGCTCGTGCTGTGCGCTGCAGGCACCGTCGTCGCGCTCGCCTCGATGTTCCTGCCCGACGCCGCCCGCGGCGTGCCCATTCGACTGCTCGGCACCGTCACCGGAATGACCGCCGTGGCCGGTGCGGCTCTCGTGCGCGGCGGCGCCGTCGCGGCGGGCGTCGAGGGCAGCGTGCTGCCGGTCGAGTTCTGGCCGCTGATCGCACTCGCGACGGGGGTTGTCGTCGCCGTCGCATGGGCTCGCGACGATGCCCGGCCCGATGTGGTCGCCGAGGTGGTGGTTGCGGCCTCCGTCGCCCTCGCCGCAGTGCCGACACTCATCGCCATCGTCTTCGGCATGCAGAGCGACCTGCGTGCCGTCGTGCTGTTCCCGGCGCTCGCCGCGGTGCACATCGCAGGTGGCGCCACGACCGCTCGGCCGATCGCCGGTCCGATTTTCGCATGGACGACGCGTGGTGCGCTCGTGATCGGCGGTGCCATCGCACTCTCGAACGGCAACGTCGACCCGTTCGATGTCGTCACCGCATCAGCCGGGGCCGCCCTCATCGGCTGGGGCGCGATCAGCATGCGCCGCTCCCCCGAGCTCGGCAGCTGGCCGGCGCTCGGCGTCGGACTCGCGGTGCTGCTCGTGCCACCGCTCATCGCCGACTTCACCGACCCCGAACTCTGGCGCATCGTCGCGCTCGGAATCGTGTCGGCAGTGGCGGTGCTGGTCGGCGCCGTTCTGCGACTGCAGGCGCCGCTGCTGCTCGGGGGCGGGGTGCTGCTCGTGCACGCGATCGCGCAACTCTGGCCCGTGATCACCTGGCTCTACGAGGCCGTGTGGTGGTGGCTCTGGCTCGGCATCGCCGGAGTGATCTTCGTGGTGCTCGCCGCGACCTATGAGCGCCAGATGCGTCTCGCTCGCGGGGCGATCGGAGCGATCGTGGCGTTGCGCTAGCTGCACGCCGCACCCTGCACCCTGCACCCTGCACCCTGCACGACCCGGTCGCTTCGGTGTACTACGATGATGCAGTGCCCGCTGGCGGGTCACGGGGATGTAGCTCAATGGTAGAGCCTCAGTCTTCCAAACTGATTACGCGGGTTCGATTCCCGTCATCCCCTCCATATTGAAAAGCCACATGACCGGGCCAGCGCTACGTCACTGCACACTCCCTCTACGTGCTGTTCAACGGCTCCCTGGGGCTTGGGGGGCTGTGCGGTTTGCAGTATCGGGACCACGACCCGGCGACGGGCATCCGCCGGGTTGAACGTCAGGTCTCATCGGTGACTCGCGAGGTCGCCAAGACAATGACCGGCCAACACTAGACGGTCCCACTCTTCGGGCAGGCCAAGAGCCGCCGGGACGAGCAGATGAAGGCGAATCCTGGCCTGCCCTTCGCGCGGCTCTTCACGGTCATGGGAAGCTGGAGAAGCACAAGTTCCAGCGACCCACCTTCTTCGCTGTTGGCATGGCTCTTGTGCAGGTCGGTGACTACAAGACCGGTGAACGCTTCCGCCTCTCCCAGAAGGCGCTGCCGCGATACGCCCGCCAATGTCGCGATCGCGATCTCTGTCCCGGCCGCCTTCAGCGCGATCGCACGAGCCACGGCGTCCCGGCCGGACGAGGCCATCATGAGGGCCTTACCCGAACGTGGGTATCGCCCAGAGGGAAGGTATGGGTGATCCATCCTGTTGCTCTCGATGAGCCGACCGCCGTCGGAACTGATCGAAGGGACTCCCATGACCATCCTCGTCACCGCCGCCTCCGGACACCTCGGCCGCCTCGTCGTCGAGGCGCTGCTCGCGCGCGGCGCCGCCCCCGCCGACGTGGTCGCCGCCGCGCGCGACACCGCCAAGATCGCGGACCTCGCCGCCCGCGGCATCCGCACGGTCGAACTCGACTACGCCCGCCCGGAGACCATCGCGCCGGCACTCGAGGACGTCGACGCGATGCTGCTCGTCTCGGGCACCGAATACGGCGAGCGCGTCGCCCAGCACCGCAACGTGATCGAGGCGGCGAAGGCGGCCGGCGTCGGCAAGCTCGTCTTCACGAGCGCGCCGAAGGCCGACACGAGCGAGCTCGTGCTGATCCCCGACTACCGCGCCACCGAGGAGGTCATCGCCGAAGTCGCGGTCCCGGCCGTGATCCTCCGCAACAGCGGGTACACCGAGAACTACGCACAGGATGTCGCGGGCGCCGCGTCCAGCGGCGTGATCGCCGCCGCCACCGGTGCGGGTCGGGTCGCATCCGCCCCGCGCAGCGACTACGCCGAGGCCGCCGCGGTCGTGCTGCTCGAGGACGGTCACCTCGGCGAGGTGTACGAGCTCGGTGGGGACGCACCGTGGTCGTTCGCGGAGCTCGCGGACGCGGCATCCGTCGCCCTCGATCGCAACGTCGCGTTCGTCGACCAGACTCCGGAGGAGCGCGTCGCGTCCCTTGTCGCGGCAGGCCTCGACGAGGGCGCGGCGGGCTTCGTCGCGGCCATCGACGAGGGCATCGCGCGCGGCGACCTTGCCGCCTCGGACGGCACCCTGTCGCGCCTCATCGGCCGGCCGACCACGCCCCTGGCCGACGCCCTCGCAGACCTCGTCGGCGCGCGGCGCGCCGCCGCCTGACCCCTTCGGCGAACCCGCGCCCTGTCGCACGAATCGACGTCCGGCAGCGCCGGATGCTCGGTTCGTGCGACACAGGGTTCATGTGAGAGCGGATGCCGGCACTGAGCCGCACCGATCAGACCGGGGTCAGTCCGGGGCAGTTATGTACCGCTGCCGGGACATCCGTGCGGTCGAATGTCAACCCCGGATCAGCCGAGCCTTCCCTTCCTTGAAATACCCGGGCATCCGCGTAGCGTTGAAGACGACAACGAGACAGGGAAGGTTGACACGATGACCGACATCCAGACCGCACCGAAGACCGGATCGAATGCCGACGTCGCCGCAGGCGTCGCCCAGTACCTCACCCCCGTCGTGCACGAACTGATCGCCCTCGCCGTCAACGGCAAGCAGGCGCACTGGCATGTTCGCGGCGCGAACTTCATCGCCGTGCACGAATTGCTCGACGAGGTCGTGGCGCATGCGCAGGGCTGGTCAGACCTCGCCGCCGAGCGCGTCGTGGCCCTTGGCCTTCCCATCGACGGGCGCCTCGCGACCGTCGCGTCGAAGACCGGCGCCGAGAACCCCAAGCTCGGGTTCCTGCCCTACGACGAGGCGATCGCCGGGGTCGTCGCGCAGATCGATGTCGCGACCGAGAAGGTCAACGCCGCGATCGACGGGCTCGCCGAACTCGACCCCACGAGTCAGGACGTCGCGATCGAGATCCGGCGCGGCCTCGACAAGGATCGCTGGTTCCTCTTCTCGCACATCGCCGTCAAGTAGCGATGGCGGGCTCACGGGCCCGGGTGCAGGATGCCGATGTGACGGCGGATGCACCTGGGCCCGAGTCGTCAGCTAGCGCTGCAGCCAGGTGAGCACGGCGAGCACGCGTCGGTGATCGGTGCCCGAGTCTTCGAGGCCGAGCTTCTGGAAGATGGAGGTGACGTTCTTCTCGACGGCGCCGACGCCGATGAAGAGCTGCTTCGCGATGCCGGCGTTGGTGCGGCCCTCGGCCATGAGCTCCATGACCTCGCGCTCGCGCGGCGTCAGCGAGGTGAGGGGGTCGCTGCGCCGCGAGAGCAGCTCGCGCACGACCTGCGGGTCGAGCACCGTGCCGCCTTCGCTCACGCGCTCGACCGCGTCCTCGAGCTCGTCGAGCGATGCGACCCGGTCTTTCAGCAGGTACCCCATGCCGCCCTCGCCCGACGAGAGCAACTCGTGGGCGTAGGTGCCCTCGACATACTGGCTGAGCAGCAGCACTCCGACCGAAGGCATGCGCCGACGAAGCTCGATCGCCGCACGCACGCCCTCGTCGCGGAACGTGGGCGGCATTCGGACGTCGAGCACGGCGAGATCGGGCCGAGTCTCGTCGAGCGCCGCGAGCAGCGAATCGGCTTCACCGTAGGCGGCGACGGTCTCGAACCCGGCCTCGTCGAAGAGCCTCACGAGCCCTTCGCGCAACAGCATCGAATCCTCGGCGAGCACGATGCGCAAGGGGCTGCGGGGGGCGTCCGTCATGCCCCCACACTATCGGCGGCGGTGCCGCCCGCCGGTCGAGTAGCGAGCGCATCGAGACCCACCCCGGGATCTCGATACGCGTCGACTGCGTCGGCACTACTCGATCGACGGCGGCGGCGGCGCGGATGCCGCGACGGGGGTGTAGGGAATGTGCGCGCCGATCGTGGTCGGCCCCCCGACGGGGCTGTCGACCACGAACATGCCGCGAAGGCCCTGCACTCGATCGGCGAGCCCGGCGAGCCCATGCCCCGGCTCCGCGGTCGCGCCGCCACGACCGTTGTCGGTCACCCAGACGTCGAGCCAGTGCCCGGCGGCCCCCGCGTCGCGGGTCGAGGCCACGAGTCGGATGCCCCGCGCCTCGGCGTGCTTCGCGGCGTTCGTGAGCAGTTCGGCGACCACGAAGTAGGCATTGCGTTCGATCGAGGCCGGCACCGAGGCATCCGACGGCAGATCCACCTCTACGGTGACCGGCACCGGGCTTCGCGTGGCGAGCGACTGCAGGCCGACCGCGAGGCCGCGGTCCTGCAGGATCGGCGGGGCGAACCCGCGCGACAGCGCGCGCAACTCGTCGAGCGTCTCGCGTGCCTGATCTCGGGCCTCTCCGAGCAGTTCGCGAGCATGCTCGGGATCGCGTTCGAGCTTGCGCTCGATCGTCGCGAGGTCCATCTGCAGGCGCACGAGGCGCTGCTGCGGACCGTCGTGGATGTCGCGTTCGAGGCGGCGCAACGACGCGTCCTCAGCCTGCACGGCGGCACCGCGCGATGCCGAGAGTTGCGCGACCTCGCGCTCGAGCGCCTCTGAGCGCCACGCGCTGAGCGTTCCGCGCGCGATCACGTCGTGCAGCAGCGTGAGCCCGCGGAAGACGAACGGAAGCGTCGCGAGGAAGATGATGCCGACGACGAACTCGAAGATCGTCTCGCCGAGCAGCGGGTCGATGTTCCAGGTGTTGCCGGGGAACAGGAAGTCGATCACGACGTCGTGCAGCCAGAAGTCGGTGTCGTTGCGCCCGTCGGGAATCGTGCGATACCAGATCCAAGCGGTCGTGCCGCCGAGCGCCACCGACGTCCACGCGACCGTGATGCTCCACGAGATCACGCTGACGATCGGGTTGATGATCATGCCGTGCAGCAGGTAGAGCCAGTAATGGCCGTCGATGAAGGGCGCCCACATCGTGCGCCAGAAGCCCTGGTTGCGGTCGCTGCGCTCCCACACGGGTCTGGCGATCCCCGGTCGGCCCGCCCACTCCAGCCGAACCAGTTCGAGCGAGCCGAAGCCGCGCGCCACGTAGAGCGATGCGACGACGATGAAGATGCCGACGACGATCGCGATGAGGCCGAGACCCGTGAAGAACGCCGACGCCAGCACCACGAGGGCGAGGATCGCGATCGGCATGGTGAGAATGAGGAAGGCGAACTCGCGCGGCACGGTCGCCCACAGCGACCAGTAGCCGCGGCGCTTCGCCGGGCGGCCGTCGGTGCGCGGCTGCGTGAGGGTCGTGTCAGTGCTCATCGTGGGTTCCTCCAGTCATCGTGGCAGACTGCCCGGGATCGACGACGGCGAACTGGCCCATCATGCCCTGATCTTCGTGCCACAGCAGGTGGCAGTGGTACATGTACGGGGTGTCGGTGTCGGCGTAGTCCTCGAAGCGCATCAGCAGTTCGTATTCGGTCTCGGGCTCGGTGAAGATCGTGTCCTTCCACCCCGCCAGTTCGGGTGGGGGCGCCTGCCCGTCGATCGTGGCGATGCGGAACTGGACGTCGTGCACGTGGAAGCTGTGCGGCACCTGCGTCGTGTTCGCGACGACCCACCGCTCGAGCGTGTCGACCGTGACCGTCTCATCGATGCGGCCCATGTCCATCGCCGCTCCGTTGATCTCGAAGCTGTCGCTCAGCTCGAACCGGCGGGTCGTCGCGACCGCGGATTCGTCGAAGTCGGCGATCGTGGTGAGCTGCGCGGGCACGACCGCAGCCGGGTCGAGCGTGTCGGCGGCACGCACTTCGAGCACGTCGAACGCGTCGCTGCCTCCGTTCGTCGCGGCGACCGGGCCGACGAGGCCGGCGATCTCGGGCGTCATCGTCGACTGCAACACGAGGCGTTCACCGGGCGTGACCCGCACGAGGACCTCGGCGCGCTCGCCGGGCGACAGCCGCACATGGTCGAGCGAAACCGGGGCCTCGAGCAGTCCACCGTCGGTCGCGATCAGCTCGACCGGTCGACCGTCGCTCCAGGTGAACGCGTACGTTCGCGCCGTCGATGCGTTGAGCACACGCAGCCGCACGAGCTCGTCGGAAACCTCGACGTACGGCCCGCGGGTTCCGTTGACGATGAGTTCGTCGCCGAGGCCGCCGGCGTAGCCGCGCTGCTTGCTCTCCTGCTCGCCGTCGGCCGAGAACCCGGAGTCCTGCACGATGACCGGGATGTCATCGACGCCGTACTCCCCCGGCAACCCGAGCGAGCGCTCGTGCTCGTCGTGCAGGATGAACATGCCGGCGAGGCCGCGGGCGACGTGGTCTTCGGTCTCGCCATGCGGGTGCGGATGGTACCACAGGGTCGCCGCCTGCTGGTCGATGTCCCATTCGGGCGACCATGCGGCGCCCGAGTCGACCATCTGGTGCGGGCCGCCGTCCATCTCGGCGGGCAGGTGCATGCCGTGCCAGTGCACGGTCGTCGGCTCGTCGAGCGAGTTCGTCACGTCGACGCGCACCCGCTCGCCACGATCGGCGACGAGCGTCGGGCCGAGGTGGCCGCCGTTGAATCCCCAGGTGTCGCTCGCGACGCCCGGCTCGAACTCGGTGGTTCCCGCCTGCGCGTCGAGCGCGAACACTCGGGTGCCGTCGGCGTCGACCGTCGATTCGGCGAGCGGCGGGATCGCGAGCGGTGTGTCGAACTCGACGTCGCCGATCGTCGAGACGGGTCCCGGGGTGACGATGCCGCACCCGGCGAATGCGACGGCGACGAGCCCGCCGGCGGCGATGGCCGCGAGCGTCGTGGCGACCGTCGCGCGTGGTCTGCGTAGGGAGGTCTGAAGCATGACTCCAGCCTCACGATTCGTGCGCACCCGCCCCAGCATGCGAGCGCCCGAAAGCCACCGGGGGTTATCCCCCGCCGCCGGTCGGATGGGTGCGCCAGCGCCGTATCGAAACCTGGTGACCGACCCTCGAGCTCGCGTCACCAGGTCTCGATATGCTCCTTCGTCGCTACCCGACCGACGAGGAGTGGGTGAACCGGCCGGCGAGCAGCGTCGCCGCGACCGGCATGGTGCGAAGCGCGGCGGCCGATGTCGCGAGCGGGTCGAGTTCGACGACCGCCAGGTCGGCCGTGCCCCCGACGACCGGCAGGATGCCCCGACGGCCGGTCGACGCGGCGACCGCGGCACGCGCCTCGATCGCCTGTTCGGGGTGCCACGGCTCACGGCCGTCGCGCGAGCGCCCGACCGCCGCCGAGATCGCGATCCACGGGTCGAGCGGGGCGACGGGTGCATCGGAGCCGAGCGCGAGCTCGACCCCTGCCGCGGTGAGTTCGGCGAGCATGAACGCGCGGTCAGTGCGTCCGGCCCAATAGCGTTCGGCGACGTCGCGATCGTCCATCGCGTGCTCGGGCTGCACGCTCGCGACGATGCCGAGGTCCGCGAAGCGGGCGACATCCGTTCGCCGCAGCAGCTGGGCGTGCTCGATCGACCCGCGCACGCTCGCGGCGCGCCCCCGCTGTCGGCGTGCGGCGAGCTGCTCGAACGCGTCGAGCACTCGCGCGTTCGCCTGGTCGCCGATGGCGTGCACGGCCGGGGTGATGCCGGCGTCGGCCGCGCGGATCATGAGCGGCAGGAGCTCGTCGTACGGCACGGTCGCGAGGCCGTAAGGGTGATCATCGCCCTCGAGCCCCGGGTACGGGTCGAAGCACCACGCGGTGCGGGTGTTCAGGGAGCCGTCGGTGATGACCTTGTACCCGCCGACGGTGACGAGCCCGCCGGTCGACGGCACCTCGTCGCCGGTGTGTAGCCCTTCGGCGATCGCCCGCTCGAGGTGCTGGGTGTAGATGCCGAACGACACACGAAGTGCGTTGAAGCCCGATGCCGCGCGACGCGCCCAGTCGTCGCGGTTCCAGCGCATCTCGTAGTCGGTGATTCCGACGACCCCGCGCGCCGCTGCACGCGCGGCGGCTTCGGCGACCCAGTCGTCGAGCACGTCGTCGGCGACGTCGTCGATCTCTCGGACGAGTCGGAAGCAGTCGTCTTCGCGCAACACTCCGCTCGCGTCGGTTGCCTGCTCGACACCATGGCGGCGCAGCGCAGCCGAGTTCAGCCAGCACGCGTGCAGGTCGGCCGAGACGAGCACGACCGGCACCGCACCCGACACTGCATCGAGCACCGCACGACTCGCCGGCTCGGGCCAGAGACTGTCGCGATAGCCGAACCCGATCACCTCGGTCGCACCGGCGGCGACGGATGCCGCGACCAGCGCCGCGGCATCGGCCGCGGATGCGGCACCGGCGAGATCGAGGCGTCGCGACGCCATCGCCCACTGCGAGAAGTGCACATGGCGATCGTGGAGCCCCGGAAGGACCCAGCGGCCATCGAGCTCGACGCGACGGACGACGGACGGCGCCGCAGCGGTGCCCGAGGGCGCGATCATTGCGACCACGCCCCCGTCGAGATGCAGGTCGAAGAGCCCCTGCTCGCCGGCGAGGCGGGCACCGACGAGCAGCATCGGCTCCGCGGCATCCGCACTGGGCCGCGAACCGGCCGCCGTCATCGGCGCGCCGCCCGCAGCGCCTCGTGCGTGCGACGCATCTCGGCGGCGAGCGGGGGGCTGGCGTACGGCCCCGCGCCCTCGAGCTCGGCGATGATGCGGTCGACGGTCTCGTCGGGCCGGTTCTGGCTCATCTTGTTCTTCGCGACGAATCGGGTGATCGGGATGCGCAGCCCGACTGTGCCTGTGGCGATGCGGTCGGCGTACTCGGAGTTCGCGAGGGTGCCGCGCATGCGGCGCGGCTCTGGCATCGCGTCTTCGAAGTGGTCGACGAGCGCTTCGAGCACGCGAAGGTTCTCGTCGGCGTCGAGCAGTTCGGGGGTGCCGTGCAGGTGTGCCGTGACGAAGTTCCACGTCGGAACGGCGGGGTTCGCGTCGTACCAGCCGGGCGAGACGTACCCGTGCGGCCCCTGCACGATGACGAGCACCTCGTGTCGACCGAGTTCGTGCACGAGGTCGTCGGGCTTGCCGACGTGCGTGAGCAGCACGATGCCGTCGGCGTCTTCGTCGAGCAGCACGGGGTAGTGCGAGGCGACCAGCCCCGAGGCATCGGTCATACTCACGATCGTCGCCCACGGATGCTCGCGGACGAGGCGCTTCACACCCTCGTCACTCGCGAGGGTGAAGCTGGGGTTCTGTCGCATACGGTTCCTTCGGTCTCGATACGGGTCTTGATACGCTTCGCTACTCGACCGGCGGTGGTCAGGCCTGGCAGTAGGGGCACCAGTAGAGCTTGCGGCCGCCGAGTTCCTCGAGCACGATGTTCGTTCCGCACACGCGGCAGGGCAGGCCCTCGCGCTTGTACACCCAGTGGCGGTCGTCGCGATTGGCCATGGCGGCCCGGTACGCCTCGGGTTCGAGGTCGTCCATCGTCATCATCTGACCGGTCTCGACGCCGATCGAGAGCAGCCTCGCCCAGTCGTGCCAGAGGTGGCGCACATGCTCCTCGGGCACCTGTCGGCCCGGCGTGTGCGGGTTCTGCCTCGCCCTGAAGAGCAACTCGGCGCGGTAGACGTTGCCGATGCCGGCGACGACGCTCTGGTCCATGAGCAGCAACGCGATCGCCGTGGGCTTCTTGCGGATCACCTGCGTGAACCGATCTTCAGCGGCGGGCCCCGCATCGATGAGCGGGTCGGGACCGAGTTTGCCGACGACCGCCTCGACCTGTGCCGGGTCGAGCACCTCGCACGCGGTCGGGCCGCGCAGGTCGGCGACGATCGTGTCGGTGAGCAGCCGCACCCGCACCTGGCCGATCGGCTCGGGCGGGAACGTGTCGAGCGCGTTGCCCTCCTTCTCGGACTCCGACATGCGCAGCCGGGTGCGCCGGGGCGCCCCGATCGAGGTGAGCGAGTTCTCGCCCGCGGCGTCGAACACCACCGCGTCGGGGTTCGGCCCCTCGAGGAACGTGCCCTGCTGGTTCGTCTGCCCCATGCGGCCGTTCGCCGAAGCGATCGTGGCGTCCATCAGGATGTCGCCCGCGAAGTCCCACGCGCCGTACATGCCGAGGTGCACGCGCAGCCACACGCCGCCCTCGAACCCGAGGAACATCTGCTTTCCCACGGCGCGGGCATCGGTCATCCGTCGCCCGTCGATCTCGGCAGCACCGACGGTGAACCGACCCTGCGGGCTCGACGCCTTGACGACGTGGCCGACGAAGTTGCGCTCGAACTGGCGGGTGATGCGGTGGACGGAGTGGCCCTCGGGCATGGCGCCTCCTACGCGTCGAGGCGGTCGACGCCCTTGCCGGCGATATCGCCGGTGGTCTCGTACTCGAGGAGCTGCGCGATGCGCCGCACGTGGCGCTCGTCGCCCGAGAACGGCTCGGCGATGAACGCGTCGATGTAGCGGATTGCCTCTTCGACCGTGTGCTGGCGCGCACCGATCGAGATGACGTTGGCGTCGTTGTGCTCGCGCGCGAGGATCGCCGTGTCCATGCTCCACACGAGCGCGGCGCGGATGCCCGTCACCTTGTTCGCGGCGATCTGCTCGCCGTTGCCCGACCCGCCGAACACCACGCCGAGCGTGCGCACGCCCGCAGCCTGGTCGCGTGCGACAGCCTGCGCCGCGTTGATGCAGAACGCCGGGTAGTCGTCGAGCGCGTCGTACCCGGTCGGCCCGTGGTCGACGACCTCGTGGCCGCCGTTGGTCAGGTGGTCGACGAGCGTGCGGCTGAACTCGAGGCCGGCGTGGTCGGTCGCGATGTGGATGCGCATGGGCCAAGTCTAGGGATTCGGCACCCAGGTGAGCGCGCGCCCGTGGGGCTGCGCCCATGCGTGTTGCACGCCGTCGATCGCGAGCACGAGGTCTGTGCCGTCGTTGGCGACGTCGTCACGCACGCGGACGCTCGGAAGCACCGTGCGCGGCTCCACCGAGAGCCAGTGACCCGGCAGCGCCCCGACCGACTCGACGAAACGCCGGCGCCCTTCCTCGCCGAGATACATCAGCACGACCGTGTGGAAGACGACGAGCGTCGCGTCGACCGGCGCCTCGGCCGCGAGCGCGGCGAGTCGTGCGTTGAGGTCGCCAGCGACGATGCGCGGCGGCTGGGCGGCGGCGATGCCCGCGGCCGCGCGCAGGCGCTCGCGGCGGTCGTCGTGTTCGGGCCACACGAGCGCGTCGAGCCAGGCCAGGTCGTCGGGGCGGGTCACATCGAGCGGGTTGAGGTCGATGCCGGCGCGCCACACGACGTCGGGCATGCGATGGGGCACGGGCACCGGTCCCGCGATGGCGCAGTCGAGCACCACCTCACTCGGCCCGTCGGCCGGATCGAGCCGGGGATGTCCCGGGTAGCGGTAGCTGTACCGGTCGGGGTAGAGGCAGAGACCGGCGGATGTCCCGACCTCGAGCAGCGCGAGCGGCCCCTCGATCTCGGCGAGCGCGGGCACGTGCAGCGCGCACCGGGCGGCCTCGTTGGTCTGGGTGGCGTGCGTCTCGGCGGTGGCGCGGACCTCGACCCAATGGGCGTGCAACCAGTCGCGGAACACCGCGTAGGGACCGAGCGGCGCCCCCTGGAAGCGAGCGGCCGAGAAGACGAGATTCGGCTGCCGCTTCGCCGACGGCAGTTCGTCGACGAGCGCGATCGTGCCCGGGTCATCTGCCAGACCGAGCGCCCATGCCTCGTACGTGGCGGACATGCCGCGCGCCTCGACCTCGGCGAACGAGCGGTACCGCTCGGCAGTGGGCGCGTTGGAATCGACGCTGGTGCGCATGGTGTCACGCTACTCTCGACGCCGGCTGCGGCGCACGGCGCGGCCGGGTCTAGGCTGAGTCACGTTGCCTGCGGCCACGAGCCGCGTCGATATGCGAAGGAGCGCACGTGCCCGGAGAGAATCTCACCCGAATCGAAGCCGAGGAGCGCGCGGCGCTCGTGACGGTGCACGACTACGATGTCGTGCTCGACGTCACCACCGGTCCCGAGGTGTTCAAGACCACCACCACGGTGCGGTTCGCGGCGACCACACCGGGTGCCTCGACGTTCATCGACGCGATCACCGCGGCCGTGCACTCGGTCACGCTGAACGGCGTCGAACTCGACCCGGCCGACGTGAGCGACGGCGTGCGCATCCAGCTGCCGAACCTCGCCGCCGAGAACGAGCTCGTCGTCATCGCCGACGGCAACTACATGAACACGGGTGAGGGCCTGCATCGCTTCGTCGACCCCGTCGACGACGAGGTCTACCTCTACACCCAGTTCGAGGTGCCCGATTCGCGGCGAATGTTCGCGGTGTTCGAGCAGCCCGACCTGAAGGCGTCGTTCCGCTTCACGCTCACGGCGCCGTCGCATTGGGAAGTCGTGTCGAATCAGCCGACTCCCGAGCCCGAGCTGCACAGGTCGACGCGCCGCGCCGACGACGTGTCGACCGCCACCTGGGCGTTCTCGCCGACGCCGCGTATCTCGAGCTACATCACCGCGCTCGTGGCCGGCCCGTACCACGTGGTGCGCGACGAGCTCACGAGCGCCGACGGTCGCACGATCCCTCTCGGTGTGTTCAGCCGCAAGAGCCTCGCCGAGCACCTCGACGCCGACTACATCTTCGAGAAGACGAAGCAGGGCTTCGAGTACTTCGAGGCGAAGTTCGACGTGCCGTACCCGTTCGAGAAGTACGACCAGATGTTCGTGCCCGAGTACAACGCGGGCGCCATGGAGAACGCCGGCGCGGTCACCTTCACCGAGTTCTACGTGTTCCGTTCGAAGGTGACCGATGCCGTGCGCGAGCGCCGCGTCGTCACGATCCTGCACGAGCTCGCGCACATGTGGTTCGGCGACCTCGTCACCATGAAGTGGTGGAACGACCTGTGGCTCAACGAGTCGTTCGCCGAGTGGGCATCGACGATCGCGACCGCCGAGGCCACCGAGTGGACCGAGGCGTGGACGACCTTCAACTCGATGGAGAAGAGCTGGGCCTACCGCCAGGACCAGCTGCCCTCGACGCACCCGGTCGTCGCGACCATCAACGACCTCGAAGACGTGCAGGTGAACTTCGACGGCATCACGTACGCCAAGGGCGGGTCGGTGCTCAAGCAGCTCGTCGCGTGGGTGGGCGTCGACGCGTTCTTCGAGGGCGTCTCGGCGTACTTCAAGAAGCACAGCTGGGGCAACACGACGCTCGCCGATCTGCTCGCCGAGCTCGAGACGGCCAGCGGCCGCGATCTCTCGGCGTGGTCGGGGCTCTGGCTCGAGACCGCGGGCGTCAACACCCTGCGCCCTGAGATCGAGACGGATGGCTCGGGCACGATCACCTCCTTCGCCGTGCTGCAGTCGGCCACGGCGGAACACCCCACCATCCGCCCGCATCGCCTCGCGATCGGGTTCTACGGCCTCTCGGGCGGCAAGCTCGTGCGCGACCACCGCGTCGAACTCGACGTCGACGGCGAGCGCACCGAGGTCGCCGAGCTCGTCGGCCGCGTACGCCCCGACCTCGTGCTGCTGAACGACGACGACCTCGCCTACGCGAAGATCCGCCTCGACGAGCCCTCGCACGGCGTGGCCCTCGCGAACCTGTCTGCGATCGAAGACCCGCTCGCGCGAGCACTCGTGTGGAGCTCGGTCTGGGACGCCACCCGCGACGCCGAGACCCGCGCGAGCGACTACCTCGCACTCGTGCTCGGCAACATCGCAAGCGAGACCGAGTCCACGACCCTGCGCATCGTGCTCGCCAACGCGAACCTCGCGGCGAGCGCGTACACCGCGCCCGAGCGTCGCGCCGAGGCGCGCGCCGCCCTCGCCGACAGCTTCTGGAAGCTGTCACAGGAGGCGGCTCCGGGCAGCGACGCGCAGTTCCAGTTCGTGATGAACTTCGCCGCGATCGCCGAGGCGGGCTCGCACGTCGACGACCTCGAGGCCCTCTACAACGGTTCGCTCACGCTCGAGGGGCTCGAGATCGACACCGATCTCGGCTGGGAGCTGCTGATCGCGCTCGTCGCAGCAGGCCGTGCCGGCGACGCCGAGATCGATGCCCGCCTGGCGACCGACAACACGGCGACGGGGCAGCAGTCCGCCGCGCACGCTCGCGCCGCCATCCAGACGGCCGAGGGCAAGGAGCGCGCCTGGGCGTCGCTGATCGACGTCGACACGGCGACGAACACCGTCGTGCGCGAGACCGCCGAAGGCTTCCTGCGCGCCGATCCCGCGCTGCTCGAGCCGTTCGTCGCGCGCTACTTCGAGATGCTCGAGCGCATCTGGGAGGAGCGCAGCTACGCGATCGCCGAGAAGCTGGTCGATGGGCTCTACCCGTCGCCGCTCGCGAACCGCGCGCTCGCCGACGCGAGCCGCGCATGGCTCGACGCGCACCCGGAGGTGCCCGCACTGCGCCGACTCGTCATCGAGCGGCTCGCGGGCGTCGACCGCGCCCTCGCGGTACAGGCGCGCGACGCGCAGTAGGCAGCATCCCGCCGGTCGGGTGGCGAAGCGTATCGAGACCCCGTCACGAGGTCTCGATACGGCACCGGCGCGGCTACTCGACCGGTGATCGGGGCGGTGGGCGTCGTACCTCGGTACGATCGCCCGCCGCCCGAAACCATTCCCGAGGCCGATGTGCCCGGGTCGTGGCATCCGTAGTTTCGATGTCATGATCACTGCAGAAGGACTCACCAAGCGCTTCGGCGCGAAGACCGCCGTCGACGACATCTCGTTCACCGTGCGGCCCGGCCAGGTCACCGGCTTCCTCGGCCCGAACGGCGCCGGCAAGTCGACCACGATGCGCATGATCGTCGGCCACGACCGTCCGAGCGACGGCGGCGTGAAGGTCAACGGCAAGCACTACGCGCAGCACCGCGCCCCCCTCCGCGAGGTCGGCGCGCTGCTCGACGCGAAGGCCGTGCACACCGGACGTACCGCAGAGAACCACCTCCTGGCGATGGCCGCCACGCACGGAATCAGCCGACAGCGCGTGCGCGAGGTCATCGAACTCACGGGGCTCGAGTCGGTCGCTCGCAAGCGCGTCGGCGGGTTCTCGCTCGGCATGGGCCAGCGCCTCGGCATCGCAGCTGCGATGCTCGGTGATCCCGCCACGCTCATCCTCGATGAACCCGTCAACGGTCTCGACCCCGAGGGCGTGCTGTGGGTGCGCCAATTCGTGCGGCACCTCGCCGCCGAAGGGCGCACGGTCTTCCTCTCGTCGCACCTCATGAGCGAGATGGCCCTCACGGCCGACCACCTCATCGTGCTCGGCAAGGGTCGCATCATCACCGATGCCCCCGTCGCCGACGTCATCGCGGGCGGCACCGGCTTGCGGGTGCACGTGCGCTCGCCGCACGCATCGCAGCTCGCCGACCTGCTCGCCGGGCCCGACATCACCGTCATGCGTGCCGAGGCGGGTGTGCTCGAGGTCACCGGCCTCGACGCACCCGGCATCGGCGACCTCGCCGCGCAGCATTCCCTCGCCATCCATGAACTCACTCCCAAGAACGCGTCGCTCGAGGAGGCCTACATGGCCCTGACCGCCGACGCCGTCGAATACCGCACGGAGGCACTCCGATGACCACCATCACCCCCACAGAACCGCGCACCGCGTCGGGCTCCCCCGCCTCCTCGCTCAGCTTCGGCGGCATCCTCCGCTCCGAGTGGATCAAGCTGCGCACCCTGCGTTCGACCGTGTGGTCGTACCTGTTCGTCGTCGTCATCATGCTCGGACTCGCGCTCATGCTGTCGCTCACCATCGCGAACGGCGGCTTCAACGCACCCGACGCCCCCGGCGGGTCGGCTGCCGACCAGGCCGGCCTCTTCGTGCAGTCCTCGACATTCGGCGTGTTCCTCGCGCAGCTGGTCGTCGCGGTGCTCGGCGTGCTCGTCATCACCGGCGAGTACAGCACCGGCATGGCCCGCTCGACCTTCACCGCGGTGCCCAAGCGCCTGCCGGCACTCGCCGCGAAGGCCGCCGTGCTCTTCGTCGTGACCTACCTGATCAGCCTGGTCGCCGGCATCGGCGCCTACTTCGTCTCGGCCGCCGTCTACGCCGGCCACGACGTCTCGGCGAGCCTCACCGACCCCGACGTCTTCATGCCGATCCTCGGCGCCTCGCTGTACCTCGCGCTGCTCGCCGTCTTCGCGCTCGGCGTCGGCACCATGGTGCGCTCGAGCGCCGGCGGCATCGGCATCGTCCTCGCGCTCATCCTGGTGGTGCCGACCGTGCTGCAGCTGATCCCGGCGGAGTGGGCCCAGGACATCCACCCGTACCTGCTGTCGACGGCAGGCACGAACATGTTCGCGCCCACCGAGGTCACCGGCACCGAGACGCTGACGGCGTGGCAGGACCTGCTCGTCGTCCTCGGCTGGGTCGGCGCCTCAGTGGCGGGCGCGGCCACGCTGCTCGTGAAGCGCGACGCGTAGAGTCCTGTCCATGACCCAGTCGTGGCTCGCCCCCGACCACCCGAATGCGGTGGTCGGGGGCGAACCGCGCCTGCCGAAACCGCCCGGGGTGTTCCGGCAGTTCTGGGCGCGGCATCCGCGGCTCACCGACGGACTGATCGCCGGCATCTACGGCGTGCCGACGATCAGCACCGCGATCGTCATGGCCGTCATCGACGGGCTCCCGGTCTGGTTCGCCATCGTGGAGGTCGCGTCGATCCTCGCGGCGACCGTCGCCGTCTTCCTGCTCCGACGCACGCGCCCCCGGATCGTGCTGGGGATCGGCATGCTCGTGTGCCTCGTCTCGGCGCCGGCGGGATCCATCGAGATCATCGCGATCCTGATCGCGCTCTACGCGGTCGCCGTCTACGACTCGTCGAGGTCGGCCTGGATCGGTCTCGGCCTATCGGTGGGGGTCGCCGCGCTGACGTCGTTCCTCGCCGCTCGGCTCCGGGACACCCGCATCGTCGAGCCCTTCGACTTCGAACCCCTGGGCTCGTCGATCGCGTTGGCGCTGTTCATGCTCATCGCGACGCTCATCGGCGTGACGGTGGGCAATCGCCGTCGGTACCTCGATGCGCTCATCGCCCGCGCCCACGACCTCGCGAGAGAACGCGACCAGCAGGCGGAACTCGCCGCGGCACAGGAGCGCTCGCGCATCGCCCGCGAGATGCACGACATCGTCTCGCACGGGCTGACCGTCATGATCACCCTCGCCGAGGGATCTGCGGTGACCGCCGGGCGCGACCCCGAGCGCGCGGCCGACGCGATGCGACACGTCGCCGACGCCGGGCGCGACGCCCTCGGCGAGATGCGCCGCATGCTGGGCGTGCTGACCGGGCCGGCCGACGCCGCCGCCGACCGTTCGCCGCAGCCGGATGTCGCCGCCATCCCCGCGCTCGTCGACGGGTTCCGCGAGGCCGGGTTACCGGTGCGGCTCACGACGTCAGGGCCCGCGATCACCGAGCCCACACTGCAGCTCGCCGTGTATCGCATCGTGCAGGAGGGGCTGACCAACGCGCTGCGCCACGCGTCGGGAGCGCAGCACGTCGACGTCCGCATCGAGCGACGCGACGACGACATCGAGGTCACGGTCGAGGATGACGCCGTGCACCGCTCCATCCGGATGACGGGCGCAGGCCGCGGCCTCGCCGGGCTTCGTGAGCGGGTCGCGCTCTACGGCGGCACCGTCGAGGCGGGATCACGGCCCGGCGGTGGCTGGCTGCTCCGTGCCACGCTCGACGCGACATCCGACCGACCCGGAGGGGATGCATGACCCTCGACCAGCCGCGCCCGATCCGGATTGCGATCGTCGACGACCAGGCGCTCGTCCGCACCGGCTTCCGCATGGTGCTCGAGGCCGAGGTCGACTTCGAGGTCGTCGGTGAGGGCGGAGACGGCGCCGCCGCGATCGACCTGGCACGATCCACGGCCATCGACGTCATGCTGATGGACGTGCGGATGCCCGGGATCGACGGCATCGCCGCGACCGCCGCCGTGACGGCGGGTGAACACCCGCCGCACGTCATCGTGCTCACGACCTTCGACCTCGACGAGTACGCCTTCGCGGCGATCCGCTCGGGCGCGAGCGGCTTCCTCCTGAAGGACGTGCGCCCGCAGGAGCTCGTCAGCGCCATCCGCACCGTGCACGCCGGGGACGCCGCCCTCGCCCCGCGCGTCACCCGGAGGATGATCGAGATGTTCGCCGACGAGCTGCCGATCGCCGACGGGGCCGCGCCGCCGACGCCATCGCTGCTCGACACGCTGACGCCGCGCGAACGCGAGATCCTCGTCGCCATCGCCGAGGGCCTCAACAACACCGATCTGGCCGCGCGCTTCCACGTCTCGGAATCGACCGTGAAGACCCACGTCGGGCGCATCCTGCAGAAGCTCGACGCACGCGATCGCGTGCATCTGGTGATCATCGCGTACGAGCACCGGCTGATCCCACCGGGAACGGTCGGAGAGCGTCGGTAGGCTGGCGGGGCACATCGACGCGAAGGGGTCTCATCCATGCCGGCTGCCAATCTCACCCGAAGCGAGGCCGAAGCTCGCGCCGCCACCATCGACGTGCGCGACTATGCCGTCACGCTCGACCTGACGCGCGCAGCCGAGACCTTCTCGAGCGAGACGATCGTGCGGTTCGCGGCCACCCCGGGCACGTCGACCTTCATCGAGGCGACGACGCGCGAGGTGCGCGAGATCGTGCTGAACGGGCATCCGCTCGACCTCTCGGTGAGCGACGGTTCACGCATCCGACTCGAGGGGCTCGCTGCAGAGAACGAGCTCAGAGTGGTCGGCACCTTCGCCTACACGAACACCGGCGAGGGCCTGCACCGCTTCGTCGACCCGGTCGACGGCGAGACCTACCTGTACACCGAGTTCGCGGTCGCCGAGGCCAACCGGGTGTTCGCGGTGTTCGACCAGCCCGACCTCAAGGCCTCATTCCGCTTCACCGTCACGGCGCCCGCGCACTGGGAGTTCCTGAGCAACGCGCCGACGCCCGAGCCTGCCGTCGACGGCGAGCACGCCACCTGGGCGTTCGAAGCCGGCCCGGTCATGTCGAGCTACATCGTCGCGCTCGTCGCCGGCCCGTACGCGTCGTGGCGCGATCAGGCGACCAGTGTCGACGGTCGCGAGATCCCCCTCGGGCTCTTCACGCGCGCCTCGCTCGCCCAGTACGCCCATCCCGACGTCATGTTCGAGACGGTGAAGGCCGGCCTCGCGTTCTATGAGCAGGCGTTCGGCGTGGCCTACCCGTTCGGCAAGTACGACCAGATCTTCGTGCCCGAGTACAACTGGGGCGCCATGGAGAACGTCGGGGCCGTCACGTTCAACGAGTCGTACCTGTTCCGCGCGCGTGTCTCCGATGCCCGGCGCGAGCAGCGGGCCATCGTCGTGCTGCACGAGCTCAGCCACATGTGGTTCGGCAACTCGGTCACCATGAAGTGGTGGAACGACCTGTGGCTCAACGAGTCGTTCGCGACGTGGGCGTCGACGCTCGCGACGTCGCAGATCACCGAGTTCACCGGGGTCTGGGCGACGTTCGCGAGCGACGAGAAGACCCACGCCGCCGAACAGGACCAGCTGCCGTCGACGCATCCGATCGTCGCCGTCATCGACGATCTCGCCGACGTCGAGGTCAACTTCGACGCGATCACCTACGACAAGGGCGCCTCGGTGCTCAAGCAGCTCGTCGCGTTCGTCGGCCTCGACGCGTTCCAGCGCGGAGTCGGCGCCTACCTCGCCGCGCACGCGAACGGCAATGCGACCCTGCGCGACCTGCTCGACGAACTCGAGCGCGCGAGCGGGCGCGAACTGACCAGGTGGTCGCAGCTGTGGCTCGAGACCGCAGGGGTGAACACGCTGCGCGCGATCGTCGAAACGGATGCCTCGGGCACGATCACCGCCGCACGCGTCGAGCAGTCGGCGGCCACGGAGCATCCGACCCTGCGTCCCCATCGGGTCGCGATCGGCTCGTACACGCTCGACGGATCTGCCCTCACCCGAACGCATCGGGTCGAACTCGACATCGACGGCCCGAGCACCGACGTGCCCGAGCTCGTCGGGCTGGCGCGCCCCGACCTGCTGCTCGTGAACGACGACGACCTGACGTACGCGAAGGTGCGTCTCGACGACCGCTCCTTCGCGGTCGCCACCGAGCACCTCGCCGGGATCGCCGACCCGGTCGCGCGTGCGGTCGTGCTCGGGTCCGCCTGGGATGCAGTCCGCGACGCCGAACTCGCGCCGCGCGCGTTCGTGCGACTGGTGGTGGCGAACATCGGCCGTGAGACGCAGTCCGCGGCGCGCGGCCTCGCCCTCGACCACCTCGAGACGGTGCTCGGCCGATACCTGGCCGAGGAGCACTGCGAGCAGGTCGCCGCCGAAGCCGGCGACGCCGTCTGGGCGCTCGCCGAGCTCGCGGCAGCCGGCTCCGACACGCAGCTGCAGTTCGTGAAGGCGTTCACCCGCATCGCGTCGACGGCGGCCCACGCCGACGTGCTCGGCAGCCTGCTCGACGGGTCGATCAGGCTCCCGGGGCTCGAAGTCGATCTCGACCTGCGGTGGGAGCTCGTCATCGCCCGTGCAGCGCTCGGCGCGGGCACTGATGAAGAGCTCGCCGATGCCCTGCAGCGCGACGACACCGCCAAGGGGCGCCAGCTCGCCGAGACCGCCCGGGCCGCCCGTCCCGATCAGGCGTCGAAGGATGCCGCGTGGCAGCGCGTCATGACCGACGCCACGCTGTCGAACGACCTGGCTCGGGCGATCGCCGACGGCTGGCGACGCACGACCTCGCCCGAGTTGCTCGGGTCGACCGTTGTGGAGTACTTCGACCGTCTGCACGCGGCGTGGGCCGAGCGCGGCTTCACGATGGGCCGCATCATCGCGACGCGGCTCTTCCCGTCGCCGCTCGTGACGAATGAGCTCGCCGACGTCACCCGCTCCTGGCTCGCGGCCGTTGCCGAGCCCGCCCCGCTGCACCGGCTCATCGGCGAGCAACTCGCCGAGCTCGAGCGCGGCCTCGCCGCGCAGGCGCGCGATGCCAGCGAGCTCTCGGTCGCGGCTCAGTAGACTTTCGCAGCATGTTCGCTTCTGAGTCCCCACCGCCTGAGCCCACCCCGGTGAGCGGCGACTTCTGGGCGGGCATCGTCGACTACTGGGTCACGAACTGGGACAACGTCCTCGGCACCCTGATCTCGATCGTCGTCATCATCGCGATCGCCCTGCTGATCCGGTGGGCGCTGCACTTCGTCATCGACCGCGTCGTGCAGCAGATCGTCACGGGCGTCAAGAAGAAGCAGGACGTCACCGACACGCAGGCGCTGCAGGCCTCACCCTCACCGCTCGCCGCGGTGCGGCTCGTGCAGCGCACCCGAACCCTCGGTTCGGTGCTCACGAACGTCGTCAACGTCACCCTGTTCATCATCGTGACGCTGCTGATCGTCAACACGATCAACGAGGCGATCCTCGGATCGTTCGCCCTGCTCACCGCCGCCATCGGCGCCGGTCTCGGCTTCGGCGCGCAGAACATCGTGAAAGACGTCCTCAACGGGCTCTTCATGGTCGTCGAAGACCAGCTCGGTGTCGGCGACATCGTCGACCTCGGGCCGGCGACGGGCATCGTCGAGGCCGTGCAGATCCGCATCACAAAGGTGCGCGACGTGAACGGCACGCTCTGGTTCGTGCGAAACGGCGAGATCCTGCGGGTCGGCAACATGTCGCAGGGCTGGGCTCGGGTCATCCTCGATCTTGCCGTGCCGTACGACACCGACGTCGACGCCGTCGAAGCCCAGCTGCTGCGCACCGCCACCGAGATGTCGCAGACCGGCAAGTGGCGCTCCCGCATCCTCGAGAAGCCCGAAGTCTGGGGTCTCGAGTCGATCAGCGAAGAGGCGCTCATCATCCGCGTCGTCATGAAGGTGCGCTCGTCGGCCAAAGACGACGTCGCGCGTGAACTGCGCATGCGGTTGAAGAACTCCCTCGACGCCATGGACGTCAAGCTGCCGAGCCTCTCGAGCGTCGTGCCGACCGGCTTCGAGGGCGCCACCCGTGTCAAGGGCGCGAAACCACCGCGAACCGCGCCGAGCGCCGTCATCACGGGCGCTCCCCCTGCCAAGTCGCGCCCGGGGCGCGCACCGCGAGCGCCCCGTGCGCCGAAACCGCCGACATCGCCCACCGGAGACCCGTCATGACCGAACACCGCCAGCCCGAGACATCCGCGGCGCAGTCGCCTGCTCGGGTGCCGCCCGCCGACGTGCCGGTGCGCGGAAGCGAGCACGGCGAGGCACTCGGCGTCTCGTTCTACGAGACGGTCGGCGGTCGGCCGACGTTCGAGCGGCTCGTCGCCGAGTTCTATCGCGGGGTCGCCGACGATCCGGTGCTGCGGCCGATGTATCCCGAGGAAGACCTGGGGCCCGCCGCTGAACGGCTCACGATGTTCCTCGTGCAGTACTGGGGCGGGCCCGGCACCTACAGCGAGCAGCGCGGGCACCCGCGGCTGCGTCTGCGGCACCAGCCGTTCAAGGTCAACCCCGAGGCCCGCGACCGCTGGCTCGCGCACATGCGCACCGCCGTCGACTCGCTCGAACTGCCGCCGCTCGCCGATGCGACACTGTGGGATTATCTGCAACGGGCCGCACTCGCGATGGTCAACACCTTCGACGACTGATCCCCCCGGGCTGCCCGGCCCACGACGCGCCGCACCACCCGAGACGAAGGAGTCCACGTGGCCGCAACCCCTGCCCCTGCCGACCGCACCCCTGCCCCGACGCCCGAGCCCGAGCTCGACGCGATCATCGTCGGCGCCGGACTCTCGGGCCTCGTGGCGGCCGCCGAACTCGTCGACGCCGGCAAGCGAGTCGTCATCGTCGAACAGGAGCCGGCGGCGAGCCTCGGCGGCCAGGCCCACTGGTCATTCGGCGGCCTGTTCCTCATCGACTCCCCCGAGCAGCGGCGCATGGGCGTCAAGGACTCCCTCGACCTCGCGAAGCAGGACTGGGACGGCACCGCGGCGTTCGACCGCGACGACGACGAATGGGGACGCCGCTGGGCCGACGCGTACCTCGAGTTCGCGGCCGGCGAGAAGCGCGCCTGGCTGCACGAGAAGGGCGTGCGCTTCTTCCCCATCGTCGGCTGGGCCGAGCGCGGCGGCTACAACGCGATCGGCCACGGCAACTCCGTGCCCCGCTTCCACATCACGTGGGGCACGGGTCCGGGCGTGCTCGCCCCGTTCATCGCGCGCGTCCGGGCCGGTGAGGCGGCCGGGCTCGTCGAGTTCCGGCACCGGCACCGCGTCGACGAATTGATCGTCGAGTCGGGCGCCGTCGTCGGCGTGCGCGGCGCAATGCTCGCGGCGGATGCCGCAGAGCGCGGTGAGCCGTCGAATCGCGAGGTCGTCGGCGACTTCGAGCTGCGCGCCGGCGCGGTGGTCGTGGCCTCGGGCGGCATCGGCGGCAACCACGAACTCGTGCGGCGATACTGGCCCGATCGCATGGGCGCCGCCCCCGCCTCGATGCTCTCGGGAGTCCCCGCGCACGTCGACGGGCGCATGCTGCCCATCGCCGAGCAGGCGGGCGCACGAGTCGTGAACGGCGATCGCATGTGGCACTACACCGAGGGCATCACCAACTGGGATCCGGTGTGGCCGATGCACGGCATCCGCATCCTGCCCGGCCCGTCGTCGCTCTGGTTCGACGCCGAGGGCAAGCGGCTCCCCGTGCCGCTCTTCCCGGGGTTCGACACCCTGGGCACGCTCGAGCACATCGTGTCGACCGGCCACGATCACTCGTGGTTCGTGCTCACCCAGAAGATCATCGAGAAGGAGTTCGCGCTCTCGGGCAGCGAGCAGAACCCCGACCTCACGGGAAAGGACCTGAGGCTGCTCGCGCAGCGCATCGGCTCGGGGGCGCCCGCACCGGTCGAGGCGTTCAAGCAGCACGGGGTCGACTTCGTCGTCGCCGACACGCTCGACGAATTGCTCGACGGCATGCGAGCGCTCTCGCCCGAGGTCGGGATCGACGCCGACAACATCCGGCGCGAGGTCGTCGCGCGCGACCGCGAGGTCGACAACGAGTTCTCGAAGGACCTGCAGCTGACCGCGGTGCGCGGGGCTCGCAAGTACCGCGGCGACAAGCTCATCCGCGTCGCGACCCCGCACAGGATCCTCGACCCCGCGGCGGGTCCGCTCATCGCCGTGAAGCTGCACATCCTCACGCGCAAGAGCCTCGGCGGCATCCAGACCGACCTCGACTCGCGCGCGCTCGGCGCCGGCGGCGAGCCCCTCCCGGGGCTCTTCGCCGTCGGCGAGGCCGCCGGCTTCGGCGGTGGCGGCGTGCACGGCTACCGCGCGCTCGAGGGAACCTTCCTCGGCGGATGCCTCTTCACCGGTCGCGCCGCCGGCCGGGCGATCGCCCGGGGCTGAGGCGGCTGAAGAGCGAGCGCCTCGAAAGCCCGTCGGTCGAGGAGCAGAGCGTATCGAGACATCGGACGGAACTCGATACGGCGCTGGTGCCTCCTCGATCAGCGGGCCCCGATCACGCCTTCAGCGTCCAGGGCTTGCGTCGCACGAGCACGTGACCGCGACGGGTCGTGAGCCTCGTCCACGGCCCGGTCTCGAACAGCCCCACCGGATCGTCGCCGAGGAAGCCGAGGCTGAAGGTCGCGAACGCGGCACCGGCGGGCACGTACTCGAGCCCTTCGACGCCGCGACCCCACACCTCGGAGCGCACGCGCTGCACGAGTTGCTCACCCGTGCCATCGGGGATCGCGGTGGCCACCTCGTCGATGCCTGCACGAGCGGCGGCCTCGAGTCTCGCGGCATCCGTCTCGCCGAGCGCTCGCCAACCGCCCCTGGGCGGCGAGATTCCCGCCCACGTCACCGTGTTCACCTCGGGCGGGCGCGACATGCTCACCGCACGCGACTCGTCGTCGCCGACCTCGGAGCGGGCGCGCACGATGCGTTCGACGAGCGAGCGCATCGGAACGACCGAGTCGAACTCGGCGTCATCGGCGAGGGCGAAGGTGCGCAGCCCGAGCACGGTCGGGCTCTCGTCGAGGATGCCGCGAGGATAGAGGATCGCCGTGTAGACGGCGAGGATGCCCGAACCGGCGACGAGGCGCACCGAGCCGTCTTCGACGCGGCCGGCGCGTTGCAAGTAGGTGTGCAGGTCGCCGAGCGAAAGGCTGTCGGCGAGCGTGAGTTGTTGAGCCATCTGCTGTCTAAACTACCAAGGGCGCGCCGTCGCCCCGGGCGCGTCGCGCCGAGACGCGACGGGCGCAGTCGCTCACCGACACGGAGGAACGATGAACGGTCCCATCGACGGCCTGCTGAGCACGTTGAATCTCACCGATACCGGCGCCCGCACCCGTGAGGACATCTTCACCGGGCCCTCGCAATGGATGCCGCTCGGGCGGGTGTTCGGCGGGCAGGTGCTCGCGCAGTCGCTCGTAGCGGCCATGCACACCGTGCCGACCGATCGCACCATCCACTCGATGCACGGCTACTTCCTGAGACCCGGCGATGTGCAGCACCCGATCACCTTCTCGGTCGATCGCCTGCATGACGGCCGCTCATTCACCACCCGCCGTACACAGGCCTACCAGAACGGCGAGCCGATCCTCTCGCTCATCGCGTCGTTCCAGACTCATGACGAGGGCCTCGAACACCAGGTCGACATGCCCGACGACCTGCCCGACCCTGAGAGCCTGCCCTCGACCGCCGATGTGCTCGGCGAGTTCGATCACGATGTCGCGCGGTACTGGTCCAGCCAGCGGGCGTTCGACGTGCGGCACATCCCCTCGCCCATCTACCTCACGGTCGACGGCGAGCGTGCACCGCGCCAGGCCGTGTGGATGCGGGCGTTCGGCCGTCTCCCCGACGACCCCAACCAGCACCGTGCGGCGCTCGCCTACGCGAGCGACTACTCGATTCTCGAGCCCGTGCTGCGCGCCCACGGCATCGCGTGGTCGTCGCCCGGACTGAAAGTGGCGAGCCTCGATCACGCGATGTGGTGGCACCGCGACGCGCGGGTCGACGAGTGGTTGCTCTTCGTCCAGGAATCGCCGTCGGCGAGTGGTGGGCGAGGTCTCACGCTGGGCCGCATCTACACGCAGGGTGGGGTGCTGGTCGCCAGCGTCGCCCAGGAGGGCATGGTTCGCGTTCCCCTCACTGACGCAGTCGGCTGAATTCTTGCTGTGCAATCCCGTCACAACGCGCCCGCTTGGCCCATGATGGTGGATCAGACGCGCATCGTGCGCGGGCGACGCGAGGTGAAGGAGCTCAGGCGATGACCGATCCCACCGATCTCACGAGACGCGCAGTACTGACCGTCGGGTCCCTCGGCGCGTTCGGCGGCGCACTGGTACTCGCCGGGTGCGCGGCCGACGGCTCTGACGGGGCGAGCCCGTCGAGTCCGTCGACCCCGTCTCCCGAGGTGACCGACGAAGCTCCGACCGATCCGAGTGCCGCACCCGACGCGCCGGCGGCCGGAGACGACGTCGCCGCCCTTGCCGACGTCCCGGTCGGGGGCAGCATCGATGCCACGATCAACGGCGAGGCCGCGCTCGTCTCCCAGCCGACGGCCGGCCAAGTCGTCGCATTCAGTGCCGTCTGCACTCATCAGGGGTGCATGGTCGCCGCGGCCGGCGACGAGTTCCACTGCCCCTGCCACGGATCGATCTACGACGCCGCCACCGGAGAGGTGATCACCGGGCCCGCGATCAACCCGCTCCCCGAGATCGCGGTCGCCGTGTCGGGTGACCGCATCATCGCGGCCTCCTGATGGACTACGAATTCGCGGGACTTCCCCTGCACGTCCTGCTCGTGCACGCCGTGATCGTGCTCGTGCCCCTGCTTGCGCTCCTGCTCGTCGTCATCGCCGCATGGCCCGCAGCGCGTCGCGTGCTCTGGCTGCCCGCGCTCATCGGCGCCGCGGTGCTGCTGCCCCTCGGCCTCGTCACGATCGAGGCCGGCAAGTGGCTCGAGGACCGGGTTCCGAAGACCCCGCTCATCGAGGAGCACACCGACATCGGCGAGGACATCGTGCCGTGGCTGGTCGCGCTGCTCGTGCTCGCCGCGGTCATCGCCGCGTGGGCGGTCGTCGAACTGATCTCGGCGCGTCGCTCGGGCGAGCACGAGCCCGCACGCCCGGGCCGGGGTATCCGCATCGTCGTCGGTGTCGTGCTCACGCTCGCCGCACTCGGCGTGCTCGCGGGATCGACGTGGACGCTCGTGCAGATCGCCGAAGCCGGGAGCCGTGCGGTCTGGGAAGGATCGTTCAGCGACGTTCCGCTCGAGGATTGAGCTTCAGCGGCGGCGGAACGTGAGCGGGTCTTCGAGGTAGGGCTCCCACGCGGCGCGCTCGGCCTCGCTGATACGTCGCGGACGTTCGGTCGCGGCGTCGACGATGACGATCGTCGTGACCGCGCGCGTGTACAGCACGCGGGCTTCGACGTCGGTCGGCGAGAAGACCTCGTAGCAGACGTCGAGACTCGCGCCGCCGATGTGCCCGATCCACAGTTCGATGTCGAGCGGCTGACGCTGGTACGGGATCGGCGCGAGATACTCGACCTCTTGACGCGCGATGAGCGTGATCGTGTTCGCACCGGGGCTCGCGTCGAGCACCGCCGTCGACGCGCCGACGGCGTGCTCGGACGTGTCGTCGCTCACCCAGAACGCCTGGATGCGCGCCTCCTCGAGAAGGCTGAGCATGCGGGCGTTGTTCACGTGCCCGTAGGCGTCGAGGTCGCTCCACCGCAACGGGGTGGGCACGTGAAGTCGCATCTCAGTCTCGCGTCAGCTTGCGGTAGGCGGAACGGTGCGGCTTCGCCGCCTCGGGCCCGAGGCGCTCGATCTTGTTCGCCTCGTACGACTCGAAGTTGCCCTCGAACCAGTGCCAGTACGACGGGTTCTCGTCGGTGCCCTCATAGGCGAGGATGTGCGTGGCGATGCGGTCGAGGAACCACCGGTCGTGGGTGATGACCACGGCACAGCCGGGGAACTCGAGCAGCGCATTCTCGAGGCTCGACAGCGTCTCGACGTCGAGGTCGTTGGTCGGCTCGTCGAGGAGCAGCAGGTTGCCGCCCTGCTTGAGCGTGAGCGCGAGGTTCAGGCGGTTGCGCTCACCGCCCGAGAGCACGCCTGCGGGCTTCTGCTGGTCGGGGCCCTTGAAGCCGAAGGTCGAGACGTACGCGCGGCTGGGTACCTCGGTCTTGCCGACCTGGATGTAGTCGAGTCCGTCGGAGACCACCTCCCACAGCGTCTTCTTCGGGTCGATTCCGCCGCGCGACTGGTCGACGTAGGAGATCTCGACGGTATCGCCGACCTTGACCTGGCCGCCATCGATGGGTTCGAGACCGACGATCGTCTTGAAGAGCGTCGTCTTGCCGACGCCGTTGGGTCCGATGATGCCGACGATGCCGTTGCGAGGGAGCGTGAAGCTGAGGCCCTCGATGAGCGTGCGGTCGCCGAAGCCCTTCTGCAGGTTCTTGACTTCGAGCACGATGTCGCCCAGGCGCGGGCCCGGCGGGATCTGGATCTCCTCGAAGTCGAGCTTTCTCGTGCGATCGGCCTCGGCTGCCATCTCTTCGTAGCGGGCGAGGCGCGCCTTCGACTTCGCCTGCCGGCCCTTGGCGTTCGAGCGCACCCAGTCGAGTTCGCTCGCGAGGCGCTTGGCGAGCTTCGCGTCCTTCTTGCCCTGGACGGTCAGTCGCTCCTGCTTCTTCTCGAGGTAGGTCGAGTAGTTGCCCTCGTAGGGGTAGAGGCGGCCGCGGTCGACCTCGCAGATCCACTCGGCGACGTGGTCGAGGAAGTACCGGTCGTGGGTGACGGCGAGCACGGCACCGGGGTACTTGGCGAGGTGCTGTTCGAGCCAGAGCACACTCTCGGCGTCGAGGTGGTTGGTGGGCTCGTCGAGCAGCAGCAGGTCGGGCTTCTGCAGGAGGAGCTTGCAGAGCGCGACGCGGCGCTTCTCACCGCCGGAGAGCACGGAGACCCGCTCGTCGCCGGGCGGGCAGCGCAGTGCGTCCATCGCCTGCTCGAGCTGCGAGTCGAGGTCCCAGGCATCCGCGGCGTCGATCGCCTCCTGCAGCACGCCCATCTCGGCGAGCAGTGCATCGAAGTCGGCGTCGGGCTCGGCCATCGCGTGAGAGATCTCGTTGAAGCGGTCGAGCTTCGCCTTGATCGGGCCGACGCCCTCTTGCACGTTCTCGAGCACCGACTTGGTCTCGTCGAGCACGGGTTCCTGCATCAGGATGCCCACCGAGTAGCCGGGCGTGAGCTTCGCCTCGCCATTCGACGGCTGGTCGAGCCCGGCCATGATCTTCAGGATCGTCGACTTGCCGGCGCCGTTGGGGCCGAGCACGCCGATCTTCGCCCCGGGCAGGAACGCCATCGTCACGTCGTCGAGAATGACCTTGTCGCCGACCGCTTTGCGGGCGCGAACCATCGAGTAAATGTAGTCAGCCATATCGCCTACCAGTCTATGGGTCGCGTCCGACCCACGAGACAGCCACCGGCGCCGAGGGGCCGGCCGACTGAGACGGCATCGAGCAACCTGACAGGACGAGGGCGAGGACGTCTCCGACGAGCGCGGCCGTCGCGCCGATCGGTCGCGCCATCGTTCTCCTCAGCTGCCGCCGCGGCCACCCGAGCCGACTCTCTGCGTGCCGTCGACGGCCCGGGTGACCGCGCAGGCGGCTCAGTCGACCGCTCCTGCGGTGGCGAACACCTCTCCCGTGCGCTCATCGGTGTCGCCGAACGCACCGAGGTCGTCGTCGTCATCGGTGGCGCTGAGGGCGGTCGCGGGCCAGCCGCCGGCGTCGCTGGAGTCGTCGCCGGCGCCGAACCCGATCGACGACTCGACGGCGGCGGCGTCATCGAGTTCCCCGCCCTCGGGAGCGGTGCCTGCGGCGCGTGCCTTCTCGAGCCGGCCGTACGTCGTGACGCACCACGAGAGGTCGTGTCCGATCGAGTCGGCCTCGATCTCGACGGTGGTGCCGGACTTGGTGCCGTTGTCCCACTCGCGCTGGCGAAGTCGACCGCGAACGACGAGCCGCTCCCCCTTGCGCACCGAGAGACTGGTGTTGACGGCGAGCTGCCGGAACGCCGAGACGGTGTACCAGTTGGTCTCGCCGTCCTCCCAGGAGCCCTTCGTGCGATCGAAGTACCGGTGCCGCGACGCGAACCGGAACGAGGTGATCGCGAGCCCCTGGTTGGTGACGTGGTGTCGCGGGTCGCTGCCCACGACGCCGGTCAGGGTGATGGTGTCGGTCATTGTGCACTCCTCGGTCGGGCGCCGCCGCGAATCGACGGCTCGCGGTTCCGGGGCGACCTCGTGCCGGACGACGCCCCGGAACCGCGTGTCTCGAGCCTCGTGCCCGTGGCGTGACATCCGTCGGTGCATTCGCGCACCCGTGGAGAACCGGGTGGGTGGCGACCCTGTCGAGGACGAGTGGCCGCGTCGCACGCGGCCGGCGGAACGTTCGCTTCGGTCACCGTAGAGTGGCCCGATGACCTTCGTCGCGCACCCCGAACGATACGACCGCATGCAGTACAACCGGGTCGGCCGCAGTGGACTGAAGCTCCCCTCGCTCTCGCTCGGCCTGTGGCACAACTTCGGTCACGACCGCGCCTACGACACGCAGCGCGCGATCGTGCGCCGCGCGTTCGACCTCGGCATCACGCACTTCGACCTCGCGAACAACTACGGCCCGCCGGCAGGCAGCGCTGAGGAGAACTTCGGCCGGATGCTCGCGACCGACCTCGCTCGATACCGTGACGAGCTCATCGTCTCGTCGAAGGCCGGGTACGACATGTGGCCGGGCCCGTACGGCGAGTTCGGGTCGCGCAAGTACCTGCTCGCATCGCTCGACCAGAGCCTGCGTCGGCTCGGGCTCGACTACGTCGACATCTTCTATTCGCACCGCCCCGACCCCGAGACGCCGATCGAGGAGACCATGGGCGCGCTCGCCACCGCCGTTCGCCAGGGCAAGGCGCTCTACGTCGGCATCTCGAACTACGGGCCCGACGAGACCCGCGCCGCTGCGGCGGCCCTCGAGGCCGAAGGCGTGCCGTTGCTCATCCACCAGCCGCGGTACTCGATGTTCGACCGCCACATCGAGGACGGCTTCTTCCCGGCGCTCGAGGAGGTCGGTGCGGCCAGCATCGTGTTCTCACCGCTCGCGCAGGGCCTGCTGACCGATCGATACCTCACGGGGGATGTCCCGTCCGGGTCCCGCGCGGCGACGAGCCGGTTCCTCTCCCCCGACCGCATCAGCGCCGAGTACCTCGAGCGCGCCCGCGCGCTCGATGCCATCGCGAAGGAGCGCGGGCAGTCGCTCGCCCAGCTCGCGCTCTCCTGGGTGCTCAGGCAGCCGCTCGTCACGAGCGCCCTCATCGGCGCGTCGAGCGTGACCCAGCTCGAGCAGAACGTCGCCGCACTCGACGCGGCTCCGCTCACCGAGGCCGAGATCGAGCGCATCGAGCCGTTCGCCGCGAACGGCACCGCGCTCGGCTGAGTTCCCGAGAACCCGGTGCGCAGGGGGGGCGCCGGGCTGAGCGCCGCTGATCGAGCGGTCTGGATGACGGTGGGTCTGCGTATCGTCGCAGACACACCGCAGGGCCGGCTGCACGATGAGAGGCACGACATGAGCACGGCAGTTCTCGCACGAACCCGCGTACCCTTCCCCGCCGTCGTACCCGGCCTCACGATCTCGCCCGCGGCGCCCGATCTGTGGCGAGTCTCGCGAGCGAGTGGCGCGGTCGTCGGTCACATCGAGCGGCACGGGGGCGACGACCGCGTGCGGTATCGAGCTCGCCGAGTCCTGCCGGGCGGCATCCGTTCGATCGAACTCGGCGAGTTCTGGTCGCCGCGCGAGGCCGCTGAGCTCTTCCGCTGAGAGGCAGCCGTTCGGCGACCCGTGAATTCTTGGCGCGCCGTGGCCGAGGCGCAGGGCGGTCCCGACCGCGCGATAGCCTGCGGCCATGCAGTGGTGGAACGACCTCGTCTCCTGGATCACGTCGAGCGATGCCCAGCCGGCGGTCTTCACGGCCGCCCTCCTGTTCCTCGCGGTGCTCGCCGCCGGCCTGCTCGCGGCCTGGATCTCGAGTGGCTCGATCAAACGGGTCGTCGCCCAACGCGACCGCGAGGCGAAGACTGCGGCGATCGCCGCCCTCGTCGACGCCGCGACCGAGGCGTCGGTGTGGAATTCGCTCACTCCGCAGGAACAGGTGCTCGCCGACCGGGTCGTCGGACAGGCCGACATCCAAGTGCGACTGCTGCCGATCCGCGGCTCCGACGTCGCGGCGAACTGGGCGGCTCACCAACTGCACGAACTCAAGCGGGCCTCCGCGACGTTCGGCTACCAACTCGATCCCGCCGTGGTCGAGTTCCGCGACCGTCTGCTCGAATGGCAGCGCCACCCGGGGCGCACCCGCAAGCAGTTCCAGAACGACCTGGATCGCTGGCGCACGCAGCGCGTCGAGCAGCCCGAACTCGAGACCGTCGACCAGCAGGACGCGTGGGTCGCGGCACAGCATCATGAGCGCTACAGCGAGACGGTGCCGCTCAGTGATCGCACGGCCGACGCCACGACCGGGCCGACCCAGACGGTGCCCACCGACCGCTGAGGCCGATCAGCGCCACCAGTCGTCGAACATCGAGACGGGTACCGTGCGCTTGTGGCGCGTCTGCAGGAACCGCGCCTCGATCTTCTCGGCGATCGCCGGATCGATGTCCTCGCCCTCGAGGAACGCGTCGATGTCGCGATAACGCAGCCCGAGATTGGCCTCGTCGGACTGGCCCGGGTCTGTGTCGAGCAGATCCGCGGTCGGCACCTTGAGGGAGAGCCGGTCGGGCGCTCCGAGGTGTTCGAGCAACGCGCGGCCCTGCCGTTTCGTGAGGCCGGTCAAGGGCAGGAGGTCGGTTCCCCCGTCGCCGAACTTCGTGAAGAATCCCGTCACCGCCTCGGCGGCGTGGTCGGTGCCGACCACGAGGAGCCCCCTTTCGCCCGCGAGCGCGTATTGGGCGACCATCCGCATGCGCGCCTTCACGTTCCCCTTGCCGAAGTCGCTGATCGAGACATCCGTCGCTTCGGCGAAGTCCGACGAGAGCCCGTCGACACCGCCTCTGATGTTGAAGACGACCGTCTCCTGAGGGTCGATGAAGTCGAGGGCGATCTGCGCATCGTCCTCGTCGCGCTGAACCCCGTAGGGAAGCCGCACCGCGACGAATGTCGCAGCGCCTCCCTCGGCGATGAACTCTTCGACCGCGAGCCGGCAGAGACGCCCGGCGAGCGAGGAGTCCTGCCCGCCGCTGATGCCCAGCACGAGCCCGTTCGCGCCGGACGCGCGAAGGTAGTCCTTGAGGAAGTCGATCCGTGAGCGCACCTGCTCGGCCGGGTCGATGGCTGGGGTGACATTGAGTTCGGCGATGATTCGCGCCTGCACGTCTCGCATGCCCCGACGATACCGTCGGCGTGTTTCACGGAGGAAACGCGCCCAGCCGCATCCGCGGCGACCCGAGCGGCGCGGCCCGACTCGCACTAGCATCGCGACTGGGGTGCGGTCGCACCCGTCGGGGAGGGACGCATGGAAGTCTCGCTCAGCACGATGGTGCTCGTGCCGGCGATCGCCGCAGTCGCACCGCTGCTCGTTCGCGGCATCGGGCGTTGGCTGGCGATTCCGCTCGTCGTGTTCGAGATCGTGCTCGGACTGCTGCTCGGTCCGGCGGTGCTCGGGTGGGTCACGCCCGACGCATTCCTCGACCTCCTGTCGGAGTTCGGGCTGGCGATGCTGTTCTTCCTCGCGGGCAACGAGATCGACTTCCGTACGATTCGCGGTCGACCGATCAGCCGGGCCGCGATCGGCTGGATCATCTCGCTCGCCGCGGGCTTCGGCATCGCCGCACTCATCGCCGTCGACCTGCCGTCGGCAGCGTTCATCGGCATCGCGCTCACCTCCACGGCGCTCGGCACGATCCTTCCGGTGCTGCGCGACTCGGGCGACCTGAAGACACCGTTCGGCATCTCGGTGATCGCGCTCGGCGCGGTCGGGGAATTCGGGCCGCTCCTGGCGATCTCGCTCTTCCTGAGCGGCCGTTCACCGCTCGTCGCCGCGCTCGTGCTGCTGCTCTTCGCACTGCTCGCGGGCGTGGCGATCTGGTTCGCAGCGAGAGGTCTCGGCGAGCGCTTGCATCACGTCATCACGACCACGCTCCACACCAGCGGTCAGTTCGCGGTGCGACTGGTCTTGTTCGTGCTGCTCGCTCTGGTCGCCCTCAGCATGCTGCTCGATCTCGACATGCTCCTCGGCGCATTCACCGCGGGGGTGATCTACCGCCTGCTGATGTCGGGCGCACCGAAGGCCGACGCCGAAGCCGTCGAATCGAAGCTCGAAGCAGTCGGATACGGATTCCTGGTGCCCGTGTTCTTCATCAACACCGGTGTCGAGTTCGACCTCGAGGCACTGTTCGCCGACGGCCGCACGATCGCGATGCTGCCCGTGTTCCTCGTGTTGCTCCTTGTCGTTCGCGGACTGCCGTCGCTGCTCGTCGTGCCGAACGGGGCGAGCCGTCCTGACCGCGTCGCGACCGCGCTCTTCGGGGCGACCGGCCTGCCGATCATCGTCGCGGTGACGGCCATCGGCGTCGAGCGCGACGAGCTCGACACCGGAACGGCCGCTGCACTCGTCGGTGCGGGAATGCTCTCGGTGCTGCTGTTCCCGCTCATCGCCCTCGCCATCAGGGGCGGCCGCAGAAGATCGCGTCGCCGCACGCGCACGGATGACGTGGGCATGCCCACCGAAGGCTGAGCACAACCCCCGAGCGAACGCGGTCGATCACCGCTCGGTGGCTATGCTGGCTGAAGCACGATCCGATGTCACCCCCCGTAGCTCAGTGGACAGAGCAGGTGGTTTCTACCCACTTGGTCGGGAGTTCGAATCTCTCCGGGGGGACCTTCGGCCCTCATGCGCACCGCGTCCCGTGTCGGCGCGCCCCGCTAGACTCGCCGCATGGCTTCCTCGAGTGACCGACTGGTCTGGATCGACTGCGAGATGACCGGGCTCGACCTCGAGGTCGACGAACTCGTCGAGATCGCGGTCGTCATCACCGACTACGACCTGACCCCCGTCGACGCGGGGCTCAACATCGTCATCAAGCCCGACGCGAGCGCGCTCCAGTCGATGGGCGAGTTCGTGCGCGCGATGCACACCGAGTCCGGCCTCATCGAAGAGATCCCCAACGGCGTCAGCGTCGCCGATGCCGAGTACCAGGTGCTCGAATATGTGCTGAAGCACGTGCCCGCAGAGCAGAAGGCGCCGCTCGCGGGCAACTCCATCGGCACCGACCGCGCATTCCTCACCAAGTACATGCCACGCCTCGACGCGCACCTGCACTACCGCAACGTCGACGTCTCGTCGATCAAAGAGCTCGCGAAACGCTGGTATCCCCGCGCATACTTCAACGCGCCCGCGAAGAACGGCGGGCACCGCGCGCTCGCCGACATCCTCGAATCGATCAGGGAACTGCACTACTACCGGCGCGCGGTGTTCGTCGCCGATCCCGGGCCGTCGAGCCAAGAGCTGCAGACCCTCGCGGCGTCGGTCGTGGACGAGTTCGCCACCAAGGTGTAGTAGTCTCTTCTAGTTGCCATATCGCGTCAGCGGTCAGCACATGGTGGGTATAGCTCAGTCGGTAGAGCGCCTGGTTGTGGTCCAGGAGGTCGCGGGTTCAAGCCCCGTTACTCACCCCAAGGAGCGCCTGGTTGTGGTACAGCCTGGTTGTGGTACCGCATCCAGGGAAGCTCGCGGGTTCAAGCCCCGACCCGTGGGAGCAACTCGTGGAACTCGATGCCGAAGCCTTCGAAGCCCTCGTCGTCGATGAACTCGACCGGTTGCCCGACGACATGGTCGACGGTCTCGAGAACCTCGTGTTCGTCGTCGAGGATCGACCCGAAGACGGCTCGCTCGACACGCTCGGCCTCTATGAGGGGTGGGCGCTCACCGAACGCGACCGGTACGGCTTCGGCGAGATGCCGGATCGCATCATCCTGTACCGCGAGCCGCTACTCGCCATCTGCGACGACGAGGACGAACTCCGCGACGAGATCCATGTGACTCTGGTGCACGAGATCGCGCACTTCTACGGCATCGACGACGACCGTCTGCACGAGTTGGGCTGGGCCTGAGCCAGGCCGGGTTACCCTGAATCCATGAATTTCCGCCCCGGCCGCTTCGTCGGCATCACCCTCGGGGCAGTCGCGATCCTCGCGGTCGGGGTGTACGGGCCGGCGATGCTCCTCGGTCCGCTCCCCGAGCCGTCGGTGCGCCTCGCGACATCCGAGGGTGGGTCATCCGATGCAGGCGCCGCAGCGCCGATCGCGCTGCCCGAGACCGGGGCAAGCGCGCTCGCGCTCGTCTCCGATGAGGGCGACGCAGAGGTGCTCGCGGTCGCGGGCGACACCGAGCCCCTGCCGATCGGCGGTGCGGTGAAGCTCGTCACCGTGCTTGCGACGCTCGAGTCGCTGCCACTTCCCGCCGACGGCGACGGCCCGGGGCTGCGAATCGGCCCGGCCGACTACACCGACTACCTGCGCTATCAAGCTGAGGGTTCGCGTACGCTGCAGGTCTCTCCCGGAGACACCTGGTCCGAGCGCGATGTGGTGCGGGCCGTGCTGCTGGCGTCGAGCAACAATCACGCCGACACGCTCGTCCGCTGGGCATTCGGCAGCATCGACGCCTACGTGACGGCCGCGAACGACTGGCTCGCCGAACAGGGGTTCACCGCGACGCGCGTCGCCGACGCGACGGGCCTCTCGGGTGACAACGTCGGCACCGCCGAAGAGCTCACCCGCCTCGCGGCGCTCGTGCTGGACGATCCCGAACTCGCCGAGATCTACGAAGCACCCGATTCCGCCACGCTCGGCGCCCGCGACGTGCCCGACGTCGTCGACCGGCTCGGCGACGAGGGCGTCCGAGCGATCGCGCGCAGCTACACCGACCAAGCCGGCGTCAGCTTCATCTACTCGACGACGGTGACCGGCGTCGAGGGTGAAGAGCCCCGCCGCGTGATCGGCGCGATGACGCTCATTCCCGACTACGACACGCTCGACGCCGCCGTCGTGCAGACGAAGGAGTCGGTGTCGGCTGCAGCTCAGCCGATCAGCGTCATCACCGCCGGCACGAGTTACGGCCTGGTCGAGTCGGCATGGGGCGACTCGGCGGAGTTGATCGCGACGGCCGATCGAACGGATGCCGCGTGGGGCAGCGATCCGGGCGAGGCATCGGTCACCGTCGAGCGGTTCACGACGGCGCCCGCCGGACGGGTGGTCGGCAGCGTGGTGGTTTCGACCGCCGACGGCGACCTCGCCTCGGAACTCGAACTCTCGAGCGGAATCGGCGACCCTGGCCCGCTGTGGCGCCTCGCGAACCCGGTCGCACTCATCAGCGCCTTCGTCGCCGACCAGTCGAGCTGACGCCCGGCGTCGCGGCACAACACGATGCGCGCGGCTCGCCGGGCACGCGAGTCGGGAGCTTCAGTCGTTGTTGTCCTCGTCGAACTCGACCGGGTCGGAATCGCCCGCGTCGAATCGGAACCGCACGCGGAGCTGCCCATTGACGTGATGCTCGTCGATCGCGTCGTACCAGAAGAGCGACTCCAGCCCGTCGACCGCGGCGACCATGCCGACCCGGGACTCCGGCTTGCCGGAGATGAGGATGCGGTGCTCGAACTCCCCCTCGAGCGGGCCGTCGATGAACTCTGCGACGTATTGGGCGCCTGCCGTATCTCCACTCATGTCACTACCGTAGTCCTCGCAGCACGCCGTCGGCAGGGACACGCGAGCGACGCGACGGTCGGTGCCACGCTCGGGTCAGGTGGCGACGGTGCGCACCCGGATGGCGACCTGCGGTGCGGGCGCCGTGCGGCGGAGATGCCGACGCCACTGCGCGTCCCACATCTCCCAGTACGGGTCGAACCGCCCCCCGTCGCGGTCGAGCGCGCGCTGCTTGCGAACACGATCGGATGCCTCGACCCACACCCGCACGGCCTGCGATGCCGCGCGCCCCGCGGTGAAGGCGCCGCAGCCCTCGATCACGAGCGCGTGGCCGGGCCGGCTCACCTCGAGTGCGCCGGGGCGATCTGCCGCCCAGTCCCAACGCCGCCAACGGCCGACCCCGCCGCGCAGGAGCGGTGGCACGAGTGTGCGAGCGAGCTGCTCGCCCGCAACGTCGAGCCCCGACCAGCCCGGGTATACGTCATCGAGGCGCACGACGGTCGGCGCGTTGCCGGGCCAGGCCTCGACGACCGAGTCGGCGAGGGTCGACTTGCCTGATCCGCTCGGCCCGTCGATGAGCACGATCGGTGTTCGGCGTCCTCGAACGGCGGCGACGATCGCCGCGACGACCGGCGTCACGACACCGTCACGACCAGACAAGGTTCCAGCTTCCGGCGAGGATCGCCGCCGACACGGATACGACCGCGACGAGGCACCCGACCGCGATGACCCGCCACTCGGGTGCACCGAAGGTCGCCCTCCGAGCCCAGGTGCGCGCTCCGGGCGCTCCGAATCCGCGGGACTCCATCGCCGTGGCCAGGATGCCACCACGGCGGATGGCCAGCACGAGCAGGGCGAAGGCCTGGCCGAGGCTCCGGCGGATGACGCCACGGTCGGCGACCCCGCGTGCCCGGCGGGCCAGCGCGAGCGTGCGCCAGTCGTCGATCGACGACCCGACGAGCCGCAGCGCCGCGAGGGCGCCGAGTACGAATCGCGCGGGGAGCCTGAGCGTCTGCGCGAGGCCGTCGGCGAAGTCGGTGGGATCGATGGTGAGGAAGAGCACGACCGCGGGCAGGGCGATCGCGATTACGCGCGTCATCGTGGCCAGCCCGATCGCGATCGAGCCATCGCTCACCTCGATGAGGCCGAACTGCCAGTAGGTCGTGCCCGACGGTGCGCCGTAGAGCACCATGCTGATGCCGGTGAGCGGCGCGGCGATCCAGACGGGCAGGGTTCGCGGCGACCACAGCAGTGGCCCGAGTCCGACCGCGGTGAACACGATGAGCTCGCAGAGGATCGCGACGCCCGCCGAGACGGGGTCGAGGGTCAGCACCAGCCCGATCGAGAGCGGTATCGTCGCGGCGACCTTCGCGACGGGGTTGATCGTCGCGAGGGGCAGGTCGGGGCGCACGGTGGCGATGCTCATGCCGACGCTCCCCCGGCCTGCGAGCGGCCTCGCGCTGCGGCATCCGTCATCGCCGCGTCGCCGACGACCCCCAGCGCGAATCGGTTGTCGGCGACCGCGTCGACGAAGGTCTCATCGTGCGTCACGGCGATGATGCCGACACCGTCGTCGCGCAGGTCGGCGATGAGTCGAGCGAGTTCGCGCCACGTGTTGGCGTCCTGCCCGAACGTGGGTTCATCGAGGACGAGCATGCGAGGGCGCGTGGCGAGCACCGTGGCCACCGAGAGTCGGCGTTTCTCGCCCCCCGAGAGCGTGAACGGATTCGCCGAGGTGAGCGCTTCGAGTCGCAGAGCGGCGAGCAACGGTGCGATGCGCTCGCGCCGCTCGCCCGCTGACATCTTGAGCGCGCGCGGCCCGACTTCGAGCTCTGCGAGCACCGAGCCCGTGAGGAACTGATGCTCGGGATGCTGGAACACGGTGCCGATGCGAGTGAGCAGGTCTCTGGAGCGCCATCGCCAGGGCTCGTCTCCACGCGCGCCGGCCATCGGCGCCCCGGGCTCCAGTCGACCGCCGTCGGGTCGCAGCAGCCCCGCCATCGTGAGCGCGAGGGTCGACTTTCCGGCGCCGTTCGGTCCGGTGATGGCGGTGATGCGGCCCGTATCGATGCGCAGGTCGAGGCCGCGCTGCACTGGCACTCGGGGCACGCGGGCGACATCGAGCCGATGCGCGGCCATGAGCGGCTCGACATCGCGCGCCGTCGAGCGACGGGCACGCCACGGGACATCCGATGGCAACCACACGCCGGCCGCCCGGAGCGGCGCCGCCTGCCCGACCAGCACCGCGTCGGGGCTGCCGTCGGCGAGCACGCCGCCGTGACCGAGCACGACGACCCGGTCGACGACCGGCATCCACACCGAAACCCGGTGCTCGATGACGACGAGCGTCGCGCCGGTGTCATCGGCGACTCGCGCTACCGCGTCGCGCACCTCGTGCACCCCTTCGGGGTCGAGGTTCGCCGTCGGCTCGTCGAGCAGAATCAGACCGGGGCGCATCGCGAGCACACCCGCGAGCGCGAGACGCTGCCGCTGACCGCCCGAGAGCGCCGACGTCGAATGGTCGAGTGGCAGGCGCAACCCCACCGCTTCGAGCGCAGCCCCGACACGGCCCCAGATCTCGTCGGTCGGAACGCCGAGATTCTCGAGGCCGAACGCGACATCGTCGCCGAGCCTGGCCATCACGATCTGCGAATCGGGGTCCTGCAGCACGAGGCCCGAACGGCCCCGCGCAGCCGACGCCGGGCGTCCGTCGACGGTGAGCTCGCCGAGCGACTCACCCTCGTCGTCGCCACCCAGGACGCCCGCGAGCCCGTGCAGCAGTGTCGACTTGCCCGCGCCCGACGCGCCGAGCAGGAGCACGCGTTCGCCCGGATCGACGCGCAGGTCGAGGCCGGAGACGGCGGGCACGCTCCTGCCGCCGTGCCGCCACCCCCAGCCCCGCGCCTCGATCGATGCGGGCACGGAGGCGGCGATCGCGCCGCCCGTCATGTCAGACCGCCTGCAGCTCGCGCCCGGCGGCGAATCGGCCGAGGGCGCCCGCACGCGCGAGTCCGCGCACCGCGAGCCAGGACAGACCCCCCGCGATGAGCGCACCGCCGACGACCGCCGACACGGTGTAGATCGTCGCGAAAGCCGGTGCCGCGCCGGCGTACCAGAGGATCAGGTCGTTGATGGCCATGCCGAGGCCTGCCACGGCGCCCGCGAGCAACGCGACCGGGAACCGCCAGTACCGGTACAGGAAGAGCGCGAAGACGAGTTCGGCTCCGAGGCCCTGCACCAGACCGGCCTCGATGGTCAGCAGTCCACCCCATTGGCTGCCGATGAGCGCCGAGACGACCGCCGCGACGAGTTCGGTGTACAGCGCGGCGCCGGGTTTGCGGATGATGAGCCCGCCGAGGACGCCGGCGATGAGCCAGACCGCGGCCGGCGCGGCCTGCAGTCCGGGGAGGAGCGCCTCGATCGGCGCCGAGATCGGCGCCCAGGCGACGCCCCACGCCCAGAAGACGACGCCGACGGCGACGCCGATGACACTCGCGACGACGATGTCGACGACGCGCCAGCGCAAGCGCGGCGCTCCGTTCGTCGTGGCGGAACCGGATGCGGAGATGGTTGCGTGCACGTGTCGTGCCCTTTCTACTCGTGGAAAGAGGCACGGGAATATGAGATGTGATTGGCCTCCCTGCGCTGGCATGACCCAGATCAGGTTCGACGGTCGAAGGTTGAGAACCTTCCTCTCAGCCCGGCTCACCGGACTCCCGTGTTCAGCGTCGAGTATACGCCGACGCTGAGGTGGTCGCCGCCCGTTGCGACGAAACGGCCGTCGTCAGTGCTTGAGCGCGCGGATGACCCAGCGCAACGCCTTGCCCGTGACCCACACGAGCGGCGTGGCCACGAGAATCATGCCGATGATGTTCGGCTCGAACCGTACATCGCCACCGCGCCCGACATATGCGCCGAGCGGAATGGAAACACCGCCACCGCCACCCCCGCTGCCGCTGCCCTGCCCATGGATCTCCTTGCTGCCGACGCCGTCTCCGGTGCCGCTGCCACCCCCGAACCCGTAGTAGCCGAGTGCGACGGGCACGACCTTGGTGCCGTCGATGTCGACCGGCTCCCCATAGGAGGTCTTGACGCCGACGCCGGCGACCGTCTGAGCGAGTTCGAGAACGAGATCAGCCATGCGCGCAACGCTACCCGCCGTGGGGTCGGGTTACCACCCCCACCCGGCGGCGGCCTCGGCTGCGTCGTCGTCGCGGGTGCTCGGACGCGGCGTATCGGCACGTCGGTCGCCGACCGGGCGGACGAGCGTCGCCGGCGTGACGGCGCCCTTGCCGAACTTCGCCGTGACCTCGTCGATGGTGCGCTCGGCGTCGCGCCAGTCTTCATCGGGATCCCAGAGCATCGCCCCGGTCGTCGACACGCGCAGGTGCTCGGCACGCACGCCGAGGAGCCTCACGCGCTCGCCATCGCCGATCAGCTCGCGGAGTGCATCTGATACCTCGTCGTAGATGCGTCGGGCGACGTCGGTCGGTTCGGCGAGTGTGCGCGAGCGGGTGACGGTGCGGAAGTCGCCGTAGCGCAGCTTCAGCACGACGGTGCGACCGACCATGCCCGCCTTGCGCAGCCGCACCGCGACGTTGTCGGAGAGCCGCAGCAGTTCACGGCGCAGGTCGGCCTGGTCGGTGAGGTCGTGGCTGAACGTCGTCTCATGGCCGATGCTCTTCTCGGTGCGCGTCGTGTGCACGTGGCGCGGGTCGATGCCATTCGCGAGACTGCCGAGCTTCGCCGCGAGCGCCGGGCCGACCGCGCGTTCGAGCGCAGCGGGCGGCATGCCCGCGACGTCGCCCACAGTGCGCAGCCCGAACCGCGCGAGCGATTCTTCGGTGACTCGACCCACGCCCCAGAGCGCCGACACCGGCAGCGGGTGCAGGAAGGCGATGGTGTCGGCGGCAGGCACGACCAGCATGCCGTCGGGCTTCGCGCGACTCGATGCCACCTTGGCGACGTACTTGGTCGCCGCGACGCCGATCGAGCACGTGAGGCCGGTCTCGTCGAAGACGCGCCTGCGGATCGACCAGGCGATCTCGGCCGGGCTGCCGTGCAGCCGACGCGCCCCCGACACGTCGAGGAAGGCCTCGTCGATCGAGAGCGGCTCGACGAGCGGCGTGATCTCCTCGAAGATCGCCATGACGCGCTTCGAGTACACCGAGTAGCTCGCGTAGTCACCGCTCAGCACGACCGCGTTCGGGCATCGCTGCAATGCGACCGACATCGGCATCGCGGAGTTGACGCCGTACCTGCGCGCTTCGTAGCTGGCCGCAGCCACCACGCCGCGCCCGGCGGTTCCGCCGACGAGGACCGGCTGGCCGCGAAGGTCGGGCCGCTTCAGCAACTCGACCGAGACGAAGAACGCGTCCATGTCGACATGCAGGATCGGGGTCGCCGAATCGTCGACCGGGCCGCTGGTCACCTGGCGCGACGAGCCGTCCTGCTTGCTCATGCTGCGACCTTAGCCGCTGCCACCGTCACCCAGCAGAGCGCGAGTGATCAGAAGCCGCCGAAGTCGCCGCCACCGAGGTCGCCACCTCCGAAGTCGCCGAAACCGCCGAAGTCGCCACCCCCGTCGCCGCCTGAGGCATCGACAGATCCGGCATCGGCTGACCCGGAATCACCCGCTCCGGCGTCGCCACCCTGGTCGCCGCCGGCCTCGAACGCGCCAGGGTCGGGCAGGAACGCCTGCGCGATCGCCGACCCGATCACGACCCCGGCGATGGTGCCGAGCATCGAACTGCCGATCATCTGCCCCATCGACGGGCCACCCTGCGCCCGCCCGCCCTGGGCGTTCGCACCGTTGAAGGCGCGCTCCATGCTGCCGGGCGAACGCAGCTCGGCGCGCGTCGCCGCGCGCGCGAGCGCGCTGGGCTCGTCGGAGACGAGCCGTTCCCCGGGCGGCATCTGCTCGGCGAGCGAGCGGTAGACTGCCTGACGCTGCTCGGGAGTGAGCTTCGCGAACGCCTCAGTGTGCACGGCCTCGATCGACTCGGGCGGCGCCGTGCGCAGCAGGTACCGATAGCGCTCGACGGCGAGTTCGTCATCGCTCAGCTGTCGAGCCTGGGGAACCGGCGGTGCGGTGCGTTGGTCACGCGAATCGCCGCCGCCGAAGAGTCGATCCAAGAAGCCCATGATGTCCTCGTCAATCGTTCAGGGGACGACCAATCTATGGCCGCCAGCATCAAGCCTGCTGTGAGTGACTGCGAGCACCGCGTCGTGTCGCCGTATTTCCCGCGTCTTTCCTGAGCGATCGTGTCAGACTTGCAGTAAGCCAGCCGGATCCTGTCGGAGGGGCCGTGAGCGAGTCGAGCGCATCGTATTCCGCCGCCGCCATGCTCGGTGGAACCGCACGTGACCCCGTCATGGATCTGGTCCGTGTGCTCTGCGTCGCCGTGGTGGTCGTCGGCCACATGCTCATGATCGGCGCGGCGGTCATTCCAGGCCGCGGACTCGTCGTCGAGAAGACGCTCCTCGAGACGAACTGGATCGGTCCGGTGACGTGGATCGCACTGATCATGCCGCTGTTCTTCGTCGTGGGTGGCTTCGCCGGGATCGGTGCGTGGCAGCGCCTGGAGGCCTCGGGTGGAACGGCGGCCGACTTCATCCGGTCGCGCATCCTCAGGCTCGCTCGCCCGTCGATCGCCCTGTTCGCCGCGCTTGCGCTCGGCGTGCTCTCGATGCACCTTGCGGGCGTTGATCCCGCAGTGATCCGGCTCATCGCCCTCGGCGTCTCGTCGCCGCTCTGGTTCCTCGCGGCCTACGCCTTCGCGCAGGCGTATCTCCCAGGGCTCGCGGTCCTCCACGTCCGCGCCCGCTGGCGGACGCTTACGACCTTGGCCGCGGGCGCGGTGGCTTTCGACGTCCTGCGGGTCGCCACCGGCATCGAGCCGCTCGGCCTCCTGAACATGACGTTCGTCTGGCTGTTCGCGCAGCAGTTGGGTTTCTGGATCGCAGACGGATGGTTCGGCGCCAGATCCCGCGCCACGGTCGCGGCGATCGGTCTGGGCGCGTACCTGCTGCTCGCCGGTCTCGTCGGAGTCGGATACTCCGGCAACATGCTGGACAATCTCAATCCGCCGAACTTCGCACTCGTCGCTCTGGCGGTCGGACAGACGTGCCTGCTGGTGCTTGCATATCCCGCGCTGGAACGCGTCGCGGCCATGCGACCCATACGGGTCGCCGTGGCGATCGTCGGCTCCCGGCTGATGACGATCTACCTGTGGCACGTGCCCGTGCTCGTGCTCGTCATCGGCCTGCTGCTGATCACTCCCCTGCCGACGCCGACGGCCGGCTCGACCGAATGGTGGCTGACGAGGCCCGTGATCCTCGTTGTCATGGCCGGCGTGCTCGCGGGGATCTCACCCCTGCTCAGTCGACTGGAACGCCCGCCGTCCGCCCATGGATACCGCGCCTCGGATTGGTCGACGGGGCTCGCGGCCGGGTGCATGGTGATCCCGTCGTTCGTCGTCATCGTCTTCGGACTCGACTTCACGGTTGCGGTATCGAGCGCACTCGTCCTCACGGCCGCCGCGCTGCTCCTCGGTCCACTACCTGCGCGCAGGCGCGCGGACGACCCGAGCACCGTGGCGCCGTAGCGGCCGCCTTCGGGCCCCCGGGGTCACGAAGGCGTCGATGGCGACCGTAACGCCCTGCTCGTCAGCCTTGGGCGCGCTCGAGCACGAGCTCGCGCACCCGCGCCGCATCGGCCTTGCCGTGCATCGCCTTCATGACCGCGCCGATGACCGCGCCGGCGGCCTGCACCTTGCCGTCGCGGATCTTCGCGAGCACGTCGGGCTGCGACGCGAGCGCCTCGTCGATGGCCGCGATGAGTGCTCCGTCGTCGGAGACGACCGCGAGTCCACGTGCGTCGACGATCTGCTGCGGGGACCCCTCGCCCGCGACGACGCCCTCGAGCACCTGTCGGGCGAGCCGGTCGGTGAGGGTGCCTGCGTCGACGAGCTGCGCGAGCTCGGCGACGTGCTCGGGGATCACGAGGCTCGCGGCATCCTGGCCAGCGGCGTTCGCGAGGCGGGCGATCTCGCCCGTCCACCACTTGCGCGCCGCGGCGGGCGTCGCACCCGCCTTCACCGTCTCTTCGAGCTCGACGAGCAGGCCCGAGTTCGCGACATCCTGGAATTCGAGATCGGTGAAGCCCCACTCGGCCTTCAACCGGCGCCGATGCGCGGCGGGAGGCTCGGGAAGCGCCGCCCGCAGCTCCTCGATCAGCTCGGCCGACGGCACGACCGGCAGCAGGTCGGGCTCGGGGAAGTAGCGGTAGTCGTCGGCGTCGGACTTCGGCCGGCCCGGGCTCGTGGTGCCCGTGTCTTCGTGCCAGTGCCGCGTCTCCTGCGTGATCGAGCCGCCCTTGGCGAGGATCGCCGCCTGCCGCTGGATCTCGTAGCGGACCGCTCGCTCGATCGAGCGGAACGAGTTCACGTTCTTCGTCTCGGTGCGGATACCGAGCTGCTCGGCACCGCGCGGTCGCAGCGACACGTTCGCGTCGCAGCGCAGGTTGCCGCGCTCCATGCGCGCCTCGGAGATGCCGAGCGAGAGCGCGATGTCGCGGATGGTCGACACATAGGCCTTCGCGAGTTCGGGCGCGTCGGCCTCGGCGCCGAAGATCGGCTTCGTGACGATTTCGACGAGTGGCACGCCGGCGCGGTTGTAGTCGACGAGCGAGTACTCGGCGCCCTGGATGCGACCGGTCGAACCACCGACGTGCGTGAGCTTGCCCGCGTCTTCTTCCATGTGCGCGCGTTCGATCGGCACGTCGAACACACGGCCGTTCACGAGCTCGACCTGAACCGATCCCTCGAAGGCGATCGGCTCGTCGTACTGCGAGATCTGGTAGTTCTTCGCGAGGTCGGGGTAGAAGTAGTTCTTGCGCGCGAAACGACTCGACGGTGCGATCGAGCAGCCCAGCGCGAGACCGAGCGAGATCGACGAACGAACCGCGTCGCCGTTGACCACCGGCAGCGAGCCTGGCAGCCCGAGGCACACCGGCGACACGAGGGTGTTCGGCTCGGCACCGTGATACGCCGAGTTGGCGGGATTCGGAGCCGGCGAGAACATCTTGGTCGTCGTGTTCAGCTCGACGTGCACCTCGAGGCCGATCACCGGCTCGAAGAGCTCGAGGGCCTTGTCGAAGTCCATCAGTTCAGCGCGGGCCATCAGAGTGCGCCTTCCTCGGTCGCGGTGAGCTCATGGGTCGAGAGGTCGGGGGCGCTTGCGAGCAGCGGACCGCCCCACTCGGCCTCGAGCAGCTGCTCGAGTACGCCGCCGACGTTGTAGAGACGTGCGTCTTCGCGCGCGGGCGCGAGGAACTGGATGCCCACGGGAAGGCCGTCTTCGGGCGCCAGGCCCGCCGGCACCGAGATGCCGGGAACGCCGGCGAGGTTCGCGGGGATCGTCGCGATGTCGTTGAGGTACATCGACAGCGGGTCGGCCAGCTTCTCGCCGAACTTGAACGCCGTCGTCGGTGCGGTCGGCGAGGCGAGCACGTCGACCTGCTCGAAGGCCGCGTCGAAGTCGCGCTGCACGAGCGTGCGCACCTTCTGGGCGCTGCCGTAGTAGGCGTCGTAGTAGCCGGCCGAGAGCGCGTAGGTGCCGAGGATGATGCGACGCTTCACCTCGGGGCCGAAACCGGCCTCGCGCGTGGCCGCCATGACCTGCTCGACCGTGCCGCCGCCGTCGGGCGTGACACGCAGGCCGAACCGCACCGAGTCGAACTTCGCGAGGTTCGACGACGCCTCGGCGGGAAGGATCAGGTAGTACGCCGCGATCGAGTACTCGAAGTGCGGGGCCGAGACCTCGACGATCTCGGCACCCTGCTTCGCCAGCAGGTCGAGCGACTCGTGGAACCGCTGCCGGACACCGGCCTGGAAGCCCTCGCCGTCGAGCTCCTTGATGACTCCGATGCGCAGGCCGGAGACATCCGCGCGCCTGACCGCCTCGGCCATCGATGGCCAGCTCTCGGGGATCGAGGTCGAATCGAGCGGGTCGTGCCCGGCGATGACGTCGTGCAGCAGGGCGGCGTCGAGCACCGTGCGCGTGACCGGGCCGATCTGGTCGAGCGACGAGGCGAGGGCGATCGAGCCGTAACGGCTCACCGCGCCGTACGTGGGCTTGACGCCGACGGTGCCGGTGACGTGCGCCGGCTGACGGATGGACCCGCCGGTGTCGCTGCCGAGCGCGAGCGGCGCCTCGAACGCCGCGACGGATGCCGCGGATCCACCGCCCGAGCCGCCGGGGATGCGCTCGAGGTCCCACGGGTTGTGCGTGGGACCGTAGGCGGAGTGCTCGGTCGAGGAACCCATGGCGAACTCGTCCATGTTGGTCTTGCCGAGGGGCACGAGGCCGGCCTCGCGCACCTTCGTGACCGGGGTCGCGTCATAGGGCGGGATCCACCCCTCGAGGATGCGCGAGCCCGACGTCGAGGGCATGCCCTTGGTGACGAGCACGTCTTTGACCGCGATCGGCACGCCCGCGAGCGGGCCGAGCTTGTCGCCTGCGGCACGCTTCGCGTCGACCGCGGCCGCGGTCTCGAGCGCGTGCTCGCCCGCGACGTGCAGGAACGCGTGCACGGCACCGTCGACGGCGGCGATGCGGTCGAGGTGCGCACGGGTCGCCTCGACCGACGACACCTCGCCGGCGGCGAGCTTGGCGCCGAGATCGGCGGCGGACAGGCGGATCAGGTCGTCGCTCACTGCTCTTCTCCCAGGATCGCCGACACCACGAAGCGGTTGCCGTCGCGCTCGGGGGCGCCCGCGAGCGCCTCGTCGACACTCAGCACGCTGGCGCCGACCACGTCGTCGCGATAGACGTTCTGCATGGGGATCGGGTGGCTGGTCGGCGGCACGTCGGGCGTGGCGACCTCGCTCACCTTCTCGACCGCGTGCATGATCTGGGCGAGCTCGGTCGTCAAGTGCCCGATCTCTTCGTCGGTGAGCGCGATGCGTGCGAGGTTCGCGAGGTGTGCGACCTGCTCTGCACTGATTTCGGACATGCTGCTCCGTCGTCTCGTGGTGGGGATCAACCGATTCTATCGGGGTGGGTCGAGGCATCGGATGCCGCGTGCCGGGCCCCTCGCGCACCCGGCGGTAGGGCCGGGGTCGACGACCGGCCACCTCACCCGTCGAGCGCCGCCGGCCCCTCGCTGACGAGCACCGCGAACTGCGCCGCATCGAGCACCCGGATGCCGAGGTCTTCGGCCTTGGAGAGCTTGGAACCCGCACCGGGGCCCGCCGCCACGAAGTCGGTCTTCTTCGAGACGCTCGAGGCCGCCTTGCCGCCGGCCGCGATGATCGCCTCTTGTGCGCCCTCGCGGGTGAAGCCGTCGAGGCTGCCTGTCGCGACGATCGTGAGCCCGGCGAGGACGCCGTCGGCATCGGCCGCTCGCCCCGGGCCGGGATGACCCGGGGTCGCGAACTGCACCCCCGCGGCCGCCCAGCGCTCGACGATCTCGCGGTGCCAGTCGACCTCGAACCAGTCGAGCAGCGAGTCGGCGATGATGCCGCCGACGCCCTCGACCTCGGCGAGTTCCTCGCGAGACGCGGCTCGGACCGCGTCGAGCGAGCCGAAGTGGTCGGCGAGCGCTCGCGCGGCGACCGGGCCGACGTGACGAATGTTGAGCGAGACGAGGATGCGCCAGAGCGGTTTCGTCTTCGCCTTCTCGAGCTCGGAAACGAGCTTCGTCGCCGCCTCGGACGGGAGCAGTTCGCGGTGGTTCTTGCGAATGCCTCGGGCCCGGCGCTCGGTGGGCGTCAGCTCGTCGGTGCCGGGCGGGTAGGTGATGCGCACCTTCTGGAAGGGGGCACGGCGGACCTCCTCTCCAGTGACGGGGTCGGTCTTCGGCTCCCCCGTCTCGGCGCCACGGACGACGACCTCGATCGGCACGAGCTCGTCGACGGTCAGGTCGAAGAGTCCCGCCTCGGTGACGAGGGGCGGGGTGGACGGCACGGACGGCTGCGTGAGTGCAGCGGCGGTGACCTCGCCGAGGACCTCGATGTCGAGCGCGCCCCGCGACCCGATGTGCTCGACGCGCCCCCGCACCTGTGCGGGGCAGGACTCTGCATTCGGGCATCGGAGGTCGATGTCGCCTTCTTTCATCGGGCGGAGCGGTGTTGCACACTCGGGGCAGCGTTCGGGCATGTGCCACTCGCGCTCGGTGCCGTCGCGGAGCTCTTCGACGGCGCCGAGGATCTCGGGGATCACGTCGCCGGCCTTTCGAAGGACCACGGTGTCGCCGATGAGCACGCCCTTGGCCTTCACGACGTCTTGATTGTGGAGCGTCGCCTGCTCGACGGTGCTGCCCTGCACCTTCACGGGCGCCATGACCGCGTACGGCGTCGCGCGCCCGGTGCGGCCGATGCCGACACGGATGTCGAGGAGCTTCGTGTGCACCTCCTCGGGCGGGTACTTGTATGCGATCGCCCATCGCGGCGCCCGACTGGTCGCGCCGAGCTCGGCGTGCAGCTCGAGCTCGTCGACCTTCACGACGATGCCGTCGATCTCGTGTTCGACGTCATGGCGATGCTCGCCGCGATCGGCGATGAACGCGGTCACCTCGTCGACCGAGTCGAACACGCGGGAGTGCGGAGACACCGGCAGGCCCCAGCCGGCGAGAAGCCCGTAGATCTCGGACTGGCTCGATACCGGCGGGTTCTGCCACGCGCCGATGCCGTGCAGGTACAACGAGAGCCGCCCGAGCCGATCTCGCATGAGTTCGAGTTGCGGCGCCGACTTGTTCTCGCGACGCTGACGGAGGCTGCCCGCTGCGGTGTTGCGTGCGTTGGCGAACTCGGGGAAGCGAGTCGGGATCGCGTCTTCGGCCCGGCCCTTCTCGCGCTGCTCGGCGACGAACTCGGCCTGCAGCCGGTGTTGCCGCTCGTTGAGTGCCTGGAAGTCGTGCGGCTGAAGGAAGACCTCGCCACGCACCTCGAAGAAGGTCGGGAAGCCGTCGCCAGCGAGCCGGCGTGGGATCGCCGGGATGAACTCGATGTTCTCGGTGATGTCTTCGCCCACCCGGCCGTCGCCACGGGTCGTCGCCGTCTCGAGTACGCCGTCGCGGTAGGCGAGGCTGATCGCCAATCCGTCGATCTTGAGCTCGGAGAGCCAGCGCACGGCACGCCCCGCGGCAGCCTGTGCCTTCGTCGCCCACTCGGCGAACTCGTCGAGCGTGAACACGTTGTCGAGGCTCAGCATGCGCTCGGCGTGTTCGTGCGACGGGAACCCGGCCGACACCAGCGCCGCGCCGACCTGCTGAGTCGGGCTGTCCTGCCCGGCAAGCTCGGGGAAGGCGCGTTCGAGCGCCTCGAGTCGATGGAAGTCGACGTCGTACTCGGCGTCGCTGACGAGGCTCACGCCCTCGGAGTAGTAGGTGGTTCGATAGCGCTCGATGCGCTCCGCGAGCGCCTCGGCCTCGGCACGTGCGGTTTCGAAGTCGGTCGGGATGTCGCTCACAGGCGCCATCCTACGGGCGACCGCCGACGGCGTCGCGGACGCGCGCTACGCCTCGAACCCGGCGCGATCCACCTTGCGGTGGTAGCGGACGCCCGCGAGGCTGCCGAGCATGGCACCGCCGAGGCTCACGATGGCGACGACGACCGCGCCGATGATGGTCGCGATCGTCAGAGCATCGTCGGGAACGGGAAGCCGCGGGAGCACGTCCAGGTAGCCGAGGATGTCGGTCCGGCCGCCCAGCACGACGCTGATGAGCACCACGACGAGCGCGATCACGAGGGCCCAGACCCAGACCGCGAGGCCCTGCGCGACGCCACTGAAGCGTGCCATGCGCCCGGCGACGTAGCCGCCGCAGGTGAACGCTGCCAACAGCAATGCGAGCAATGCCCCGACGCTGATCCAGCCGACTGCGTCGGGGTCGAGTGGGATGTCTCGTGCCAATGCCCGCGGGCTCTGCGCGACATCGAGCCCGAGCGCGACGCCCGTAGCGGCGACCACCAGGATGACGATCGCCGCGACGCCCGTGGCGATGAGCCACCCGAAGAACGCCGAGCCGACCTTCAGCCCGCCGAATCGAGCGCGTTGGCGTTCGACGACCTCCTCGCGGGTGGGCGGGATGGAGACGGCCGGGTCCTCCCAGTCGTCGAGTCGCGGTTCGATGATCATCGTCGGGCTCGTCGTGGGCGCGGGCGCCAAGTTGCGGAACGGCGCCGCCGGATCTTCGTTCGGGTCTGCGTGATATCGGTTCGGGTCGACGGTTTCGCGTGGGTAGGTCACGGATTCTCCTCGTCATTCGCTCGGCGCCGGGGTAGCGCCAGCGCGAATCTACGCGAAGGCGGTCCCTGGGTCGAGGTTCCGGCCCGCTGCGTCGCATCTGCAGAGTGATAGGGACGCGGACCGGTCACGCCGCGACTGGGTGTGCCCGGTCGGTGCCGAGGTCAGCAGTGTGTCACGTCGAATGAGCTGGCGTGGGCGCCGAGCCCACCGTCGGAGCGAGCCGCCTGCGAGGAGACGACGCCCCGGGATCTGATCGTGACGTCGCTCGAATCGGCGCGGCATCGTGCGCGCCGGTCGCGTTCAGCCGACCGGTACCGCACTCACGGTGCGGTCGATCGTGAACTGCCCGAGCACTCGCGTGCCGGCGTAGACGACGGCGGTCTGCCCTGGTGCGACGCCGTCGAGCGGATGCTCCGGGGTGACGACGAACTCGTCGTCGACGAGCACGGCGACCGCGGGAACCGGGTCGGCGTGGGCGCGGATCTGCACGTCGCAGTCGAACGACGTCGCGGGGTCTGCGGGCGGGAGTCCGGCCCAAGAGAACCGCGATCCCGCGATGAGCCCGACTGCGAGCGCCGCTTTCGGGCCGACGACGACCGTGTTCTCTTTCGGCCGCACCTCGAGCACGAACCGGGGCTTGCCGTCGGCGGCCGGCGTGCCGAGACGCATGCCGCGTCGCTGGCCGACCGTGTACGCGTGGGCACCCTCGTGCGACCCGACGACGGCACCGCTGCGGTCGACGATGTCGCCGGTCGCGGTGCCGACCTTGTCGGCGAGCCAGCCCTTGGTGTCGCCGTCGGGAATGAAGCAGATGTCGTAGGAGTCGGGCTTCTGCGCCACGCTCAGTCCGCGGCGTGCCGCCTCTTCGCGCACGAGCGCCTTCGACGGGGTGTCGCCGAGCGGGAAGTACGCGTGCGCGAGCTGCTCGGATGTGAGCACGCCGAGCACGTAGCTCTGGTCTTTCGCCTCGGCGCTCGCGCGGTGCAGCTCGCGGTGGCCGTCGGCGTCTTCGACGATCTTCGCGTAGTGGCCGGTGGCGACGGCGTCGAAGCCGAGCGCGAGCGCCTTCTCGAGCAGGGCGGCGAACTTGATGCGCTCGTTGCAGCGCATGCACGGGTTCGGTGTGCGGCCGGCGGTGTACTCGGCGATGAAGTCGTCGACGACGTCGGCCTTGAACCGCTCCGAGAAGTCCCACACGTAGTAGGGGATGCCGAGCACGTTGGCGGCCCGCTGCGCGTCCATCGAGTCTTCGATGGTGCAGCAGCCACGGCTGCCCGTGCGCAGGGTTCCGGCGTTGCGGCTGAGCGCGAGGTGCACGCCGACCACCTCATGGCCTGCCTCGACGGCGCGCGCGGCTGCGACGGCGCTGTCGACGCCGCCGCTCATCGCTGCGAGAACCTTCACCACTCCAGTGTAAGCAGGCTCGCCTGAGCGGATGCCGCGTGGGCGGCGGTCAGCGGTCGAACGAGGTGGCACGGGCCGCGAGGCCGGCGCGGGTGGCCTGCGCGTGCGCGGCAGGGAGCGCTGCGAGGAAGGCATCGACGTCGGCGTCGGTCGACGTGTGCCCGATCGTGATGCGCAGGGCGCCGCGGGCGTCGGCTTCGGTGCGGCCCATGGCCATGAGCACGTGCGAAGGTTCGGGCACTCCGGCCTGGCACGCGGATCCGGTGGACACCGCGACGCCGGCGGCGTCGAGCAGGAACAGCAGCGAGTCGCCCTCGCAGCCCGGGAATGAGAAGTGCACGTTGCCGGGCAACCGCCCCTCAGGCGAAGGGTCGCCAGAGAGCCGAGCCGACGGCACCGCGGCGAGCGCCCCGGCGATGAGCCGGTCGCGCAGCGCGGCCATGCGGGGCGCGTCGTCGTCGAGACGCGCGGCGACCACGCGTGCCGCCGCCGCGAACGAGGCCGCCGCCGCGACATCCTGCGTGCCCGAGCGAACCTTGCGCTGCTGGCCGCCGCCGTGGATGAGGGGCTCGACGGCCGCCGTGCGGTCGAGCACCAGCGCGCCGATGCCGGCCGGCCCGCCGATCTTGTGCGCCGAGGCGCTGAGGGCGACGAGACCGACGCCGCGTGGGGCATCCGTCACTCGCCGCAGACGGTGGAAATCGATCGGCAGCTGCCCGTACGCCGAGATCGCGTCGACGTGCAGCGGCACGCCGGCTCGCGCGGTGAGCCGGGCGACCTGCTCGACCGGCTGGATGGTGCCGACCTCGTTGTTGGCCCACAGCATGGTGACGAGGGCGACGGATGACCCATCGCCGAGGGCCGACTCGAGGGCGTCGAGCCGCACGCGCCCGACGTCGTCGACCGCGACCTCGTCGATGACGGCACCCTCGTGCTGTGCGAGCCATTCGACGGTGTCGAGCGTCGCGTGGTGCTCGCCTGCCGGCATGAGGATGCGTCGGCGGGCAGTGGTCTGTCGCTGCCACCAGATGCCCTTGATCGCGAGGTTGACGGCCTCGGTGCCGTTGCCGGTGAGGATGACCTCGATGCCGTCGGCGCCGAGCGTCGCGGCGACCTGCTCGCGCGACTCCTCGAGCAGGCGCTTGGCGTGCTGCCCCGCGCTGTGGATCGACGAGGGGTTGCCGACGACCGCGAGGGCAGCAGTGAGCGCCTCGATGGCTTCGGGCAGCATCGGGGTCGTGGCGGCGTGGTCGAGATAGACCATGTGTCCTACTGTAGAACCCATGTCTGCGCCCGATCCCCTGCTTGACCTCGGTGTTCGCACCGGCGCAGAGGGCGGTGCGATCCGCGTCTGGTCGGAGCACGCGACATCCGTCGACCTCGTGATCTTCGATGCCGACGACCTCGACTGGGCAGCCGAACGCACCCCCCTGACCCGCGATGAGCACGGCGTGTGGAGCGGGGCATCGGCGACGCTCGTGCCGGGCGCGCACTACGGCCTGCGCGTCGACGGGCCGGCCGGATTCGACCACGCGTTCAACCCCGTGCATTCCCTGCTCGACCCGTACGCGAGGGGTCTGGCGAAGGCCGACGACGGCTCGTGGCGCGGCGTCGCGCTCGCCTCGCTCACCGAGACCGGCTTCGACTGGGGCGGCGTCGTAAAGCCGCGCACCCGGCTCGATCACACGGTCATCTACGAGGCGCACCTGCGCGGCTTCTCGAAACTCAACACCGCGATCCCCGAACCGCTGCGCGGCACCTACGCCGGGCTCGCCCACGACGCATCGCTCGAGTACCTCACGGGGCTCGGCGTCACGGCAGTCGAGCTGCTGCCCGTGCACGCCTTCGTCTCCGAAGAGCGGCTCGTACGACAGGGCAAGCTCAACTACTGGGGCTACAACACGCTCGCGTTCTTCGCGGCCCACGCGCCGTACGCGTCGGCAGCGGCCCAGGCCGAGGGCGCCTCGGCCGTGCGGCGCGAGTTCGCCGGCATGGTGAAGCGCCTGCACGAGGCGGGGCTCGAGGTCATCCTCGACGTCGTCTACAACCACACCGCCGAAGAGGGCCGTCAGGGCCCGACGTACTCGTTCCGCGGCATCGACAACGCGGCCTACTACCGTCACGACGCGCACGGGCGCTACGTCGACACCACCGGGTGCGGCAACTCGCTCGACTTCGGCCGCGAACCCGCCCAGCGACTCGTGCTCGACTCGATGCGGTATTTCGCCGACGAGCTGCAGGTCGACGGGTTCCGCCTCGACCTCGCCGCGACGCTCGGCCGCGACGACCACGAGCAGTTCACGCCCGAGCATCCGCTGCTGCAGGCGATGCTCGCCGACCCCGTGCTGAGCGCCTCGAAGCTCATCGCCGAGCCGTGGGACGTCGGCCCCGGCGGCTGGCAGACCGGCAACTTCCCCACGGGCTTCAGCGAGTGGAACGACCGCTACCGCGACCGCATGCGCGACTTCTGGCTGGGCGACCTGCGTCGCGAGCGTGCGAGCGACCCGGGCGTCAGCGGCATCGGCCGGTTCGCGACCCGCCTTGCGGGCTCGTCGAACACGTTCTCGGTCGAGCGCGGGCCGCTCGCGAGCCTCAACTTCATCACCGCGCACGACGGCTTCACGCTCGCCGACCTCACCGCGTTCGACGTGAAGCACAACCGGGGCAACGGCGAGCAGAACCGCGACGGCACCGACAACAACAACTCGTACAACCATGGCGTCGAGGGCGAGGCGGCCGACCCGGCGATCCGCGCGGCGCGGCGGCGCAGCATCCGCAACCTGCTCGGCACGCTGCTGCTGTCGGCGGGCGTGCCGATGCTGACCGCCGGCGACGAGTTCGGCCGAAGCCAGCGCGGCAACAACAACGCGTACTGCCACGACTCGCCGCTGACCTGGATGGCGTGGGACGCCGAGCAGCGCCCCCGGTTCGGGCCCGACCTGCTCGCGACGACGCGGCACCTCATTCGACTGCGCGCCGAGAATCCCGCGCTGCGTCCGGTACACTTCGGCCGGCTCGGCGAGACCACGAAGAACGCCTCGCAGATGGACTGGTTCAACGCCGAGGGCGGCACGATGACCATCGACGACTGGAACGACCCCGGCGAGCAGACGCTGCAGTTCCTCGCGGCGTCGACGCCCGAGTTCGAGGAGTTCAACCGCATCCTGCTCGTCGTGCACGCGAGCGAATCGGCCGCCGAGGTCATCCTTCCCTCGCACGGGGGCGTCGCCGGGTACACGCTCCTGTGGGACTCGGCCGAGGAGTCGCCCAGTTACGGGCTGGGCGGCGAGCACGCACCGGGCGAGCAGGTCACGATCCAGGGACCGTCGATGCGGCTGTTCCGCGTCGACGGAACGCCGGCGTGACCAAGCGATCGGATGCCGCATCCGCGGCGTCGGCGGCAACCCCCGCGACCCTCGCGCTGACGAGGGCCGGCATCGCCTTCACGGCACGTTCGTACGACCACGACCCGCGCGCCGCGGCCTACGGCCTCGAGGCCGCCGAGAAGCTCGGCGTCGAACCCGAGCGGGTGTTCAAGACCCTGCTCGCGACCATCGACGGCGAGCTCGCGGTCGGCATCGTGCCCGTGGCGCTGCAGCTCGACCTCAAGGCGCTCGCGCACGCGCTCGGCGCCAAGCGCGCCGAGATGGCCGACCCGAAGGTCGCCGAGCGCAAGACCGGCTACGTCGTCGGCGGCATCAGCCCGATCGGGCAGAAGACCCCGCTGCCGACGGTGCTCGACGAGTCGGCGATCCTCTGCGAGACGATCCTCGTGTCGGGTGGACGCCGGGGGCTCGACCTCGAGCTCTCCCCCGACGACCTCATCGCGGTCACGGGCGGGCAGTACGCCCCGATCGCGCGTTCCCGCTAGCGCTTACGTTGCGACGGCGACGAGGCCGAGTTCGGCGGTCGACAGGAGCAGCGGATGCCGCGGCACCGCCCGCACCGTGTAGCCGAACGCGCCCGCCCGATCGAGGGTGACGGTGCCCGTGTAGAGGCGGGGTCCCGACGAGGCGGCCGCGGACGCGGCATCCGTCACCGGTGCCGGCGCGAGCGACGCACGCCGCACCGCGTCGATGGTGTCGTCGGCACGGCTGCGGCCGTAGACGACCTCGACGGTGACGTCGTCGGCGGAGAGCCCGTCGAGCTCGACGTAGGCGCGCAGCTGCAACTGGTCGCCGACGTGCGGGCTGTCGACGCCACCGGACTCGACGTGCGTGACCTGCACGTTGGGCCACGAGCCGCGCACCCGCGCCGCCCATGCGGCGAGGTCTCGGGCGCTGCGGGCGTCGTCGGCGATCATCACGGCCGCGTGCTCGGCGGCAGGCCGGTAGAGCTCCTCGACGTACTGGCGCACCATGCGATCGGCGCCGAGTTCGGGGGCGAGCGTTGCAAGGGTCTGCCGCACGCGGCGCACCCACTCGACCGGAACGCCGTCGCCGTCGCGCTCGTAGTAACGCGTGGCCACGTGGTGCTCGAGCAGCTCGTAGAGCGCCGCCGCTTCGAGCGCGTCGCGTTCGCCGGCGTCGCCGGCGGCATCGGCCGAAGGGATCACCCAGCCGTAGTCGTCACCCGCGAACTCCGCCCACCAGCCATCGAGGATCGACAGGTTGAGCGCGCCGTTCATCGCGGCCTTCATGCCCGAGGTGCCGCATGCCTCGAGCGGGCGCAGCGGGTTGTTGAGCCAGACGTCGCAGCCGGGGTAGAGCACCTGCGCCATGCCGATGTCGTAGTCGGGGAGGAAGACGATGCGGTCGCGCAGCTCGGGCTGCTGTGCGAACTGCACGAGCTGCTGGATGAGCCGCTTGCCCTCGTCGTCGGCCGGATGCGACTTGCCGGCGATCACGAACTGCACGGGCCGCTCGGGGTTGGTGAGGATCGACCTGAGTCGCTCGGGGTCCTGCAGCATGAGGGTGAGCCGCTTGTACGTCGGCACACGGCGGGCGAACCCGACGGTGAGGGTGTCGGGGTCGAGCACCTTCGAGATCCACTTCGGAGCCGCGGAGCCCGAGTGCTGCTCGCTCCACGCCGCCGCGAGGCGTCCGCGGGCGTCTTCGACGAGCTGCAGGCGCATACGGCGCTTGACGTTCCAGAACTCGGCGTCGCTGAGCGCGTCGCTGCGCCAGTCGGCGTGCTCGGTGTCGCCCGTTCCGAGGGTCGACTCGGCGACGCCGAGCAGGGCCGGGTCGGTCCAGGTGGGTGCGTGCACGCCGTTCGTGATCGAGGTGATCGGCACGTCGTCGGCGTCGAAGCCTGGCCACAGGTCGCCGAACATGCGGCGACTGACCTGGCCGTGCAGCTTCGAGACGCCGTTGGCGTGCTGCGCGAGCCGCAGGCCCATGACCGCCATGTTGAATGCACTCGTCGCCGGGTCGGCGCCGGGCTCGACACCGAGGGCGAGCGCATCGGCCGGCTCGACGCCGGGGAGCAGAGAACTCGTCAGGTACCGCTCGACGAGCCCGCGGTCGAACCGGTCGATGCCCGCCGGCACGGGCGTATGCGTCGTGAACACGGTGCCGGCGCGCACGAGCTGCAGCGCCTCGGCGAACGTGAGCCCCTCGCCGATGTACGTCGCGATGCGCTCGAGGCCGAGGAACCCGGCGTGCCCCTCGTTCATGTGGAATACGTCGGGCGCGGGCGTGCCGCTGAGCGAGGTGAACGACCGCACCGCGCGGGCGCCACCGATGCCGAGCAGCAACTCCTGCAGCAGCCGGTGCTCACCGCCGCCACCGTAGAGCCGGTCGGTCACCGTACGCAGCTCATCGGTGTTCGTGGGGATGTCGGTGTCGAGCATCAGCAGCGTGATGCGCCCGATCGAGGCCTTCCAGACGCGGGCGTGCAGGCTCGCGCCGTCGGGCAGCGCGAGCGTGATCTGCACGGGCGAGCCGTCGGGATCGCGCAGCACCGACAACGGCAGGCCATCGGGGTCGAGCACGGGGTATCGCTCCTGCTGCCAGCCGTCGGGCGAGATCGACTGCGAGAAGTACCCCGACTTGTAGAAGAGCCCGACGCCGATGAGGGGAACCCCCAGATCGGATGCCGCTTTCAGGTGATCGCCCGCGAGGATGCCGAGGCCGCCCGAATACTGCGGCAGCGCCTCGGTGATGCCGAACTCGGGCGAGAAGTACGCGATCGTGGCCGGCACCCGGGCACCGAGCGACTGGAACCACCGCGGCTCGGACAAGTACTCGCGCAACCCCGCCCGCTCGCGCTCGGCCCACTCGAGGTAGCCGCCGTCGGCTGCGAGCTCACCGAGTCGTGCCGGATCGACCTCGCCGAGGAACGCGACCGGGTCGCGCTCGCAGGTGCGCCACAGCACGGGGTCGATGTGCTCGAACAGGCGCCGGGTCGGCTCATGCCAGGACCAGCGCAGGTTGCCGGCGAGCTCCTCGAGCGCGCTCAGGGAGCCGGGAACGACGGCGCGAACAGTGAACTTGCGGATCGGCTTCACGGGGTCAACCCTATGGGCGGTGCATGACGAATGTGTGAACGGGGGGTCAGCAAGATATCGCGCGACAGCCAAGTCCTCAAGGAGGCGTTGGACAAGTTTTCACCAACGAGACGACAAATACTTCGGATATGCCCTGGGTGTTAGGCCCTGTCTTTTCAGCACTCAATCAGGCAGAATCACAAATAGTCAATCGTCTGCCGACAATTAGGATCCGTGTGATCGACAAGAAGTACGTGCTCCCACCCGTCGATTTCGGGTCGGCACTCGTGCGCGACGCGTTCGCGATCGAACGACTTCGCGGCGACCTCGGCACTGGCACCACGCCCGTCGAGACGCTCGTCGAATTGCACGCGTTGTTCCGAGTCGTCATGAGCGTGATCTCGGCTCGCATCGAAGGCAATCACACGACCGTATACGACGCGCTGAGCCAACTCGGCCCGGTCGATGCCGGCGAGGAGTCGCCCACCGACTCCCTTCACGAAATCATGAACATCCTCGATGGCATCGACTTCATCGACTCGATCGACGCTGCCCAGCCGATCACCCACGTGCTGATTCGCGAGTTGCATCGCATCGCTGTGAGCGACCTGTCCCGCGAGGGAGATCGCACCCCGGGCGAGTACCGATCGAACGAGGTCTCGATCAGCGACTCAGCCCACGCCCCGCCGTCGCACGTGTACGTGCACGCAGAGATGTCAGCACTGCTCGACTTCGCGAATCGCGAGATGCCGACCCACGAGCAGATGATCCACGTCGCAATCGCCCACCACCGCTTCGTCTGGATCCATCCGTTCACGAATGGCAATGGGCGCGTCTCGCGGCTCTTCACATATGCGATGCTCCGCAGAAACGGCTTCGATTCAATTCCCGGCTACCGCGCCGTCAACCCGACCGCGGTGTTCGGCAATGACCGCGACGGCTACTACGCGGCGCTCGAAGCTGCTGACGACCTGTCAGGCACCGGCACGCTCGCCTGGTGCGAGTTCTTCGTGCACGGATTGCGTCAAGACCTCGAACGTCTCGTGCGCATGCAGGACTTCGACTTCGTGACTCGAGAGCTGCTCAGCCCTGCGATCGATGCACTTCGCGCGAGCGGCGGCCTCACGCTCGAAGAAGCATCCGCACTGCAGATCGCCGCGGTCACCGGTGTGGTGAAGGCCGCTGACTTGGCACCCGCGCTGCCCGGCACGCCGTCACAGCGTTCAGTCGCAATCCGCGGCCTACTCGGCCGCGGCCTGCTCACGGCCGATGAACGCGGTCCCCGCTTCTACCGAACGGCGCTCTCGCGGGGACCGCTCGCCCCGTTCATCGTGCGGCGGCTTGACGCCCTCGGTTACCTGCCGCGAATGCTCGAACACGATGGCGAGTGAGCGCGCGAACGACGAATCGAGTGGCACGAGAACGGAGCCGCCCTCACCCATCCGACTGCCGAAGTCCTCACCGGACATGACTACCGGCCGTTCGCCTGCCGCGCGCTACCGCTTCGACAAGCACCTCGCCGCTCTTCGAGTCAACGAGCGGAAGCTCTGGATACAAGCCACCCGCCGTGGTGTATCCCTGCTTTGATTCGCGAATCGCCTTGACCAAGAAGGCGAATACAAGCGCTATCACTGCAACAAAGTTCAGACACGCCAACAGCATCAACATGGCGAGCCAAACCGGTACTGTGTTGGCGGTTGCACCCGACGCGAGATACGCGACACCACTGGCAACCGTCAACAAGGTCAAGGTCGCCGAAAGTGGCCACAGCGGCCCGCTCCACTGCCGCGCCGAAGGACCTCGTAGTATGCGCATCGTTCTCCCGGCAACCGAACTCACCCATGCCTGTCTCAGGTACCGGCTCGTATCAACTGTAGAGCTATCGTGAGCGCTTACCCCCAATTCGGAGGGTACAGACCACGCGAGACTCACCGGGCGGAATCTCGATGAGCTTCGCCGCCCGAGTGACATATCGCCACCGGTTTCGACAGGCTCAACGCGCACAAACGCGCTACGGTCGAACCGTGACGACCGCCCCTGTGCTCGCCGGCCGCATCCCCGTGACGCGGCTCACCCCAGCCCTGCCCGATGCCCGCTGGCGCCCCAAAGCGTTCGAGGGCGAGGTCGTGCCGTTCCGGGCGACCGTGTTCCGCGAGGGGCACGACCAGGTGGGCGCGATGCTCGTGATCATGAGCCCCTCGGGCGTCGAGCGTCGCGAGCGCATGGCGCCGATGGCACCCGGCACCGACCGGTGGGAGGCGAAGGTGCTGCTCGACGAGGTCGGCGAGTGGCGCTGGCACGTCACGGGCTTCGACGACGAGATCGCCACGTGGCGGCACGACGCCGCGCTCAAGGTCGACGCGGGCGTCGACGTCGAGCTCATGTACGAGATCGGTGCGCGGCTCATCGATCGCGCGGTCGCGGAGAAGACGCGCGCCCGCGCGACGCGCACGAAGCTGACCGCGCTGGCGGCGGCGCTGCGCGACCCAGCGACATCCGCCGCCGAACGCCGTGCCCTCGTCGACCACCCGCTGCTCGCCGAGTTCGTCGGCGACCCGCTCACCCGCCTCACGACCGCCTCCCCCGAGCACACGATCCTCGTCGAGCGCCGTCGCGCCGGTGTCGGTTCGTGGTACGAGTTCTTCCCCCGCTCCGAGGGCGCGAAGCAGTTCAAAGACGGCCGATGGAAGAGCGGCACCTTCCGCACGGCGATGCGCCGCCTCGACGGTGTCGCCGCGATGGGCTTCGACGTCGTGTACCTGCCCCCGATCCACCCGATCGGCGTCACCAACCGCAAGGGCCCGAACAACACGCTGAACCCCGGCCCGAACGATCCCGGCTCGCCGTGGGCGATCGGGGGTGCGACGCGCGACGGCAGCGCCGGCGGCCACGACGCGGTACATCCCGACCTCGGCACGCTCGCCGACTTCCGCGCGTTCGTGCGCCGCGCGAACGCGCTCGGCATCGAGGTCGCCCTCGACCTGGCGCTGCAGGCCGCGCCCGACCACCCGTGGGTCGCCGAGCACCCGGCTTGGTTCACGCAGCTGCCCGACGGCACCATCCGCTACGCCGAGAACCCGCCGAAGAAGTACCAGGACATCTATCCGGTGAACTTCGACGACGACCCCGAGGGCATCCTCGCCGAGGTCCTGCGCATCGTCCGCCACTGGATGAAGCAGGGCGTGCGCATCTTCCGCGTCGACAATCCGCACACGAAACCGCTGTGGTTCTGGGAGCGGCTGATCGCGACGATCAATGCGGATGACCCGGGCGTGGTGTTCCTCGCCGAGGCGTTCACGCGACCCGCCATGATGCAGGCGCTCGCGATGGTCGGGTTCCAGCAGTCGTATTCGTATTTCACGTGGCGCAACACGAAGGAGGAGCTCGAGGAGTTCCTGACGTCGGTCTCGCAGGACACCGCCGACTTCATGCGGCCGAACCTGTTCGTGAACACCCCCGACATCCTGACGGAGTACCTGCAGTTCGGCGGGCCGGCGGCATTCACGGTGCGCGCGACGATCGCCGCGACGGCGGCACCGCTCTGGGGCGTGTACGCGGGCTTCGAGCTGTTCGAATCGGTCGCGCGGCCCGGCGCCGAAGAGGCCATCGACAACGAGAAGTACGAGTACAAGCCCCGCGACTTCGACGCGGCCGAGGCCGAGGGCCGATCGCTCGCGCTGTACCTCGGCATCCTGAACCGCATCCGGTCCGACCACCCGGCGCTCGGTCAGCTCCGCAACATCCGGTTCCATCACAGTGAGGACGACTCGGTACTGGTGTACTCGAAGCATCTCGAGGGCCGCTTCACCCCGACCGGCGTCGACGACACCATCATCGTCGTCGCGAACGTCGACCCGCACTCGGTGCGCGAGACGACGGTGCACCTCGACCTCGCCGAGATCGGGCTCGAGCCCGGCGCGCGCTTCGAGGTCGAAGACCTCGTCACCGGTACGGTCTGGGAGTGGGGTGCGTCGAACTACGTGCGGCTCGACGCGTTCACCCGCCCCGCGCACATCCTGCACGTGAGAAGGGGCCCGCATGCCTGAACCAGTCGCCGCACCCGTCATCGCCGACGAGGTGCTCGCCGCGGTCGCCGAGGGCCGTCACTCGGATCCGCACTCGGTGCTGGGGCAGCACGGCTTCGACCTCGCGCAGGAGCGCGGCCCGTTCACCGTGATCCGCACACGACGCCCCCTCGCCGACTCCGTCGAGGCGGTGCTGGCCGACGGCACGCCCGTGCCGCTCGAGCACGTCGGGCACGGCGTGTGGGCCGGGGCGGGAGCCTTCGGACCGACCGACTACCGCGTCATCGCCCACTACAACGGCGACACCGAGTGGTCGGCCGACGACCCCTATCGTTTCGCCCCGACGATCGGCGAACTCGACCTGCACCTCATCGGCGAGGGCCGCCACGAAGAACTCTGGAAGAGCCTCGGTGCCCGCTATCGCGACCACTGGGGCGTCGCCGGGGCCGTGAGCGGCACCGCCTTCACCGTGTGGGCGCCGCACGCCCGGGCCGTGCGGGTCGTCGGCGAGTTCAACCGGTGGGACGGCGCCGGGCACGCGATGCGCAGCATGGGCTCATCAGGCGTGTGGGAACTGTTCGTGCCCGACCTCGAGCCCGGCACGATCTACAAGTTCGAGATCCTCACCGGCTCGGGCGCGTGGGTCATGAAGGCCGATCCCATGGCCCGCCAGGCCGAGATCGCCCCCGCGACCGCGTCGGTCGTGAGCGTAAGCTCCCACGAATGGCGCGACGGCGATTGGATGTCGCGGCGAGCCGCCACCAACCCGCACGAGCTGCCGATGTCGATCTACGAACTGCACCTCGGCTCGTGGCGACCCGGTAAGGGATATCGCGAGGTCGCCGACGAGCTCATCGAGTACCTCGACTGGCTGGGCTACACGCACGTCGAGTTCATGCCGCTGGCGGAGCATCCGTTCGGTGGTTCCTGGGGCTATCAGGTCACCGGGTACTTCGCCGCGACGAGCCGCTACGGCTCGCCCGACGACCTCAGGTACCTCATCGACCGGCTGCACCAGGCCGGCGTGGGGGTGCTCATGGACTGGGTGCCCGGGCACTTCCCGAAAGACGACTGGGCCCTCGCCCGCTTCGACGGCGAACCGCTCTACGAGCACGCCGACCCGCGGCGCGGTGAGCAGCTCGACTGGGGCACCTACGTGTTCGACTACGGCAACCCCCGGGTGCGCAACTTCCTCGTCGCGAACGCGTTGTTCTGGCTCGAGGAGTTCCACGTCGACGGGCTGCGTGTCGACGCGGTCGCCTCGATGCTCTACCTCGACTACTCGCGCGAAGAGGGACAGTGGGAGCCGAACATCTACGGCGGGCGCGAGAACCTCGAGGCCATCGGCTTCCTGCAGGAGGTCAGCGCCACCGCCTACAAGCGCAACCCGGGCATCGTCATGATCGCCGAGGAGTCGACATCATGGCCCGGCGTGACCGCGCCGACGAGCTCGGGCGGGCTCGGGTTCGGTTACAAGTGGAACATGGGCTGGATGCACGACACCCTGCAGTACATCTCGAAAGACCCGATGTACCGCTCGCACCACCACAACGACCTCACGTTCTCGTTCCTCTACGCGTTCAGCGAGCACTTCGTGCTGCCGATCAGCCACGACGAGGTCGTGCACGGCAAGGGCTCGCTCATCCGCAAGATGCCCGGCGACCACTGGCAGCAGCTCGCGAACGTGCGTGCCTACCTGTCGTACATGTGGGCGCACCCGGGCAAGCAACTGCTGTTCATGGGCCAGGAGTTCGGGCAGCTGTCCGAGTGGAGCGAGGAGCGCGGCCTCGATTGGTGGATCCTCGACCAGCCGACGCACAAGCAACTCGCCGAGTTCGTCGGCGCGCTCAACCGCGGCTATCGATCGCTGCCGCAGCTGTGGCAGCTCGACGACGACTCAGCCGGCTTCGAGTGGGTCGAGGGCGGCGCGGCGTCCGAGAACATCATCGCGTTCCTGCGCTACGACCGCGAACGGCGCCCGTTGCTGTGCATCGTGAACTTCGCCGGGCGCCCGCACGACGGCTTCCGCGTCGGCCTGCCGATCGCGGGGCGCTGGCGCGAGGTACTGAACTCCGACGCGACGGAGTTCGGCGGTTCGGGTGTCGGCAACCTCGGCGGCGTCGAGGTGACGGATGCCCCGTGGGCCGGGCGCCCCGCGTCGGGGGTGTTCACCCTGCCCCCGCTCGGGGCGGTCTGGTTCACGCTCGACTGAGTTCGCCGGTCGAGCAGGCGCGTCAGCGCCGCCGCGGTCGAGCAGGCGCCTCAGCGCCGAATCGAGACTGCGGAAACGTCAGTACAGCAGGCTCGCCAGCCGACGGCGGGCCGCCGCGACCCGCGGGTCGTCGGTGCCGACGACCTCGAACATCTCGACGATGCGCTCGCGCACGAGTTTCTTGTCGTCGGCGTCGAGCGTCGAGAACAGGTTCAGCAGACGATCGAAGGCGTCGTCGATGTGCCCGCCCGAGAGGTCGAGGTCGGCCACGTCGAGCTGAGCGTCGAGGTCGTCGGGTGCGGATGCCGCAGCCGAACGGATCTCGTCGAGCGTCTTGCCCTTGAGCCGGCCGAGCAGGTTCACCTGTGCGAGCCCGGCGGTCGCGAGCGAGTCGCGAGGGTCTTGGGCGATCGCGGTGCGATAGGCGGATGCCGCGGCGTCGTAGTCGCCCCGCTCGATGGCGTCGTACGCCTCTTGATGCAGCGGAGGCAGCGGCGGCTCGACCGGCTCCGCGCTCGCGCCCTCAGTGCCGCCGGCCGCGCCGGCCTCGCCGGCCTCGATGCGACCGGTGACCCCGTGCTGTGCGGCGAGTTCGAGCAGCTGGTCGAACACCTGGCCGATCACGTCGTCGGGCTGCACACCGGCGAAGAGCGGTACCGGCTGCCCTGCGACGAGCGCCACGACGGTCGGGATCGACTGCGCCTGGAGGGCCTGCACGAGTTGCGGGCTGCGATCGGAGTCGACCGCAGCGAGCACGAGTCGGCCGTCGCGGGCGCGCACGAGCCGCTCGAGCGAACCGAGCAGGACCTTCGACGGTTCGCTCCACGACGCCCAGAGCGCGACGACGACGGGAACCGTGCGTGAAAGCTCGAGCGTGTGCCCGAAGGCCGCATCATCGGTCTCGAAGACGACCTGATCGCCCGGCACCGATGTGGAGTGCGCGCCGTGCTCGGGCGCAGCCCCCTGCTGCTGCCGCTGGACGAGGGCCGACAGGTCGACCGCGCCACGAAGGCCTGCGCCCGAGGGCGGAATCTCGTTCGTCATGGGACCTCCGATGCTGCGACGAGGCTCTCGGACCAGCCGAGCAGCCGGATCTGCTGGTTCTCGTCGCCGGTGCCGACACCGGGCACGTAGAACAGCAACTGGATGCCGATCTCGCGCTGCACGCCCTTGGCGCTCTTCTCGGTGAAGCCCGAGAGTGCAGCACCCGGTGCGCCCGACTCGAATCCGATGGTACCGCCGTCGTTCGGCACGACCTTCTCGGTCTGGTTGATCGAGACGGTCACGAGCGCGCCCGCGTCGTTCGTGGCCAGCGCGACTGTGGGGCTGTCGCCGACAGCGTTCGAGAACGTCGCGTCAGCCGTGGCCGGCAGACCGTCGTTGATCGCCTGCTGCCCGGTGACGCCGAGCTGCTCGCGCAGAAGGTCGCCCTCGGGATCGAACGCAGCTGCGAACTCCGACTCGTCGCCCTTGAGCAGCACATCGGCGTAGGCCGCGGCGACCTGCCCGGTCGGCATGACGAGGCCCTTGAACTCGGGTGAGATCGGGGCGGCGCCGATCGAGGCGGGCGCGACCTCGGGCACGTCGGCCTCAGGCGCCAACGCCATCGAGTAGAGCACGTGGTAGTTCTCGCGCGGCGACTCCTGCACGAGCACGAGCGCCGTGGGAGCGATCGTCGGGTCGTCGGCGTTCTTCGCGATCGTGAGTACCGTGCGCGGCCAGCCCGAAACCTGCTGCGGCAGGGTCAGGGTGAGGGGCGAAGCCGGGATCGCCGGCGGTGCGGGGTGATCGGGCAGATTTCCGCGAATGGTGTAGTTCGCGGCGCGGGCTTCGAGCGCCGGGCCGGTGAACCGCTCTGCGGCGAGGGTCGCATCGCGAGCCTCGTCGACCTCGCCCGTGAACACGGCCAGGCGGCGCATGATGCGCTCCATCTGCGGGACGCTGACCGCCGGCTGGACCGTGGGCTCGTCGGGTTCGACGGTCTCGGTCGGCTCACCCGACGCCGGCGGCGTCGCAGGGGCCGAGGTCGCGGGGGCGTCTGCCTGGTCGAAGCTCGGCCAGTAGTCGGCCGAACAGGCGCTCAGGGCGATCGCGGGGACGAGGAACACGGGCACGAGCGCGATGCGCTTCGCACGACCGATCGCGCGCCTGCCACCGGCGACCTGATTGCGCCGCGGCGGCTTCGGCGCGCTGGGCAGCTTGCCGCGCGGCCCCTTGGGCAGGTTGCGGCGAGGGCCCCGAGAGCGGCGATGGTGGACGAAGCCCGAGATCACGAGGCCGATTCCCACGAGGAACACGATGGCGCCGCCGGCCAGGAGCGGCCCGGCCATCGGAGTGGCATCGTCGACCGGCCAGTCGAGCTCGACGAGGGTGGGTGCCGGGCTGAGCCCGTCTGATGCGATCAGCACCGAGATGTCTTCGGGGACGTCGACGGTCGTCGTGAGCGTGCGCTCGGCAGTGAACTCGTCGAGCCAGAGGTCGGAGCCGATCGGCGACGCGGCGGCGAGGGCCTCGGGGTCGGGCGCCACATCTGCCTCTGGCGTCGGGGTCGGGGTCGGTGTCACGGTCGCCGGGGCGGGCTCGGTCGGCAGCGGGTCGTCGACGGGTGCGATCGTCACGACCTCGCTCGTGAGCTCACCGCGCTCGGCGTCGAAGGACACCGACTGGTAGGGGGTCTCACCGAGCCATGCCTCGACGTCGGCACTGCGCCCGTACGAGACGAACACCGTGTCGCTGCCCGACGCCGAGATGGTCTGCTTTCCGGGTTGCGCCGCGAGCGCCTCGGGTTCGACCACGATGAACGCGGTCTCCCCGCTGAACTCGGCCGACAACGCCGCACGATCGGGTTCGAGGAACACCGTGCGCTGGGCGATGCCGAGCCCGATCATCACTGCCGCAGCGATGAACGCCACGATTGCGAAGACGAAACGCACGAACTACCTCCAAAGGCCGCACCAGCGGCGCCGACAAAAGACATTCCACACTACCGGCGATGTCTGGGAGTCTCCTAACCACGGGCTGAGCATCCCGTGTCCGGGCATCCCGCCGATCCGCCGTACAATCGGACACATCCCGCACGAGCCCCCCACGAACGCGGGTCAGACCCCGGAGGAAGAATTGGCCGTCGAAGAGACCGAGTTCACGCAGGTGTTCCGCGGATACGACAAAGATGAGGTCGACAAGGCGCTCAACACCCTTCGTCGCGACATCATCAACGCGAACACGCAGTCCGCCGACAACGCGAAAGAGAACAAGCGGCTGCTCGCGCGCATCGAAGAGCTCACCGCCGAGCTCGAAGAGGTCGGCAGCCCCACGTTCTCCGGCCTCGGCACCAAGCTCGAGAACACCCTCCGCGTCGCCGAAGAGCAGTCGACGCGCCTCATCGCCCAGGCCGATATCGACGCCGAGAAGCTCCGCCGCGCCGCCGAAGACGAGGCGCACCTCATGCGCTCCGACGCGCACGAGCTCGCCGAGCGCACCCTCACCGAGACGCGCGCCCAGGCGAACCGGATGCTCGAGAACGCGCGCGCCGAGGCCGACGACATGGTGGCACGCGCACACGAGACGAGCGAGCAGCTCCGCCAGGACGCCGCTCGCGACGCCGCCGCGATCCGGGGATCCGTCACCACCGAGGCCGCTGAGCTGCGGTCGAGCGCGAAGCGCGAGTCGTCCGCCGCGGTCTCCGCAGCCGAGCGCAAGGCATCCGAGATCCTGACCGCCGCCAACACCGAGGCGAACGAAGCCCGGGCCACGGCGGCCGGCCTCGCGCAGGAAACCGAGCAGACTCGCGCCGAGGTCGCCATCGAGCTCGACCGTGCCCGCGCCGACCTCGCGCGCGAGACCGAGCAGGCGCGCATCGACCTCGCCTCCGAGACCGAGCAGGCGCGCCTCGACCTCGAGCGCGAGTCGGCCGAGTCGCGCTCGGCCATCGACGCCGAGATCACCGAGCGTCGCGCGGCGCTCGTGCACGAACTCGACCAGGCGCGCACCGACCTCGACCGCGAGCTCGAGGCGTCACGCGCCGAGCTCGTCGAGCAGCGTGAGCAGACCGCGGTCGACCTCGAGCGCGAGGCAGAGGCGGCCCGACTGAAGCTCCAGCACGAGCTCGAGCGCATTCGCGCCAAGCACGCCGCCGACCTCGACCAGATGCGCGCCGACCTGGCACTCGAGCAGGAGCAGGCCCGCGCCGACTTCGACGCCGAGGCCGAGCAGGCACGCATCGACCTCGACAACCAGCTCACCGCGCTGCGCAAGAAGACCACGCACGAGGTCAACCGGCAGCAACGCGAGATCGAGAAGGCCCGCCTCGACCTCGAGTCCGAGCTCACCTCCAAGCGCGACGAGGCCGAGCAGGAGCTGCTCGTGGCCCATCAGGACGCCGTCGCCCAGACCCAGACATTCCTCGCCGACGCCAACGCCGAACTCGCCGACGCGGTCGCCCGCACCGCCGAGAGCCGCGCCGAGGCCGACCGCCTCGAGTCCGAAGGCCGCGCCGAGATCGCCCAGGTTCGCGACCGGGCCGACGAAGAGGCACGCGAGCGCATCGCTGCGGCACACGACCAGGCGCGCAAGCTCATCGCCGACGCCGAAGAGCGCACTCGCGCCCTCGTGGCTGACGCCGAAGACCGCCTGTCGCAGATTAGGATCGAGCGCGACGCGGTCGCCGGCTACTTCGAGAGCCTGCGCGGCGTGCTCACGCAGGCTGAGCAGGTGGCGGCAGACACGAAGAAGTAGTCCGGCGAAGGGAGCGCGGCGGTTCCATGAAGATCCAGAACGCGTTCCGTATCGGGTTGCTCGGCACCCTCGGCGTGGGTGTCGGCCTGCTCATCATCACCTCGATCGCGAATCTCTCGACGATCATCACCTACATCGGTGCGGCACTGTTCCTGGCCCTCGGCCTCGACCCGGCGATCAGCTGGCTCGAGCGCCGAGGGCTTCCGCGTTGGGCCGCCATCGTCATCGTGATGACCGGAGTGGGTCTGCTCGTCGCTGCGCTCGTGCTCGCCGTCGCCCCGATCATCGTCGAGCAGGTCAGCCAGCTCGTCGAGGAGATCCCCCGCATCGTCGAGCGCGTCAACTCGCAGCAGTGGATCGACACGCTGAAGCAGCAGTTCCCGCAGATCCGGGTCGACGAGGTCATCGAGCAGGTCACCACGGGACTCACCGAGTTCGTCACCAATCCCGACAAGCTGAGCGAACTCGCCGGCGGGGTACTGCTGGTGGCCTTCGCGATCGGCAGCGGCATCTTCGCCGTCATCGTCGTGTTCATCCTGATGCTGTACTTCACGGCATCACTGAACGCGATGAAGCGGGCCACCTACCAGCTCGTGCCCGCATCGAAGCGCGAGCGCTTCGCCGACCTCACCGAGCAGATCACGCAATCGGTCGGGCGGTTCGTGCTCGGGCAGGCGTCGCTCGCCGCCGTGAACGGCGTGCTGAGCTTCATCTTCCTGTCGATCATCAACGCGCCGTTCCCAGCGGTGCTGGCGTTCATCGCGTTCCTGTTCTCACTCGTGCCACTGGTCGGCACATTGACCGGCTCGGTGATCATCGTGCTCGTGTGCCTGATCCCCGGACTCGGTTCACCACTCACCGCGTTCGTCGCCGCGATCTACTACATCATCTACATGCAGGTCGAGGCATACGTGCTGAGCCCGCGCATCATGAACCGTGCCGTGAAGATCCCGAGCGCCCTCGTCGTCATCGCCGCCCTCGCCGGCGGCGCACTCGGCGGCATCCTCGGCGCGCTCGTCGCCATTCCGGTGGCCGCTGCCGGACTGCTCATCATCAAGCAGGTCGTCATCCCCCGCCAGAACGAGCGCTGACGCTCCAGATCAGCCGGTCCGCGAATCGGATGTCGCGGGCCACACCGCAGGCAACGGCAGGGCCGCTGGATTCACCACGCCGACGATCTCGTCGAGCACGCGCTTCGTCTGCGATTCCCCGACCCACAGGTGCTTGCCACCGGCGACATCGATGCGGCGCAGCTTCGGGAGCCCGGCGAACCGCTCGGCGGCCTCTGCGGGCTTCAGGTAGTCGTCGTGTTCGGGAATGAGCGCCACGAGCGAGGGGCCCGCGCCGTGCCAGCGCGCGAGCTCCTGCTCGCTCGTGCGGTGCAGTGGGGGCGACAGCAGGATGGCGCCGTCGATGCCGTGGTCGAGCCCGTACTTCAGGGCGAGCTCGGTGCCGAACGACCACCCGACGAGCCACGGATGCGGCAGGGCGCGCGCCGTGACGAACGACATCGCCGCCGCGACATCCGCTCGCTCGTCGATGCCCTGCCCGAACGAGCCTTCGCTCGTGCCGCGTGGCGAGGTCGTGCCGCGTGTGTTGAACCGAAGCACCGCGAGGTCGGCGAGCGCCGGAAGGCGAGCGGCCGCCTTGCGGATGATATGCGAGTCCATGAAACCGCCAGCGGTCGGCAACGGATGCAGCGTCACGAGGGTGGCCACGGGCGGCCGGTCGACGGGCGTCGCCAGTTCGCCGACGAGGGTGAGCCCGTCGGAGGTGTGCAGCTCGATCTCTTCGCGGATCGCGGGGAGCTCGACGCTCGCCCTGATCTCGACTGGTTCGTTCGTGCCGCTCATCGTTCGCCGATCCTCCAACAGTGGATGTGCCAGTGCCGACGCGCCGCGAGGTCGGCGGCGTCACCCAGTACGCCGTCGGCGCGCCACGCCACGAGGTGGGCGACGCCCGGAGCGACATCGAGCCCGCACCCCGGGCACAGGTACGCCTTGACGGCCTGCGCCTCGGAGACGGGCTGCACGTTCCATTCGCGGCCCGACCGCACTTCGGTGCGACGCCAGCCCGACGTCAGCCGATCGACATCGAGTTCGGGATGCCCCTCACGTGCACGAGCTGCCCGACCCCGTGATCGGTTCGCGCGCGCCATGTCATCAGTCTACGGCGCGGGCGATGACCGGCCGGCCCAGCTCAGCTCAGCTCAGCTCAGCCCAGCTCAGCTCAATACCAGCCCACGGACTGGGAGTGCCCCCAGGCGCCGCAGGGCGTGCCGTAGCGGCCCGAGATGTACCCGAGCCCCCATTCGATCTGGGTGCCGGCATTCGTCTCCCAGTCGGCGCCCGCGGAGGCCATCTTCGAACCGGGGAGCGACTGCGGGATGCCGTAGGCGCCGCTCGAGGCGTTATAGGCGTTCACGCGCCAGCCCGACTCCTTGTTCCAGAGGGCGACGAGGCAATCGAACTCCGACGACGGCCATCCCCGGGCCGCGACCGCTCCGGCGGCGTAGGCCTGCGCGGATCCGGGGTCGGGTGTCACCGCCGGCGGTGCCCAGCCCGAACCGCTCGACGCCGGCTCGACCACCGGCTCGGGCTTCTCTTCGACGACGTAGTTCTCGGAGCCGCCGACGGCGATCTCGTAGTCGCCGCCGGCCGCGACCGACTGCGCAGCCTGGCCGCCGAAACGTTCGCCCTCGGCCGCGAAATCGGGTGAGGCCGTGGCGCCGCTGTAGGGATCGACGATGTTCACGAGCAGGAAGCTCGATGCGGCACAGAATGCGAACACCACCGTGACCGCCTGCTTGACCGCCCCGCGCGAACTCGATCGGGTAGACGACGGCGCCGACGGCCGCGCTCCCGCCGTCTCACCTGCGCCTGTATGCCTACCCACGATTCGTCGAGTGTATCGGACGCGTCGGGCACTGGGCGAACGCCTGCCGGCAGGTCACCGAACCGCCAACATGACGTCGACGACCGCATCGAGGACGAGGTCGACCTGCGCCTCGCGATAGCCCCCTCGCTGCGTGGAGAACACCACGGTTCGGACGTCATCGACCGAGATGGGCCATCCGTCGCGGAAGTACCGCGTGAGCTTGTCGGCGAAGCGATCGACCTCGCGCACGTTGTACCCGAGCACGACCGGATTCATGCGGTCGAAGCGCTGGGATTCGGGCCTGGCGAGCCGGTTCGACACGACCTGCGCCGTGGTGCGAGCCTCGCGCAGCCACGCCTCGTCGCCGTGCAGGCGAGAGGCGACCTGCCGCTCCTGCGCGGCGAACGCGTCTTCGAGGCGCTCGAGTGCCGCGTCGACGTGCGAGGTGGAGTATCCGCCCTTCTGCATGGCGAACGCCGTCAGCCGGATCTTCTCGGAAGTGAGCGGGGCGTCGCCGGCGATCGGGTTGCCGTCGTAGGCGCGCCGCGCGACCTCGAGGAACTCCTCTACCTGGGCGGTGTTGTAGCCGAGCCGCGGCTTGCGCGCGTGCGGGAAGATGGAGTCCACCGCACCATTATCACCGACGCTCACCCGAACACGAGGAAGGCGCCGTACGCGACCGCCGCGGACGGCAGGATCGAATCGAGCCGGTCGAGGAACCCACCGTGGCCCGGCAGCCACGAGCTCATGTCCTTGATGCCGATGTCGCGCTTGATGAGCGACTCGGCGAGGTCGCCGAGCGTGGCGCTCAGGAAGATCGCGGCGCCGAAGATGAGGCCGAACCACCAAGTGTTGCCGAGCATCAGCGTCGAGAGCAACACGCCGGCGAGCAGGCTCGCCCCGGCACCGCCGGCGAAGCCCTCCCACGTCTTCTTGGGGCTGATGATCGGCGCCATCTTGTGCTTGCCGAACATGAGGCCGAACGCATAGGCGCCGGTGTCGGCGGCGACCACGATCACGATGAAGGCGAGAGTCCACCACTGGCCGCCCTCAGCGGCCGTGAGGACGACGGTGAACGTCGCGAGCAACGTCACATAGCCCTGGACGAACGCGCTGGCCGTGAGATCGCGCAACAGTGCGCCTGCGCCGGTGCGGTGCGAGGGCACCGCCTGCTCGGCGAGCCGCCACAGCACCACGATCGCAATGCCGCCGAGCACGGCCAGCAACTGTCCGCCAGCACCCCCGTAGTACGCGAGCGGCACTGCCACGACCGCGACGACGGCGGACGGGATGCGCGGCACGTGATAGCCGCCCTTGCGCAGGGCCTGGGCGAGCTCGTAGCTCGTGAAGCCCACGAGGACGATCGCGAACAGCATGAACAGCTCTTTGATCACGAGCAGGCTCAGCAGCAGCACACCGCCGAACGCGAGCCCGATCAGGATCGCGACGATGAGGTTGCGCCCGGTGCGCGCCTCGATCTTCTGCTGCGCCTCGTCGAACTGCGCCTTGGACGCCTCGAACTGGCGCTCGATGTCTGCCCTGCGCGCGTGCACCTGGGCTTTGAAATCCTCACGCGCGGTTCGTTCGTGGCCCCCGGCGTCAGACTGATCCTCTTCTGGGACGCCCGACATGATCGTGCCTCAGACCTCGAGGAGTTCGGCTTCCTTGCGCTTGAGCGCGTCGTCGATCGCGTCGACGTTGGACTTGGTGATCTGCTCGAGCTCTTTCTCGGCGCGCGCGACCTCGTCGTCACCGACCTCGCCCTTGAGTGCGTCGAGGTCGTCCTTGGCCTTGCGGCGGATGTTGCGCACCGAGACCTTCGCGTCTTCGGCCTTCGTGCGCACGATCTTCACGTACTCCTTGCGACGCTCTTCGGTGAGCTCGGGCAGCGTGACACGGACGATGTTGCCGTCGTTCGACGGGTTGGCACCGAGGTTCGGGGTGTCGCGGATCGCCTGCTCGATGTCTTTCAGTGCGGCCTTGTCATAGGGCGTCACGACGAGCGTGCGCGCCTCTGGGTTCTGCAGCGATGCGAGCTGTGCGAGCGGCGTGGGCGTGCCGTAGTAGCTCACCATGATCTTCTGGAAGAGCTGGGGGTTCGCCCGCCCCGTGCGCACGGTGGCGAAGTCGTCTTTTGCGACCTCGACCGCCTTGTGCATGCGGGTTGTGGCATCGGAAAGTACATCCGCGATCACGGGAACTCCTTTACGGTTTGCTACTTCGGCCAGTCTAGTGGCGCGTCAGCCTTCAGTTCGTGACGAGCGTGCCGAGCTCGTCGCCCAGAATCGCGCGCGTGACGTTGCCGGCCGGCTCCATGCCGAACACCTGCATCGGCATGCCGTTGTCCATGCAGAGGCTGAACGCGGTGGAGTCGACGACCTTGAGGCCGCGCTGCAGCGCCTCTTGATAGCTGATGCGGTCGATCTTGTGCGCATCGGGGTTCGTACGCGGGTCGTCGGAGTAGACGCCGTCGACGCCGTTCTTCGCGACGAGCACGACGTTGGCGTCGATCTCGAGGGCGCGCTGGGCGGCAACCGTGTCGGTCGAGAAGTACGGCAGGCCGGCTCCGGCGCCGAAGATGACCACGCGGCCCTTCTCGAGGTGCCGCTCGGCGCGCCGCGGGATGTACGGCTCGGCGACCTGCGTCATCGAGATGGCCGACTGCACGCGGGTCTCGGCGCCCGCCTGCTCGAGGAAGTCCTGCAAGGCGAGCGAGTTCATGACGGTGCCGAGCATGCCCATGTAGTCGGCGCGACCGCGATCCATGCCGCGCTCGGAGAGCTCGGCGCCGCGGAAGAAGTTGCCGCCGCCGACGACGATGGCGACCTCGACCGTGCGGGCGGCGTCGGCGATCTCGCGCGCCATCGCGCTGACCACATCGGGGTTCACCCCGAGTGCTCCCCCACCGAATGCCTCTCCTGAGAGCTTCAGCATCACCCTGCGCTTGCGTTCCGTCATCGCCGACCCCGTTCTTCCAATGCCCGTGTCAAAACTAGTGGTTCACCCGGAATGGCGCAGCCGGTTCCGGATGTCTCGTGCCGAGCGTCGCGGCCGAAGCGCGGCTGCGACATCCGCGCACAGAAAAGGGAGTCCGGATCGCAGATGCGATCCGGACTCCCTCACGCCGACTTACGCGCCGACCTTGAAGCGAGCGAAGTCGCTCACCGTGAGGCCCGCGTCGGAGAGGACCTTGGCGACGGACAGCTTGTTGTCCTTCGCGTAGTCCTGCTCGAGCAGCGCGACCTGCTTGAAGTACGCACCGAGGCGACCCTCGATGATCTTCGGCAGGGCAGCCTCGGGCTTGCCCTCGTCGCGCGAGATCTGCTCGACGATCGCGCGCTCCTTGTCGACCGACTCGGCCGGCACGTCTTCGCGCGTGAGGTACTCGGGGTTCGCGAACGAGATGTGCTGCGCCACCGAGCGAGCGGTGTCTGCATCTGCGCCGGCGTAGCCGAGCACGACGCCGACCTGCGGGGGCAGGTCCTTCGACGTCTTGTGCAGGTAGATCGAGAACTGCTCGCCCTTGACGAGGCGGATGCGACGAAGCTCGACCTTCTCGCCGAGGATCGCCGCCTCTTCGTTGATCACGTCGGCGACGGTCTTGCCTGCGGCGGGAGCCGCGAGACCGGCTTCGACGGTCTCGGCACGCGCCGCTGCGACGTCGGCGAGCACCTGCTCGGCGAGCGCGACGAACTTGTCGCCCTTGGCGACGAAGTCGGTCTCGCACGCGAGTTCGATGAGGGTGGCGGTGCCGTCGCCGTTGTCGACGGCGGCGACGAGGCCCTCGGCGGTCGAGCGGTCGGCACGCTTGGCGTTGCCCTTCGCGCCCTTCAGGCGAAGCAGCTCGACGGCCTTCTCAAGGTCGCCGTCGGCCTCGACCAGTGCGTTCTTGGTGTCGACCATGCCGGTGCCGAGGCGCTCGCGCAGGGTCTTGACGTCTTCGAGAGTGAAGTTGGCCATAGTGTGACGTCTCCTGGACTCGTGGGCTTACTTGGACTCGGTGGCCGCGTCGTCGGCGACAGCCTCGGACTCGGCGGGAGCTGCCTCGGCCGCGGCCTCTTCGACGACCTCGGTTGCGGCCTCTTCGACGACCTCGGTGGCTGCCTCTTCGACGACCTCGGTGGCTGCCTCTTCGACGACCTCGGTGGCCTCGGCCGACGCCTCGACCTCAGCCTCGGCGACCTTCTCGGTCTCGGCCGACGACTGGGCGGGGGTGGTCTCGGCACCGGCCTGGAGGAGCTCCTGCTCCCACTCGGCGAGCGGCTCGACGGCCGAGACGTTGCCCTCGGCCTCGGGCTTCTGGTGACGCTCGATGAGGCCCTCGGCGGCGGCGTCGGCGATGATGCGGGTGAGCAGGCTCACCGAGCGGATCGCGTCGTCGTTACCTGGAATCGGGTACTGCACCTCGTCGGGGTCGCAGTTGGTGTCGAGGATGCCGATGACGGGGATGCCGAGCTTCTTGGCCTCGTCGATCGCGAGGTGCTCCTTCTTGGTGTCGACCACCCAGAGTGCCGACGGCGTCTTCGAAAGGTTGCGGATGCCGCCGAGCGACTTGTGCAGCTTGTCGAGCTCGCGCTTCTTGATGAGGAGCTCCTTCTTGGTGAAGCCGCTCGTGGTGCCCTCGAAGTCGAGCTCCTCGAGCTCCTTCATGCGCGCGAGGCGCTTGGAGACCGTCTGGAAGTTGGTGAGGAGGCCGCCGAGCCAACGCTGGTTGACGTAGGGCTGGCCGACGCGGGTCGCCTGCTCGGCGATCGACTCCTGGGCCTGCTTCTTGGTGCCGACGAAGAGGATGGTGCCGCCGTGGGCGACCGTCTCCTTGACGAAGTCGTACGCCTTGTCGATGTAGGCGAGCGACTGCTGCAGGTCGATGATGTAGATGCCGGAACGCTCGGTGAAGATGAAGCGCTTCATCTTCGGGTTCCAACGGCGGGTCTGGTGCCCGAAGTGCACGCCGCTGTCGAGCAGCTGGCGGATGGTGACGACGGCCATGAGCCGTACTCCTTTGTTCTCAGTTGTCGCTCGCGCCGGCGGCGCGGAGCCCTGGTGCCCGGCACGGCTCCGCCCTCTGCGAGGAGTGGGACTGAGTGGAGTCGGTGGCCGAATGGCACGCGTAGTCACCCCGGCAGGCCGAGGTGCTCCCGATACTCTACCATCGGCACTCGGCCTCCCCAACCACGAGGGGCGGTCGCGGGCTCCACAGATTCGCCCGTTCGATCTGGGGATGCCCCGCCCCCGGCCAGCATCGGACGCATGACCGATTCCGCCACCCGTTCCGTGCATCGCACACGCCTCGCGCGTCGCCTCGAGTTCGGCACCGCCGCGGTGCTGATCGTCGCGCTCGGCGCCGGGCTGGTCGCGATCTCCCCACCCGCGGCGAGCGCGCTCGGGTTCGCTCCGGTCGCCGTGTCGGCAATATCGGGGCCGGAGGCCCGCGTCGTCATCGCCGCTTCCGGCGCCTCCGATTCCTGGACCTGGCCCGTTCCCCCGCCGATCCGTGTGATCTCGCCGTTCCGCGCCCCGCCCACTCCGTACAAGGCAGGGCACCGCGGCATCGACGTGCTCGTCGAACCCGCCGCCACGGTCGTCGCTGCCGCACCGGGCACCGTGAGCTTCGCCGGCATGGTCGCCGGCCGTGGAGTCGTGGCGATCGACCACGGCGACGGAGTCGTGAGCGCGATCGAACCGGTTGCGGCCTCGGTGGCGCAGGGCGATCCAGTGTCCGCGGGCGACGTGATCGGCACCGCCACGCAGGGCGGGCACTGCACGGGCGACTGCGTGCACTTCGGGGTGCGCGTGCACGGCGAGTACGTGTCGCCCTTCCTGTTCCTCGGCGGGTTGCCGCGGGCCGTGCTGTTGCCGTTGCAGTGATCCCGGACCTCTCATCCGGTCGGGCTCAGGCGCGGGGATGCGCCGTGCGGTAGCTCTCCTTGAGCCGCTCGGCCGAGACGTGCGTGTAGATCTGCGTCGTGCCGAGACTCGCGTGGCCGAGGAACTCCTGCACCGCGCGCAGGTCGGCGCCGCCGTCGAGCAGGTGCGTCGCGGCGGTGTGCCGGAAGGCGTGCGGCCCGCTCGGACCGGTGCCGGGGATCTGCTCGAGAATCGAGGCGACGAGCCGGTAGACGCTGCGCGATCCCATCCGCGAGCCGCGAGCCCCGACGAAGACGGCCGTCGTCGCGGGGCGATCCACCAGCATCACGGGTCGCGCCGAGTCGAGGTAGCGATCGATCGCGTGTGCGGCGGGAGCCCCATAGGGCACGACGCGTTCCTTCGAGCCCTTGCCGGTGACGCGCACGGTGCGACGGCGGCGGTCGACGTCGCCCAGGTCGAGGCCGACGAGCTCCGACACGCGCAGCGCCGACGCGTAGAGCAACTCGGCGATCGCGAGATCGCGAACGGCGACCGGGTCGTCGCCACCCGCGCGCGCCGCGAGGCGTGCGAATGCCTCGTCGAGGGCGGGCACGCCGACGACGCGTGGCAGGGTGCGCTGGGCTCGCGGCGCCTTGAGGCGCGCACCGGGGTCGCTCGCGAGATCGCCGCGTCGGGTCATCCAGTGCGTGAACCCCCGAGCGGATGCCGCACGCCGCGCGATCGTGGCGCGCGCGAGACCGCGCTCCGTCGCGACCCACAGCCAGTCGCGAAGCACGGCGAGGTCGATGCCCTCGACGGTCGTGATGCCGCGCTGCTCGGCGAAGGACAGCAGGTCCGCCAGATCGGCGCGATACGCCGCGACGGTGTGGCTGGAGTACCCGCGCTCGGTCGAGACGTGCGCGAGGTAGTCGTCGAGGATCGCGTCGAGGCTCACACTCTCAGACTGCCCCCACAGGGGCCCGACGGCGCGGTGGCGCGCTGACCCGGGGCGGCTTCGCGGCGGTGACTCAGGCGACGGGCTTGCGTGAGAACCGTTCGAGTCGCTCGTCGGGTGCCAGCGCTTCGACCTCGGCGAGCAGGTCGCCGCCGAGCGCCGTGACCGTGCGGAACCGGCCGACGGGGACGACCGAGGTCACGACACCCTCGTCGAAGAGGTGCACGAGATTGAACGACCGCGCGCCGTCGACACCGAGGAGTTCACGCGGCCCGGCCGAGGCGTCGATCGTGTACGCCGTCGCACCTGCGACCGCGACGGGGATACCGGCGAAGCTGCCGTTCGTCGGGTAGTGCAGGTGCCCGCCCAGGATGAGTCGCACGTCGCGGTCGTGCACCACCCGGGCCAGTTCGTCTTGCCCGCGCAACTCGAGCACGTCCATGAGCGCGACCGGGGTCGCGATCGGCGCGTGATGCATTGCGAGCACCGTGCCGTTGGGCGCGGGCTCTTCGAGCGCGGCATCGAGCCAGGCGATGGCGACGTCGTCGAGCTCGCCGTGGTGGTAGCCGGGCACCGTCGTGTCGAGCGCGATGATGCGCAGCCCGTCGACCACGACCGTGTGGTGCACCGGCCCCGGGTCGGCGGCCGGGGCGTCGAGCAGATCGCGTCGGAACGGCCCGCGTTCGTCGTGGTTGCCCATCACCCAGACGAGATGCGCCTCGGCGGAGGCGGCGAGCGGTTCGAGCACGGCGCGCACCCTCGCGTACGCGTCGGCCTCACCGAGGTCGGCGACGTCACCGGTGACGACGATGGCGTCGAGCGCGGTGCCGAATCGTTCGAGCTGGCGCGCCGTCTGCGCGAGGGCGCTCACCGTGTCGGCGACCCCGCCGAGCGGGGCCCCGCCGTCGAGCAGGTGGGTGTCGCTCACATGCGCGATCACCTGCTTCGCCGCCGGATACCTGCCGAGTTGTGGATGCACCATCTCGCCCTCCCTCGGTCAGCCTAGAGTGTGCCTCCGTTGCACCGGGGCGAGGCGCGCGCTCGAGCTGGGTCACGCAGTGCGCCGACGCAGCCAGCGCCCCTCGCGACGCACCACGACCCCGTCGGCCTCGAGTTCGCCGAGCACCGACATCACCCTCGATGAGGCGACACCGCTGCGCTGCACGATCTCGGCCAGTTCGCGCGGCGTGCGCGTGCTGAGTTCGTCGAGCACCCGCACTCCGTCGGGCGACTCCCCCACGCCGCCCCAGCCGGAAGCGAGCCCCTCGAGGGTCGGTGAGGCCGAGCCGATCGCGAGCTCGGCCATCTGGGCGGCATCGACCACGCAGACCGCGTCGTACTCGCGCAAGAGGCGGTGGCATCCTGCCGAGGCGGGGCTCGTCACCGGTCCGGGCACCGCACCGAGCGGCCGGCCGAGGGCTGAGGCGTGGCCGGCGGTGTTGATCGATCCCGACCGCAGTCCGGCTTCGAGCACGACGGTCGCGTCGCTCGCCGCGGCGATCAACCGGTTGCGCTCGAGGAAGCGCCATTTGGTCGGGGCGGTGCCGCACGGCACCTCTGAGAGGACCGCCCCGTTGCTCGATGCGATGCGTGACAGCAACGACTCGTGCCCCATCGGATAGAACCGGTCGATTCCGCCCGCGAGGAATGCGACCGTCGTGCCGTCGCTGGCGAGGGCCGTGCGATGAGCCATGCCGTCGATACCGTACGCGCCGCCCGACACCACGACGAACCCGCGATCGGAGAGTCCGGCCGACGCCTCGCCGGTCACGTGCTCGCCGTATCCGGTCGCGGCCCGCGCCCCGACGAGCGCGATCGAGGGCGAGCCGCCGGCGAGCACGTCGATGCGCCCACGCACCCACAGACCGAGCGGTGCGTGCCGGTCGAGCTCATGCAGGCCGGCCGGCCACTCGGCATCGCCGGGAATCAAGAACCGCGCGCCGACTCGGGCGGCCTGGCCGATCGATCGCGTGAAGAACGCCGAATCGATGCGTGGCGTCCAGCGTTTGAGGCCGTCGTCGGCTTCCTTCGGCGTGATCGTCTCACCGGCCTCGCCGAGTGTGTCGACGAATGCCCGGGCCGAGCACTGCGCGAGCAGCAGGTCGGCAGCCCCGACGGCGCCGAGCACCGACACCGCGCGTCCGAGCACGCCGTCGCCGGGCTCGGCGAGCACGCCGAGCACGATGCGAGCGGTCGGCTCGAGGAGTTCGCGAAGGTCGGTCACCACGCGGGGCCGCAGCACCGCGAGCACGTCGCGGTGCTCGGCAGCGAGCCCGAGGATCGTGTTCAACTCTCGATTCCCTTCTTGAAGAACAGCGCCCGAGTGACATGCTCGGCGCGGGGCACGGCCGACCCGTCGAGATCGGCCAGGGTCCAGGCGACCTTGAGCACTCGGTCGTAGCCGCGCATCGTGATGCCGCCGCGTTCGAGCGATCGATCGAGCGCCGCGACGGCGCGGCCGCCGGGATGGAGCCGACCCGCGCCGCGGAGCCAGGGACCGGGCATCTCGGCGTTCGTGCGCCATGGTGTGCCCGCAAGCCGCTCAGCGGCGACTGCCCGGGCGTGGATGACCTTCGCCTGTGCGTCGACGCTCGACAGCCTGGTCTTCTCGCCGGCCGCGCGCAGTGCCGCCAGGGTGATGCGCGGCACCCGCAGTTGCACGTCGACGCGATCGAGCAGCGGGCCAGAGATGCGCCCGAGGTAGCGGCGCCGGGCGATCGGCGGACACGTGCACTCGGCCGTGCCGTCGTTCCCGCAGGGGCACGGGTTCGCCGCGAGCACGAGCTGGAACTTCGCCGGAAAGCTCGCCACGGCATTCGCCCGGTGGATCGCGATGCTGCCCGACTCGAGCGGCTGTCGGAGCACGTCGAGCACGGCGGACGGGAACTCCGGCGCCTCGTCGAGGAACAGCACCCCGTGCGAGGCACGCGCGGCCGCCCCCGGACGGATGAGACGGCTTCCACCGCCGACCATCGCCGCGGCGGTCGCAGTGTGGTGAGGCGCTTCGAAGGGCGGACGGAACGAGAGCCCCGCCGCGGGCCGCATTCCGGCGAGCGACCGGATGGAGGCGACCTCGAGCGCCGCGTCGGCGTCGAGATCGGGCAGGATTCCGGGCAGTCGCGAGGCGAGCATGGTCTTGCCCGCTCCGGGTGGGCCGAGCAGGTAGACGTGATGACCGCCGGCGGCAGCCACGAGCATGCCCTCGACGGCGTCGTCGTTGCCGCTCACATCGGCGAGGTCGCCGGGGATGTCGGCTTCGGTGTCGGCGGCCGTCGCCGTCGTCGCCGACGGCACCGTCTCGAATTCGCGTTCTTCGTACTCGCCGCCGTGCCAGATCGCGGCCTCGAGCAGCGAGGCGACCCCGACCACGCGGATTCCGGGAACGAGCGCCGCCTCGGTCGCATTGCCCGCCGGCACCATGACCGTGTCATGGCCGGCACGCGCAGCCGCCAGCACCGCCGGGAGGATGCCGTCGATCGGGCGCAGCCGACCGTCGAGTCCGAGCTCACCGAGATGCACGACCCGGTCGACCGATTCACGCGAGAGTTCGCCGGCCGCGGCGAGGCAGGCGATCGCGATGGCGAGGTCGAACCCCGACCCGTGCTTCGGGAGCGCGGCAGGCGACAGGTTGACGGTGAGCCGGCGCGACGGCAGCGGGCAGCCGGCGTTGATCGCTGCCGATCGCACCCGGTCGCGCGCCTCGCCGAGCGCCGCGTCGGGAAGGCCGATGATGATGAACGCGGGCAGCTGTGCCGACAGGTCGGCCTCGACTTCGACGATCGAGCCGGTGAGCCCGAGCAGGGCGATCGAGCGGGTGCGGGCGACGGGCATCAGCTGATCCCCTCGAGGTGCTCGATGAGCGCCGGAGCCTCGGCGGGGACGAGCACGGCGACCGCGTCGATGCGGATGCGCACGGCGGCCGACGAGTCGCTCGCCTCGCACCACGCGATGGCCAGCCGCCGCAGCCGCGCGAGCTTGATGGGCGTGATCGCTTCGAACGGATGCCCGTAGTCGCCGTTCGAACGCGTCTTCACCTCGATGAAGACGAGGTCGCCGCCGTCTTCGGCGACGATGTCGATCTCACCGAGCCGGCATCGCCAGTTGCGCTCGAGCACCGACATGCCCCGTGCCTCGAGATGGTCGACCGCGAGCTGTTCGCCGCGCCGACCGAGTTCCGCGTTGTGCGCCATGTGCACCTCCGCGAACAGCGTCGCGGAGGTGCATCCGTCGGCCGGCTCGCAGCGGTCTCACCGTGCAGAACCGGCGACCGGCGCAGACTGTCGAGGACGAGTGGGGCAGCGGGCGCTACTCGTCGAGGGCGAGCTCCTTCGGGAGCTCGAAATCACGCGTGGCCAGCTCTTCGACGTTGACGTCCTTGAAGGTGAGCACCCGCACGGCCTTGACGAACCGGTCTGCGCGGTAGACGTCCCAGACCCAGACGTCTTTCATCGTGAGCTCGAAGTAGAAGTCGTGCTCGGTGTCGCGCCGCACGAGTTCGACCTCGTTCGCGAGGTAGAACCGTCGCTCGGTCTCGACCACGTACTTGAATTGCGCGACGATGTCACGGTATTCGCGGTACAGGGCCAGCTCGACCTCGCGGTCGTAGTCTTCGAACTCGTCCTCATCCATCGGGATTCATCCTACGCTGAGGTCGAAGAGCGTCGGCGCCTCTGGCCCTCGCTCGTGCAGCCAGGTCTTGCGGTGCAGGTCGCTCGCGCCGTGCTCGTCGATGGCCGCGAAATGGGCGCGGCTCGAGTAGCCCTTGTTCTCGTCCCAGGCATACAGCGGGGTGGCCTCGTGCGCGCGGCGCATGCCGCCGTCGCGGTGCACCTTCGCGATGACGGATGCCGCTGCCACGGACGCGCAGTCGCGGTCGGCCTTGATGCGGGTCGAGACCCGGGCCCGGTGTGCGATGGCGCCGCTCAGCCAGTCGTGGTTGCCGTCGAGGATGAGCGGCAGGTCGATCGCGTCGACCGGCAGTTCGAGCGCCGCGAACGCCCGCGCGCCGGCGAGCCCGAGGCAGGCCATGATGCCGAGTTCGTCGATCTCTGCCGCACTCGCCTCGCCAACGGCCCACGACCGCACCCATGCGACCGCCCGTGGTGCCATCGCCTCGCGGCGCGGCTCGGTCATGAGCTTCGAGTCGCGAAGGCCGGCCGGCATGCGGCGCACCCCGGCATCGATGACCACCATGCCGACGGCGACGGGGCCGGCGAGCGCGCCCCGACCCACCTCATCGCAGGCGAGCACGAGCGGCGCGCCCTCGTCGAACATCACGCGCTCGACCCGCAGGTTGGGAACGACGGAGGGCGACATCAGCCCGCCGCCTCTTCGACACCGGCGAAGACGCCCGGGTAGTTGTCGAGCCACGCCCAGTGCGAGACCGGCCAGCTCACCACGAATGCGCGACCGACGACGTTGTCGACCGGAACGAACCCCTCGAGCGGGGTTCCGCCGTTGTAGCGCGAGTCCTTCGAGTTGTAGCGGTTGTCGCCCATGACCCAGAGCGAGTCGTCGGGAACCGTGACGTCGAAGTCGAGCTCGGAGACCTTCGTCGTTCCGGGCGGAAGGGCCACGTAGGGCTCGTCGAGCGGCACCCCGTTGACGCTCATCTGCCCGAGCGCGTTGCAGCATACGACGTGGTCGCCGGGCATGCCGATGACGCGCTTGACGAGATGATCGTTCGAGTCGGGCGCGGAGAGTCCGACGAACGCGAGGAACCAGTCGAACGCCGCGATGAGCGGCGGCTGCGAAGGGTCGACCCGCGCCGGCAACCACCCGCCCGGGTCTTCGAAGACCACGACGTCGCCGTGCTGGATGGGAGCGAGGTCGGGAACGAGCTGATTGACGATGATGCGATCGTCTTGCACGAGCGTCTGCTCCATCGACGCCGACGGGATGAAGAACGATCGGATGAGGAACGTCTTGATGAGGAATGACACCAGCACCGCCACCACGAAGATGACGAGGAGGTCGCGGAAGAACAGCAGCGTGCTGCGCTTCCTGCGTGCCGATGCTGAGCCCGCGCGTTCGATACGCGTGCTTGTGTCTTCTTCTGTCATTTAACCGCCCGAGCTCCCCACCAGTCTATGGTGGGGAGCTCGGGTTCGAGTTCGCGTGTCGGTGCGATTCGCGCGAGGCGGATCAGCTGTCGCGCTTCTCCTTGATCTTGGCCTTCTTGCCGCGGAGCTTGCGCAGGTAGTACAGCTTCGCGCGGCGCACGTCGCCGCGGGTGACGATCTCGATGTGGTCGATGACCGGCGAGTGCACCGGGAACTTGCGCTCGACGCCGACCTGGAAGCTGACCTTGCGGACCGTGAAGGTCTCGCGCACGCCTTCGCCCTGACGGCCGATGACGACGCCCTGGAATACCTGGATGCGCGAACGCGTGCCTTCGATGATGTTGACGTGCACCTTGACGGTGTCGCCGGGGCGGAAGTCGGGGATGTCCGACCTCAGGCTCGCGGCGTCGACATGGTCGAGGATGTGCATGATGGTTCGCTCTCTGCGCCCGCCACCGGTCGAACGCGGATCTGTGAATAGAAGTGTCTGGTGCCGCCCGCGCGAACATTCGATGAACGATCGCGCTGCGCGTGCTCCCCGGAGGCAGAGCTCTGCGGCGGCACAATCGTCCATTCTGCCATGCCGGGTGCCGTCAGGCAAAGCGAACGAACGGATGTCCCGTACGCGACCCCTGCGTCAGTCGCGCAGCTCGTGCACGATGATGACCTCGCCGTCGTCGTCGTCGCGCCCCGAGCCCGGCGACGACCCGCGCTCGCCGGTGCTCGCCGGCCCGTCCTGCGTGCCCGGCTGCTGGGCGGCGAGTCGCTCGAACTCGTCCATCGAGGCCTTCATGCGCCTGGCCCCGTCGGAGATGAGCTGCCACAGCGAGACCCAGAACGCCGCGATCGCACCGATGACGGCGAGCACTGCGAACCAGGCGCCGCCGGAGCCGAAGAAGCCCGTGGCGATGATGGCCGCATGCCAGGCGCCGAGCACGCCGACATCGACCCATGAAGCGGCGCGCTCGGCGCGCACCGTCGGTCGGGCGTTGACGAGGAGCGCCACGATGCCGAGCGCGACGAACGCCACGGGCACGACGATGGCGAGGCCCAGGGTGCCCCAGCCGCCCGAGCCGAACACGGCCCAGCCCACGAGAAGCCATACCGGCAGCGCGATGACCGCGATGAACTGCCAGCGATAGAAGAGGCGCCGGAGGAGCATGTGCCAAGGCTAGCGGCCGCGGCTTCGAGTCAGCCGGGTGTTCACTCAGGGCGGAGCCGACAGAATGGACTGCGGAGAGGATGGGCATGATCGAACTGAGGACCCCTGCCGAGATCGAGGAGATGCGTCCCGCGGGCCGCTTCGTGGCGAGCGTGCTCGAAGCCACCGCGGCCGCCGCCGGCGTCGGCGTGAACCTGCTCGAGCTCGACGCGCTCGCGCACGAGCTGATCAGGAAGGCCGGCGCCGAGAGCTGCTACATCGACTACCACCCGTCGTTCGGCGCGAGCCCGTTCGGCAAGGTCATCTGCACCTCGGTGAACGATGCCGTGCTGCACGGACTGCCGTTCGACTACCGGCTGCGCGACGGCGACCTGCTGAGCCTCGATTTCGCGGCATCGGTGAACGGCTGGGTCTCGGACTCGGCGCTCTCGATCGTCGTCGGCACCCCGCGCGATGGCGACCTGCGCCTCATCGACACCACGCAGCGCGCACTCGAGGCCGGCATCGCGGCCGCGCGGGTCGGCAACCGCATCGGCGAAATCTCACGCGCCATCGGTGACATCGCGAAGGCCGCCGGCTACGCCGTCAACACCGATTTCGGCGGCCACGGCGTGGGCCGCACGATGCACGGCGACCCGCACGTGGCCAACAGCGGGAGGCCGGGGCGCGGCCTGCCGCTGAAGCCCGGTCTCGTCATCGCGATCGAGCCGTGGTTCCTCGAGACGACCGACCGCATCTTCACCGACCCCGACGGCTGGACCCTGCGCAGCGCCGATGGCTCACGCGGGGCCCATTCCGAACACACGATCGCGATCACCGACGGTGACCCCATCGTGCTCACACAGCGCGACTGAGCGTGCGTCAGCCGTCGAGTTCCACCTCGACCATGCCGCCCACGATGCGCGTGCGGTAGGTGCGCAGCACGAGCGACGGGTCGGTGAAGCACTCCCCCGTGCCGAGGTCGTAGACCTCCTTGTGCAGCGGTGACGCGATGGTCGGCCGCTCGCCGCGCGACCCGACGATGCCCCGCGCCATGACCGGCGCGCCGGTGTGCGGGTCGTGGTGGTCGACGGCGTACACCTCGTCGCCGGTGACACGCACGAGGGCGATCTGCTGCGCCCCCATGAGGGCGACCTCGCCCCAGCCGTGCTCGAGCTCGTCGACCTCGCAGGCGGGGTTCCAGGCGGCGGTGCGTTCGATGGTGAATGACATCTCTGCTCCTCTCGTGTCGTGGCAGCGACATTACGGCGCGGCTGTTTCGCCCGGGACATCCGCCTGTTTCGACGACGTGAAACTCGGCTCACACGACCGGCCGATCGGTGTGCGGTCGACGTGTGACGCGGTTACGTGGTCGTAACAGGGCCGAAACGGCCCGACCGTACGCTCGCAGCCAATCGAGCCACGGAGGGCCGCCATGACCCACACCACTCACACCGGATCCGGCGTCCGCGACGTCGTCGTCGTGGGCGGCGGACCCGCCGCCCACCGCCTCGCCGACAGCCTGCACGCCCGCGACGGCGGCCGCACCCTGCGGGTGACGGTCGTCGGCGAGGAGGTGCACGCTCCGTACGACCGTGTCGCGCTGAGCACACGGCTGGCGGATGTCGCGACCGACCTGACCCTGGCGCCGACCTCGATGTGGCACGAGGGCGGCGTTCGGCTGCTCGCGGGCGAGCGGGTCGTCGCGATCGACCGCGAGGCCGGCACGGCGACGACCTCCGGTGGCCTCGTGCTGCCGTGGGACGATCTGGTGCTCGCGACCGGGTCGAGCGCGCCGGTGCCCGATCTTCCCGGGCGGGACCACGCCCGGGTGTATCGCACGATCGACGATGTCGACGCGCTCGTCGCCGAGGTGCGCGACCTCGCTGCGACACACGGCCGGCCGGCGCGCGTGGTCGTCGCGGGCGGCGGCCTGCTGGGGCTCGAGGCAGCGGGCGGCCTCGCGAAGCTCGGCGCGCACGCCGCCGTCGTGCACTCGGGCGGCTGGCTCATGTCCGCCCAACTCGATGAGGGCGCCGGACGTGCGCTCGGCCGCATCATCGCCGGGCAGGGCATCGGGCTGCACCTCGGCGTTCGGCCGTCGGCGGTGGTCGTCGAGGACGACTCCGTGGTCGGCGTCGACCTCACGAACGGCCGGCACATCGAGGCCGACCTCGTGGTGTTCGCGATCGGCATCAGCCCCCGCGACGAACTCGCGCGCGGACTCGGGCTCGAGCTCGGCCCGCGCGGCGGCGCCGCGATCGACACGTCGTGCGCGACGTCGGCACCCGGCATCTGGGCGATCGGCGAGGTCGCGAGCTTCGAGGGTCGCTGCACCGGGCTCGTCGCTCCGGCGAATGCGATGGCCGAGGTCGTGGCCGATCGGCTGCTCGGCGGCGCGGCCGAGTTCACGAGCGTCGACGATGCGACGAAGCTGAAGCTCTCGGGTGTCGACGTCGCCAGCTTCGGCGATGCCCTCGCCCGCACCGAGCAGGCACTCGAGATCGTCTACGCCGACCCGGCACGCGGGCTCTACCAGAAGCTCGTCATGACCGATGACGCGACGACACTGCTCGGCGGCATCTTCGTCGGTGACGCCTCCCCCTATGCGTCGCTGCGCCCGCTGCTCGGCACGCAGCTGTCGAGCGAGCCGGCCGCGTATCTGTCGGCATCGGGCATGGAGGCGCCCGCTGGAGATGAACTGCCCGCCGCGGCCCTCGTGTGCGCGTGCAACAACGTGACCGCCGGAACCATCCGCGACGCCGTCACCGGCGCGCACGCGGCGCACGACGACGGCTGCGCCGAGCTCGGCGCCCTGAAGGCCTGCACGCGCGCCGGGACCCAGTGCGGTTCGTGCGTGCCCCTCGTGAAGAAGCTGCTCGAGTCCGAGCTGACGAAGGCGGGCGTGACCCCGTCGCGTGCGCTCTGCGAGCACTTCGCGCTCAGCCGGCAGGAACTGTTCGAGTCGGTACGGGTGCTCGAGCTCGCCTCGTTCGACGAGATCATCGCGCGCCTCGGCACCGGGCGCGGCTGCGACGTGTGCAAGCCCGTCATCGGCTCGATCCTGGCGACGCAGCACGGTTCGTACATCCTCGACGGCGGCCGCGGCGGCCTGCAGGACACCAACGACCGGGCCATGGCCAACATGCAGAAGGACGGCACCTACTCGGTCGTCCCCCGTATCCCCGCCGGTGAGATCACGCCCGAGAAGCTCGCCGTGATCGCCGAGGTCGCGCTCGACTACGGCCTGTACACGAAGATCACCGGCGGCCAGCGCATCGACCTCTTCGGCGCACGACTCGATCAGCTCCCCGAGATCTGGAGACGGCTCGTCGACGCCGGGTTCGAGTCGGGCCAGGCGTACGGCAAGGCGCTGCGCAACGTGAAGAGCTGCGTCGGCTCGACCTGGTGCCGGTACGGCGTGCAGGACTCGGTGGCGATGGCCGTGCAGCTCGAACTGCGCTATCGCGGCCTGCGTTCGCCGCACAAGCTCAAGTTCGGCGTCTCGGGCTGCGCCCGCGAGTGCGCCGAGGCGCGCGGCAAGGATGTCGGGGTCATCGCCACCGACCAGGGCTGGAACATGTACGTGGGCGGCAACGGCGGATTCCAGCCGGCCCACGCCCAGCTGCTCGCGAGCGACCTCGACGACGAGACGCTGCTGCGCTACATCGACCGCTACATCATGTACTACGTGCGCACCGCCGATCGCCTGCAGCGCACGGCACGCTGGATCGAGGACATCGAGGGCGGCCTCGACCATGTGCGCGACGTCGTCGTGAACGACTCCCTCGGCCTCGCCGACGAACTCGAGCAGGCGATGGCCAGACACGTCGACACCTACGAGGACGAGTGGGCGGCGACCCTCGCCGACCCTGAGCGGCTGCGGCGATTCCGCTCGTTCGTGAATGCGCCGAACCAGCCCGATCCCTCGATCGCACGGGTGGCCGACGATCGCGGGCAGTTCCGCCCCGCGACCGCCGAGGAGCGCGAGCGCGGCGAGGCCGTGCTCGTCGCCGGAACCACGATCCCCGTGCGGGGGGCCGGCGAATGACCGGCCAGGTGACGCTCGTCGGCGGCGGGCCCGGCCGTGAGGACCTGCTGACCCTCGCCGCGGTGCGCGCCCTCGAAGCGGCCGATGTCGTGCTCTACGACCGGCTCGCACCGTACGAGGGCCTGACCCGCCTCGCACCGACCGCCGAGCTCGTCGACGTCGGCAAGCGCCCGGGTCACCACGCGATTCCGCAGCACGAGATCGAGGAACTGCTCGTGGAGCACGCGCTCGCCGGCCGCCACGTCGTGCGACTCAAGGGCGGCGACCCGTACGTGCTGGGTCGCGGGGGCGAGGAGGTGCTCGCGTGCCACCGGGCCGGCATCGCGGTCGACGTCATCCCGGGTGTCACGAGCGCCGTGGCCGTCCCCGGCGCCGCCGGGATCCCGCTCACCCACCGCGGCATCAGCCACCTCTTCACCGTCGTGTCGGGGCACGCGCCGCTCACCGATGACGAGCTCACCCACCTCGCGGGCCTCGGCGGCACGATCGTCGTGCTCATGGGCGTGAACTCGCTGCCCTCGCTCACCGCCGGCCTCGCGCGGCACGGCATGTCGGTCGACATGCCCGTCGCGATCGTCGAGCGCGGATTCCAGCCCGGCCAGCGCACGACGATCGGCACCCTCGCCGACATCGTGTTCGCCGCCGGGCGTGCGCACGTGACCTCGCCCGCGATCGTGGTCGTCGGCGACGTGGTGCGCCTCGCGCATGACGGCGATGCCGAGGCATCCGATCTCATGCGACGAGCGGCGGGATTCGCGGCGGTGTCCACGTGACTGATCTCATGGAGGCACCGCCGGCATTCCGGCCCGACCAGCTCGCCGGGTTCCGCATCGGGGTCACGAGCGATCGCCGCTCAGCCGACCTCATCGACGCGCTCGCGCGCCGCGGCGCCCACGTGCTGCATGCGCCGACGCTGCGCATGGCCAACGCGATCTCCGATGATCCCGTGATCGCCGACACGCGCGCGATCATCGATGCACGGCCCGATGTGCTGCTCGCGACGACCGCGTACGGCGTGCGCCGGTGGTTCGAGGTCGCGGATGCCGCGGGCCTCGGTGAGGACCTCGTCGAGGCGCTCTCCGGCACGGCGATCCTGGTGCGCGGGCCGAAGGCGCGCGGTGGGATCCGCGCGGCGGGGCTCAACGATGTCGGAATGAGCGCCGAGGAGACCACGGAGTCGCTCATCGACGAGGTGCTCACCGCCTATCCCGAGGGGCTCACGATCGCCGTGCAGCTGCACGGATTCCTCAATCCGTCGCAGCTCGTGCGCCTGCACGATGCGCACGCCCGCGTGCTCACCGTCGAACCGTACCGGTGGATCGAGACCGACGAGACCGACGACCGGGTCGACCGCCTCATCGACGCCGCGTGCTCGGGCGGTCTCGACTGCATCACGTTCACGAGCGCACCCGCCGTGCACGCGCTGTTCATCGCCGCCGAGGCGCGAGGGCGCTACGACGACCTCATCGACGCGATGTGCGGGCCGGTCGTCGCGGCCGCCGTCGGCCCTGTCACCTCCGCGCCGCTCATCGATGCCGGGGTGATGCCGCTCCAGCCCGAACGATTCCGCATGGGCGCGCTCATCCGGCTCGTGTGCGAGCACCTGGAGTCGGCGCGGGTCGTGCGCCTCGACACGCGACACGGACCGATCGCGCTGCGCGGTTCCGTGGTCGACGTCGATGACCGCCGGGTGGCGCTCGCGCCCGTCGCGCTCGGGATCCTGCGCGCCCTCGTGCAGGCGCGAGGATCGGTCGTCGCCCGCGATCGGCTCGCCGCCGGCCTTCCCGGCACGAACGACGAGCACGCACTCGAAGTGGCACTGAGCCGGCTCCGCCAGACCATCGGCGTACCCGGGCTCATCGCGACGGTCGTCAAGCGGGGATACCGGATCGATGTCTGATGACGACCTCACACGCCAGGCCGCTTCGGGTGAGCAGCTGGAGACGCAGGGTTTACGACCCGACCGAGTCGCGGAAACACGGCGCCAATAACGTCGGCAGCACGCTCCACCCGCGACGACACCCCGGAGGCACCGATGACCGAGACCCTCAGCACCGCTCCCCCGCAGGACGACCGGACCGTCGCACCCGCGACGACTGCCCTCGCCACGAGGCCCGGCCGGTGGATCGATCACTGGAACCCCGAAGATGAGGGGCAGTGGCGCACCGAGGGGCGCGCCATCGCCCGCCGCAACCTCAACTGGTCGATCTTCGCCGAGTTCCTCGGGTTCGTCGTCTGGCAGCTGTGGTCGATCGTCGTCGTGACGCTGCCGGCGGCGGGCTTCGACCTCGACACCGGCGAGATCTTCTGGCTCATCTCCATCCCGAGCCTCGTCGGCGCAACGCTTCGCATCCCCTATTCCTTCTTCGTCCCGATGTTCGGCGGCCGGAACTGGACGATCATCTCGGCCGGCCTGCTCCTCGCACCGACCATCGCGCTCGCCGTGTGCGTGTCGAACCCCGAGACGCCGTTCGGCGTGCTCCTCGCGGCGGCCGCCCTCGCCGGATTCGGCGGCGGCAACTTCGCCAGTTCGATGTCGAACATCACCTACTTCTACCCGCAGCGGGAGAAGGGCTGGGCGCTCGGCCTGAACGCGGCCGGCGGCAACATCGGCGCCGCTGTCGCCCAGTTCATCGTCCCGATCGCGATCACGATCGGTGCGGGCGCGACCCTCAATCTGACGGTCGCCGGCTGGATCTGGATCCCGTTCATCCTGCTCGCGATGTTCGGCGCCTACCGCTACATGGACAACCTCTCGAATGCCAAGGCCGACGTCTCCGGTTCCGCCGCAGCGCTCAAGGAGCCGCACCTCTGGCTCATGTCCGTGCTCTACATCGGCACCTTCGGCTCGTTCATCGGCTTCGCGAGCGTGTTCCCGAAGCTCATCGCCGACCAGTTCCCCGAGTTCTCGGCCATCGCGGTGGGTGGTGCGTCGATCTCCCTGGCGTTCCTCGGAGCGCTCGTCGGGTCGCTCTCACGCCCCTTCGGCGGCCGGCTCGCAGACCGGTTCGGCGGCGCCCGCATCACGATGGTCGCCTTCGCGGCCATGGCGACGATCACCGTCGGCGTACTGCTCACGCTGCCGCTCGGCGACTTCTGGCTGTTCCTGGGTCTTTTCCTCCTCCTCTTCGCGGCGGCGGGCGTCGGCAACGGCTCGACGTACCGCATGGTGCCGATCGTCTTCGCCCTCCGTGCATCCGGCGACGACGCCGCCAAGAAGCGCAAGGCTGCCGCCGCCCTCGGCCTCATCTCGGCGATCGGCGCGTACGGCGGCTTCCTCATCCCGCAGGCCCTCAACCTGTCCTTCCAGGCCACGGGCGGCTACAGCAGCGCGTTCGTCGGATTCATCGCCGTCTACGCGGTGCTCCTCCTCATCACCTACGGCGTCTACGTGCGGTCCGGCCGTCTGCGCGAACACCAGATCTGAATCGAGGCCGCATGACCCGTTCCGCCGACTCGCACTGCCCGTACTGCGCCCTCCAGTGCGCGATGACGCTCACCCCGACGGATGCCGTGACGGATGCCGCTGCACCTGCCGTCGCGCCCGTGACGGTCGCCGGCCGCGACTTCCCGACGAATCGCGGCGGCCTGTGCAAGAAGGGCTGGACCTCGGCGGAGCTGCTCCGCGCACCCTCACGCCTCGGCGCCCCGCTCGTGCGGGGCGCCGACGGCGCGTTCCACGAGGCGAGCTGGGACGAGGCGCTCGACCTCGTGGCGACCTCGCTGCGCGACATCCGATCGGAGACGGGCCCCGACGCGGTCGGGGTGTTCGGCGGCGGCGGACTCACCAACGAGAAGGCCTACCTGCTCGGCAAGTTCGCCCGGCTCGCGCTCGGCACGAGCCGCATCGACTACAACGGCCGCTACTGCATGTCGTCAGCCGCCGCGGCGGGCAATCGCGCGTTCGGGGTCGATCGTGGCCTGCCGTTCCCCCTCGAGGACCTCGACGGGGCCTCCACGATCCTGCTCCTCGGCACGAACGTCGCCGAGACGATGCCTCCCTTCATCGGGCACCTCGCCGGGGCGCAGGCCGCCGGCGGGCTCGTCGTCGTCGACCCGCGCCGCACGGCGACCGCACGGCTCACCGACGACGGCAAGGGGCTGTACGTGCAGCCGGCCCCCGCCACCGACCTCGCCCTGCTGCTCGGATTGATCCACATCGTCATCGCGGAGCGGCTCTTCGATGCCGAGTACGTCGCCGCGCGCACGGTCGGATTCGATCGGCTGCGCCGCAGCGTCGCCTCGTGGTGGCCCGAGCGCGTGCAGTCGGTGACGGGCGTGGCCGCGCTGACCCTGCGCCGGCTGGCCCGCCGGCTCGCGTCGGGCGAGGGCACGTACATCCTCACGGGCCGGGGCGTCGAGCAGCATGTCGACGGCACCGACACCGCAACGGCCGCGATCAACCTCGCGCTGCTGCTCGGCCTGCCCGGCCGGCCGGGCAGCGGCTACGGCACGCTCACCGGCCAGGGCAACGGCCAGGGCGGCCGCGAGCACGGCCAGAAGTGCGACCAGCTCCCCGGGTACCGCAAGATCGTCGACCCCGAGGCTCGCGCGCACGTGGCGCGGGTGTGGGGGGTCGACCCCGACGTCATCCCCGGCCCCGGCGTGCCGGCCGTGGAGCTGCTGCAATCGCTGGGGCAGCCCGGCGGCGTGCGCGCACTCATGGTGCACGGCTCCAACATCGTCGTGTCGTCTCCGAACGTCGACGCCGTGCGGGCGGGCCTCGAACGGCTCGACCTCCTCGTCGTGTGCGACTTCTTCCTCTCCGAGACCGCGGCCCTCGCCGACGTCGTGCTGCCCATCACGCAGTGGGCTGAGGAGGAGGGCACCATGACCTCGCTCGAGGGGCGGGTCATCCGCCGCCGCCGCGCGACCACCCCGCCCGCCGGGGTGCGCGACGAGCTGTGGATCCTCGCCGAGCTCGCGCGCCGACTCGAATGCACGGCAGCCTTCGACACCGATCCCGAACGGGTCTTCGAGGAGCTCCGCCTTGCGTCCGAGGGCGGTATCGCCGACTACTCGGGCATCGACTATGCCATGCTCGATCGCGGCGAGGCGGCCTTCTGGCCGTACCCGCGCGGCAGCGCCGGCACGCCACGTCTCTTCGCCGACCGCTTCGCGCACCCCGACGGGCTCGCGCGGCTCGTCTCCGTGTCGCTGCGCGAGTCCGCGCGACCACGGCCCGCCGACGGCGAGCTCACGCTGGTCACCGGGCGCCTGCTCGAGCACTACCAGAGCGGCGCGCAGACGCGTCGCGTTCCAGAGCTCCTCGAGGCTCAGCCCGAGGCCGTCGCGTCGATGCATCCGGCGACCGCCGACCGGCTCGGCATCGGCGAAGGCGACGACCTCGAGGTCGCCAACCAGCGGGGCGCGGTGCGCGTGCGCGCCAAGCTCACGACCGACATCCGGCCCGATGCCGTGTTCCTGCCGTTCCACTACGGCGACCGGCAGGCGGCGAACCTGCTCACGTCCGACGCGGTCGACCCGATCTCGTCGATGCCCGAGTTCAAGACCAACGTTGTGCGCGTCACGCGCCTCACGGAAGCCGGAGCCCCCGCATGAGCGCACTCAGGATCGTCCTCGTCGGCTACGGCCCGGTCGGCGCCCGCTTCGTCGAGGGGCTGCTGCCGTCGGTGCAGACCGGCGCTGTCGAGCTCACGGTGATCGCCGGCGAAGACGTCGAGGCGTACAACCGCGTGCTCGTCGCCGAGTACGCGGTGGGCAACACCGACCTCGATGCGATGCTCGTCGGCGATCGCGAGACCGCCGAGGAGGCCGGTGCGCGCGTGCTGCTCGGCGTCGCAGCCACCTCGATCGACCGAGCCGCGAAGGTCGTGCGACTCACCACCGGCGACGAGCTTCTCTATGACCGGCTCGTGCTCGCGACGGGGTCGCGGGCCAACGTCCCGACCCTCGACGGCGTCGAGCGGCACCGCCGCGACCTCGCCTCGCTCGAGAAGTACGGGTCGTCGCTCGTCGCACGTGACGACGGCCTTCCCGACGGCGTCACCGCCCTACGTGATCTCGCCGACGCCGAGCGCGTGCTCGAGGCCGTTCGCGCCCGGAAACGCATCATCGTGCTCGGGGCCGGCGTGCTCGGTCTCGAGTTGGCCCTCGCCGCCGCCCACGCAGGCGCCCAGGTGTGCGTGGTGCACCACGGCCCGCACCCGATGCCGCGCAACCTCGACCGCGGTGGCGGGCAGGTGCTGCGCGCCGCACTGCGCCGCACCGGCATCACCGTCATCGCGCACAGCCGCGCCGAGGCGGTGGCGTTCCGCACCGACGACCAGGGGAACCGCCGGTTCGACATGCTCGTCACGGCCGATGGCAAGCAGCTGCGGGGCGACCTCCTCGTGCTGTCGTGCGGCGTGAGCCCTCGCAACGAACTCGCGACGCTCGCCGGACTGCGCACCGCCGTCGGCGTCGTCGTGCACCCCGACCTGAGGTCCTGGACCGACCCGAGCATCTTCGCGATCGGCGACTGCGCCCAGGTCGTGGAGCGCACCGAGGAGCTCGCGACCCAGCGGGTGCTGCCCGGAGCACCCTCGGGCCTCATCGGCCCGGGGTGGCGTCAGGCCGACTGGCTGGCGGGCGCCCTGACCGCCGAGGCCGGGCTGATCGCCGCCGCGGGCGGGCGCGACGACGGAGCCGGGTCATCCGATCGCTCGTCGGCCGGGGTACCGGCGGAGCGCGAGCCGATCGTGATGCTGAAGGCCGAGCACATCGACGTCGTGGCCGTCGGCGACGTCACCGCCGACCCGTGGGACGACGATGCCCTGTACCCCAGGCGGCGCGTCTCGCAATGGGCCGACCCCGAGCACCTGCGATACGTGAAGATGGTCACCGACGATGGCGCACTGACGGGCTTCGTGAGCGTCGGCATGCCGCGCACGGCCGCCGAGCTCACCCTGCTCTTCGAGCGGCGCGGCGAACTGCCGGCCGACCGCTCGCTGCTGCTGCGCTTCGACGGTCCCGACTACGATCCCGCGGCCGACGCCGACGCGTTCGCGCCCACGTCGACGGTGTGCTGGTGCAACGGCGTCACCGTGGGCCGCATCGAGGAGTCCGCAGCCTGCGGCAACACGACCGTCGAGTGCGTGGGCCGCGACACCCGTGCGGGCACCGGCTGCGGCGGTTGCAAGGGCCGCATCGCCGAGGTGCTCTCGCGCGCCGCGGAGGCCGACGGCACGCCGAGCCTCATGCCGTGATCGGCCTGATCGGAACGGCTTCGATCACTCGGGCGCGGCGTCGCCGTAGCGTTCGATGACGAGTTCGACCAGTTCCCGCGGAGCCGCACGCTCGGGCGTGAGCAGCGGGGCGGCGACCGCATCGGCTCCGGCCGCCGACGCCGCATCGTAGAACGTGCCCGGCGCGAGCAGGTAGGTGCCGACGACCACCCGTGCGCCGGGATGCACCTCGCGGATCATCTCGATCGCGTCGGGCAGCCGAGGGATCGCGGCGGCGATGAATCCCACGGTCACGGGCCTCCCGAGCCGGTGGGCGAGCCGGCGAGCGGTCTCGAAGCACTCGCGCACGGCGCGGGGGTCGTTCGACCCTGCTGCCGCGAGCACGACGGCGTCGCCGCTGTCGAGGCCGACCTCTTCGAGCCGTGCGGCGAGCACCGAGACGATGCGGTCGTCGGGGCCGAGCTCGGCTGCGAGCTGAGTGCGGCCGCCGATGCGATCGAGCCCCTGCGACAGGCCGGTGCGCACGTGGTAGCCGGCCGAGAGCACGAGCGGCACGATCACGTCGTCTGCGTCTGCGTCTGCCTCTGCGTCCGCGTCGGCGCCGACGGCGAGCATCGCCGCGACATCGGCGTTCGATGCATCGACGAAGCTGATCGACACCTCGAGGTCCGGCCGCAGGGAGGCCACGCCGTCGACGAGCCGGATCACCGCCTCGCGGTTCTCGGTCGACGGCGGCCCGTGGGTCACGGCGACGAGCCGCATCGGGTGGCTGTCGAGCCCTTCGGCGTGCAGTATCGCACCTGTCGACCCGACCATCTCTGCGACCCCGCTCATTCCGGCGGTATCCGGTCTCAGCCGCCGGTTTCGACGGTATGCACGGGGTGTTTCGCGGGTCGCACCCGCATGTTTCGGGGAGGTGAAGAGTCCCTCACGCCGCGGGGCCGACGACGTCAGTCGTCGAGCAGCTCGGGCCGCACGCGACGGGTGCGCTCGACCTGCTGCTCGTACCGCCAGACGGCGATCGCGCCGTGGTTGCCCGAAAGCAGCACGGGGGGCACGTCGAGACCGCGCCACGCGGCCGGCTTCGTATAGCTCGGGTATTCGAGCAGCCCGTTCTCGTGCGACTCCTCGACGAGGCTCTCGGGGTTGCCGACGACCCCGGGCACGAGGCGCCCGGCCGCTTCGATCATCGCCATGACGGCGACCTCGCCGCCGTTGAGCACGTAGTCGCCGAGGCTGATGAGCCGCACGCGCATGCGCGTCGAGTAGTGGTCGACGACACGCTGGTCGATGCCCTCGTATCGACCGCACGCGAACACGAGGTGCTGCTCTGCGGCGAGGTCGCGTGCGAGCTGCTGGGTGAACGGCTCGCCGGCCGGCGACGGCACGACGAGCAGGGCATCGGATGCGCCGTCGCCGACGATCGCATCGAGCGCCTCGCCCCACGGCTCTGGCTTCATGACCATGCCGGCGCCGCCCCCGTAGGGCGTGTCGTCGACCGTGCGGTGCCGGTCGTGGGTGAAGTCTCGCAGGTCGTGTGCGGTGATCTCGATGAGGCCCGACTGGCGGGCCTTGCCGAGGAGCGACAGGTCGAGCACGTCGAAGAACGACGGGAAGATCGTCACGATGTCGACGCGCACGGTGCTGCTACTCGTCGCGATCGTCGGCGCTGTCGGATGCCTCGGGCTCGCCTTCGACGGCGCGCTCGGTCAGGTCGGCGACGGGTGCGGCGGCGGCCTCGTCGACCACTTCCTCGAAGAGTCCGGCGGGCGGCGTCACCGTGAGGGTGCCTGCTTCGAGGTCGACCTCGGGCACGATAGCGCCGACGAAGGGCACCATGACCTCGCGGCCACCCGCCCGCTCGGCATCGACGCGGACGATGAGCAGGTCTTGGGCCGGCAGGTGGTCGACGTGCGTGACTTCGCCGATGCGCACGCCGTCACGAAGAACCGAGAGGCCGATGAGCTGGTGGTCGTACCAGGCGTCGGGCTCGCCGGCTTCGTCGTCGGTGTGCGAGACCCAGAGGATGGCCTTCGCGAGGCTCTCGGCCGCGGTGCGGTCGTCGACCCCCTCGAAGAAGCCGACGGGATGGCCGTTGTACCAGCGCAGCTCGCGCAGGGTGAGGTGCTTGCCGTGCCACGGCGAGCCCGCGGGAACCTGCAGCGAGAACTCCGCGCCGGGCACGAAGCGACGCTCGGGGTCGTCGGTGTAGAGCTCGAGCTTGATGGCGCCCTTCAGGCCGTGCGCCTTGGTGAGGCGGCCGACCCGCAGTTGCGTGCCTGCGTCGGCCACGTCAGTCGTCGGTGTCGACGACGTCGACGCGAACGCGGCGTCCGTCGGCGAGGGCCGTGACAAGGGTGCGGAGCGCTTTCGCGGTGCGGCCGGCGCGGCCGATGACGCGACCGAGGTCCTCGGGGTTCACATGAACCTCGAGGACCTCGCCACGTGCGCTCGACGCGGAGACGACCTTCACGTCGTCAGGGTGATCGACGATCCCCTTGACGAGGTGTTCGAGCGCGGACTGGAGCAAGGCCTACGCCTCGTCCGTCGCGGCCTCGGCCTCGGCCTCGGCGGGCGCCGCTTCGGCCTTGGGTGCCGGCTTCTCGGCCTTGGGCTTGAGCACCGGCTTCTTCTTCTCGTCGGCGACGAACGCGACCTTGGCGTCCTTCACCTGAACCTTCGAGACGGCGTTCTCGTCGCCCTTGAACTTGCCCCAGTCGCCCGTGAGCTTGAGGATCGCGGCGACCTGCTCGGTCGGCTGCGCGCCGACGGAGAGCCAGTACTGGGCACGCTCGGAGTCGACCTCGATGAACGAGGGCTGCTCGGTGGGGTGGTACTTGCCGATCTCCTCGATGACACGACCGTCGCGCTTGGTGCGCGAGTCGGCGACGACGATGCGGTAGTAGGGCGCACGGATCTTGCCGAGGCGCTTGAGACGAATCTTGACAGCCACAATTCTCCTGAAAATGTTGTGAGGTAAGCGAACTGACAGCCGTGAGCGTGGGGTGCACACTCGGCGGAAGCTCTATGGGGTTCCGCACGCCGGATAGAGGGTCGGGCGGTACGGAACTCGACTGACCATTCTTGCAGATTCCGCGCCGAAACGAGAATCGCACACCTGCGGCATCCGTCGGCGATCGATCGACGACCGCGCCGCATGACGACACTTCGCCCCCACGGAGTCGGCGCCACGTGCCATGATGTCCCCACATCGGCGCACGCCGAGAGGACGGGGGCGGCCATGGCCATCGAGTTCGCGCGCTCCGCGCGCTCCACCGTCGGCATGGAATGGGAGATCGCCATCGTCGATCGCGCCACCGGTGAACTGGCCTCGGTCGCTGATCGGGTGCTCGAGGTGCTCGATGAGGGAAGCCCCGGTGAGCATCATCCGTTCATCACCTCCGAGCTCCTCACGAACACCGTCGAGCTCGTCAGCGACGTGCACACGACCGTCGCCGCGACGGTGGCCGACCTCGAGGGCCAGCTCGCCGAGGTGCGTGCCGTCATCGACGAGCTCGGCGAGTACGAGCTCATCTGCAGCGGCTCGCACCCCTTCAGCCAGTGGTACCACCAGCAGCTCACCGACAAGGCCCGATACCGCAAGCTCATCGAGCGCACCCGATGGTGGGGGCGCAACATGATGATCTGGGGCGTGCACGTGCATGTCGGCATCGAAGACCGCGACAAGGCCCTGCCGATCCTCGACGGCTTGCTCGCATACCTGCCGCACCTGCAGGCGCTGAGCGCGTCGAGCCCGTTCTGGGCGGGCGTCGAGACGGGCTACGCGTCGAATCGCGCCCTCATGTTCCAGCAGCTGCCGACGGCGGGACTCCCGTACCCGCTCGCAGACTGGGCGGCCTACGAGCGCTACGTCGACGACCTCATCCGCACCGGCGTCATCGAAGACCACAGCGAGGTGCGATGGGACATCCGTCCGTCGCCCCGCTGGGGCACCGTCGAGGTGAGGGTCTGCGACGGCGTGTCGACCGCCGCCGAGATCGGCGCGATCGGCGCGCTCGTGCAGTGCCTCGTCGAATGGATGAGCACCAGGCTCGATGAGGGTGAGAAGCTCACGGTGCTGCAGCCCTGGTACCTGCGCGAGAACAAGTGGCGCGCGGCCCGCTACGGCATGGACGCCGAGGTGATCACGGATGTCGCGGGCACCGAGCGACCCGTCGCCGACGACCTGCGCGACCTCCTCACGACACTCGCACCCGTCGCCGACCGGCTCGGCTGCGCCGCCGAGCTGCAGCACGTGCGCGCCTCGCTCGACGGCGGCGCGAGCTATCAGCGCCAGCTTCGGGTCGCCGAGGCTGCCGATGGTGATCTCACCGCGGTCGTCGCGCACCTCGCACGGGAGCTCCGCGAGGGCTCCGCCCCGACGCACACGCCTGCCTCACCGAGCAGCTAGGCCGGAATCGCGCGCGTGCGGATCAGCTCGGCGTACCACTTCGCGCTGTCTTTCGGCAGCCGCTCGAGTGTGTCGTAGTCGACGCGCACGATGCCGAACCGCTTCGAGTACCCGTAGCCCCACTCGAAGTTGTCCATGAGCGACCACACCTGGTAGCCGCGCAGGTCGACGCCACGCGCCATGGCGCGATGCGCCGCTGTGAAGTGGCGCCGCAGGTAGTCGATGCGGTCGAGGTCGTGCACGGCCGGTCCGTCGGGCGTCTCGGTCACGACGTCGTCGAACGCGGCACCGTTCTCGGTGACCATGAGGGGCAGAGCCGGGTAGGCCTCGTGCAGCGCCACCAGCAGGTCTTCGAGGCCCGATGGGTCGATGTTCCAGCCCATGGCCGTGTAGGGGCCGGGTTGCACGAGGAACTCGACGTGCTCGGAACCCGGCCACGGGGTGCCGCCCATGTCTTTGTGGCCGTCGGCGTTCGACCGCGGCGAGCGGCCGTCCCACATCTCGACCGTGACCGTGGAGTAGTAGTTGACACCGAGCAGGTCGATCGGCTGGCGGATCAGCTCGGTGTCACCGGGCTTCACGAATGACCAATCGGTGACGTCGGCGGTGTCGGCGATGACATCGGCCGGGTACTCGCCATCGAGCAACGGACCGAGGAAGACGCGGTTCGCGAGCCCGTCGATGCGACGCGCCGCCTCGGCGCCGGTCGGGCCATGCGGCCGGATCACGTGCAGGTTCAGAGTGATCGAGTAGCCCGGGTCGTTCGTGACCACCTCGCGTAGGGCGGCGATCGCGAGCCCGTGCGCGAGGTTCAGGTGGTGCACGGCCCCCAGCGCCTTGGCGCCGTCCATGATTCCTGGGGCATGCGCGCCCGAGCCGTATCCGAGATAAGCGCTGCACCAGGGCTCATTGAGCGTCGTCCACACGGCGACGCGGTCGCCGAGCCGCTCGCCCATGATGCGGGCGTACTCGGCGAATGCCTCGGCCGTGGCGCGGTTCGCCCAGCCGCCCTCGTCTTCGAGGGCCTGCGGAAGGTCCCAGTGGTACAGGGTCGCGATGGGTCGGATGCCCCGGGCGATGAGCCCGTCGACCAGGCGCTCGTAGAACGCCAGCCCCGCCTCGTTCGCGGGGCCGCGTCCGGTGGGCTGGATCCGCGGCCACGCGATCGAGAATCGGTAGGCCTCGAGGCCGAGGTCGGACATGAGGTCGAGGTCGGACTCGAGGCGGTGGTAATGGTCGTCGGCGACGTCGCCGGTGTCACCGTTCCAGACCTTGCCGGGCGAGTGGCTGAACGTGTCCCAGATCGACGGGCCGCGCCCGTCTTCGGCAGCGGCGCCCTCGATCTGGTATGAGGCGGTCGCGGAGCCGAACAGGAAGTCAACGGGAAACTCGAGGCCGGCGTCTCGGTACTCGGCGTCGCCGATGGTCATCGGCCGAGGAACTTCTGCAGCGAGGCGAGCTCTTCTTCGGTCGGGGCGTTCTTGGCACCGGCGCCCGCGCCGGCGCCGGCGCCGAGGCCGAACCCCGAACCGGCGGGCGCCGAGCCGTGATCGGTGGGGGCGACGCCCGACGCGATCGCCGCATTCTCGGCGGCGCGCTTCGCGGGGTTGCCCGAGCGGGAGCCCGACGACTTCTTCTTCGCCTTCGCGGCCTGGCGTTTGCCGCCGCCGTGGCCGCCGCCACCGGGGATCGGGCCCATTCCTGGGATCTGGGGCATGCCGCCGCGCGCGACGGTCTTCATCATCTTCGCCGCCTGCTCGAAGCGCTGCACGAGCTGGTTGACGTCGGTGACGGTCATGCCCGCGCCCTTCGCGATGCGCAGTCGGCGCGAGCCGTTGAGGAGCTTGGTGTTCTTGCGCTCTGCCGGGGTCATCGACTGGATGATCGCCTCGGTGCGCACGATCTCGCGCTCGTCGAAGTTCTCGAGCTGCTGCTTCATGCCACCCGCGCCGGGGAGCATGCCGAGCATCTTCTTGATGGAGCCGGCGCCGCGCAGCTGCTGCATCTGCGCCAGGAAGTCGTCGAGCGTGAACTGCTCGGTCGCGAGCTTCTCGGCGACCTTCAGCGCCTCCTCCTCGTCGAAGGCCTCTTGGGCCTGCTCGATGAGCGTGAGGATGTCGCCGAGGTCGAGGATGCGGCTCGCCATGCGGTCGGGGTGGAACGGCTCGAAGTCGTCGAGTCCTTCACCGGTCGACGCGAAGATGATGGGACGCCCGGTGACGGACGCCACGGAGAGCGCCGCACCGCCGCGCGCGTCGCCGTCGAGCTTCGAGAGCACGACGCCCGTGAAGTCGACGCCCTCTTGGAACGCCTTCGCCGTGGTGACGGCATCTTGACCGATCATCGCGTCGATGACGAAGAGCACCTCGTCGGGGTTCGTCGCCTTGCGGATGTTCGCGGCCTGCTTCATCATCTCGGCGTCGACGCCGAGCCGACCCGCCGTGTCGATGATGACGACGTCGTGCTGGGCCCGCTCGGCCTGCTTCACGGCGTCTCGGGCGACGCGCACCGGGTCGCCGACGCCGTTGCCCGGTTCTGGCGCGAAGACCGGCACGCCGGCCTGGCCGCCCACCACCTGCAGCTGGTTCACCGCGTTCGGGCGCTGCAGGTCGGCGGCGACGAGCATCGGGGTGTGGCCGTCTTTCACGAGCCACTTCGCGAGCTTGCCCGCGAGCGTCGTCTTACCCGCACCCTGGAGGCCGGCGAGCATGATCACGGTCGGCGGGTTCTTCGCGAACTGCAGGCGGCGCTGCTCGCCGCCGAGGATGCGCACCAGCTCTTCGTTGACGATCTGCACGACCTGCTGCGCCGGGTTCAGCGCCTTGTTGACCTCGTCGCCGAGCGCGCGTTCGCGAACGTGGGCGGTGAACTGCTTGACCACGTCGAGTGAGACGTCGGCGTCGAGCAGGGCACGACGGATCTCGCGCACCGTGCCATCGACGTCGGATGCCGAGAGCTTGCCCTTGGTGCGAAGGTTCTTGAACGTCTCCGCGAGGCGGTCAGACAGGTTTCCGAAGGTTGCCATGGTGCCTTCGATTCTAAGCGTCGAAGCGGACGTCGACGATCTCGCGCCCCATGTCGATGGAGGCGACGAGTCGCGCCTCGGTGTCTTCGGGCGCGAGGCCGTACTCGAATTCGGCGAACACGTCGCCGTCGCGATCGGCGTCGGGACGCAGGTCGACGCGGACGAGACTCAACGAGCGCAGGGCGTCGATCTGCCGGTCGCCGGACTCGCGGGTGATGGCCGCGTCGGCGGCGTCGGCTTCCTCGCCGTCGAGCACGGCCGCGAGGAAGTTCGTGACGGGGCCGCGCCCGTCGAGCTGCCCCACGAAGACGTTGCGCAGCTCGTCGTCGACGAGCTCGAGCTCCCCGACCATCGTGGCGGCCGCATCGAGCGCCGCCGTCGAGACGAGGTCGGAGTCCGCGTCGAGCACGACCTCGACGTCTTGGTCGCCGTACTCCTTGCGTTCGGCCCAGTAGTCGCCGATGAGTCCGAAGTAGTCATGTTCGATCGACATGCGATGCCCCCTAGCCCACGAGTTTCTGCGCGAAGACATGCGGCGTGAAACCCGTCAGGTCGCCGATGCCCTCGCCCTGGCCGATGAGCTTGATCGGCAGGCCGGTCTTCTCTTGCACGGCCAGCACGAAGCCGCCCTTCGCGCTGCCGTCGAGCTTCGTGAGCACGAGCCCGGTCACTCCCCCGTGCTCGATGAACGCCTCGGCCTGCGCGAGGCCGTTCTGCCCGGTGGTCGCGTCGAGCACGAGCAGCACTTCGCTGATCGGCGCCTGCTTCTCGACGACGCGCTTGATCTTGCCGAGCTCGTCCATGAGCCCGCCCTTGGTGTGCAGGCGTCCGGCGGTGTCGATGATGACGATCTCGGTGCCGTCGCGCTTGGCCTGCTCAACCGTCTGGAAGGCCACGGACGCCGGATCCTGGCCCTCGCGCTCGGGCCGGACGATGCCGACTCCGGCGCGCTCGGCCCACGTCGCGAGTTGGTCGACGGCCGCCGCACGGAAGGTGTCGGCGGCGCCGACCACGACCGAGCGGTCGTAACTGCGCAGGAAGCGTGCGAACTTGCCGATCGTGGTCGTCTTGCCCACGCCGTTGACGCCGACCACGAGCACGACCGCGGGCCGCTCGGTGAGCTTCAGGGTCGGATCGTACTTCGACAGCCGCTCTTCGACGTTCTCGCGCAGCATGCGCTGCACGTCGCGCGGGTCGGTGGTCTTGTACCGCTCGACCTGGGCCCTGATGGCGTCGACCATCTCTTCGGTGACCGCCGGGCCGAAGTCGGCGCGGATCAGCGCGGACTCGAGGTCGTCCCACGTGTCTTCATCGATCGTCTTCGCTCCGAAGACCCCGCGAAGTGCCGCGCCGAGCGACCAGGATGCGCGTTCTGCCATGCCACCAGCCTACGGTGACGGATGCCCCGTGCCACGCGGCATCCGCTCGTCAGCTCGCTCGTGCTTCACGGTCCTCGCGGACCCGCTGTCCGACGACGGCGGAGACGCCGTCTTGGCGCATGGAGACGCCGTAGAGCGCGTCGGCGATCTCCATCGTTCGCTTCTGGTGCGTGATGACGATGAGCTGGCTCGAGTCGCGGAGGTCTTCGAAGGTCGAGAGCAGTCGGCCGAGGTTCGCGTCGTCGAGGGCCGCCTCGACCTCGTCCATGATGTAGAACGGGCTCGGGCGGGCCTTGAAGATCGCCATCAGCAGCGCCACGGCCGCGAGCGAGCGCTCGCCGCCCGAGAGCAGCGAGAGTCGCTCGATCTTCTTGCCGGCGGGCTTCACGCTCACCTCGATGCCGGTCGTGAGCATGTCGTCGGGGTTCGTCAGCGAGATGCTGCCCGATCCGCCGGGGAACAGCACCGGGAACACCTCGGCGAACGCCGCCTGGGTGTCGTCGAACGCACTGCGGAAGATCGCCTCCATCTTGGTGTCGATCTCCTCGATGATCGTGATGAGGTCCTTGCGGGTGTTCGCGAGGTCGGTGAGCTGCTCGCTGAGGAACTGGTGGCGCTGTTCGAGGGCTGCGAACTCCTCGAGCGCGAGCGGGTTCACGCGCCCCAGCTGAGTGAGCTTGCGCTCGGCGGCGGCCAGTCGGCGCTGCTGCTCGTCACGCTGGAACGCCCTCGGTTCGCCGGCCTCGTCCTCAGGCGGGATCTCGTGATCGGGTCCGTACTCGGCGACGAGCACGTCTTCGGAGAGACCGAGTTCGGATTCCGCGCGCTCGACGAGTCCGCCGATGTGGAGCTTCTTCTCGTAGATGCGCAGCTCGAGTCCGTGCACGTCTTCGGTGACGGCGTGCAGGCGCTGCCTGACCGCCGCCTCCTCGCGTCGCACCGCCTGCAGCTCCTCGTTTCGGCTCGCGCGCTCGGCTTCGGCACGCCCGAGCCCGACCCGGGCCTCGGCGACCGACGCGTCGACCGATGCGAGCGCCTGCGGCAGCACATCGGCCACTCGGCGCGCCGCCTCCAGCTGCGCCCGACGGATGACCGCCCGGCGCGCGGCATCAGCGGCGGCCTGACGCTCAGCGTCGAACTGCGCCTGCATCGCCCGGATGCGCACCTCTTCGGCACGCACGCGCTCCTTCGCGGTCTCGAGCCTGAGCTTCGCTTCGACCTCGGCCTCACGCGCCGTCTCGAGCGCGGCGAGCGCACCCTCGCGCGCTTCGGTGTCGAGCACCGGTCGAGGAGTTGCCCGCACGACGTCGAGGGCCTCCTTCGCCGTCACGGCGGCGCGCTCGGCGTCGACGACGCGCTCCTCGGCGTTGGCCGCGGCCTGCCGCAGCCGCTCGGAGTCCGCCTCGGCCGCCTCGGCCTGCACGCGCGCCCGGTTGAGCTGCTCGGTGCGCTGGGCGAGCTGTGCGTCGAACTCTCTCAGCGCCGCGAGGGCGCGCTTGGACAGCTCCTTCGACTGCTCGACGATCTGCCGCTGCTCGGTGAGCTCGTACCGGCTGCGCTCGATCTCGGCGCGGACCTCGTCGAGGCGCGCCGCGGCGCGGTCGCGCTCGGCGATGAGCTCGATGCGACTCTGCTTCCGCCCTGAGCCGCCGCGCAGCACGAACCGCCCGACGACGGTGCCGTCCTTCGTGATCACGGTGGCGGGCCGCGTCGACGCGGCGATCGCCTGCTCGGCAGCGCGGGCCGCAGCGAGATCGTCGGCGATGAGCACCTCTGCCAACAGGCCCTGCACGCCCGCGGGCGCGGTGACCACGGCCGACGCCGCGGTGAGCCCGTCGAACGTCGGCAGCGGTTCAGGCGCCGCGTTCGACCCGGCCTCGGCCAGCGCCAGCGCAACCCGGCCCAGTTGCCCCGTCTCGGCCCGGTCGAGCGCGCGGAAGGCGGCGTCGCGATCGTCGACGAGTACCGCGTCGGCGAGCGACCCGAGGGCCGCGGCGATGGCGGCCTCGTAGCCCGGCTGCACCTGCATCGCCTCGGCGAGCAACCCGCGCACACCGTCGATGCCGGCAGCCACGAGCGCCGCCGAGCCGTCTTTCTGGTCGAGTGCGAGCGACAGCGCCTGGGTGCGCGCACCCAGTGCACCGTGCTCGCGCTCTCGCCCGTGCAGCTCGTCGCGGATGCGCTCGATCTCGGCCTCGGCCTCGAACACCGCGGCCTGAGCGAGCTCGTAGGCCTCATCGAGGTCGGTCTCGGCCGTTTCGCGCGTGTCGGCGGCGGTCTCTGCCTCGGCGAGTGCGGCGGCGGCGCGCGACCGGCGCTCGGCCGATGCTGCGAGGGCGTTCTCGTGGCGGAGCACCTCGCCGCGCACGGCGGCGAGCTTCGACGCGGCCGTGTCGGCCTGCCCCGCGAGCTTCGAGAGCTCGAGATCGTAGGCCGAGACCAGTGCGCTCTGGCGGGCGATGCCCTCGTCGACGGTGTCGAGTTCCGAACGGCGGCGCATGGTCGCCTCATGGGCGTCGTCGAGGGCGGATGCCGCAGCACCGACACCGTCGCGAATGCCGTCGAGCTCGGACACGGCGCTGTCGATCATCTCGCGAGTGACGCTCGGCGAGGCATCCGTCTCTTCGGACGCGCTCTCGAGCAGTGCGATGCGCTGCCGGGCGAGCGAATCGAGCGAGCGCAGGTTGCCCTGCGCCTGCTCGAGCGCGAAGCTCGTCGACCTCGCACGGTCGACGTCGTCGCCCGACTGCGCCGCCTCGAGCCGCGTGACCTTGGCCTGGTGCCGCTCGAGCTGGTCTTGCAGTCCCAGCCGCTCGGCGTGGCGTTCGTGCTCGGTGCGGCCGTGCTGCTCGAGCGCGCGGCGGAGGCCGACCACCTCATCGGCGAGCAACCGTGCGCGGGCGTCGCGCACGACGGCGGCGATCGTGGCCGCCTCGCGGGCGACCTCAGCCTGGCGGCCCAGCGGTTTCAGCTGGCGTCGGATCTCACCGGCGAGATCGGAGAGACGGGTGAGGTTGGCCTGCATCGCGTCGAGCTTGCGCAGCGTCTTCTCTTTGCGGCGCCGGTGCTTCAAGATGCCCGCGGCCTCCTCGATGAAGCCGCGACGGTCTTCGGGCGTGGCGCGCAGCACCTGGTCGAGCTGGCCCTGTCCGACGATGACGTGCATCTCGCGCCCCAGCCCGGTGTCGCTCAGGAGCTCCTGCACGTCGAGGAGGCGGCACTGCTCGCCGTTGATCGCGTATTCACTCGTGCCGTTGCGGAACAGCGTGCGCGAGATCGTGACCTCGCTGTACTCGATCGGCAGCGCGCCGTCGCTGTTGTCGATCGTCAGGCTCACCTCGGCGCGACCCAGCGGGCCGCGCGTCGACGTTCCGGCGAAGATGACGTCCTCCATCTTGCCGCCGCGGAGCGTCTTGGCGCCCTGCTCGCCCATGACCCACGCGAGGGCGTCGACGACGTTGGACTTGCCCGAGCCGTTGGGGCCGACGATGCAGGTCACACCCGGTTCGAACGCGAACGAGGTCGGCTGTGCGAAGGACTTGAAGCCCTTGAGCGTCAAGCTCTTCAGATACACGTCCCACCCTCCCCTGTCCGCGAGAACGCTGCGGACTACGGTATCCGAGGTTCGCACCGGTCGAGCGCACGCGCGCCGTACGCGGACGAAGCCGCCCCTTGCCGCGAACCCGACGCCTCGATATTCTGGCGGGCTGCCCGAACGGCACATCACCCGACGACAGGAGCGCCGCATGGCGGTCGAGATCCGACCGATCACCTTCCCCGACCGGCTCGGCACCCGCGAGTCCGTCGAGTTCGAGCGCTACGCCGAATTCGCGATCGACATCGAGGTCGAGCGATGGGGCGACGACCGGTTGGCGTACACGCCCGCCGAGATGCTCGCGATGTACCGCGACGAGACGTACGAGATGCGGCAGGCGTTCGCGGCATGGGACGGCGGGGCATGCGTCGGCCGCACGATCACCTGGTGGGAGCGCGACCCTGCGGCGAAGACCGGCACCGTCATCGTGGAGGTCGCTTCGGCGTACCGACGCCAGGGCCTCGGGAGCCGGCTGCTCGAGCACGCCGAGCGCGTGATCACCGATCTCGGGAGGTCCACCTACATGGGGTGGGTCGACTACCCGATCGCACAGCTCGACCTGCCGGGTCCGCGGCTCGCCGCCCCCGACGGCGATGCCACGATCCCGGCCGAGCTCCCCAGCGTGCGATTCGCCACGCGTCACGGGTATGTCATCGGACAACTCGAACGCTCGAGTGCGCTCGACATCGACGGCCGCGTGGAGGAATTCCGCACCGAATCCGCCCGGCGCGAGTCGGCGGCATCCGACTATCGTCTCGTCGGCTGGATCGACCACGTGCCCGAGGCGCTCGTCGACAGCTACGCCGCGGCGCGCGCGCGGATGGTGCTCGACGTGCCTGCCGGCGGCCTCACGATCGACGAGGAGCAGTGGGACGCCGACCGAGTGCGATCACACGAGTCGCAGGCGATCGACGGCGGACGCAACCTGCTCGTGCAGGCCGCCGTCGCACCCGACGGCTCGATCGCCGGATACACCGAGCTCGAGCTGCCTCCTGGAAAGACCGTCGCGTACCAGTCCGACACGCTCGTCCTCGCCGCCCATCGCGGCCACCGCCTCGGCATGCGCATGAAGCTCGCGAACCTCGTTCGGCTCGGCGAGATCGCGCCCGAGCGCACGAAGATCTACACGTGGAATGCCGACGAGAACGCGCACATGCTCGCCATCAACATCGCGCTCGGCTTCGAGCCGCACGGCATGTCGGCCGAATTCCAGCGCGGCTGACGATCGCGGTCCCCGGTCAGGAGCCCGACGACGCCGCGCGACGCGGCGTGCGCCGACGCTGGCATCTCGGGCATCGGTGCGACGAGCGGTTCATGAACGGCTCGCGCACCATCGGCGTGCCGCAGCGCGGACACGGCAGTCCGGCGCGCCCGTAGGCGTTCAGCGAGTGCGCGAAGTATCCGGATGCCCCGTTGACGTTGACGTATTGGGCGTCGAAGCTCGTGCCACCCTCGGCCAGTGCCTTGGCGAGCACCTCGCGAACGGCGGCGAGGAGCTCATGTGCTCGTCGCGCGCTGATCGACGAGGCAGGCTGCTCGGGATGCAGGCGCATGGCCCAGAGCGACTCGTCTGCGTAGATGTTGCCGACCCCGCTGATGACGCCCTGATGGAGCAGCACGCGCTTCACCCCGCTCGCCCGGCGCGCGAGCGACGCGACGAACGCGGCATCGGAGAACGCCGGGTCGAGCGGGTCGCGAGCGATGTGGGCGACCTGCGTGGGAATGCTGCGTGCCCACTCGCCGGTGACGCCTGCCGAGAACCCGGCCACGTCGCCATCGGTCGTCGCGACGAGTCGGTCGACCGCCAGTGACCCGAACGTTCGCTGATCGACGAAGTCGACACGCAGTTCGCCGTGCTCGGGGTGCTCGAGATGCAGGCGGATGCGTACGTGCCGGTCGTCGCCGGCGTGGTCGGGAGTGCGGAGCAGGATCTGCCCGCTCATGCCGAGATGCCCCACGATCGCGCGATCGCCGCCGATCGGAAGCCACAGGAACTTCCCGCGGCGCACCGCTGCATCGATGCGGGCACCGGTGGCGAGCGCCTCGAACGCGCCCATCGTGCGATCGTGCCGCGTGAGCGCGCGCGCGTCGAGCACGTCGACCGCGGAGATCGTCGCGCCGGTCACCGCGGGAGCGAGTCCCGCGCGAACCACCTCGACCTCGGGAAGCTCGGGCACGTCAGCGTGACGGGTTCAGGCGGGTCCACGCTTCGAGCGCGGCGGCCATCTCGGCCTGCTTCTTGCTCGAGCCCTCGCCCGACGCCTCGACGAGATCGCCGACGCTGACCGTGGCGACGAAGTGCTTGTTGTGGTCGGGCCCGCTCTCGACGACCGCATACGACGGCGCCGGAGCGCCGCGGCGCGCGGCGATCTCTTGAAGGCTCGTCTTCGGGTCCATCGACGCGCCGAATCGGGCGGGATCTTGCATGAGCGGGCCGACGAGGCGCAACACGAGGCCGGTCGCGGCATCGCCACCTGCGTCGAGGTACACCGCACCGATGATGGCCTCGACGGTGTCGGCGAGGATCGACGGCTTGTCGGCGCCGCCCGTCATCGTCTCGCCCCGACCGAGGCGCACGTACGGCCCGACGCCGATCGCGCGACCGACCTCGGCCAGCGCGACACTCGAGACGAGACTCGCGCGGCGCTTGGCCAGCTCGCCCTCGTCGAGCTCGGGGTGGTCGCGGAACAGCTTGACCGTGACAGCCTGCCCGAGGATGGAGTCGCCGAGGAACTCGAGACGCTCGTTGGTCGGTATTCCGCCGTTCTCGTACGCGAACGACCGGTGCGTGAGCGCGAGCTGCAGCAGCGCCGGATCGATCTCGACCTGCAGCGTGCGCTGCAGTTCGTCGAGCGTGCGGTCTTCAGCCTGCGTGCGCTCCGTTCGCGTCACGACCGGTCGTCGGTGCGTCTCGGGCCGACTAGACGTCGGCGACCTTGCGGCCCTTGTACTCGAGGAAGAGCGGGGTGCCCGCCGAGTCCTCGACGACCTTCGCGCGGTGCGGAAGGCTGTAGGTGACCTTGCCGTTCTCGACGGTCTTGACGAGCGTGGGGACCTCGGCCTTCCACTGCGACCGGCGCGCGTGGGTGTTGGCGCGTGACTGCTTCCGCTTCGGAACCGCCATGACTATCTCTCTTCTCTCTGCTGGGCAGCGCCGGATTCGTGTTCCGCGCCGTTGTCTACGGAAGCCTGCAATCCCGCGAGCGCGGCCCAGCGGGGGTCGCTGTGCTCAGGGGTGACGAGTTCCGGATGATCGGCCAGTCGGAGCCCGGTCTCGGGGTCGAGACCCGGGCAATCCGGTCGGCACACCGGCTGGAACGGCAGTGACAGCACTACCGCATCTCGGATGAGTGATTCAAGATCCACGTGGTCATCTTGAACCTCATACTCGATGGCTTCTCCAGAATGATACGCGAAAAGCTCCTGGAACTCGACTTGGACAGGCAGCGTGATGTCGATGAGGCATCGACCGCACTCCCCCTCGGCGGTCGCATCGACCTCGCCGGTGACGAGGACGCCCTCGTGAACCGACTCGAGTCGGACTTCGAGATCGAGCTCGGAATCGGCGCGGACCGCGACGAGTCCCTCGCCCATCGCGTCGTCGACGACGATCGTGAGCTGCTCGTCGCGCATCTCGCCCGGACGATTGACGAGGTCGCGGACGTTCAGGCGATAGGGAGAATGCTTGATGGCCACGATCGACGATTCTACGTGCCCGCGGATAGGCGTTCGCTGAACGCGGCCTGTGCGCGATCGACGAGCGAGCGGGGCACGAGTACGGCCCGAACCCGGTCGACCGGTCGCTCGTCGGCGGCGAGCACGGCGCGTGCGGTGTCGAGGGCGTCGATCAGGTCGGTGTCGGGTGCGCCCGCGCGCCCCGCAGGACCGTAGCGTTCCCGTTCGACGGCGTCGCGGAGCGAGATCAGCGCCGTCCTGGCCGCATCGTCGGCGAACCCCTCCCGATCGGCGATGCGCGCGGCAACCGCACGCGGGGTGTCGAAGACCCCCACGTCGACCCCGAGGTCGCGTGCGGTCGCGGTCAGCTCACTCCACGCGGCATCCGCCGGCCGTTCACCCCGCATGATGCGGCGCGAGCGACTCGCACGTTGACCCGCGCGAAGCGCGGCGGGCGCGAGCAGGATCGCGGCGACGAGCAGCGCGATCACGCCGCCGCGCAGCCACCAGCTCTCGGCGAATGCAAGACCGCCGCCGGTGCCGGTCAACCCTCCGCCCGGGTCGACCTCGGCGCGGCCGCTCGCGCTCGGAGCGGCGCTGCCAGGCTGGGGAACCGGCGGACCGGCGCCCTCGCCGGCGCCGGGTCGGGAGTAGTCGGGAACCAGTCCGCGGCCGGGCGTCGGTTCGAACGGCACCCATCCGACGCCCTCGAAGTACAGTTCGGGCCACGCATGAAGGTCGTGCGAGTCGACCTCGATGCGTTGCAGCCCGCCGACGCGTTCCTGCGAAGGGCTCCCCTGCGTGTAGCCGACCGAGATGCGAGCCGGAATCCCCGCTTCGCGTGCCAGCACCGCCATCGTCGACGCGAAGTGCACGCAGTAGCCGGCGCGGCGCTCGAGGAATTGGGCGATGACGTCGAATCCCCCGCCGTCGTAGCCGTCTTCGACGGGCGCCTCGGTCGAATACTCGAAGTCGGGCGAACGAAGGAACGCCTGGATGGCGACCGCGGCGTCGTACGGCGTGGGGGCAGTGCCGGTGACCTGCGCCGCCGTGTCGGAGATGACCTGCGGCAGGTCGTCGGGCAGTGCCAGGAACGGGGCGAGCTCATCGGTCACTCGGCGATCGGCGGCTCGCAACTGCGTGGGGGTCGGGTCGACCTCGAGCCAGGTCGCCTGGTAGCGCTGCCCGGCGGTGTCCGCGTCGATGCCGCGCACCGTGAGCGCACCGTCGTCCCAGAACCACGAGCCACGGAGACCGTCGACCCGTGTCGTCGGGTAGGGCACGGGCAGCCAGGTCGTGCGCACCTCGTCGATGGTCACGTCGATCGGATGCTCATCGGCCCGGACCTCGCTCGAGAGCCCCTCGGGCCGCGGCATCGCGTCGACCGTGTTGTCACCGTCGATCGCGTCGTCGGTCACGCCCCAGGTCGCCCCTTCGAATCGGTCGAGCGTGAGCAGTGTGAAGTAGGGCCGCTCGCCGTCGGGCGAGAAGTAGTGGAAGGCCGGGCTGGGATCGGGCCGGCGCAGGTCGCGACCCAGGTCGATGAACGGACTGACGCCGCGTCCGAAGATGGTGCCCGGGTTCCCCGTGCCGAGCAGCAGGCTCGTCGAGATGCTCGGGGTCGAGGCGGCGAGCACGGCGGCGATGACGAGACCGGTGCCCGCGAGCCCCAGCGTTGCACCGAGCGTCGAGGCGATCGGCACGCGCGCCGGAGAGATCACCGTGGCGGCGTCGTCGCCCTCGTCGACCTCCGTGATACGTGCGCGCCGTCGCACGCGCACGTCGATGCGGAGCAGCAGCAGGTAGGCCGCAGCGGCCAGCACGAGCGTCGGCGCCTCGGCTCCTGCCTCGATGATGAACCCCGGGATGAGGATCGGCACGAGCGCCGGCGCGGCGGCGAGGGCGGGCATGCGCACCGTCTGCACGAGGATGTCGATGCAGACCGCGAGCACGCCCACGCCGAGGGCGAGGGCGAACGAGAGCGCCGGCACTGCGATCGCGGGCACCGATTGCTGCTGGATGGTGCGCTCGGCACCGCCGAGCAGCTGCCCGAACTCGGTGAACGTGCCGGTGGTCGGCGCGATCAGGGCGAAGCTCGTCGTTCCTCCGAACAGCAGGGTCAGCAGCAGCAACAGGATCACGAGCTCGAGCACCGGCACGAGGGACGCCGGAGTCCGGATGGCCCGCAGGCCGGCTCCGCCGAACAGCGTGCCTGCCGCCACGAAGGCGCACATCCACCACCAGCCGCTGCCCGAGATGAGGGGCCCCAACGCCATGGTCGCCACCGCGATCAGGGCGAAGGATGCAGCGGTGAGCGCGAGTCGCTGGCCGCGTGAGAGCGCGATCGGGTCAGGATTCATCGACGTGCCCATCGTGCCCGTTCGAGCGACCGGTACTCGCGGGAGGTCGTGCGGCGGCGGTCGCCGATATCCGACCGGTGCTCGCCGCCGGGCCTGGCCCGCGAACAGCCGATCCCGACCATGCTCCGCCGATCTCGGTCGGCCGCCGCACCCGCACCACGCGCCAGTCGGCCGCTTCGAGCGCATCGACGACACGTGCCGACGTGCTCTCGGTCACGAATGCGACCGCGGGCTCGAACCCCGGTCGAAGGGCGACCAGGTTCGCAGCGTCGTGCTCGTCGGGCTCGACGAGCACCGCGAATCCGGGCATGCGCGCTTCGCGGGCTCGCGCCGGAGCCGACGATCCTCCGGTCGATGCACGCCGTTCAGGAGCGTCGTGCTGCGTCGGCGAGTCGAGGCGGGCGAGATCTTCGAGCATGCCCTGGTCTCCGCCCGGCATGTGGTACTCGCCGTCGTTCGTCGAGGCGATGCCTCCGCGCGCAGGGTCGGCGACCGCGTCGCAACGCACCTGGTACCCCAGGTCGAGCAGGTGCACGCCGATCGAGGCGGCCACCTCGATGCCCAGTTCGAACCCCGCATGCACGTGATCGTCGAACTCGTGCCTCGTGCGCTGGCGCGCCGAGAGCGTCGTGTCGAGCAGGATGCGCGCCTCGGGGTCGCCGCGCTGCTCCTCTTCGCGAACCATCAGCTCGCCGCGCCGTGCGGTGGCCGCCCAGTTCACGCGGCGCAGCGGGTCGCCGTATCGGTACTCCCGGGCGATCAGCTCATCGGAGTTCGGGTGGGTGCGACGCTGCAACCCGTGCAGCACGCCGTCGACGCTCGCCGCGGTGCCGAGCGCGGCGTCGAGCGGCGTCACGCGGGGTGTCACGATGAGCTCGCGGGCACTGCCGACGTCGCGATCGATGCGGGCGAGCGCGAACGGGTCGGTGAGGCCGACCCGCAACGGACCCACGACATACACGCCCCGCCGTGAGACGCGGAGGCGGTACTCGAGGTGCACGGTGTCGTCACCGGACGGCAGCATCCGCTCGAACGGTCCGATGGCGGGCAGCACCGCGTCGGGCGGCGCTGCAAGGCCGTCGGGCACCCGGTCGCGCCAGTGAGCACCGTCGAACGTGCGCTTGGAGCGGTTCTTCACCGCGAGCGCCACCCAGGTCGACGTGCCCGCCGCGATGGTCGCCGGAGTGAAGGTACGGAAGACCGCCAGCCTCGGCGGGCGCAGCGAGACGAACACCGCGGCGATCACCGGCATCGCGATGGCGACGAACGCGAGCAGCAGGATGTCGCGCAGGTCGAACCAGAGCGACACCGCCACGAGCACGGCACCCATGAGCACGAGCGCGCCGCCACGCCTCGTGAGTCGCGGCCAAGCGGCGACTCGGGCGAAGCTGGGGCGCCTCATGATCAGTTCCTTCGAGCGCTGCCGACCGGAACCGGCGTCTCCCCCACGATGCGGCGCACGATGGCGTCGATGAGCGGCCCGCTGTCGCGGTCATGGCTCCCGAGCGCACGGCTCGTGGGAATGAGTCGGTGCGCGAGCACGGGCACGGCGAGCGCATCGACGTCGTCGGGCAGCACGAAGTCCCGGCCGTGCATCGCCGCGTGTGCCTTCGCGGCGCGGATGAGTTGGAGCGTCGCACGGGGGCTCGCCCCGAGGCGCAGCTGGCGGTCGTCGCGCGTGGTGCGCGCGAGTTCGACCGCGTACTCCTTGACCGGTTGCGAGGTGAACACGTGCTGCACGGCGCTGATCATCGCCCGGAGATCGTCGAGCCCGACGACCGCGGTGAGATCGTCGATCGGACTCGAGGTCTCACGGGTCGCGAGCATCGCCAGCTCGTCGGCCGACGAGGGGTAGCCCATCGAGATGCGCGCCATGAACCGGTCGCGCTGGGCCTCGGGCAGCGGGTACGTGCCCTCCATCTCGACGGGATTCTGCGTGGCGACGACCGTGAACGGCGCATCGAGCCGGTAGGTCGTGCCGTCGGCGGTGACCTGGCGCTCCTCCATGCACTCGAGCAGCGCCGACTGCGTCTTCGGGCTGGCGCGGTTGATCTCGTCGCCGATGACGAGGTTCGCGAAGACCGGGCCGCGCTTGAACTCGAACTGCCGGCTCGCCTGGTCGAAGACCGAGACGCCCGTCACGTCGCTGGGCAGCAGGTCGGGGGTGAACTGGATTCGGCTGACGGTGGCGTCGACCGAGCGGGCGAGCGCCTTCGCGAGCATGGTCTTGCCGACGCCGGGAACGTCTTCGATGAGCAGGTGTCCTTCGGCGAGCACCACCGTGAGTGCCGACGTGATCGCCTCGCGCTTGCCGGCGATGACGGCCTCGACGTTCTGCACGATCGCCGCCGCGCGCGAGCCCACGTCGTCGATGCTCAGGGTCGCGACCGCCGTTCCCGGCCCGCCCATGGCTGCGATGGCCTCGCTCATGCGGTCATCGCCGCCTGGAGGTAGTCTCCGACCACCGTCGGCACATAGGGCGCGACGTCGCCGCCGAGCGCGGCGACCTGGCGAACGAGGGAACTCGAGACGTGCGCGTTGGCCGGGTCGGGGAGCAGGAACACCGTCTCGACCCCGGCGAGGTGGCGGTTGACGATCGCCATGGGCGTCTCGTAGGCGACGTCGAGTTGCGAGCGGATGCCCTTGACGAGCACCGATGCACCGACGTCGGTGCAGTAGTCGACGAGCAGGCCCATGCTCCACGACGCGACGACGATGCGCCCCTCGATGCCGGCGTCGGCGATCGAGCGCTCGATGAGCGACACGCGCTGCGCGATCGGCAGCAGCGCGGACTTGTCGGGGTTGTGCACGACGACGACGTGCAACTCGTCATAGAGCCCCGCGGCCCGTGCGATGACATCGATATGGCCGAGCGTGACGGGGTCGAACGATCCTGGGACGACGGCGATCCGCTGCATACGCCCAGCGTAATGCCCGGCAGCCTCCGTTGCCCCACGCGGGCACAGTCTCAGCCCTTGCTCAGGTAGCCGCTCGCCTCGTCGTCGAGGCGCCGGCGCACGGCCGCGGCGAGCGCGGGATGCCCGGCGAGCCGCGGATCGCCCGCGAGGAGCGTCTCGGCGACCTCGCGGGCGTCGGCGATGACGTCGCCGTCGCGCACCACGCGGAGGAGCTTGAGCGAGGACCGCCCGCCCGACTGGTCGGCGCCGAGCACGTCGCCCTCTTGGCGCAGCTCGAGGTCGACCTGCGCCAGTTCGAAGCCGTCGAGCGTCGCCGCCACCGCCTCGACCCGCTGCCGCGCGACCGAACCGGGCACCGCGTTCGTGACGAGCAGGCAGAGCCCGGGCACGCTTCCGCGGCCGATTCGCCCGCGAAGCTGGTGCAGTTGCGACACCCCGAATCGCTCGGCGTCGACGACGACCATGACGCTCGCGTTCGGCACGTCGACGCCGACCTCGATGACCGTCGTCGCGACGAGCACGTCGATCTCGCCGGCGGCGAAGGCGCGCATCGTGCCGTCCTTCTCGTCGGCGCTCATGCGCCCGTGCAACGGCGCCACGCGCGCGTCGGCGAATCGCGGATGCGCCGCGAGCTCGGCGAGCACCGAGGCCACGGATGTCGCGGGCCCCGCGACATCGGCCGGCACCTCGCTCTCGCCGTCGTCTTCGACCACCTTCGGCTCGATGGCGGGGCACACGACGAACCCCTGCCTGCCGAGCACGAGCTCTTCGGCGAGCCGCTCCCAGACGCGCGGCCGCCACCCTGGCCGCTCGGCGAGCGGCACGACGTGGGACTCGATGCCGGCCCGACCCGCCGGCAGCTGGCGGATGGTCGAGACGTCGAGGTCGCCGAACACCGTCATCGCGACGGTTCGCGGGATCGGTGTGGCGGTGAGCACGAGCACGTGCGGCGGCTCGGCGCCCTTCAGGCGCAGCGCCTCGCGCTGCTCGACCCCGAACCGGTGCTGCTCGTCGACGACCACGAGACCGAGGTCGGCGAACGACACCTGGTCGCCGATGAGGGCGTGCGTACCCACGACGATGCGCGACTGGCCGGCGGCGGCACGCAGCAGCGCCTTCTTGCGTTCGGCAGCCGGCAATTGGCCGGTGAGGAGGGTCGGCATGAGTTCGACCGCGAGTTCGGGACCGAGCATGCGGGCGATCGAGCGCAGGTGCTGTGCCGCCAGCACCTCGGTGGGCGCGAGCAGTGCCGACTGGCCACCCGAGTCGGCGACGGCGAGCATGGCACGCAGGGCCACGACGGTCTTGCCCGAGCCGACCTCGCCCTGCACGAGGCGGTTCATCGGCACGGGGTGCCCGAGGTCGTCGGAGATCTGGGCGCCGACGTCGAGCTGGTCGTCGGTGAGCGTGAACGGCATGGCGGCGTCGAACCGCTCGAGGAGGCCTCCGTCGCGGGGGCGACGTGCGACGGCGTGGTGCGCGCGGAGCTCGGCCCGACGCTCGAGGAGCGCCGTCTGCAACACGAACGCCTCGGTGAATCGCAGCGTGCGCCGCGCCGCCTTCCAGTCGGCCTCGCGTTCAGGGCGATGCACCCCCTCGAGCGCATCGCGCTGACCGTGCAGGCCGCGAGCGGCGCGCACCTCGATCGGGATCGGGTCGTCGACGACCCCGAGCCCGTCGAGCAGGAATGCGACGGACTTCGCGATCTGCCAGCTGGCGAGCGTCGAGGTGGCCGGGTAGATCGGGATCGGGGCCTCGACCCACCGCCTGGCGGCGGCATCGTTCGCGTCGGGCTGCACCGATTCGTCGAAGAGCTCGTAGTCGGGGTGCGCCAGCTGGCGCGCGCCCCGGTAGTCGCCGACCTTGCCGGCGAAGATGCCGCGGCGCCCCGGGCGGAGGTCGTGCTCGCGCCACTTCTGGTTGAAGAACGTCAGCGTGAGGATGCCGGTGCCGTCGGAGATCTTGGCCTCGACGATCGAACCACGGCGCTGGCGCATGTCGCGCACCCGGACCTCGAGCACCTCGGCGACGATCGTGACGTTCTCGTCGAGCGGGAGGCTCGCGAGCGCGGTGAGTTCGCCGCGCAATGCGTACCGGCGCGGGTAGTGCGCGAGCAGGTCGCCCACCGTGCGGTGGCCGAAGGCCCGCTCGAACGCCTGGGCGGTGCGCCCGCCGAGCGCGCCCGACAGCTTGGTGTCGAGCGTGTAGCTGCCCGGCACCGCCTCGCCCGGGACATCCGCCTCTCGCGCCGTCATGCCTCGATCGTAGGCTCCGCCGCCGTCAGCGCCTCGATCTCGGCCAGCACGTACCGGTCGTCGGGGCGTGCTGCAGCGAGCTCGCGCTGCATCGCCAGCGCCTCGTCGGTGCGGCCGAGGCTGCGCAGGCACCGCGCCACCGACCATCTCGCGACATGACGCTGCTCGGCGGTGCCGTAGGCGTCGGCGGCTGCGACGGCCTGCTCGAACTGCAGGAGCGCACCGGTGAGCCGCCCCGAGTCGTGCAGGGTCCACCCCAGGTTGTTGTGCAGCGCGACCCCCCAGCGCAGCACTCGGGGGTCGTGTGACCCGTCGAGTACGTCGAACCCCTCGGTGGCCCATTCCTCTTCGTGTCCGGCGTCGTTGAGGGCGAGCATGTGCAGGGCGTCGAGCACGAGGAAGGTCGACCCCGCGAGCGCCGCTTCGCGCACGCCGCGGGTCAGTTCGGGCACGGCGTCGTCGGGCCTGCGATCGGATGCCGCGATGCGGCCCCGTTCGATCGACACGCGCGCCCGCAACTCGGCGGCGTAGGACTCTGGGTCGCCGGGTGCCGATGTCGTCGCGGCGACCGCGTCGAGCACGGCGTGCGCCTCGTCGGTGCGTCGCTGGATGCCGAGCGCGCGGGCGAGCTGGGTCGACAACACGGCGCGCAGGTGCGGGCTGTGGAGGTCATCGTCGGCGGCCTCGCGGAACCGTTCCTCGCTCGCCTTCGGATCGCTGAAATCCCAGAGGCGGTCGATCAGCTGCTGTTCACTCCCCCGGTGCCTGGACGGTTCGGCGGGCAGTGTGTCGGTCGAGCCGGTCTCTTCATCAAACAGTGCGGGCACGCCTCCATCATGGCAGCGGTGAGGCCCCCGTTATGCTTCCGGAAGCATGACGCGCATCATCGCCGGCTTCGCCGGCTCTCTCAGCCTGCAGGTGCCCCGGTCGGGCACCCGCCCCACGAGCGACCGGGTGCGCGAGGCGATCTTCTCGGCGCTCGAGGCGCGCGACGCCATCGACGGCGCGGCGGTGCTCGACCTGTACGCCGGCTCGGGGGCACTCGGCCTCGAAGCCGTGAGCCGGGGTGCCGCCGAGGCCGTGCTCGTCGAACGGGCGAAGGCGGCGGCCGACATCTGCCGGCGCAACGCCGACGCCGTGAAGCGGAGGGCGCACGGCAGCGCGCCCCGTGTGAGCGTAGTGCAGCGTGCCGTCGCGGCCTATCTCGAGGGCACCCGCGGACCGTTCGACCTGGTCTTCATCGATCCGCCGTACGATCTCCCCGAGTCAGCGCTCGCTCACGATCTCGCCCTGCTCGCCCCCTTACTGGCCGATGAGGCCGTCGTCGTGGTCGAACGCAGCTCGCGCTCCGCCGAGCCCGAGTGGCCCGCGGGAATCTCACCCGACCGGCGTCGCGACTACGGCGAGACCGCCCTTTGGTGGGCCGCCGCCGATGCGGCCGACGATGCCGCGGCAGGTCAGCCCGCGCGACCGTCCCACCCGGCGTAGGGGTCCCAGCCCTCGGCGGCCACGGGAGCACCGTCGACGAAGAGCCTGCCGGCATCGTCGACCACGAGGCCGATGGCATCGAACGGTGCGGGGAGGGTGACGTGCGGCGGGAACGTGGCGAGCAGGCCGTGGTCTTCCGCGCCCGCGAGCGCGAGGCGGATGTCGTCGCCGAGGCGAGCGGAGTCGAGGTCGAGACCGACTCCGCTCGCCTCGGCGAGCCGGCGGGCATCGCGGGCGAGCCCGTCGGAGACGTCGAGCATCGCGCTCGCGCCGGCCAGCGCCGCCGCCACACCCGCCGACACCGGCGGGCTCGGGGCGAGTTGCGCCGCGATGAGCTCGGGATGCCGCGCACGAAGGGCCGCGGCCAGTTCGCGATCGGGCTCGCCCGAGGCATCCGTGGCCTCGGCGAACAGCAGGCGGAGCCCACGCGCCGCGTCGCCGCGCACCCCGGCGTGTGCGACCACATCGCCGACCTGCGCACCCGATCGCAGGATCGGGGCGCGACCCTCGAGATCTCCGAACGCGGTCACCGCGATCGTGAGCACCGAGGACGCCGAGAGGTCGCCGCCGACGACGCCGGCCCCGGGTGCGAGGTGGGCGAGCCCTTCTCGCAGGCCGTCGGCGATGCCCTCGAGCACGGCGACCGGCGTCGTAGGCGGTGCGGCGATCGCGACGACGAGCGCCGTCGGACGTGCACCCATCGCGGCGACGTCGGTGAGGTTCGTCGCGGCGGCCTTCCAGCCGAGCTCGAACGGCGTCGACCACGCGAGCCGGAAGTCGGGACCGTGCACCATGAAGTCGGTCGTGACGACGAAACGCCCGTCGACCGCGCGGACGACCGCGGCATCGTCGCCGGCGCCGAGGATGGCGGAGTCACCTGGCGCGAGGCGCGGCAGGATACGAGCGAGCACCGCCGACTCGCCGAGCTCGGCGACGGTCGACGGCTCGACGGATGCGGAGGGCGCGCTCATCGAGTCGGACACCCGCTCAGCGTATGCCAATGCCGGATACGCTGAGGATGATGGAACCCGCAGTCACGCCCGCCCGTCGCCGGCGGCTCACCACCGCCCTCATCGCCCTCGGCATCGTGCTCGCCACCGCGGGCTGCAGCCCGGTGGTACCCATGGACGCCGCTGCCGATGCCGAAAGCGCCGACTGCGCCGCCGTCAGCGTGCGCCTACCCGACATGCTCGCGAGCGGCAGCTCCGCCGAGCAGGCCGAGCGCGAGACGAACGCGCAGGGCACCGGTGCATGGGGATCACCGGCCTCAGTGCTGCTGCGCTGCGGGGTCACGCCCCCCGGGCCCACGACCGATCGCTGCGTGAGCGTCGACGGAGTCGATTGGGTCATCGACGAGTCCGATGCCCCGCGCTTCCGCTTCACGACCTACGGCAGGACGCCCGCAGTCGAGGTGCTCGTCGACAACGAGGTGGTCTCGGGGACGACCGTGATCGCCGAGCTGTCTCCTGCCGTCTCGATCATCCCCGCCACCGGCGAGTGCACGACCACCGGCGCCTCGATCGAGGACGCCATCGGCTGACGAGCTAGCGGCGCCCCGCCGCGTACCCGACCTCGATGAGCTCGGTGATGAGATCGGCGTAGCTCAGCCCCGAGTTCATCCAGCAGGTCGGGAACATCGAGATCGGCGTGAAGCCGGGCATCGTGTTGATCTCGTTGACGACGAAGCCCTCGCCCGTGAGGAACACGTCGACGCGCGCGAGTCCCTGCCCGCCGATCGCCTCGAACGCGCGGCGCGCGATGCGTTGCAGCTCGAAGAGCTCGCCGTCACCGAGGTCGGCCGGGCAGATGAGCTCGACGCCCGCGGCGTCGAGGTACTTCGCGTCGAAGTCGTAGAAGTCCCGGCCGGTCACGACGACCTCGCCCGCGACGCTCACCTGAACGCCCTCGCCGGGTCGGCCCTCGAGCACGCCGCACTCGATCTCGCGACCCACGACCGCCGCCTCGATGAGCACCGTGCGGTCTTCGGCGAACGCGATGTCGAGTGCGTCGTGCAGCGCCGACCAATCGGAGACCTTGGTCACGCCCACCGATGAGCCCGCGCGTGCCGGCTTCACGAACACCGGAAGGCCGAGGCCGTGCACCCGGCGCTTCCACAGCTCGGGGTTCTCGTCGAGGGCGGACCGCGTGAGCGTGACCCATGGCGCGACCTCGATGCCGGCGCCCTCGAGCACCGTCTTCGTGAAGTGCTTGTCCATGCCGACCGCCGAGGCCAGCACACCGTTGCCCACGTACGGCAGCCCGGCGAGCTCGAGCAGGCCCTGGATCGTCCCGTCTTCGCCGAAGCGCCCGTGCAGGATCGGGAACACCACGTCGACGTCTCCGAGCGACCGCTCGCCAGAGCCATCGGTCACCGTCAGCTCACGCGAGGACGCGCTCTCGGGCCATCGCACCCGGGTGCCGTTGTCGACGACTTCGGGCAGGTGCGCGGGATCGAGACCGAAGCGGGCCGGGTCGTCGGACTCGAGCACAGAGGCGCCGTCGCGGGTGATCCCGACGGGGATCACCTCGAAGCGGTCACGGTCGATCGCTCCCAGCACCCCGCCCGCCGTGGCGCAGCTGATCGAATGCTCGCTTGAACGCCCGCCGAACAGCAGAACCACCCTCAGCTTGTCCATCCTTGGTCCTTTCGCCCTGCGGCTCGTCGTCGGTCGTGAGGTGCGGCGCGATGTCCTTCGGGTCGAGGGTGCCCGCGAGCACCTGCCGAACCTGCTCGACGATGGGCATCTCGACGCCCTTCGCCCGCGCGAGCTCGAGGATCGGCCCGACCGACGCGAGCCCCTCGGTGGTCTGCTGCATCTGGTTCACGACATCGTTGAGGTGATAGCCCTGACCGAGCAGCCGCCCGGCGGTGTTGTTGCGTGAGAGCGGCGACTGGCTCGTGGCGATGAGGTCGCCGAGCCCGGCGAGACCCGAGAGCGTCTCGGGGTGCGCACCGAACGCGACGGCGAAGTCGGTCATCTCGACGAGGCCCCTCGTGATGATCGACGCCTTGGTGTTCTCGCCGTAGCCCGCACCGTCGACGATGCCGATCGCCACGGCGATGAGGTTCTTCAGCACGCCGCCGAACTCGGTGCCGATGACGTCGGTGTTCACGAACGAGTGGAAGTACTTGTTGCGGGCGACGGATGCCACGGCCTGGGCGGTCTCGAGGCTCGTCGACGACACGACAGCCGCCGTCGGCTGCTCCTTCGCGATCTCGAGCGCCAGGTTCGGTCCCGAGATGACGGCGATCTGCGACTCGTCGATCTGCAGCACCTCGGCGATGACCTCGCTCATGCGCATGCCGCTCGACTTCTCGACACCCTTCATGAGCGAGATGACGATCGCGTTGGCGTTCAGGTGCGGGGCGAACATCTTGAGGTTGTCGCGCAGCGACTGGCTCGGCACCGACACGTACACCTGCTCGGCGCCGGCCAGGGCGAGGTCGAGTCGGCTCGTCGCGCGAACGCCCAACGGCAGGTTGACCCCGGGGAGGTAGTCGCTATTGCGCTTGGCCTCCTGGATCTCACGTGCGACCTCGGGGCGACGGGCCCACATGACCACGTCGGCGCCACCGTCTGCGAGGATCTTCGCGAACGTCGTGCCCCAGCTTCCGGCACCGAGCACGGCCACGCGCTTGCCCGCGACCTTGCGGGGGTGGGTTCTACTCTTCAAGTCGACCGGTCTCCTTCTGACCGTGAGCGGCCGGGTCCCAGCGCTTGGCGGGCGCCTGCTCGTGGCGGACCTCGGCGAGCAGGGCCGCGATCGCGTCCATGAGTTCGCCGGTGGCCTTCAGCAGGGTCGACTGCTCGAGCGGCTTGCCGCGGTAGGCGCTCAAGTCGAGCGGCTCGCCGATGATGACGTCGATCGTCTTGCGGGGGAACAGGCTGATCTTCTTGCCGTAGCGCGGCATGAGCGCCTGCGTGCCCCAGTGGGCGACCGGAACGATGGGGATGTCGCGTTCGAGGGCGATGCGCACCGCCCCGGTCTTGCCGCGCATCGGCCAGAGATCGGGGTCGCGGGTGAGCGATCCCTCGGGGTACACGACCACCACGCGCCCCTTCTCGACGAGCTCTTCGGCCGCGCGCAGCGCCGCGTGGCTCTTGCTGCCCGCGCGTTCGACCGGGATCTGGCCGGAGGTGCGCAGGAACCACCCGAGCACCGGGTTCTTGAAGAGCGATGCCTTCGCGAGGAACCGGGGGGCACGGCCGAGCTTCCAGGTCGCGGCGCCGATGACGACCGGGTCGATCTCGCTGTAGTGGTTCGGGGCGAGCACGAGGGCGCCGGTCTGCGGCAGGCGTTCGCGATGGTGGAACCGGTACTTGACCGCAAGGTTCAGAATCGGCAGCACCAGCGCGGCGAGCACCCAGAAGAACGATGGGCGGCGGGTCTCGGAACGTGGCCTCATGGAGGCGTTCTGAGACTTGTCGTCGTGTGGCACTCCCCTATTATGCTTCGAGCTCGAAGTCTGCTCCGAGGAGCTCGAGCTTCGTGATGAAGTTCTCGTAGCCGCGCGCGATGATTCCGACGTTCGAGACCGTCGACCGGCCCTCGGCCGTGAGTGCCGCGATGAGGTGGCTGAAGCCACCGCGCAGGTCGGGCACCTCGATGTCGGCGCCCGAGAGCTTCGAGGGCCCCGAGATCACCGCGGAATGCTGGAAGTTGCGCTGCCCGAACCGGCAGGCCCCCGCCCCGAGGCATTCCTTGTGCACGTCGATCGACGCACCCATGTCGACGAGGGCGTCGACGAAGCCGAATCGCTGCTCGTACACCGTCTCGTGCACGATCGAGACGCCGTGCGCCTTCGTGAGCGCGACCACGAGCGGCTGCTGCCAGTCGGTCATGAACCCCGGGTGCACATCGGTCTCGATGATGACGGGCTTCAGTTCGCCGCCGGGATGGAAGAATCGGATGCCGTCCTCCTCGATCTCGAAGGCACCGCCGACCTTGCGGAAGACGTTGAGGAACGTGAGCATCTCGGCCTGGCGGGCTCCGCCGACGAAGATGTCGCCGTCGGTCGCGAGCGCGGCGGCCGCCCAGCTGGCGGCCTCGTTGCGGTCGAAGAGGGCACGGTGCGTGTAGCCGTCGAGCTTGTCGACGCCCTCGATGCGGATGACCCGGTCGGTGTCGACCGTGATGATCGCGCCCATCTTCTGCAGGATGTTGATGAGATCCATGATCTCGGGCTCGATGGCCGCCCCCGAGAGCTCGGTGATGCCGTCGGCGAGCACGGCCGTGAGCAGCACCTGCTCGGTCGCGCCGACGCTCGGGTACGGGAGCGAGACCTTGGCGCCGTGCAGCCCGGTCGGCGCGGACATGCGGATGCCGCTCGGGAGCTTCTCGACGATGGCGCCGAAGTTGCGCAGCACCTCGAGGTGGTAGTCGATCGGGCGGTCGCCGATGCGGCAACCGCCGAGGTCGGGGATGAACGCCTCGCCGAGTCGGTGCAGCAGTGGACCGCAGAACAGGATCGGGATGCGGCTCGAACCCGCGTGCGCGTCGATGTCGGCCATGTGCGCCGTCTCGACGGCTGAAGGATCGAGGATGAGCTCCCCTTCTTCGGCACCCGCGCTGACGGTCACGCCGTGCACCTCGAGCAGGCCGCGCACGATGCGCACGTCGCTGATGTTCGGAACGTCCTTCAGCACGCTCGGGGTGTCGCCGAGGATCGCGGCGACCATCGCCTTGGTGACGAGGTTCTTCGCGCCCTTGAGCTCGATCCGCCCGCGGAGGGGTTTGCCGCCGTTGATCGTGATGCGATCGACGGACAGTCCCACGGCCGAACCGTGCTGCTTCGCGTCATCCACGAGTGTGTTCACAGACTCCCTGATTCTGCCGGCTCCCTGATGGGGAGCGTCTTCGGCCGCCACGCCGCCCGATGCGTCTCGAACTCGGCGATGGCCTCTTCGTCTCGAAGGGTGAGTCCGATGTCGTCCAGACCCTCGAGAAGCCTCCACCGAGTGTAGTCGTCGATGTCGAAGGCGACCGTGAGCGTACCTGTGCTCACCGTTCGTGCAACAAGGTCGACGGTCACAGGTATTCCCGGGTCGGCCTCGACGACCTCCCAGAGCCGCTCGACGTCTTCGTACGCGACCTGCGCCGCGAGCAGGCCCTGCTTGCCCGAGTTGCCCCGGAAGATGTCGCCGAACCGCGAGCTCACGACGACGTCGAAGCCGTAGTCGCGAAGCGCCCACACGGCGTGTTCGCGGCTCGAACCGGTGCCGAAGTCGGGGCCGGCGATGAGGATCTTCGCACCCTGGTGCTCGGGGCGGTTCAAGACGAACTCCGGGTCCTTGCGCCACTCGTGGAAGAGCGCGTCGTCGAACCCGGTCTTCGTGACCCGCTTCAGGAACACGGCGGGGATGATCTGGTCGGTGTCGACGTTCGAACGGCGTAGCGGCACGGCGCCGCCGGTGACGGTGGTGACCTTCTCCATGGTCAGTGCCCCTCCCCTTCGGTGGTCGAGTGTGCCGCCGGGCCCGTATCGAGACCCAGGTCCCAGGGGCTCGACAGCGTGCCGCGGATGGCCGTCGCCGCCGCCACGAGCGGTGAGACGAGGTGCGTGCGACCGCCCTTGCCCTGCCGGCCCTCGAAGTTGCGGTTGCTCGTCGAGGCGCAACGCTCGCCCGGTGCGAGCTGGTCGGGGTTCATTCCGAGGCACATCGAGCAGCCCGCGAAGCGCCACTCGGCGCCGAACTCGGTGATGACCTTGTCGAGCCCCTCGGCCTCGGCCTCGAGGCGCACGCGCGCGGAGCCGGGCACGACCATGACGCGCACGCCCTCGGCCTTCTGCTTGCCCTTGATGATGGAGGCGAACGCGCGAAGGTCTTCGATGCGGCTGTTCGTGCACGAGCCCATGAAGACCGCGTCGACCTTGATGTCCTTGAGTGGGGTGCCCGCGGCGAGGTCCATGTACTCGAGCGCGCGCTCGGCGGCGGCGCGCTCGTGCTGGTCGTCGATCGTCGCCGGGTCGGGCACGGCCTCGGAGAGCGAGACGCCCTGGCCGGGGTTGGTGCCCCAGGTCACGAACGGCTCGAGCGTGTCGGCGTCGATCGACACCTCGGCGTCGAAGCTCGCGCCCTCATCGGTTGCGAGCGTGTTCCAGTGCTCGACCGCGGCGTCCCAGTCGTCGCCCTCGGGCGCGTGCGCGCGGCCCTTCAGGTACGCGTAGGTCGTCTCGTCGGGCGCGACCATGCCGGCGCGCGCCCCCGCCTCGATCGACATGTTGCAGATCGTCATGCGGCCGTCCATCGAGAGGGCGCGGATGGCGCTGCCGCGGTACTCGAGCACGTATCCCTGACCGCCGCCCGTGCCGATCTTCGCGATCACCGCGAGGATGATGTCCTTCGCCGTGACCCCCGGGCGCAGCGTGCCCTCGACGTTGATCGCCATGGTCTTGAACGGCTTGAGCGGCAGGGTCTGCGTGGCGAGCACGTGCTCGACCTCGCTCGTGCCGATGCCGAACGCCATGGCGCCGAACGCGCCGTGGGTCGAGGTGTGCGAGTCGCCGCAGACGACGGTGATGCCCGGCTGGGTGAGCCCCAGCTGCGGGCCGACGACGTGCACGATGCCCTGCTCTTTGTCGCCGAGCGAGTGCAGGCGGATGCCGAACTCCGCGGCGTTCTTACGCAGGGTCTCGATCTGGATGCGGCTCGTGGGGTCGGCGATCGGCTGGTCGATCGCGAGCGTCGGGGTGTTGTGGTCTTCGGTCGCGATCGTGAGATCGGGACGACGCACCGGGCGCCCGGCCATGCGCAGGCCGTCGAAGGCCTGCGGGCTCGTGACCTCGTGCACGAGGTGGAGGTCGATGTAGATCAGGTCGGGGGTGCCGTCTTCGCCCTTCTTCACGAGATGGGCGTCCCACACCTTCTCGGCCAGGGTGCGCGGCCGCGCGGTCGTAGCGCTGTCGATGGGTGCGTTCATGCGTTCGTCTTCCTCAGGTTCTCGGTTCAGCCGACGACGGACTCCGCGACGGGGATGGCCTCAGAGTGAAGCCCCGCCGCGGCGACGAAGCAGAAGTCGTGGCACGCGCACCTCTTCAGGTTACACCGTGCCGATCGAGAGGCGGTCCACGCGCAGGCCGAGCTCGCCGAGGTACAGGGTCGATCCGTCGACCACTTCGGTTGGCGTGCCCGGCGACGACTCGACGAGCGCGCCAGAGGGTGGCTGCACTCGAACACCGTTGGTCGAGTGCAGGTCGATGACCGTCACGACGCCGTTGCGGGCGTCGATGGCGGCGTGGGTCTTGGAGACCGAGCGGGCCGGGTCGACGACCGAGATCGGCCTGGCATCGGCGTGAGCGCCGGCCGCGACCGGGTCGCGCCCGATCACGATCGGCAGGGTCAGCAGCACCTCGAATCCTCCCGGTCCGGTCAGCCGGAACGGGCCGGGCGAAGCGGATGCCGCTGGGGTCGGTGCTGGCGGGCCGGCGGGCACGGGGGTGAAGGTCGGCAGCACCCGCGCGGGCGCGCGGACCGTGCGCTCGGGCTCGGTCGATGTCGGCGGCGTCGCCGGTTCGGGCGCGTTCGGGATGAGCCCCGGAGGGGGGACGATGAAGTCCGGCGCAACCACGCCACCACTCTACCGCCGCGAACGCAGCCGGTATCGGGCGACGATCCTGCGCACGCGACCGACCGCGGCCGAGACCGCGTGGCCCGCGGCATCCGCTTCGGTCCACCGCTTCGCGACCGCCTCATCGCTCACCGACTCACCATCGAAGACATCGCCATCGATCGTCGCCGCCAGCGCTGTCAGGCGCAGGGGCCGGCCCTCATCGGTCGCTGTGCCGACGCCCTGCTCGACGAGCTGGCGATCGAGCTCGTGCGCGGTCTGCAGGCGCGTCGCCTTCGAGGGCGGCTCGAACCCGAGCTCGGCGTACCGGTCGACGAGTTCGTCCCACGCGCCTGCGGCACCGCGATCATTCGGGCCACTGCGTCGCTTCGCGCGACGTCGCCGCTTGGCGAGGGCGACGAACAACAACGGCAGCAGCACGATCGCGGCGGGGATGCCGACGACGACGGCCGTGACCCACACCCACGCCGGGACCTGGAACGGACGATCGCGATCCTCGTCGTCGGTCTCGTCGATCTCGACCGTCGTCAGCAGTTCGTCCTCGACGTGCTCGGATCGCGGGGGCTGTCGCACCTGCGGCTGGGGCTCGGACTTCGGCTTCGGCGTCTGCTCCTGCGGCACGTCGACCTGGTCGGGGGTCGGCCGGAACGAGATCCACCCGACGCCCTCGAACGGCACCTCGACCCACGCCGTGACGTCGGCCCCCAGCACTTCGACCTCGTCGTCACCCTCGGCGATCTCGGGCGCGAACCCCATGACCACCCGTGACGGGTAGCCGAGGTGACGTGCCATCAGGGCCATCGCCGCCGCGTACTGCTCTTCGTCGCCGACCATCTGGGTGCGCGTGAACAGCTCGATGAGGCGGTCGGCGCCGTGCCCGGCGCGCGAGGCGACCGAATCGGAGGCGAGGCCGTGGCTGAGGAATCCGTTGGTCTTCAGCGACCGCTCGATGTTGCGCAGCTGCTCGATGGGGCTCGTCGCCTCGCCCGCGTACTCCTCGGCCTTCGCCGCGACGACGTCGGGCAGGTTCTCGACGGGCGTGAGGTCGAGCGACGCGACCGGGGTGTCGATGAGCTGCTCGGTGTCGGGCTCCCGCTGAACCCGCGCCTCGAGTCGGTACCGGGCGCCCTCGCCGATGCCGCTCGTCAGCACCGCCGTGCCGGCGGCCGCGTTGTACCGCAGGTCTCCCCCACGATCCGCGGTGGTGTCGTCGAGGAGCCGCAGCGAGGACCCGTACCCGACCGTGGGCAGCCAGACGTCACCGTACCCCTCGACCGAGATCTCGACCTCACGTGAGCTGCCGAGGGTCGCGAGGTCTGGCTCGGGCAGCGTCTCGCCGACGATCGCGTAGCCGCCGTCGGCGGCGGATGCCCCGGGGCCGGCCACGCTCCACAGCCGACCGGTGTACGAATCCATCGCGGCGAGCCGCACGGTGTCGCCCGGCTCGAGCCCGGTCGCGGTGAAGAGCGGCTCCTCGGCGAGGTCCTTCGTGTAATTGCGGAACCCGGCGAGCGGGCTCGGGAACTCGAGGGGATCGAACGGCGGCACGATCTCGTCGCGCAGCACGAAGCGCTCGGGCGCGACCGGTGCCACCGCGAATCCGGCCACGGCCCCGATCGCGACGGCCCCCGCGACGACGACTGCCGACCCGCGCAGCTTCTGCGCTCGCAGGCGCTTCGCGCCGTCGCCGCTCGCCTCGACATCGGCGCCGCGGCGCCAGGCGAGCCAGACGAGGGCGATGGTCGCGAACGCGACCCCGCGCACGCCGGCGAGGTACGCCTCGTCGGTGCCGAGCAGGATGCCCGAGAGGTAGAGCAGTACCGGGCCGATGAGCAGCACACTCGAGCGCAGCACCGTGCGGCGCTTCGGCAGCCAGCGGATGACGAGCATCGCGCCGACGATCGAGACGAGCCAGGCGGCGAAGTACGGCACCGCGGCGATGTAGTAGGGCGCCTCGACGGGTGTGCCGATGGTGACGATATCGGCCCAGCCGTACACCGCGCCGAGCGCGAGCCCGGTGAGCGACGCGAGGCTCGGCAGAACGCCGAACAGCGCCAGGTCGGGCATCGTGAACGGCGTGCCGAGCACGAAGTAGACGGCCAGGCCCAGCAGCACGGTCGTCAGGACTCCGAGTCGCAGCAGCGATCCGACTACGGCTGCGGCGGTGCCGATGACGATGCCGGCCACGGCCGCGACGAGGAAGTTGAGGTCGCCGAAGCTCGTCTCGTACCCGGCGATGCCGAGCAGTGAGAGCACCGACAGCACGATGAGGTCGGTGATGACGGTGCGGGGAAGCCGGCTCACGGACGAACCCTCCGCACGAGTCGCTGCAGGTCGGCGAGCGACCCCACGGTGATGACGGTGGTGCCCGCGATGCTCGCGATGCGCGAGGCGGCGCCGGCCTCGACACGGAACGCGAGCATCTGCGTGTCGGGGCCGAACACCGTCTCGACCGATCGGAACTCGGCGAGGGGCACGGCCGAACCGCCCACGACGATGGCGATGCTGGGGGCCGCGAGCCGCTTGGTGCCGTCGCGCACGAACTCCCGCAGCGAGTCGAACGCACCGCTCACCGCCTCGATGCGACTGGTGTCGTCGAGCAGCACGGTCGGCGTCGCGGTACGCAGCTTGCGGCCCTCGGTGACGACGTCGAGGCGTGTTCCGTCTCGGATGACCTGGACGCCGAGCGAGGCGAGCACCGAGACGCCGAGCTCGAACTCGTCGTCGGACGCGTAGTGCGAACGTTCGGTCGACTGGGCCAGCACGAGCTGCGACCGCCGGGTCTCCTCGTACTGGCGCACCATGAGCTGGCCGGTGCGCGCCGACGTGCGCCAGTGCACGTTGCGCAGGGCATCGCCGGGCTCGTACGCGCGCAGCGCATGGAACGAGATGTCGTTGTCGGTGATCGTCTTCGTGACCTCGCCCTCGAGGTCGCGCACGAGCCCCGCAGCCGAGGGCTGGAGCCTCGCGGTGACCGGGTGCACGAAGAGCTCGACGGGATCGGTCCACCGCACGACGCGACGCAGCAGCCCCAGCTGGTCGCCGCGCACCGACGCCGCCGGCCCGGCCACGATCACGGCACGTCGGTTGGTCGGCACCGCGAAGAGCTCTTCGTGCTGCGCGGCCGGTGCGATCGCGGGGATCACGAACTCCGCGAGCCCCGCACCGACCGGCAGTTCGAGCCGCGACGGGATCGACGGCGCGCTGCCGACGTTCTCGACCACGAGCTGCCCGAGCGCCCGTTCGCCGGCCACCACGCGGCTCGGCTGCAGTGCGATGTCGACCCGGTACTGCATGCGACCGAAGACGAACGGCACCGAGACGAGCAGCGCGGCCGCGAGAGTCGCACCCAGGAACGCGAACTCGACCCAGCCGAAGCCCCACGCGAGGGTGAACGATACGACGACGGCCCCCAGCACGAGCCATCCGGTCGTCGAGACGACGCCGGTGACCGGCGCAGACCACCGGGCCACCCGTTTCGCCGTCGCCGCCAGACGGCCGCCGATGGAGCGAGCGGATGCCGCGACCGCTCGCCCGGCGGCACGGAATGCGATGCGCGCCTGCGAGGGGACTCGGGGCGCACGGGTCTCGGCCGTCATGCCGCCCGGTAGGCCGGCGGCGCGACGTCGACGAGCACGCCCGAGACGATGTCTTCCGCGGCGACGCCCGCGAACTCCGACTCGGGGTCGACGATGATGCGGTGCGCGAGCACCGGCACGGCGAGGTCGCGAACGTCGTCGGGGGTCACGTAGGTGCGGCCGTGCGCGATCGCCCACGTCTTCACCGTGCGGGCGAGCGCGAGCGCCCCGCGCATGCTGACGCCGAGCGACGAGTCCTTGTGCGCGCGCGTCGCGGCGACGATGTGGTTGAGGTACGAGAGCACCGCCGCGTCGACGTAGACCTCGGAGGCCAACTGCGCCATCGTCGTCACCGAGCTCGCCGCGATGATCGGTGAGACCTTCGATGCGCGCGCGCGGTTCGCCGAGTCGAGCAGCAGGGTCACGGCGGTGTCGTGGTCGGGGTAGCCGAGCGACGTCTTGATGAGGAAGCGGTCGAGCTGCGCCTCGGGCAGCGAGTAGGTTCCGGCCTGCTCGACGGGGTTCTGCGTCGCGATCACCATGAACGGGCTGCCCACCTCGTAGCTCACGCCGTCGACGGTGACCCGGCCCTCCTCCATGACCTCGAGCAGCGACGACTGCGTCTTCGGGCTCGCGCGGTTGATCTCGTCGGCCAGCACGATCGACGCGAAGATCGGGCCGCGATGGAACTCGAAGTGTCCCTTGCCCTGGTCGTAGATCGTGACGCCGGTGACGTCGGAGGGCAGCAGGTCGGGCGTGAACTGGATGCGCGAGTGCGTGCCGTCGAGGGTGTTGGCGAGCGCCTTCGCGAGCACGGTCTTGCCCGTGCCCGGGAAGTCCTCGAGCAGCACGTGGCCGTCGGAGAGCAGCGCGGTGACGACGAGTTCGATGACCTCGCGCTTGCCGAGGATCGCCTGGTCGATGTTGTCGACGAGCTTCGAGAAGGCGTCCTGGAACCACTGCGCCTGTTCTTGGGTCACTGCCACGTTCGTTGTCTCCTCATGCTGGCGGCGCGACGGACACGCCGAACGACTTCATTTTGAACCGGGAGTCACGGTCGGCCCCCACCGCGCGGTCGCGGCGCCACGGACGACGCGCGAATCACGCTAACACGGCGCCTGCCGTCCCCCGAATGGGGACGTCTCCCCACCGCGCATTCGATGCGATTCAGCAATCTGCCACGCTCCGTCCGGCCCGGTTCGTGTCGCTCGCGCGAATGAACCAGCCGTTGTACACACCCGACTCGTGCCGCAGGTAGAACCAGTCGGATCCGTTGCGCTGCGAGCGGCAGACGGCGTCGATGACGCTGCCGGCGGGGATGCGCCCGGCCGGGTTCATGGTGCACCCGAGGTCGAGGTTCGTCGGCGGGTTGTTGTAGGTCGAGTCGGGCTCGGGACACGCCGCCGTCGCAACGACGGTGTGGTTCGTCGGCGTCCAGGGTGCCGTCGCGGTCGCGATGTTCGACGCCGTCCAGTCACCGCACGCGCGGGCGTTGCACGCCTGCACCTCGAAGCGATGCGGAACGCCGATGGCCGCCGAACCGGTGTGGCCGAGGTCGGGCGTCGATCCGCTCATCGTGCTGTTCAGGGTCATGCGCCAGTTGTAGTCCGTCACGGGGCGACCGCCGTCGAACGCCGGCGGGGTCCACGAGATCGTGATGCGACCTGAGCCGTCGCTCGACGCGTCGAGACGGGCGCTCGCGGGTGCGCTCGGCTTGCCGAAGGGGACCGCGGTGCGGCTCGCTGCGGACGGCTCGGAGACTCCCTTGTCGTTCGTCGCGGTGACCCTGAAGGTGTATGGGCTGCCGTTCGACAGCCCCGAGATCGTCTGCGGCACGCCGTCTGCTGAGGCCGGGAAGTCCCGGCTCGAGGTGCCGTACGACACGGTGTAGCCGGTGATCGGCGAATTGTTCGACGCGTTCGCGCGCCACGTCAGGTTCACCGTGCCGTCGCCGTCGGAGACACCGGTGATCGTCGGGGCATCGGGCCGGTCTCGCACGATCACGGTCACTCGACCCTGAGCCTGGCGCGCGACATCCTTCGTCGCGTCCTCGATGCGGTAGATGATGCTGAGGGTGCCGCTGAAGATCGGCCCGGTACGCACGGTGATGCCAGACGACGTGTGCGACACCGTGGCGCTCGATCCGACCCCGCTCGAGTCGATCTCGGCGCCGATCACGCGCAGCGGCCGGTCGGGGTCGAACGGGTTGACATCGTTGTCGAGCACCGGGATCGCGAGCGTCGCGCTGCGCACCATCTCTCGCGGACCGTCGTCGACGGCCCGCGGCTTCGGCCGCGTGGACGACACGACCCGGATATCGACATAGCCCGGCACCGAGAACTCGTCGAATCCGACGTCGAAGCTGAGCCGCACGCCGTTTCCTGGCTGCACCCCGATCGGCGATGAGACCCGCAGGATCGAGCCGTCGATGATCGCAGCGTCGACATCGGAGCTCGCACCATCGAGCCCGGTGAACTCGAGCCGGTCGATGATCTCGGGATTCGGGTGATCGCTCGACGCTCGCAAGTCGATCTCGAGCGGGGCCTCGCCCGCCTCGATGATCTCGGATCGCGGCGTGAACGTCGGCGGGGTGTCACGGAATCCCGGGTCGCCGACCGTGATGGGGATCGTCAGGATCGCGCGGCGCCCGGCCGGGTCGCTCGGCCCGTCGCCGTCGGTCACCTCGAAGCTGACGGATGCCTCGCCGCGGAAGTCCCGCTCGGGAACGAAGCGCAAGGTCTCGGCGTCGACGAACGGCGACGACTCGGCACGCATCGCCGTCGCGGCGAGGATCGTGGCGGGCTTGCCGCTCGGCACCTCGACGAGCTCCGCGACATCCCACCCGATGCTGCCGTTCATCGGGACGACGACGTCTCCGACGTCTTTGAGGTGGGGCGCGGCGAACTTCGCACGCTCCTCGGCGAGCAGTTCCTCCGGCGTCTTCTCACGCTCCTCGAGTTCAGCGGGGCGGTCCCCGTCGGGCACCGCGGGGACGACGACGAACGCCATGGCGCTCAGGTCGTCGACCTCGTTCGTCACTCGGTAGGCGACCGCGAACCGCTTCGAGCCAGGCTCGACGTCGATGCTTCCGTCGTCATGCACGACGGCCCGCGACGCGTTCGGGCCCTCGACCCGCACGGTCAGGTCGTCGACGAGTCCGCCGGGGTTCGTCGCGTCGCTCAGAGGGCGCACGTTGACCGCCTCGCCCGCGACGACCGCTTCGGGCTCGATGACCTGGTCTTCCGCGGTCGGCGGCGCGATGACGGCGTCGTCGCTCACGGTCACCTGCACGAACGCCGAGTCGACACCGCCGTGCCCGTTCGAGATCTCGTAGCGGAACGAGAAGCTTCCCTCGCGGTCGGGCGCGGTGAGCACGATGCGTCGGTCGTCGTGCACCTCGGCGCCGAGGCCGGCGTCGACGTCGCCGAGGTCGCCGACCTCGATTGCATGCCCGTTCGGGTCGGAGTCGTTGAGCAGCACCTCGATCGACGCCGTGCGCCCCGGCCGCAACTCGACGACATCGTCGACCGCCGCCGGTGGCGACTGCACCGCCGGCCGTGGAATCACCCCGATGCGCACCGTGCCGATCGCCGTCTCGCCTCGGGTGTCGCGCACCTCGTAGCCGAAGGTGTCGGTTCCGCCGCTGCCCACGAGCGCCTCGTACGTGATCTGCGTGCTCGTGCGCTCGATGATGCGGCCGAGCGAGGGCGGAGTCGAGATGCCCGTGAGCACGACCGAATCACCGTCGGGGTCGAGCCCGTCGAGTGGCACGTCGATCTTCACCGCGGAGCCCGAGAACGTGCGCGAGGTCAACGGCGTCGGGATCGGGCCGCGGTTCTCGGTCTCGTCGCCGACGACGTGGAATCTCACCGAGGCCCGGGAATGCTGCTCGAAGTCGTCGCCCACGGTGTAGACCACCGAGTACTCCCCCGGTTGCTCGGGCGCCTGGAACCGCACGAAATCGCCGCTGACGAACGCGAGTCCTTCACCGACGAGCGCGTCGCTCAGTTCGGCGCCGACGTGCATGGTCGCGGCATCCGGATGGTGGTCGTTGCCCAGCACGTCGACCCGCGCGATATCACCGGCGCGCACCGTGACGACATCGTCGACGGCGACCGGCGGCTGGTGCTTCACGAGGGGCGTGACCGGCACGACGGTGACCGTGGAGCTCGCGGTGTTCACGCCGTCCGAGATCGTGTACGCGAACCGCAGCTGCCGGTCGAGCGCCTCGGTCGTGCTGACGCGGGCGACGGTGTTGGTGAGCAACTCCACCGAGACGAGACCCTCGGCGGCGGTGTCGTCGACGGCCTGCACTGCGAGCACCCGGCCCGAGGGCGAGACGTCGTTGGCGAGCAACGGCACCGAGACGGGCTCGCCCGGCCGCAGGTACGCCGTGTCCTTCACCGCGACCGGAGGCGGCACGTCATCGGGTGCCTCGACGACCTCGACGCGGACGAGGCCCCTGCTCACCGCCGGTCCCGCCGCGAGGTCGTAAAGGAACAGGTACGAGCCCGGCACGCCGCTCGAGAACGCGATCGTGCCGCGCTCGGGGTTGGGCACGGCTCGAGCATCGGCCGACACCTCGTCGACGCTCGCGAGGGCGAGTGCGGCGCCCGATGGAGACAGGTCGTTGGCGAGCGGTTCGATCTCGACCGTCTCGCCTGTGAACGCCTGCACGAAGTCGGGCGTGCCGACGGGGTTCAGGCTCCCCGACGGCGCGACCTCGACGGCGAGCGTGCCGGTCGCCGTGACGGTGCCGTCGGAGACGACGTACTGCACCTCCTTCGCGCCGGGCGTGCCCGACCGGTGCTCGAAGGTGACCTGTCCGTCGGGGCTGAACCGTACGGTGTCGCCGCCGACCGGCGATGCGGACACGAGCGACAGGTCGTCACCATCGGGATCGATCCAGTCGACGAGCACGTTGGTGCCGAGTCGTTGCCCCTGCTCGACGGTGATGCCCGCGGCACGCAGCGCGGTCGGCGCCGCGTTCTCGCTCACGGGAACGACGCGAACGTCGACGGATGCCTCGGCCAGGCCGCCCCGGCCATCGTCGAGGCCGTACCGGAACGAGGCGGTGCCGACGAAACCGTCGGAAGGCGTGAACTGCAGCGCGCGTCCGCCGTCGATCGCGTCGAGGCGCCCCGCGGACTCGGCGAGCTCGGGTACTCCTTCGACGACCAGCACGTCGCCGTCGGGGTCGGTGTCGTTGGCGAGCACGTCGAGGATCGTCGCGCGCCCCGGACGCGCTCCCATGGCGTCGTCGCGGGCGAGCGGCGGCCGGTTCTGGTCGGTGCGCTCGGCGAGCGTGTCTTCGAACGTCTGCTGCGAGCTCTGCTCCTCACCCTCCTCGTCGTCGCCTTCTTCGGGCGGCGTGACCTCTTCCCAGTTGTCGACCAGCCGCATGTCGGACTCGACGAGCCAGGCGTCGCCGTTCGTGAGGTTGTTGAGGGCGATGACGTCGCGGTTCACGCGGAACTCGAGCCGACCGGCCGTGGTCGGCTGGTCGATCGCGACGGCTCGCGCGGCGACGTCGTCGCACGCGGCGAGGTAGCGGGCGGCGGCTGCCCAAGCCCCGTGCGTGCAGGAATCGACTCGCACGGGCGCCGCAACCGATCCCGAGTCAGTGGGCCCGCGGCTGTCGGTGTCGGCGTCGTCCGCGTCGTCGGCGGGCACGATGCGCACCGCGCCGCCGTCGAGCGGCACCGCGATCAGACCGGCGGATGTCGCGACCCAGGCATCCTCCGACGCGGGGCCGCTCTGCTGCAGCCGCACGCCGGGCCGTGGGAGATCGATCGATCGACCTCGAACGACGACCTGATCGGCCTCGGTGTCGAGGATGACTGCATCGTCGCCCACCGCCGCGAGCTCGTGCTCGCCGAGCTTCGGCACTTCGACCGACGTCGGCTCAGCCTCGATGCGGAGGGTGTGCAGGCGCCGCTCGCCGGGGTCGCTCGCGAACACGGTTCCGGTGGAGGACACGGCGATCCTGCTGTCGGCACCGAGCTCGAGCACCGGTTCCGCGGCGGGGTCGAATGCGAGCTCTCCCGCGGCGGGAACCGTCCACATCTCGCCCTTCGGCGAGAGCACCGCGATCGTGTCGCCGCCATAGGCGAGCTGCGACCCGATCGGCACGTCGATGCGCTCATCGAGCGTGGTGAATGCGGGGTCGACGCGTTCCACGGCCCCGACCGCGCGATCGTAGAGGAATACGTGGTCGCCGTTCTGGAACACGTCGACCTCGTTCGAGCCGACGGCCACGGCGGCGTCGAGCTCTTCGATCTGGCGGTTCAGACGGCCCGCGAGGAGGTCTTCCGCGTTCGTCACCCACACGTCGCGTGCGCGCAGTTCAGGGTCGGTCACCGGGAACCCCTGATGCAACACGGCCAGGGCGAGCGGACCTCCGACGAGCACCGCGAAGCAGGCGACGGTCGCGATCGACCGCCGCCCGCCGAACCCACGGGGTCGCATCATCGGGTCAGAGGTTCACTCGTTCGTCGTCGGTTGTGCTCGAAGGGCTGTCGGTGAGCGTGTTCACCACGTGTTGTAGCCGATGTTGTTCCACTGGGATCCGCTGATCGCACCAAGGGTGCGCGAGGTGCCGCCGCTGACGTTCTCGAAGCGCACCGCGATCGTCTCCCCTGCCAGGCGCCTGCCGAGGTGGTTCTGGAGCTCCTTGTTGCCACTCGCGCCGATCGTGACGGTCTCCCTGTAGCTGCCGACGCCGGCTCCGTTGACCGTCGCATACACGCGGTACGTGCCCGGATCCATATCCGTCCACGTGATGCGCACGTTCGCGCACCCGCCCCCGCCGCTGTCGCACGCCTGGCTTCCGCCCTTGCCGATCGATCCCGAAGGCACCGGCGGCGGGGCGTTCTGCACGCCCACGTTGACCGACGCGACGCCGCTCGTTCCGCCGCCGTTGTTGTTCACGGCACGCACGTCGACACGGTGCGTGCCCGCGCCGATGCCGCCGAACGAGGTGGACGTGCCGCTCACGTCCTTCCAGTTGCCGCCCGCGATGCGCGCCTCGTAGCGCACGCCACCGCCGCCGGTGTCGCTCGGGGCGTTCCAGTCGACGTTCACGGTCGTGGGGGCGTATCCGGCGGCGTTCGCACTGAGGCTGCGCGGCTCGCTCGGGCGCCCGTACGGCGTCGCCGACGTACCGCCCGATGGCGCGCTCCACCCGATGCCGTTCTCGGCGCGAACGGTGAATCGATAGGTCGTGCCGTTGGTGAGTCCGCGGATGGTCTGGTCGACGCCCACCGCCGAGGCGTCGAACATCTGCGAGCCGCCGTTCCACTGCACTTCGTACCGGGTGATCGGCGAATTGTTGGTCGCCGGCGCACCCCAGCGCACGGTCGCAGTACCCGCGGCCGCTGAGACCACCGGGGCGTTCGGTGCGTCGGGCTCGTCGCGCACGACGACCGTGACGCGGCCCTGGGTCTCGCGGGCGGCATCCTTCGTGCCGTCTTGGATGCGGTAGATCACGCTGAGCGTGCCCGTGAACGCCGCACCCGTGCGCACCGTGATGCCGGTCTCGGTGAAGCTCACCGACGCGTTCGACCCGACGTCGACCTGGTCGATCGCCGCGGCGACGACGCGCAACGGCACTCCGTCTTGCTCGAACGGGTTGAAGTCGTTCGCGAGCACGTCGACGTCGCTCGTCTCACCACGCTGCATGTACACGGGGCCGTCGTCGTTCGCCTTCGGCAGTGCACGGGTCGACGAGACGACCTTGACGTCGACGTAGCCGGGCACCGTGAACTCGTTGAAGCTCACGTCGAACGTGAGTCGCGTCGCAGCGCCGGGTTGCACGCCGAGCGGCGACGACACGCGCAGCGTGGCGCCGTCGACGATCTCGGCGGTGATGTCACCCGTCATGCCGGCGAGGTTCGTGTAGGTGATGCGCTCGATGTTGTCGGGGTTCGGCTGGTCGCTCGACGAGCGCAGGTCGAGCTCGATCGGCGCCTCACCGGCCTCGAGCGTCTCGGAGCGTGGGGTGAATGTCGGCGGCGTGTCGTTGAAGTCGGGGTCGCCGACGGTGATCGGGATCGTGAGCAGCGCCTTGCGCCCGATCGGGTCGGCGGCGTTCGCACCGTCGGTGACCTCGAAGGTCATCGACGCCTCTCCGCGATAGTCCTGGGCGGGTGCGTACCGCAGGGTCGTTCCGTCGACCAAAGCCGGTTCGCGGGCGTTGGTCGACGACGCCGTCAGGACGAGGGCCGGTTTGCCCGACGGCACCTCGACGAGGTCGGAGACGCTCCACTCGATCTGCCCGTTCATCGGCACGATGACCTGGCCGATGTCCTTGAGGAACGGTGCGGGGAACTTTGCACGCTCTTCGGCGGCGAGCTCCTCAGGGGTCTTCGGCTTCTGCGTCTCTTCGACGACCGGCTCGTCTTCGCCACTCGGCACGGGCGGCACGATCACGAACGCCATCGCATCGAGGTCGTCGAGCTCGTTCGTCAGCCGGTAGGCGACCGCGAAGCGCTGGCGACCGGGCGTCACGTCGATCGTGCCGTCGGCGTGCACCTCGGCGCGGTCGGCGTTCGGGCCCTCGACGGTGACGGCGAGGTCTTCGACGAGGCCGCCGGGATTCGTGGCGTCGTTCAGCGGACCGACCGTGATGGGCGTGTCGTCGACGACCTGCTCGGGTTCGATGACCTGGTCTTCGGCGGTCGGCGGCAGGATCACGGCGTCTTCGGTGACCGCGACCTGCAGGAACGCCGTGTCGGCACCGCCGTGGCCGTTGGAGATCTCGTAACGGATCGTGTAGGCGCCTTCGGCGTCGGGCGCCTCGACCACGACCCGTCGACGGTCGCGGATCTCGGCCGAGATCCCCTCGTCGACTTCGGGCAGGTCGGCGACGTGGAGCTGGAACCCGCTCGGATCGGAGTCGTTGAGCAGCACCTCGACCGATGCGGTGCGCCCCGGCTTCATCTCGATCGAGTCGTCGACGGCCTTCGGGGGCAGCTGCACAGCCGGACGCGGGATCACGCCGATGCGGATCGTGCCGGTCGCGGTGGCGCCGAGCGTGTCGCGCAGCTCATAGGAGAACTCGTCGGTGCCGGCGGAGCCCGAGAACGCCTCGTACGTGAACGAGGTGCTCGTTCGCTCGATCACGCGACCGAGATTCGGGGCGACGGTGATGCCCGTGAGCATGACCGAGTCACCATCGGGATCGAGACCGTCGAGCGGCACGTCGATCTTGACCGCCGACCCGGCGAACGTGCGCGAGGTGAGCGGCGTGGGCAGCGGTGCGCGGTTCTCGCCGGCATCGCGCGCGACCACCGTGAAACTCACGGTCGCGCGCGCCGTCTGCTCGAAGTCGTCACCGATCGTGTACACCGCGGTGTGGACGCCGGGCTCCTCGGGCGCCTGGTAGCGCACCATGTCGCCGTCGACGAACGCGAGGCCCGCCAGCTCGTCGGTGTCGGCGAGGTCGGGCAGCACGTGCAGCGCGGCCGCATCGGGGTGGTAGTCGTTGGCGAGCACCGGCACGGTCACGATGTCGCCGGCTCGCACGTTGACACCGTCGTTGATCGCCACCGGCGGCTGGTGCTTCACCAGGGGCGGCACCGGCACGACCGTGACGGTCGCGGTCGACGAGTTGACGCCGTCGGAGACGGTGTACGCGAACTGCAACTGCCGGTCGAGGGCTGCCGACGCGGTCACCCGCGTCACGGTGTTCGTCAGGATCTCGACCGACACCAGTCCTTCAGTCGCGGTGTCGTCGATCGATTGCACGGCGAGCACCCGGCCCGACGGCGACACGTCGTTGGCGAGCACGGGCACCGACAGCGGTTCACCGGGTCGCAGGTATGCCGTGTCCTTCACGGCGATCGGCGCGGGAGCGGCCTCGGGCGGTTCGGTCACCTGCACGCGCAGCAGGCCGACGCTCACGGTGGCACCGGCGCCGAGGTTGTAGAGGAAGATGTACTCGCCCGGATCGCCGCTCGAGAACGCGATCGTGCCGCGTTCGAGGTTCGGCGTGACGGATGCCCCGTCGGGCACGCCTTCGACGCCGAGCAGTTCGAGCGCAGCGCCCGAGGGTGACAGGTCGTTGGCGAGGGGCTCGAGGAGCTCGGTCTCGCCGACGAACACCTGGGCGAAGTCGGGCGTGCCGATGGGGTTGAGCGAACCGGCCGGTTTCACCTCGACGATGAGGGTGCCGGCGGCGGTCGTCTGGCCGTCGCTGACCGTGAACTTCACCTCTTTGAGGCCGAGCTCGGCCGACTTGTGCTCGAAGGTGAGGAACCCGTCGGGGCTCGACCGCACGGAGTCACCGCCGGTCGGAGACGCGTTCACGAGGTAGAGGTCGTCACCGTCGGGGTCGTTCCAGTCGGCGAGCACGTTGTATGAGATCTTCTGGCCCTGCTCGACGCTCACGGCGCCCGAGCGGATCGAGACGGGCGCCGCGTTCTCGGATTCGGGAACGATGCGCACGTTGACGGATGCCTCGGCCACGCCCGCGCGGCCGTCGTCGACCGAGTACCGGAACGACACCGAGCCTGCCGCGCCCTCGGCCGGCGAGAACTGCAGCGCACGCCCGCCGTCGATGAGCTCGAGCTTGCCCGAGGCCTCGGACACGTCGGTCGTCGAGGCGACCGTGAGCACATCGCCGTCGGGGTCGGTGTCGTTCTCGAGCACCTCGAGGATCGTGGTGCGGCCCGGGCGCACGCCGTACTCGTCGTCGCGGGCGAGCGGCGGCCGGTTCTGGTCGGTGCGCTCGGCGAGCGTGTCTTCGAAGGTCTGCTGCGAGCTCTTCTCCTCGCCCTCCTCCTCTTCGCTCTCTTCGGGAGGGGTCACCTCCTCCCAGTTGTCGACGAGCCGCAGATCGGAGTCGACGAGCCACGCGTTGCCGTTGGTGAGGTTGTTCAGCACGATGACGTCGCGGTTGACGCGGAACTCGAGGCGCGACCCGCCGGTGGGCTGCTCGATGTCGAGCAGCGTCGGCTCGGCGCCGCCGCATGCGGCGAGGTAGCGGCCGGTCTCGGCCCACGCGCCGTGCACGCAGCCGGCGAGTTGCACCGGCGCCGCGACATCCGCCGCGTTCGTCGTCGACCCCGGTGCCCCGTTCTCGAGCTCTCGCACCTCGCCGCCGCCGAGCGGCACCTCGAGCAGGCCGGCAGCCGTGGCGACGTAGGCGGCCTCGTGGTCGGCGCCCGACTGCTGCAGCCGAAGCCCGCCGTCGGGAAGCTCGATCGAGCGGTCGTCGACGATGAGGGTGTTCGACTCCTCATCGAACACGACCGCGCGCTCGCCGACCGCCGCGAGCTGGTGCCCGCTGAGCTTGGGCACCGCACTCTGCTGAGGCTTGTCGGCGCCGCGCTCGAACCGCAGCAGCGTCGAACCGCCCTCGGCGGTCGCGAACACCGTGCCCTTCGGGCTGACCGCGACGCGTCCTTCGCCGCCGAGCTCGGCGATCGGGTCGCTGCCACGCCAGTCGAACGACAGTTGGTCGCCCGCGGCGACGGTCCAGAGCTCGCCCTTCGGCGACAGCACGGCCAGCACGTCGCCGCCGTACGCGATCTGCGAAGCCGGGGGAACGTCGATGCGCTCGACAAGCGTCGTGAACGACGGGTCGATGCGCTCGATCGACCCCACGCCCGGGTCGTAGACGAACGCGTCGCTGCCGTTCTGGAACACGTCGATCTCGTTCGATGCGGTCGACACGGCCGCGTCGAGCTCTTCGATCTGCCGGTTCAGCCGGCCCGCGAGCAGGTCTTCGGCGTTCGTCACCCAGACCTCTCGCGCATGCAGCTCGGGATCGGTGACGGGGTAGCCCTGATGCAGCACCGCGAACCCCAGCGGCACGCCCGCGAGCACCGCGATGGAGGTGCCCGAGGCGATCGATTTGCGCGCACGGATCCACGCGGTGAATCGGCTCAAGATCGTCTCCCGGGGCGTCCGTCGGTAGGGCTCGTCGGATGGGCCCACTCAGACTCGCGGGCCGGGCCTCAACCTAACATGTGCCATTCGTCCCCTGAAATGGGGAGGTCTCCCCGTGGGCGTGTTCACGCATCGTTCACCGCAGACGGGTCGGCGTCGCCTGCGCCGTCGAGGAGCACCAGGTCATCGGCGCTCACGAGCCGGGTCGCCACGGCGTACTCGACGAGGCGCGCACGACGGTTCGTCGCGAGCTTGCCGCGCCCGCCTCGCAGCCCCTCGACGCCGAGCTTGTCGAGCTTCTCGCACACGTTGTCGAGCTTTCGGTTGAACGTCGTCATGCTCCACCCGAGGCGCGCCGCGGCCTCGGCCGAGCTCGGCACCGGGGCGCGGCCCGCGGTCGGCTGGGCGAGCAGGTTCTCGGCGAGTGCGACGACGAGCTGACGCTGGCTCGTGGTGAGCGTCACCGGCAGCACCGTCGTGCTGCCCGCCGAGCTCGTCGACGTGAGCGAGGTGTTGTAGAAGTCCTCTTCGGCGTGCACGGTGAAGTCGTAGGTGGTCGCGCCGGCGCTGAACATGACGTGCACGGTCTGGAACACCAGCGGCAGCTTGGCACCGGGGGCGACCCACGCCTGCACGCTGCCGGTGGCGTCGGAGACGGTCGCCGAGAGCAGTTGCCCGACGTTCGCGAGCCACCAGAGCCCGTACTCGGACGAGAGCGTCAGGAACGTGCGGTGCAGGTAGGGGTTGTCGTCGATCGTGAGGTCGGACTCGCGGCCGATGGTGAATGGCTCCCCTGCCTCGACGGTGTACCACTCGCCGCAGTACTCGACCTTCAACGGCCTCATCCGGAGCATCCCCTCACCGGCTCTGACGTCTTGCTTCCGCGTTGCACCTGCACGTCGATGCACACGCTCGCCGCACCCGCATCGGCCACCGTGATGGTGGGCCCCTCGGTCACCTCGGTCTGGCCGCTGCCGTCAGCGCGCTTCCAACGGTACCGGTCGCCGTCTTCGGCGCCGTCATGCGTAACGGCGAAGGCGACGGATGTCCCGTCTGCGCTCACGGCGCCGGGTTCGACGGTGGGCGCGGGAACCGTCGCGGCGATGACGGCATCCTCGCCGGGCGATGCAGGCCCGGTCTCGGCAGCCGGGGGCGCGACGCTCCCCGACATCGCGATCGACACCCCGACCACGCCTGCGACGACCAGGGCCGCTGCCGCACCGATGATGAGCCCGATCTTCGAGCGCCGCGGAACGGTCTGGTCGCGTGACCCGGGGTCCACGGGCGACGGGGTGAAGGTCGGCGACGCGGGCGACGCCGACGCCCGACGCGGCCGTACCACGGTGGCGTCGGGCGCATCGCCGGCGGGAGCGTCGGCTCCGACGGACGTGGCTCGCCCGCGCACGACGGTGCCGTCGTCGACCGGCGTGGCGGATGCCGGTACGGCGGCGCCCGTCACGGGTTGCGCCGCGATCTGCTGGGGAGTCCTGGCACGCGTGCGGTCGTCGTCGACGGGTGCCGGCGCAGTGATCGGGGTGGGCGCGATCGGCGAGCTGCGCGGCGACTGGGCCTCGACCGTGCGCACCGATCGCGCGCGGGTGGCATCGGCCGCATCGTCGTCTGCGGACGCCTCGCGCGAGGTCGCGAGGTTCGGCACCTCGATGCTCGTCGCCCCGTACCCGAGCTCGAGTTCGACGCGCTGCAGCGCCCGGGCGAACTCGACCGCGCTCGGGAAGCGATCGTCGCGCCGCGTGGCCATGCCCTTGGCGAGGACGGCCGTCAGGCTGCGCGGCACGTCGGCACGGTCGATGGGCGTGATCGCGCCGCGCTCGATGCGCCCCATGAGGTCGAGCGAGCCGTTCGGCCTGCCCGGGATCTCGAACGGTGAGCGTCCCGCGACGAGCGTGTACACCGTGGCAGCGAGCGAGAATACGTCGCTGCGGGTGTCGGGCTTCGGGTCGTCCTCGAACATCTCGGGCGGCGACCACGGCACGCTCATGCCCACCGCCGACTGACCCGACCCGGTCGCCGTGGCGTCGGGGGCGGTGACGGTGTGCACCGGGAGCTCGCCGTCGAGGTTCGACGAGATGCCGAAGTCGGTGAGCGCCGGCCACCCGTAGGCGTTCGTCAGCACGTTCGCGGGCTTGATGTCGCGGTGCAGGATGCCGGCGCCGTGTGCCGTGGCGATCGCGCCGGCGAGCCGCACACCGGTGCGCAGGGCGTCTTCGATCGTGAACGGCCGGCGCTTGTAGCGCTCCGAGAGGCTCGGCCCCGAGCAGTACTCCATGACGAAGTACGGGCGCCCGTCGGTCGAGACGTCGGCATGGAAGATCGTGACGATGAACGGGTGGGCCGACAGCTGCGCCATGAGGTTCGCCTCGGCGACGAACTGAGCCCGTGTGTCGCGGCCGAGTTCTTCGGTGAGCAGTACCTTCACGGCGACCTTGCGCCGTGGCAGTTTCTGCTCGTAGAGGAAGACGTCGGCGAAGCCGCCCGAGCCGAGCAGGCCGTGCGAGGTATAGCCGGGCAGTTCCGGTGGTGACGACGGTGCCCGGCGCATCAGGCGCCGACGACCTGGAGGGTGCAGCCGCCACCGAGGTCGACGACCGTGCCGATGAGCACGGGCGTCGGCTCCCCCGCACGCAGCTTCACGGGCGGCCTGCCCGGTGCGACGACGAGCGTGCCGTTGCGCGAGTGCAGGTCGGTGACGACGACGGTGCCGCCCTCGAGCGCCAGCCGCACATGGCTGCGCGAGATGTCGGGATCGCCGTGCCCGATCGTGACGAGGCGCGGAAGCCGCCCGCCCGAGACCTTGCTGACGCTCGGCGCCCGGCCCAGCACGAGTTCGTGGCCGATGGGCTCGATCGCGCCGTCGGGCAGCCGCAGCTGCGGCTGCGGTGCAGCGAGTTCGGCGCTCTCGCGACGGACGGCGGAAAGAGGCGTCGCGTCACCGACCTGCTTCGCCGCCTCGCGCTCGGCACGCAGCCGCCGGATGTCGACGCTCGCGATGGTCAGCCCATCGTGGTCGCCCGGGGCTGCCTCATCGCTCGACGTCGTCGCCGCGATCGTCGGCGCGGGAATCGACTCGATGAAGTCGGTCACGGTCGCTTCGTCGACGGGGGCGATCGTGTGCTCGGATGCCGCGACCTCGGCGGGTGCGATGACCGGGGCCGAGAGGGCAGCGGTCGTGTTCGGCGCCGGCATGGCCGGGGTCCCGGCAGCGCTGATCACCGGCGCCGCCACCGCCGCCACCGCCGCGGCCACCGCCGCATCGGCTCGAGCGGATGACGTCGGTCGTGCGGGCACGGCCACGCGCCCGGCAGGCACGACGCCGTCGACGATCGGGTTCCACTCGTCAACGGCACCGGCACCGGCACCGGCACCGAGCGCCGCGATCTCGAACTCGGCAGCCTCGTCGAGCAGGCGCTCAGTCCACGTCGACACGTCGACGCCTGAGATCCGCGCACTCCCGGCGGTGACCTCGAAGTCGCCCCGCACGAGGACGCGCACTGCGCCGGCTGCGGTGTGCTCGGTCCACGTGACGAGCGCGAAGTCGGGGGTGCTGCTCAGCCCGCCCGCGGTGAGCCGCTCGATCACCGCGGTCGTCGAGTCGGGCGACAGCGTCGGCCACAGCTCGCCGACGATCGCGGCGGCGTGGTCGCCGTCGACGACCAGCACGGCGCCCGGCCGCACACCGGCCACGCGTCGCCGCGATCCATCGGACAGGTATTCAGCCATCTGCGGCCCCTTCGCCTCGCGGCCTCGTCGTCTCGACCGATTCGCGTCCGCGGTCGCGGGTCGCATCGGCATCGTCGTCGTCGCCCTCGCCGATCGTCGATTCGACGACGACGACGCTGACGTTGTCGCGTCCGCCGTGCTCGAGCGCCGCGTCGACGAGTTCTCCGGCCATGCCTGCGGCGTGCACCGCGTCGCCCGCGAGGATCGACGCGACCCGGTCGTCGTCGAGCTCTTTCGTGAGCCCGTCGGAGCACACGAGGAACATCTGCCGCCCGGCTGCCGGAATGAGCCAGATGTCGGGGTCGACGACCTCGTCGGCACCGAGCGCCCGCGTGATCACGTTGCGGTCCGGGTGCCGCTCGGCGTCATCGGGGCTGATCAGCCCCGCGTCGACGAGTTCCTGCACGGCGGAGTGGTCGACGCTCAGTTGCTCGAGCCGGCGGCCGTCCCACGAGTAGACGCGCGAGTCCCCGATGTTGAAGACCATCCAGTGGAATCCGACGCCATCGCCGGTGTCGACCAGCACGACGCCCGCGAGCGTCGTGCCGGCGACGGCGGTGCCCTCTTCGCCCTCGTCGCTCAGCGCGCGTACCGCGTCGTTCGAGGTGTGGATCGCATCGAGCACCTGTGCGGGCGTCGGCGGGACCCCCGACTCGAGGTGCCGCTGGAAGGTCGCCACGACCGCCTGGCTCGCAGCATCGCCCTTTGCGTGCCCGCCCATGCCATCGGCCACGAGGTACACCGGGGCCTCGGCGAGGAATGCGTCTTCGTTCACCGCGCGCACGCGACCGACATCGGAGCGGGCTGAGTGCGCGATGCGTGCCGATCCGCGCGCCAGCGAGACGATGCCCTCGACGTCACCAGGCACTGGTCTCCTTCACGGGGTCGGGGCATTCTGCCGAACGCCGGCACTGGGTGCGTGTCCGCCGGCGTCGCCCATACACGCTAGCAACTCCTGCGCGGGCTCGCGGCCCCCTGTGGAACGGCTATCGCTCGGCGCGGTCGGCCTCGTCGGCGCGATCGGCCTCAGCGGTGAAGTGCGGCACCTCGTCCATGAGCTTGTGCCCGCGGCTGTTCGCATCGACACGCGCCTTCACGAGGCTCGCGACGGTGGCGACGACCATGGCCGCGACGATCACGCCGAGCGAGACCCACGTCGAGATCTCAGGCGCCCATTCGATCGGCTGCCCGCCGTTGACGAAGGGCAACTCGTTGACGTGCATCGCGTGCAGCACGAGCTTCACGCCGATGAAGGCGAGGATGAATGCGATGCCGTACTTGAGGTACTCGAGCCGCTCGAGCAGGCCGCCGAGGAGGAAGTACAGCTGTCGCAGGCCCATGAGCGCGAACACGTTCGCCGTGAAGACGATGAACGCGCTCTGCGTGATCCCGAAGATCGCGGGGATCGAGTCGAGTGCGAAGAGCAGGTCGGTCGTGCCGATCGCGATGAACACGATGAGGATCGGCGTGAACATGCGGGTGCCGTCGACCGTGGTCTTGAGCTTGATGCCGTCGTAGTCGTCGGAGATGCGCACGCGCCTGCGGAGCATGCGGATGAGTGCGCCCTCGTTCTCCTCGGCGTTCTCCTCGCGGTGCAGGAACGCCTGCTGGATCGCGGTCCAGATGAGCCAGGCGCCGAAGATGTAGAAGACCCAGCTGAAGTTCTCGATGAGCTGCGCGCCGAGCAGGATGAAGATGCCTCGGAAGAGCAACGCGAGCAGGATGCCCACCATGAGCACCTCCTGCTGCATCTTCTTCGGTACCGAGAATCGCGCCATGATGATGACGAACACGAAGAGGTTGTCGATCGAGAGGCTGTACTCCGTCAGCCAACCGGCGATGAACTGCCCCGCGAACTCGCCGCCCGCGAACACGAGCATCAGCACGGAGAAGATGAGCGCGAGCACCACGTAGAAGACGACCCAGAGGGTCGACTCGCGAAACGACGGGATGTGCGGGCGCTTGATGACGAGCAGCAGATCGGCGATGAGGATCAGGGTCAGAACGACGAGCGATCCGACTTCGAACCAGACGGGAAGTTCGAGCACAGGGAGCCTTTCGGGGATTCGGGGACGGCGGAGGTCCGAAAGTCTCTCCCAGCTCCGCCGTGACGGCCCCCGCGACCGGAGCGCCGACAGCGGCGCTCGTATTGACGATCGTGGGTCGAGGCGCTTGCCCCGCGGGATACTCCCCTTCGCATCCGCGAGTCTATCCGACGCCACGGGGTGTGCGCTGAGCACGGGAACGAGACGGTGCGCTGAGCGCGCGTCGGCATCGCGGCGGATGTCGCGGGCGAGACCCGCCCCGAAACGCCGAATGCCCTCGCCGGAGCGAGGGCATTCAGGTGTTGTCGGAAATCACATGCGTGACCCCAGCGGGATTTGAACCCGCGCTGCCGCCGTGAGAGGGCGGTGTCCTAGGCCGCTAAACGATGGGGCCGAATCGACAACTTGAAGAGTATGACACAGGCCCGCTGCCTCCGCAAAATCGACGCACCCCGGACCATCCGTCGTCGTCAGCCGAACACCGCGACCGCACCGGGAACGACTTCGATCTCGATCGGGAGCTTGCCGATGCGCTCGCCGTCGGCGTAGGCGATGGCGTCGTCGGCCTCGATCACGACCTGTCGCCCGGTCAGGAACTCGACCGCGGGGTGGTCGACGTGCGTGCCGGCGAAGACCTTGGGGAACACGGCGATGAGCTGCGCTCGCGAGAGCGGATGCACGATGAACACGTCGAGCAACCCGTCGGCGAGGTCGGCGTGCGGCACGATGCGCATGCCGCCGCCGAGCGATGAGTTGTTGGCGACCGACACGAGCATCGCCCGCTGCTCGCGCCGTGCGCCGTCGATCGTCAGCGTGTACCGCCGCGGGCGGAACGTCGCGAGTTCGCGGAGCATCGCGAGCGTGTAACGACTCGGCCCCCGCGGGCGCGACATCCGGTTCGCGCGCTCGTTGACGACCGCGTCGAAACCCGCCGAGACCACGCACGCGAACCACGTCGAGCCCACGCCATGGCGGATGAGCCCCGCATCGATACGGCGCGACGGAAGCCGGAGGCGGTCGACGAGCGCGTCGATGGCCGCCGCGGGATCGTCGAACGGCAGGCCGAGGCCTCGTGCGAGGTCATTTCCGGTGCCCGCCGCGACGATGCCGAGTGGGATCCCGGTCTCGGCGACGAGGTTGACGCCGAGCGACGCCATGCCGTCACCGCCGACCACCACGACGCCGTCAGTGCCCTGCGCGACCGCGGACTCGGCCTCGCGTCGCAGCAGCTCGAAGTTCGCCTCGCGCAGCATCGACACCTCGTAGCCCTCGGCGATGAGCCGCTCGACGACGGCTGCACCGACCCACCGATTGCGCCCGAACGACGCCGCAGGGTTCACGGCGACGACGAGGCGCTTCGGCGATTGCGACATGGTGCGATTCTGGCAGGCACGCGGGACCGCGCCCGGCAACGGCTTGCGCCGCGTCGCCGCGCGGGTGTTGGCTCGAGGCATGCGCCTCACGAAACTCGAACACGCCGCCCTCGTCATCGAGGACTCGGGCGACCTGCTCTTCATCGACCCCGGCAAGTTCACGACGCCGATCACCGAGTCCGCGGGCGCCGCGGCCGTCGTCATCACCCATCAGCACGACGACCATTGGACTCCCGACCAACTCCGTCGCATCCTCGAGGCGAACACGGCGGTACGGATATTCGGTCCGGCGGGGGTCGCGGCTGCGGCATCCGACTTCGATGTCGAGGTCGTCGACGCCGGAGACGAGGTCGAGGCCGGACCGTTCCGACTGCGATTCTTCGGCGGGAAGCACGCGGTCATCCACCGGTCGATCCCGGTCATCGACAACGTCGGCGTGCTCGTGAACGACGCGCTGTACTACGGGGGCGACTCGTTCGCGCTACCCGAGGGCGTCGCGGTCGAGGTACTCGCGGCACCAGCGGCGGCACCATGGATGAAGATCAGCGAGGCCATGGACTATGTCGAGGCGGTCGCGCCGCGTCGCGCCTTCCCGACGCACGAGATGCTGCTCTCGCAAGCCGGAAAGGCGTTGTCGAACACGCGGCTCGCCTGGGCGACCGAGCAGGGAGGCGGCGAATACCTCCCGCTCGAACCGGGTGACACGATCGACTTCTGAACACCCGTCATCAGGCGGCCGAGCGGAAGTCGACGAGCATCAGGGTCGCCGCCATGTCGGAGATCGACAACGATCGGCGAGTTCGCGGCCTCCTTGTTTGGTGAAGAGCACACAACTTCGGTGACGTCCCGCTGTGTGGTGGAGTTTCTCGACACCGTGCGGGATCAGCTGTTTGTGATTATGCCGCAGCGAGTTCGGGGATCGCGACCTCCTCTGC